>NZ_RCZM01000001.1 GCF_006438965.1 Pedococcus bigeumensis
TGATCGTTGACCATGGTTGGCCACCGGCACGAGCGGCCGAACGCTATGACGTGTCCTGGAAGACGGCAGCGAAATGGGCGGCCAGGTACCGCGACGAAGGGGTGGCCGGGATGGGTGACCGGTCCTCGGCGCCGCACCACCAACCCGGCCGGACCCCGACCGCCGTGGTGCGCCGGATCGTGGCGTTGCGGTTGCGGCACCGGTTGGGTCCGGTCGCGATCGCCGACCAGCTGGGGATGCAAGCCTCGACCGTGCACGCGGTGTTGGTGCGGTGCCGGCTGAACCGGCTCAGCCACCTKGATCGGGTCACCGGGGAGCGGATCCGCCGCTACGAACACGAACGGCCCGGCGACCTGATCCACGTCGACGTCAAGAAGCTCGGCAAGGTCCCCGACGGCGGCGGCTGGCGCTACGTCGGGCGCACCGAAGGGTGGAAGAACCGCGCCGTCACTGCCGCCCGGACCGGCGGCCCGAAGAGCAAGCACAGCAAGCCTCTGATCGGGACCTGCTACCTGCACACCGTGCTCGATGACCACTCCCGCGTCGCCTACGTCGAAGCCCACGACGACGAGACGAAGGAGACCGCCGCAGCCGTGCTGCGCAACGCCGTCGCCTGGTTCGCCGCCCGCGGCGTCACCGTCCGCCGGGTCCTGTCCGACAACGGCGGCGCCTACAAGTCTTACCTGTGGGCCGACACCTGCGCTGAGCTGGGCATCATGCCCAAGCGGACCCGGCCGTACCGGCCACAGACCAACGGCAAGATCGAGCGATTCCACCGGACCCTGGCCGACGGGTGGGCCTTCAAGAAGTTCTATCCCTCCGAGGACGCACGACTCCAAGCGCTGCCACCATGGGTTCACGAGTACAACNCGGGTCCTGTCCGACAACGGCGGCGCCTACAAGTCTTACCTGTGGGCCGACACCTGCGCTGAGCTGGGCATCATGCCCAAGCGGACCCGGCCGTACCGGCCACAGACCAACGGCAAGATCGAGCGATTCCACCGGACCCTGGCCGACGGGTGGGCCTTCAAGAAGTTCTATCCCTCCGAGGACGCACGACTCCAAGCGCTGCCACCATGGGTTCACGAGTACAACYACCACCGGCCCCACTCAGCGATCGGCAAGGCCGCACCCATCACCAGATTGGACAACCTGGCTGGACATCACAACTAGGAGCCGGTATGCCGCGGCGTCACCGCCGCGGCTCCTCTCCGCGAGGTCCGGTGGTGGTCTCCGCGGGGTCCAGCCACGCGTAGAGGAGCCACCCGAGCTCGTAGGGTCGGCACTCGTGGTCGACGACCACGGCGGGCAGCACCCGGTCGAGGCCGGGGACGGTAGCGCCTGGCCTGGCCCAGGTGGCCACCGCGCCGACGCCTCGGGCCAGCTTGGGGGGTTCGCGGCGGCCCACCTTCCGCCACACGACGTTGGTGCCGGGGTCGACGAGCTCGTCGAAGACCTCGGGGTGCGCGCGCAGCCAGTCCAGGCCGAGCCCGATCTCACCGACCCGGTCGCGGCCGCCTGCGTCGGCCAGCTCGAACAGCGCCATGGGTGCCATCGCGTGCTGGTGGACGCTGTAGACGGGGAACCGCTCCACGACGGTGCCCACCCGGAAGTCGTAGTGCCACCACCACTGGCCGTGGGCACCCTGCTGGCTGCAGAAGGCGGCAGCGCAGCGTTCGGCAGCCTCGAGCGCTCCGGGGTCTCCTGACATGGCGTGCAGCCTGGCCAGCGCCTGGACCGGATAGACCTGGTCGGCGAAGCAGCCCACGTGGGCCCGCCACGCGGGAGTGCCTCCATGGGGGGCTCGGGCGAACAGCCCCGAGTCGCCCTGGCTCGTCATCAGCCACGCCCGGGCGGCGGTCCTGACCGTGCCGACCGATCCCTCGTCGCCTCCGTCGGCCCGGGCGACACCCGCGGCACCGGCCGCGACGGCGGCCGTGAGCATCCAGGCCACGTCGACCGTCAGGAGGGGAGCCGACGGGACCGCCAAGGCGGCGCCCAGCCGGGCGAACAGCTCGTCGGAGACCACACCCGCGACCTCGGCGAGCGCCCACGCCGTGAGGGCCGCGCCGCCGAGGTCGTCAGTGGTCAGGGCGGCAGGCAGCAGGCTGGTGACGAACGGTGCTGCCGGCTGGCCGAGGACCTTCTGCTGGAGGTCCTCGGGAAGACGATGCGCACCCAGGGCGACGATCGCGTCATACAGCAGGTCGGTGCCTTCGAGGAGCGTGTGCGGCCCGTCCGGGCCGGGAACTCCGCGCAGGGTGTGGGCGAAGACCCCTGTCGGCAGGCGCATCTGCTCCAGTCCGCGGACCGAGAGGTCGACGAGCTGGGAGACCCGGGACTCGACGCGCCAGGCGGCCGACTCCATCTGGCGTACCCGGCTCGACGGCAGCATGGGTGTACTCGTCACAGCTCTCCTCCCCGCGCGTGTCTGCGACACACCAACGCTAGGACACCCGGTGCGGGCGGGTCAGCCAGTTGTCCAGATCTCGGGCCATTCGGTCAGCCTCGGCGCGATGGCCCTCTCCTGCTGCCCCCGCTCTCCTACGATGACGGCAAGGGACCTCGGGAGGAACAATCGTGCGGCGGATCATGGTCGTCTACGGCACCCGGCCGGAAGCCATCAAGATGGCACCTGTCGTGGGCGCCCTCGAGCGGTCCGAGCACCTGTCGCCCGTGGTGGTGCTGACCGGTCAGCACCGGACGATGCTCGACCAGGTCAACTCGTTGTTCGGGATCGAGGCGGCGCACGACCTCGACATCATCTCGCCGCGCCAGACCCTCGAGGACATCACCACTCGAACGCTGGTGGGCCTGAGGCCGCTGCTCGAGCAGGAGCAGCCCGACGCCGTCCTCGTCCAGGGCGACACGACGACCTGCTTCGCAGCCGCTCTCGGTGCGTTCTACCACCAGGTGCCGGTCTTCCACCTCGAGGCAGGGCTGCGGACCGACAACCGCTACAACCCCTTTCCCGAGGAGGTGAACCGCCGGCTGACCACGCAGCTCGCCGCGCTCCACCTGGCCCCGACCTCGACCTCGCGGGAGAACCTCCTCCGGGACGGCGTGGACCCCGCCGCTGTCGTGACGACCGGTAACACGGTCATCGATGCGCTGCTCGACGTCGTCGGGCGGGGCGCCGAGTTCACCCGGGCGGACCTCACCGACCTCAGGGGACGCCGGGTCGTGCTGATCACGGCCCACCGGCGCGAGTCGTGGGGAGAGCCGATGCGGCAGTCCGGACGGGCCATCGCCCGGCTCGCCGACGCGTTCCCCGACGTGGTCTTCGTCCTCCCGGCGCACCTGAACCCCACCGTGCGCGAGGTGCTGCTCCCCATCGTCGGGGATCGCGACAACGTGCTGGTGACCGAGCCGCTGGACTACGCGGACTTCGCGTCGCTGATGAGCATCTCCGAGGTCGTCCTCACCGACAGTGGGGGAGTCCAGGAGGAGGCGCCGAGCCTGGGCAAGCCGGTCCTCGTGATGCGCGAGACGACCGAGCGACCCGAAGCCGTCACGGCCGGCACGGTCCGGCTGGTCGGAACCGATGAGGAACGCATCGTCGCGGAGGTCACGTCGCTGCTCACCGACCCTGCGGCATACGGCGCGATGGCGCAGGCGGTCAACCCGTACGGGGACGGCCGGGCGGCCGTTCGATGCGTCCAGGCGATGGAAAGCTTCTTCGGATGTGCCGCGCGCCCCGACGAGTTCGTCGCGGACCGCTGACGGGCCGCTGGCCTGCAAGGACGCGGTGGAGAACGGCCGAGGCGGCCTGGTCCGTTCATCCATTTGACGTAGGGATTCCTACGGTTTCTGCCCGAGTTGCTGCTACGGTTCCGCGGAGCAAGTGCATGTCCGGGCAGGGCCGGGTGCAGAAAATGGTGCCGGCTGAGGCGCCTTTCGCTCCGAGGAGTCCCCTTTCATGGCGCCATCCCCCCGCATCATCTCGCTGTCCTCCGGGGCTCGTGCCCTCGTGGTGCTCACGGCCCTGCTGGGCGGTGGGGCCGTCGTCGCTGCGGCCGCTGTGCCCGTCGTCCAGGACACCGTGCAGCCACCCGCTCGGGTGGCAGCAGCGAGCACGTCCGCGGCCCCGGGGACGACGGCTGCCGACCGCAGCGTCCTGCCGCTGTCGAGTGGCGGCGACGAGGTCAGCGGGGCCGCGAGTACCTCCATGACGGACAGCTCGGTCGCACGCCAGCAGCTTCGCTCAGCAACCTCTGCGGCCCCGGCCCTGAAGGCGGCCGCGGCTGGTGCCTCCGTGACGGCTGACGCGCCACGCGGAACCTGGAAGAGGAAGCCCCCGCCCACCACGACCACGACCACCACGCCCCCTCCTGCGGGTGCCTGCGCCACGGCCAAGGTCTGGGCCACCCTGGCCGCGTGCGGCTGGCCGGGCCCCGGCAACACCGGCTACCCGGCTGGGCAGACCTTCGTCGCGAAGTCCGCCGTGGTGGTGCAGACCGACAACACCGTCATCGACGGGTGGAAGGTCACCGGAGGCATCGTGGTCAGTGCCAAGAACGTGACGATTCGCAACAGCTGGGTGACGAACGACGGCGGCGGTGCAAGCGGTAGTGCCGTCATCTTCATCGAGGCGGGAGCCTCGGCGACGATCGAGCACACGACGATGGACGGGCTCAACCACACCCACGCGTGCATCTTCCACGTGGGCACGTCGTTCAGGGCAGTCGCGAACGACTGCAAGGGCATCAACGACGGCATCTTCATGTGGTCGGACACTCCCGGCGCTGACGGGACGGGCGACAACTTCACGATCCAGGACAACTGGCTGCACGCGTTCACGACCAACGCCGCCAACGGTCACATCGACGGCATTCAGACCGAGGGCGCCAAGAACGGCGTGATCCGGCACAACACGATCGACGTGGCAGCGGGGCAGGACTCGGCCATCGCGCTGTGGAACTCGCGCAAGAGCGTCGACAATGTCGTGATCGACCACAACCTCATGCAGGGCGGCGGCTTCGCCACGTATGCCGAGGACTACTCGCCGTCCGAGAGCAGCCCGGCCGGTGGCTACAGCGTCACGCGGGTCTCCTACACGAACAACGTCTTCTCGACCTCACGGTATGGCTGCGTGGGCCAGTGGGGGGTCTGGTACACCCGGGGCAAGCCCACCGACGGGTGGAACCGCACCGGCAACTACGTGCTGGAGACCGGGCAGAAGATCGACTCGGCCAACCCGTCGGTCAGCGGCCAGCTCTGCACGTAGGGACGGCCGCTCAGCGCCAGATGCCCCTGGTGTCGTAGACGACCTTGCCGGCCAACCAGCTGCGGTTCATCGAGCGGAACTGGTCGTGGTCGACGAGCAGCGCGACGATGTCGGAGGTCTCCACGGCCTTCTCCGCCGGGACCAGCCGCAGGTTGGGCAGCACGGCGAGCCGTTGGGGAAGAGCCGTGGTGAACGGTTCCGCCACGAGGATCTCCACGTCGGGCAGGGACCGGGCGATCTCCTCGACGATGTCGACGGCCGGGCTCTCCCTGAGGTCGTCGATGTTGGCCTTGAAGGCCAGACCAAGGCAGGCGATGGTCGGGTCGCGGAACCGCGATGCCTTCGAAACCACCTGTTGCGCAACGTGATGCGGCTTGTGGTCGTTGATCTCGCGGGCGGTCCGGATCAGCTTGGAGAGCTCGGGAGCGGCGCCGACGATGAACCACGGGTCGACGGCGATGCAGTGCCCGCCAACTCCCGGCCCAGGGTTGAGGATGTTCACGCGGGGGTGCCGGTTGGCCATCTTGATGACCTCCCACGCGTCCAAGTGCAGCGACTCGCAGATCAGCGACAGCTCGTTGGCGAACGCGATGTTGACGTCCCGGTAGGCGTTCTCGGTCAGCTTGGCCATCTCGGCGCTGGCGGCGTCGGTGAGCAGGATGTCGCCCTGGGCGAAGACCCGGTAGATCGCGGCTGCCTTCTCCGCGCAACGACGGGTGATCCCTCCGACCACGCGGTCGTTGGTGACCATCTCGATCATGACGCGGCCCGGGAGGACCCGCTCCGGGCAGTGCGCGACGTAGATGTCGGCCATTCCCTCTGAGGCGTGGGGGAGGGTGAGGTCCGGTCGTAGCTCGGCCAGCTGGCGGCTGATCCCCATCGACGTTCCCGGGGGTGAGGTCGACTCGAGGATGACGATCTCACCGCCACGAAGCTGCGGCGCGATCTGGGCCACCGCCTTCTCGATGTAGGAGACGTCGGCGGTGTGGTCGTCGTTGAACGGCGTGGGCACGGCGATGATGTAGGCGTCGGCTTCAGGCGTCTCCATCGTGGCGGTCAGCCGCCCGATGCTGACGGCGCCGCTGACCCCCACCGCGAGGTCGGGCTCGACGAAGGGGAGCTGACCCCTCGAGACCGCCTCGACCGTGGCCGGGTTGACGTCCACCCCGACCACGTCGATGCCGCGGGTGGCCAGTGCCACCGCAGTCGGCAGGCCGATGTAACCCAGCCCGATCACGGCGACTCGGCCGCTGAACACCTCGGTCATGACACGCTCCTGAGCTCTTGTTCGGCAGTCGGCGCCGCGGCATACGGCAAGGTGGGGCGCACGCGCTCCTGGATGGTGAGGGCCAGGAAGGCCGTGTTGGTGGTGAGGTAGCGACGCGCCAGCCGGCGCGGCTCCTGCTTGAGGCGGTAGGCCCACTCCATGCCGGCCCGTTGCCAAGCGAGCGGGGCTCGGTCGGTCACGCCGGCCAGGACGTCGAACGAGCCACCGACGCCGTGCACGACCGGCACGTCCAGGCTCTGGCCGTAGGTCCCGATGAAGATCTCCTTCTTGGGCGAGACCATCCCGAGGAAGAGCATGTCGGCTCCGGACCGTCGGATGGACTCGGCGACCTCGGGTGCCTGCGCGTCGGTGAAGTAGCCGTCCCGGCTGCCGACCACCATGGCCCGGGGGTAGCGCTGCTCGACGACGCGCGCGACCTCGGCCACGACTTCGGGGCGGGCACCCAGGAGGTAGACCTTGCGGCGGTCACGGTCGGCCAGGGCGAGGAGGGCCTCGAACAGGTCGATGCCGGCGACGCGTTCGGGCAGCGGGCGGCCGAGGAGGCGACTGGCCCACACGACGGACTGGCCGTCGGCGACCATGACCTCGCACTGCAGCAGGGAGTTCCGCAGCAGGGCGTCGGAGCGCAGCCGCACCACCTTGGCGGCGTTCAGGACGCCGATCTGGACAGGACGCTGGTGGCGAACGGCCGCGTCACACCGGCCCACGACCTCGGTGAGCGTCATGGCGTCCACGGGCATCCCGAAGAGGCGTTCGGTGCGGCGGGGCTGCGCGGGAACCAATCTAAGCGAGTGGTCCTCCTGGTCGGGCACGGACAAGCGGTCGGCTCGGGGGGCGCTGTGCCAGGCGTAGAGCAGCCAGCCGAGCTCGTAGGGTCGGCACTCGCGGTCGACGACGGTCGCCGGCATGACCCGGTCGACACCGGGCAGGTGCCAGCCGCGACGCACCGAGGTGGTGACGGCCGCGAGCTTGCGCGCAGCCTTGGCGCGTTCGCGCCGGCCGACCTTGCGCCAGACGACGCCGAGGTCGTCATCGAGCAGCTCGGCTCCGACCTCCGGGTGCGTTCGCAGCCAGTCGAGACCCTTCAGGACCTCGTCGGTGTGGTCGTCACCACCGCACTCGGCCAGGTCGAACAGGGCCATCGGCGCCATGGCGTGCTGGTGGACGCTGTAGACCGGGAACCGCTCGACGACCGAGCCGTCGCGTGCGTCGTAGTGCCACCACCACTGCCCGGCGCTGCCCTGGACTGCGCAGATCGCTGCAGCGCAACGGTTGGCGGCGTCCATCGCCACGGGGTCCCCGTCGGCCGCCGCGAGCCGGGCCAGCGCCTGGATCGGGTAGACCTGATCGGCGAAGCACCCGACGTGGGCGCGCAGCCGCCCGAGCGAGCTGGCGGGAAGCGCATGGGGGAACACCCCGGTCGGTCCCTGTGCCTCCAGGAGCCGAGCCCGTCCGACTGCTGCGACGGCAGCCACGTCGTCGGCAAGGCCATCGGCGCCGGCCGCGGCGCCCAGGCCGCGCGCGGCGACAGCCGCGGTGACCATCCACGCGACGTCCACGGTCGGCAGCGGTCGGCCGGAGTCCAGCCAGGTGCGCAGCCGGCTGAAGAGCGCTGCGTCTCCCGTCGTGCCGACCTCAGCGGCCGACCACGCAGCCAACGCGACGGCGCCCGGGTCGGTGGCCGTCACGGCCTGCTGAGCCACCTCGGTGGCCAGGTCGAGCGCCGTCAGGCCGTCCAGGACACGGGTCTGGTCCGTCGCCGGAACGCACGCGAGGCCGAGGGCCGAGATCGCGGCATACCGCAGGTTGCGGCCCTCGACCCGGCCGTAGCGACCCTGCGGTCCCGGAACCCCGCGAAGCGTCTGGACGAAGTTGCGCTCCGGCGCGACGAACATCGCGGCGAGCCCACGCAGGCTCACGGAGGTGAGCCTGTCGATGAAGTCCTCTGATCCCGACCTCCGAGCCCCCCCGGATGCCCTTCCTGCTGGCATGCGCGCCTTCCCCACTGCCCCTCCACACTGTTACTCACGCTCGCGAACACGGTTGTGGCACAACGCCGTGTTGCTATCGAGGGTAGGAACCCCCGGTGGTCAGGGCAGGCCCCATCCGCATGAGCGCAATCTCATGCGCACGGTGGAAGTCGACTACGTCTTTCGCGGTAGTCGCGAGCACGGAGTGGGGTTCCGACTACCGTTCCACCATGGTCGGCACCCCGGACGGCGACAGCTGGGCGACCCTGCCGCGACGGCTGGACCGCCGGACCGCCGCGTGGCTCGTGGATGCCGTCGCGCCGGGCTCGCGCCGAGGGAGCTGGTCGCCCGGGCAGGGCGTCCCGGAAGGTCTGCTGACGGCTGCCCAGATCCACGGCGTCGAGGGGTGGGTGCGCCAGCGAGCCCTGACGTCCGGAGTGGTGCTGGACGGGGTGGACGTGGCAGTGCACGCCGTCCTCGGCCGGCACCAACGTGCCCTCGTCGACCTGGGGCTGGCCCACGGGGCGCTCACCGCGGCAGCGGTCCGGTTCCTCGTCGTCAAGGGGCCGGCCGTGACCCGCTGGTATGCCGAGCCGAGCCTTCGCTCCTACGTCGACCTCGACGTCGTGGTGGCTCCCGAGGACCTCGGTGGCGCGCTCGACGCGTTGGAGGGTGCGGGCTTCACCCTGCTCGACGCCAACTGGCCGTTCCTGCTCGATGCCGATGTCCACGAGCTGGTCCTGCGGACTCCCTCTGGGGGCGCGCTGGACCTGCACTGGTCGCTCGGGCCGTCGCCGATGTCCATCGACCGCTCGCCTGCCTTCGGGGTCCTCCATGGCCGGTCGGTCGAGTTCGATGCCGGTCCGGTGGCCGTCCGCGGCCTGGGTGACGCTGATGCCGTGGTCCACCTCGCCGTCCACGCCGCGGCGTCCGGCGGGCACCGACTCGTGTGGCTGACCGACCTGCGGGCGGCCATCACCGCCACCGCGCCGGATGCCGCCGTGCTGGGGCGCGTGGCTGACGAGTGGGGCGCCCGACCTGCGCTGGACCTCATGCTCGGCCGACTGAGGCGAGTCACGGGCGACGCGAGATCGCAGTCGTACCAGGATGGCTCGTGGCACCCGTGGTCGTTGGTCGACGGAGCCGTCACCTGGGTTTCGCCGCCCGAGCGGACCGCGACGGGCGGTTCGCTGAGTCGCCTGGTTGCCCGCTCCAGCAGGCAGACGTCGGCTGCGAGCCTCGCTGCGCTCGGGTGGAAGTCCCTGTCTCGGACGGCGGGCGCGCTCACCCGGTCGGCCGGATCCGGCGGTGACCTGTCACCTGCACAGCGCGCCGACCCGACCTCCCCCACGTCGGCCCGACGTCCGGTCGGGGGAGCAGCGGGGCGGTCCGAGTTCGTCAGGCGGGTGCGCGAGCGCCGACGGTGACAGCGCCGTGGCGCAGCAGGGTCTCGGCGACCTCGCCCACGACCGTCTCGACGTCGGGAACCGGCTGCTCGTAGGCGCTCGCCACGACCGTCGAGATCTGCGCGAGCGACGTGGCGCCGTCGACCAGGGCCAGGATGTCCGCGGCGGTCCGGTTCAGCGCCAGGGTGGCGCCGGACTCCGCGTTGAAGACGGACAGGTCCGCACCGAGCGGCAGCATGCTCACGGCGGGGGCGAGCACCAACACCGTCTCGAGGTCCATGGGCCGACGGTAGGGCAGCCCGGCGTCCGTTGTCCTACGCCCGATGACGTAGTGCCGGGTCATGCGAATGTCGCTCGGCTCAACCAACGGCCGGAAATAGGATTCTGGTGTTGCCCAACGTAGAGGAAGAGCTCCGGGTCGCCTTTCCAGTCGCACAACGGCCGGCAAGTGGGAGCCTCCGTGAGGACCAGGAACAGGCAGGGCCGAGCCGGTCGCAGAATCGTCAAGTTGCACAGTCGTGAACCAGCAGTGTCGTGAACTGACATGGTCGTGACATACGAGGGATGTCGTCGCAGGGACACCGCAGGGAAGGACGCACGAACATGACACACAGTGACGAGGCAGGGCTGCTCAGCCGTCGCACGGCGCTCAGAGGGGCGGCCGGACTGGCTGGGGCTGCGTGGCTGGTCCCCGTCGTGACCGTGGTCTCGATGGACTCGGCGTCAGCCGCGTCAGCTCCTCCGCCCTCGAGCGGTGGCGGGACCAACGGCGGGGGTGCCACTGCCGACTCCGGTGGATCCACCGGGTCAGGAGGAACAGCGGCCTCGGCGCTGGCCTTCACCGGTAGCAACACCGCCGGCGCGGCCGGGATCGGGCTGGCCACGGCGGCAGCCGGTGCCGCCGCCATCACCGTCGCGGCCAAGCTGCGCCGATCCCAGTCACGCGTGACCGAGCCCGAGGCCCCCGTCGCAGGGCGGCACGGGGCTGAGGGCGACGCCGGCGAGAGCTAGCGGGGCCCGCGCCGCCCTCGGGGGACGGTGGTGGCGCGCCGGCCCCGCGCCAATCGACGTATGGCGGGTGGGCACCACCCGGCATACGCGTCTGGGTGAGCGGAGCGGGGCTGCCGGCCGCCGGCCGCTCGGGACTGTCAGCCGCGAAGGTTAGAGTGGCAGCACCACCCCACCAGCACTAGCTGTTGGGGGTTTTGCGCTGTCAAGAGACACAGTGTGTTGCCTTCAGGAGCCCTGTCATGACCCTCGCCCCGCTGCTCGACCTGCTCGGCGCCGACCCAGCCGTCGGTCGGGCCCTTGCGGTCGCCCGTACCGGTGAGCCGGCCGCCGACCTCGCGGTCACGGCCGGCGCCAGGCCCGCCCTGATCGCCGCGTTGGCGCGCGACAGCGGCCGACCGATCCTGGCGGTGACGGCGACGACCCGTGAGGCAGAGGACCTCGTCGCGGCACTCGGCTGCTTCCTCGACCGCGACCGGGTGGCCGACTTCCCGGCCTGGGAGACGCTGCCCCACGAGCGGCTCAGCCCTCGCAGCGACACGGTCGGCAAGCGGCTGGCCGTGCTGCGCCGGCTCAAGCACCCCGATCCCTCCGACCCGACCTACGGTCCGCTCGACGTGGTCGTGGCCCCGGTGCGTGCCGTGCTCCAGCCGGTGTCGCAGGGCCTGGGTGACCTCGCTCCGGTGGCGCTCAAGGCCGGGGACGACGCGCCCCTCGAGCAGGTCGTCGAGGACCTCGCCGCCGCGGCCTACACCCGCACGGACCTGGTGGAGCGCCGCGGGGAGTTCGCCGTGCGCGGTGGCATCCTCGACGTCTTCCCGCCGACCGAGGACCACCCGGTCCGGGTGGAGTTCTGGGGCGACACGGTCGAGGAGATCCGCTGGTTCAAGGTCGCCGACCAGCGCAGCCTCGAGGTGGCCGAGCACGGACTGTGGGCCCCGCCCTGCCGCGAGGTGCTGCTGACCGACTCCGTGCGAGCCCGAGCGGCCGCGCTGATGGACCAGCTGCCCGGCGCGGTCGACCTGCTGGCCAAGCTCGCCGAGGGCATCGCGGTCGAGGGCATGGAGTCGCTGGCGCCGGCCCTCGTCGACGGCATGGAGAGCGTGCTCGACACCCTGCGCGACGGCACCGCGGTGGTCCTGTGCGACCCCGAGCGCGTGCGCACTCGGGCCCACGACCTCGTGGCCACCAGCCAGGAGTTCCTCGAGGCCGGCTGGGCCAACGCTGCGGTCGGCAACACCGTGCCGATCGACCTCCAGGGCATCCTCGGGACTGCGTCGTTCTGGAGCCTTGCCGACCTGCGCGCCCACGCGGGTGCCGCCGGTATGCCGTGGTGGGACCTCGGCCCGTTCGTCGCCGACGAGGAGCTCGCCGAGGGCGACTCGGTCGTCGTCAACACCGGTCTGGAGGAGGCGCCGCGCTACCGGGGCAGCACGCCCGATGCCGTGGCAGACCTGCAGCGCTGGGTCGCCGACGGGTGGCGGGTCGTGGTGGTCACCGAGGGTCCGGGTCTGGCTCGCCGTGTCGCCGAGGTGCTGGCCGACGAGTCGGTGGCCGCCCGGCTCGACGCAGACCTGAGCGACCTGAGTGACGGCGTGGTGCACCTGACGACAGGCAGTGTCGGCAGCGGTTTTCTCTCTCCTGCAAGCAAGTTCGCGTTCATCACCGAGACCGATCTCACCGGCACGCCGGGTCAGGGCGGCTCCACCAAGGACATGCGCAAGATGCCCTCGCGGCGGCGCAACCAGGTCGACCCGCTCCAGCTCAAGCCCGGCGACTTCGTGGTCCACGAGCAGCACGGCGTCGGCAAGTTCGTCGAGATGGTCCAGCGCACCATTGGCGCTGCGACACGTGAGTACCTCCTCATCGAGTACGCCCCCGGCAAGCGCGGCCAACCGGGGGACCGGCTCTTCGTGCCGACTGACCAGCTCGACCAGGTCACCCGCTACGTCGGTGGCGAGCTGCCCACGCTCAACAAGATGGGCGGCAGCGACTGGGCCAAGACCAAGGGCCGGGCGCGCAAGTACGTCAAGCAGATCGCGGCCGAGCTGATCCAGCTCTACTCCGCCCGGATGGCCACGGCCGGCCACGCCTTCGCGCCGGACACCCCGTGGCAGCGCGAGCTCGAGGACGCCTTTTCCTACGTCGAGACCCCCGACCAGCTCAGCTCCATCGACGAGGTCAAGGCCGACATGGAGCGCACCGTGCCCATGGACCGGCTCATCTGCGGTGACGTCGGCTACGGCAAGACCGAGATCGCCGTGCGTGCCGCGTTCAAGGCGATCCAGGACGGCAAGCAGGTCGCGGTGCTCGTCCCCACCACCCTGCTCGTCCAGCAGCACCTGCAGACCTTCACCGAGCGCTACCAGCAGTTCCCGGTCGTGGTCCGTCCGCTGTCCCGGTTCCAGAGCGACAAGGAGGCCCGCGAGACCCTCGCCGGACTCGCCGACGGCAGCGTCGACCTCGTCATCGGCACCCATCGGCTGCTGAGCGGCACGATCCAGTACAAGGACCTCGGACTCGTCGTGATCGACGAGGAGCAGCGGTTCGGCGTCGAGCACAAGGAACAGCTCAAGACGTTGCGGACTGCTGTCGATGTCCTCGCCATGTCGGCCACCCCCATCCCGCGCACGCTCGAGATGGCCGTGACCGGCATACGCGAGATGTCCACTCTCGCAACGCCGCCCGAGGAGCGGCACCCGGTCCTCACCTACGTCGGTGCCTACGACGAGAAGCAGATCGTTGCCGCGATCCGACGCGAGCTGTTGCGTGAGGGACAGGTTTTCCTGGTCCACAACAAGGTGTCCACCATCGAGCGCGCCGCGAGCCGGGTGCGCGAGCTCGTGCCCGAGGCCCGGGTGGCCACCGCCCACGGCAAGATGGGCGAGCACAAGCTGGAACAGGTCGTCCTCGACTTCTGGGACAAGAAGTTCGACGTGCTCGTCTGCACCACGATCGTCGAGACCGGCCTGGACATCTCCAACGCCAACACCCTGATCGTCGAGCGGTCCGACGTCCTCGGGCTCTCCCAGCTGCACCAGCTGCGTGGCCGGGTCGGGCGAGGTCGGGAGCGGGCCTACTGCTACTTCCTCTACCCGCCCGAGAAGCCGATGACCGAGACCGCCCACGACCGGCTGCAGACGATGGCCAGCCACACCGACCTCGGCAGCGGCATCCAGATCGCCATGAAGGACCTCGAGATCCGCGGCGCCGGCAACCTGCTGGGTGGCGAGCAGTCCGGGCACATAGCGGGCGTCGGCTTCGACCTCTACGTCCGGCTCGTCGGTGAGGCGGTCGCTGACTTCCGGGGCGACGGCGAGACCGCACCGGGCGAGATCAAGATCGAGCTGCCCGTCGACGCCCACCTCCCGCACGAGTACGTGCCGGGAGAGCGGCTGCGCCTGGAGGCCTACAAGAAGCTCGCCAGCGTCCTCGACGAGCAGGTGCTCGCCGACATCGAGGCCGAGCTGATCGACCGCTACGGCCCGCTCCCCGAGACGGTCCGCAACCTGATGGAGGTCGCCCGCTTGCGCACGGTGGGCCGCCAGGCGGGGGTCGCGGACATCTCGGTGCAGGGCAACTACGTCCGGTTCGGCCCCGTCGAACTCCCGGAGTCCGCCCAGCTGCGGCTGCAGCGGCTCTACCCGAAGTCGCTCGTCAAGGACGCGGTGCATACCATTCTCGTGCCGAAGCCCATGACGGCTCGGGTGGGTGGCCAACCGCTGCGCGACACGGCAGTCTTGCAGTGGGCCAGTGACCTCATCCGAGGCGTGCTGCTCGGCAGCGTCGCCGACGCGGCTCGGGTCGGCACCGGTCAGGCCGCGCAGTGACGTCAGGCGATGACCCCCAGTACCTGAAGGCAGGACCAAGAGAAGGATGTTGTCCGTGAAGGCATTGAGTGCGCTGCGTGGGTCGATCGTGACGGCAGTCGTGGTGGGCGTCCTGGCCGTGTCCGGCTGCGCGACCGCCGACACCGCCCTGGTCGTGAACGACGAGCACATCAGCTCGCAGGAGCTCCAGGAGGCGGTCAGCCAGCTCAACACCGCCGCGCCCGGCGCCAACCTCGACAACGCCACGGCCCTGACCCTGCTCCTGCGCGCGCGCTTCACCCAGCGCGTGGCCGACAGTGCCGGCAAGGGCCTGTCCGACAGCCAGGTCGTGGCGGCGCTCAAGACGGACAAGCTCAATGCCGCGGCCATCGACATCGTCCGCACGAGCGACGCCTTCAACCCGCAGAACCCGTCGGTGCTGAGCCAGGCCGAGCAGGGCCAGGTGCTGACCGAGCTCGAGAAGGCCGACATCACGCTGAACCCTCGCTACGGCCGCCTCGACCGCAAGAACTGGAGCGTCGGGCCGGGCACCCCCAACTGGATCAAGGAGCAGCCGGCTCCGACCGAGGCCCCGGCCGCTCCCACCCCTCAGGGCTGAGCCCCAGGTGACGGGTCGGCTGACCCTGCTGGTCGGCAGCCCGCGCATCGCACCGGGCCTGTTCACCCACGCCGCGTGGCAGGCTCTGGACGCCGCCGACGCGATCCTCGCGCGCGACGACACCGAACCGCTTGCCGACGCCGTGTCCGAGGCGGGTATGCCGGTGGCTCACCTCGGTGACGTAGCCGCACCCGAGCTGGCGCGGAACCTGATGGACCGGGCCGCCGAGGGCGAGGTCGTCTGGGTGTCGTCGGCCGACGGCGACCCCGGGCTGACCGACGCGATCGCCTCGGAGGTCTCGCGGCTCGGCTCGCCCCCCGAGGTGGAGGTCCTCGTGGCGTCCTGGGACGTCCCAGGGTCGCGGCTGCTCGACCTCGTTGCCGTGATGGACCGGCTCCGGTCGCCGGGTGGCTGCCCGTGGGACGCCGAGCAGACCCACGAGTCGCTGGTGAAGTACCTCATCGAGGAGACCCACGAAGCCGCCGAGGCGATCGAGTCCGGCGACCGTGACCACATCCGCGAGGAGCTCGGCGACGTTCTGCTCCAGGTCGTCTTCCAGGCCCGGGTGGCCCAGGAGCACGCCAGCGAGCCGTTCGACGTCGACGACGTGGCCGGCGCCATCATCGAGAAGCTGGTCCGCCGGCACCCCCACGTCTTCGCCGACGGCGACGCCTCCACCCCCGCCGACGTGGAGCGCGCCTGGGAGCAGATCAAGGCCGCCGAGCGCGCGCAGAAGCCGCCGCACGGCGGCGGCGAGGACGGCCACCAGGGCCTGCTGCACGGCATACCCAGGTCGTTGCCGAGCCTGCTCGCCGCCGAGAAGGCGCTGGCCCGCTGGGAGCGCACGGGGGGAGACCTCGGCTCCGTGACGGCCGAGGATGGCGATCTCGGGTCGCAGCTGCTCGCGCTCGTGGCGCGGGCACGTCAGCAGGGCGAGTCGGCAGATGCGTTGCTGCGTAGGGCCCTGGGAGATTTCGGCTGAGGCTCAAACGCGACTTCGGTCAGGACCCGCAAACTGGGACGAACGGGCGGTCCGGCAGGTAGTTGTGCCACTCCTGCTCCGTGAGGGCGCGGCCGGCCAAGCGGCAGGCTGCCGCGACCCAGGCTCGGTGATCGAGGTTCCAGGTGAGGACCGACCCGGTCTGGCCCGCGAACACGAGCCGCGTGTCGTCCTTCGAGAACGCGGGCGCTCCCTCGTAGTCCACGGTCACCGTTCCGAGGTAGGTGCCGGTCCGTCCGTCCCACTGACTCAGCCGGTTCTCGTTGACACTGGCGACGAGCGCTCCGTCATCGCTGAACTGACTCGTCCACCCCACCAGCCCCGCCTGAGTCGCGTTGGGCCGGGAGATCCACCTCATCGTCGTCGCGTCGAGGAGACCGACCCCGGTGGCGCCGGTGTCGACCAGGACCGCTTCCCGTCGGGGGAGGGGACCACACCCGCGATGGGAAATCCGAGCTTCGGCCATGATCGGACGGTTCCGGCGACGTAGTCCACGATGACCTCGGGCAGGTACGCCGTGTGGAGGTCGCCGCTGGGGGCGAACAGCCCTATCTCGTGCGGGCTCGGCTCGCCCTCCTTCTTGGTGAACACCTGGAGGCGCGCGAGCCGGGACCAGGGTGCGGGCGTCGAGGACCTCCAGCCGCCCCTCGGTGGTGCCGACGAGCAGATACTTGCCGTCGAGCGTGAAGAAGGCGATCGCAGCGCCTTCGCTGGCTGGCGGACCTAGACGGTGCTCGGCGAGCTGCCTGCCGGTGGTGGTGTCCCAGGTGCGCACGGACGGGTCCCCAGAGGTGATGTTGAGCGTGGTGCTGTCGGGGTGCCAGGCGATGTCGAGGTAGCGCCCCTGCGCCATGGCGGGAGCCACGACCGGCCCGAGCTTTCCGGTCGCCACGTCCCGGACCCGGAACATCGGGGTGAGTGCGACGTATCCAATCTTCGTGCCATCAGGAGAGATCCTGCTCCCCGTCTCAGCCCAGCCCAGGCGATCACCTGGCTTGGAGGAGATGAACCGGCGGTCGCCGGCGAGATCCCACTCCTGGATCAGACCCGCGTAGGTGCGGGTGTACAGGGTGTTCCCGTCGGCGCTGAAGCCGGGGTCGTCGGGCGGGCCGTCCTGCGCGAGGATCTCGACGGGCTTCGTCCCTGTGATGTCCCACACGGTCAGGCGGTCCCCGCTCGCGGCCAAGCGGGTGCCGTCCGGCGCGAAGGCGAGGCCAGAGGTTCGGCCCTGACCCGACAAATAGGTCCGCGGCTTCAGGGTCGTGGCGTCCACCAGCACGGCTTCGACCCCGGCGCCGAGAGCCAGTGTCCGCCCATCCGGACTCAGCACCAAGACGTTCTCGAGCTGACGCACGCTGAGGTCCTTGCCGTGAAGGATCCGACGCGTCTTTCCGCTAGGGAGGTCCGTGACCCGGACGACCGAGTCGTCGTTGTCGTCGTCAGTGACCGTGTACAGCGTGCGACCGTCCGAGCTCACCGTGGGGGACCGGACCGTACCCAGGGGCAGCATCGCTACCGGTCGGCGAGGAGATAGGAGGTCCCAGACAACGGTCACGTTCGATCCGTTGCTGTCGAGCGGCCACATGGCGACCGCGAGCCAGCGACCGTTGGGACTGAACTGCATGTTGTGGCAGTTGATCGGGCCGAACCCGATGTTGTCGAAGACGAAGTGCCGAGCCGGGAAGCCGCCCAGCTGGACCGCGGACCTGGCTCCGGTCGGGTCCAGCAGCAGGACAGGTGGCTCGACCCCGTGTTCCACTTGGTCGTTCGCGACGGACATCGCGTAGCGCTGGCCGTCGGGGCTGGCTAGGATCGCGCCGGCGGGGAGCCTTTCCGGGAGGGACACCCGACGCAAGGTCCGGCCGTCGTACAGCTCGAGACCCGCACCGACGGCGGCGGCAGCCGCCACCTGACCTGTGGCCGGGTTGACCGCAAGGCTCACGATCCTCCCGGCGCTGCGCGCATTGGCGACCAGCGAAGGTGCGCGGCCCAGAGTGGCGAGCAGGTTGTTGCGGGTGTCCACCGAGTCGTCCAGCGTGACGCCGGCCGCGGCGAGCAGCAGGGACCGGTCGAGGGCCTCGGACCGAAGGGCTTAGGCGCCGAGGCGTCGGCCGTCGGCCGCCAGGGCCTGCTGGTCGGCTCGGTCGGCTGCGCTCTTGGCGAGGGCCCCAGCAACGGTAGACACAGCCAGCAGGACCGCGACCGCGGCCAACCCGCAACGGAGGCGCTGGTTGGAGCGGCGCTCTGTTCGGACCTGCTCCTCGGTGGCCCGTTGTTCGACCGCGGCGAGGTCGGCCGAGGCGACAAGGAACTCCTGCTCCGCCGGTGGGAGGGACGGGTTCGATCGGTCGCGCCACTCGACTGCGCGCGCCATCCGGACACCGCGGTAAAGCTCGCTGTCCGGGCGACCCAGGTCATCCCAGCTCGTCGCCGAGACCGACAGGTGGCGCATGATCCGCAGCCCGTCGACGTCGTCGTCCAGCCAGGACCGCAGCCGTGGCCACGCCATTGCCAAGGCCTCGTGGGCGATCTCCACAGTCTCGCCGTCGGTGCTGATCAGGCGGGCAGTCACGAGCCGCTCGATGAGCAAGCTGTGACCCTCGTCGCTGGCCACTGAGCGGCGAGGCACGCGCTGTCGGACAGGTTCGCCGACGTCGTCGGGCGCGACGAGCCGCAGCATGAGGTCGCGCAGGATCGCCTGCTGGTCGGCGGTAAGGTCGCGGAAGACGCTTTCGGCCGACTGAGAGATCGCTTCGCGGATCCCGCCCGTGGCCGCGTAACCGGCGACGGTCAGCGTCTGCCCCTCGCGTCGCTTCCAGGTCTGGCGCAGCACGTGGGACAGCAGCGGCAGGGCTGCCGGTTCGCCCTCGACCTCGCGGACCAGCAGGTCGACCAGGCCGGGCTCGAGCCGCAGTCCGGCCTGTGCTGCGGGTCCCTCGATCGCCCGCCGCAGGTCCGGCTCGGTCATCGCGCCGAGCAGGTACAGGCCGCGCTCGACGAGGCGCGCGAACTCCGGGTGCGTGGACAGTTCTCCGAGTCGATCCGCCCGGAGGGCGATGACCAGGACGCCGCGGCCACGGGCCCTGAAGGCGACCAGCTGGTCGAAGAACTCCGCGCGCTCGGCGGAGTCTGGATCAAGGGCGAGGGCCTCCTCGCACTGGTCGACCACCAGCACGTCGGTGGCCCGGGGGTTCGTGGCGGCCAGTGTCGGTGGGGTGGTGGCCGGGCGAGAAGACCCTGACCCGACGACCGTCCCGTTCGAGCGCCGCTGCCACCCCCGCTCGGGCGAGCGACGACTTGCCGCAGCCGGACGGTCCCAAGACCGCGAGGACGCCGTCCTCGTCCAGGCGCCTCAGGCAGGCCGAGATGTCGGTCTGCCGTCCGAAGAACGCGGGTGCGTCATCGACGTCGTATCCGACCAGCCCGAGGTACGGGCACTGTGTGCTCGTCGGCGGCAGCACGGTCTGGGCAGCGAGTGAGGGGTCCTGCCGCAGGATGGCCTGCTCCAGCTCGGAGACCTCCGGGCCCGGGTCGAGGCCGAGCTCGTTGACCAGGGTCGTCTTGGCGCGGTGCAGGGTCTGGAGTGCATCGCCCTGCCGGCCGGCCTGATACTGCGCGAGCGCCAGCAGGCCCCAGCGTCGCTCCCGCGTGGGTTGCTCGGCCACCATGCGCAAGGCGTCGCCGAGGACGTCCTGGTAGCGGCCCGCCCGCAGCGAAGCCTCGGCGTGGAGGTCCTCGGCATCCCGCCACAGCTCGACCAGGCGCTCAGACTCGACGCGCCCCGGAGCCCAGTCCACCAGCTCGACGAGCGGTTCCCCCCGCCACAGTTCCAGGGCCTGTCCGATGACGTAGAGGGCGCGCTCGGGCTCGCCGTTCGCCAGCAGCTCGCGAGCCCGCGCCAGCAGGTGCTCGAAGTGCAGATGGTCGACCTCGTCCTGGTGCACGACCAACCGGTAGCCACTGGGGGAGGTCTGGATGGAGTCGGGCCCCAGCGCCTTGCCCAGCCTGACGATGCAGCCCTGGACGACCTTCAGCCACGTCTCCGGCAGGTGTTCGGCCCAGAGGGCTTCTGCAAGCGTCTCCGGGCTCAGCTCGGTCCCCGGTCGGGACGCGAGCGCCTGCAGGATGACGCGGTCGCGGGGACCGAGAGTCGTCTGACCGTCGTTGACTTGCAGGGATCCAAGCAGCGCGATGCGCATGCCTCGACAGTGACCCTTGGCGGGACTCGCGTCAACGGCTCTGACACCGACCTGACACCAGTCACGCAGGCGGCTGGAACCGGTTGTCCCACAAGGCTCCCCGAGGATTGCAGCCTATCGGGCAAACCGCCTGAACTGCCCGCAGGCTGCCATCAGGGGAGGACCGCCAGCGGTCAGCGCTGACCGGTGCCGCTGTCAATGAGGGCGGCGCCGACAGCCCTGCCCTCGAGCGGCAGGACGTCAAAGGCGCGGACCGCCACCGTCGGCAGCAGCTCACGGCTCGTGCCGGTGGTGAGGCTGCAGTGCGGGATCCACCGTCCCGGTCGGTAGTGCCAGTGCAGGTCAGCGCCGGTGTTCGTGACAGCGGTGACCACCTCGTGTTGCCGGGCCAGCAGGGCCGATGTCGCGGCCGGCAACAGCGCAGCGCGCCCGCGCGGGAAGAGCCCCACCGCGTCGAACCGCAGGTCCAGTGCAGGGCCGCCCGGCAGATCGTCCAGTGCTGATGCGACGGCCTCGACGTCGAAGGTGCGCAGAACGGCATACGACAGGTGCGGTACGTGGCGCCCGTGGGTGTGGCTCAACAGTGTCCCGATCCCAGTTTCTTCCAGGGCCGCCCAGAGCTGACGGATCGCCCGGTCGGTGTCCGGGTCGAAGAGCAGGCAGACCGCGAGAGCCACACGGGCATTGTGCTCGGCTCGGGCGGACCACGCTCCGCAACGAAGGTTCAGGACGCGCAGACCGGGATGTACGGGCGGTCCGGCAGGTAGTTGCGCCACTCCTGCTCGGTCAGGGCGCGCCCCGCCAGCCGGCATGCGGCGCTGACCCACGTCGTGGGGTCGAGGTCCCAGGTGAGGACGGAGCCGTGGAAGCCCGCGAACAGAAGTCGCTTGTCGTCCTTCGAGAAGGCCGGGTCGCCGCCCCACTCCGGGAGCACTGTCGCAGTGCCGAGGGCGGCGCCCGTCCGCCCGTCCCAGTAGCTCAGGTGACCCTCGTTGACGCTGGCGACGAGCGATCCGTCGTCGCTCCACTTCGTGTTGTCACCCACGAGCCCAACCTGAGCGGCGCTGGGCCGTGAGATCCATTTCATGGTGGTGGCATCGAGGAGACCGACTCCAGGGACTCCCGCGTTGACGAGCAGGCGCCTCCCGTCGGGCGAGGGGTACAGCGCCACGACCGGGTAGCCGAGGTCCGGCATGGGACGGGCCGTCCCGGCCACGTAGTCCACGATGGCGTCCCTGATCCACACCGTGTGGAGGTCGCCGCTGGGTCTGAACGCGTCGATCGTTTGCGCGACGGGCGCACCCTTCTCCGTCTTGTATACCTGGATCGGCGCTCGCGTGGGGGCCAGGGTCCGTGCGTCGAGGACGTGCAGCCGCCCTTCGTTGGTGCCGACGAGCAGGAGCTTGCCGTCGAGGCTGAACCAGGCGATGTAGGCACCTTCCGCCGACTCGGGTGGTCCGATCGATCGTTGGGTGATCTGTCGGCCGGTGGTGCTGTCCCAGATCCCGACGACGGGGGCGCCTGAGGTGATGTTGAGGGTGGTGCCGTCTGGGTGCCAGGCGATGTCGTTCACGTTGGCCTGCGTCATCGTTGGTGCCACGACGGCGCCGAGCTTGCCGGTGGCGACGTCTCGGACGCGGAACTCGGGTCCCACTTGCGTGTAGCCGATCTTCCGCAGGTCGGGGGAGAACCTCGGAATGGGCTCGGCCCAGTCAAGGTGGTCGCCGGGCGGGGCGGCCGGGAGGAACCGCCGGTCGCCGGCGAGGTCCCACGTCTGGACCAGGCCGGCGAAGGTCGCGGTGTAGAGCGTCTTCCCGTCGCGGCTGAACCCCGGGTCGTCGGCCTCACCCTCCTGGGCGAGGACCTCGAGGGGCTCCTCCCCGCTGAGGTCCCACACCATCAGCCGGTCTCCGCTCGCGGCCAGGTGGGTGCCGTCCGGCGAGAAGGCGAGCGCGGTGGTCTCGCCCTGTCCGGTCAGGTGGGCTCGCGGCTTCAGCGTGGCGGTATCCACCAGGACGGCCTGGTAGCCGCCCCCGACCGCAAGAGTCCGGCCGTCCGGGCTCAGGGCCAGCACGTCGTCCAGCCGGCTGACACCCAGGTCGCTTGGGACCAGGGCGCGGCGTTTCCTCCCGCCGGGCAGGTCCGTGACGAGCAGGCGTCCCCCTTGGGGCGCGAAGCCCCCGCGGTAGTCGGCCGAGAAGAGGGTGCGACCGTCCGGGCTGATCGTCGGAGCGCTGCCCTCGAGCCCGAGCTCGAGCCTGGCCACGGGCCGGCTGGGTGACTCCAGGTCCCAGACGTACGTACGGGTGGGCTCCTCCTCCTGGATCTGGATCAAGGAGGCGGTGAACCAGCGGCTGTTGGTGGAGTACCCGAGGTACGAGCGGTTGTGGGGGTATGGCGCCGCGTCCTTGGAGTGGTACAGGGGTGGGAGGCCGCCAAGCTGGACCGCGGACCTGGCTCCGGTCCGGTCCAGCAGGAGCACGGGCGGCTGACCGTCCTCGACCAGGTCGGCCAAGATCGAGATCGCGTACCCCCGACCGTCGGGCCGGGCGTAGACCGATCCGCCGACGAGCTTCTCGGGGAGGGGGACCCGGCGCAGGGTCGGTCCGTCAAAGAGCTCGAGTCCGTTGCCCTCGGGCGCCATGACCGCCACCTGGTCGGTCGCGGTGTTGACCGCCAGGCTCAGGATCCGGCCGGCACTTCGAGCGCTGCCCGCGAGTGCCGGGGCGCGGTCGAGCGTCGCGAGCAGGTTGGTCCGCGTGTCCACGGAGTCGTCCAGCGTGACCCCTGCCACGGCGAGGAGCAGGGCCCGGTCGAGCGCCTCGGAGCGCAATGCCTCGGCGCCCAGGCGACGGGCGTCTGCGGCCCGGGCCTGCTGGTCTGCCTGGTTCCGGGCAGTGAGGGCGAGGGCGCCGGCGATGATCGACACCGCGAGCAGCGCGGCCACCCCGGCGAGGCCGAGCCGCAGCCGCTGGTTGAGCCGCCGTTCGCGGTGCACCTGGGCCTCGGTCGCCCGCTGCTCCTTCTCGGCCAGCTCCGCGGAGTCGTGCAGGAAGTCGCGCTCGGTGTCGGTGAGGGTGGCCTCGGTGCGGTGGTGCCACTCCGCAGCGCGCGCCTGACGTGCCCCTCGATACAGCTCGCTGTCGGGCCGCCCCAGCTCGTCCCAGCTCTCGGCCGCGACGGAGAGGTGCCGCAGGATCCGCAGGCCGTCGACGTCCTCGTCGAGCCAGGACCTCAGCCGCGGCCACGCGACCGCGAGCGACTCGTGGGCGATCGCCACGGTGTCACCATCCGTGGCCAGCAGCCGTGCCCCGAGCAGCCGCTCGACCAGCTTCGCGTGCTCCTCGTCGCCGGCGACCGCGCGA
This sequence comes from Pedococcus bigeumensis, assembly GCF_006438965.1. Lineage (GTDB taxonomy): Bacteria > Actinomycetota > Actinomycetes > Actinomycetales > Dermatophilaceae > Pedococcus > Pedococcus bigeumensis_A. The sequence goes on from NZ_RCZM01000001.1 coordinate 23,892, forward strand.
CGGGGAACCCGTACGCGAACGGGGTCGCCGGCCTCGTCGGGTGCGACCAGCCTCAGCATCAGGTCGTGGAGCATCGCCTGGTGCTCCGGGTCCAGCCCGCGGAACACGCCTTCGGCCGACTGGGCCACCGCCTCACGGACCCCACCTGTCGCGGCATACCCCTCTGCAGTGAGGGTGCCGCCCTCGCGGTTCCGCCAGGTCTGGCGGAGCACGTGGGAGAGCAGGGGGAGGGCGGCCGGTTCCCCGGCCACCTCGCGGACGAGCAGGTCGACCAACCCGGGTTCCAGTCGCAGCCCGGCCTGGGCGGCGGGGCCCTCGATGGCGTGCCGCAGGTCGGGCTCGGTCATCGGGCCCAGGAGGTAGAGACCACCCTCCACCAGCCGGGCGAAGTCCGGGTGGGGGGACAGCTCGCCGAGCCGGTCGGCGCGCAGGGTGATCATCAGGGGGTAGCGGCGGGCGAACTCGACCAGCGCCGCGAACAACTCCTCCCGCTCCGGTGAGGTGTCGTCACCAGCCAGGGCCTCCTCGCACTGGTCGACGAGGAGCACCGTGCCCGGACGCCTGGGGACTCCGTCGAGGGCGAGGGCCGGACGCTCGCCGGGCGTGACCACGTGCACCTGTCGGCCATCGCGCTCCAGGGCTGCGGCGAGCCCCGCCCGTGCGAGCGAGGACTTGCCGGATCCGGACGGCCCCACCACCGCGAGCACGCCGGACTCGTCGAGACGGCGCAGGCAGGCGGCGGTGACCTCCTCACGGCCGAAGAAGGCTGGGGCATCGTCGACGTCGTAGGCGACCAGACCCAGGTAGGGGCAGTCGGGTGCGCCGGCGGGGATGGCGGCCATGACGGCGAGCGAGGGGTCCTGGTTGAGGATCGCCCGCTCGAGCGTGACCAGGTCGTCCCCCGGGTCCAGCCCCAGCTCGTCGACCAGCACCCTGCGGGCCTGCTGGAGGGTCCGCAGGGCATCTGCTTGTCGGCCCCCCTGGTACTGCGCGAGGGCGAGCAGGCCCCACCGACGTTCGCGCATCGGCTCGTCGCGGACGAGGCGCAAGGCCGGTGCGATGGCCTCGCGGTGGTGCCCGCCGAGCAGCTGCGCCTCGACCAGCAGGTCCTCGGCGTCGTGCCGCAGCTCGACGAGCCGCTCGGCAGCCACCCGGCCAGGTGCCCAGTCGACCAGCTCGGCGAGCGGCTCACCACGCCAGAGGTCCAGTGCCTCCCGCAGCAGGTATGCCGCGCGGTCGGGTTCGCTGGCGAGAAGCTCGCGCGCCCTGTCGAGAAAGTGTTCGAAACGCAGGTGGTCGAGTTGGTCGCGGTGGACCTGGAGCCGGTAGCCCTGGGTCGAGGTCTCGATGGTGTCGGCGCCCAGCGCCTTGCGCAGCCGGACAACGCAGCCCTGGACGACCTTGGTCCAGGAGCTCGGGGGGTACTCGCCCCACAGCGCCTCGGCGAGGGTGTCGGCGCTGACCGGCTGGCCGTGGCGCACGGCCAGCGTCTCCAGGACCACGCGGTCCCGCAGGCCGAGCGCGGACTCCGCTCCGTCGAGTTCCAGCGGGCCGAGGATGCCGATACCCATACGTCTGACGGTCGACCCTGTCGGGCTCCCGGTCAACCACCGCGTTACCGGCGTGATACCGCCGGAGCAGGAGTGCCGAAACCGCCCACTGCCAACGGATCTGGGCGATTGTGGCGAATCGCCCGCGCCTTGGGGTGCCGATGCGTCAGCAGACCCGCTGGCGCTTGCGGTCGGGGAGGTGGTCGCGCCACTCCGCCTCGGTCAGGTCCCGTCCCACGATGCGGCAGGCGACCTTGACCGCCTCGTCTCGCCTCGGATCCCACGCAGAGACGGCGCCCTGCGGTGAGGCGACCAGGATGGCGGCGTTGTCGCTGTCGAACCCGGCGGCGTAGGCATCGGAACGGACCGTTCCGAGGAGCTCTGGGGGACGTGCCTGCCAGAGAGAGACCCCACCGCCACCCACCGTGACGAATCGTTCACCATCGACCGAGAAGGCGATGAGGTCGTAGCCTGAGGCCTGCGATCCGGAGAACGTTCGGGTTGTCGCCAGGGTGTGCGGATCGAGCACCGAGACCCTGAGGATGCCATCGCCCGCGAGGTCCTGTCCGGCGACGACCACGGTCTTCCCGTCGGGCGACCAGGCCATCGACCCCAGGCTGAACCCGACGTGGACGCTGCGTTGGACCGATCCACCGGGGATGTCGACCAAGTTCACCAGTCCGCCCACCCAGACGATCGCTCGGTTCCCATCCCGGTTGACCGTTGTGAACGCCACCGGGACCTTGGCCTTGACCAGGACCGGGGCTGCGGCGAGCTCCATCGACGCGAGCTCGACGGTGTGGACCCAGCCCAGGTGCGTCCCCAGCACCAGCCGGGTGCTGTCACCGCTGAACCCCACTCTGTCGAGAACGCCGTAGCGATCGGGCACTCGGTACCGCGCGTGCAGCCGTCCGGTGTCGCGGTCCCACAGGTCGACCCACTGGTCGCTCTGCACGCTGGCCACCATCCGGCTGTCGGGTCGCCAGGCCATGTCGACGTAGTAACCCGGGGTGTGCCGTAACGGCGGCAGGGGCTTGCGCTGTCCTGTCCGGACGTCCAGGAGCTGAACCGCGTAGGACTCGTCACCGTCGGTGACCAGGTTCGCCACGGTCTGACCGTCGGGGGACACGCGTGCATCCGCGATTCCTGCAGAGTCGGGCGGCGGCTGGACGTCGATCGAGCGCAGGAATCGTCGGTCGCCGACGAGATCCCACGCCAGGAGGCGGTCGCCCGCTGTGCTGTAGGCCGTCCTTCCGTCGGGACTGAACCCCACATCGCCGCCACCTGCCCCGGCGAACCGGGCGTACTCCGTCGCCGGGTCCTTTAGGCGGCGCACGACCAGGGCGTCGTCGACGGTGTAGCCGAAGAGGTCGCCCCGAGGCGAGAACTCGATGGGACCGATGCCTCCGTCCTCGTCGATCACGGACGTCACCGTCAGGCGCTTGGGGTCGAGGAGTGCGACCTGCTGGCCCCTGTTCACCAGCAGGGTCGTGCCGTCTGGGCTGAGGGCGAAGGTTTCCTGCCCGGCGATGGCGGCCCTGCCCACCTCACGACCCGAGCCCACGTCCCAGGAGTGGACCAGGGCGTCCTGGGCATCGACGTAGACCCGCGTGCCGTCATCGCTGACGGCGACGTAGTCGCTGAGGTACGGGCCCGTGAAGGACGCCACCGGATGGGAGAGGTCGCGGGTGTTCCACACCCTGAAGGCGGTGTTCTCGTCCGCCTGGATCGGGTGGATGAAGCCAGCGACCAGCCAGCGGCCGTTGCCGCTGAAGGCAAATGTCTGGTGGACGACTCGCCCCTTGGGCACCCCGCCCGGCTGGGTGTCCGCCAGCGCGGCCGTCACCGGGTCGAGGATGCGCAGCGGCACGGGGTCGATTCGCCGCTCACCTGTTGCCATGTACGGGTTGACCGAAACGGCTAGCTGCGTCCCGTTGGGGTTGAAGCGAACTGAGCGAACGGGGATGTCGTGGTTCCGGGCGACCTCCGCGTGCGCCGTGGAGTCGAAAACGGTCACGCCGGTGAAGTTTCCGCCGACGGCGACTGCCTTGCCGTCTGCGCGGACGGAGAGCATGTTCGGCGAGGTGACCTTGGCCAGACCGACGAGCTGAGGTGCACGGTCGAGCACGGCGGTCAGGTTGCTCTGCGAGTCGACGGAGTCGTCGAGATGGACGCCGGCCGCGGCGAGCAGAAGGGCAAGGTCCAGGTCGGGCGCGCGCAAGGCCTCCGCACCGAGACGTCGGGCATCGGCGACGACCGACTGCCGCTCGGCTCGCGCAGCCTCATCGTCGGCCTGGTTCCGGGCGGTGAGCGCGAGAGCACCGGCAACGATGGATACGGCGAGCAGTGCGGCGACCCCGGCGAGTCCGAGGCGCAGCCGCTGGTTGAGCCGCCGCTCGCGACGCACCTGGGTCTCCGTGGCCCGTTGTTCCTTGTCGGCCAGCTCAGCCGAGGCGTCGAGGAAGGCCCGCTCTGGCGGTGTCAGCTCCGGGTCGTGGCCCCGTCGCCACTCCGCTGCTCGCGCCTGCCGGACGCCGCGATAGAGCTCGCTGTCGGGTCGGTCCAGCTGGTCCCAGCTCTCGGCGGCGACGGTGAGGTGCCGCATGATCCGAAGCCCGTCGACGTCGTCGTCCAGCCACGACCGCAGCCGTGGCCAGGCAACGGCCAGGGACTCGTGGGCGATCTCGACGGTGTCACCGTCGCTGCTCAGCAACCGAGCCCCGACCAGGGCCTCGACCACCGCGGTGTGCTCGGCGTCTGACGTCACGGTGCGCCGTGACACCCTCGTGCGGACCGGCCCGCCGGCGTCGTCGGACGAGACGAGCCGCACCATGAGGTCCCGGAGCATGCCCTGCTGAGTTGCGGTCAGCTCGCGGTAGAGCCGCTCGGCGGACTGGGCGACGGCTGCACGCACCCCGCCGGTCGCGGCATACCCCGCCACGGTCAGGGTGTCCGCTTCCCTGCGCCTCCACGTCTGCCGCAGCACGTGGGACAGCAGCGGCAATGCGGACGCTGATCCCTCAGCCTCGCGCACGAGGAGGTCGACCAGTCCCGGCTCGAGGCGCAGCCCGGCCTGGGCGGCAGGGCCCTCGATGGCACTGCGCAGCTCGGCCGTACCCATGGCGCCGAGGAGGTAGAGGCCCTTCTCCACGAGGCGCGCGAACTCGGGGTGGGCTGCGAGCTCGCCGAGGCGGTCCGCGCGGAGGGAGATGACGAGCGGTCCCCGCTGCGCGAAGTCGACCAGACCGGTGAAGAACGCCTCACGTTCCGGGGAGGTCTCGGCAAGGGCCAGCGCCTCCTCACACTGGTCGACGACGAACACTGCCCCGGGGCTCTTCGGCGCCAGGGCGAGGACGTCCTCCGGGTGGGAGCCGGGCGTGACGACCTGGACGGAGCGTCCGTCGCGCACCAGGGCCGCGGCCACCCCCGCGCGGATCAGGGAGGACTTCCCGCTGCCCGACGGCCCGACGACCGCGAGGACGCCGGCCTGGTCGAGCCGCGTCAGGCAGGCGGTGGCGTCGGCCTCGCGGCCGAAGTATGCCGCGGCGTCGCCGATGTCGTAGGCGACCAGGCCCAGGTAGGGACAGTCGGCCGTGGCCGCCGGCAGCGCCACCCCGGCGACGAGGGTGGGGTCCTGCCGAAGGATCGCCTCCTCGAGCTCGGCCAGTTGGTGTCCTGGGTCGAGCCCGAACTCGTTGACGAGGGTGGTGCGGGCGCGCTGGAGCGTGCCGAGGGCCTCCGCCTGGCGACCGGCTTGGTACTGCGCCAGCGCCAGCAGGCCCCAGCGCCGCTCACGGGTGGGCTGCTGGGCGACCATGCGGTGCAGCTCACCCAGGACGTCGCCGTGGCGGCCCGCGTGGATGGCGGACTCGGCATACAGGTCCTCTGCGTCGCGGCGCCGCTCACCCAGCCGCTCGGCCTCGATCCGACCGGACTCCCACTCGGTCAGCCTCTCCAGGGGGTCACCGCGCCACAGGCCGAGGGCCTGCCCGCTGGCGTAGCGGGCCCGCTCGGGCTCACCCGTCGCCAGCAGCTCACTGGCGCGCAGCATGAGGTCCTCGAAGCACAGGTGGTCGATGTCGTCCCGGTGCATGGCCAGTCGATATCCCGTGCCCGACGTCACGATCGCCGTGGTACCGAGCGCCTTCCGCAGACGGGACACGCAGCCCTGGACGACCTTGGGCCAGGAGGCCGGGAGGTCCTCTCCCCAGAGTGCCTCCCCGAGCGCTTCGGCCCGCACCGTCTCGCCAGGGCGGGCGGCGAGGGCCTCGAGGACCACCTGGTCCCGGGGTGCCAGCAGGATCCGCCCCTCGTCGACTTCCAGGGGGCCGAGCACGGCGATGCGCACACCTCGAATGTGACCCCCTGCCACCACTGCGTCAATGGCCTTGATACCCAGCTGATACCGGGCCGATGCCGCCCCGGTACCGGTCGGTGCGACAACGGTGGTGGACATCCCGTCCGGCAGGAAGCAGAGCTCAAGAAAAGGACCAGGACCATGTCGAACACCACCAGCATCCGCCGGGCAGCCTCCATCCTCGGAGCCACCGGCCTCATCGCCCTCTCGATGGCCGGAACGGCCAGCGCCCGCGAGGTCCCCGGCAACGGCGGCGCAGAGGAGCTCCGCTGCTCCACGAACTGCTACCAGGGCCCAGACGCCCAGCCGACGAACCTGACCACGATCCTGCGCGTCGACGACAACGCCATCGAGGTGCTGCAGCTGGGCGCCGGGCTCTTCGCCGGCATCGCTCTGGCCGGGGCCGGTGCGGCCCTGGCCTCTCGCCGCACCCACGCCCACATGGCTCACCCCGCCTGAGCGGGACCTCACTCCACCACCCGCGCCCGCTGCCGTCGCACGGCAGGGCCACCTGAAAGGCAAGGACATGAACCACCAGCTCATCACCACCCGCGCATCACTCTCCATCGCCGGCGCTGTCCTGCTCGGCGTCACCATCGCGGGATCGTCGTCCGCCCGTCAGGACTCGGGCACCATGGACGTCGGCACGTCTGCCTCGGGGAGGGGCCTCTCCCAAGATGCCCTCGAGAACCACTGGCTGTCTCCGTTGCCCCAACCGGCGCCCCCTGAGGCCCCTGCGCCCCGGGTGGTCATCCGGTTCATCGACGACAACAGCCTGGAGTTCCTGCAGCTCGGCGCCGGACTCTTCGCCGGCGTCGCCCTGGCCGGCGCAGGCGCGGTCATGGTCTCCCGGCGAGCGAACGGCCACCTTCCGCACCCCGCCTGACGGGGCACGACCTGGGGGAGTGGCCCGGCGCTGACAGGTGCCGGGCCACTGCCTTGCCCCCGTGTGGGTGGAAGGCGTTTGCTTGGAGAACCAAGCAACCCTTAGTATTTCAAGTATGAGCCTCACCGAACGTGAGCGGGACATCGTCGACCTGCTTCGAGCCCAGCCCCTCCTGGATGCCGCAGGGATCGCGGAACGCACGGGTTCCACCAAGGCGGCCGTCTCGGTGCACCTGTCCAACCTCACCAAGAAGGGGGCCATCCTCGGGCGCGGCTACGTCGTCCGACCAGAGGCCCACTCGGTGGTCGTGGTGGGCGGGGCCAACATGGACATCAAGGCGCACTCCAACCACGCCATCGAGCTGCGGACGTCCAACCCCGGGTCGGCCGTCAGCACCCCCGGAGGCGTCGGTCGCAACATCGCGGAGAACCTCGCCCGGCTTGGCAGTCCCACCCACCTCGTGGCCCCGGTCGGCCGCGACACGTTCGGCGACGAGATCGTCGCGGCCACCCGCGCAGCCGGTGTGGTGGTCGACCACATGATTCCCTCGGACGACCCCACCGGCACCTATCTCGCGGTGCTCGACGCGAGCGGCGAGCTCGTGGTCGCGGTGTCTAACATGCGGGCCACCGACCGGTTGACGGTCCGCCAGCTGATGCGCTCGCGCGACCTGCTGAGCCACGCCAACCTGCTGGTCCTCGACGGCAACATCCCCCAGGCGCCGGCCGCCTGGCTGCTCGACTTCGCCGCGGCAGTCAACGTCCCCGTCGTCATGGACCCGGTGAGCGTGGCCAAGGCTCGCCCCTTGGCCACCATGCTCTCCCCGCAGCGCCCCCTCCTGGCCCTCACTCCCAACCTCGACGAGCTGTCCTCGATCCTGGGCGAGACCGTGCCCCAGAACCGTGCGGACATCGCCCGTGCGGCCCGACGACTGCACGACGTCGGGGTGACCAACGTCTGGGTGCGCAGGGGAGTCCGCGGCAGCCTGCTGAGCAGCCTCGGTGACGACGGCCGCGCGACTGTCGTCACGCTGCCCGCGCCGTCAGTCAAGCCTGTCGACGTCACCGGTGCGGGTGACTCGATGACCGCCGCGTTCGTGCACGCCCTGATGCGCGGCGACGCCCCCGTCGACGCGGCTCGTTTCGGCCAGATGGCCGCGGCGCTCACCGTGGCCAGCCCCGAGACCGTCCGCCCCGACCTCACCCCCCGCCTCATCGACGCAGAGCTCCGACGATCTCTGCGCGGCGAAACCACCCAGCGCGGCGAAACCACCCAGCGCGCCAGGACCAGCCCCAGGCGCACGTCCAAGGAGAAGAAATGACCACCCCGCACCCCTCGCTCCAGCTCACCACCGAGGTGGCCGAGGCGCTCGCCGACGGCCGGCCGGTCGTCGCGCTCGAGAGCACGATCATCAGCCACGGGATGCCCTACCCCCGCAACGTCGAGATGGCCCTCGAGGTCGAGCAGATCATCCGTGACGGCGGTGCAGTGCCCGCCACCATCGCCGTCCTCGACGGCATCCCGCGCATCGGGCTGACCCGCGACGAGCTCGAGACGCTCGCGACCCACCCCGACGTCGCCAAGGTCAGTCTGCGCGACCTGCCCTACGTCATCGCCCGCAAGGAGCACGGCGCCACCACGGTGGCCAGCACCATGCGGTTGGCAGCCCTGGCCGGTATCCGTGTCTTCGTGACCGGCGGTCTGGGTGGCGTGCACCGCGGTGCCGAGACGAGCTTCGACATCTCCGCCGACCTCACTGAGCTCGGCCAGACCGATGTCGCCGTGGTCAGCGCCGGTGTGAAGTCGATCCTCGACATCGGCCTCACCCTCGAGTCCCTCGAGACGCTCGGTGTGCCCGTCGTCGTCGTCGGCTCGGACGAGTTCCCGTCCTTCTACTCGCGGGAGAGTGGCCATACCGCCCCGATGCGCGTCGACTCGGCGCAGGACCTCGCGGCGATGATGCAGGCCAAGTGGTCGCTCGGCCTCGCCGGTGGCATCGCCGTCACCAACCCGGTGCCGGTCGAGGACGAGATCCCGGCCGAGGAGATCAGCGGCCTCATCGACCAGGCCGTCGCCGAGTGTGCCGAGCGTGGCATCCACGGCAAGGACATCACGCCGTTCCTCCTGGGCCGTATCGTCGAGCTCTCGGGTGGTGCCAGCCTCGAGACCAACATCGCGCTGGTCCGCCACAACGCGCGCCTCGGCGCGGCACTAGCGGTCGCCTACCAGGCCCTCGTCTGACGGCGACGGTATGCCGGGTGGTCGCCACCCGGCATACCGTCCAGCCTGCGGGTCGGTCGTCGATGGGTGGGGCGCGGGCGGGTAGCCTCGGGCGGGTACTCATCCGGCACCACGATGGAGAAGTCTGTGGCCACGATTGACGCAGTAGGCGCCCGCGAGATCCTTGACTCCCGGGGCAACCCGACCGTCGAGGTCGAGGTGGCCCTCGACGACGGAACCATCGCCCGCGCGGCAGTCCCGTCGGGCGCCTCCACCGGCGCCTTCGAGGCCGTGGAGCGCCGTGACGGCGACAAGAACCGCTACCTCGGCAAGGGTGTCCAGCAGGCCGTGGACGCAGTTCTCGACGAGATCAACCCCAAGCTCGTGGGCTTCGAAGCAAGCGAGCAGCGGATCATCGACGGCGTCATGCTCGGCCTCGACGGCACCGACAACAAGGCCAAGCTCGGCGCCAACGCCATCCTCGGCGTCTCGCTCGCGGTGGCGAAGGCCGCCGCCGAGTCGGCCGGGCTGCCGCTGTTCCGCTACCTGGGCGGCCCCAACGCGCACGTGCTGCCCGTCCCGATGATGAACATCCTCAACGGTGGCAGCCACGCCGACTCCAACGTCGACGTCCAGGAGTTCATGATCGCCCCGATCGGCGCCGAGACGTTCCGCGAGGCGCTGCGCTGGGGCGCCGAGATCTACCACGCCCTCAAGGGCGTCCTCAAGGAGCGCGGCCTGGCCACCGGGCTCGGTGACGAGGGTGGCTTCGCGCCCAACCTCGAGTCGAACCGGGCGGCCCTCGACCTCATCCTCGAGGCGATCGAGAAGGCCGGCTACCAGGCGGGGACCCAGATCGCACTGGCCCTCGACGTCGCGGCGAGCGAGTTCCACAACGAGGACGGCACCTACCAGTTCGAGGGTGCGGCCAAGACGTCCGCCGAAATGGTCGACTACTACGCCGACCTCGTCGATTCCTACCCGCTGGTGTCCATCGAGGACCCGCTCGACGAGGAGGACTGGGACGGCTGGAAGGCCATGACCGACCGGCTGGGCGACCGCGTCCAGCTCGTCGGCGACGACCTGTTCGTCACCAACCCCGTGCGCCTGCTGCGCGGTATCGAGACCGGCACCGCCAACGCCCTGCTGGTCAAGGTCAACCAGATCGGCTCGCTCACCGAGACGCTGGACGCCGTCGACCTGGCCCACCGCAGCGGTTACCGCTGCATGATGAGCCACCGCTCCGGCGAGACCGAGGACGTCACCATCGCCGACCTCGCCGTGGCCACCAACTGCGGCCAGATCAAGACGGGCGCCCCTGCACGCTCCGAGCGGGTCGCCAAGTACAACCAGCTGCTGCGCATCGAGGAAGAGCTCGACGACGCCGCGGTCTATGCCGGTGCCGGCGCCTTCCCGAGGTTCGCGGCCAAGGCCTGACGGCCACCGCGCAGGGAGACGACAGGGACTCACGATGGCTGACTCGGGACACGGCACAGGCGGGCAGGACAAGCCCGTCCATCGGGCTGCCCCGTCGCGCGCCGGCTCGCCCCGGGCCGCGTCGCCCCGGGCCTCGGCTGGAACCGGTCGTCCGGGTGCGCCACGGTCGTCCTCCGCGCGGCCCGGAGCAGGACCGGGCCGGTCGCGTGCCACTGCCTCCGGCGCGGCCCGCAAGGTGGCGGGCACGCCGGTGTCACCCGAGCGCCGCAGCTCGCGGGGCGTCATGCGGGTCGTCGTGCTCGCCTCGATCTTCGTGCTCCTCGCGGTCACCCTCGTCCCCACGCTGCGGTCCTACCTGCGACAGCAGGGGGAGATCGAGTCCCTGCGCGGCCAGGTGAGCGAGCAGCGCCAGGGCGTGAGCGACCTCCAGAAGGAGCAGGCCCGCTGGAATGACGACGCCTACGTCGCGCAGCAGGCGCGGGAACGGCTGAAGTTCGTCAAGATCGGCGAGAAGTCCTACACCGTGATCGATGCCAAGCCCTCCGCCAAGGCCCTGCCGGGCGTCGCCAAGGCGTCGGCCGCGTCCAGCGACCACCCTTGGTACGGCCAGCTGTGGGAGTCGGTCCAGGTCGCTGATGCCGGCCCGGCTGCCACTGACCCCGCCAAGGCGGGGACCGGCACGACCGGCACGACCGGTACGACCGGTACGACCGGCACGACCGGCACCGCGAAGACCGGCAGCACGACCAGCTCGGCCAAGTGAGCGACCAGCCCACCGAGGCAGACCTCGACGCGGTAGCGGCCCAGCTCGGCCGGGTACCGCGGGGGGTTGCCGCCGTCGCCCACCGGTGCGGGTGCGGCAAGCCCGACGTCCTCAAGACCGAACCACGCCTGCCGGACGGCACGCCGTTCCCCACCACGTTCTACGCCACCTGTCCCAAGCTCACCGGCGCCATCTCCACGCTCGAGTCACTCGGGGTGATGAAGGAGATGAGCGACCGGCTCGCTGACGATCCGGCCCTCGCCGCTGCCTACTCGGCCGCGCACGACGACTACCTCGCGCGGCGGTACGAGCTCGGGCGGGTGGCCGAGATCGACGGCATCTCGGCCGGTGGCATGCCCAGCCGCGTGAAGTGCCTGCACGTCCTCGTGGGGCACGCCCTTGCCGTGGGGCCTGGCGTGAACCCGCTCGGCGACGAGGCCCTGGCGATGCTCGACGACTGGTGGGCGACCGGCTCCTGTGTGCCTGACGACGAGCCGGAGGCGGGGGAGTGACCAGCGCGCCGCACGTGACCCGCGTCGGGGCAGTCGACTGTGGTACCAACTCGATCCGTCTCCTGGTCGCTGACGTCGACCCCGCAACCGGCACCCTCGTCGACGTGCTGCGACGGATGGAGGTGGTGCGACTCGGTTACGGCGTGGACCGCACCGGTCGCATCGACCCGGTCGCCATGGAGCGCACCCTGTCGATGGCCCGCGAGTATGCCGCCCAGTGCCGCGAGCTGGGCGCCGTCCGTGTCCGCTTCGTGGCCACCTCCGCGTCCCGCGACGCGTCCAACGCCGACGAGTTCGTGGCCGGCGTGCGAGAAGCGTTCTCCCACTACGGAATTGCGCCGGACGTCATCTCCGGTGACGAGGAGGCCGCCCTGTCGTTCAGGGGAGCGACGGGCGAGCTGAGGGCTCACGGCATACCCGGTCCGTATCTGGTCGTCGACCTCGGCGGCGGCTCCACCGAGTTCGTCCGTGGCACGGACTCTGTCGAGGCCGCCCGCTCGGTGGACATCGGGTGCGTGCGGATGACCGAGCGGCACCTGCGCTCCGACCCGCCTGTCCACGCCGAGATCGCGCCGGCCGTCCGCGACATCAACGCCGCCATCGACCTGGCTGCCGAGCGAGTCGACTTCGACGGAGTCAGCGCGCTGGTCGGCTTGGCCGGCACGGTCACCACCATCACTGCCCACGCGTTGGGGCTCGAGACCTATGACCCCGACCGGATCCACCTCAGCGAGCTGACGTCCGACGAGGTGATCCGGGCCTGCGAGTCGCTCGTGCACATGACCCGGGCGGACCGAGCGGCGTTGGGGTTCATGCACCCCGGCCGCGTCGACGTCATCGGTGCCGGGGCGCTGATCTGGCACGAGGTGGTGCGCCGGCTCGCCGGCCTGGGGGTGCACCGCGTGATCACGTCCGAGCACGACATCCTCGACGGGATCGCCCTGTCCGTCGCGGACTGAGACCCACTGGGGCCGCGGGACGGCCCCCGCCTGATCCCGTCCCGCCGCGCTGCGGTCAGGTCTGCGGCACCAGGGCGGACAGGCCACCCCACACGCTCGACACGACGATCTCGGTGGCGTCCTCGGCGGTCACGTCGGGGCGACGGGTGCGCCACACGGCGACCCGCTCGCACGCGCCGATGATCACCTCGACGTAGCCCTCGAGCAGCTGGTCGGGCACCGCGGCGAGGGCAGGTGCCTTGCGGAACGTGGCCATCGTGGCTGAGGACTGCTGCTCGCGGATGCTCTCGATGAGCGGGCTGGCCTGGGAGGCGACCGCGCCCTCCTGCTGGATGAGGACGAACGCGGTGGCGTGCTCGTCGATGAAGGTGAAGAAGGCGCCCACCCCGGCACGGAAGATGACCTCGAGCGGGGCATCGGCCCCCACCTCCTGCCAAGCCGCCTCGGTGGCCACCCGGAGCTGGCTCCGCGCGCTGGTGATGCAGGCGGAGAGCAGACCTTCCTTGGAGCCGAAGTACTCGTAGATGAGCGGCTTGGTCACGCCCACCCGCTCCGCGATGTCCTCCATGGTCGTGGCCTGGAAACCGCGCTCGGCGAAGACCTCCTCGGCGATCCGGAGGATCTGCTCCTCGCGCTGGGCGCGCGGCATCCGGACGCGGGTGGCGGGCGCGGCGGTCGACGCGAGGGTGGCAGGGCTCTTCGGCACCCGGCAACTCTATCCCCGATGCCGACAAACTTACTGCTGGTAAGTTGGCGACATGGCGCCCACTCACCATCGCGTGGTCATCGTCGGCACCGGCTTCTCCGGGCTCGGCATGGCCATCCGGCTGGCCCAGCGCGGCGAGCACGACTACGTCGTCCTGGAGAAGGCCGACGACGTCGGCGGGACCTGGCGTGACAACCGCTACCCCGGGTGTGCCTGCGACGTGCCCTCGCGGCTCTACTCCTTCTCGTTCGCCCAGTTCCCTTCGTGGTCAAGGGACTTCGCCACCGCGCCCGAGATCTGGGCCTACCTGCGTGACGTGGCGGACCGGTATGCCGTGCGCGACCGGATCGAGTTCGGCGCCGACCTGCGCACGGCCGAGTTCGACGAGAGGGCGGGTCGCTGGACGCTGACGGCAGCTGATGGCCGGCAGTGGACCTGCGACGCACTGGTCCTCGGCGTTGGGGCGCTGCACGAGCCCAAGCTCCCGGACATCGAGGGGCTGCCCTCTTTCGAGGGCGAGGTGATGCACACCGCTCAGTGGCCCGAGCAGGACGAGCTCGACGGGCGCCGGGTCGCGGTGGTCGGCACCGGCGCGAGCGCAGTGCAGCTGATCCCCGAGGTCGCGCCGCGGGCCGCCCACACGACCGTCTTCCAGCGCACGCCCGCATGGACCATGACCAAGCAGGACAAGGAGTGGAGCCCGAAACGGCAGCGGCTGTTCGCCCGCTGGCCGGCGGTGCAACGACTGGTGCGCTGGCGCACCTACTGGGCTCTCGAGGCGCGGGCGCCGATGTTCGTGCGGCTGCCGGTCCTCGCTGGGCTCGTCCAGCGGATGGCGCTGCGCGAGCTCGCCCGGGCAGTTCCCGATCCGCAGACCAGGGCGAGGCTGACCCCCCACTACACGATCGGCTGCAAGCGGATCCTGCTGTCCAGCGACTACTGGCCGACCTTCGCGCGCGCGGACGTCAGCCTGGTCACCGATCCGATCACGCGCGTCGAGCCGCGAGCGGTGATCACGGCCGATGGCACCCGCCACGACGTGGACGTCCTCGTCCTCGGCACGGGCTTCGACGTGAGCGGCAGCACGGACCGCATCGACATCCGCGGGCTGGACGGCGGCACGCTGCGCGAGGCGTGGAGCGACGGGATGCACACGAACCTCGGTATCACCGTCGCAGGCTTCCCCGAGCTCTACCTCCTGCTCGGCCCCAACACCGGGCTCGGCCACAACAGCGTCGTGACGATGATCGAGTTCGCAACGGACTACGTGCTCCAGGCGATCGACAAGGGTCGCGGCGGAGCACGGGTCGCCACGCGGCAGGCGCAGGACGCGTTCACCCGGGAGATGCTGTCCCGGTCGAAGCACACGGTCTGGGCGACGGGTTGCCGCAGCTGGTACCTCGACCGGTTCGGCAACAACACCAGCCTGTGGCCCGGGTCGACGATCGGCTACTGGTGGCGGACCCGCAGGGTCAACCCGTCCCACTTCGCGTCCGTGGACTCCCGTCCCAGCAAGCCATCACGCTCCATCCGACCAGAGGAATCCGTTGATGCACAAGCCGTTTGAGCGCGAACCGTTCGAACCCAAGGTCTCCATCGTCACCGGCGGTGCTTCCGGAATCGGTCGCGCCATCGCCGTCGAGCTGATCGCCCGCGGCAGTCACGTGGTGCTCGCTGACATCGACGGCGAGGCCGCGGTCCGCGCCGCCGCCGAGCTCGGTTCGCTGGCCAGCGCCGCCACCCTCGACGTCGCCGACGCGGCGGCTGTCACCGCCCTCGTGCGCCAGGTGGTCGCAGACCACGGACGACTCGACGTGATGGTCAACAACGCCGGTGTCGCCATCGGTGGTCTGCTCGAGGAGCTGGACGAGCGGCACTGGACCAAGGCTCTGGACGTCAACCTGCGCGGCGTGATCAACGGGGTCACGGCGGCTTACGAGGTCATGCGCGCCCAGGGCAGCGGGCACATCCTCAACACTGCGTCGCTCGCCGGCCTGATCCCGGCCCCGGCGATGCTGCCGTACACGACGACCAAGCACGCGGTGGTCGGCCTGTCGACCGCGCTGCGCGCCGAGGCGGCCGGTCTGGGCGTGCGGGTGAGCGTCCTGTGCCCCGGCTTCGTCGACACCCCACTGCTCGACGACATCTACGAGGCACCGGCCAGCTTTGGTGGCAGCAGCGTGCGTTCGCGTGTCCGGCTGCTGCAGCCGAGGTTCCTCACGGCCGAGCTCACCGCCAAGCGAGCCGTCGACGGGCTCGCCGCCAACAAGGCAGTCATCCCCGTCGGGGCCATGGCCCACCTGACCTGGCGAGGGCTGCGGTACGCGCCGGGGCCGACCCGCGCAATCATCCAGGCCCAGGCAAGCGGTGCCCGGCGTCTTGCCCAGCGGTCAGTTGCCAAGCAGCGCACCCACTGACTGACCTCGCTCGGCGGAACTGCGGCAGCTCGACACGCTGACGGTGTGGCGGTGTCGACGGTAGTGCGGACTGCATAGTACCGTCCACCACACACTATCGAGTCAGGAGGGGCGCGGATGGACACCACCCAGCTGGTCAAGGGGGTCCTCGACCTGGCGGTGCTGGCCGTGGTCGCCGACGAGGACGGCTACGGCTACGACATCGTGCGGCGGCTGCGCGCGGCCGGGCTCGAGGACGTTGGTGACGCGTCGGTCTACGGGACGCTGCGCCGGCTCTACAGCGGGGGAGCGCTGACGTCCTACGTCGTGCCGTCCGACGAAGGCCCGCACCGCAAGTACTACGGCATCAACGCGCAGGGCCGCGCCACCCTGCACACGCAGGGCAAGACGTGGGACGCATTCGCACAGACCATGGACGGTTTGCTCGAGGAAGCAGGGGTGAAGGCATGAACACGATGAAGCTGCCGACCGGCGAGGACGTCACGCAGTACATCGCCGCTGTCCGTGCCGAGCTGGCCGACCTGCCGCCGGACGACCTCGACGACCTGACGGGTGGTCTCGAGGCGGACCTGTCCGAGCTGGTGGCCGAGTCGCCTTCGGGGCTCGCCGGGTTGGCTTCGCCGCAGGAGTATGCCGCGGAGCTTCGGTCCGCAGCCGGCTTCCCCGTGCGTGCCGAGCAGTCGAAGCCCACCTGGTGGTCCCAACAGAAGGACCTGGCCCGTCGCGACCTTGCCAACCTGGCAGCCGACTACCCGGCGGTGCGCCAGGCGCGAGACCTCGCGATCGAGCTGCGTCCGGTGTGGTGGATCGCGCGCGGCGTCGCACTGGCGTGGCTGCTCGTGATCTGGGGATCCGTCAGCATGCTCCTCTACCCGCTGGCCATCATCGGCGCCGTGGTCTCGGTCTACGTCGGGCGGCGTGGTGCTGAGCTCGTCGGTTGGCCACGCCGTCTGCTGATGGCGGCCAACGCCGTGGCTGTGCTTGGAGTCGTCTTCGCCCTCGGAGCGGCCATCGCCTCGTCCCGCGGCTACGTGGGCTACAACAACGCGCCCTACCCGGAGCCCATGAGCGAGCCGGGTCTGCAGTTCAACGGCACGCCCAGCAGCAACCTGTACGTCTACGACAAGGACGGCAAGCCAGTCACAGATGTCCGGATCTTCACCGACACCGGTCAGTCGGTCGACCTGGCGGGTGGCTTCCTCGGCCCCGACGGGAGCCCGCTGCACGGCCCCGCCGACATCTACGGCCACCCGTGGGACAACACCTTCCCCCTCCCGACGGACCAGGGTGCCGGTGTGGACACGAACCCCGACGTCTGGACCCCGCCGAGCGCCATCCCGCCGCTGGGCACGGCCGCGACCGCGGCATCACCGACCACAGCTCCCACAGGGAGCCCGAGTGGCACCGTGACGACGCCGGGTGGGGCAGCCACGACCATGCCGACCACGTCGCCGCCAGTCCGCCCGACCTCCTCGCTACCGGTGCCGACCACCACGAACTAGCTGTCATCAACCCTGCATACAGGTGGTGTCTGGCTCAGTTGCCGGACGCGAGGCCTGCCAGCAGGAGGACGCAGGCACCGGCGGCGACCACGAAAAGGACGGCTATCCCGGCGAGGATCCCCAGGACGATGAACCGGGTCTTCTCGGCCACCAGACCGGTGATGAAGGCGCCGAAGAGGGCGAGGTCCAGCCCGAGCGTCGAGAACTGACCGAGTTCCGGGGGTAGCGACAGGGAGCTGGCGATGGCCCTCGGAATCGCTTGCAGCGCACCGGCGACGAACAGCGCAGGCAGGCACAAGGCCACGCCGGTCCAGAACTTCGCGACGTTGGACCGACCTCGCCGTGGCGATCGCCAGGGTCCACCGGAGGACGGGCCGACCGGGCCGCTCGGTGGCTGGCCGGGCGGACGCTGGCCCGGTGGCAGGCCGGGTGGCAGGCCGGGTGGGCTCCCGGGTGGTTGGCCGTACGGGTTCTGTCCGTAGGGGTTTTGTCCATGGGGGTTGGGCGGTGGCGGCTGTGTCATGACCGGTCCCTCTCACACGATCCACAGGTAGATGCCGACGCACGCGGCGACGGCGAGCAGGGCGAGGTAGGCCAGGACGAGGCGGGTGTCGCCGAGCTTGCACCTCGAGCGCAGCAGCCCGTCGCGTCGAGCCCGGGCGTAGCCCACGATGGCCAGCACCGCGAAGCCGAGCAGGGCCACCGGTCCCAGGACCCACCCCAGCAGGGCAATGGTCGCGAAGACGCACAACCGCAACGGGTCGTACGGCGCGGTGGTGCTGGGCGCCGGCTGGTCAGCGTGGGGCGGCGCCACCTGACGCGGGTCCGGTCCGCTCGTCACGACGATCCCCCTCGAGCTGGGCTCGCACCCTGCGCCATCGGCAGCCCCACGGCCGTCGAGATCCGTTGCTGTGACAAGGGACGCCAGGCTTGCACCGCGCAGAACGGGGCGCACTGGTGGCTTCCCTCGTCGCTCACCGTGGCGACGTGGACGCAGCACTGGGTGAGGCGTTCCTCGATCATGGTGTTCATGTCCATGAAGGGCTTGACGGTGACGCGCAGGACGCGCTCGCCGAGGAGTGCGCGGAGCTTCTCGCGCTGCCCCGGCAGGCGCCCGGCAGCCAGTGTCGCGAGCGTGCCGATGCCGAGGTCGCAGCCGGAGCAGACGTCGCGCCAGATGTTCGCCATCGACGGATGTGACAGGGACGACTGCTCGGACAGCAGGTCGAGCAGGGACTGCTTGACGGCCGATCGGAGCGAGGCGGGCAGGGCGTCGTCGGCGATCCGGTTGGCGAGCACGTCGGGTTCGAGATCGAGCCACTGCTTGAGCCGTTCGTGCCCGACGAGGGAGACCAGCGAGCGCCAGGTGCCGGAGTCGTCGCGCAGCAGGTAGCCCACCGAGCAGCAGTGGGGGTGCGAGCAGGGCAGCGCGGTCAGGTCGCGCCAGGTCACCTGTCCGGCGGTCTGTCCTTCGAGCCGGGCGAGGACACCCGTGTGCGTCAGACGGTCGTGCGGGTCGATGCCCGCGCTGCGACCCGAGCCGAACACCGGCTGGATCGTCACCCCGCCGACGTAGGGGGTGTCGAGGGCCCGCTTGACGACGAACCCGATCTCGTCGTCGTTGACGCCCAGGGCGGCTGTCATCGTGAGGGTGGTGAAGATACCGGCGCCGGAGAGCCGGTCGATCGCCTGCTCCTTGAACCGGCGGATGTCGGCGCCGCGGTGGTGGGTGGAAGCCTGCGCCGACTCGCCGTCGTACTGCAGGTAGACCTCGACCCGGTCCCGGTGCCGGCGCAGCAGGTCGAGCATCGCGTCATCCTTGGCGATGGTCAGCCCGTTGGTGTTGACCAGGACCCGCACGATCGGTCGTGCCGCCACCGCGTCGAGCAGCTCGGCCAGCCATGGGTAGAGCGTCGGCTCGCCACCGCTGAGCATGAGGACGTCGATCCGGCCGTTCTCACGGGACAGGCGGGCGTCGATCGAGGCGAGCACCTGGTCGAGCGCCACGACCGACGCCAGGGCCGGCGCCGACGCCGCGAAACAGGTCGGGCACTTGAGGTTGCAGTGGTCGAGCAGGTCCTCCAGCAGGATGCAGGTGTGCTGGGTCTGCATCTCGGGCAGCCCGTAGGCGTAGGCCGCGGGCACCGGCGTGAAGTTGCCCGCCACGTCCGGGGTGTGCACCTTGGTCGGCGCCGTCCACTCCTCGAGGTAGGTCAGGATCTCGGGCGACTCGTCATAGAGGGTGCGGACGAGGCCATGGGTGGCGCAGCCGCGCTCCAGCCAGATCCGGCCGTCGCGCTCCACCAGCCACCCGGACAGCCGGTGCACCTCGGTGAGCGCGCGGTCGGGCTGCTCCTCGTGGCACAGGGGGCAGAACGCGTTGACGTAACGGTGGATGCGGTCGCCACGCAGCGGCATACCGGGTCCGGTGCGGGTGCTCACGCGACCACTGTCTCGTGCCGCAGGCTCGCATAGGCGCCGCAACGCGCCTGCAGCGCGACCCGCACGAGGATCAACGGCACCGTCACCGCGAGGAACAGCTGGGGTCGGGTCAGGCCCAGCCAGGCGACCTCGTTGCCGCGGACGTACTCGAGCAGGAACCTGGCGATGCCGTAGGCACCGAGGTACCAGACCAGCAGCTCGCCGCTGGGCACCGGCCGGTGGCGCAGCCACCACCAGATCACGGCGAATGCCGCGGCGTGGAAGGCGATCTCGTAGAGGAACGACGGGTGCAGCGGTATGCCGGCCGGCGCGCCTGTGCGCGCGGCGGCGGCGTCGCCGAGGGTGATCCCCCACGACGTACCCGTCGGCGTGCCGGGCCGCTCGGTGAGCAGGCAGCCGATCCGACCCACGGCCATGCCCAGGGCCACGGCGGGGGCGAACAGGTCGCCGGTGCGCAGGCGATAGCCGCTCAACCGCTTGGCGAGGTGCACGCCTGCCCAGGCGCCCACGAGGCCACCGAGGATGCTGCGGTTGCCGTAGGCCCACTGCTCGGCGAGCGAGGCGTTCTGCCGGAGGTCGACGTGCTGCAGCCAGGTGCCGAGCCGCATGAAGACCGCCCCGCCGACCAGCCCACCGGTCACCACGGCGAGGAGCCGCTCGTCGGTGCTGCCGCGCCGGCGCGCCTCGAGGGCGAAGATGCCGATGGCGGTGAGCACCCCGAGCGCGACGAACGCCGAGTGGGTGTCGACAGCGAGGTCGAACCCGAACAGATCCCCCAACGTGGGAAACACCGACGCCCCTTCCGGTCGGGCCCCAGCGTGGCACGAACGGCACGCGCGCGCGGCATACTTGGCCCGCCCCCGTGGCCCAACTGGCAGAGGCAGGCGACTTAAAATCGCCACAGGTACGGGTTCGATCCCCGTCGGGGGCACCATCAGGACGGTCGCGCCGCCAGAGAAGTGGGCTGGTCGTCCACAGGGGCGTCCGTCGGGAACTTTCTCCCCTCCCTCGCACGTAGTCTGGGGTGAGCGGCTGACCGCAGGGCCGCCCTACGCCTCCAAGGAGACACGCATGGCCAGCAACCCGGTGTTCGACCGGATCGAGAAGGAGTCCCGTCAGGGCTACGCCGGCTTCGGCCGCGGCGGCGCACCGACGCAGCCGACGGCGGGCCGGGCGGCCACCGACGGCATGTCCAGCCAGCAGCTCCAGGACCTCTACAACCAGCCCGCAGCCGGGCCGGTCCAGACCAAGCGCCTGACCATCGACGACGTCGTGATGAAGACGCTCGGACTGTTCGCCATCGTGCTGATCTTCGGCGCCGTCGGCTGGCAGCTCTCGCCGACCTACGGCATCGGGATCTGGGGTGTCGGCCTGGTGGGGATCCTGGGTCTGGGCCTCGTGATCGCGTTCAAGAAGACGATCAGCGTGCCGTTGATCCTCGCCTACGCCGTGTTCGAGGGCTTGTTCGTCGGGGCGATCAGCGAGTCCTACAGCACGTACTTCGACCGGGCCACGGACACCCCGATCTTCCAGGGCATCGTCGCCCAAGCGGTCCTGGCGACCCTGTCCGTGTTCGCCGGCATGCTGCTCGCCTACAAGACCGGCATCATCAAGGTGACCGAGAAGTTCCGGCGCATCGTGACGATGGCCGTCGTCGGCTACGCGATCTTCGCGCTCATCAACCTGGTCTACGCCTTGGTATCGGGTAACTCGTTCGGCATCGGCGGCTCGGGTCCGCTCGGCATCGGCATCTCGCTGTTCGCCATCGGCCTGGCCTCGGCCATGTTGGCCCTCGACTTCGACTCGATCGACCGGGCCATCGCCGCGGGCGCTCCCGAGAAGTACTCGTGGCTGCTGGCGCACGGCCTCATCGTCACTCTGGTGTGGCTCTACCTCGAGATCCTGCGCCTGCTCGGGCGCCTGCGCAACTGACGTGCCCCCGAAATCGCCTGTGCCGCAGGAGGTTTCGGCGGAACTACAGCGCGTGGTCCGGCGGTGGCAGCAGCTGCCGCTGGACCGCGCACTGTCGTGTATGCCGCGGGCGCGGCTCCTGCTCGATGACCTCGCCGCGCCTGCGCGACAGGTCCCTGACCTGGGTCCGGCCGTCCTGATGGACCAGCTGACCGTCCTGGTCTACGACGCGTGTGCAGCGGACGCCGAAGCTGGCGGCGACCTCGCCTCTCGCCTCGGCGACCTGCGCCGCGAACTGGGCTGATTCGAGGTGTTGTCCGACTGAAATCGGGTCGGACAACACCTCGAATCAAGGGGGCTGTGGATGAATGGCGTCCGGGTGGAGCCGGCTTCGCGATGCTGTGGGAGTGTCAGCTGAACGGAGGTCTCGCGCCGAGCTCGCGGACCTTGCGCCCGATGGGGTGATGAGCCGCGCCCAGCTCCGTGCCCAAGGCTGGGACTTCAGGTCCGTCGGCCGGCAGGTCGGTAGTGGCCGGTGGGCGCTGCACGGGTTGCAGACGGTCGCGCTGCATACTGGTCCGCGGGGCGAGTCCGCCCATCGGCAGCGCGCGCTGTGGGAGGTGGGGAAGGGCATCGCTGCCCTTGATGGCGTGACCGCCCTACAGGTGGCAGGCCTCCAGGGCTATGACGACGACCGCATCCACGTGTCCGTCAAGCACACGGCCAGGGTGGCCGAACCATCCGGCGTGCTGTTGCACAAGGTGATCAGGCGGGTCCCGGACGAGCTGGTCGGCGTCGGACCCACCAGGACCCGACCGGCGGTGGCCGCCGTCCGGGCAGCCCACTGGGCGGTCAGCGATAGGCAGGCTGCCTTGCTCCTGGCGATGCCCGTCCAACAACGCCTCGTGACCGGCGCTTCACTGCTGGCCGCAGTACGGGAGATCCGTGGCAGGAACCGCAGGAGGTTCATCAGCCTGGTAGCGCTGGATGTGGCCGACGGTGCGCAGTCGTTGGGCGAGCTGGACTTCGCCAGGCTTTGCCGGTCTCGCGGGCTCCCGACACCCAGCCGGCAGGCATTGAGGTCAGGTTGGCGGGGGAGGGTCTACCTCGACGTCAGCTGGGACGACATTGAGCTGGCGGTGGAGATCGATGGTTCGCAGCACACGTGGGGTCTGGCGCTCAGCGACGACCATTTCCGACAGAACGACCTGGTCATCCGGGGCGACAGGGTGTTGCGCATGACACTCATGGGACTCCGGCTGCAACCTGATGCCTTCATGGACCAGGTCTGTCGAGCCCACGCAATCATGCGGGCCCGCGCAGCCTGACCTCCACCGTTCGAGGTGATGTCCCACCGGAATCCGGTGGGACATCACCTCGAATCATCGAGTGCGGCTGGGCTAGCTGAGGCGTTCGTAGATGATGGCCATGCCCTGGCCGCCGCCGACGCACATCGTCTCGAGGCCGAACTGACCGTCGTGGGCGGCCAGGCCGTTGAGCAGGGTCGTGGTGATCCGCGCCCCGGTCGAGCCGAACGGGTGGCCGAGGGCGATCGCGCCGCCGTGCACGTTGAGCTTGTCGAAGTCCATGCCGAGGTCGTCGGCGGAGGGCAGCACCTGGGCGGCGAACGCCTCGTTGATCTCGTAGAGGTCGATGTCACCGATCGCCATGCCGGCGCGGGCGAGCGCCTGGCGCGAGGCCTCGACCGGACCGAGGCCCATGATCTCGGGGGACAGGCCGGAGACGCCGGTGGACACGACGCGGGCCAGTGGGGTCAGCCCGAGCTCCTTGGCCTTGGTGTCGCTCATGACGACCACCGCGGCGGCGCCGTCGTTGAGCGGGCAGCAGTTGCCGGCCGTGATGGTGCCCTGCTCGCGGAACACCGGGTTGAGACCCTGCAGCGCTTCGAGCGTCACGCCGGCCCGGGGGCCGTCGTCCTTGCTCACGACCGTGCCGTCGCCCAGGGTCACGGGTGCGATCTCGCGCTCGAAGAACCCGTCGGCGATGGCCTTCTCGGCGCGGTTCTGGCTGCTCACGCCCCACTCGTCCTGGCGCTCGCGGGAGATGCCGCGCAGCGTGGCGACGTTCTCCGCGGTCTGCCCCATCGAGAGGTAGACATCGGGCAGCAGGGCCTGCTGGCGCGGGTCGGTCCACGTCTCGTTGCTCTTGGCGATCTGCTCGCTGCGGGCGGCGGAACCGGCGAACTTGGGGTTCTGGTCGTCGCCCGAGGAGCCGCCGGCGCCGGCCCAGTTGGTGTACTGCGACACGCACTCGACACCACCGGAGACGAAGATGTCGCCCTCGCCGGCCTTGATCGCGTGGAAGGCCATCCGCGTCGTCTGGACCGACGAGGCGCAGAACCGGTTGATCGTGGAGGCCGGCAGCCCGTCGAACCCGGCCAGCACGGAGATGACACGCGCCATGTTGGAGCCGTGGCGGCCGGAGGGCTCGGCGCAGCCCCAGTAGAGGTCCTCGACCAGCGTCGGGTCGAGCTCGGGGATCTTGGCCAGCGCGGCACTGATCACCTGGACGGACAGGTCGTCCGGGCGGATGTCCTTGAGCGAGCCCTTGAACGCGCGCCCGATGGGCGTGCGGGCGGTCGAGACGATGACGGCTTCGGTCACGGGGGTTCCTCCTCATGCAGCAGGTGCGAGGGGCCGCGAGATAAGCGGCCGCTTAGTCAGCCTCGATGGTATGCCGTGTGGCTGGGTCCGTGGGTGTGTCGTTGCTCTCGCCGACCCCGTCCGCAGACTCCAGCATGGGCAGGTCTGTTCCCGCGCCGGCGGCAGTGCCGAGAGCCACCTCGACGCCCGGTCCGGCGACCGCCTCGACCCCGCCCTCGTCGCCCTCGTGGCGGTCGGGCACCGGGTTGTGGGGACGGCGCAGCAGCATCGCCCAACGACCGCGGGGGCCGCGGCTCTGGCCGGCGATCTGGGTGGCGCTGACCTCCGTCCCGGGGTCGCGCACGGCATACACCGCTGCCACCGCAACGGGGCCCACGCCCTCGCCGCGGCGCGTGTCGGGAGCACGCTCCTCGGTGGGCTCGCCGGACCAGACGCCGAGGGCGGCATACACGCTGGGCAGCAGGGCTGAAGCCGCGCGGGCATAGCCCGCAGGGGAGGGGTGGAAGCGGTCGGCGCTGAACATCTCGTGCGGGCGCTCGGCGAACTCCGGTCCGAGGAGGTCTCCGAGGGACACCGTGCGGCCGCCGGCTTCGACCACAGCGACGGTCTGGGCCGCTGCCATGTCGCGGGACCAGCGCCGCCCGATCAGCCGCAGCGGCTGCGGGATCGGCTGGATGGTGCCCAGGTCGGGGCAGGTGCCGACGACGACCTCCGTGCCGAGGGCGCGCAGGGCGCGCACCGTCGTCTCCAGGTGGCGGACCGCCACGGCCTTGTTGATCCGGTGGGTCACGTCGTTGGCGCCGACCATGATGATGGCCACGTGTGGACGGGCCACCTGGTCCAGGGCGTTGGCGAGCTGGAGCTCCAGCCCGGACGACTCGGCACCCACGACGGCGGTGTTGGTGAGGTGGACCGGTCGGCCGGTCAGGGCCGAGACGCCGTTGGCGATGATCGCGCCGACCGTCTGGTAGCGGTTGTCCGCGCCCATGCCCGCCGCGGAGGAGTCGCCGAGGACGATCAGCTCGACCGGGTCGCCGACACCGGAGCCATAGGACCCGTTGTCGTCGGGGGAGCCGTCGAAGGGCTGGCCGACGATCCGGCGGGCCACTTTGGCCTCGGCCTTCAGGACGCCGTAGGTCAACGCGCCGAGCGCACCGATGCCCGCAGCGAGGCCGCCACCGCCGTAGGCAGCAGTGGCAGCGATCTTGCGTGCACGCCGAGCCCGACCCATCGGCAGACCCCTCTCCTGGCTGGTCCCTGTCTCGCTGGTCCCTCTGACGTTAACGGCTGACCATGACATGGTGTGCCCCCTCCCCCTCCGATGGTGCGCCGGGGGTGTGCGTTAGGGCTCCACCAGTTGTGGGAGACGCGCTGGATGCCGTCGGACAGGCGGTCTTGGGGGCCGTCCACCATCTGAGAGGATGAGCCGGTGAAGTACGCAGAGCACATCGCCGACCTCGTCGGGAACACGCCCCTCGTCAAGCTCAACTCGGTCACCGAAGGGATCGCCGCGACGATCCTGGCCAAGATCGAGTACATGAACCCGGGCGGGTCGGTGAAGGACCGCATCGCGCTCAAGATGGTCGAGACGGCCGAGGCGTCCGGCGAGCTCAAGCCCGGCGGCACCATCGTGGAGCCCACCTCCGGCAACACCGGCGTCGGTCTGGCGCTGGTCGCCCAGCGCCGCGGCTACAAGTGCGTGTTCGTGTGCCCCGACAAGGTGAGCCAGGACAAGCGCGACGTGCTCAAGGCCTACGGCGCCGAGGTCGTGGTCTGCCCGACCGCCGTCGCCCCCGACCACCCGGACTCCTACTACCAGACGTCCGACCGGCTGGTCCGCGAGATCGACGGCGCCTGGAAGCCCAACCAGTACGCGAACCCGATGGGACCTGCCTCGCACTACGAGAGCACCGGGCCCGAGATCTGGGACGACACCGACGGCCTCGTGACCCACTTCGTGGCAGGTGTCGGCACCGGCGGCACGATCACCGGCACCGGCCGCTACCTGCGTGAGGTCTCCGACACCCGCGAGGGTGGCCGCGTGCGGGTCATCGGCGCCGACCCCGAGGGTTCGGTCTACTCCGGTGGCACCGGCCGCCCCTACCTCGTCGAGGGCGTGGGCGAGGACTTCTGGCCGACGGCCTATGACCCCAAGATGGTCGACGAGGTGATCGCCGTCAGCGATGCCGACTCGTTCGAGATGACCCGTCGCCTAGCCAAGGAGGAGGGCCTGCTCGTCGGAGGCTCCTGCGGCATGGCCGTCGTGGCTGCCCTGCGTGCCGCGAAGGACCTTCCCGCGGACGCCGTCGTCGTCGTGCTGCTGCCCGACAGCGGCCGCGGTTACATGTCCAAGATCTTCAACGACGACTGGATGAGCTCCTACGGCTTCATGCGGTCCGCCGACCAGAGCACCGTCGGCGAGCTCCTGCACAAGAAGGCCGGCGACATGCCGGCCCTCGTCCACACGCACCCCACCGAGACCGTCCGCGACGCCATCGAGATCCTGCACGAGTACTCCGTGTCGCAGATGCCGGTCGTCGGAGCCGAGCCGCCCGTCATGGCCGGCGAGGTGGCCGGGTCGGTCAGCGAGCGGGCGCTGCTCGAGGCGCTGTTCAACGGCAGCGCGCACCTCACCGACTCGGTCGACAAGCACATGGAGCCGTCGCTGCCGCTCGTGGGCGCCGGCGAGCCGGTCTCCGTGGCTCGGCACGAGCTCGAGAAGGCCGACGCGATCATGGTCGTCGAGGACGGCAAGCCGGTCGGCGTGCTGACCCGCGCGGACCTGCTCATCGCGCTGGTCGACTGACAGGCTCAGCTCACCGCAGCCGTCGTGCCATGTCCGGTCGCGGCGGGAGCATCGCGTCGGGGTGCAGGATGCCGACCAGCGCCTCGACGCCGTCGACGAGGCGCGGCCCGGGTCGCGCGAAGCTCGCGTTGGCGTCAACCGCCCAGACAGGTATGCCGGGTGGCAGCTCGCCGGAGTCGATCGCCTTGCGTGCCAACGCCGCTGACCCCTCGAGGTCGTAGCCGCAAGGGGCGCACACGACCACTTCGGGTGCACTGTCCCGGACTGCGTCCCACGTCACGCGCACCGACTTCTCCCCAGCATCCCCGAGCACGTTGCGGCCGCCGGCCACGGTCACCATCTCGGGCACCCAGTGTCCGGGGGCGAAGGCCGGGTCGGTCCACTCGAGGACGAGCGCCCGCGGTCGGGGCGCATCGAGCACGGCCCGCTCCACGGCATACAGGCGCTGGCGCAGGCCGGCCACGAGGGCACTTGCGGTGCCCTCGAAGCCCGTGGCGGTGCCGAGGGTGAGGACCGACTCGAGCACCTCGTCGAGGTTATGCGGGTCGATGGTGAGGACGTCGGCGCGGCACCCCAGGAAGGCGAGGGCGTCGTCGACGACGGACACGTCGACCGCGCAGACGGCACACAGGTCCTGGGTGACCACCAGGTCGGCGTCGAGCGCGCCCAGGGCGCCGGCGTCGAGGTGGTAGAGGTCCTCGCCGGCGGCCATCGCCTTCGACACGAAGGCGTCGATGTCGTGGGCGGACAGGCCTTCGGGGATGGCGGTGGTCGAGACGATCGTGCGCTCGCGGGCCTGCGCGGGTGTGTCGCACTCGAAGGTGACCCCGACCACCTGGTCACCCGCGCCGATGGCGAACAGGATCTCCGTGGTCGAGGGGAGCAGGGACACGATCCGCATGCTCCAGACCCTACGCAGCGCGGCCGCGACAGCAGCGTCGGAGGCACCGGTGAGAGATCGATTCTGACGTTTCTGCAGGTCAGGGGCGCTTTCAACGCGCGAAACGGACGAACCACGCGTAGGTTCCCCCGGTGGGTGCGTTGCGCAACCACCTGACGTGAACAGCGAGGAGTGGCCCATGACGACAGCAGCAGCCCCCACCGAGACCGGAGCGGTGCGGAGCCTGATCCCCTTCAGGATGGACCGCCTGCCCTGGGCGAGGTTCCACTGGCTGGTGGTCGTCGGTCTCGGCGTCTCCTGGATCCTCGACGGGCTCGAGATCCAGCTGGTCTCCAACGCCGGCTTCCAGGACAGCCTCCACATGAGCTCCACCGAGGTCGGCTTCGCCGGCACCATCTACCTGATCGGGCAGGTGGTCGGTGCGCTCACTTTCGGCCGCCTCACCGACAAGCTGGGTCGCAAGCGGCTGTTCATCATCACCCTGGCGATCTACCTGGTCGGCTCCGGCATCGCCGGGCTGGCCTGGACACCGTGGTTCCTCTACGTGTGGAGGTTCGTGGCGGGTCTGGGCATCGGCGGCGAGTACACCGCGATCAACTCCGCCATCGACGAGCTCATCCCCGCGAAGTACCGCGGCCGGGTGGACATCGCCGTCAACGGCACCTACTGGGCCGGCGCCCTGCTCGGTGCCTTCGCCAGCTTCTGGCTGCTGGATACCGACCGCGTCGCGGCGAACGTCGGCTGGCGGATCGCGTTCTTCATCGGCCCGGTCATGGGTCTGGTCATCATCTGGCTGCGCCGGCACATCCCGGAGAGCCCGCGCTGGATGGTGACCCACGGCCAGGGTGAGGAGGCCGACCGGATCGTCGACGAGATCGAGGCCTCGGTCAAGGCGCAGGGCAAGGAGCTGGCGCCCGTCGACGAGAGCAAGGCGATGGTGATCAAGGCCAAGGAGGAGATCCCCTTCAAGGACCTGGTCCACGTCTTCGTCAAGAAGTATCCGTCGCGCACCGTGCTGGGCCTGACGATGATGATCACGCAGAGCTTCCTCTACAACGCGATCTTCTTCACGTATGCGCTGGTGCTGCAGAACTTCTACCACCTCGACAAGTCGGCGGCCGCGATCTACTTCATCCCCTTCGCGATCGGCAACCTCGCCGGGCCGCTGCTGCTCGGCCACCTGTTCGACACCATCGGTCGACGCAAGATGATCTTCGCGACCTACATGGTTGCCGGTCTGGTGCTGCTGGTGTCGGCGTTCCTGTTCAAGGCCGGAACGCTGAACGCAACGACCCACACGATCTTCTGGTGCGTGTCGTTCTTCTTCGCCTCGGCGGGTGCGTCCTCGGCCTACCTGACGGTCAGCGAGATCTTCCCGCTCGAGGTGCGCGGCCAGGCGATCTCCTACTTCTTCGCCATCGGACAGATCTTCGGTGCCCTGGGGCCGGTCCTGTTCGGCGCCCTGGTCGGTGAGGGCAAGGAGCGCAACCCGCTGTTCTGGGGCTACATCCTCGCCTCGTCGATCATGATCCTCGGTGCGGTCGTCGCCATCAGGATCGGCGTCGATGCCGAGGGCAAGGGCCTGGAGGACATCGCCGAACCGCTCAGCAAGGTCAGCGACGACGGGCCGGTCGAACCGGCTCGCGCGTAGGAGGCGGACACATGGAACCGGACGAGTCCCAGCCCTACACGATCGTGGTCGGCGTCAGCGCGACGTCGAAGTCACCCACGGC
The DNA here is from genome assembly GCF_006438965.1 of Pedococcus bigeumensis. GTDB lineage: Bacteria > Actinomycetota > Actinomycetes > Actinomycetales > Dermatophilaceae > Pedococcus > Pedococcus bigeumensis_A. Next base: position 53,618 of record NZ_RCZM01000001.1, read on the forward strand.
CCTGCACTGGGCGGCCGAGCTGGCCGCCCTGCGCGGCGGCCGGGTGGTGGCGGTGCGAGCCTGGCGGCCGACCCCGCCGCAGACCGCATCGCGGGTCACCCCGTCGCCGATCACCGAGGACGCCGGTGCAGCGCAGGCTCAGGCCCTGGCCGACCTGCAGGCGGACGTGGCCGAGGTGCTCGGTGGCGGCCATGGCGTCGAGGTGCGCCTGGTCCACGGCGGCAAGCGACGCAGCCTGCTGGTGGCTGCCGAGCATGCTGACCTGCTGGTCATCGATGCGCCTCGCCGGCTCGACATCTCGGCCATGCCGGGCTTTGCCATGCGCCTGGTCTCCAGCGCGAGCTGCCCCGTGGTGGTGATGCCGCCGCGCGTCTCGGGAGCCCCTCGGAGTGCGCTCGAACGCGCAGCCGGCAGCATGGCCCGCAACGTCACCGAGGCCGCCGGCCGCGCAGGGCGACCGGGGCTGAGCCACCCCCGTCCACCGGCCTAGGTGCAGGTATGCCGCGTGGGCGACCACGCGGCATACCTCGCCTGGGTGCTCGGGTTAGGTTGGCACCATGGAGAACTGGGAATCTCCGGTCGAGCGGGCGATCCGCGAGGCACAGGAGCGCGGGGAGTTCGACAACCTGCCCGGCGCGGGCAAGCCGCTGCGCAACCTCGGCAGCCCCGACGTCGAGGACCCGGACTGGTGGGTCAAGGGGCTGGTCCAGCGCGAGCAGCTCGACATGACCGCGGCGATGCCGCCGGCCATCGCGCTGCGCAAGGAGGCGGCCACGTTCCCCGAGTCGCTCCTCGAGCTGCGCACCGAGGAGAGCGCCCGCATCGTGCTCGAGGACTTCAACCACCGGGTCAAGGTGGACCGGCTGCGTCCGGCCGTCGGCAACCTGCCGCCACTGCTCGCGCGCACCGTCGACGTGGACGACCTCGTCGGGCAGTGGCGCGCTCTGCGGGCCCTGCGCGCTCAGTCGGCGGCGGACCCGCCTCGTCGCGAGGCCGCCTCAGCGCCTGGCTCCCGTCCCGGCTCGTGGTTCGCTCGGCTGTTGCGCCGTACTTCGGCCAGCTGACCTACCCCGAGCCCGGGCGATGCCGCCGCGCGGCCGTGCCTTGGTGCCGCTTCCGCCGCGAATGCACTCACCTCTCGGGACGTGGCGTGCATTCCTGCCACGTCCGCCACGAATGGCGCCTTGGGCGGCCGTCGAGCAGCCGTTCGTGGCGTCGGAGCCACGAACGGCCCGGACTCCGACGTCAGCTGCGGCGCTCCCGGCCTCTGCGCCTCGTCCGTTCGGACCGAGCCGGGTGGCAAAGGTGCGAAGTCGGCATTTCGGGCGGTCGCACCGCCCTAGCCTCGCGTCATGCGCTCTCGCCTCGCCCTCGCCGCCGTGCCCGCCGTTGCCCTGACCTTCGGGCTGCTCGCCCCGGTGTCCGCCGAGGCCGCCGTGCCCGCCATCCGGATCACCCAGATCCAGTACGACTCGCCCGGCTCGGACAAGGGGTCCAACGCCAGCCTCAACAGCGAGTGGGTGCGGATCACCAACACCACGGCGCAGAACCGGTCGCTCAGCGGCTGGACGCTGAAGGACAAGCAGGGCTTCACCTACCGGTTCCCGAGCTTCACGCTCAAGGCCAAGACCTCGGTCGTCGTCTACACCGGCAAGGGCAGCGCGACGAGCACCAAGCGCTACTACAACCGCTCCTGGTACGTCTGGAACAACACCGGCGACTCGGCCTACCTGCGCGACAGCAAGGGCGTCCTCAAGGACTCCTGGACGTTCAAGGACGCCAGCGCCGCCGCGTACCGCGTGAGCCGTTGAACGGCTGACCGAACCCCTGAGCTCAGGCGCCTGAGTCGTTCACCCGCAGGACGCTCTCCTGGGAGGGCAGCTGGTCCTGCTTGACCAGGCCGACGGGGCAGGTCATCCCGTTGGGTCCGTGGTTGCAGTAGCCGCCGGGGTTCTTGTAGAGGTACTGCTGGTGGTAGTCCTCGGCGTAGTAGAACGTGCCGGCGTCCTCGGCTGAGCGGATCTCGGTCGTGATCGTGCCGAAGCCGTTGTCGGACAACACCTTCTGGAACGCCTCGCGGGTCGCCTCGGCAGCGCGCGCCTGGTCGGGCGTGGTCCAGTAGATGGCCGACCGGTATGCCGTGCCGATGTCGTTGCCCTGCCGGTTGCCCTGGGTGGGGTCGTGGTTCTCCCAGAACTCCTTCAGCAGCAGCTCGGGCGTGGTCACCTGCGGGTCGTAGGCCACGAGCACGGCCTCGGCATGGCCGGTCAGGCCGGTGCAGGTCTCCTCGTAGGTCGGGTTCGGCGTCAGGCCACCCATGTAGCCCGCCGCCGTCGTCACGACCCCGGGCAGCCGCCAGAAGATCCGCTCGGCTCCCCAGAAGCACCCCATCGCGATGTAGAGCACCTCGGTCCCCTCGGGCCAGGGCCCCTCGAGCGGGGTGTGCAGCACGACGTGCTCGTCGGCGATGTGGAACGGACGCTGCTCGCGTCCGTGCAGGGCGTTCTCGGCGGTGGGCAGGGTCGTCTTGGCACGCGATCCGAATATCACGACCGTTCCAACGCCTGCCTGCGGGCGACTGTTCCATCGAGGGGTTCTGGCCCTTGCGGGGCTCACCAGCCCGCTCACCGGCCAAACTGGTTGGCGCCGGTGGTGCCCGCCCGGGCAGGGTGGACGGATGGTCACCCTCACCCTGATCGACGACCCCGACGGGGCGCAGCGACGGCTGTTCGACGACTGGGTGGAGGTCCTCGCCGCGGACGGCCGACACGTCTTCGGCGCCGACCACACCTCCTGGTCGGCTGACGAGCTGCGCGAGCTGGGTCGCAGCACCGACCGCCCTCGGATCTCGTGGGCGGCCGTCACCGACGACGGGACGGTCGTGGGCGCCGCCGGGTTGGTGATGCCTCAGCACGACAACAGGACGCAGGGTGTGGTCATCGTGGTGGTCCACCCCGATCACCGGCGGCACGGCGTCGGCACGCTGCTGCTCGAGCACACCGAGGCCGTGGCCCGCGAGCACGGCCGCACCCTGTTGCTGACCCAGACCCAGTGGCCAGTCGACGGGCGCGACGAGAGCGGCGAGGAGTTCGCCGCCCCCCACGGGTATGCCGGTGCGCAGACCGTGCTGCGCAGCTCGCTGTCCCTGCCCGCTGACCGGGCGCGGCTGGAAGCTGCGTCGTCCCGGACCGGGGACGGCGCGGACGGCTACGTCATGCAGACCTGCTGGGACGGCATACCCGAGGAGTGGTTGGCGGGTCGCGCGGAGCTGAGCCGGCGGATGAGCACCGACATCCCGTTCGGCGACCTCCAGCTCGAGGAGGAGAGCTGGGACGAAGTCCGGGTCCGGGCCGAGTACCAGCGCATCGCGGCCATGGGACGGCGGGCGGTCGACACCTTCGCCGTCCACGAGGCCAGCGGGGAGCTGGTCGGCTACACGCAGGTGCAGGTGCCGCGCGGCGCCCTGGTGGCGTTCCAGCAGGACACCCTGGTCATGCGGGAGCACCGGGGACACCGGGTGGGGTTGCGGATGAAGGCGGCCAGCACGCTTGCCCTGATGGCCGAATCCCCGACCACGACGAGCGTGCGGACCTGGAACGCCGACGACAACGCGCCCATGCTGGCGGTCAACCACGCGGTCGGCTACGTCCACGACGCGATGATGCGCGAGTGGCAGAAGGAGGCGCCGTGAGAGACGACCCGGTCGACGCCGACCTCGGAACGGTGGTCTCGATCCATGTCGCGAAGGCCACCAAGCTGCCGATGCGACCCGTCGAGTCTGTCGTGGCGGAAGCCGGGGCCGGCCTGGTGGGTGACCGTTACCACGGCTCGAAGCACCGGCACGTGACGGTGCAGTCGGCACCGTCGTTGGCGCAGGCAAGCCACGCCCTGGGGGCAACCGTCGAGGCGGGCGCGACCCGTCGCAACATCACCCTGTCGGGTGGTCCGGTCCCCGGCCGGCCGGGCACCCGGATCCGGATGGGGGAGGCGCTGCTCGAGGTGGTGCGCCCAGCGGCGCCGTGTCGCCTGATGGACGACCTCATCGGGCCGGGGGCCAGGAAGGCCCTGCACGCCAGGGGTGGCACGGTCTTCCGGATCCTCGAAGGAGGGGTCATCCGGGTGGGTGACCCGGTGGTGCGGGAGGGGTCCTGAGCGGGGGCTAGCCTTGCCGCCATGACCGAGCAGAACAGCAGCGACCAGGGCTTCTCGACGCGTGCGATCCACGCGGGACAGGAGCCCGACCTGGGCACCGGAGCCGTGATCACGCCCATCTTCCAGGTCTCCACCTACAAGCAGGACGGGATCGGCGGCTTCCGCGGCGGCTACGAGTACAGCCGCTCGGCCAACCCGACCCGGACGGCGCTGGAGGAGTGCTTCGCGGCGCTCGAGGGCGGTGCCCGCGGGTTCGCGTTCTCGTCCGGGCTGGCCGGTCAGGACACCGTGCTGCGCGCGCTGCTCAAGCCGGGCGACCACGTCGTCGTGCCGAGCGACGCCTACGGCGGCACCTACCGGCTGTTCAACAAGGTCCTCTCCACCTGGGGTGTCGAGCACACCATTGCCAAGATCGCGGACGTCGAGTCGGTGCGTGCCGCGATCCGCCCCGGGCAGACCAGGATCGTGTGGGTCGAAACGCCCACCAACCCCCTGCTCGGGATCGCTGACATCACCGCCCTCGCTGAGATCGCACACGAGGCCGGCGCCCTGCTCGTCGTCGACAACACGTTCGCGTCGCCCTACCTCCAGCAGCCGCTGGCCCTCGGGGCCGACATCGTCACCCACTCGACCACCAAGTACTGCGGGGGTCACTCCGACGTCGTCGGCGGCGCGGTCGTCGTGGGCAAGGACATCACCGTGCCGGGCTTCGAGGACGCGGTGGATCGCGTTGCCTTCCACCAGAACTCGATGGGTGCGGTCGCCGGCCCGATGGACGCCTGGCTGGTCCTTCGCGGGCTCAAGACGCTGGCGATCCGGATGGAGCGGCACAGCGACAACGCCGAGCGGGTCGTCGACTTCCTGCTCGGCCACCCGGCCGTCAGTGCGGTCCACTACCCGGGGCTGGAGAGCCACCCCGGCCACGAGGTCGCCAAGCGCCAGATGAAGCGGTTCGGCGGGATGATCTCGTTCCAGGTCAAGGTCGGCGAGGACGTCGCCGTCAAGGTCTGCGGCGAGACGCAGCTGTGGACCCTGGGGGAGTCGCTCGGTGGCGTCGAGTCGCTCATCGAGCACCCGGCCCGGATGACGCACGTCTCCGTTGCCGGCACCGAGCTCGAGGTCCCCGCCGACCTGATCCGGCTGTCGGTCGGCATCGAGGACGTCGAGGACCTCATCGCGGACCTCCAGCAGGCCCTCGACCGGCTCGGCTGAGCAGGCAGTGACAAGGGCGGGCGGCTTCAGGCGGACATGTGACGCAGCTGCTGTGTGTCGACTTCGGCTCGACCTTCACCAAGGCGGTGCTCGTCGCCGCAGACGGAACGGTGGTCACCACCGCGTCGACACCGACGACCATCGGCACCGACGTCCTCCATGGCTACCGCACCCTGCGCGCCGAGCTCGCCGCTCACGGTGCGGTCGACGAGGTCCTCGCCTGTTCGAGCGCGGGCGGCGGACTGCGGCTCGCCGTCGTCGGTTATGAGCGCGAGGTCACCGCGCAGGCCGGCCACCGGGTCGGGCTGAGCGCCGGTGCGCGGGTTGCCCACGTGACGTCGGGAGCGTTGTCGGGCGCAGCCGTCCGACAGCTGCAGGCCAGTCGCCCCGACCTCGTGCTGCTGGTCGGGGGCACCGATGGAGGCAACGCAGAAGTGTTGCTGCACAACGCATCTCGACTCGCCAAGGCGCGCATCACGGCACCCGTGGTGGTGGCCGGAAACGCCGACGCGCGGGCCGAGGTCGAGGCGAGGCTGTCCTCCACGGGGCGGTCCTTCACGGTGGCAGACAACGTGCTGCCCGCGATCGGCGTCATCGCACCGGAGTCGGCGCGGGCCGCGATCCGGCGGGTCTTCCTCGAGCACGTCATCGGCGGCAAGGGGCTGTCGCGGGGTCCTGACTTCGCGGCGATGGTCCAGGCGCCGACACCCGACGCGGTCCTCGACGGGGTGGCTGTGCTCGCCGAGCACCTGGACGGCGACGTCTTGGTGGTCGACATCGGCGGGGCCACCACCGACGTCTACTCCGCCCTGCGCCCGCAGGGCGAGGACGCCGGGCTCGCCAAGGACGTCGTCGCGCCGCTGTGGCACTCGCGCACCGTCGAGGCCGACCTCGGCATGCGGTGGAACGCCGAGGGGATCGTGGAGGCCGCGCACCGCGAGCAGGTGCCCCTCCCCGAAGGCATCGAGGCGTATGCCGCGCGCGTGGTCCGCGACACCGGGCACCTTCCGGTGGGCGACGGTGAGTGGGGGTTCGACCTGGCGCTCGCGAGGGCTGCCGCCGTCGTGGCCGTGCGCCGCCATGCCCGTCCGCCCGGGCCGGGCGCCGGCGCGAGGCCGCTTGCCGACGTGCAGGTGGTCGTCGGGTCCGGCGGCGTGCTTCGGCATGCGACGCCGGAGGGTCGCGATTCGGTGCTCTACGCCGTGGCCACGGACCACGCCGGCGGCTGGAAGGTGCCGCGGGCGGCAGCGGTGGTGACGGACACGGCATACCTGCTGTTCGCGGTCGGGCTGTTGCGCGATACGCACCCCGAGGCCGCGCGGGCGCTGGCACGGACCGTGGTCGGCGGGACTGTCGGTGGTGGGTCGTAGCGTCGCTCCCTGACCGGGGTCGCGCTGGCGTGGGTGCATGAGGGCTTGCCGTCGCGATCAGTAACGCGATATAACGTGTCTGGATAAACGCGATATAACGCGAATGGGAGGACCGGAAAATGGTTGGTTCGGCGATGAGGCCCCGGCCTATGGTCGAGGCATGACCTCCCTGGCGATCGAGGCGGAGCACCTCGTCAAGCGGTTCGGTGACCAGACGGCGGTCGACGACGTGAGCTTCTCGGTGCCGGAGGGTTCGGTCCTGGGACTGCTCGGGCCCAACGGCGCAGGGAAGACGACGACGGTGCGGATGATGACCACGCTCTCCAAGCCGACGAGCGGCACAGCCCGCGTCGCCGGGCACGACGTGCTGCGCGAGCCTGATGCGGTGCGTCGGTCGATGGGTCTCACCGGCCAGGCCGCCACCGTCGACGAGCTGCTCACCGGTCGCGAGAACATCCGGCTGATCGGCTCGCTCTACGGGCTGTCCTCGAGCTACGTCAAGGCGGCCGGCTCCGACCTGCTGGAGCGGTTCTCGCTGAGCGAGGCGGCCGACCGCACGGTCAAGACCTACTCAGGCGGCATGCGCCGACGGCTCGACCTCGCCGTCAGCCTCATCGCCACGCCGCGCGTGCTGTTCCTCGACGAGCCCACGACGGGCCTGGACCCCCGCAGCCGTGTTGAGCTGTGGGAGGTCCTGCGTGGGCTGGTCAAGGACGGCACCACGCTGCTCCTCACGACCCAGTACCTCGAGGAGGCCGACCAGCTCGCCGACCGCATCGTCGTCATCGACCGCGGCCAGATCATCGCCGAGGGCACCCCGCTCGAGCTCAAGGACCGCAGCGGCAAGGCGAGCCTGGTCCTCACCGTCTCGCGTGCGGAGGACCTGCAGACGGCCGCCGAGATGCTGCGCCAACGCGTGTCCGAGGTGCACGTCGACGAGGCCGCACGCCAGCTGACCGCGCCGGCCGAGGGGCTGCGCGACATGACCCGGATCGCGGCCGTCTTCGAGGACAGCGCGATCGAGCTCGACGACCTCGGCCTGAAGCGACCGAGCCTGGACGACGTGTTCCTCCACCTCACCGGCCACCGCGCCGAGGACACCGACGCAACCACCGACGAGGAGCAGGCGTCATGACAACCGAGACCACCACCCGCGCGTCGGCCAGCGGCATCGCCCGGCCAGAGATCAGGCCCACCGGGCTGTTGCGCCAGTCGCTGGCGATCACCCGGCGCAACCTCATCCACATCAAGCGGATGCCCGAGATGCTGATGGACGTCACCATCCAGCCGGTGATGTTCGTCCTGCTCTTCGCCTACGTCTTCGGTGGCTCGATCGCCGTCCAGGGCTCGCCGGCCGGCTACCGCGAGTGGCTGATGGGCGGGATCATGGGGCAGACGATCGCCTTCGCGTCCTTCATCGTGGCGGTCGGGCTCACCGCCGACATCGACAAGGGCATCGTCGACCGGATGCGGTCGCTCCCGATCAACCCGTCCGCGGTGCTCGTGGGGCGCAGCATCTCCAGCCTGCTGCACTCCAGCATCGGCATCCTGGTCATGTCCGTGACCGGGTTGTTCGTCGGCTGGCGGATCAGGGGCAGCCTCGCGGAGGCCGTGCTGGCCTACGCCCTGCTGCTGCTCTGGGGTTTCGCCATGATCTGGGTCGGGATCCTGGTCGGGTCGGCCATGCGGTCGGTCGAGGCCGTCAACGGCCTGATGTTCACGACGATGTTCCCGATCACCTTCCTGGCCAACACCTTTGCGCCGACCGACAAGATGCCGCACGGGCTGCGGGTGGTCGCCGAATGGAACCCGATCTCCTCGCTCGTCCAGGCGGTGCGACAGCTGTGGGGCAACGACATCCCGGTGCCGGCCGACGCACAGCTGCCGATGCACCACCCGGTCATCACCACGCTGATCTGGACGATCGGCCTGACTCTGGTCATCGCGCCGCTCGCGATCCGGGCCTTCAACAAGCGCACCCAGGGCTAGTCATCGACCGGTCGCGGAGGGACTAGCCTTCGCGGCATGGCATCACCGACGCTGTCCGTCACCCTCGACGACGTGCGCGCTGCGCAGGACCTGCTCAGCGGCGTCGTCCGTCCCACCCCGCTCGAGTACAGCCGGGCGCTGTCCGACCGCGTCGGCGCCGAGGTCTTCCTCAAGTGCGAGAACCTCCAACGCGCGGGGTCGTTCAAGATCCGCGGCGCGTACACCCGGATGGCCAGGCTCTCCGACGCGGAGAAGGCACGCGGGGTGGTGGCGGCCAGCGCGGGCAACCACGCCCAGGGCGTGGCCCTGGCCGGCCAGCTGCTGGGCATCGACGTCAAGGTCTACATGCCCCATGGCGCGCCCATGCCCAAGCTGATCGCCACCCAGGCCTACGGAGCCACGATCGAGCAGGTCGGGACGACCATCGACGAGTGCCTGGTCAAGGCACGCGCCTGGGAAGCCAGCAACGGCGCGGTCCTCATCCACCCGTTCGACCACCGCGACATCGTCGCGGGACAGGGCACCGCCGGGCTGGAGATCCTCGACCAGTGTCCCGACGTCAGGACCATCGTGGTCAGCACCGGTGGTGGCGGACTGCTCGCCGGGATCTCGGTGGTGGTCAAGGCTGCTCGGCCCGACGTCCGGATCATCGGCGTGCAGGCCGAACAGGCCGCGGCCTACCCGTTGTCGTTGGCGGCGGGAAAGCCCGTCGCCTTTGCCAACATGCAGACGATGGCCGACGGCATCGCGGTCGGGATGCCGGGCGACGTGCCCTACGCCCTGGTCCGCGACCTCGTCGACAGCATCGAGACGGTGAGCGAGGAGGAGCTGTCCCGCGCGCTCCTCTTCGTCCTCGAGCGCGCCAAGCTCGTCGTCGAACCCGCAGGTGCTGCCGCCGTGGCCCACCTGCTCGACCGTGCAGGGCAGCAGCAGCTCGACGGCCCGGTCGTGGCGGTCCTGTCCGGTGGCAACATCGACCCCCTCCTCCTGCTGCGCATCCTCCGACACGGCATGGCCGCGGCGGGACGCTACCTGCAGTTCCGGGTGCGGGTCTCCGACCGCCCGGGCCACCTGGCCAAGCTGCTCGCCGACTGCGCGGCGGTGGACGCCAACGTCCTCGAGGTCGAACACATCCGCACGGGCACGACGATCACCGTCGACGAGGTCGAGATCGGGCTGCAGCTGGAGACCCGCGGCAAGCAGCACTGCGACGAGGTCCTGAGCGCGCTGCGCGGCAAGGGCTACCAGCTCAAGTTCGGCTGACCGGCACCCTCCCGGGCGACTGGCGCACACTCCTGGGCGACCGGCATACGCCCGCAGCCGCGGGGCACGACGAAGGGCCGCACCCGTGGGTGCGGCCCTTCGTCGTTGACGCTCCGGGGATGTCGACGCTCAGGGGGTGTAGGGCGTGGCCGACTTCACGGAGACCTGGATGACCTTGCCGTTGGGGGCCTTGTAGGACGCCTTGGCACCGACCTTCTTGCCGTTGATGGCAAGGCCGAGCGGCGACTTCTCGCTGTAGACCTCGAGGTCGGTGCCCTCGGCGATCTCGCGCGAGCCGAGCAGGAACTCGACGTCCTCGCCGAACATCTGCACGGTGACGACCATGCCGGGCTCGACGATGCCGTCGTCCGCGGGCTTGGTGCCGACGATGGAGTTCTCGAGCAGCTGGGTCAGCTGGCGGATGCGGGCCTCCATCTTGCCCTGCTCCTCCTTGGCTGCGTGGTAGCCGCCGTTCTCCTTGAGGTCGCCCTCGTCGCGGGCGGCTTCGATCTTCTTGGCGATCTCCGTACGGCCGGTGCCGGAGAGCTGGTCCAGCTCGGCCTTCAGACGGTCGAAGGCCTCCTGGGTCAGGTAGCTCGCGGTGGGGGTCGCGGTCTCGCTCACGATGTACTCCTTGATTGGGTCTCCGTCGGACGCGGCTGCGTCTCGGAGAGGGTGGTACGCACAACGGCCCGGACTCCCGACCACGTGTGAGGTGTCATCGCAGTGGCGGGTCCAGACCGCTCGGTGAAGGCTCCAGACTACATCGCGCCGCTAGAAGGGGTCCATTTCGTCGAGCATCCGGACAACCCACCCGGGCGGCTCGCCGTCGGGCGTCCGGTGGGTCTCGTTCGGGGGTCTGCGGGCTAGGAAGTTCGGCAGTCGCGGACGCTGCCGCCGACGGCGCGTGAGGCCGTGCGGACCACCACCTGCTGGTGCACCGAGCGCACTGCGGACGGCGGCACCTGGACCTCGAGCACCCCGACGACGCCGTGCGCGGTGTCCTGCGCCTCGACCGTGCAGGTGACGGCCTGGTCGGGGGAGCGGTGCACGTCGAACCCGACCTGCACGCTGCGGTCGTCGATCACCTTGTAGTCGGTGTCGACGAACGTCACGGCGCCCAGGCTGTTGGCCAGCCCGAGCCACACGGCGAGCGCCACGCCGATGCTGATGCCGATCGTGCCGATGACCCACCAGCGGCCGGTGCCGGGGGCGGGACGGGGGAGCGGCATGGGGGACCTTCCACGGGTGAGAGGATGGCAAACGGTCCGGATGTCTGCTGACTCCGGACGACCATTGTCGGCGATGGACGAATGAGGTTGTGCAGGTGGCTGACCGGTTGCGGTTGATGGCGGTGCACGCGCACCCCGACGACGAGTCGAGCAAGGGCGCGGCGACGACGGCGAGGTATGCCGCCACGGGTTACGACGTGCTCGTGGTGTCGTGCACGGGTGGCGAGCGCGGCGACGTGCTCAACCCCCGGCTCAAGGGCGATCCCCACATCGAGCGTGACCTCGCGCAGGTCCGGCGGGACGAGATGAAGCGGGCACAGGAGATCCTCGGGGTGGACCACACCTGGCTCGGGTTCGTCGACTCGGGCCTGCCCGAGGGCGACCCGCTCCCTCCGTTGCCCGAGGGCTGTTTCGCCCTCGAGCCGATCGAGGTGACGACCGAGGCGCTGGTCCGCGAGATCCGCCGGTTCCGTCCCCACGTCATCACCACGTACGACGAGAACGGTGGCTACCCCCACCCGGACCACATCATGACCCACACGGTGTCGATGGCGGCCTTCGCGGCGGCCGGTGACGCCGCGGCATACCCCCATGCCGGTGAGCCGTGGCAGCCGCTCAAGCTCTACTACAACTCGCACAACCGGGCGAAGTACGCCGCCTTCCACGAGGCGTTGCTGGCGCAGGGGATCGAGAGCCCCTACGCCGACTGGCTCAAGGACTGGGACCCGGAGAAGGCCCGCACGATCACCACCCGCGTGCACTGCGCGGACTGGTTCGACCAGCGCGACCAGGCCCTGCTCGCCCACGCCACCCAGATCGACCCGGACGGCGCGTGGTTCCGCGTCCCGCGCGACCTGCAGGTGAGCGTCTGGCCGACCGAGGACTACGAGGCCGCGCTCTCCTACCTTCCCGTCACCCCGGTCGAGGACGACCTCTTCGCCGGCATCCCCGATGCAGCGACGGGCGACGAGCTGGCCACCCGCGGCGGGCTCGAGCTGGCCTATGACGGTCGCACAGAGGTGACCGCGTGAACGGCGCACCGTCGTCGATGGTCTCGCCTGGCTTGTGGGGCTTCGTGGCCTTCTTCGTGCTGGCCATCGCGCTCTACCTCTTGATGCGCAACATGAACGCGCGCATGCGGCGGATGTCCTACCGCTCGGAGGAGCTGGCGCGAGAGGCGCAGGCCGAGGCCGACGAGCGCAAGGCCCGCAAGCGCGGTGACGAGCCGAAGGGTGGCGCGCCTGAGGGTGACGCGCCCGAGGATCCGGAGCAGACTGGCAGCACCAACCCGTAGGTCCCGCACCCTCGGTCGGGACGTGTCCCAGGAGGCCAGCCATGAGCGGTCGGATCGTGCACTTCGAGCTCCCCTACGACGACCGCGACCGCGCGTCGGCCTTCTACGGCGAGCTGTTCGGCTGGGACCTGCAGTCCTACCCGGGCATGGACTACACGATGGTGTCGACCGGCCCGTCCGGCGACCAGGGGCCGACCGAACCCGGCTTCATCAACGGGGGCATGGGCCCGCGGACGGGCAACCTGACCGCGCCGACGGTCGTCATCGACGTCGAGGACATCGACGCCACGCTCGCCCAGGTCGCGGCGCAGGGTGGCTCCGTGCTGTCCGGGAAGGAGCCGGTTGCCTCGATGGGCTGGTCGGCCTACTTCACCGACTCCGAAGGCAACACCGTCGGGCTCTGGCAGACCAACCCCGCCGGCTGACGCTCGTCGGAGCCTCAGCGACGCGCGGGGCCTCAGCGACGCGTGGCGCGAGGAGCAGTCGTCCAGCTCGCGAGCAGGTCGAGGGCCTGCTGCGACGGTGAGCCCGGTTCTGCGGTGTAGGTCAGCAGGCTCTGGCCGGGATCGCCGGGCAGCGGGAGGAACTCGAACGGGAGGTCGAGGTCGCCGACCGTGGGGTGGTGGATGCTCTTGCGGCCGGTGACGTGGAGCCGGACGTTGTGATCTGCCCATCGCACTCGGAACTCGTCGCTGCGGGTCGAGAGCTCGCCGACGAGGTCGGAGAGGTCGCGGTCGTAGGGGTCACGGCCGGCCTCGGTGCGCAACATGGCGACGGTGTCGTTGGCTGCTTTGGCCCAGTCGACCCAGAACCGGGTCGCCTGGGGGTTGAGGAAGATGAACCGCGCGTTGTTGGGAGGGTCAGTGACCTCTTCGTAGATCGGCGCACAGAGGGCCCGCCCGAGCTCGTTCGAGGCCAGCACATCGAGCCGGCCGTTGATCACGAAGGCGGGCGTGCCGACCATCGAGTCGATGATGCGCTGCACGGTCGGACGGACCCGTGCGACGGCCGGCCGCTGCCGTGGGCGGCGCGTGCTGCTCGCGACGCGGAGCAGGTCGAGGAGGTGGCTGCGCTCGGCGTCGTCGAGCTGGAGGGCCTGCACGAGCCCGTCGACCACTCCTTCGGAGATGCCGGTGGCGTCGCCGCGCTCGAGCCGGACGTAGTACTCACTGGAGATGCCGGCGAGCATCGCGGCTTCCTCACGGCGCAGGCCCGGAACGCGTCGGCGAGCGGTGTCGAAGACCGGGAGCCCGGCTTGCTGCGGCGTGATCCGGGCGCGCCGGCTCGTGAGGAACTCACGGATCTGGGTGCGCACGTCGCCGCGAACATCCGGATCGCGATGGCTCGTCATTCCTCCAGCGTACGGACCTGCATCCGGTTGCGGGGTCGTCGAGGGAGGCACTGTCAGTACCACTCTTGACAGTGCCTTCTTCCTCGTCCGGAGGGGTGGTTCCGTGGAGGAGTCGGCAGCACCGACGACCCCGACTCCAAAGGAAGTACGACAATCATGAAGCTCGTTTCCCTGGGTGGCCTGCAGGTCTCCCGCATCGGTCTCGGTGCGATGACCATGGCCGGCACCTACACCAGCGAAGGCGCCCTCGACGACACCGAGTCGATCCGCACGATCAGGCGTGCCCTCGACCTCGGCGTCACCCACGTCGACACCGCTGAGATCTACGGCCCCTTCCACAGCGAGGAAGTCGTCGGCCAGGCATTGAGGGGCCGACGTGACCACGTGGTCGTCGCCAGCAAGTTCGGCCTGGTGTCCCATGCGGACGGCGAGGTCAGCCCGGGCGTCATGGACAGCAGCCCTGCCAGTGTTCGCGCTGCGGTCGAGGGCTCGCTGAAGCGTCTCGGCACGGACTACATCGACCTCTACTACCAGCACCGGGTCGACCCGAACACTCCGATCGAGGAGACCGCCGGTGCAGTCGCGGACCTCGTCGCCGAGGGCAAGGTCCTTCGCTTCGGGCTCTCCGAAGCCAGCCCCGAGACCATCCGCAGGGCTCACGCGGTCCACCCGGTGTCCGCGCTGCAGACCGAGTACTCGCTGTGGACCCGCGACCCGGAGGCGGAGATCCTGCCACTCCTTCGCGAGCTGGGCATCGGGTTCGTCCCGTACTCGCCACTCGGGCACGGGCTGCTCACCGGCCAGATCCGCTCCGTGGACGACTTCGCGGATGACGACTGGCGCAAGACCAACCCGCGGTTCACGGGAGAGAACTTCGTCCGGAACCTCGCCATCGTCGACGAGGTGCGTGCCATCGGTGCCGAGATCGGCGCCACCCCGGCGCAGACTGCCCTGGCGTGGCTACTGACGCGCGGGGACGACGTCGCGCCGATTCCCGGCACCCGTCGCGTCTCCCGGGTCGAGGAGAACATTGCCGCGGACGGCGTCGAGCTCACGGTCGACCAGATCGCCCGACTCGACACCCTCGCACCCGCGGCCGGCGAGCGCCACGACGAAGCCAACATGGCCTCGATCGACCAGTGACGAGGGGGTCAGGGTGAAGCAGTCACCAGGCCGTCAGGACGGGTGGCTCAGGAAGGCGACCCGGCGCCGTAGACCGACATCGACGCCGCGATGTAGTGCACCGTGAACGCGGCGACCGTCAGGGTGTGGAAGATCTCGTGGAACCCGAACCAGCGCGGTGAGGGGTTCGGCCGCTTGATGCCGTAGACGAGAGCGCCTGCGGTGTAGAGCAGGCCGCCGACGGCGATCAGGGTGACGATGGCGGGTCCGCCGAACTTGAGCAACGGGCCGAGGTAGAAGACCGCGACCCAGCCGAGGGCGACGTAGACCGGGGTGTAGAGCCAGCGGGGAGCGCCGACCCAGAAGACGCGGAACAGCACGCCTGCGATGGCGCCGATCCAGACGATGAGCAGCATGGTGCGTGCGTCGTCGCGCGGCAGCAGCAGCGTGAAGGGCGTGTAGGTGCCCGCGATGATGAGGAAGATGTTGGAGTGGTCCATCCGCTTCAGGATGCCGGCGACCTTGGGCGACCAGTTGCCGCGGTGGTAGACCGCGGAGGTGCCGAACAGGAGCCAGGCAGTGACGCTGAAGACCGCGGCAGCGATGCGCGCGGGAGTCGTGGGGGCCAGCGCGATCAGGACGATGCCTGCCGCGAGGGCGAGGGGGACCATGCCGGCGTGCAACCAGCCGCGCAGGTGCGGCTTCACCGTGGCGACGACTGACTCGAGGGGGCCCTGCTCGGAGCGAGGGGCGGGTGCCGTAGTCATGGGTCCACTGTAACCTACGGTTGCGTAGGTTACCTGAGCGTAGGTCGTGAGGCTGGTCGCAGGAGAGCCGTGGAACCGGCCATCCGTCACTCCTGCACCGCTGGTCGCACGAGCAGGGCCTGAGCCGTCCGTCCCACGAAGCCGTGCTCGTCGAACACCTCGGCCATCGCCAGGCCGACCGCGCCACCGCCCAGCGTGGTGTGCGCGCGCAGACCGATCCACTCGCCGGCTGCCTCTCGGACGAGGTGGCCGGTCAGCTCGGTGTTCATGAACTGCCAGTCGCGGATGTCCAGCGCCGCGCTGGCTCCCGATGCGGAGTCGACGCAGACCAGCAGCCGCTGCAGGGGTGACAGCGGTTCGTCCGGCACGAGCGTCACGCGGGGACGCATCCACACGGTGGCCGGACCGGGCTGCTCGAGCCCTCCCTCGACCCAGGACCACTCGATCGCGTCGAGGTACCCGGGGTGCCAGCCCTGCGGCATACCGTGCTCGACCCCGTCAGGGGGCCCGGGCGGAGGTGTCGGGAACCCCGCCACCGGGCCGTCCTCGACGCGCGGCACCAACCACAGCGCCGCTCGCGCCACCGCACGCGAGCTGGTGAGGTCGACCAGCTCGCACTCGACCAGCTCGACCGAGCGTCCGGGGCGGACCACACGAGAGTCGACCCGGAGCCGCCCGACCGGCACCGGTCCCAGCAGGTCGCAGGTCACCCTGGCGACGACGCGCGAGCCGTCGCCCAGCCGCTGCGCCTCACGAGCCATCAGCGCCATCGGTGGCCCACCGTGCTGGGCGTCCGGCGACCACGGCCCGGCTGTGTGGGTCGTGGCGGTCACGGTGCTGGTCCCGGTCGCGGCCTCGTCGAGCTCGTAGAAGGATCCAGGGGCGGGTGACATGGTCGCCATCCTGCCCGACCACATCGACCCCTCGGGGGTAGCGTGGTGTGGTGGGCCGCGGGTGCGGCCGCCGAGCTGGTTCGGGAGAGGGTGAGGAGTCCGCGTGGCGCTGTCCGACATCCTGTATGCCGCGTACGAGCGACGCCTGAGCCGTCGCCTCTCGCGCGAGACGCTTCCCCGCCACGTGGGCGTGATGCTGGACGGCAACCGCCGCTGGGCCAAGGCACGCGGCCATGGCACGAAGGAAGGCCACCAGGCCGGAGCGGACAACATCGCCGGGTTCCTGGACTGGTGCGAGGAGGCCCGGGTCGAAGTGGTCACCCTGTGGCTGCTGTCGACCGACAACCTCAGCCGCCCGGCCGCGGAGGTCGTCCCCCTGCTGTCGATCATCGAGAACACGGTGAGCGACCTGGCCCAGACCAAGCGCTGGGTGATCAACCCGGTCGGGTCGCTGGACCTGCTGCCGGCCGAGACCGCGCGTCGGCTCAAGGAGAGCGCTGACCTCACCGAGGGCGTGCAGGGTATGACGGTCAACGTCGCCGTGGGCTACGGCGGGCGCCAGGAGATCACCGACGCCGTCCGGTCGATGCTCGTCTCGCACGCCGCGAACGGCACGACGATCGAGGAGCTGGCCGAGACGCTGCAGGTGGAGCACATCGCCGAGCACCTCTACACCAAGGGCCAGCCCGACCCGGACCTCGTCATCCGCACGTCCGGCGAGCAGCGGCTTTCCGGCTTCCTGCTGTGGCAGAGCGCGCACAGCGAGTTCTACTTCTGCGAGGCCTACTGGCCCGACTTCCGGCACGTCGACTTCCTCCGCGCGCTGCGCGCCTACGCCGACCGCAACCGCAGGTTCGGCAACTGAGTGCGCCCCGCGGCATACCAACGTCTGAGGGGCGCATCGGGCCAACGGGTTAACTCTGGATGACACGCCGCGAGCCTGCCTTCCCCGAGGTCGGGTGAGTCGTACCGTCCGTAGTGACGCGGGGCACCCGTCCCGCGTTCGGGGAGGCCAACCTATGGAGCAGATCCAGCTCCGAGCGGAGGGCCGGAACCGGCTCCACCGCGGTGGGAAAGCCTGGTCCCGGCACCTCGTTCGCGAGTAGGCGCATCGCGCCGAAGCGCGCGCTGTGCCAAGGAGAGACATTGGCCTCGAACCACGACAGCACCCGTCGTACCTCCTCCAGCACTGCGGGCGCGCCCCGCGCGATGCCGGTTCCCAAGGCCAAGGGCAAGGCCAAGGCCCCCGACTTCCGGACCTTCGTGCTCGACACGTCCGTCCTGCTGTCCGACCCGCGGGCGATGCTGCGCTTCAAGGAGCACGAGGTCGTGCTGCCGGTCGTCGTCGTCACCGAGCTCGAGGCCAAGCGGCACCACCCGGAGCTGGGCTACTTCGCGCGCCAGGCGCTGCGGCTGCTCGACGACCTGCGCATGAGCGAAGGGCGGCTCGATGCCCCGGTGTCGGTCGGGGACGTGGGCGGGACCCTGCGCGTCGAGCTCAACCACACGGACCCGAGCTCACTGCCGGCCGGCTTCCGCTTGGGCGACAACGACACCCGCATTCTGTCGGTGGCCAAGAACCTGTCCGACGAGGGCTTCGCCGTCACGGTCGTCAGCAAGGACCTGCCGATGCGGGTCAAGGCGTCGGCCGTCGGGCTGGACGCCGAGGAGTACCGCGCCGAGCTGGCCATCGACTCCGGCTGGACGGGGATGACCGAGCTCGACATCAGCGTCGAGGAGATGGACTCGCTCTACGAGCACGGCCGGATCGAGAACGCCGCCGCTGCCGAGATGCCCTGCCACACCGGGCTGGTCCTGCTCTCGCCGCGGGGAAGCGGTCTGGGGCGGGTCGGTGCCGACAAGCAGATCCGGCTGGTGCGTGGCGACCGTGACGCGTTCGGGCTGCACGGCCGCAGCGCCGAGCAGCGGATCGCGCTCGACATCCTGCTCGATCCGGACGTGGGCATCGTCTCGCTCGGCGGCCGCGCCGGCACCGGGAAGTCCGCGCTCGCGCTCTGCGCCGGCATCGAGGCGGTCATGGAGCGTCGTCAGCACCGCAAGGTTGTGGTCTTCCGCCCCCTGTATGCCGTGGGCGGCCAGGAGCTGGGCTACCTCCCCGGTAGCGAGTCGGAGAAGATGGGGCCCTGGGCCCAGGCGGTCTTCGACACCCTCGGTGCGCTGGTCTCGCACGAGGTGGTCGAGGAGATCATGGACCGGGGGATGCTCGAGGTCCTGCCGCTGACCCACATCCGCGGGCGCTCGCTGCACGACGCCTTCGTCATCGTCGACGAGGCGCAGAGCCTCGAGCGCAACGTGCTGCTCACCGTGCTGTCGCGCATCGGCCAGAACTCCCGGGTCGTGCTCACCCACGACGTCGCCCAGCGGGACAACCTGAGGGTCGGCCGCCACGACGGGGTCGCGGCAGTCATCGAGGCGCTCAAGGGCCACCCGTTGTTCGCCCACGTCACCCTCACCCGCAGCGAGCGGAGCCCGATCGCGGCCCTGGTGACCGACCTGCTGGAGGGGCTCGAGGTCTGAGCGGTGGGCCTCGAGGCCCCGTCCTGGATGTGTCCGGAGGCACATCGCCCTGCTCAGTGGGCGGTGTGCCTCCACCAAAAGGATGAATCTGATGTCTCACCTGTCACACGGGTCACAGATGTCTGGGGACGATTGGGTTTTGACTTCCAAGTTCGGGTAAAGTCTCGGTTTCATAACGTGCCGGGACGCTTTCTGTGTGGCCACGGAGTTGGCTGCCGACTGATGAGCGACTTGGCGAACACATCCCCCCGGCACCGATTGAGGCCACCACCTGTGCGGTGGCCTTTCCTTTGGAGGAACCCCGTATGAGTCAGCCCTACCAGGGTCGGCACCGTCATGGTGCGGCCCACGGCAGGAAAGCCTCTCGATCCTCCGGCCTCACCAAGGCGATCCGTCGCCCCGCGGTGACGTCGAGCCTGCTGCTGGCGGTCATCGCGACCACCGCCGCCGGCTACCAGGCCGCCGACCAGCGCCAGACCGGCGCGGCCGCCTTCACCGTGAGCACCGAGGCGATCGCGCAGGCCAACGAGCTCGCGGACGCCCAGATCGAGGACACCGCGCGGCTCGCCGCTGATCGCAACGAGACCAACTCGAGCATCGCCGCGGCCCAGGAGAAGGACCGTATCGCCACGATCGCTGCCGGTGAGGCCGCCGCCAAGGCGCGTCGGCAGGCCGCCGAGAAGGTGGCCCGCGACAAGGCCCGCAAAGCCCTCGAGGCCAAGAAGCAGGCGATCCTCGAGAACGCCCAGAAGGACCCCCGCGCTGCCGCCCGCGCGCTGCTCTCCGAGTTCGGGATGAGCGACAGCCAGTTCGGCTGCCTGGACACCCTCTGGATGGGCGAGAGCGGCTGGCGCTACACCGCTGAGAACTCCTCGTCCGGCGCCTACGGCATCGCGCAGTCCCTCCCGGCGTCCAAGATGGCGAGCGTCGGCGCGGACTACCGCACCAACCCGGTGACCCAGATCCGCTGGGGCCTGCAGTACATCAAGGGCTCCTACGGCACACCCTGTGGCGCGCTGAGCGCGTGGCAGAGCCGCTCACCGCACTGGTACTGAGCCGCACCTCCCACGAACGTCGAGAGAGCCGCACCCCAAGGGTGCGGCTCTCTCGTTGCGTCCGTCCGCCCGTTGTCGGGTGAGGTATGCCGGGTGGCCGGCCACCCGGCATACCTCACCTAGCGCGGTGGGCGGGTCATGGCGAGGACGTCGAGCGCCTGGTCGAGCTGCTCCTCGGTGAGCTCGCCGCTGGCGACGTGGCCGCGCTCGATGACCACCTCGCGGATGGAGCGCCGCTCCTTGATCGACTGCTTCGCGACGGCAGCGGCGGCTTCGTAGCCGATGTAGCGGTTCAGCGGGGTGACGATCGACGGGGAGCCCTCGGCGAGGTCCCTGGCTCGCTCGATGTCGGCCTCGATGCCGTCGATGCAGCGGTCGGCGAGGAGCCGTGAGCTCGCCGCCAGCAGCGAGGTGGACTCGAGGATGTTGCGCGCCATCACGGGCAGCATCACGTTGAGCTCGAAGGCACCCGATGCTCCGGCCAACGTGATGGTGGTGTCGTTGCCGATGACCTGGGCGCAGGCCATCAGGGTGGCCTCGGGCAGGACCGGGTTGACCTTGCCCGGCATGATGCTGGACCCGGGCTGGAGGTCGGGCAGGTGGATCTCGCCGAGCCCCGACCGCGGGCCGGAGGACATCCAGCGCAGGTCGTTGCAGATCTTGGTCAGGCTGACGGCGACCACCTTGAGCGCGCCGCTCAGCTCGACGACGGCGTCCTGGGCGGACTGTGCCTCGAAGTGGTCGGCTGCCTCTCGGAAGGACACCCCCGTCTGCGCGCTCACGGCCTCGATGACAGCCTGCGCGAAGCCGGGCGCGGCGTTGAGACCGGTCCCTGCCGCGGTGCCGCCCAGCGGCAGCTCGGCTGTCGCCCCGGCAGCGGCGAGGACGCGTTCGGCGCCGAGCTCGACCTGGCGGGCATAGCCGCCGAACTCCTGGCCGAGGGTCACCGGCACGGCGTCCATCAGGTGGGTACGGCCGGCCTTGACCACGTCGGCGAACTGGGTCTCCTTGGCCCGCAACGCTTTCGCGAGGTGGGCCAGGCTGGGCGCCAGGTCTCGGTGCACCGCCAGGGTGGCCGCGATGCGAAGCGCACTCGGGAAGGTGTCGTTGCTGGACTGACCGGCGTTGACGTGGTCGTTGGGGTGGATTGCGTCACCGGTCGCCAGGTGGGCGATCCGGGCCACGACCTCGTTGACGTTCATGTTGGTCGAGGTGCCGGAGCCGGTCTGGAAGACGTCGATGGGGAACTGGTCGTCGTGCTGGCCCTGCGCCACCTCGGCCGCCGCGGCGGCGATGGCCGAGGCCCGGGCCGTGTCGATGACGCCCAGGCCGGCGTTGACCTCCGCGGCGGCGGCCTTGAGGAGGGCCAGGGCATGGATGACACCGGCTGGGACCGGTTGACCGGAGATGGGGAAGTTGTCGACGGCCCGGGCGGTCTGCGCGCCCCACAGGGCGTCAGCAGGGACCTCCACGTCGCCCATCGAGTCGTGCTCGGTGCGGGTGGCGGGTTTCAGCTCGCTCATGCCCCCATCATGCGCCACCCCTCAGCGGGCAGCAGGCGCAGTCACGCCGCTAGGAGGCGATCGCGGCCACCGGCCAGGCGAGCGCCGCGAACCGGGCCGCTCGGCCGAGCAGCACCGCCACGGTGAACATTGCCAGTGGGGTCCGGCGGAGCCCGGCGACCACGGCGACCACGGCCAGCGGGGGCAGCCCTGCCGAGGCGCTCACCAGCACCACGAGGCCACCCACCCACGGTCGGTCCAGCTGGAGCAGCAGCCGCGCCGACCAGTCGCGCAGCCTCAGCCGCCAGGCACTGGTCGGCTGTTGCGCCGGTCGCCGGCGCCGCTCCCGCAGGAACCTGCGATGTACTCCCTTACGCACCATCACGAAGATCGCGACCTTGCCGACCGTCTGTCCGAGGGAGGCCCCGGCCACGCCCCACACAGCCGCCGAGGCACCCCCGGCGGCCGCGGCCACGACGAAGGCCTCGGCGTTGAGCAGCGGGATGAATGCCGAGACGATGCCGTAGCCCAGCCCCCCGAGCGCGAGGTAGAGGAGTGCCGTCGTCACGGGACGAGGGTGCGGTCGCCGGCCGGCGTCAGCTCGCCGCGGCTGCTGGCGCCCCGAGTCGCGACGAGCAGGCGCGCGATCGACCAGACCTTGACGCCGAGGACAACCAGTGCGGCCAGCGCAGCCGGCCACACGAGGTCGGCAAGGCACAGCAGCACGACGAGGGAGTTGTTCAGGGCCTTGGCCGGGTGGGTCCAGTTCATCCGGTAGATCGACCGGTCGACGCGGTAGAAGTAGTTGGGGCTCACGATGTCGAAGGCGAGGAACGACAACGAGAGCATCGTGTCCACGACGCAGAACTGGAACAGGAAGATGCCGATGGCCGGCGTCGAGTCCGGGTCGATGCGCAGGAACGCCGCCGCAACCACCATGGTGCTCGCGCGGTCGCACACGATGTCGAACACGGCGCCCAGGCGGGTCTCCTGGTTCATCCGACGGGCGGCCTGTCCGTCGGCCATGTCGCCGAACCAGTAGACGATGTACGCCGCCACCAGCACCGGGACCGAACCCGTGTAGCCCGCCCAGACCGCGAGCCCCATCGCAACCACGGTGCGGACCACGGTGATCGCGTTCGGGACCGAGACCACCCGCTCACGCGTCCATAGACCCGCCAGCTGACCCGCGGGTCGGACGACCCCCGACCGACTACCCACCCGTCGAGCATAGGGCGACGCGGCAGCGCGGTGGGGGAGGTCGCTAAAGCTTGCGGAGCCGGATCCGGCGGACGCTGTGGTCCTTGCCCTTGGCGAGCACCAGCGTGGCCCGGCTGCGGGTGGGCAGCACGTTCTCCCGCAGGTTGACCTCGTTGATCTCCCGCCAGATGCGGGCGGCCGTGTCGCGAGCCTGCTCGTCGGACAGCACGGCATACCGGTGGAAGTAGGAGTCGGGATCCGCGAAGGCGGTCTCGCGCAGGCGCAGGAACCGTTCGACGTACCACTGGCGGATGTCGTCGAGGTGGGCGTCGACGTAGACCGAGAAGTCGAAGAAGTCGCTCACTGCCAGGCCGGTGCGGCCGTCCTCCTGCAGCCGCGGAGCCTGGAGCACGTTGAGGCCCTCCACGATCAGCACATCGGGCTGGCGGACCACGACGCGCTCGCCGGGGACGATGTCATACGTCAGGTGGGAGTACACCGGCGCACTGACCTCGGCCTTGCCGGACTTCACCTCGGCCACGAACCGCAGCAGCGCCCTGCGGTTGTAGGACTCGGGGAACCCCTTGCGCTGCAACAGGTTCCGGCGCTCGAGCTCGGCGTTGGGATAGAGGAAGCCATCCGTCGTGATCAGCGCGACCTCGGGTGTCCCCGGCCAGCGGGACAGCAGCTCCTTGAGCAGGCGCGCCGTCGTGGACTTGCCGACGGCCACCGACCCGGCCACTCCGATGACGAACGGTGTCTTGGCAGGACGCTCCCCGAGGAAGTCACCCGTGATGCGGTGCAGCCCGGCGGTGGCACCCACGTAGAAGTTGAGCAGCCGGGACAACGGGAGGTAGACCGCTTCGACCTCGGCGAGGTCGATCCGGTCGCCGAGTCCCCTGAGCCGCGTGAGGTCGGCGGCGTCGAGGTTCAGCGGCTGGTTCTCCCGCAGGCGGGCCCAGGCAGCGCGGTCGAGCTCGACGTAGGGCGAGGGAAGGGCGCCGTTGCCGTTCGCGGGATGGCTCACGGTCGCCATTCTTGCTCACCCCCGCGCAAGCCCTCGGATGCCGTCCGGGAGTCGGTCGACAGTTAGGCTGCCAGTCATGTGCGGAATCGTCGGATACGTCGGCCCCAACGCAGACGGCAGAGCCCTGGGCGTCGTCATGGAGGGCCTGGCCCGCCTCGAGTACCGCGGCTACGACTCGGCCGGTGTCGCCCTCGTCACGGCTGACGGTGTCTCGAGCGAGAAGCGCGCAGGCAAGCTGGTCAACCTCGTGGACGCGCTCGAGGCCGACCACCTCCCCGGAGCGACGACCAGCATCGGCCACACCCGCTGGGCCACGCACGGTGGGCCGACCGACCAGAACGCGCACCCGCACCGTGCCGGTGAGGGCGGCAAGCTCGCCCTCATCCACAACGGGATCATCGAGAACTTCCACCAGCTGAAGAGCGCCCTCCTCGCGGACGGCGCGACCTTCGAGAGTGAGACCGACACCGAGGTGGCTGCCCACCTGGTGGCACGCGAGTACGCCACGACCGGTGACCTCACCCTGGCCATGCAGAACGTCGTCAACCGGCTCGAGGGTGCGTTCACGCTGCTCGCGGTCCACGCCGACAGCCCGGGCGTCGTCGTCGGCGCGCGCCGCAACAGCCCGCTCGTCGTGGGCCTGGGCGACGGCGAGAACTTCCTCGGCTCCGACGTCGCGGCCTTCATCGGCCACACCCGCCACGCGCTCGAGCTGGGCCAGGACCAGATCGTCACGATCACGCCGGACTCCTACACGATCATCAACTTCGACGGCAGCCCCGCAGAGGGCAAGCGATACGAGGTCACCTGGGACGCCGCCGCTGCGGAGAAGGGCGGCTACGCGACCTTCATGGAGAAGGAGATCTACGACCAGCCGCACGCCGTCGGTGACACGCTGCTGGGCCGCACCGACATCGACGGACGGCTCGTGCTCGACGACATGTCGATCACCGAGGACCAGCTCCGCAACGTCGACCGCATCACCATCGTGGCGTGCGGCACTGCGGCCTACGCCGGCATGGTCGCCAAGTACGCGATCGAGCACTGGACCCGCATCCCGGTCGAGGTCGCCCTCGCGCACGAGTTCCGCTACAGCGACCCGATCGCGACCGAACGCACGCTGGTCGTCTCGATCAGCCAGTCCGGCGAGACGATGGACACGCTGATGGCCGTCAAGCACGCCCACGACCTGGGCGCGCTGACCCTGTCCATCTGCAACACCCACGGCTCGACCATCCCGCGCGAGTCCGACGCGGTGCTCTACACGCACGCCGGACCCGAGATCGCGGTCGCGTCGACCAAGGCGTTCCTCGCGCAGATCACCGCCTGCTACATCCTCGGCCTCTACCTCGCCCAGCTGCGTGGCGGGACGTTCGCCGACGACGCCCAGTCGGTGATGAAGGAGCTGCACGAGATCCCGGCCAAGCTCGAGGACCTGCTCGGCCGGATGGACCGGGTCAAGGAGATCGCCCGCTTCATGGCCGACACCCGGTCGGTGCTCTTCCTCGGTCGCAACGTCGGCTACCCCGTGGCCATGGAGGGCGCGCTCAAGCTCAAGGAGCTCGCCTACATTCACGCCGAGGGCTTCGCCGCCGGGGAGCTGAAGCACGGCCCGATCGCACTGATCGAGGCCGGGCAGCCGGTCTTCATCGTGGTTCCCGGCCCCGGTACCCCGCACGAGCTGCACAAGAAGGTCGTCTCCAACATCCAGGAGATCCGGGCCCGTGGCGCCCGCACGATCGTGGTCGCCGAGGACGGTGACGAGGACGTGGTCCCGTTCGCCGACGAGGTGATCCGCGTGCCTGCGACCTCGCCGCTGCTCGCGCCCCTGCTGACCGTCGTCCCGCTGCAGGTCTTCGCGCTGCACCTGTCGACCGCCAAGGGCCTCGACGTCGACCAGCCTCGCAACCTCGCCAAGAGCGTCACGGTCGAATGATCGTCGGCGTCGGGATCGACGTCGTGGACGTCGAGCGCTTCGGGCAGTCGCTCGAACGCACGCCCGGCCTGCTCGACCGCCTGTTCACCGACGAGGAGCGGTCCCTGCCGCTCAACTCGCTCGCGGCCCGGTTCGCGGCGAAGGAGGCGCTGGCCAAGGCTCTCGGCGCCCCGGTCGGGCTGCACTGGCAGGACGCCACCGTGCGCCGCGGCGAGGACGGCCGTCCCCACCTGCAGATCACCGGCACCGTCGAGGCCCGTGCCGAGGCGCTGGGCGTGCATGCGATGCACATCTCCCTGTCCCACGACGCGGGCATTGCCTCTGCCGTCGTGATCGCCGAGGGCTGAGCCGTGCTGCAGGCGTGGTCCGCCCAGCGCGTCCGCGCCGCCGAGGAGGCCCTGATGGGCGAGCTCGCCGACGGCGAGCTCATGGCCCGTGCAGCAGAGGGGCTGGCTGAGGTGTGCCGCGCCCGGCTGACTGCTTCTGGCGGCTCCCGTGTCGTGGTCCTCGCGGGGCCGGGCAACAACGGCGCCGATGCCTTGTATGCCGCGGCTCACCTCGCCGACGGCGGCTCGGACTGCGTTGCGCTGCAGGGAGGCTGGCCGTTGGCCATCGGCGATCCTGAGTCGTGGCTGGCCGCGGGTGTCCGCGTCGTCGCCCCCGACGGCGACTGGGTAACCGCCCTTGCCGACGCCGACCTCGTCATCGACGGGGTGCTTGGCATCGGCGGACGTCCGGGGCTGCCGGACGAGGCCGTGGCCTGGGTCGATGCGATCCCCGACTCTGCTTATGTCGTCAGCGTCGACCTCCCGTCGGGTCAGGACCCGGCAGGCGAGACGCCCTCGGACACCGGCGTGTTCGCCGACGAGACCGTGACCTTCGGCGTCGCCAAGCCGGTGCACCTGCTCCCTGCGACCGAGCCGGCCGTCGGTCGCCTGACGGTCATCGACATCGGGCTCACGGTGCAGGGTGCGCCGGATGTCGAGCGGCTCGACTTCGCGGATGTCGCCCGCCTGTGGCCGGTCCCGACCGACACCGATGACAAGTACTCCCGTGGCGTGCTCGGGGTGGTCGCCGGTGGTGAGGACTACTCGGGTGCAGCGGTCCTGTGCTGCACGGCGGCGGTCGGTGCCGGACTGGGGATGCTCCGCTACGTCGGCACCCCGACGCCGACCGGTCTGGTCCGGTCAGCCATCCCGGAGGCGGTGCACGGCGACGGACGGGTGCAGGCCTGGGTGGTCGGGCCCGGCCTCGACACCGGATCCCGGGCACGGGGCAGCAAGGCCCAGCTGGACGTCGCCCGGGCCGCCCTCGACTCCGAGCTGCCCGTCCTCGTCGATGCCGGCGGACTCGACCTGGTCGCCGGTCGCCGGGCCGGACCGACCCTGCTGACCCCCCACGCTGGAGAGCTGGCCCGGCTGCTCACCCGGCTCGAGGATGCCGAGACCACTCGCCCCGAGGTGGCGGCTGACCCGCTCGGCCACGCCCGCCGGGCGGCCGACCTGACCGGGGCGACGATCCTGCTGAAGGGCGCCACCACCCTGGTCGTCCCGCCAACCAGCGCAGGGCTGGCCGTGCGCTCGCAGAACGACGCACCCCCGTGGCTGGCCACTGCGGGTGCGGGCGATGTGTTGGCAGGAGTCTGCGGCGCCCTCCTGGCCGCCGGGCTCTCGCCGCTGGACGCCGGCAGCCTGGGCGCGCTCGTGCACGGGGTGGCCGCCGACCGGGCCAACCCGGGAGGGCCGGTCCGCGCGCTCGCGGTGGCCCACGGCATACCCGAGACCGTCGCCCACCTGCTCGTTCGCTGATTTCGGCGGTCGTGAAAGACTGCTCGGCGATGAGTGCCACCACGACGAACGCCACCCCAGCCCCGGCGCCGCCGGGGCTGCCCGCATGCGCCCAGGTCGACCTCGGCGCCATCACCAGCAACGTCGCAGCCCTCAAGGCGCTGGCCGGCAACGCAGAGGTGATGGCGGTCGTGAAGGCGGACGCCTATGGCCACGGTCTGCTGCCCAGCGCGCGCGCTGCCCTGCGTGGCGGAGCCACCTGGCTCGGCGTCGCCCAGCTCCCCGAGGCCGTCGAGCTGCGACGCGCCGGGATCGAGGCGCCGCTGCTCTCGTGGCTGCACGTGCCCGGTCAGGACTTCGTCAAGGCGGTCAACCTGGGCATCGACCTCGGTATCTCCACCACCTGGGCGCTCGACCAGGTGCTCGCGGCGGCCACCGTCTCCGGGCAGACCGCCCGCGTGCACCTCAAGGTCGACACCGGCCTGGGCCGCAACGGCGCCTGGGACGCAGACCTCGAGGCCCTTCTCGCGACCCTCGCCTCGGCGCAGGCCAAGCAGGCCGTCGAGGTCGTCGGCCTGTTCAGCCACTTCGCCTATGCCGACGCCCCGCAGCACCCGACGGTCAAGGCCCAGCAGGAGCGGTTCGAGGGCATCGTCGCCCAGGCCGAGCGCGCGGGGATCCGGCCGCAGGTGCGGCACCTGGCCAACTCGGCAGCCACGCTGACCAACCCGTCGGCCCACTACGACCTCGTGCGCCCGGGCCTGTCCGTCTACGGGCTCTCACCCGTCCCCGACCTGGCTGCGCCCGAGGACTTCGGTCTGCGTGAGGCGATGCGACTCGTCGCCCGGCTGTCCAGCGTGAAGGAATCCCCTGCAGGACAAGGGGTTTCGTACGGTCACGCCTACACGACCAGCGAGGACACCAGGCTCGGGTTGGTGCCGATGGGCTACAGCGACGGCGTGCCCAGGCACGCCACCAACGTCGGTCCGGTGCAGGTCGGCAGCCGCAGGTATGCCGTGGCGGGACGGGTCTGCATGGACCAGTTCGTCCTCGACCTGGGACGCGACAGCACCGCCAAGGCCGGCGACGAGGTCGTCCTGTTCGGCGTCGGCGTGGAGGGTGAGCCCACCGCGCAGGACTGGGCAGCAGCGATCGACACGATCAACTACGAGCTCGTGACACGGGTCGGCGCCAGGGTGCCTCGGGTCTACCTCGGCGGCGACACGTGAGCCCTGCGAACCGCAGCCTGGCCGGGCTCGGGATCGGCCTCGCGGCCGCCGGCGTGGCGGCTGCAGCCGGTATCGCCGCCGGACGGGTCACCAAGGAACGTCATGCCCGGCTGGCCGTCCTGGCCCCAGCCGGCGCCTATGCGCACACCCCAGACCTGGAGCTTGTGGTCATCGCCGACGACGGCGTGCCGCTGCACGTCGAGGTCGACGAGCCGGCCCCGGACGCCGCCACCGGCGACAAGCCGACCGTGGTCTTCTCGCACGGCTTCTGCCTGAGCCTCGAGAGCTGGGTGCTGCAGCGCAAGGAGCTCATCCGCGACGGCCATCGCGTGGTGACCTGGGACCAGCGTGGGCACGGGCGCTCCGGACGGGGCACCGAGGAGTCCTGCGACATCGACCAGCTGGGGCGCGACCTGTACCGCGTCATCGAAGAGGTCGCGCCGGATGGTCAGCTCGTCCTCGTGGGTCACTCCATGGGTGGCATGACGACCATGGCCCTGGCCGACCAGCACCCCGACCTGATCCGCGACCGGGTGGTGGCCACCGCGTTCGTCGCCACCAGCGCGGGCGGCGCCCAGCTCGTGTCGCTCGGCTTCGGCCAGTACTTCGGCAAGCTCGTGGGGCGCTTCGGCCCGGGGGTGCTGGACCGGCTCTCGGCGCGCCCCGGACTGGTCCGCACCGCGCTGCGCGCCGGCCGCGACATCGAGGAGTTCCTGGTGGAGCGGTGGAGCTTCGCGTCACCGGTGCCCCCGGCTGCGGTCCGACTGACCGGCGACATGATCTTCGGGACACCGCTGGACGTGATGGCCGACTTCCTGCCGACCTTCGACCGCCACGACAAGCGCGACGCGCTCGTCCACTTCCACGGTGTGGAGGTGTTGGTGCTCAACGGGAACCACGACGTGCTAACCCCGCCCGAGCACAGCGAGGAGATCGTCCACCTCATCCCCGGAGCCGAGCACGTGGTGATCGAGGAGGCCGGTCACATCATCATGCTCGAGCACCCCGAGGTGCTCAACGAGCAGTTCGCCGGCCTCATCGAGCGGGGCACCCGGGCCGCGGCTGAAGGCATCGAGATCGCGCGCAAGCCACGGGTCCGGCGCACTGTCACGGACCTGGCCAAGCGCCGCCGGGTGGCCAAGGCGCGTCGCGGGCAGAGCAGTGCCTGACCTGGTCAGCCCCGACCTGCCCACGGCCGAGGACACCCGGGCCTGGGGTGTGCGGCTCGGCCGCCTGCTGCGTGCCGGGGACCTCGTCGTCCTGACCGGCGGACTCGGGGCCGGCAAGACCACGCTGACCCAGGGGCTGGCCGAAGGAGTCGGGGTGCGCGGCCCGATCACCTCGCCGACCTTCGTCATCGCCCGCGTCCATCCGTCGCTGGTCGGCGGTCCCGCGCTCGTCCACGTCGACGCCTACCGCGTGGGTGGCTTCGCCGAGCTCGACGACCTCGATCTCGACACCTCGCTCGAGGACTCGGTCACCGTGGTCGAGTGGGGTCACGGGCTGGCCGAGGACCTGGCCGACGACCGGCTCGAAGTCACCCTGTCCGGTGAGGACACCCGCCGCGCCGCGGTCCAGACCCACGGTGACCGGTGGGCCACCGCCGACCTCACCTCCCTGGGTGGAGCTGCCTGATGTTGCTGCTGGCCATCGACACCTCGACCTCCGCAATCACCGTCGCGCTGCACGGTGACGAGGTCGCTGCGACCGCAACGGTTCTCGATGCGCGTGGTCACACCGAACACGTCGCGCCACTCATCGAACGCTGCCTGGAGTCAGCCGGGCGGAGCCCTGCTGACGTGACCGACGTGGTCGTCGGCAACGGCCCCGGACCCTTCACCGGCCTGCGGGTGGGCATCGTCACCGGGCTCGTCTTTGCGCACGCCCGCGGCATCCCGGTGCATGGCGTCTGCAGCCTCGACGTGCTCGCCTTCGACGTCGCTGCCCTGCGCGGCGAGGGTGACTTCCTCGTCGCCACCGACGCGCGCCGCAAGGAGGTCTACTGGGCGAGGTATGCCGCGTCGGCGGGTGTCGCACGTCGCCTCACCGATCCTGCGGTGGCGCTGCCGGCAGACCTGCCGGACGAGCTGCGTTCCCTGCCCACTGCCGGCCGCGGGCCGTTGCTCTATCCCCATCTCTTCCCCGCTCCCGTGCAGGTCCACGACGTCCAGGCCGGGTCGCTGGCAGTCGTTGCGCTGCAACGCCTGCGTGCTGGTGTGGCCATGCCGGTGGAGCCTCTCTACCTGCGACGGCCAGACGCGCTCACGACCGCAGAGCGGGCGAAGTCGTGAGGGAGCTGCACTGGACCGACATCGATGCCGTGGTGGGGCTGGAGCGCGAGCTCTTCCCCGACGACGCGTGGTCGCCGGCGAGCCTGTGGGCCGAGCTCGCTGCTCGTCCGCGACGGACCTACGTGGTCGACGAGGACGACGAGGGTGCAGTCGCGGGCTATGCCGGAGTCGACCTCGGTGGTGAGGTGGCCGACGTGATGACGATGGCGGTGGCGAGCCGCGCGCAGGGCGGTGGGCTGGGTCGCCGGCTCCTCGAGGAGCTGGTGGCGCGGGCGGCGGCCGACCACGCGGCCTACCTCATGCTCGAGGTGCGCGCCGACAACCTGCCTGCCCGAAAGCTCTATGAGTCAAGGGGATTCGAGCTGCTCACGGTGCGCCGCCGCTACTACCAGCCGGGTAACGTCGACGCGCACGTCATGCGGCTCACTCTGCAGGGAGCGACCGCATGAGCGCCGCATCGAGGAACACAGACCAGCCCCTCGTCCTCGGCCTCGAGACGTCCTGCGACGAGACGGGCGTGGGCATCGTGCGCGGCGAGACGCTGCTGTTCGACGCGATTGCCAGCAGCGTCGACGAGCACGCCCGGTTCGGCGGCGTGGTGCCCGAGGTGGCCAGCCGCGCGCACCTGGAGGCGATGGTTCCGACGATCGAACGCGCCACCCGTGAAGCCGGCGTCCGGCTCTCCGACCTGGACGCCATCGCCGTCACCTCCGGCCCCGGTCTCGCGGGCGCCCTGATGGTGGGGGTGGGCGCTGCGAAGGCCCTCTCGGTAGCCCTCGGGATCCCGCTGTACGGCGTCAACCACCTCGCGTCCCACGTCGCCGTCGACATCGTCGAGCACGGCCCGCTGCCCGAGCCGACCCTGGCCATGCTGGTCTCCGGCGGCCACTCGTCGTTGCTGCTGGTGCCCGACGTCACCCACGACATCCGTTCGCTGGGGTCGACGATCGACGACGCGGCGGGGGAGGCGTTCGACAAGGTCGCGCGCGTCCTCGGGCTGCCGTTCCCCGGTGGGCCGCACATCGACCGGATGGCTCGGGAGGGCAACCGGGTCGCCATCGACTTCCCGCGCGGACTGACGACGGGGCGCGACATGGAGCGCTACCGGTTCGACTTCTCGTTCTCCGGGCTCAAGACCTCCGTGGCCCGGTGGGTGCAGGCGCGCGAGGCGGCAGGGGAGCCGGTGCCCGTGGCAGACGTGGCCGCGTCGTTCCAGGAGGCGGTCACCGACGTGCTCACCCGCAAGGCCGTCCTGGCCTGCAAGGAGCACGGCGTCGCGAACCTCCAGATCGGCGGCGGGGTCGCCGCCAACAGCAGGCTCCGCGCGATGGCCCAGGAGCGCTGCGACGCGGCCGGGATCACGTTGCGCGTGCCGCGACCGGGCCTGTGCACCGACAACGGGGCAATGGTGGCCTCACTGGGGGCTCAGATGGTGCTCAAGGGGCGCGCGCCGTCCGACCTCGGGCTGCCGGCGGACTCGTCCATGCCGGTCACCCAGATCCAGTCGTAGCAGGCGCCGGCGCCGGCGCCGGTTCCGGCCCTGGGTCACCCGCACTTGACCAGGCCGAGGTCGGCCTTCAGGTCGAGCACGCGCGCGGCCGCCGCGTCCACCTGCGCCGCGAAGGCCGGGCTCGTGGCTCGCTTGGCCGCGATCGCCTTCAGCATCGCTGCGGCCTGCGACGCCTTCGCCGTGAGGACGATGTCGCCGCCGGCCGCGATGAAGCGCGTCGCCCGCTGCCCGACCGAGACGGGAGCCACGGCCTTGGCTGCGCCCACGTCGTCGGTGATGACCACCCCGTCGAAGCCCATCGACTCGCGCAGCAGGCCGGTGATCACGGCCTTGGAGAACATCGCCTGGTTCTCGGGGTCGAGCCGGGGGTAGCGCGCCGACGAGATCATCACCAGGGGCGCACCAGCCTCGATCCCCGCCGCGAAGGGCGCCAGGTAAGGGTCGTCGGGGCCGGTCGTCCGGTCAGTGATGCCCGAGCTGGTCACGTCGGTGTTCCCGGTGATGCGGCCGAGTCCCGGGAAGTGCTTGACCGTCGGCGCGATACCGGCGGCGAGGGTCCCGCGGACGAACGCCGCGGCATACCTCGCGTTGGTCTGGGGCGAGCCGGGCGCGAAGTCGCGGCGGTAGCGGCCGATCGGCTGGTTGGCGGCCCCGAGCGAGGTGGGCACGGTGTCGGAGACCGGCGCGAGGTTGACGTTGACGCCGCCCGCCACCAGCTCTCGCGACCACGTCTCGACGTTCTTCTCCTCGGCGGCGACGCCGGTCTGAGCCTGGGTGCGCGCTGACGGCATCCGGGTGAACCCGGGCCCGCGCAGCTGCTGGACCTGCCCACCCTCCTGGTCGGCGGCCACCAGCAGGCCGTCCACGGCGGCCGCCTTCAGTCGCTTGGAGATGGTCGCCATCGACGCGGTTCCGCCCGACCAGCCACCGAGGTAGATCACCCCGCCCAGCCCCTGGGCCTTGATCTGGGCCGCCAGGGCGCGTGAGCTGCCGGTCGGCTGGAGCCCGACCATGAGCAGCTGGCCCGACCGCTGTCGTGCCGTCATCGCTGCCGCGAGCTGCTCGCCGCACGTGGGGGCAGCGGTGGTCGTGCTGGAGGTGCTCGAGGTCCCCGACGACGTGGAGCTGGTGGCCGAACCCGGGCCGCTGGTCGAACCCGTGGCCGACCCGGTCGGTGTCGCCACGGGGCTGTCCGCGTCGCACGCAGCCGTTGCCGTCAGCGCCATCGCGGTCAGGGCGACCAGCACCAGGCGGGTGTGGCGGGCCGGGGGAGCAGTCACGGTCGGAACCTACCCCGCGGCCGTGGCCCCGACGAAACCCGGACTCAGTCGGATCCGCCGGGCCTCTGGCAGGATCGACGCATGGCCATTCCCGTCGTCCTCGACGTTGACACCGGGGTCGACGACGCCTGTGCCCTGCTGCTCGCCGCCCTGCACCCGGCGCTCGACCTGCGTGCGGTCTCCTGCGTCGGCGGCAACGCGCCGGTGGACGCCGTCGTGGCCAACACCCTCACGGCGCTCGATGCCGCGGGCCGCCCCGATGTCCCCGTGGCGCGTGGTGCCGACCGTCCGCTGCTGGAGGAACCCGTCGATGCCCGGCACGTCCACGGCCAGGACGGGATGGGCGACCTCGACTGGGCCAGGTCCGAGCGTGTGCCGGACCCGCGGCACGCCGTCGAGCTGCTCCGGGACGTGCTCCACGAGGCTGCCGACCACGGCGACGATGCCCGACGGATCACTCTCATCCCGCTCGCGCCGCTCACGAACATCGCGCTGCTCTTGCGCACCTATCCCAGTGTTGCCAAGGGAATTCGCGAGATCGTATTCATGGGTGGCGCTGCTGAAGTCGGCAACGCGACGGCCTCGGCCGAGTTCAACGTCTTCCACGACCCCGAGGCCGCGGCGGTCGTCTTGGACGCGTGCGCGGATCTCGACATCCCCGTCACGATGTACGGCCTGGACGTCTTCTACGCCCCGCGGATCAGCATCGAGACGGCCCGCAAGCTCGCTGCGCCGGGAGGTCACGGTGCGGCCGAGCTGGCCGGGCGGCTCATCGAGTTCCAGTGCGAGCGCTTCGGATCGGTGGACGCGACGATCGGTGACGCCGGTGCCGTCTGCGCCGTCCTCGAACCAGCCGGGGTCCGCCGGGAGCAGCTCCCCGTCCGGGTCGAGCTGGCCGGCACCTGGTCACGAGGCCGCACGATCGTCGACCGGCGCGACTGGTCGGGCGACCTCTCGCACGACCCACACGGCCAGGCGCGCTCCAGCATCGACGTCTGCCTCGAGGTCGACGCCCAGCGCTACGCAACGCTCTGGCTCGACACCGTGAGCGGCGGGATGCGCTGATGGGGCGGGTGGTCGTCCTCGGGTCGCTCAACGTGGACCTCGTCGCCACGGTGGAGCGTCACCCGAAACCCGGTGAGACGGTGCTGGCGGACGGCGAGCTGCAGCGGTTCGCCGGGGGCAAGGGCGGCAACCAGGCCGTAGCGGCTGCCGCAGCAGGTGCCCGCGTGAGCTTCGTCGGGGCCGTGGGTTCCGACGAGGGGGGCCGGGCCTACCTCGAGCGGCTGCGGTCGCGCGACATCGACGTCTCCGCGGTGCGCACCGTGGACGGCACCTCCACTGGTCAGGCGTGGATCACCGTCGACGACGAGGGCGAGAACTCCATCGTCGTCATCGCGGGCGCCAACGCCCAGGTCACCGCCGACCAGCTGGAGGGCCTGACCGACATCGGGCCCGGGGACGTCCTGCTGCTCCAGCTCGAGGTGCCGCTGCGGACCGTCGCCGCGGCCGCGCGCAGCGCCCACGGGCGCGGGGCGCGAGTGGTCCTCAACGCTGCGCCGTATGCCGCCCTGCCGCACGACGTGGTTGCCCTCGCCGACCCGCTTGTGGTCAACGAGCACGAGGCGCTGCAGCTGGCCGACAGCGATGCGGCACCCACCTCGGTGCTGGTGACCTTCGGCGCCGCGGGGTGCAGCTGGGACGGCGACCGGTCGGACGGCATACCCGTGGACGACGCGGACGTCGTGGACACGACCGGCGCCGGTGACGCGTTCTGTGGCGCGCTGGCTGCCGCCCTGGCCGCTGGCGCGACGCGGGAGCAGGCCGTCACGGCAGCCAGTGAGGCGGGCGCGGCCGCGGTCCGGCACCGCGGCGCGCAGCGTGACCCGGAGCTGTCCTAGAAGACCGAGACGTGCACGTGGTCCATGTGGTTGGCGGTCGGGCTGCCGCGGTCCGCCATGGCCTTCCAGCTGCCGCCGGGGTACCAGATGCGCTGACGCCAGATGAGGTACTTGATGTTGAGCTCACCGGCGTGCGCCTGGAGGAAGCTCGCGATGGTGTTGCCCTCGGTCGTGCTGCACATGATGTCGACCGCGTGGCCGGTGCCGTGGTCCAGTGGGTCGCCGGGGCGGTAGCCACCGAACGGCCCGGACCCGGGGAACTGCGCCTTGACCGCGTTGATGACGGCGATCGCGTTCGGCGTCATGCCCCCGACGTTGGACAGGCCGACGCGGGAGGTGTTGCGCGAGATGCCGGAGCTGCGGGAGGTGGCACCGTCGGCGGTGCTGCCCTGCCCGGCCTTGGCCTTGGGTGCCGCCTTCGCGGTGAACCCGATGACGCCGTACTTGGCGACCTGCGCCGGAGCCGAGACGGCTTCGGCGCGTGCCACGACCGGCGGCCGGAGCTCCGCGGAGGTCAGCTCGAAGGCCTGCGTCGAGGCGGGAGCGGGGGCGGCAAAGGCCGTGGCCACCCCGAGGGCCGACGCGGCCAGGCCGAGCCCCTTGAGGGCCGACTTGTGGCTCGGGCGTCGCCGCAGGCCTGACAGCAGGGCTGTGGAGCGGGCGCTGCTGGCGCGGTGACGGCCGGAGCCGGTGGTGTGGGGGGAAGGCATCGCCGACGAGGATACGAGATGGTAACGGCGCAGGGCCAACCCGCGGCGTGTCAGGGCGCAGCTTGGGCACCAGTGCGTGCAGTTGCCTCCGGTTGCGGCTCGGCGGTGGGCCATGGAGGGCCCGGGAACGGCCTGGTTCAGGCGGGGCGGACGATGATGGCCACCTGGTTGCTGCGCACCCGCGTGAGGATCACGATCGCCTCGTTGTGCCCCTTGGTCGGCAACCGCAGCTGGCGACGCAGCAGGTCCGCATCGACGCTCACGCCGCGCTTCTTGATGGTCAGCCGGTCGATGCCGTGGTCGCGCAGCCAGCCGCGCAGCGCCTTGACGTTGAACGGCATCGCCTCCACCACGGCATACCTCCTCGCAAAGGGGACGTCGACGGACCGCGTCGACCCGACGTAGCCGACACCCGCATCCAGCTCGGCGCCGTCGGTCGCGGCCGTGAGCGCGCTGACCAGACCGGCGCGCAGCACCGCCTTGTCGGGTTCGTAGAGCCAGCCGCCCAGCGCCGCGAGGTTCTGCAGCGGAGCAGCGTTCTCGTCCCCGTCGGCCTCACTGACGACGACGGCGGGGCCGGTGGCGCGGAGCAGAGCGGCGGTGCGGCCCCGGGTGCGCACGAGCGGACCCCACCAGACGACGCACTCGACGACGTCGCCCTCCCACGAGGTCCACTGCCCCTCGGTCCCGGCCGGCAGCGCCGCGTGCGGGAAGCCCGGGCTCAGCTTGGCGCCAGTGGCGGGCAGGGCGCGGGCGATGTCCTGGACGGTGTCCCACGTGGGCGAGATCTCGGAGAGGTTGAAGATCCGGCGGGTGCGACCGGAGACGTCCGCGACGCCCGGGGTGCGGCGCGCCGGGTCGAGCCACGCGCCCACCCCGCGGGCGCCCTCACCCGAAGGTGCGGTGAACTCCTCCACCACCCCTTGGTATGCCGTGGAGTCCGGCCAGTGCCGCAGGTTCACCGCGGCGATCCCCGCCGTGACCTCGTCGGCGTCGATCGCCCGGACCCGCAGGTCGAGCCCCGCCATCGCCATGGCGTCCGACCCGATGCCACACCCGAGGTCGTGCACGGTGTGGATGCCGGCGGCGCGGAAGCGTTGGGCGTGCTGGGCGGCGACCCCGAGCCTGGTTGCCTGCTCCAGGCCGTGGGAGGTGAGCACCATGCCGCGGGCGAACTCGCCGAACTTGTCCTTCGCCTTGGCCCGCAGCCGAGCCTGGTTGAGCGCGGCGGCGACGAGGTCGGGATCGAAGCCGGCGTCCCGAAGGCGTTGCTGCAGGGCCAGCGCGACCGACTCGTCGTACGGCGGGAGCGACTGCATCAGTCCCCAGCCCTCGCCGGTGGTCAGCCGTCGCAGCAGGGCCAGGTCCATGGCGGGCATTCTGTCGTACGGGAGGGCAGCGGGTGCCGGAGGCACTCGGGTGCTACGGACGGCGCCACTCGTAGGGCGTCGTCGTCGAGACCTTGAGGAAGCCGGAGCGTTCGAGGATCGGCCGGGAGAACTCGGTCGAGTCGCTGTTGATGTAGCGCTTGCCGTGGGCGATCGCCGACCGTGCTCGCGCCGACGTGAGGGCGCGGTAGATCCCCCGGCCCCGGTACTCGGGACGGGTGGCGCCACCCCAGATGCCGGCGAACTCGGTGCCGGCAACCGGCTCGAGGCGACCGGCACTGACGATCTCGCCGTCGTGCTCGGCGACCCACATCTCCATGTCGTCGCGGGTCCGCAGCCGGTGCAGGATCTGCTCGACCATCTCCGCCTCCTCTTCAGCGCTATCGCCGAAGACCTCAGCCTGCATGGCCATCATCCGGCGGACCTCCGCCTCCTCGGTGACCTGTCGGACGACCATCGCGTCGGGCAGCTCCACGTCGACGGCGAGCAGGTGGGCCTCGCCGATCATCACCGACTCGGACTCGTCGGGAGTGAAGCCGTGCGTGACGAGGGCCTCGTGCAGGCCCGGGGCGTGGTCGTGGCCCCGGGACTTCCACTCGACCCGCGTGATCTCGGGCATCGACTGGTAGTGCGCGAGGGCCTCCTCGACGAGCTGGGCGACCGAGTCCTCGGTGGCTGGCGCTCCGGCCGAGTCCAGGTTCCGGTAGGTGATGAAGCCTCGCCCGCCGACGAAGGTCGCCAGCACCAACGGGCCGAGCCGATCGGTGCG
The DNA here is from genome assembly GCF_006438965.1 of Pedococcus bigeumensis. Lineage (GTDB taxonomy): Bacteria > Actinomycetota > Actinomycetes > Actinomycetales > Dermatophilaceae > Pedococcus > Pedococcus bigeumensis_A. Next base: position 92,386 of record NZ_RCZM01000001.1, read on the forward strand.
AACCGCCGACGGCACCTCCGCCTCCTCACGCAGCTGCTCGTCGTAGGCGCGCAGGAGGGTGGCGGCGTCAGCCGTGGGGGTGGGAGCAGCGGGCGTCTCGGGGGTGTCGGTCACGGGGCTGACCCTGCCGTCGGGAGGCCCTTTCGGGCAACTGGTTTGTGGGGCGGACGGGAGCCGGTCGTCCGCCGGTGGCGAACGCGCCGACAAACTCTGGCACTCGAGTTGACCGAGTGCTAACCACGAGCCTAGATTTGCGTTGGCACTCCGGTTCGCCGAGTGCTAACGCAGCCAGTCGGTCGACCCCCGCGACGGCGACCGCCAGGCAGTGCATCGGTACCAAGCTCCACAGCATGACCAGCACCATCCACCTGTCCATCTTCGACATTCCCGAAGGGGAGGTCACCATCGTGTCGGTTTCCATCAAGCCGCTCGAAGACCGCATCGTCGTCAAGTCCGTCGAGGCCGAGCAGACCACCGCGTCTGGCCTCGTCATCCCGGACACCGCGAAGGAGAAGCCCCAGGAGGGCGAGGTCCTCGCGATCGGTCCCGGCCGGATCGACGACAACGGCAACCGCGTCCCGCTCGACGTCACCATCGGTGACCGGGTCATCTACAGCAAGTACGGCGGCACCGAGATCAAGCACGGCGGCGAGGAGTACCTCATCCTCTCCGCCCGCGACATCCTCGCCATCGTCGGCTGAACGACGCTGCACTGAGAGCACGCCCCGGCGGGCCCCGCTGGGGCCTCGCCCGGGGCGTGCTCTTCTTCTCGGCTTTCCAGTTCCTGATCACCAGTTCGCCCCGGTATGCCGCATGGCCGGCATACGGCTGAATCTCACTGAACCAGAAGGACATTCATGGCTAAGACGCTGGAGTTCAACGACTCCGCCCGCAAGTCGCTGGAGCGCGGCGTTGACGCGCTCGCGAACGCGGTCAAGGTGACGCTCGGCCCGAAGGGCCGCAACGTCGTCATCGACAAGAAGTGGGGCGCCCCGACCATCACCAACGATGGCGTGACCATCGCCCGTGAGATCGAGCTCGAGGACCCGTACGAGAACCTCGGTGCCCAGCTCGCGAAGGAGGTCGCCACCAAGACCAACGACGTCGCGGGTGACGGCACCACCACCGCCACCGTGCTCGCCCAGGCCATGGTCAAGGAGGGCCTGCGCAACGTTGCTGCAGGCGCCGCTCCGGCCAGCCTGAAGCGTGGCATCGACGCTGCGGTCAGGGCCGTCAGCGAGCGGCTGCTCGAGACGGCTCGCGAGATCGAGGGCAAGGAAGAGATCGCCCAGGTCGCCGCGCTGTCCGCACAGGACGAGACGATCGGCTCGACCATCGCCGAGGCATTCGACAAGGTCGGCAAGGACGGCGTCATCACCGTCGAGGAGTCTTCGACCGCGACGACCGAGCTCGAGTTCACCGAGGGCATGCAGTTCGACAAGGGCTACATCTCGCCCTACTTCGTCTCCGATGCCGAGCGCATGGAGGCCGTGGTCGAGGACGCCTACATCCTCATCAACCAGGGCAAGATCTCGGCGATCGCCGACGTCCTCCCGGTGCTGGAGAAGGTCGTCAAGACCGGCAAGCCGTTGCTGATCATCGCCGAGGACATCGACGGCGAAGCGCTGTCGACCCTGGTGGTCAACAAGATCCGTGGCACGTTCAACGTGGTTGCGGTCAAGGCGCCCGGCTTCGGCGACCGTCGCAAGGCGATGCTCCAGGACATGGCGACCCTCACCGGTGGCCAGGTCATCTCCGAGGAGGTCGGCCTCAAGCTCGACCAGGCTGACCTCGACGTGCTGGGCCAGGCCCGCCGCGTCGTCGTCACCAAGGACACCACCACGATCATCGACGGCGCCGGCAACTCCGACGACGTCGCCGGCCGGGTCAACCAGCTCAAGGCCGAGATCGAGCGCACCGACTCCGACTGGGACCGCGAGAAGCTCCAGGAGCGTCTCGCCAAGCTCGCCGGTGGCGTCTGCGTCATCAAGGTGGGTGCCCACACCGAGGTGGAGCTCAAGGAGAAGAAGCACCGCATCGAGGACGCCATCTCGGCGACTCGCGCGGCCATCGAGGAGGGCATCGTCGCCGGTGGCGGCTCCGCCCTCGTCCACGCCTCCAGCGTCATCGACGACCTCGACCTCGAGGGCGACGAGGCGACCGGTGCGCTCATCGTCAAGAAGGCGTCGGCCGAGCCGCTGCGCTGGATCGCCGAGAACGCCGGCATGGAGGGCTACGTCGCCGTCTCCAAGGTGCGCGAGCTCACCGCGGGCAACGGCCTCAACGCCGCGACCGGCGAGTACGGCGACCTGATCAAGGCCGGCGTCATCGACCCGGTCAAGGTCACCCGCTCCGCTCTGGTCAACGCCGCCTCGATCGCGTCGATGGTGCTCACCACCGACACGCTCGTCGTGGAGAAGAAGGAAGACGACGACAGCCAGGGCGCCGGCGGCCACGGTCACGGCCACGGTCACTGACCGGGCCAAGCAGGTCGTCCAAGACTGAGCAGGTTGACAGAGGCTGACGTGCGGCGCTGAGCCGCCCGGCATACCTCTCGAAGGCCCGTCCCCACTGCGGGGGCGGGCCTTCGTCGTGCCTGCCGTCATACGATGCGGTGAACGGGGTGGCGCAGAGCGAGGTGGCCCATGGCGGATCGGTTCGCCGAACCTCCCAGCTTCGACGAGTACGTCGTGGCTCGGGGTGCCGACCTGCTGCGGACCGCGTGGCTGCTGGTCGGGGACGACCGGGGTGCCGAGTCACTGGTCCGGGCGACCCTCGCCCGCAGCTGGCCGCAGTGGCACCACCTGTCCGAGGTGGGGGCTGGGTCGTACGACGCGGAGCTGCGACGGTCGCTGATGGCGACCTATCTGGGGCGTTCGCGTATTCACCGAAGTCACGACGAACACGCGAAACCCGCTGTGCCGCAGGGTCTCACGTCGACCCCTCCCTCTAAGACGCACGTGCTGAACGCGTTGGGCGGGTTGTCCCGCCGCGAGCGGGCGATCCTCGTGCTGTGGACCTTCGACGGCCTCAGCGAGACCCAGATCGCCGACGCGCTCGACGACGGCGTCGCAGCGGTCCACCGCCAGCGGCTGCACGCCCTCGGGACCGTCGGGGCGGAGCTCGCACTCGACGAGGAGGGACTGCGCGCAGTCCTCGCCGGGTTGCCGCCCCAGGACCCGTCGATCAACGGCCTTGTCGACCCACCTCGCGCGTATCCCGGGTGGAGACGCGGTGCGCGCGGGTGGGCGCTGGCCGCAGCGGGCCTGGTCGTGGTGGCCGTGGTTGGTGGGCTCGCCTCCAGAGGCGGTGACGCCGGGGTCGGCCCGACTCCACCGACCCCGGAGAAGGAGAGCCTGGCGTGCCGGACGACCTACGGGCCACCGACAGCACCCGTCGTCCCCAGTGAGCCGCTCAGCATCACGGTCGCCGCCGTCCTCGTCTGTGCCCAGACCGACGTGGGGTCGGTCTGGGCCGGCTCGCTACCGCCCGATGCCCCCGTCAGCGTGCCGCTCGCGGTCGACGCGCTGGCCCTTCAGCCGCGCACCGGCGGATCCGAGTGTGCCGCCCTCCCTCAGGGGCCGGCCTTCCGCATGGTGCTCGAGGGAAAGGACGGCGCCTTCAGGACCTACGCCAACGAGGGTCTCGCCTGCAACGGCTGGCCCGCTCTCGCGAGCTACTACGTCGCTCTGGCGGAACAGTCGGCGGAAGCAGGCTCCGGGTCCGGTTCGACGGGCGACGGGTTCCTGGGGTGCCCGTCGATCCTCGGCAAGACCCTCTCGTCGCCGGGCGTCGCGCCACCGAGCCTGTCCCGGGGGACCGTGCTGGTGACGGCGACCGCCTGCCTGCACCCGCGAGCCGTCCTCACCAAGCTCCCGCGGTACCGCGCGATCCGGACCAACGTCATGGGCGCCCCCCAGCTCGCCCAGCTCAACGCCGACCTGGCCAGGGCGGGGTCGAGCCTGGCGCCCGGCAGCACCTGCGTCGCAGGGAGCTCACTGTTCGTGGTGCGGGGGAAGACCGACGAGGGGCGACTGGTCGAGCTCAGCAGCGTGTGCGCCGACCTGTTCACGGTGGACTGGAAGGCGCGCGACAGCTGGCCGGTGAGCAAGCAGACCCGGGACATGCTCCGAGCCCTTCTGGTCGTCGCCGACTGAGCGACGGGGCTTGAACCCGTCGCCGAGGCGGCGCGAGCTCAGCCTGCTCTGACCACGGTCAGGGACTGACCGGCATACCCAACGCTCTGACCCGGGCGCACCTGCGCGCCGCGGCGGACCTCCACCGCACCGTCGACGGTGACCTCCCCGAGCTCGATGACCGACCGCGCCATCGCGCCGTCGTCGACCACCCCCGCGAGCTTGAGCAGCTGGCCGAGTCGGATCGACTCGTCACGGATGGGGACGTCGAGGGGGCTGCTCACGCAGCCGAGTCTAGGTCGCTCAGCTGGCGGTCGGGACGGCGTGGCCGGCGTAGTGGGCCTCGCGCTCGTCCTCGGTCATCGCGCCCCACACGCCGTAGGGCTCGCGGACCCGCAAGGCGTGCTCGCGACACTGCTTGAGCACCGGGCAGGCGAGGCAGACCTCTTTGGCCTGGGAGTCGCGGGACCGGCGAGCCGGGCCACGCTCACCCTCGGGGTGGAAGAAGACCTCTGGGTTGAGCTGGCGACAGGAGCCGTCAAGCTGCCATTCCCACAGGTCAGCGACTGGTCCCGGAAGCCGTGACAACTCAGCCATGTCGTCCTCTTCTCCCCGCGGCACGTTGCCGCACGTCTCGGACGCTACCGCCCCCTGACCTGCGGAAACAGTCCAGAAAGTTAAGGACTTGTTCAAGGCCCTTCACACGCGACGGGGTCATCCCGAATGCTGGACAGTGCGCGCGCGCCAGCTCTCCCGGGCCTGTCCGGATGTCCGGGACGGGGCGGCTACGATTGGGCAATGAGCCTTGGTGTCGACCTGGAAGACCGTCAGCGCCTGTCGGAGTCCGCTCCCGACTCGACCCCGGAGCCCACTCCCGAGCTCGAGGAGCACGACCCGTTCGGCAAGCTGGGCCTGACCTACGACGACGTCCTCCTGCTTCCCGGTGAGACCGACGTGATCCCGTCGGACGTCGACACCACGGCGCGGCTGACCCGGGAGCTGTCCCTGCGGATCCCGCTCGTCTCAGCGGCGATGGACACCGTCACCGAGTCGCGGATGGCCATCGCGATGGCCCGGCAGGGCGGGATCGGCATCCTCCACCGCAACCTGTCGATCGAGGACCAGGCCTACCAGGTTGACCTCGTGAAGCGGACCCAGACGGGGATGATCAGCAACCCCATCACGATCGGTCCCGACGCCACGCTCGAGGAGCTCGACCGGATCTGCGGCGAGTACCGCGTCTCCGGCCTCCCGGTCGTCCAGCCCGACGCGACCCTCATCGGCATGATCACCAACCGCGACCTGCGGTTCACACCGGTCGCCGAGTGGGGCACCACGCTGGTGCGCGACGTCATGACGCCGATGCCCCTCGTCACTGGCGCCGTCGGCATCTCGCGGGACGACGCGACCGCCCTGCTGCGCCAGCACAAGCGCGAGCGGCTGCCGCTGGTCGACGACCGTGGCCGGCTCGCCGGCCTCATCACCGTCAAGGACTTCGTGAAGTCCGAGCAGTTCCCCCACGCCAGCAAGGACGACCACGGCCGGCTGCTCGTCGGGGCCGCGATCGGCTTCTTCGGCGATGCGTGGGAGCGGGCGACCACCCTTGTGGAGGCAGGCGTCGACGTGCTCGTTGCCGACACCGCCAACGGCCACGCCCGGCTCATGCTCGACATGGTCCGCCGGCTGAAGACCGACCCGGCCACCCGGCACGTCCAGGTCATCGGTGGCAACGTCGCGACCCGCGCCGGGGCCCAGGCCCTCGTCGACGCCGGCGTCGACGCCGTCAAGGTCGGCGTCGGACCGGGCTCGATCTGCACCACGCGCGTGGTCGCCGGTGTGGGCGTGCCGCAGGTGACCGCCATCTACGACGCCTCCCTCGCCTGCCGCCGGGCCGGTGTGCCCGTGATCGGTGATGGCGGGCTCCAGTACTCCGGTGACATCGCCAAGGCGCTCGTCGCCGGGGCAGACACCGTCATGCTGGGCTCGCTGCTCGCCGGCTGCGAGGAGAGCCCCGGCGAGCTGATCTTCGTCAACGGCAAGCAGTTCAAGTCCTACCGCGGCATGGGGTCGCTCGGAGCGATGGCCTCGCGTGGAAAGAAGTCCTTCTCCAAGGACCGGTACTTCCAGGCCGATGTCGCCAGCGACGACAAGATCGTGCCCGAGGGCATCGAGGGCCAGGTTGCCTACCGCGGCCCGCTCGGCAACGTCGTCCACCAGCTCGTCGGCGGCTTGGCCCAGTCCATGTTCTACGTCGGTGCACCGACCATCCCCGAGCTCAAGGCTCGCGGAAAGTTCGTGCGGATCACCTCGGCGGGACTCAAGGAGAGCCACCCGCACGACATCCAGATGACCGTCGAGGCACCCAACTACAGCGGCCGCTGAGTCGCCCCACCGAGTGTCCAGATCGGGATACGCAATCTGGGTGAGTCGCGACGGGCTCCGGCAACTTATGGTGGCGACACGAGCGCTTTCGCGTATCGCAGCAGGGGGTTCGCCAAGTACGTCGTCGTGCCACGCCATGGCCTGGTCCGACGATCCAAGGGCGTCCCGTCGCCGGCCGCCCCCTCACCCGGCGACGGGACGTCGCGCGCGGACGTGGTTGGCGGACGGGGTGGGCGGACAGCCCTGGGCGCGCGTCGTGGCCCCGATCCAACTCCCGATAGCCTTGCGCGGTGACTGAGATCGAGATCGGCCGAGGCAAGCGCGGCCGTCGGGCCTACTCCTTCGACGACATCGCGGTGGTCCCCTCGAGGCGCACCCGCGACCCCGAGGACGTGTCCGTCGGCTGGCAGATCGACGCCTACCACTTCGACATCCCGGTCATCGCTGCCCCGATGGACTCGGTGATGTCCCCTGACTCCGCCATCGCGCTCGGCAAGCTCGGCGGTCTGCCGGTCCTCGACCTCGAGGGTCTCTGGACCCGCTACGACGACCCGACCCCGCTGCTCGCCGAGATCGCCACGCTCGACCCGGCCCTGGCGACCGCTCGGATGCAGGAGATCTACTCTGCCGAGATCCAGCCCGAGCTGATCACCCAACGACTGCGCCAGGTGCGCGAGGCAGGAGTCACCGCTGCCGGTGCACTCAGCCCGCAGCGCACCCAGCAGTTCTGGAAGACCGTCGTCGACGCCGGCGTGGACCTGTTCGTCATCCGTGGCACGACCGTCAGCGCCGAGCACGTCTCGGGCCGCGCCGAGCCGCTCAACCTCAAGCGGTTCATCTACGAGCTCGACGTGCCCGTCATCGTCGGTGGCGCCGCGTCCTACACGGCCGCCCTGCACCTCATGCGCACCGGCGCCGCCGGCGTCCTCGTCGGGTTCGGCGGGGGAGCGGCGCACACCACCCGTCGCACCCTCGGCATCCACGCGCCGATGGCCAGCGCCATCGCCGACGTGGCGGCGGCCCGCCGTGACTACCTCGACGAGTCGGGTGGCCGCTACGTCCACGTCATCGCCGACGGTGGCATGGGCGACAGCGGCGACATCGTCAAGGCCGTGGCCTGTGGCGCCGACGCCGTGATGCTGGGTGCCGCGCTCGCGCGGGCCACCGAAGCCCCCGGTCGCGGCCTGCACTGGGGGTCCGAGGCCCACCACCCCGACCTGCCTCGCGGCGAGCGCGTCGAGGTCGGAGCCCTGGCCCCGCTCGAGCAGATCCTGTTCGGCCCTGGACGCACCGCCGACGGCAAGAGCAACCTGATCGGCGCGCTGCGCCGGGCGATGGCCACCACCGGCTACTCCGACCTCAAGGAGTTCCAGCGGGTCGAGGTCGTCGTCGCGCCCTACCAGCGCAGCTGACCGCTCCCAGTGACCAGGGTCGCTAACTTACTGCTGGTAATGAAGGGTGCGCAGACCTAGGCTGCCTGCATGGCTCCGGACCTGATCGCCGACCCCGAGACCGACCCCACCGCGACGTATGCCGTGGACCCGGCGCTCGCTCGACGGCTGGCCCGGCGGGTGGTGTCAGCACCACGAGCCGAGCACTTCGTGAGCCACACCCCGCTGACCGGGGCGCCGCTTGCGTCGCTGCCGCTGTCGACGCGCGAGGACGTCGCCGTCGCGGTGGATGCGGCCCGCTCCGCCCAACGCGCGTGGTCGCGGACCCCGATGGAGCTGCGCGAACGCATCTTCCTGCGCTACCACGACCTCGTCCTCGAACGGCAGGTCGAGCTGCTCGACATCGTCCAGCTGGAGTCCGGCAAGACCCGCCGCCAGGCCTTCGAGGAGGTCGCCGACGTCGCCCTGGTGTCGCGGCACTACGCCCGCTCCGCCGCGGCATACCTGCGGCCACGGCGCCGGGCCGGGCTCTTCCCGGTGCTCACGCAAAGCACCGTCCACCACCACGCCCGTGGTGTGGTCGGCATCGTCAGCCCGTGGAACTACCCCCTGTCGTTGGCGATCACCGACGCGATCCCCGCGCTGCTGGCCGGCAACGCCGTCGTCCTTCGCCCCGACCTGCAGGCGTCGCTCACCGCGCTCCAGGCCGTGCAGCTGCTGACCGAGGCGGGGCTGCCCGAGTCGGTCCTGCAGGTCGTCCTCGGCGACGGACCGACGGTCGGGCAGGCGGTTGTCGACCTCACCGACTACGTCTGCTACACCGGCTCGACGGACACCGGCCGGCGGGTCGCCGAGTCGGTGGCCGGGCGCCTCGTGGGCTACTCGCTCGAGCTCGGCGGCAAGAACTCGATGTACGTCGCGGACGACGCGAACCTCGACAAAGCGGTGGAGGGTGCGGTCCGGGCCTGCTTCTCCTCGGCCGGCCAGCTGTGCATCTCGATCGAGCGGTTGCTCGTCCACGGCTCGGTGGCCGACGAGTTCACCAGCCGGTTCGTGACGGCGGTCAAGGCGATGCGGCTGGGGGCGGACCTCGCCTACGGCATCGACTTGGGCTCGCTCGTCTCGGCGCAGCAGCTCGAGCGGGTCACCGCCCACGTCGACGACGCCCGCGCCAAGGGTGCCCGGGTCTTGACCGGTGGCCGCGCCCGCCCCGACGTCGGCCCGTACTTCTACGAACCGACCGTCATCGAGGGTGTCACCGCCGCGATGGAGCTGCGCGACGGCGAGACGTTCGGCCCGGTCGTGTCGATCTACCGGGTGCACAGCGACGACGAGGCGATCCGGCTGGCCAACGACACCGACTACGGCCTCAACGCCGCCGTCTTCACCCGCGACGTGGCGCGCGGACGTCGCATCGCGACCGCGATCCAGGCGGGCACCGTCAACATCAACGAGGGGTATGCCGCCGCCTGGGGCAGCGTCGCCTCGCCCATGGGTGGGATGAAGCAGTCCGGCGTCGGTCGTCGGCACGGCAGCGAGGGCATCCTCAAGTACACCGAGTCGCAGAACGTCACCGCGCAGTACGTCCTGCCCATCGCGCCCGTCGCCGGGATGAGCGAGGAGACCTACACCCGGCTGATGACTGGCGCGCTGAGGCTGCTCAAGGTCGTGGGGCGCCGATGACCGCTGGTGCGGCGACCGGTTCGGCCGCGTCGGACAGCCACTACGACGTCCTGGTGGTCGGGTCTGGCTTCGGGGGTTCGGTCACCGCGCTGCGCCTGGCCGAGAAGGGCTACCGCGTCCACGTGGTCGAGTCCGGCCGGCGGTTCCGAGACGAGGACTTCGCCAAGACGTCGTGGGACGTGCGCCGCTACCTGTGGGCGCCCAAGCTCAAGTGCTTTGGGGTGCAACGGATCCACCGCCTCCCCGATGTCATGGTCCTCGCCGGTGCCGGGGTCGGCGGTGGGTCGCTCAACTACGCCAACACCTTGTACGTCCCGCCGGCTGCGTTCTTCCAGGACCCGCAGTGGGGCGACATCACCGACTGGCAGTCCGAGCTCGCGCCGCACTACGACCTGGCTTCGACGATGCTCGGCGTGGTGACCAACCCGTGCGACGGCGTCGTCGACGACGTCATGCGCCTGGCCGCGCGCGACATGGGCGTCGAGGACACCTTCCGCAAGACGCCGACGGGTGTCTTCTACGGCATGCCCGGCAAGCGTGTCCCCGACCCCTACTTCGGCGGCGCCGGACCCGACCGCACCGGCTGCACCGAGTGCGGCAACTGCATGGTCGGCTGCCGCGTCGGGGCCAAGAACACCTTGGTCAAGAACTACCTCGCCCTCGCAGAGAAGCTCGGCGTCACGATCGAGCCGATGCGCACCGTCGTCCGCGTGGCACCTCGCCGTCAGGGCGGGTATGCCGTGACGCACGAGGCGAGCGGCGCGTGGTTCCGGCGGGCGCGGCATACCGTCACTGCCGACCAGGTGGTCTTCGCCGGCGGCACGTGGGGCACCCAGAAGCTGCTGCACGCCATGCGCCAGACGGGTGTGCTGCCGCGGCTGTCCGCCCGTCTGGGTCACTTGACGCGCACCAACTCCGAGGCCGTCAACGGTGTGATGATGGAGAAGGTCAAGGCCGGGATGGACCTGTCCAAGGGGGTGGCCATCACGTCGTCGTTCCACCCGGACGCCGACACCCACGTGGAGAACGTGCGCTACGGCAAGGGCTCCAACGCGATGGGGGTGATGGCGACCATCCTCGTCCCGGGAGGCCAGCTCCCGCGGCCCGTCCAGTTCGTCGTCGAGGCGGTCCGGCACCCGTCGATCTTCGTGAGGTCGTTGTCGCAGTACCGGTGGAGCGAGCGGACCGTGATCGGCCTGATCATGCAGACCCGCGACAACTCGCTGCACGTCCGCGGCACTTCGGGGCTGTTCGGCGGACGTGGGCTGACGTCCCGCCAGGGTCACGGTGAGCCCAACCCGACCTACATCCCGGCGGGGCAGGAAGCCATGAAGGCCGTGGCCACCCGACTCAGCGAGGCCACCGGGCTGCGCGCCTTTGCCGGCAGCAGCCTCGGCGAGATCGTCAACATCCCGCTGACCGCGCACTTCCTCGGCGGCGTGACGATCGGCTCCAGCCCCGAGCGGGGTGTTCTCGACGGCTACCAGCGGGTCTGGGGCTACCCCGACCTGCACGTGGTCGACGGCTCGGCCGTCTCGGCCAACCTCGGCGTGAACCCGTCGCTCACCATCACCGCGCAGGCCGAGCGGGCGATGTCGCTGTGGCCCAACAAGGGCGACGCGGACCAGCGTCCTGCCCAGGACGAGGGCTACCGCAGCCTTGAGGCCGTGAAGGCCGCGAACCCCGCCGTCACCAGCTACACCCACGAGAGCGCCAAGGTCTAGCGGCGACCCCCGTCAGGGCACAGCAAAGACGGTGGGCGACGCAGGCCCCTGCGCCACGCCGACCACCGCCTCAGGTGGTGTGGCTGGAGACGAGCCGGGGGGTGGGTCTCCAGCCACACCACCCAGACAACGACCCGCGTGACGAGGGGTTACGCGGGTCCCGGGGATTTCTCTGCGCCGGGCTGGTCCGAGTCGAGAGTGCACGACACGCTGACCGCGGACAAGCGACATGAGCGGGTCGTGCACTCTCGACCGTGGCCGCGCTGGGCACCCTCCGTCGCCTGTGGATGGCGGTCGGGATTGGTGGTCGCGTGCAGCACAGTGTCAGGGATGCAGACGCACTGGCTGCCTCCCGAGTTCGCGGCGGCACCGTTCGGTGTGGCCGACGCTCGTGCGTCAGGTATGCCGCTCTGGCGGCTACGCAACGGCGTCCTCCACTCCCCGACGCGGTCGGTTCGATCGGTCGACGCCCCACGCACGCCGGTCCAGCGCGCCGCGGCCTTCTGGGTGGCCCTCCCGGATGACGCGGTTTTCAGCCACGTCACGGCGGGCCAGCTGTGGAAGCTGTCGTTGCCCAACGACCTCGAAGGACAGCGAGACCTCGACGTCATGAGGGCGACCAGCCGAGCCCATGTCCGCCGCTCTGAATGCATCGGCCACCGAGGGCTGGAGCTCCGTGCGACGACGACAGCCGCCGGCTTGAGAGTGACCGGGCTGGCGGACACCTGGGTGGACCTGGGTGAAGTCTTGGATCGCGGCATCACGCTGGACGACTTGGTCGTGATGGGTGACGAGGTGGCCACCCGGCTGTGCGGGCGGCCGGAGCCGGGCAACGCCCACCAGGGGCTGTCCGACCTCGGACGGGAACAGCTGCGTGCGACCCTCGCTCGTCGCGTGCGGCCACGTGGCAAATCCATCCTCGTGGAAGCACTTGGCCTCGTGCGTGCCCCGGTGCGGTCGCCGATGGAGACGCGGGCACGCCTGATGTTCCACCGAGCTGGTTTCCCGGAACCCCAGGTCAACCGACCTGTGTTCCATCGCGACGGCAGCTGGCTGCTCGAGGGCGACCTCGTCTGGGAGTCGGAGCGGGTTGTGGGCGAGTACCAGGGACGCGATCACGCGTCGATCCGCCGCAGGAGCTACGACGCGAGTCGCAACGCGCTCGCTGCCGACGAGGCCTGGCGAGTTCTCGAGATCTACGCGGAAGACGTCTACCGCCCGGCGCGACGGGTCGACTGCCTGACTCGCTTCGCCAGGGCGCTCCACCTCGACCCAGCACGCCTCGTGATTCGGTGAGGCGCGATCGAGTGTGCACGACACGCTGAGGGTCGACACGTGCCTCCAGCGTGTCGTGCACTTTCGACTGCTAAATGGTCCCGGGGCCCGGCTCTCCGCCACCACGACCTTGCCCGACACCCGGCGCGGGTGAGCCGGCAGCCGCGGAGGTCGCGCTCGGCTGGTCGCGCCAGGAGGCCCAGAGGGCGGCATACGGGCCATCGGCGGCGACCAGCTCGTCGTGCGTTCCGATCTCGGTGACGAGCCCGTCCTCCACCACCGCCACCCGGTCCGCGTCGTGCGCGGTGTGCAGCCGGTGCGCGATCGCCACCACCGTGCGGCCCTCGACCACGGCAGCCAGCGAGCGCTCGAGGTGGCGGGCGGCGCGCGGGTCGAGCAGCGACGTGGCCTCGTCCAGGACGAGGGTGTGCGGGTCGGCGAGCACCAGGCGGGCGAGCGCGACCTGCTGCGACTGGGCCTCGCCGAGCGTGTGCCCACCGCTGCCCACGACCGTGTCGAGGCCTTCGGGCAGGCCGGTGGCCCACTCATGGGCGTCGACGGCCCGCAGTGCGGACTCCAGCTCCTCACGGCTCGCGTGCGGCCGGGCCAGCAGGAGGTTGTCGGCGAGGGTACCCACGAAGACGTGGTGCTCCTGGGTGACGAGCGCGACCTCGCCTCTTAGCTGACCGAGGGTGAGGTCGACCAGCGGCACGCCACCGACGTCCACGCGTCCCTCGCGCGGCCCGTCGATGCCCGCCATCAGCCGTCCGAGGGTCGACTTGCCGGCACCGGACGGACCCACGATGGCCAGCCGCTCGCCCGGTCGCAGGTCCAGCGACACGCCACGCAGGACGTCATGGCCGGGACGGTAGGAGTAGCGGATGTCGTCGACCGTGATGTCGGCCCCGTCAGGCTGCTCGCCCGTCGCCGTCCGGTCGGGCGGCACCGCGCCCACGCCGATGACCCGCGCCAGCGACGTGGCACCGACCTGGATCTCGTCGAGCCAGCTGAGCACCTCGTCGAGCGGGTTGACCATCTGCTGGATGTACAGCGTGACCGCGGTCGCCGCGCCCGCCGTGATGTGGCCGTTGATGACCAGCCAGCCACCCCAGACGATGGCCCCGGCAGTCGGCACGTAGTAGCCGAACACGACGGAGGGGAACCAGTGCAGCCGCAGGCCCAGGGTGTAGCGCTCGGCCCGGTAGCACTCACGCAGGGCCTCGTGGAACCGGCTGCGGCGCACGCCGACTAGCGACAGCGCGTCGATGGTGCGGGCGCCGTCGACCGTCTCGGCCACGACCCCGTTGAGCTGGGCGTAGGTCGCCCGTTCCCAGAGGTAGCCGTCGGACGCGTGCTTGAGGTAGCGACGGGTCGAGAACCAGTAGAACGGCAGCCCGAACAGGATCGGGACGGTCGCCAAGGGTGAGGTGAACAGCGCCGCAACCACGGTCATCAGCACCGTCATGACCGCCACGAACAGCGAGGGGATGCCGAACCGCACCACGTGCGACAGCGCCTCCACGTCGTTGGTGGTCCGCGCCACGAGGTCGCCCGTGCCGGCCCGCTCGACGGTGGACAGCGGCAGGTTGACCGCGCGGCCGACGAACTGCTCACGCAGCTGGGCGAACACCGTCTCGCCGAGGATGAAGGACAGCCGTCGGGCAGCCCAGGTCAGCCCCGTCTGGGCGACGACGGCGACGGCGAGGCCGACCGCGATCCTGTCGACGGTGCCACGGCTGCCCTGGCTGCTGACCTCGTCGACGAGCCGGCCGACGAGCCACGGCCCCGCCAGCGCGGCGAGGGCCGCGAGGGCGTGCAACCCCAGCACCCGGGCCACCAGCCCACGGTGGGTGGCGGCCAGGGCGCGCGTCTCCCGCCACACGGCACGGGAGTCCGCGATCGGCAGCGTCCGCCGGGTGGGGTCGGTGTTCATCGGTCGTCCTCCTCTCCGCGCAAGACGATGTGGCGGTATGCCGGGTGGTCCAGGAGCTCGCGGTGCGTGCCGCGCGCGGTGGCGAGCCCGTCCTCGAGCAGCACGACCTCGTCGGCCTGGCCGAGCAGCAGCGGACTGACCGTGGTCACGACGGTGGTGCGGTCGCGGCGGTGCTGGGCCAGGCGCTGGGCGATGCGTGCCTCGGTGTGGGCGTCGACGGCGCTGGTCGGCTCGACCAGCACGAGGACCGGCGCCTCGGTGAGGAGGGCACGCGCCAGCGCCATCCGCTGGCGCTGGCCGCCGGAGTAGGACCGTCCGCGTTCCTCCACGGTGCCGTCCAGCCCGTCGGGCAGGGCGTCGAGGACGTCGAGAGCGCTCGCGGTGTCGAGGGCGCGGTTGACCCGGCGGTCCCCGGCCGGCTCTGGCTGGCCCGAGGCGCTCGCGGTCCCGGTCGCGCCAGACCCGAGCAGCTGGTCGCGGAGCACGCCCGTGAACAGCCGGGGGTCCGGCTCGCTGACGACGATGTGTCGACGGACCTCGGCGATCGAGAGGTCGTCGAGCCGCGTGCCGCCCCAGGTGGTCTGGTGCGGACCGGGACCGTGTCGACCGAGCCGGTCGGCCACGGCCGAGGACTCCTCGGGCCTCGCCGAGACGATGGCGGTGAGGCGCCCGCCACGGATCACGGTGCCGGACAACGGGTCCACGAGGTCAGCGTCGTCGTCGGGGACGGCGGCGGTGCTGGGCTTGGTGGCGTCGTGGTCGGGCCGGACCGCCATGACCCGGAGCATCTTGCCGGCCGCGATCTGGGCCCGGATGCCGCGGTCCACGATCTCGATCGCGGTCTGCAACGGCATGGTGAGGAACGCGGTGTAGCCGTAGAACGCCACGAGCTGTCCCGCGCTGATCTCGCCCTCGATCGCCTGTCGGGCACCGAGCCAGGTCACCAGCACGACGAAGACGCCGGGGAGCAGCACCTGGGCCGAGTCGAGCGCCGCCTGGATGCCCGCGACCCGGACACCACGCACCCGCACCCGCTGGGACTGCTCCTCATAGCGGCGCAGGAAGGTCTGTTCGCCGCCGATACCGCGCAGCACGCGCAGCCCGGCGACCGTGTCGGCGCCGAGCGTGGTCAGCCGCCCGGCCTCCTCGCGCTGGAGCGCCTGCCGACGCTGCAGCGGGCGGACGATCAGGGCCAGGCTGGCCAGCATGACGGGGCCGCCGAGCAGCACCAGCCACCCGAGCGGCGGCGACGCGGCGAGCAAGATAGCGCCAACGACGATGTAGCTGACGACAGCACCGGCGAACCGGCCCATCGCGTCGTAGAGCCCACCCAGACGCATGACGTCGTTGGCGAACACCGTGACGACCTCGCCTGCGGGGATCGACCGGGTCAGCGCTGGCCCGGCGCGCTCGGCACCCTCGGCGGCCAGCTGGGCGCCCCGGTAGGACGCGTAGAGCCAGTTGTGCACGGCGAAGAAGTGTCGCGCGGCTGCCGTCGACGCAGCGATTGCGCCGAGCCCGAGCAGGGCCAGCGCCCACCGGAACAGGCCCGCGCGGTCGCCGGGCACGATGCCCTCGTCGACGCCACGGCCGACGGCGGCCGGGATCAGGGCGATGGAGACCATCCACACCATGCCGGAGAGCATCCCCAGCACCTGGGTTCGCCACTGCTCCCGGGCGACCCACACCATGAATCGCAGCGTGCTGCGGGTGTCGGGACGGCCGGGATCCGGGAACGGGATCTCGCGCATCAGGGTCACCACCGTAGGCCGCGGGACCGACCCTCCGACACCGAATATCCGGCGGCACAGTGGCTCTGTCACCAGTGGAGCATCCTCGTCCTCGATGGCTCCGGGCGTCCCGTAGCCTGACCCGGTGCTGCGAACCGCCCTCAAGCCCCGGTGGCTGGGGCTGTTCGCCCTCCTGCTCGTCATCATCGCCGCCTGCACCCAGCTCGGCCTCTGGCAGCTGCACGTCGCCCAGGACAAGGGACTCCGTGACGCCCTGCAGAAGGCCCACGAGGCCCGTCCGGCGTTGATCGACACCGTGGTCCGACCGCACCAGGCCTTCCCGAACCCCCAGTCCAACCGTGCGGTCACCGCCATCGGCAGGTATGCCGCGTCCGACCAGTTCCTCGTCGGCCCCCGTCGGCTCGGGGGCCGGACCGGCTACTGGGTCGTGACCCCGCTCGACGTCACCGAGACCGGTGCGCGCCTGGCCGTGGTCCGCGGCTTCGTCACCGACACGACCACCCCCATCGAGCCCCCGGCGGGCGCGGTATCGGTCGACGGTTCGCTTGCTCCGGGAGAGGCCCCGGGCACGGCGCCGGCCGGCGTGCTCCCCTGGCCGAAGCCCGCGCGCGGCTCGATCGACTTCTCCCTCCTCGTCAACGACTGGCCGGGGGAGCTCTACAACGCCTTCGTGTTCGCCCAGGGCGAGAAGACCGCTGCCGGTGCGGGGATCCCGGCCCCCGCCGGGCTGGACCGGGTGCCGCCGCCCGAGGTGACGGGCGGGCTGAAGTGGCGCAACGCGGCATACGCGCTGCAGTGGTGGGTCTTCGGCGGCTTTGCCGCGTTCATGTGGTTCAGGATGGTGCGAGAGGATGCCCAGCGTGACCCAGCCACTGAAGGAGACCCAGAACGTGAGTGACATCAAGGACGTGGAGGCCACGACCAAGGCCCTGCGCTTCTTCAAGGTGATGGCCATCCTGTCCGGACTGGCGCTGTTCGTGCTGATCGGGATCATCGTGGTCAACGGTGGCTTCGGGAAGGGCGGGGCATCGGAGGTGTGGAGCCCGATTCACGGGCTGATCTACTTCGTGTACGTCGTGTCCATCGCCAACCTGGGGTTCAAGGTGGGCTGGAGCCTGCCCAAGATGGTGCTCATCATGCTGACCGGGTTCGTCCCGCTCCTGCCGTTCTGGGCGGAGCGACGGTTCGCGCGTGAGACCGAGGCGCGACTGGCGGAGGCCCGCCGGTAACCTGTGCGCGTGAGCGACCCCGCAGCCGCCGACGTGGTGACCCAGGCCCAGGACGACGATCGGGTCGAGGCCCCCGATGCTGAGCGCTCGGAGGTGCCGGCGACACCCCTGCAGGCCCGCCCCGTGCTCGTCGTCGACTTCGGCGCGCAGTACGCGCAGCTGATCGCGCGCCGGGTGCGGGAGGCGA
Source organism: Pedococcus bigeumensis (assembly GCF_006438965.1). Lineage (GTDB taxonomy): Bacteria > Actinomycetota > Actinomycetes > Actinomycetales > Dermatophilaceae > Pedococcus > Pedococcus bigeumensis_A. The sequence continues at coordinate 110,077 of NZ_RCZM01000001.1, forward strand.
AGATCTACAGCGAGGTCGTCCCGCACACGATGAGCACGGCCGAGATGCTGGCCAAGGACCCCGCGGCGATCGTGCTGTCGGGTGGCCCGTCGTCGGTCTACGCCGAGGGTGCGCCCGAGCTCGACAAGGCCGTTCTCGAGGCCGGCGTCCCGGTGTTCGGCATGTGTTACGGCTTCCAGGCGATGTCCCAGGCGCTCGGCGGCACCGTGGCCCACACGGGGCTGGGGGAGTACGGCGCCACCCCAGCAGCAATCTCCGACACCGAGTCCACTCTCTTCAACGGGCAGCCGCTCGACCAGTCGGTCTGGATGAGCCACGGCGACTCGGTCATCGAGGCCCCGGCGGGGATGCGGGTCACCGCCTCGTCCGCGGGCGCTCCCGTTGCTGCCATCGAGGACGACGAGCGCAAGCTCTATGGCGTGCAGTGGCACCCCGAGGTGATGCACTCGACCTTCGGTCAGCGGGTGCTCGAGAACTTCCTCTACCGCGGCGCCGGTCTTGAGGGGGACTGGACCGCGGCCAACGTCGTCGAGGAGCTCGTCGACTCCATCCGCGAGAAGGTCGGCGACTCGCGCGTGCTCTGCGCCCTGTCCGGTGGCGTCGACTCCTCGGTCGCTGCGGCCCTCGTGCAGAAGGCCGTGGGCGACCAGCTCACCTGCGTCTTCGTCGACCACGGGCTGCTGCGCTCCGGTGAGGCCGAGCAGGTCGAGAAGGAGTTCGTCGCGGCGACCGGGGTCGACCTCGTGGTCGTCGACGCCAAGGAGCGCTTCCTGTCCGCGCTCGCCGGGGTCTCCGACCCCGAGGAGAAGCGCAAGATCATCGGGCGCGAGTTCATCCGGGTGTTCGAGCAGGCGGCTCGTGACGTCGTCGGCACCCGCGGCGACGACGAGCACCCCGTCGAGTTCCTCGTGCAGGGCACGCTCTACCCCGACGTGGTCGAGTCCGGCGGTGGCACCGGCGCGGCGAACATCAAGTCGCACCACAACGTCGGCGGACTTCCTGAGGACCTGCAGTTCAAGCTCGTCGAGCCGCTGCGCTCGCTGTTCAAGGACGAGGTCCGCCAGGTCGGGCTCGAGCTCGGTGTCCCCGAGGCGATCGTCTGGCGCCAGCCGTTCCCGGGTCCCGGGCTGGGCATCCGGATCGTCGGCGAGGTCACCGGTGAGCGGCTCGAGATCCTGCGCGCGGCCGACCAGATCGCACGCGAGGAGCTCACCGCTGCAGGCCTGGACCGCGACATCTGGCAGTGCCCCGTCGTCCTGCTCGGCGACGTGAGATCCGTTGGTGTGCAAGGAGATGGCCGGACCTATGGCCACCCCATCGTGCTGCGCCCGGTGTCCTCCGAGGACGCCATGACGGCCGACTGGACCCGCGTCCCCTACGACGTGCTGGCCAAGATCTCGACGCGGATCACCAACGAGGTCCGCGAGGTGAACCGGGTCGTGCTCGACATCACGAGCAAGCCGCCGGGCACCATCGAGTGGGAGTGACGCTTGCGTCCCGGTAAGGCATCCGGCCTGAGCACGGCCAGCGTCAATGACGCCGTGAGCCGCGCGGTGATGCGCCACGTCCTCATCGGGCCGCCGATGCGGCTGCTGACCGGGCTGCGCGTCGAGGGACGCGAGAACGTGCCCCGCGAGGGCGGGCTCATCGTCGCGTCCAACCACCTGTCGTTCGTGGACTCGATCGTCATCCCGCTGGCGTCGGGCCGGCAGGTGCACTTCTTGGGCAAGTCCGAGTACTTCGAGGGCAAGGGCCTGCGGGGCGCAGCCGTCCGGTGGTTCCACTCGACAGGCGGCACCATCCCCGTCGACCGCACCGACCCTCGCGCCGCGGCAGCCTCGCTCGAGATGTCCGAGGACGTCCTGCGCCAGGGAGAGGCGTTCGGTGTCTACCCGGAAGGCACCCGCTCGCCCGATGGTCGGCTGCACCGCGGACGCACCGGTGTCGCGCGGATGGCCCTCTCGACCGGCGCGACCGTGCTGCCGTGTGGCGTCATCGGCACCGACCACGTCCAGCCCTCCGGGTCCAACGGCTTCCGTCCAGCGAAGGTCACCGTGAAGTTCGGCCCGCCCATCGATGTGGCGGGCCTGTCCGCCCAGTTCCAGAAGGCCGCCCTGCTGCGCGCCATCACCGACGCCACGATGGCGGCCATCGGTGAGCTGTCCGGTCAGGAGTACTCCGGCCAGTACGCCTCCGACGTGAAGGCCGCGCTGGGCCGCTGAGGACACCTCCTCAGTCGAAAATCTCCCCGGTAGATGGTGGATCGACGGCCCCTGAGGGTGTAGGCATGGCGTGGGCGCGACCTGCGCGTTCCTCAGCGAGGAGGACCCCATGGCCGGACTCGACAGCGCGCAGCTGCTCGCCGCCCTCGAGCCGGCGGTCGAGGAGAACCTCAACCGTCACCTGGCGGTCGCGCAGGAGTGGATGCCGCACGAGTACGTCCCGTGGTCGCTGGGCCGCGACTTCGCCGAGATGGGGGGCGAGGCGTGGTCGCCAGACCAGTCGCAGCTCTCGCCGATCGCTCGCACGGCGCTGGAGGTCAACCTCCTCACCGAGGACAACCTGCCGAGCTACCACCGGGTGATTGACCAGGTCTTCGGACGGGACAGCGCCTGGGGGACCTGGGTCAACCGCTGGACCGCCGAAGAGGGGCGGCACGCGTTCTGCATCCGCGACTACCTGCTCGTCACGCGCGGCGTCGACCCCATCGAGCTCGAACGGGCGCGCATGGACACGATGGAGACGGGTTACGACGCGGGTGAGAAGTCACTGCTCAATGTCTGTGCCTACGTCTCGTTCCAAGAGCTGGCCACCCGCGTGTCGCACCGGAACACGGGCCGCTACACCGAGGAGCCGATCGCCGAGAAGCTGCTCACCCGGGTCGCCAAGGACGAGAACCTCCACATGATCTTCTACCGGAACCTCGTCCAGGCTGCGCTCGAGCTGACGCCGAGCCAGACGATGCGGGCGATCACCGACGAGGTGGTCACCTTCCAGATGCCCGGCGCGATCATCCCCGGGTTCGGCCGCAAGGCCGTGCAGATGGCCATGGCTGGTATCTACGACCTGCGCATCCACCACGACGACATCGTGGCGCCGATGCTGCGCCAGTGGGGCGTCTGGGACCTCGAGGGCCTCGACGCCGATGGCGAGCAGGCTCGGGAGGAGCTTGCCGCTGCTCTCACGGCCCTCGACGAGGAGGCCGCTCGGTTCGTGGCCCGCCGCGAGGAGCGCACGGCAAAGCGGGCGGCCCGCCAGGAGGGCTAGCGTCACGCCCGGACCTCACGGACCTCAGAAGGTCCAGCGGGTCGCGCCACCTGGCTCGGACGTCGCCAGCGCCGTGGCGGAGGTGGGGACGATGCGGAACACCGACCACGGTGGTGGCCCGGCTGAGGGGGCGCTGTAGGGCGCCGTGAGCGCGGTGCCGCTGTCGTCCACCCGAGCCGGCCAGCCCCCGTCCACCGCGACGACCGCGATGCGTGCGACGCGGTCAGGGTCGGTGACCAGTGACGCGTTCCCGTCCACCACCAGGTCGTAGTCGCTGGTGGCGACGCTCACGGCGCAGCGCCGTTCGCGGGTCAGGTTCCGGCCCTTGCGGGTGCGCGTGCCCGTGACCACCCAGAACGCCCCGTCGTCCCAGAAGGCGCCGACACCCGTGACGTGCGGGCTCCCGTCGGCGTTCACGGTGCTGAGCCAGCAGGTGTGCCGGTTGGGACCGCCGGTCCCGGGCTTCTGCGTCAAGGCCGGACCGAGCTGGGCCTCGATGGGCGCCCAGTCCAGTTGTGGCAGGTCGTACAGCTCCGCGAGGTTCGTGGCATCCATACGGCTACTGACCGCCACCGGCCGTTGAACTCATCGGTCCTTTGGCGGGTCGACGCCGGCGCTCCCACGGCACGGTGTTCCGGGGTCGATGCCTCCCAACGTGAAGGCGGCGCTGGCCGGCGGAGCCAGTTCCGCGGCATACCCGCCTGCCTCGCGTATGCCGCGTGCTCGCGGCCCGCCCGCGGACGGTTAGGGTTTGGAGCGTGCTCAGGACAACAGCGGCAGTCGTCGCCGGCAAGGCGGCGCGGGCGGCTTCGCGCCTGCGTGGTGGTGGCTCCGCGCTGCCCGGACTGGTGGCCGAACGGATCGACCCCGGGTTCTTGGCGCACGCGCTGGCCGACGTGCCCGGCGGGATCGTGGTGGTCACCGGCACCAACGGCAAGACCACGACCACCAAGATGCTGGTCGCCGTGCTGCGCGCCCACGGACGCCGTGTGTTCAGCAACCCGACGGGCTCGAACTTCACCCGTGGGGTGATCTCGTCGATGCTGGGCGAGCTGCCGGTGCGCGGGCGGCTCCGGGCCGACATGGCGGTGCTCGAGCTCGACGAGGCCCACGCCCTGAAGTTCGCCGCAGCGGTCCAGCCCACGCATGCGTTGCTGCTCAACGTCGCCCGTGACCAGCTCGACCGGTTCGCCGAGATCGACCACACGGCCAAGCTGCTGGCCTCGCTCGCCGAGCAGACCACGGTGGGGGTGGTGCTCAACCTGGACGACTCGTTCGTCTCACGGATCCGCGACCGGGTCGCTGACGGTGTGGCGGTGCACTACTTCGGGGTGGACGCGTCGATCGCGGACCGGCTGCCCGAGCTCCAGGAGCAGGACGTCCGGTTCGACGACGACTTCGTGGCGCCGGTGGCGGGGCCGGACGACGGGCTCCTCAGGCCCGTGGACGAACGCACCTTCGAGGTCGTCTTCGGTCTTGGTGCCGCTGACGGCGTCTCGGAGAGCGCTCCCGATCGCCGGAACGTCGGGCCGCTGGAGCTGCAGCAGCGCGGACTCGCCGCCATGATCAACGCCACTGCGGCCGCGGCAACGGCCCGGATGCTGTTGGGCGACGCGTTCGACCCCGAGGCCGCCGCTGAGGCGCTGCGCGCCGTGACTCCGCCGTTCGGTCGTGGCGAGGTAGTGGTGGTCGATGGCCAGCCGCTCGAGCTGGTCCTGGTGAAGAACCCGGCCGGCTTCACCGTGGCGCTCGGTACCTACGGCTCGACGCCCGTCGCGACGATGATCGCGATCAACGACAACTACGCAGACGGACGCGACGTGTCGTGGCTCTACGACGTGAGCTTCGAGAGCCTGCGGACCCGCGGCGTGACGATCACCAGCGGGGTCCGCGGCTACGACATGGCGCTGCGGCTCCAGTACGACGACGTCCCCGTTGCCGAGGTGCAGACCGAGCTCGACCCGGCCCTCGACGCCTTCCTCGCCCAGCACCCGGACGAGCCCAAGCGGATCTTCTGCACCTACACCGCGATGATGGCGCTGCGGCGGACGCTCGCGGCCCGCTACGACCTGCCCGACATCGGCGAGGAGGCCTCGTGAGCCAGCTGAGCCAGCCCCACGGCATACCTGACGTCTCCATCCCGGGCGAGCCCGACGGCTCTGCGCGGGTCCCCGCCGCAGCCGATGCGGGCAAGGGCGTCATCCACGTGGTGCATCTCTACCCGCGCGAGATGAGCATCTACGGCGACCTCGGCAACACCCGCACCCTGGCTGCGCGGATCCGGCGACACGGATACAGCCCGGTCGTGCACCAGCACCACCCGGGTGGGGAGTTCCCCGAGACCGCGCACCTCGTGGTCGGCGGTGGCGGCCAGGACTCCGGCCAGGTGCGGGTCGAGGCCGACCTCGAGCAGATCGCGGACCGGCTGCGCGCCCTGGCCGACGCCGGGACGCCGATGCTGATGATCTGCGGGATGTACCAGCTGCTCGGGAACGCGTTCATCACGGTGGACGGCAAGCGACTGCCCGGGCTCGGCATCCTCGACGTGACCACGCAGGGGAATGCCAAGCGGATGATCGGGCCGGTCGTGCTGTCGACCGACTTCGGCGACGTGGTGGGGTACGAGAACCACTCCGGCTCGACGACGCTCGGTGCTGGGCAGGCTCCGTTCGGCACGGTGCGGTCCGGGCTGGGCAACAACGGCACGGACGGCACAGAGGGCGCGCGCACCGGCAACGTGTTCGGCTCCTACCTGCACGGGCCGATCCTGCCCGCGAACCCCGTCTTCGCCGACGCGCTGATCGGGCTCGCTGCTGAGCTCGCCACCGGTCGGCCGTTCGAGCCCGCAGCCCAGGATGACGCCATCGCCGACGAGGCGCGCTCCCGCCAGGTCCGCCGGCTCGTCAAGCGCTGAGCGGTCGTGACGACGGAGCGGGTCCCTTCCGAGGCGTTGCCGCCGACCGACGTCCTCGACCTGTTCGCGGTGCCCGAGGACCCCAGGCCGCTCCAGGGAGGCCAGGGGCACAGCTTCGTCGCAGGCGACCTGGTCCTGTCACCCGGTCGCGACGCTGCCACCGGCGCCTGGCTCAACCCGGTGCTCGCCCGACTGGCTGTCGAGCTCGACACGACGAAACCCCGCGCCCTGCGCATCGCCATGCCGATCCCCTCACGGGACGGTCGCTGGGTGGTCGACGGGTGGGGCGCCAGCCGCTACGAGCCGGACACTCACCCCTGTCTGGACCTCGGTGTCCTCGTCGCCACCGGGCGGCTGCTGCACGCCCGCCTCGCCTCCGCGCAGCCGTCTTCGCCCCACGGCATACGCGACCGCACTGATCGCTGGGCCCGCGCGGAGCGCGCCGCCTTCGCCGCGACCGGCGGCCGTGGCATCCCGCTGACGTATGCGGGCCCGCTGGTCGCCGAACTCGTCCGCCGGCTCGACGACACCGAGCTCGGCCCGGACCAGCTCGTGCACGCCGACCTGGCCGGCAATGTGCTGCTCGACGCCCGCGGCACCCCGGTGGTGATCGACGTGGCGCCGTACTGGCGGCCGGCACTGTGGGCCGAGGCCGTCTGCGTCCTCGACGCGGTCCTGTGGCACGGAGCGGACGCAGGTGTGATGGCTCAGTGGACCGATGGCACGCGTCGTCAGGCCATGCTGCGAGCGGCACTGTTCCGGCTAGTCAGCGATGGGCCCGCGAGCGTGGAGGGGTCTGCAGCCGCGTACGCCCGCGTCCTCGCGCCGCTGCTGGCTGACGGCAGGCGGGACTGCGCGTCCCCCGGTAGCGTTCCGGAATGACCCAGATCACCCCATATCTGACGGTGCACGACGGCGAGGCCGCGCTGGAGTTCTACGCCCAGGCCTTCGGCGCGCAGGTGCGTGAGCGGTATGACGACGGTGGCCGAGTCGCCCACGCGACCCTCGCCGTCGACGGTGCCGACTTGTTTGTCTCGGACGAGTACACCGAGATGGGCGCCTACGCGCCCGAGACCGTGGGGCACGCCACCTGCGCGGTCGTCCTCACCGTCGACGACCCGGACGCTGCGTACCGGACGGCCGTGGCCGCCGGGGCGACAGGTGACCGTGAGGTGGCGGACGATCCCGGCGGGCGCCGGGTTGGTCGTCGATCCCTTCGGGCACCGCTGGAACATCCGCACCGGCTGACCGGCCGACCCCTGTCGGGACCTGCGACCACAGGCCCGACGTCAGACGTGCGTGGCTCAGGTCACGAAGTCGTCGCCGGCCTCCAGGCGCAGCCGGAGCAGCTCGGACAGCGCGATCGACTCGCCGTCACGGGCGCCCTCGCCCACCTGCAGGGGCGGGTCGCTCGGCGCGACCTCGACCCCGCGGAACCGGGCCAGCGGCCGCGGCGGCACCAACAGCGTGTAGTAGCGGCCGTCGGGGTCGACCCCCACCGACCGGTCGAGCCGCAGGTACCAGCCCCGAACCCCGGTGTTGTAGCGACCCGACCCCTTCCAGGTGCGCGCGGTCAGCTCGGTGGTGGCCAGCCCTTGCTCGCGGGCGTTGCGCGCGAACTCGTCGACCAGGACCTGCGCCCTCGCCGACTCACGCGCTCGCCGCTTCTCCTGCATGCGGACGTGGTAGTCGGCACGTTCCCCGGCGTCGTTCGGCTCGTTCACGTCGCTTGCTCCGTCCTCGGTCCCGCGACCACGTCCTCGACGGGCGTCTTCTTGGGGCTGACCGACCATGCCGCCCAGCCGATGGCGCCCAGCGGGATCTCCATCAGGTGGGTGAAGAAGGAGAACAACACCACAGCCGCCAGCGCGTCGGCAGGGTTGGCGCCCCACGCCACGAGGGCTGCCACGGTGCCGCTCTCGGTGATCCCCAGCCCGCCGGGGGTCAGGCCCACCGCGGTGAGCAGCCGACCGATCGCGTAGGCCGCGAACAGCTGCCCATAGAACAGGTCGACGCCCGTGGTGTGCATGCAGATCAGGAACAGGACGTAGTAGACGCTGAAGAACCCGAGGAGCCCCAGCGTCATGCTGAGCCAACCGGTGCGGACCACGTCGTTGATCCGCAGGCGGAGGTCGACCACGAGCGACTTGACGCTCATCGAGCGGCGTCGCCAGAGGCGACCGATCACCTTGTCGAGTCCCTGGCCGATCGCGACCGCGGCTCGCTCTGAGGCGAGGATCGAGATGAAGACGGCGAGGATGACCCCACCGGTGAGGGCGCCGGCGAAAGCGGCGTCCTCCAGGGCGCGCGGCACGTCGGAGTCCCGCCCGGCGAAGAGCGCGACGATCGCGACGAGGGGCAGGGCCACACGGGACAGGACGTTCCACACCCCGGTGACGATGGCGGAGGTCGAGATGTCGCGTCGCGAGAAGCCCCACGACCGGCAGATCGTGTAGGTCGCGGCCAGCCCGGCCGCCCCGCCCCCGGGCAGCAGGTTGCCGACCGAGGACCCTGCGACGTTGACGATGAGCGCCTGCCAGTGCTTCAGGCCGGGCAGCGAAGCGGTGAGCGTGAAGGTGTAGCAGTAGAGCCCGACGATCACCCCGACGAGCAGCAGCACGAACGTCGTGAACGGCACGTGGGACAGCACCGCCCAGACGTCGGACCAGTTGGTCTTGGCCAGCCGCGGCAGGACGTAGACGATCAGCACGGCGGCCAGGCCGAGGCCGATCCCGGCCTGGATCGCGGTACGCACGCGAGAGCGGGGCTTGCGCGTCTCAGGAGCGTCGGCGGCAGCCACCTCGGGGGCCTCGGTCGCCTCACCGCCCGGCTCCACCGTCTCCCTCGTCACGACAGTCCCTCGAAGATGTCGTGCGACACGGGAAGCCCGGCAGGTCGGGCCGGGTCCACGAACCACTCGCGCCCGAACACCAGGTCGTACAACGGACGCGGGATCCGCAGGAACGCCGCCAGGGTCCGGTCCGCGCCGCCCTCCGCGCTCGACTGCGAGGCGTGCGCGCGCATCGAAGCCCGCTTCGCGGCGGCGTACCGGTGCACGTCGATGCGGTGCGTGATCGCGGACCGGGCGCTGAACGCACGGCCGAAGGCGGCCTTGTCGAAGTCCGCCGGGAACGGATAGAACCTGGCCGCGAGGTCCACGGCGCGCGCGATCGTGTCGCGCGGGACCGTGGCCTGGAGCACGCGTGGCGTGCCCGCGAGGTATGCCGCCCGCTCACCGACCTCGTGCACGCGGACGTGGTCGCGGTGCCCGTAGCCGCCGTTGCGGTCGTAGGTCGTGAGCACCGAGGCGTCCTCCTCGCGGAGGATCTCGGCCAACCGGTCAGCGGCTTCCTCCACCGGCGCCCGCAGGAACCGGACCCGCTGCGGGGGGTCGGGGTAGAGCTCCGGACCCATCCCGCTGTCGGCATATCCGAGGTAGACGACTCGTGCGACTCCCAGCGCCGACGCGGACCGGCGGAGCTCCTCCAGGCGTCGCGCACCGAGCCCACCGTCCGCTGCGAAGCTGTCCGCGGCCAGCCCGAGCGCGCCGTCGGTGGCCACGACGACGACGACCCGGTGCCCCTCGGCCGCCGCACGCGCCAACGTCCCCGAGGTGAGCAGCGCCTCGTCATCGGGGTGGGCGTGGAAGGCCACGAGGGTGTGGCTCCGGGTGTGGGTCATCACCAGCCATCCTGTCGCATGGCAGGCTCATCCCTGTGAAGGTGGCCCTGCTGACGGACTGTTACCTGCCCAGGCTGGGTGGGATCGAGGTCCAGACGCACGACCTCGCAGCCCAGCTGCGGTCCCGCGGCCACGAGGTGGAGGTGTTCACCGCGACGCTGGGGGAGCTCGGGGAGCGGCACGGCTTCGTCGAGGACGTCGACGGGGTGGCGGTCCACCGGATGGCGATCCGGCTGCCGTGGGAGCTGCCCGTCAACCCGTTCGCGCCACCCGAGGTCCGGCGGCGGCTGCGGGCGGGCGGCTTCGACGTGGCCCACGTGCACATGGGGGTGGTGAGCCCGTTCGCCACCGACATGGCCCGCGTGGCCCTGGGGCTCGGACTGCCGACGGCGATCACCTGGCACTGCCTGATGGAGCGCTCGCAACCGGTCTTCCGCGCTCTCGGCCATGCCCGCCGGTGGGGCGCCCAGGGAGCCGCCCTCTCCGCTGTGTCCGGTGTGGCTGCCGCCTCCGTGCAAAACGTGGTCGGCCGGGGGAGCGACGTGCGGGTGTTCCCCAACGGCATCGACACCACGGCGTGGCGGCCGCCGCCGCGGACCCCGCGCGACGCCGACGCCCCGATCGAGGTCGTCGCCGCCATGCGGTTCGCGGCGCGCAAGCGTCCCCTGGCGGTGCTCGAGGTCGCCGCGCGGGCGAGGGAGCTCGCCGCCGCGGGATCGCGGTCGGGCTCGGGGACCAGCCCGGGCATGAGGCTCACGCTGTTCGGCGAGGGGCCGGAACGGGGACGACTCGAACGGTTCGCCGCCCAGCACGCCATGGCCGACTGGGTCACCATGCCGGGCCGGGTGGGGCGCGACCAGCTGCGCGAGCGCTACTGGGACAGCGACATCTACCTGACGCCTGCCCGGCTCGAAGCCTTCGGCATCGCCGCACTCGAAGCGCGTACTGCCGGGCTGCCGGTGGTGGCCCGGAAGGACACCGGGGTCGGCGACTTCGTCGTCGACGGCGTCAACGGGCTGCTCGGAGCCGATGACGACGCCCTCGCGCACGGACTGGCCAGGCTGCTCACCGATCCCGAGCTGCTCCACCGCATCGCCGACACCAACCGCACGCTGGCGCCCGAGCAGGACTGGCCATCGGTCGCCGCGCTGGCGGAGGACGAGTACCGGCGGGCAGGTGCAGCGTGACCGAGTCCGCCGCCCCCGCCCCCGCCACTCCGCCAGGCGACCCGATCATCGTGCACGCCGACGCGGACGGCGGACGCCCGGTCGCCGAGTTCGTCCTGGGGCACGGTGCCGACCCGGTGCGCGAGCTGGCTCGCCTCGGGTGGTCCCGACCACGCCTGCGGGGCGCCGAGCGCGTGGCCGACGGCTCCCTCGTCCTCACCTATGCCGTGGCGCCGGCCTCCGCGGTGACGAGCGTCGCGAACCCGGTGCCCACCGACCCGGGCCTGGTGCTCGAACCGGGGGAGGAGGCCCGCCCCTACCAGCGCACCGCGGCATACGGCGTCGTCACGAGCGACCGCGGCGTCCTGCTCACCGAGCTCTCCGCGCTCACCTCAGCGCCGGGGCGCTGGACCCTGCCCGGCGGCGGGCTCGACCCCGGCGAGGCGCCGGTCGCCGCCCTCCACCGCGAGGTGTGGGAGGAGAGCGGCCAGGAGGTTGAGGCCGTGCGGCTGCTCGAGGCCCACACCTCGCACTGGATCGGACGGGCGCCCAGCGGGCGCCTCGAGGACTTCCACGCCGTGCGGATCGTGTATGCCGCGTCGTGCCCCCAGCCGACCGACCCCGTCGTCCACGACGTGGGTGGGTCGACCGAGGCGGTGCGCTGGGTGCGCCGTGACGAGCTGGACCACTACCACCTGAGCAGGTCGTTCGCGCCGCACATGCGGCGCTGGCTCGCTTCCTGACGCCGTCCTAGTCGCTGGTCTTGCGGCGTGAGGTGAGCAGGCCCACCAGGCCGAACAGCACTAGCACGGCGCCGGTCGCGACGATCCCGACCGGGCCGACGTCGCCCCAGTCCACGCTCAGGCTGCCCAGCTCCTGGGCGAAGACGATCACGGCGATCGCGAGGCAGACCAGGCCCAGCACGATGGCCGGTGCGTGCGGGCCGCTCGGGCGCTCCGGGACCGCCGGAGGCCACGCTGCGGTGCCCGCGGCGGTCCCGACGGGCGCGGGCTGGTCGGCAGGCGTCTGGTCGGCTGCGGCCTGGTCGGCTGTTGCATCCTCCAGGACGGCCTCCGCGGGCTGGGCCTCGTCGACGCCGATCGCGCGGGTCGGGTCGCTCGTGTCCAGCTGTTCGGTCGGTTCGGTCTGCACTGTCTGCTCCAACCGCACGGTGTCGTCCCTGGGGGTTTCGGGGTTGCTCATGGGGGTCACTCCTTGCCGATCAGGATCTGGCCGAGGCCGACGTGTGCATTCACGATGACGTCGGGGTTTCCCGCCCCGAAGGTCTCGACGGTGCTGACGTTGCGGCCGTCGTGGCCGTCCAGCGTGACGGGGTCGCCGTCACCGTCGACACCGGTGCCCGCGACCGGTCCGAGGTCGGGAACGCCGATCCGGGAGATGTCACCCGCGGCCACCGAGCTGCGGACCTCGACGGTCAGGTTGGAGGGGATGTAGATCTTGAGCTCGCCGATTCCGACACGGGCGTCGATCTGCCGCGCGGTGCCCGGGTTGTCCTGGGCCTCGGCGAGGTCGAGCTCCGCCGAACCGATGCTCAGGCGGTACTTGGCGGTCGTGTCGGCGGCCGAGGGCCGCCAGGTGCGCTCGCCGATCCCTCCGCCGAAGGTGACGTCGGGAACCACGGACGCCGTCCAGGTCACGAGGGCGAGCACGATCGCCAGGAAGCCGGTGAAGCCGGCCCGGCGGCCGAGCAGACCGAGCGCCAGGGTGCCGGTGCCGAGGACCGCGAGGGCTGCGGCCAGCGCCACCGTCTGGTCGCTGCCGGCCCAGTTGGCTGCGTCGTGGATCGAGAGCGTTGCTCCGTATGCCGCGATGGCCAGACCACCGATGAGCAGGGTCGCGATGAAGCCACCACTCTTGCGGCGGGGCACCTTGGGCGGACGCGGCGGCCGCGGGGCGGCCGGGGTGGGCGGCGGGAAGTAGCTGCCGCCGGGAGGCGAGTCCGCAGGTGCGGGGGCGTACGTGGTCGATGACACGGCGGCATACTTCTGGGTCTCTGGTGCGTAGGTCTCTGGTGCGTAGGTCTCTGGTGCGTAGGTCTCTGGTGCGTAGGTCTCTGGTGCGTACGGCTCGGTGGCCGGCGCGGGCGCCGAGGCCGTGGGCCACGGTGCGGTGGGCTGGGCGGCCCACGTGGCGGCGGGCGCGGAGGTCGGCTGCGGGCCGGCGGGCGGCGGGTAGCCCTGGGCGTAGGGGGGCTGTGGGTACGCAGGCTGCGCCTTGGGCTTGCCGTCGCGGTTGCGGGTCACCAGCCACACGACGAGGCCGATCGGGACCACGACCCACCAGATCCAGCCGATGCCGGGCGTGTCACCGGCGAGGCCGGTGCCGCCGATCAGGGACAGGCCGATGATGACGAGCAGGATGATCCCGAGCACGTCACCGTCGCGCAGCGCCTTCTCGGCCACGATCTCGTCGCGGTTGTTGGGGAGGAACGCCCAGGCGATGAGGTAGATCGTGATGCCGACGCCCCCGAGGATGACCAGCAGCACCAGGGCTGCGCGGATCACGATGGGGTCCACACCGAGCCGGGTGGCGATGCCGGAGCACACGCCGGCCAGCCACTTGTCGTCGCCGTCCCGGCGCAGGTCCACGGAGCGGATCCAGCCGAAGAACCGGTCGAGGCCGGTGGTGTGGGTGCTGTCTGTCGGGCCGGCGGTCGGCCCAGGGGTCTGCGTCATGTCCTCCATGGTGTCGGCGCAAACGGGTCGCTGCCATGAGGGTCGACCCTGAACCGACCCTGATGAGGGCTGACTGCACCCTGAATACGGTCGGCATCGGGTGTTTCGTGCGTCAGGATGAGGACATGCCGACTCCCTACGAGCGGCCCGTCCCCCCAACGGAGGCGAGGGCCGCAGAGCGCCGCGCCGCGCGCCCGACCCTCACGCGACCCGCGGAGGGCAAGGTCATCGCCGGGGTGGCCATCGGACTGGCCCACCACCTGGGCTGGCAGGTGCGGTGGATCCGCCTGGGGTTGGTGCTCATCTCGATCCCCACGGGTGCTGGTCTGGTGGCCTACATCTTCCTGTGGGCCCTGACGCCGCAGTCCCGCGGTGGCGTGGTCGGCAGAGGACGTCGCGCGGTCGACCCAGCCGACGCAGCTGCCGTCGCGGCGGCGGGGACGCCGGTGACGGAGCAGGTGACCGGCACCAGTGAGCGCGACGCGACCCGGGTGCTGCTCGTCGGCGGGCTGCTCCTCGGCATCGGACTCGTCGTGGTGGCCCAGAAAGCCGGTCTCAACGCCCGCCTCGGGATCCTCATCCCGCTCCTGGTGGTCGCCGCCGGCGCTGTCCTCGCGTGGTCGCAGCTCGACGACTCGCAGCGCGGCCGCTGGCTCGGATCCGAAGCGGGGACAAAGCGTTTCAGCGTCGCTCGTCTCGCATTCGGTGGTGTCCTGGCGCTCGCGGGGCTGGTCATCATGGCCACCCGCGGCCGCTCCTTCGCCGCGATCTGGGACATCGGCGCCGCCGTGCTCGCCGTCCTTGCCGGTATCGCCCTCATCTCCGCCCCGTGGGTGCTGCGGTTCTGGTCCGACCTTCGGCACGAGCAGGCCGAGCTGGCCCGCGCCACCGAACGCGCCGACATCGCCGCCCACCTGCACGACTCGGTGCTGCAGACCCTCGCGCTCATCCAGCGCAAGGCCGGCGACGCCGGTGCAGTGACCCAGCTGGCCCGCGCCCAGGAGCGCGAGCTCCGCTCCTGGCTGTATGCCGGTCCGTCCGACTCCGATGCCTCCCTCGCCACGGCGGTGGTCGAGGCCGCGCACGAGGTCGAGGACCTGCACGGCACGCCGATCGAGGTCGTGTCGACGGGGGACCGGCCGCTGGACGACGGCGGTCAGGCCCTGGTCCGGGCCGTCCGCGAGTCGCTGCTCAACGCGGTCCGCCACGGCGCCCCGCCGGTGTCCCTCTACCTAGAAGTCGGACCAGCAGGGGTCGAGGCCTTCGTCCGCGACCACGGCCCCGGGTTCGAGGTCGGCGAGATCCCCGAGGACCGGCTCGGCGTCCGGCAGTCCATCCTCGGAAGGATGGAGCGGCACGGTGGCACCGCGAAGGTGCGCCGGCTCGAGCAGGGCACCGAGGTCAGCCTCGGCCTGCCGCCAGTGCTCCGTCCCCCACAGCCCGATCCCCACCCAGAGAATCCGCAGCCCGTCTCGAAGGAGACCCGTGAACACGCCTGAGAAGAAGCCGGTCGAGGTCGTCCTCGTCGACGACCACCGCATGTTCCGCTCGGGGGTCCGGGCCGAGCTCGGCACCACGGTGTCGATCGTGGGTGAGGCGCCAGACGTGGACACAGCCATCGCGGTGATCCGCCAGACCAAGCCCCCGGTCGTGCTGCTCGACGTGCACCTCCCGGGCGGCAACGGCAACGGCGGCATCGACGTGTTGCACGGCTGCAAGGGTCTCGAGACAGCGGACGGCCAGCCGGTGCGTTTCCTCGCGCTGTCGGTGTCCGACGCGGCCGAGGACGTGATCGCGGTGATCCGCGCCGGAGCACGCGGCTACGTGACCAAGACGATCAGTGCCAACGACCTGACCCGCGCGATCCAGCGGGTGGCCGACGGCGACGCGGTGTTCTCACCGCGGCTGGCCGGCTTCGTCCTGGACGCGTTCGGCGCCGCGGCAGGTGAGGTCGCCCAGGTCGACGAGGAGCTCGACCGGCTGTCGGCCCGCGAGCGCGAGGTGATGCGGCTGATCGCCCGCGGCTACCAGTACAAAGAGGTCGCCAAGGAGCTGTTCATCTCGGTGAAGACCGTTGAGACGCATGTGTCCTCGGTGCTCCGCAAGCTCCAGCTGTCGTCCCGCCACGAGCTCACCGCTTGGGCGATGGGTCGCCGCCTCCTCTGATCCCCTGCTCGGTGGCCGAGTTTGAAGGATCGTCCGGGTCAGGATCCGCACGATCCTTCAAACTCGCGCACATCTGCTCGGCACTAGGGTGGCCTCATGGCGTTCGTCTACGACCTCGTGGTCGTCCTTCACCTGCTCGGCATGGCCGCCCTCGTGGGCGGGTGGGCGGCGTTTGCCCGCAAGGGCCTGGACACCACCGAGCTGATGTCTCTCGGCGCTCGCGCCCAGGTGGTCACCGGGCTGGTCCTCGTGGCTCTGGCCGAAGGTGTCTCGTCCTTGGACAAGGACCTCAACCACCCGAAGATCGGGGTCAAGCTGGTCGTCGCCATTGCGGCTGCTGCATGCATCGAGATCGCTCGAGCGCGCGCCAAGCGTGGCGCGCCGCTCAACCGGGGCCTCGTGATGGCGTCTGGTGGCCTGGGCGTGCTCAACGTCGCGGTCGCGGCCCTCTGGAACTGACTGCCACGCGTCACCCGTCCGGGGTTGCCTGCTCGCTCGCGCCGCCGGTGCCGGCCGCCCGGGCGCTCGGACCACCGCGTCCGGTGGTCCGCGGGTCGATGTACCCGCCCTCGGGCGGCACCATCTCCGCGCGTACGCCGAGCAGCCGGATGGGCCGGTCGTCGTCCAGCGCGGCGAGCAGGTCGAGCGCGGTCTGCGCGATGACCTCGGGGTCGAGCGTCGGCTCGCCCAGCTTGCGCACCCGGGTGGTCGTGAAGAACGGCGCGAACCGGACCTTGAGGAAGACCCGCTGGCAGGCGCGGTCCTCACGCCGGATGTCCTCGACGACCTGCTCGGCCAGGGTGTGGATGGCTGTGGCGATCTCGGACGGCTCCACGAGGTTGGTCTGGTAGGTCACCTCGCGGCCGTGGGCTCGGGCGACCCACGGGGTGTCGTCGACCGTCGCCGAGCTCACGCCCCTGCCGAGGCGGCCGTAGTGCGGTCCCATGGTCGGGCCGAACTCGGCCACCAGGGTCGCCTCGTCGGCATCGGCCAGGTCGCGCACCGTCTGGTAGCCGTGGGAGGCCAGCCGCTGCGAGATCTTCGAGCCCACCCCCCACAACGCGATGGTCGGCCGGTCGCCCATCACCTCGAACCAGTTGTCGCGGGTCAGCTCGAATACACCTCGGGGCTTGCCGAAATCGGTGGCGATCTTGGCCCGCACCTTGGTGTCGCCCACCCCGACCGAGCAGTGCAGGTCGGTGGCCTCGAGGACGGCGGCGCGGATCGACTGCGCGTAGCCCAGCGGGTCTTCGGTCGTCACACCCACGAAGGCCTCGTCCCAGCCCAGCACCTCGACGACCGCACCCGGCATACCTCGAAGCACCTCCATGACCCGCGCCGAGGCCTCCTCGTAGACGGGGAAGTCGACCGGCAGCAGCACCGCCTCCGGGCACTTGCGCACGGCCACCTTGAGCGGCATCCCGGAACGGACGCCGAACTCCCGCGCCTCGTAGGAGGCCGTCGAAACCACAGCCCGCTCGGTGGGGTCGCCGCGGCCTCCGACGATCAGTGGCACGCCCGCGAGCTCGGGGTGCCGCAGGATCTCGACTGCAGCGAGGAACTGGTCGAGGTCGACGTGCAGCACCCATGGCACGGCTGCGGCGGCTGGAGCCATGGGGTTCATCCTGCCGGGTGCCGGTGTCAGCTCAGGGGATCAGCAGCAGCTTGCCGGTCGTCCGGCGCGCCTCGAGGTCGTCGTAGGCCGTCGCCGCCTCGGTGAGCGGGTAGCGCCCGCCGATCTCGACCGCCAGCCGTCCGGCCGCGATGTCGCCCAGCACCGAGCCACCCCGCTCCAGCAGCTCCTCGCGGGTCGCGGTGTAGCTGCCGAGCGTCGGGCGCGTGAGGAAGAGCGAGCCGCTCGCGTTGAGCCGCTGGATGTCGAACGGTGGCACCTGGCCGCTCGCGCCACCGAAGAGCACCATCAGACCGCGAGGCCGCAGGGACGCCAGTGAGGCGTCGAAGGTTGCCTTGCCGACACCGTCGTAGGCGACGTCAACTCCGTTGCCACCATTGGCCGCCCGTACCTCTGCTGCGAGGTCGGCGGAGTCCCGGTAGTTGATCACGGCATCCGCCCTGAGACCGCGCGCGATCTCCAGCTTGTCCGCCGAACCGGCAGTCGCGACGACCGTGCCGCCCTTGGCCTTCACCATCTGCACGAGCAGCTGGCCCACCCCGCCGGCAGCCGCGTGCACGAGGGCGACCGTCCCAGGCCGCACGGCATACGTGGAGTTGACGAGGTAGTGCGCTGTCATGCCCTGGAGCATCGCGGCCGCCGCCACGTCGAGCTCGACCCCGTCGGGGACGGGCACGAGGGTGTCGGCTGCCCGGTTGACGACGGTGCCGCCCGCGCCGAGTCCGGCACCCCAGGCGACCCGGTCGCCGACCGCGACGTCCTCGACCCCTGCACCGACGGCGGTGACGGTTCCGGAACCCTCGGAGCAGGAGACGAACGGCGTCGAGAGGGAATACACGCCCTGCCGCTGGTAGACGTCGATGAAGTTGACGCCGACGGCCGCGACCTCGACCTGGACCTCGCCGTCACCCGGTGGCGCCAGATCGACGTCCTGGACCTCGAGGACCGAGGAGTCACCGTTGCGGGGGACGACGAGGGCGCGGGCGGTGGTCATGTCAGAGGCCATCCTCCGACCCTAGGCGAGGACCCTAGGAGAGGGCCTTCTGGTAGGCGGCCAAGGCCTTGAGCGGCGGCTTCACCGCGTAGGCCTGGGCCAGCTGAGCCGAGTCCACGAACCACAGGTGGGTCATCGCCCCGGACGTGCGCAGGGTCGTGCCCGCGGCGCACTTGCCGTCGACCGGCTTGAGCTTCTTCACGCCGCCGCCGGTGCAGGCCTCGTGGGTGTGCCAGCGGATGTAGGGCTGGTAGCTCGTCGGCGGGGCCTTCTTCTCGGCGGTGAACATCACCCCGACGAGGGTGAACTTCCCGTCTGCCGAGCGGCGGTAGATCAGCGTCTCCGGCGCGTTCGGGTCGAGGATCTTGCCGTCCGTGCGGTTGGCCTTGTTGGGCACGTGCACGGCACCCTTGTCACCGGTCTTCTTGCCCGCCGCTGCGAGCAGCTTCTGCCTGCGGTCCCAGGCGGCCTGCACGTCGAACCCCGCCTTGGTCGCGGCGGCCGGGTCCCGATAGGCCGTGGTCGCCGCGATGGTCCTCGCGAGGAGGTCCTTCGCGGCGGCCGTCTGTTCCGGCGTGGCCGAGGCCGTGTCGGGGAGGTTCGGCACGTCGGAGTGGTCGTGCGCCGCGGCGTCGTGCGCCGTGCCCTCGTCGCCGTCGCCGTCGCCGGCGGCGTCCGCGTCATCGGAGTGGGCGTGCGCCGACGTCCCCGCCACGTCGGTTGCGCCGTGGTCGTGACCGGGTGCCGCGATCGCTGCGCCACTGGCGATCAACGTCAGGGCGGCGACGGCACCGGTGAGCGCAGCCGCGCGACGCGGCGTCGACGACACCTTGAGGCGGGCCGGAGCCCAGGCGGTGGCGGCGACGGCTGCGAGCCCCGCGCTGAGCACTTCCAGCGCCATGCAGACGGTGTCGGCGACGCCCACCGGCTCGGCGACGCCGGCTTCCGGTCCGAACGGCAGGCCGCTGGTGCGCGACACCGCCCAGACCAGCGCCAGCGCCACCGAGCCCCCGGCCCCCGCCAGGAGGGCGCGTCGCGACGACGGTCGCGACCAGCACCAGAGGGCCCACCCGAGCTGGGCGGCCGCGGAGACGAGGAAGAACAGGCCCGCGGCCCACCACTCCCGGAAGTGGTCGGCGCTGACCCCGACGTGGATGAGAGCGGCACCGACGGTGAGCAGCGCCGCACAACGGATGAGGAGGGTTCGTGTGTCCATCTGCCGACCATGGCCCAGCGATGTGTGGGCGACGTGATCGCAGTGTTCGGGGAATGTTCGGGTTCGGCCACGTCCGAGCACCGATTCCCCCGTATGCCGCGGGGCCGCTTGCCGTCGCACCCTCGGTTCCGCGACGGTTGCGCCATGACCACCACCTCGGGGCCGGACCCGAGCCAGCCGTCCGGCGCTGCGGGCGCGTCCCCGAACCCGATGTCGCGCGTGCTGCTCGTCGAGGACGAGCCCGCGCTGGCCGAGCTGGCCCGGCTCTACCTGGAGCGCGACGGCCACCGGGTCGATGTGGTCGGTGACTCCGATGCGGCGCTCGCCGCGCTCGCCCCCCGCAACCACGACCTGGTGCTGCTCGACATCGGTCTGCCCGGCAGCGTCGACGGGATCGAGGTCTGCCGCCGGATGCGGGCGGGTGACGACTGGACGCCGGTTATCTTCGTGACCGCCCGCGACGACGAGGTCGACCGCATCATCGGGCTCGAGCTCGGCGCGGACGACTACGTGACCAAGCCCTACTCGCCCCGCGAGCTCGCCTCCAGGGTGCGGGCCCTGCTCCGCCGTCAGCTCCGCGCAGCCCAGTCTGCGGGGGAGCAGCCGCGGTCCCTGTCGGTCGGCGCACTGGTCCTCGAGATGGACACCCGGCGCGGCCGTCTCCACGATCGGCCGTTGCCTTTGACGACAACGGAGTTCGACCTGCTTGCCCACCTCATGGCCCGGCCCGGTCGCGTCTACACACGCGGTGAGTTGTTGACGGCGGTGTGGGACTACCCGGCCGACGACCCGACGCGCACCGTCGACGTGCACATCGCCCAGCTGCGGGCCAAGCTCGGTGACGACAGCCCGATCCGCACCGTCCGTGGGGTCGGCTACAGCGTCGAGCGATCATGAGCGTCGGAGGCCCAGTCGGCCGCGGTTCGCTGGAGCGACGGACTGCGGCCCTGATGGCAGCGGTCGTGACCATCGCGGTGGTCGTCGCCGGCCTGGTCTCCGTCGGACTGGTGCGCGGCGCGGCCCAGGACGAGGCGCGAAAAGCGTTGCGCAGCAAGGCGGATCTCGTGAGCGCGGTGCTCGAAGCCAGCCGACCCGTCGACATCACACCCGCGCTGCGGGTGGTCCGCCAGCAGGACACCCCGGTTGCCTGGGAGGGACCCGGCGGCCGGTTGGCCGGGGACGCGCTGGCCCGCACGGCATACACGCAGCTGCCCCAGGTGCAGCGGACCGTGAGCGGCTCCCACACCCTGCGCATCGACGGCCGGTCGGTGCTCGTCGAGGTGCGCCCGCTCTCCAACGGCGCGACCGTCGTGTTCGCGGAGCGGACGAGCCTGGCCGCCGGGCAGAGCCTGAGGTTCCTCAACCGGGTGCTGCTCGCCCTGGTGATCGGGCTGGTCCTCGCGGTGCTGGCGTCGGTGCTCTTCGCGCGTCGGTTGGCCGCACCGCTGCGCAGCACCGCGGCTGCCGCACACCGCATGGCATCGGGTGAGCGATCGGTCCGGGTGGTGCCTGCGGGCCCGGCCGAGGTGGCCGAGACGGGGGAGTCGCTCAACGCGCTCGCCGAGGCCCTCGAACACAGTGAACGACGGCAGCGCGAGTTCCTGCTGTCGGTGTCGCACGAGCTGCGGACGCCGCTCGGAGCCGTCAAGGGGTTCGCCGAGGGGCTGCAGGACGGCGTCATCACCGGCGACGCGGTGCCGGGCGCGGGACGCACCATCGTGGCCGAGTCGGCTCGGCTGGAGCGCCTGGTCGCCGACCTGCTCGACCTCGCCAGGCTGGGCGCTGACGACTTCCGGTTCGACACCGTGGCGCTCGACCTGCGTGACGTCGTCGACCAGGCCGCCGAGGTGTGGGGTGAGCGATGTCGCCGTGAGGGCGTGCGGTTCGCGGTCGAACGCCCCCCGGCGGCCGTTCTCGTCCGCACCGACCCGGTGCGGGTGCGCCAGGTGATCGACGGCCTCGCCGAGAACGCGCTTCGAGTGACCGAGGCCGGTGCGCCGCTGGTCCTGGCCCTTCGAGCGGACAGCAGCCACGCCGTGCTTGAGGTGCGCGACGGAGGTCCGGGCCTGACCACCGACGACATGGCCGTGGCGTTCGAGCGGTCCGAGCTCTACCAGCGCTACCGCGGGATACGGCGGGTCGGCACCGGCCTCGGGCTGGCCCTCGTCAAGGCGCTCGTCGACGGGCTCGGTGGCAGCGTCTCTGTGCAGCCGGCGCCGGCCGAGGGCGGCACCTGCTTCCGGGTCGAGCTGCCGCTCACGTGAGTCGGCGCCCGCTGGCTGTTCAGGCTCCGGTGGTGATCCAGTAGCGCCGCTTGCCGCCCAGCTCGCCCTCGAGCTCACCGCCGTTCGCCTCGATGGTCCGCGCGGACGCGACGTTGTCGAGGTCGCAGGTCACCAGCAGCCTGGGTATGCCGCGTGCAGCCGCCAGGGGCACCACCTGCCGCAGCGCGTCGCTGGCGAACCCGCGGCGCCGGGCGCGGGGCCGCACCGAGTAGCCCACGTGCCCACCGACCGTGGCGAGCATCGGGTGGTCGATGTGGTGCCGAAGCGAGATCGAGCCGACGAACTCGTCAACCCGGTCGGGGTCCTCCAGCCACCAGTAGGTGGCCGTGGTCCACCCTGGAGGCCTGGGGTTTCCCACCTCCGCGTCGCCGACGCGGTTGGCGACGAACCGGTCGAACTCGGCGCTGTCCTCCAGGCCTTCGCGGGTGAAGACCAGGCCGGGGAAGTCACCCTCAGCCGGCCAGTTGAGCACCCCGTCGTGGGCCGGCTCCCCGTTGGCCCGGAACTCGTCCACTGCGGCGAGGAAGGTCCAGTGGAACCGGGCGTGTGGCGTGGCGAGCAGCACCATCACGGCGCCAGTCGTAGTCGGGCGATCGCGGCGTCGAGCATCGCCTCGGTGAGCTTGCCGGTGAAGGTGTTCTGCTGGCTCACGTGGTAGCTCCCGACCAGCCGGACGGCGCGTCCGCCCGCCGTGGTTAGGATCGCCTCCGCCGCGTGCCCGAACCGGGGTTTGGGCCGGGGCACCTCCCAGCCCAGCCGCCGCGCGCTGCCGAGCGTCGCGTCCCAGGCGATCGACCCCAGGGCGAGCATCGACCGCAACCCTGGCGCGGCGAGCTCGAGGTCGCGGTCCAACCAGTGCGCGCACGCCACCTTCTCCACAGTGGTCGGCTTGTTGGCCGGCGGCGCGCACCGCACCGCCGCGATGATCCGTATGCCGTGCAGCAGCAGCCCGTCGCCGCTCGCCCAGGACTGTGGCTGGCTGGCGTACCCGGCGCGGTGCAACGCGGCATACAGCCAGTCGCCGGACCGGTCGCCGGTGAACATGCGCCCCGTGCGGTTGGTGCCGTTTGCGGCGGGCGCGAGACCCACGACGAGCACCTCTGCCTGGGGTTCGCCAAAGCCGGGTCCGGGTCTGCCCCAGTAGGGCTGGTCGGCGAAGGACGCCCGACGGCCCTGTGTCGCAACGGTTTCGCGCCACTCGACCAGTCGCGGACAGGCGCGGCAGACCGAGATCCGGGCGTCGAGCTCGGCGACGTCGGGGGAGGTGCAGGCGAGGGCGTCGGTCTGCGAGGCGTTGCGGGCCACGGGCGTCGCGGCCGTCGCCGGGTCGCCCGGCCAACCGCTGCCCGGCGGCACCGGGGACTCGAACAGCTCGCCCGTGACAGGGTGCGGGTCGACGTTCACGTCGCGATCCAGTAGCGGCGGGTGCCGTTGCGCGAGTCCTCGTAGACCCCGCCGTTCGCCTCGATGGCGCGCCGGGACGCCTCGTTGGACTCCAGGCAGGTGACCAACACCTGGTCCAGGCCGACCTCGTCGCGGGCGACCGGCAGGGCCAGGCGCAGCGCCTCCCGCGCATGACCTCGCCGACGGGCCGACGGCCGGACGCTGTAGCCGATGTGGCCACCCTCGCGCAGCAGGAAGTCGGTCAGCTCGTGACGCAGGGCCAGCGACCCGACGTACTCGTCCTCGTCGTCGACGATCCAGAAGAAGTGGCAGGCGGTCCAGGCCGCTCGCCGGGGCGCGTCCTCGTCGCGAGCCTGGACCCGCTGGGCCACGAACCGGGCGAACTCCGCGGGGTCCTGCAGACCCGCACGGGTGAACGTGTACCCGACGTATCCGGGCTCGGGCGGCTGGCTCAGGTCCCCGTCGCCGTCCCGCTGCTCCCCGGAGGCCGCGAACTCGTCGCTCGCGGCCAGGTAGGAGGCCTGGTAGCGGACGTTCGGGATGACGAGGCGGGTCACGCGACGACCGTAGCCGGACCGTCCGGCACGGGTCACGCGATATCCCCATGACCCGCCACGGGATGACAGGTCTGTCGCTCTCGGCACGTAGGCTGGGACCCAACATGAGCACGCTCTTCGACGACCTGTTTCCAGCTGATCCGCCCCCTCCCGGCACCCGCCCGAGCGCTGCGGCTGCTCGGGCGACGGCCGTGGACGACCGAGGCGTTCCGACCTGGGCCCAGGCAGCCGCCGAGGGGCGCGGCCCCGACGAGGCGAGCAGCCGGCATACCGACCCGGAGACGCTGCTCGAGGGGCTGAACCCCCAGCAGCGTCAGGCGGTGCTGCACGAGGGCGGTCCGCTGCTGATCGTCGCGGGCGCGGGGTCGGGCAAGACCCGGGTGCTCACCAACCGGATCGCCTACCTGCTGGCCGCCCGTGGGGTGCAGCCCGGCCAGGTGCTGGCCATCACGTTCACCAACAAGGCCGCCGCCGAGATGCGCGAGCGGGTCGCCGCGCTGGTCGGCCCGCGGGCCAAGGCGATGTGGGTGATGACCTTCCACTCGGCGTGCGTGCGGATCCTGCGCCGCGAGGCCGCTAAGGTCGGGCTCAAGACGACCTTCTCGATCTATGACGCCGCCGACAGCCAGCGCCTCATGGCGATGGTGATGCGCGACCTCGACCTCGACCCCAAGCGCTACCCGCCCCGGTCGTTCAGCCATCAGGTCTCCAACCTCAAGAACGAGCTCGTCGACGAGGAGACCTTCGCCTCCCAGGTCGGTGAGGGGACCCACCAGGAGCGGATGCTGGCCGAGGCCTACACCGGCTACCAGCGCCGGCTGCGGCAGGCCAACGCCCTCGACTTCGACGACCTGATCATGACGACAGTCAACATCCTGCAGGCCTTCCCCGACGTCGCCGAGCACTACCGGCGGCGGTTCCGCCACGTGCTCGTCGACGAGTACCAGGACACCAACCACGCCCAGTACCAGCTCGTCCGCGAGCTCGTGGGCGGGGCCGCCGGCAGCGCGGGTATGCCGGTCGGTGACGGTCCGTCCGTCGAGGCGGCCGAGCTCGTGGTGGTCGGCGACGCCGACCAGTCGATCTATGCCTTCCGTGGCGCGACGATCCGCAACATCGTGGAGTTCGAGGAGGACTACCCGAACGCGCGGACCATCCTGCTCGAGCAGAACTACCGGTCGACGCAGACCATCCTGCAGGCGGCCAACTCGGTCATCGCCAAGAACCCCGAGCGACGCAAGAAGAACCTCTGGACCGACAGCGGCAGCGGTGCCGCGATCATCGGCTACGTCGGCGACAACGAGCACGACGAGGCGGCCTTCGTCGCCAAGACGATCGACGAGCTCGGCGACTCGGTGGGGGTCAAGCCCAAGGACGTCGCGGTGTTCTACCGCACCAACGCCCAGTCGCGTGCGCTCGAAGAGGTCTTCGTGCGAGTTGGCCTGCCCTACAAGGTGGTTGGCGGCACGCGGTTCTACGAGCGGCGCGAGGTCAAGGATGCGCTGGCCTACCTCCGGGTCATCTCCAACCCCACCGACACGGTCAACCTGCGCCGCATCCTCAACACGCCCAAGCGGGGGATCGGCGACCGGGCGGAGGCCTGCGTCGCTGCCCTCGCCGAGCGCGAGCGGATCCCGTTCATCGCCGCCCTCGGCCGTCCCGAGGACGCCCCAGGCATCGCGACGCGCTCCGTCGCCGCGATCAAGGGCTTCACCGGGCTGCTCGAGCAGCTCGGCGCCATCCACGCCGACGACGAGCAGGGCGTGGGGGCGCTGCTCGAGGCCGTGATCGAGAAGTCCGGCTACCTCGCCGAGCTGCGGGCCAGCCGTGACCCGCAGGACGAGACCCGGGTCGAGAACCTCGCCGAGCTCGTCGCCGTGGCCCAGGAGTTCGACGAGACGCGGGCCCAGACCGGTGAGGTGGCCAGCCTGGAGGACTTCCTCGAGCAGGTCTCGCTGGTGGCCGACGCCGACGAGATCCCGGACGGCGAGGAGGCCGAGGACCTCGGTGTGGTCACCCTGATGACACTGCACACCGCCAAGGGGCTGGAGTTCCCGGTCGTGTTCCTCACCGGCATGGAGGACGGCACCTTCCCGCACCTGCGCGCCCTCGGCGACCCCAAGGAGCTCGAGGAGGAGCGCCGGCTCGCCTACGTCGGCATCACCCGGGCCCGCGAGCGGCTGCACCTGTCCCGCGCCGCCGTGCGGTCTGCCTGGGGTGCCCCGCAGTACAACCCGGCCAGCCGGTTCCTCGACGAGATCCCACCCGCGCTCGTCGAGTGGCAGCGGGCCGAGGCGGCGACGACCACGCGGCGCCCGGGCATGCCTGCCGTCGCGACGCTGGCCCAGCGGCCGGGCGTCCGCTCGCCCGGCAACCGACCCCTCATCTCGCTGCACGCCGGAGACAAGGTGACCCACGACAGCTATGGCATGGGCACCGTCGTCAAGACCGAGGGAGACGGGGAGAAGACGCAGGCGCACGTCGACTTCGGCGGCGAGACCGGGGTCAAGCGCTTCCTGCTGCGCTACGCGCCCCTCGAGAAGCTCTAGGCACTTCCGCGCCACGCGGCATACCCGAAAGGCGCCCCGCAGGGCGCCTCGTGTGGGGGAGCCAACCTGCTACTGCAGGCCGTGGTCGTGCAGCCAGGGAGCGGGGTCGACAGCTGAGCCGCCGTCCGGGTGGATCTCCAGGTGCAGGTGCGGACCGGTCGAGTGACCCGTGTTGCCCGACAGCCCCACGAGGTCACCGGGGGCAACCTTGTCGCCCACCGTGGTCTCGATCTGGCTGAGGTGGCCGAACACCGAGACGGTGCCGTCCCAGTACTCGATCTCGATCTTGTTGCCGTAGCCGCCCTGCCAGCCGGCGAAGGTGACGGTGCCGGTCGACATGGCCTCGAGCGGCGTCCCCACCGGAGTGCCGAAGTCGTCACCGGCGTGCAGGCGGCCCCAGCGCCAGCCGTAGCCGGACGTGAAGACCGCGCCGTTGATCGGCATGACCCACTTCTCGCGGGCCTTGCGGTCGGCCTCTGCCTTCTTGAGGGCGGCTGCGGCCGCACGCTTCTTGACCACTGCCGAGCGCTCGGCGCTGCGGGCGATGCGGGCTGCCTCGAGCACGCGGGCGCGGGCTGCGGTGACCTGCACCTCGCGCTGCTGGTCGGTCTCGACCCGGTTGAACTTGGCGGAGGCCGCGTCGTGGGCCCTGGCCTTGGCGGCCGTGCCGGTCAGGTCGAAGTAGGCCGGGGCGGACTCGGCCACGGTGGCGCCGGTCGCGGTGACGACCAGGGCTGCGGCGGCTGCGCCCGGGAGCAGGTAACCGCTCTTGGCGATCCGGGGTCCCCTGCGAGGCGCGCGATGGCGCCCTGGGGCGCGATGACGGCCCGAGTAGGAATCTGAGCTCACGAAGTGATGACCTTGCGTGCGGGGGGACACGGAGCCACCGAGGGTAGCGTGATCAGTTCGTTATCCAAAATCGCCTTCGCCAATCTGTGTCCAATGTCCGAAACATCCCTCAGGACGGGCGCCGTCGCAGCTCGGTGACGCCGGGGGTGAGGGTGTGACCCTCGCTGTCGAGGTGGGCCAGCGTGCTGGAGATGCCGTGCACCACGCTGCCGATGATGGGCAGCGACATGTGGCCCACACCGTGCAGGTCGATGTTGCGGGCGCTCAGGTCGGGGTGGGTGAGCGCGGCGTTGCGCTGCGGGAAGACCATCTGGTCCAGGTCCGACCAGTAGACGACGAACCTGGTCCGGCAGTCCGGGACCGGCTGGTCCAGCTCGCGCATCAGCCCGCTGCCCGGGCGCAGCTGCCGGGTCAGCTGGTTGTGCCACCCGTATGCCGTGTAGGTGCCCTGGTGCGGCGTGCCCAGCGTCACGAGGGTGTGGACGCGCTCGTCACCGCCGAGGCGGGTGACGTAGTAGCGGGCGATCAAGCCCCCCATGGAGTGGCCGACGACGTGGATCCGCTCATAGCCGGTCTCGGCCACCAGCGCCTCCACCTCTTCGGCCAGCTGGGCCGCGGCGACGCGGATGTCGGCCGTGAAGGGGGAGTAGTTCATGCTCGTGACGCGACCGAAGCCGCGTCGGCGCAGACCGAGGCGCAGCAGGGTGAAGATCGACCGGTTGTCCACCATGCCGTGCACGAGCAGGATCGGTGTGCCGGCAGCCTCGACGTCGGAGATGAGCAGGCCACGCTGGATAGGCGGCAGGTGCTCGACCCTGAACCCGAGCTGGCTCTCCCGTCCGTGCCGACCGAACAGCCCCCAGGGGTAGAGCGCCAGGTGGGTGGTCACCCAGGCGGCCTCGACCGCTGCGCCCAGGGCTCCCGTGGGCGTGGCGAGGGCCTTGGCGGCCCCTCCGACGATGTCTCCGGCCGTCGTCGAGGCGCCTTTGACGCCGCGGGCGGCCCGGGTGAGGAGGCCGGGGCGCGCGTCGTCACCCGACGGGTGCCGCTGCAGTGCGGCAGGTCGGCGAGGGCGCGGGACGCTCTGCGACATGACTTAGCGAACGTAGTCGTTGAAAGGGTGACAATCGAGCGTTCACGCGAAGTTTCCCGCGTGTCTGCCCGTGGTGTGCGCCACCCGAGGCCCGCCCCAGCGCAGGAAGTGGCTAGTCTGCGGCCATGACTGACTCCCCACTGCGCGTCGTCGTGGCCAAGCCCGGACTCGACGGACATGACCGCGGCGCCAAGGTCGTGGCGCGCGCCCTGCGTGATGCAGGCATGGAGGTCGTCTACACCGGCCTGCACCAGACTCCCGAACAGATCGTCGAGGCAGCCATCCAGGAGGACGCCGACCTCGTCGGGCTGTCCGTGCTCTCCGGCGCGCACATGACCCTCTTCGCGAAGGTGATGGAGCTGCTCAAGGCGCGCGACGCCTCCGACATCGTCGTCTTCGGCGGTGGCATCATCCCCGAGGCCGACATCCCCGAGCTCGAGAAGATCGGGGTGGCCAAGGTGTTCACCCCGGGCGCCACCACCACCGAGATCGTGGCCTGGGTGCGTGGAGCGGTCACACCGCACTAGACGACCAGCGGCTGGGGTCGACCCGCCGGAGGCGGGCAGGCGGCAAAGAGGGCCAGGCGGCTCCCGCCTGGCCCTCACCTGTCCGGACTACCGCAGAGTCCTGTGGCGCCGGACGATCCCGGTCCGTGCCCACTTCTGGCCGAAGCCCCACGTGTCGCCGGCGAGGAGGGTCGCGAGGACGACGACGCTGATGGCGCCGATCATGTGGTCATCGATGACCGGGTTGTTCTCCAGCGGCAGCGAGGCTGTCCACATCAGCGCGTAGAGCAGGGCGCCGGCGGCTGCGGCCATCCGCATGCCGATGCCGAGCGTGAGCGCGAGACCGATGCCGAGCAGTCCGGCCATGAACAGCCAGTCGGCCCAGGCCTGTCCGGCCATGCCGTTGAAGAATCCTTGGAAGGGATTGTTCTTCGGGACCCCGAACTTCAGGAATCCCGTGGTGGGGCTGCCACCGTTGATCCACGCGGCCGGCCCGAAGCGGTCGGTCACGCCGTCGGCGTTGACGCCGGTGTGGAATCCGAGGGCGAACAGCTTGTCGAAGAAGGCCCACAGGAACGTGAGGCCGAAGGCGACCCGTAGCACCGCAAGCGCCTTGCGGGCAGTGGAGTGGGTCACCACGTCGTGTTCGACGAGAACGTCGAGCTGGGGGTGGCGCTGGATCGTTGTCATGACTACTTCCTCCTTGGTGGGCCGAGTGGTCCGCTTGTCTGTACCTCCATCCTTGAACCGGGCCGGCCGGCCCGCTCGGGTCTTTGGTCCCGCCGCAGCGTGGTGGCGGTGTCTGTCACGTCACACCTCGTCCGGGCCCTCGTTTATGCCGTGCGCGAACCTGACTTCCTGCGGGTCTGGCGGGCGCCTAGCGTGGCGCCATGAGCACCGCGCCGAGCCTGAGTCTGGTCAGTCCCAGCCGACCCGAGCAGCCCCGACCCGAGCAGCCCCGGCCCGAGCCCCTCTGGCGTGAGGTCGTCGGGGCGCGGCTGCGTCACCTGCGTCGTCGGGGTGGGCTGACCCTGGCCGAGACCGCACGGCGTGCGGGGATCTCGCCCCAGTACCTCTCGGAGGTCGAACGCGGGCGCAAGGACCCCTCCTCGGAGGTGCTGGCGGCGATCTCGGGAGCTCTGGGCGCCGACCTCGTCGACGTCACCCACCTCGCCTCCCTCGACCTGCGCCGCCAGCACAGCTCCTTGGCGGTCGCCCCGCCCGGAGAGATCCGGCTGTCCGCCTGACGCGGCGCCGACGGTCCGCTCAGTCC
This sequence comes from Pedococcus bigeumensis, assembly GCF_006438965.1. GTDB lineage: Bacteria > Actinomycetota > Actinomycetes > Actinomycetales > Dermatophilaceae > Pedococcus > Pedococcus bigeumensis_A. The sequence continues at coordinate 140,326 of NZ_RCZM01000001.1, forward strand.
GGCGGGGTCCGGGACGCAACCAGCCGGTCGACGATGCCGTACTCCACCGCAGCCTCCGGGGTGAAGATCCGGTCGCGGTCGGTGTCCCGTCGCAGCGTGTCCAGGGGCTGGCCGGTGTGCTGCGACAGCACCCGCTCCGCCTCTGCCCGGAGGCGGATGACCTCGTCCGCCTCGAGGATGAGGTCCGGGATGGCGCCCTGGCTGCGTGCTGACGGCTGGTGCAGCAGCACCCGGGCGTGCGGCAGGATGCTCCGGTGCCCGTGGGCTCCCGCGGCCAGCAGGATCGCCGCGGTCGAGCAGGCCTGGCCGATGCAGGTGGTCGCGATCGGGGCGCGAACGAACTCCATCGCGTCGTAGACCGCGAAGGTGGCGGTCAGCGACCCACCCGGTGAGTTGATGTAGAGGTCGATCGGCCGGTCGGCGTCCTCGGACTCCAGGTGCAGGATCTGCGCGATCAGGGCGTTGGAGACCCCGTCGTCGATCTCGGTCCCGAGGTAGACGATCCGCTCGCTCAGCAGGTGGCTGTAGACATCCATCACGCGGTCACCGCGCGGGTGGGTGCGGACCACGTTCGGGATGGTATAGGCACTCACTGCACACCCGCCAGCCCCGTGCGGGAGACCCGGCGCGGCCGGACGCTCTCGAGCGAGTCGAGGACGCTGTCGATGAACCCGTACTCGAGGGCCTGCTCGGCCGAGTACCAGCGGTCGCGGGCCGAGTCCTCACGGATCCGCTCGAGCGGCTGGCCGGTGTGCTCGGCGATCAGCCCGAGCACGGTCTCCACGGTGAAGCGCAGGTCCTCGGCCTGGAGCTGGATGTCGACGGCCGTGCCACCGATGCCCGCCGAGCCCTGGTGCATGAGGATCCGCGAGTGGCGAAGGGCGTACCGCTTGCCGTGCGTACCGGCCGTCAGGAGGAACTGGCCGGCGCTGCACGCCAGCCCGAGGGCCAGGGTGGAGACGTCGTTCGGGACCAGCCGCATGGCGTCGTGGATCGCGAGCATCGCCGGGACCGAACCACCCGGGGAGTTGATCCACAGGCTGATGTCGGCCCGTTGGTCCTCGGCGGACAGCAGGAACAGCTGGGAGCAGAGGCGGGTGCCGCCGCGGTCGTCGAGCTCACCGTCGAGGACGATGATCCGCTGCTCGAGGAGCCGGCTGGCGAGGTGGTCGCCCAGGGCGGACTGGGGAGGGCTGGTGGCGTCGCGCATGACCCCACAGTGGGACTGCCGGGAATGGCCCGCCCAGCGCTCGCTGCTGTGAGCAGCAAGGCGGGCCCTCCGCGACTGCCTAGGGGACGACGGGCAGGCTCAAGGTGGCCGGCGACAGCGGTGACGCTCGCACCGTCACCGGCTGCACGGCATACGCGTTCTTGTAGGCCGCATCGGTGCTGGCGAGCACCAGCTGGAGCCGGTGACCCGCATCGACCCGGTGCACGATCGCGGGCAGCTCGATGTGCACCGACTGGGTGACGTCGGCGACACGAACCGGGCTGATCAGCTTGTGCACCAACGTCTTCGAGCCGTCAGGCGCGATGTCGTAGAGCTTGGCGAAGACCTGCAGCTGCCCGCTCGGGCCGGCCGACTGGGTGGCTGCCGAGACCGGGGACTCGAACCTCACGTCCAGGGTGGGGGCGCCGACGATGGTCAGCGGCTTCGACTGAGCGGGGGTCGTCCAGGCGCCGAACGTGCCGGGGGTGTCGAACGGCGTGGTCACTCCGTCAGGGAGGTCGACCTGCCCCTCGAGCCCGGAGATCTCGGAGTACGACGCAGCCGCGCCCAGCCCCGGGTTCGACCAGGTGGTCGAGCCCGGCAGGATCGCCGACTTCGCGGACACGAGCTCGTCCGCGGACGAGAGGTAGAGGGCCTTGCGCGACCCGACCGGGAAGCTGCCGGCGCTGGCGTAGGCCGGTGCGGCGCTACCCGTGTAGCCCACCCAGTCACGGAAGTAGGAGAACTCGGGGCCGGTCGAGATCGCTGACCGCTTGAGGTAGTGGTCGAACCAGTTCTTGATGCGCAGGCCGAGGTAGGTGTCCTCGATGTGCTGCCCGGTCAGGTCCAGCTCGCCGGGAGCCGCGCCGGTGTTCGTGCCGGTGCCGCCGGAGTGACCCCACGACTGCCACGCCATCGTCACCGGCACGCCGCGGGCCTTCATCGAGCGGTAGGTGGCGGTGGCTTCCTGGAGGTTGAACAGGGTGTCGTTCTCGCCCTGGATCAGGAAGGTCGGGATCTTGACCTTGTCGATGTAGTGGGCGACCGACACCCGGTCGGTGAGCTGGTAGGTCGAGCTGGTCGGGTAGCCCAGGGTGTCGAGGGTGGCCTTGGCCTGGCAGGCCTCGAGGACGAAGTTGGGGCAGCCGACGTTGCGCGTCGGGTCGATCGCGGCGCCTTGCAGCCCGTCGGCGATGCCGACACCGAAGAACAGCCCGCTCCAGCCGATCTTCTCGGTGCCCGGGGTGGAGTTGGCGTAGGTGACGCCGCTGGTGAAGCTGGTGTTGTTGGGCGCGAGCGAGTAGCGCAGGTCGTTCCACGTGATGAGCGGGACGAGCGTGTCGACTCTGGAATCCACTGCGGCAGTGGCGAACTGGATCTGGCCGCCGTATGATCCGCCGATCATGCCCAGTCGCGGGTCATGGGTGGCCGGGTTGTCGAGCACCGTGAAGTTCACACCGAGCGTGCCCGGTCCGCCGGCGGCGCCACCCACCTGCGATGAGGTGTATGCCGTGGAGCCGCCGCCTCCGAGGAAGGTCACCAGCGACGTGGCCGCCTTGCCGTCCACGCCGGGGTCGTCGAGCGAGATCTTGCAGCCGCTGTCGGGAAAGCCGAGGCCGGTGTAGGACAGCACCGCGTAGCCACGCTTGGCGAACGCCTCACCGAGCCCTGCCTGGTCTGCCTTGCTGCCACCGAAGCCGTTGGTGGTCAGGATGGCCGGCACCCGCGCAGCCGAGCTGGCGCTGTGTGGCTTGTAGAGGTCGGCGTCGATCGTGCAGGTCTGGGGCTGGCCGAGGTCGTTCTTGCCTGCTGGGACGGTGAACTTCAGGCCCGTGTAGGTGTCGACCGAGTCAAGTGGCGCGGCCGATGGAGCGGCGGCGGTGACGGGCGCCGCGGAGGCGTGGGAACCGAGCGCGATGCCCGTGAGGGCGGCAGTCGCCAGGACGGCGACGGACCGGGTGCGGAACGAGGTGCGGCGCGACATCGAGCCTCCACGGTGGGTGGGCGGGCCGGGCTGGCACCGCTGTAGTGGTCTGACAACGAGGCCGTGACCGGACTGGTTACGTTCGGTCCCCTCTTTGCCCGCACCGGGCACCCCTGACGAGGGCGTGTGTCAGAATCGCCGCAGCTGTCCGCATGGTGAGCGAGGCGATCCACGACGTGGACCCGCAAGGGGGCTCGACGGCATACGGCTGACGTCATCTTGGGCAACTGCAGAAGAAAAGGCCTCGTTATCCGTACCAATCCGCAGGTTCCCACGCATTTGGCAAAGTCTTCGCAAGATTCATTGACCGGCTGATCCGGCGACGGGTTAGGTCAGGGCGGCGCGAAGCCCACGGCAACCCTGAGCCGTCCCTGGAGGGGGAATCGACGCCACACCAAGCGCGGGCAACAACACCTGCGCATGTCCGAGAAGAGGATTTTCGTGATCCGACTGTCTACCGGCGCCGCACTTGGCGTCGCAGTCATCGCGGCCGTGGCCACCCCACTGTCCGCAGCGTCAGCCGCTCCCCAGTCCGCATCGACCCACGCCCCGGCCAGCGTCTCCGCAGCACAGTCGGGCGCCGACAAGGACCACGCGGCGCTCGGCCTGTCCAACGACGAGAAGCTCATCGTGCGCAACGTCCTCACCGACGCGAACGGCACCCAGCACGTCCGCTACGACCGCACCTTCAAGGGCCTGCGCGTCGTCGGTGGCGACCTCATCGTCGAGAAGACCGCAGCCGGCCAGGAGAAGAGCGTGCACTACAACGCCTCCGGCAAGGTGGCTGTCGCCTCGACGACACCGACGGTGACGCGCACCAAGGCCATCTCCGAGGGCCGGTCCGCGGGCAAGCAGACCGAGTCCCCGTCCGGCGAGCTGGTCGTGTGGGCTGGCGGAGCCAAGCCCGTCCTGGCCTATGACGTGCTGGTCAAGAGCGTTCGCGCCGACCAGGTGCCCTCGCGACTGCACACCCTCGTGGACGCCAAGTCCGGCGCCACCCTCATCAGCTACGACGAGGTCCAGACCGGCACCGGCGACGGCATCTTCTACAACGCCACCCTCGAGACCAAGGCGCACACCGGGGGTGGCTACGAGCTGACCGACACCCACGGCAACAACACGCGCGACGCCCTCAACCAGGGAGACCCGAACACCGGCGTCGGCCCCGCGGGCAACCTGTTCCTCGACTCCGACGACGCCTGGGGCAACGGGGCGGTCTCGGACCGCGCCTCGGCCGCCGTGGACGCCCACTACGGCGCCACGACGACGTTCAACTACTACAAGAACATCCTGGGTCGCAACGGCATCTGGAACGACGGCCGCGGCGCTCCGTCCCGTGTGCACTTCGCCAACGCGATGGAGAACGCCTTCTGGGACGGCAGCCAGATGTCCTACGGCGACGGTGCGGGCAACGCGGCCCCGTTGACCGAGATCGACGTGGCCGGACACGAGATGTCCCACGGTGTCACCGAGAACACCGCGGCCCTGGTCTACAGCGGTGACGCGGGCGGCCTGAACGAGGCGACGTCCGACATCTTCGGCACCGCTGTCGAGTTCTATGCCAACAACCCGAGCGACCCCGGCGACTACCTCATCGGTGAGGAGATCGACCTCAACGGCAACGGGACGCCGCTGCGCTACATGGACAAGCCGAGCAAGGACGGCGCGTCCAAGGACTGCTGGTCCTCGACCCTCGGCCAGCTCAACCCGCACTACTCCTCGGGCCCGCTCAACCACTGGTTCTACCTGGCCTCCGAGGGCAGTGGCGCCAAGACGATCAACGGCGTCGCCTACAACAGCCCGGTCTGTGGCACCGCCCCCGCCGTGACGGGTGCTGGCCGCGCCAACATCGAGAAGGTCTGGTACCGCACGCTCTCGACCAAGCTGACCAGCAACAGCAACTACGCCGCGGCCCGCAACGGCGCCATCGCCTCGGCCAAGGAGCTCTACGGTGCGACCAGCGCCACCTGCACGGCTGTCGCTGCAGCCTTCACCGCGATCGCGGTTCCGGCTGGGTCCGAGACGTGTGGGACCACCCCGCCGCCGGCCGGCAACCTGCTGCTCAACCCGGGCTTCGAGTCCGGCGCCGTGAACTGGACCGGTACCGCCGGCCCGATCACCAACAACACCGGCCGTCCGGCTCGTACCGGTAGCTGGAAGGCATGGCTGGGCGGCAACGGCACGACGACGACCGAGACGGTCCAGCAGAGCGTCGCGATCCCGTCGACCGTGACCGCTGCGACCCTGTCGTTCTGGCTTCGGACCGACACCGCTGAGTCCGGCAGCACGGCCTACGACACGATGAAGGTGCAGGTGGTCGACGGAGCGACGACGACCACCCTGGCCACGTACTCCAACGTGGGCCCGAACGCGACCTACACGCAGAAGTCGTTCAACGTCCTGGCCTACAAGGGCAAGACGATCACGGTGAAGTTCCTGATGAACGAGGACTCGTCGCTGCAGACGTCCTTCGTGGTCGACGACACCGCGCTGGCCACCAGCTAGCAGACCGGAGCCGGGCCGGCGCTCCCCCTGAGCGCTGGCCCGGCTTCGCCCTGTGACGGAGGACATCGCCGAAGGCGAGCAGGACCCGCTGACCAGCGGCAGGCCGCGGACCACCTCCAGTCCGCGACCTGCCGCTACCTGTTGGCTAGGTACAGATCTTGCGACCGGCAGCAGGGCCGGTGATGTCGGCCAGCAGCTGGTTGACGACTGGTTCGGCCTTGACGACCCGCGGGTCGTGGACCGAGAGCAGGCCGGTGCCGGCGCCGAACATCACGATCATGTAGTCGGCTGGACGCGAGGCCGGTGCGGTCGGCTGGTCGGTGTCGTGGACCTGGAGTGCGGCGTCGTTGAGGACGGCCAGGCTGGCCTTGTCGATCGTGCAGGTCACCTGGCCCTTCTTGGTGGTGGCCAGCACCCCGCCGTCGTCCTGGATCGACAGGTTGTCGGTGAACCCGGCAACCCCACCCAGCCTGCTCACGGTGAGGGGGAAGCTCGCCTGCTTGGTCGTGGTCGTCGACGGCGCGGTCGGGAGCTGTGGGTCGTTCGACCCGCAGGCCGTCAACACCCCCACGGCGAGGGCGACCCAGGGAAGGACGGCGCGGGGTGCCGTGAGCAGGGGCGGCAAGGAGGTTCGCGACATACTGCCCATCCTGCCGTGCCCCGTGGTCAGGTGACCGCCCTTCGTCTTGCCGAGCACCGCGCCTCCTTGCTCCACGAAGGCCAGGCCGACGAAGCCGTCGTCGGCCAGGTACTGGATCGTGAGCCGACTCGCCGCAGGCGAGATGGTGCTCGACAATGCGGTCGGGATGGGCGTGGGGTCGTCTGCAGTGCATCCGGCGAGGAGCACCGTGAGTCCCCCCGCCGCGACGGCCACCGACTGTGGTGCGATTCGCGGCATACCGGTCATGCTGCCCTCCAGGGTCACCCACGTCACGCACCTCGGGCAGACTGCGGGCATGTCGTTCACCCGCGCAGAGCTCGACGCGGCGACCACCGTGGTGCGTCGCCATTTCCCCGCGACTGCCCAGCTCGAGTGGCCGTTGCTCAGCCAACACGTCGGCGCGGAGGTGTGGGTCAAGCACGAGAACCACACTCCCACAGGCGCTTTCAAGGTTCGTGGGGGTCTGGTCTATGCGGACCGGGCGGCTCGTGAGCGGCCCGAGGTGAAGGGCTTCGTCTCCGCGACCAGGGGCAATCACGGCCAGTCGCTGGCCTATGCCGGTCGCGCCGCCGGCCTGCGTGTCGTCATCGTCGTGCCCGAGGGCAACAGCCCCGACAAGAACGCGGCGATGCGGGGCTTCGGGGCGGAGCTGATCGTGCACGGCCGGGACTACCAGGAGGCGCGTGAGCACGCCATGAGCCTGGAGACGGACCTGGGTCTGGAGGCCGTGCCCCCGTTTCACCCGGACCTCGTGGTGGGCGTGGGGACCTATGCGCTCGAGCTGTTTGAGGCGGCCGGCCCGCTCGACGTGGTGTACGTGCCCGTCGGCATGGGTTCGGGCATCTGCGGGCTGGTCGGTGTTCGTGACCTGATGGGGTTGCCGACCGAGATCGTCGGCGTGGTGTCCGACCAGGCGCCGGCGACCGCGCTGTCCTTCGAGGCTGGTGGGGTCGTCACCACGCCCGACGCGGCGACGTTCGTCGACGGTGTCGCCTGCCGCGCGCCGGTGCCCGACGCCGTAGCGGAGATGGTCCGCGGCGTCTCCCGCATCCTGCGGGTGGGCGAGGACGGCACCGCGGAGGCGATGCGGGTCCTGCTGCGCACCACCCACCAGCTCCCCGAGCCGTCCGGCGCCATCGCCCTCGCGGGGCTGCTCTCCGAGCACGAGCAGCAGGCGGGTCGTCGCGTCGGCGTCATCCTCAGCGGCGGCAACTGCGACGCCGACATCCTGCGGACCGTGTTGTCCGGGGAGACGCCGACCCCGTAGCCGTATCCTCGCCTGCATGCCTTCCCGTGCCCCGCGCCGGTGGGCGGCGCCCGTTGCCGGTGCCACCCTCCTGCTGGTCGGTCTCACCACGGCCTGCTCGGCGGACCAGCCCAGCGCGTCCCCGACGACCACCACGACGACGTCGAACACGGCCACACCCACCCCCACGCCGACCGGTCCGCTTCCCCTGGTTGGTGGGCCGGTCCTGGCCGTCAAGATCGACAACACGTCGGCGGCCCGGCCGCGCATCGGCCTGGACGCCGCCGACGTCGTCTACGTCGAACCCGTCGAGGGTGGGCTGACCAGGCTGCTGGCTGTCTTCAGCCGCAAGCAGCCCGCTGAGGTGGGACCGGTCCGCAGTGGCCGCGAGTCCGACGTCGACCTGGTGGCCAACTACGGCAGGGTGGCGCTGGCGTTCTCGGGCTCCTCGGCCTACTCCAAGCGGATCCTGGACAGGGGCAAGCAGGTGAACCTCAGCTTCGACCAGAGTTCCCGTGGCTACCACCGGGACCGCTCCAGGCCCGCGCCCTACAACGTCATCGGCACGCCCAAGGCCCTCCTGGCGCGCGCCCGTGGGAGCGTCAAGCCGGCCGACATCGGCTTCCGCTACGGAGCGGCGACCAGCGGTGGCACGGCGGCCACGGCGGTGTCGGCGAAGTGGCCGTCCTCGCGGGTCGCACTGACGTGGAACGCCAAGCGCAAGCAGTACCTCGTCGCCACCGACGGACGCCCCGACGTCAGTCCGAGCGGTCGCCAGTACTCCGCCGGCACCGTGGTCGTGCAGTACGTCGCGACGCACAAGTCAGGCAACCGGGACGTGAACGGCCAGCCCACCCCCGTCGTGGACCTGGTCGGCAGGGGCAAGGTGACCGTGTTGCGTGACGGTGAGGTGTGGCAGGGCGACTGGTCGCGCAAGGGCGTCACGGCTCCGACGGTGTTCACCGCAGGCGGGGAGCCACTGACGTTCTCGCCGACGGGCACGGTGTGGGTCCTCCTCGTGGCACCGGGTCAGCGCGTCACGGTCAGCTGACGGGGATGCACTCCTGGTGACATTGGTCCCATTGGGCCCATCGGCCCGCACCCCAGGGGGCCAGCCAGGCGTGACAGGACTAGTCTCGGCGTCGAACCAAACCCATCCGTAGACGAGGACGTCAGACGTGGATCTGTTCGAATACCAGGCTCGAGACATGTTCGAGGCGCACGGCGTTCCGGTGCTCGCCGGTGCCGTCGCCACCACCTCGGAGCAGGCCCGTGCGGCCGCCGAGGAGATCGGCCCCAAGAGCGGTGGCGTGACCGTCGTCAAGGCGCAGGTCAAGACCGGGGGCCGCGGCAAGGCCGGCGGCGTCAAGGTCGCCAAGTCCGCCGAGGAGGCCGAGCAGTTCGCCGGCCAGATCCTCGGGATGGACATCAAGGGCCACACCGTGGGCACCGTGATGATCGCCCAGGGCGCCCAGATCGCCGAGGAGTACTACTTCTCGATCCTGCTCGACCGCGCCAACCGCACCTACCTGGCGATGTGCAGCAAGGAAGGCGGCATGGAGATCGAGCAGCTCGCCGTCGAGCGCCCCGAGGCCCTCGCCCGCATCGAGGTCGACCCCAACACCGGCATCGACGAGGCCAAGGCGCAGGAGATCGTGTCCGCAGCCGGCTTCGACGACGAGACCGGCGCCAAGATCGTGCCCGTCCTGCAGTCCCTGTGGACCGTCTACCGCGACGAGGACGCGACGCTCGTCGAGGTCAACCCGCTGGTCAAGACCCAGGCCGGCGACATCGTGGCCCTGGACGGCAAGGTGACGCTGGACGAGAACGCCGGCTTCCGCCACCCCGACCACGAGGCCCTCGAGGACAAGGCCGCGGCCGACCCGCTCGAGGCTGCCGCCAAGGAGAAGAACCTCAACTACGTCAAGCTCGACGGCTCGGTCGGCATCATCGGCAACGGCGCGGGGCTGGTCATGTCCACCCTCGACGTCGTGGCCTACGCCGGCGAGGAGTTCCCGGGCCAGCCCAAGCCGGCCAACTTCCTCGACATCGGTGGCGGCGCCTCGGCAGAGGTGATGGCCAACGGGCTGCACATCATCCTCGGCGACGAGCAGGTGAAGTCGGTGTTCGTCAACGTGTTCGGCGGCATCACCTCCTGCGACGCGGTGGCCAACGGCATCGTGGGCGCGCTGAACAACCTCGGCGACGAGGCGACCAAGCCGCTCGTCGTAAGGCTGGACGGCAACAACGTGGAGGAGGGCCGGCGCATCCTCGCCGAGGCCAACCACCCGCTGGTGACCATCGAAGAGACCATGGACGGCGCGGCCCGCAAGGCCGCCGAGCTGGCTTCGGCCGCGACGAACTGACCGAAGGAACGGCATACCAATGGCTATTTTTCTTGACGAGAACTCCAAGGTCATCGTCCAGGGCATGACCGGCTCCGAGGGCATGAAGCACACCCAGCGCATGCTCGCGTCGGGCACCCAGATCGTCGGCGGCGTGAACCCGCGCAAGGCCGGCACGTCCGTCGACTTCGACGGCGGTGTCTCGGTCCCGGTGTACGGCACGGTGGCCGAGGCCATCGAGGCGACCGGTGCCAACGCGTCGGTCATCTTCGTGCCCCCGGCCTTCGCGAAGTCCGCCGTGGTCGAGGCGATCGACGCGCAGATCCCGCTGGCCGTCGTCATCACCGAGGGCATCGCGGTCAAGGACTCGGCGGAGTTCTACAACTACTCGCTGGGCAAGACGACCCGCATCGTCGGGCCGAACTGCCCCGGCCTGATCAGCCCCGGGAAGTCCAACGCCGGCATCATCCCCGCCAACATCGCTGGGGCCGGACGGATCGGCCTGGTCTCCAAGTCGGGCACGCTGACCTACCAGATGATGTTCGAGCTGCGGGAGTTCGGCTTCTCGACGGCGGTCGGCATCGGCGGTGACCCGATCATCGGCACCACCCACATCGACTGCCTCGAGGCCTTCGAGAAGGACCCCGACACCGACGCGATCGTCATGATCGGCGAGATCGGTGGGGACGCCGAGGAGCGGGCCGCGGCCTACATCAAGGACCACGTGACCAAGCCGGTTGTCGGCTACGTCGCCGGCTTCACCGCTCCCGAGGGCAAGACCATGGGCCACGCCGGCGCCATCGTGTCGGGCTCGGCCGGCACGGCCGCGGCAAAGCAGGAGGCCCTCGAGGCCGCCGGTGTCAAGGTCGGCAAGACGCCGTCCGCGACCGCCGACCTGATGCGCGAGATCATGAAGGAACTGCAGAAGTAGCTTCTGCCGCAACGAGTTCCGCGACGGCCGTCACCCTTCCGGGTGGCGGCCTTCGCGCATCCCGCGGTATGCCGTGGGGCTGCGAGTGTTTGAAGGATCCGCCACGCCCTGACGTGGCAGATCCTTCAAACACTCGTTACTTCTGGCGGGCGAGGGCGAGCAGCCGGTCCAGCTCGGCGAACGCTTGCTTCGGCGTTCCCTGGAAGCCCTGGCCGTCACTCGTCTGGTGGAACACGATCGTCGTCCAGGCGCCCGGTGTTGCCAAGGGGGTCACGCCGACCCAGCGGTAGTCGGTGCCGGACGCGTCACCGGTGACCTTCTTGGTCAGCAGGAAGGTGCCGTCGGTCGGGCCGGTGGTCGTGGTGACCTTCCCATCGGGCTCGGTGCATCCCCTAACCAGGGTCGACTCCTCCTGGGCCAGCTGGCTGGTGACGGACTGCTTGGCCAGGGCGGCGCCCTCGGGCGTGCTGGTGTCGGCGTCGTCGATGCGGACCCGCTGGTGGCCGATGACGTTGCCGTCGCCGGGCCCGCTCTGGATCTCGACCTCACCGAGGCGGCCGCCGAAGCCCGACAGGAAGTCCTTGGTCTCGCAGAAGACCCCGATGTCCCCGAGGGTGTCGCCGGGGTTGCCCTGACCCGCGTAGGTCTTTCCCCCCGGTCCGAGCAGCGGGTCGCTCCACTGGGAGGCGGCGATGAAGTACTTCGACGCGGGGACGGGCGCGGGTCCGGTGATCTGCATGACCTGGTCGATCGCCTTCGGCCCGGAGCTCGTGCTGGTCGTAGTGGCTGGAGTCGTGGGTGCGGCTCCCGAGCCGTACCACTTGAGGCGGTCCTTCGCGATCTGCGCGAGGTCGACGACCTGCTCCACGGTGAAGACCGACTTCGGGTGCGCGGCGTCAATGATCTGGATCAAGGTGACGTCCGAGGGGCCGGGGACGACGACGAACCAGCCGGACCCTGCGTCGCCCGCCGTGTAGGAGAAGATCTGGGTCGTCCGGTAGGGGCCGTGCAGGTCTCCGCTTAGAGACGCACCGGTCACCGCGAAGTCCGGCCCCTGCTGGCACTGGCGGATGTCGGAGGCGATTCCCTCGGCCACGGTGTCCGGATGGAGCTTGGACGAAACCGCGAACTGCGTCTGACCGCCCTGGAAGCCGCCGGCGTCGAGGGTGACCTCCTGTCGCAGCTTCTGCCCCTGGGGGATGCTCGTGAGGCACTCGAAGGATGCCCAGTCGGCGGACTTGGGGTCCTGGGTCGTCATCCGCGCCGTCCCCTTGAGATCCAGCGCGCGCGTCCACTCCTGGAGCAGGGGGAGCGCGCCCGGCTGGCCGATCGAGTCGGTGGTCGTGGGGGAGGGGGCTGCGCTGGTCGTGCTGCTCCGCGTCGCGGGTGGGGTCTCCAGGGAGGCGTCGCGACCGAACTGGGAGTAGCCCACGGTCCCGACCACGACCGCTGCGGCGGCAGCAGCCGCCGTCCAGCTGAACAGCCGCTGGCGACGACGCGCCATACCCCTGGCCTTGACGAAGCGGACGTCGGGCAGCGGTGCACCCTCGACGTCGGCACGCAGGGAGCCCAGGGCAGCGCGCAGCTGGGCGTCGTCATCCGCCGTCCAGTCGTCGTGGTCAGCCATCGGGATGCTCCTCGTGCCGCAGGGCCAGCGCGAGCTGCGCGCGGCCCCGGTGCAGGCGCGCCTTGACGGTGCCGGCGGGGGTGTTGGTCTCGTGGGCGATCTGGTCGATGCTCAGGTCGCCGATGTAGTGCATGGTCACGGCTTCGCGGACCGGCTCGGGGAGGGTCCGCAGGGCGGCGACCACGGCGACCCGGTCCTCGGTGGGTGGCCCGGTCGTGTCGTGGGCGCCGTGCCGTTCGTAGGCGCGGTCCTGGCTGGTCTTCTTGCGCCAGCCCGAGATGGCGATCCGCCGGGCGACGGTGCGGACCCAGGCGAGGGGGTCGTCGTGGGTGCGGACCGTCGACCACTGCTGCCAGGCGCGGGAGTAGGCCTCCTGGGTGGAGTCCTGGGCCACGGTGAGGTCACCGGTGAAGGCATAGACGAGGTGCACCACCCGACGGGCGGTGTCGCGGTAGAACGCGTCGAACTCCGCCTCGGCGGACTGCGCGCCCATCGCCACCCCCTGTCTGGTCGGCACCGCGGTGTCCATCCGGACCACGGCGCCCATCGGAACCACCACTGCCATCACACCGCAGCAGACGCGGTCGCGCGAGGTTGGGTTGCGGCGCGTTCGGACATTTCTCGCGGGCGCCCGGCGTTGCACGCGGGCTGCGTCCGGCTCGTCGGCGACGATGGAACGGCGATGACTGTGATGGAAATGCTGCGTGGGGGAACCGTGTCGACCGACGGGGGCCCCGGCTCTGCTGTGCCCCGGCGGGCTTTCGTGGCCGGCGTGTTGGCGGCCGCCGGCTCGGCGACCGTGTTCGTCCTGCCCGCGCTGCTCGTCTGGGTGGCTGCGTCGGAGAGCACCGTGTCGTGGACCAGCTCGCTGGGCGTCGGGGCCAGCCTGTGGCTGCTCGCCGGTGGCGCCCACCTGACCCTGGGTGCCGCCCACGTCACGGTCGTGCCGCTGCTCGCCCTGGCGCTCAGTGTCGCGATCGGTTCCTGGGCGGCGACCCGGGCGGCCCGCGAGGCTGCCGACGCCCGCACCATCGTGCTCGTTCGCGACGCGTTGCACCGACCTCTCGCGCTCGCGCTGGGTGCCTGGGCTGCCGGGTATGCCGTGTGCGCGCTCCTCTGGGTGCTCGTCGCCTTCCTGGCGGGTCCGAGCCCGGTCGTCTGGACGCTCGTGCTTCCCGTGGTGGTGGTCCCGGTGGTGGCCGTGGCGATTGCCTTGGGCCGGCTCGTCAAGGGGCGGCCGCAGCTGGCCGGACCCGGCCTGCGTCGCCCAGCGTGGTTCCCCGATGCTGTCCGCCGGGCGCTGCGGCCGGGGCTGGAAGGCGCTGCTGCCCTGCTCGGGATCGGCATGCTGATCTGCGGTCTTTTCGTGGTGCTCCACTTCGACCGGGTCAGCCACCTCCAGGGTGAGCTCCGCCCGGGCCTGGTCGGTGGCGTGGTGCTGGCCCTCGCCCAGCTGTCCGTGCTGCCCAACCTGGCTCTGTGGGCCGTGTCCTTCCTGGCCGGCACCGGGTTCTCCGCCGTGGAGGGCGCCTCCGCCACCTGGACCGGCAGCCGCACCTCGTTGCTGCCGATGGTCCCGGCGTTCGGCGCGCTGCCGCAGCCGGGGGCCTTTCCCGGCATCCTGCCCGTGGTCGTCCTGCTTCCCGTCGCCGCGGGCGCCTACGTCGGCTGGCGGTCACTGCGAGCGGTGGCCCGACTGTCGACCGGACGCACCAAGCTGACCGTGGCAGGCACGGCAGTCGTGGTGGCTGCGGGGGCGCTCGGCCTGCTCGACGTCCTGGGCGGCGGCTCGCTCGGGATGGCGAGGTTGTCCGACATCGGGGCCCCGGCGGGGAAGCTGACCGTGGCGTTGCTCGTCGAGCTCGGCATCGGCGCGGCGCTGGTCCTGGCGTGGGACCGCTGGAAGCTGCGCCGCTGAGCCTGTCCCTCGCCGAGATCCCAGCTCTCGGGCTTCCGGGGCACTCTGGAGCCTGAGAGATGGGATCTCGGCGCCGCACGATGCCTGCTCGACGGACGTCGTCGTGGACGCCGCTGCGGTTGGTCGACCGCGGCTCGGTATCGTCTCCCGCGTGACTGCGCCTGCCGGACCCCACGAGCCGACCGGGATCGTCGTCCTCGTCTCCGGGTCGGGCACCAACCTCCAGGCCCTCATCGACGCCGCCGCCGACCCGGCCTACGGGGTCCGGATCCTGGCCGTCGGCGGCGACCGTGCCGGCATCACCGGGCTGCACCGCGCCGGTGCCGCCGGGATCCCTGCGTTCGTCTGCCGGGTCGAGGACCACGACTCCCGGGCCGAGTGGGATGCCGCGCTCACCGGACGGATCGGTGACCACGCCCCCGCGTTTGTCGTGTCGGCGGGCTTCATGAAGCTGCTGGGACCCGAGGTGCTCGGCCGCTGGACCGTCCTCAACACCCACCCGGCCCTGCTGCCGAACTTCCCCGGTGCCCACGCGGTGCGCGACGCCCTCGCGGCGGGAGCCACCGAGACCGGCTGCACCGTCCACGTCGTCGATGCCGGCGTCGACACCGGGCCGGTGCTCGCCCAGGCGCGCGTCGCCGTCGCCCCGGACGACACCGAAGCGTCGCTGCACGAGCGCATCAAAGCTGTCGAGCACCCGCTGCTCGTCGAGATCGTGGGCCGTGCGGCCCGCGAAGGAATCACCGTTTCCGATGGGAAGGCCACCATTCCGTGACCGAGCAGTCCGCCTCCGCCACCACCGCAGACCCAGCAGCGTCGGACGCCTCGACCGATCCCGGTCGGCGGCCGATCCGCAGGGCCCTGGTCTCCGTCTACGACAAGACCGGTCTGGAGGAGCTGGCGCGTGGGTTGCACGAGGCCGGTGTGGCGCTCGTGTCGACCGGCGGCTCAGCCGCCCTCATCGAAGGGCTGGGCCTGCCGGTGACCAAGGTCGAGGAGCTGACCGGCTTCCCCGAGTGCCTCGAGGGACGGGTCAAGACCCTGCACCCGCGCGTGCACGCCGGCATCCTGGCCGACACCCGCAAGGCGGACCACCTCGCCCAGCTCGCCGAGCTGGAGGTGGAGCCGTTCGAGCTGGTCGTGGTCAACCTCTACCCGTTCCGCGAGACCGTCGCCTCCGGCGCAGGTCCTGACGAGGTCATCGAGCAGATCGACATCGGTGGTCCCTCGATGGTGCGGGCCGCTGCCAAGAACCACCCGAGCGTCGCAGTCATCACCGACCCCGCGGCATACCCCTCTGTGCTGGAGGCCGCCGCCGGCGGTGGCTTCACCCTCGCTGAGCGCAAGCGGCTGGCTGCCCAGGCCTTCGTGCACACCGCTGACTACGACAACGCCGTCGCGAACTGGATGGGCAACGCCTACGTCGACACCAGTGACGGCACCGGCTTCCCGGCCTGGACCGGGGCGACCTTCCAGCGCGCGAATGTGCTGCGCTACGGCGAGAACCCGCACCAGCCGGCCGCGCTCTACACGCACTGGCGGCCCGGCGTCGCGTCGGCGGAGCAGCTGCACGGCAAGGAGATGTCCTACAACAACTACATCGACACCGATGCGGCGGTGCGCGCCGCGCACGACCACGGCGACCAGCCGACCGTGGCGATCATCAAGCACGCCAATCCCTGCGGCATCGCCGTCGGCGCCACCGTGGAGCAGGCGTATGCCGCGGCCCACGCCTGCGACCCCGTGTCCGCCTACGGCGGCATCATCGCGACCAACCGTCCGGTGACCAAGGCCATGGCGCTCGCCGCCAACGACACCTTCAGCGAGGTCATCGCGGCCCCGTCGTTCGACGAGGACGCGCTGGAGGTGTTGCGGGAGAAGAAGAACCGGCGCCTGCTCCTGCTCCCCGCCGACATGGCGGCGCACCGCGACCCCATCGAGACACGGCCGATCAGTGGCGGCCTGCTGGTGCAGGTGCCCGACCGGATCGACGCCGTCGTCGAGGGGGAGACTCCGGGTGGCGACGACGCGTCACGCTGGCGACTGGTCGCTGGTGCGGCTGCAGACGAGACCACCCTGGCCGACCTCCAGTTCGCGTGGCGGGCCGTGCGTGCCGTGAAGTCCAACGCCATCCTGCTCGCCAAGGACGGTGGCTCGGTCGGCATCGGCATGGGTCAGGTCAACCGGGTCGACTCCTGCCACCTCGCGGTGTCACGGGCCAACGCCGACGGCGCCGACCGGGCCCGGGGTGCGGTGGCCGCGTCTGACGCGTTCTTCCCGTTCGCCGACGGCTTGCAGGTGCTGCTCGACGCCGGGGCCCGCGCCGTCGTCGCGCCCGGTGGGTCGGTGCGCGACGAGGAGGTCGTCGCCGCGGCAGCGGCTGCTGGGGTCACGATGTACTTCACCGGGACCCGCCACTTCGCCCACTGACCGACCCTCTCAGGGTTGCTTGACCAACCGCCACGTGGTGCCCTCCACGACGACCGACGGGCCGGCTGACCGAGCAGCGACGTGGCCACTGGGATCCTCGAGCCGCACCGCGAGGGCACCACCTGGTCCGGATCTCGCCGTGACGGTCAGCATCAGCACGTCCTTGCCCGTGCCACCGGTCGTGAGCGTGGCCGGGGAAATCTCGACGCCCGGCGGTGCGGTGACGGCGACCGACTTGTTCGGGAAGCCTTGGAGGCACAGCCGAACGCCGGCCCCCTCGCCGGTCGCCACCGCCTTCGCGTCGTAGCCGAACGCGATCGAGGTGGCCACCGCTCCCGGCGCCAGGCGCACGTCCGGACATCCGTCGGGCGGTGCCACGCTCGCTCCGCCGCCATCCGTGGCCGACGGACTGCAGGCGGTCAGGACCAGGGCGCACACCCCCGTCCTCACTCCTGTCCAGCCGCCCTGACGCATGCATCGATGCTATTTGCTCCATTCACACCACGTGGCCCAAACGACGTGGCTACGCTTCCGGCCATTCGTCGTGAACTGACTGGGGGGTCGCGCATGTTCGTGTCAGGTGTTCGCCGAGGGGCACGTGCCTCGTCCGCAATCTGCGCGGTCGCCGTCGTCGTGGCCGGACTTGGGATGCAGGCTTCGATGGCGTCCGCCGCCACGCCGTCGCCACAACAGCGGCCCGCCGCGGCTGCCGGGAAGGCCGCCGCTGAGGCGAAGGGCGGCAAGGGCACTGGCAGCAAGCCGGCGCCGCGCCCGCGAGGTCGGCAGGCCGACCCAGCAACGACTCTCAAGGGGTCATGGTCGCGGGGTACCGCCACTTTCACGATCAAGGCAGTGCCCCACCGCACGTATGCCGTCACCGTCACCGCGACCGGTGATGTCACCGTTGGGACGACCCAACGCACCGTCACGATGCGCGGCAACGGCACGGCGTCGGTCGTCGTCCCGGCCAAGCTCGGCGAGTTGCGAACCGGCAGCGTCACGGTCGAGGTGACCAGCAACGACGACGAACCGCTCGTGTCGTCCTCGTCGGTGTGGCTGGCCCCGACGCGTGCTGGTGGCGTGGCGCAGGCGTCCACACAGCAGGGTTCACTGGTCGAGGCCATCAAGGTCGACGAGCCGACCCAGGAAGGTCGCCGCGCCGCATACCTCGAGCTGTCCCGGATGGGCGCGGATCAGACCAAGCTGAAGCTGACGCGGGCCAGCACGGCCGCCGCGGCGGCTGACTCGCCGCTCACGATTTCGGCACACGTCTCCTACCGGGACTGGAACGGGGACTCCCACCCCGCCAGGCACGTGCAGGTCGAGGTGGACGAGAAGGGCTTCCTGGGCTCGCACCTCGGCACCACCAGCACCGACGACTTCGGCCAGTTCAGCCTCAGCGCCGACATCGGCGACAACACCGACGTCCGGGTGACCATCAAGGCAGAGAGCTCGGCCGGCCGGGTCGGCACGTCCAGCTTCCTGTCCTTCGACACGTACGGCCAGTTCGTCGACATCGATGGCGCCGACCCGGGTGACAACGCGGCCTTCATCGTCGACGTGGGGCGTCAGGACGCCAGTGGCAACGCGTTCGCCATCCACGATGCGCTGTGGAGTGCCCACCTCTTCGCGGTTCGCAGCGGCCACGGCGACGAGGCCAAGGTCGACGTGCACTACCCCGCCGGGGACAAGAACGAGAACGCCTACACCAACAGCGGCGGGATCACGCTGGGCGCCTACGAGTGGAGCGCCTGGGACGTCGTGAACCACGAGTACGGCCACTGGTACGACATGCACCACGACCTGACGCCGCTGATCGGCGGCACGCACTGCGTGTCGGCCAACCTCGCCAGCGACAACTGTGACCTCAAGGACGACGTCGGAAACCTCATCGCCCCCCGAGGCAAGTCGGACGGCGGCAAGCTGGCCTGGTCCGAGGGATACGCCGACTACTACGCCCTGGCCGCCGGCCAGCTCGAGGCGCACCCGACGATCGCTGGAGTCGGTGACGGCTACTACGACGACGTCCGGAACGGCGAGGACGGCACCGACCACGATGGCTTCAACGCCCGGGCCGATGGCGGCGAGTCGGTCACGTTCCACGGCGAGGACAACGAGATGTCCATCTCCGGCGTGTTGTGGGGCATGGCGGCCGAGGGTACGTACCCGCTCGGGGCGGCATACCTCGACAGCCTCATCGCGGCGTCGCCCGGCAACCGGCTCTCCGACCTGCTGAACTACGCCTGGGAGTCCGACACGTCCAGCCGACTCACCGGGAGTCAGGAGAGCGCGCTCGGCTGCGAGCTGAGCAGTGCACGCATCGCGCCGTACGGCCTCACGCCGACCACCGGCGAGCTCTCGAAGCCACCGACGTTCTCGTGGCAGGAGGGCAACACCCCGAATGCCGGGACGTCCTATGCCAACGACAGGTTCGTCGTGCAGGCCGTCGACTCGGCCACGTCGTCGAACCCCTACTTCACGTCCAGCACGCTCACCTCGACGTCGTGGACGCCGACCGGCCGCGAGTGGAGCAGCATCAGCGACGGCCGTTCCACCGTCTACCTGCGCGTGGTGGGCACGTCGACCTCGGACCCGCAGACCGGACCGTTCCGGGGCTGTGCACAGGCGACCTCGGTCAGCGCGGGTGCCGTCATCAACGACCAGGCCTGCACCGCAACCTCGTTGTCGCCCAACGACGACGGCTCGACGGGCGCGGTCGACCTCCCGTTCGCGATCAACTACTTCGGGACGACCTACACGTACCTGTTCGTCAACAACAACGGGAACGTCACCTTCAACCAGCCGATGTCCACCTTCACGCCATTCACCCTCACCGCGAACGTGCCACCGATCATCGCGCCGTTCTTCGCCGACATCGACACGCGCGGCACCGGCTCCGCCCCCGTCCGCTACGGGTACGGGACGACGACGTACAACGGTCGCGCTGCGTTCTGCGTCGACTGGGTCAACGTCGGCTACTACTCGGGCCACGACGACAAGCTGGTCTCCGCCCAGCTCCTGCTCGTGGACCGCTCCGACCTCGCCCCGGGCGACTTCGACATGGTCTTCAACTACGGGCACATCCAGTGGGAGACCGGGGATGCCTCGGGCGGCTTCGGCGGCTTCGGCGGCACGCCCGCGGGAGTCGGGTACTCGGCCGGGAACGGTCAGGCTGACGGCTTCTTCCAGCTCGAGGGCTCGATGCAGAGCGGCCAGCTGGTCGACGGCGGACCACACGCCCTGGTGTCCCACAGCAACCTCGGGCTCAACAGCGACGGCCACTACCTGTTCAAGGTCCGCGGCGGCAACGCGGGCAACTCCTCCACCGGTGTCCAGGGGACGGTGACCAGCGGAGGTGTGCCCGTGGAGGGGGCCCCGTTGCAGGTGTGCCCACACGGGGGCGGGCAGTGCGTCTACCAGACGCGGACCGGCGCGAACGGCACGTTCTCCGCGGTGGGCCTCGCCCCCGGGGTGTATGACGTGTCGGCCTACCCGCCGAGCGGCACCAACGCGCGGCCCCGGACCGCAGCCTCGGTCGTGGTCGAGGAGGGCGAGCTGACCCGTGTCGACATCGATCTCGCGTCGATCGCGGGAGTTCCACCGGGCACCACCCTGGGGCCGCTCGTCGGCTCGGGTGACATCCCCATGGTCAACTGGCAGGACACGCTCACGCTGCGGACCACCGGTTGCGTGGGTGGAACTGCGACCTATGAGGTGATCAGCACCGAGGGCTCGACGATCGGCAGCTCATTCGCGTCGGGACCGCTGTCCGCGGGCGGCGAGGGCCACTACTCGGCCAGCATCCCGCCGCTCTACCCGCACCATGGAGCCGCCGAGGTCCTCGTTGTCATCGTCTGCCCGGACGGCAGCACCCAGACGGTGGTCTTCGACATCTACATCGACCCGTCCGGTCTCGTCGTCGACCAGCGGGGAACCCCCGTGTCGGGCGCCACCGTGACCCTGTCGCGAAGCGACGCCCCGGAAGGTCCGTTCGCGACCGTGCCCACGGGCAGCGACATCATGTCCCCGGCGAACCGGGCCAACCCGATGACCACCCTGGCCTCCGGCCACTTCGGCTGGGATGTCGTCGCCGGCTTCTACCGTGTCGTCGCGAGCAAGGCGGGGTGCACCGACGCCAGCACCGATGTCCTGGCCATCCCGCCGCCGGTCACCGACCTGCGACTGGTGATGACGTGCGGGCCGACTGACACCGAACCGCCGGTCCTGACCGTGGTCGACCGAACGTTCGAGGGCAATGCCACTGGCGGCTGGCGGGGCACCTTGACGGGTGTCACCGTTGACGACCCGGACAGTGCCGCCGACGAGGTGCACCTGACCAACGACGCGCCGGCCCTCCTTCCGCTGGGTACGACGACGGTGACCTGGACTGCGACCGACCCCGCCGGGCACTCGGCGACGGCGACCCAGCAGGTGAGGGTGGTCGACACGACGCGACCCACGATCCAGTGCCCCGTCGACGTCGCGGCGTTCTACACGGGTGCTCCGAGCCTCGGAACGCCTGCCACGTCGGACGTGGTGGATCCGAACCCGTCGGTGACCCACACCGCCCCTGCTCAGTGGCCGCTCGGCACGACCGAGGTGACCTGGACCGCGACGGACGGCTCGCACAACGCGGCCTCGTGCGTCCAGCGAGTCACACTCCGCCTTCCCCTGACGGCGACGACGGCGGCCGGCGACGAGCACACGCTGGCCGTCCTCGCGGACGGGACCGTCAAGGCCTGGGGAGCAGGTGGAAACGGTCAGCTGGGCCGCGGCAGCACAGTGGGGTCGACGACTCCGGTGACCGTCCCGGGCCTGACCGGCGTGCGCGCCGTCGCTGCCGGCGGACTGTTCTCGGTCGCTCTGGACTCCACCGGAGCCGTCTACACCTGGGGCGACAACTCGACGGGGCAGCTCGGGGACGGGACCACGACGTCCCGAACCACTCCACGCGCGGTCACCGGCTTGCCACCCATTGCCGCGATCGCGGCCGGCCGCAACCACGTGCTGGCCGTCGCCCTCGATGGCGCCGTCTATGCCTGGGGCGCCAACACGTTCGGGCAGACCGGGAAGCCCCCGTCGTCCACGGTGCTTCGCCCGGCTCGAGTTGCCGGCCTCCCCGCGGTGAAGGGCGTCGCGGCTGGTCAGTTCCACTCGGTGGCGGCGACGACGGACGGCCGGGTCTACACCTTCGGCGCCGGCTACTCGGGGCAGCTGGGTGACGGCACCGCCACCTCGCGCGCCACCCCGGCTGCCGTTGCCGGCCTGTCGGGGGTGGCTGCGGTGGGTGCTGGCTACCAGCACACGTTGGCGGTCACGGCAGACGGCAAGGTCTACGCGTGGGGAGCCAACGCCAAGGGCCAGCTGGGCACCGGTTCCACCACCCCGTCCCGGTCACCCGTGCAGGTGACGGCTGGGGGAGCGGTCCGATGGGCGTCTGGTGGCAGCGCCCACACCGTCCTGCTGATGGCCGACGGGTCGGTCCGCGCCTTCGGGGACAACGGCGAAGGCCAGCTGGGCGACGGCAGCCGCGTGGACCGGCTGAGTCCGGTCCGGGTGACGGGGCTGACCGGCGCCACCTCACTGGCCGTCGGGGCGGACTTCTCCGTGAGCGGACGCTCCACGGGCTCGGCGTCGGCCTGGGGCGGGAACCGCGCAGGCCAGCTCGGTGATGGCACGACGACGCGGCGCACCTCGCCGGTCACGGTGGCCGGTGTCACGACCGTCGCACAGCCGAGCGGCAGCTAGCCCGGGTGAGGTGCCCTCGACCTGGAGGGGTCGGGGGCACCGTCAGTCGTTCGTACTCCTCACGCGCTCGGTGCCGGCCACAGGGTGGGTGGTCGGGCGGGTCCTGCGCACGAACCACTCGAGGGGCCCGACGCCGAGCCGGCGCTCGAACAGCCAGCAGCCACCGACGACGACGACCGTGGTCGAGCCGAGCACGAACCACGAGTCGTCGCGCACGGGTCCGCGGACCACGGCCACCGCCGCGAGGAAGAGGATCTGCAGGGTGTAGGCGGTGAGAGAAAGGCGACCCGTCGACAGGACCGGGTCGAGTACCCGACCGACGCCGAGCCGTCTGGCCAGCGCGAGGACCAGGAAGGATCCGATCACGGCGCCAGCCGCGAGCAGGGTGGCACCGACGACCTCGGCGGTCGTCCCCGAGTAGGGCGCCGAACCGTCGGGGGTCGTCCGTCCGACGAGGTAGGCCGCGACGCTCGCCACGAGGAGGGCTGCGACGACGGCATACCCCGTCCGTGGTCGGGTCGCCCGCCGCAGCACGGTCGCCAGCGCGAGCCCGCCGAGCGCCATCGGCAGTAACGAGACGAGCCGGTAGGAGTCGCCGGCGGCGACCCACCGGACGATGTCCTCCCCCCACTGTGGCCAGGTGGCGTAGTGCTGGTCCAGGGCGAGGCGCGCCCGCACCAGGGCGACGTGACCGGCGACGGCAGCTGCGGCCGCCACCCCGAGGGTGAGGGCGGGCCGCCGGTGCAGCGGTAGGGCAAGCGGTGCCATCACGACGACGAGCAGCCCGAGGTAGGGCAGCACGACGTCGATCTGGCTGTAGACCTGCTGGAGCAGGACCCCGAGGACGACGAGGACCAGGCCTCGTTGGAGGTTGTCGTGCAGGAAGGTGGCTGTCGTCGGGTGCCGCTCGGTGAGGACGAGCCCCATCGAGACGCCGATGATGACGGCGAACAGTGGCGCCGTGAGGTACTCGCTGACGACGAACGGCCCGCCGACGGGACACAGGTGCGCCACGAGCATCGAGACACAGGCCAGCCCACGGGCGGCATCGAGCCCGTCGAGGCGGCGGGTCGTGGGCATGGGCCCAGTCTGTCGCCTCAGGGTGCTGGTGGGCGGTATCGCGTCGGTTCTCCCGATCCGAGGTCGACGATCGCAGCCACCGGGCCGCCGCCGTCCGGGCCCTGGTGGGCCGCCGACACCGAGACGAAGACCGCGGGATCGCCGGTCACGGCGGCGGTGACGCCGCCGACGGCCGACTTGATCTGGCGGTGCCAGTGCACGTCCGAGTCGTCGAGCATCGCGTTGCGGCGCCCGCGGACAGCGCCGTCCTGGCTGACCTCGCACTTGAGGAACACGTTGACCAGGCGGCCCTGGATGTCACTGGTGTGCGGCCGGTCGGGCAGCTCGAGTCCCGCGTCCTTGATCGCCGACCAGATGCCGTCGGCGTCGAGGGCGTCGCGCATGACCGAGTGGCCGATGCGGTAGCGGCCACCGATGCCCTTGGTGTTGCCGACGACCACGACCTGGGCCTGGTCGAGCTCGACGCCGGACGAGCACGACGCCACGGCGGAGAACAGCGAGCGGTTGTTCATCACGTCCTCGTTGGTGGGCATCTCGATCTCGCCGAGCGCCACGGCGACGCCGAGCCCGGTGGTGCCGTTGGAGAGGTCCATCGACTCGTGGGTGTGGTGCGTCCAGACGGACTGGCCACGCGACTCCGCGTCGCGGATGGTGTGGATCGTGAGCAGGGGAGTCTTGGTCTGCACGTAGTGGACGTCGGCAGGGTCGGTGATGCCGGCCTTCTCCATCGCGACCTTCACGGCGTCGGCGACCTTCGTGATCATGCCGGTGTAGCCGATCTCCTCGGGCAGGATCGCCTCGCTCATCGCGAACCCCACGGTCAGCCTCGGCTCGTCGGACTGCTCCGCCCGGTCGGCCGGCACGGTCGCGAAGATCGTCGCGTGCGGGCTGATGATCCCGTCGGTGCCGCCGGACCAGACGATCGGGACCTGCTTGACCTGGTCGGCCGGGGCACCCTTGGCGACCAGCACCTCACGGAACGCCCGGTCGGCGATGATGCGCGTGTAGTCGTTGACGCCGCCGTTGCCCTCGGTCTTGCCGATGATGGCGATGACGCGGCTGGCGTCCATCACGCCGTCGTCGATGAGCTTGGCGAGCTCGCTGGCGTCCGCGACGCTGTGGATCGGGACCTTGCGGACCTCAATGGGCTCGGGCATGGGTGTCACCTTCCGTTGTCTGTCGTTGGTTCGATGATGGTTCCGACCTCGCCGGAGAGGGCGTCGGCGATACGGTCGAGCGCCGTGATGACGCTGCGCCCACCGCCTTGCCGGACGAACCGCATGGCGGCCTCGACCTTGGGCCCCATCGAGCCGGACGCGAACTGGCCGTCCGCGGCATACCCCTCCATCTCGGCGAGCGGCACCCGGCCGACCGGATGCGCCCGCGGTGTCCCGAAGTCGAGGACGGCGTTCGCCACGTCGGTCGCGATGACCAGCGCGTCGGCGCCGATGGCGCGGGCGAGCACCGCGGCGGTCAGGTCCTTGTCGATCACGGCTTCGACGCCGTGGACGGTGCCGTCGGCGTGACGGACGACCGGGATGCCGCCACCGCCGGCCGCGACCACGACGTAACCCGCGCCGAGCAGGGTGAGGAGGGTGTGCGTCTCGAGGACCTCGACCGGTTCGGGCGAGGCGACGACGCGACGCCAGCCCTTCTCGCCACGGTCCTCCCACGTCTCGCCGTGCTCGATCAGCGGCCGGGCCTGGTCGTGTGGCAGGAACCGGCCGATCGGCTTGGTCGGTGTGGCGAAGCCGGGGTCGTCCGGGTCCACCAGGGTGCGCGTGACGAGGGCAGCGACCGGGTGGGTCAGACCGCGGGCAGCGAGGGCCGGCTCGAGGGTGTCGAGGATGGTGAACCCGATGGTGCCCTGCGTCTGGGCGCCGCACCAGTCGAGGGGGACGGGCGGGACGACGTTGGCTGCGAGCTCGTTCTTCACGAGCAGGTTGCCGACCTGGGGGCCGTTGCCGTGCGTGAGCACCACCTCGTGCCCGGCCGCGACGACGGTGGCGACGTGGTCCATCGCGACCGCGATGGCCTCCCGCTGGGCCTGCGGGGTGGCGCTGCCGTCGGGACCGGTCATGGCGTTGCCGCCGAGCGCGATCAGGACCCGCATGCCACCTCCGTTCGTCGTCCGTGCGGCGAGCCTAGGGATGCGCGACGGCACGTGACGTTGGCAGGACCTGCCCAACGGGCGAGCCTGCCTTGGCAGATGTATGCCGTGGGCCGGGTGACGTCTGCGCCGCCCCCTTCGCGGCTGGCGGATCGTCTAGGGCGCCGGGATCTCGCCCGTGGGCACTCCCAGCGCAAGGACGAGGTCGAGCACCTTGAGGGGGTCGTCGAGGTCGTCGCCGAAGAGCTCGCGCAGCTGCCCCATGCGGTAGCGGACGGTCTGCGGGTGCACGAACAGGCCGGCCGCCACCGCCTCGCGCCGGCCACCGAACAGCAGCCACAGGCGCAGGGTCTCGACGAGCTTCTCGCGTGCCGCGGGAGTCAGGTCGTCCAGTGGCTTGAGGGCGCGCGTCCGCAGGTCGGCCAGGGCCTCGGCGTCTGCGCTCAGCACCAGCTCCGCCAGGTGTGCGTCCGTGTCGTATGCCGCCCCGCTGGTGGAGTTCTCGGCCGCGAGCAGGCGCGCGGCCCGCAGCGCACGTCGGTAGGAGGAAGCCGTCTGCAGCCACGGTCTGCTCGGTCCGAGCACCCCGCCGTAGTCGCGCAGGGACCGCAGCAGCCGGCGCCGGGCGGGCATGCGCAGGTCGGGCACGAGGAGGGCCACGAAGTCCTCGCGAGACGCCAGATCCGGCAGGTCCTCGCCGAGGACGAGGGTGCGGGGGTCCACCAGGGCGCGGGCCTGGTGCAGCCGGTCGTCCGGGACCAGCAGCACCGTGATCGTTTTGGGCAGCGCCCAGTTGGCGCGCTCTGCCCGCCGGGCGCTCACCTCCTCGGACGCGCCACGCACCAGGTCCAGGGCGAGCCGCTCGAGCAGTCGCTCCTGGCTGCGCTCTGCTGTGGCGAGCTCGTCGGCGTGCCCGGCGACGCTGGCCGCGGACAGCTCGTCGATGTAGGCGAAGACCAGCTCGGCGAACTGCGCCAGGAGCGGCGCGGACATCCCGGCCCGCACGGCGACCGCCGAGAGCTCGCGCCAGGAGACCCGGGCGCCGATGCGGTAGGCCGAGAGGAGGGCGTCCATGCTGCGGCCGCTGCGAGCCTCGCCCTTGCCCAGGGCGTAGGAGGCCTGGCGGGCCGGGCCGAGGGGTGAGCTGGGGTCGTCGGACCGGGCCGCCATGGTGAGGAAGCTGCCGAGGGCGACCTGCACCGCGGACTCGATGTTGCCCACGAGGTAGTCCCTGGCCTCCGCGTAGCTGGGGACCTCGACGATGATCGCCTGGACCGCGTCGGCCGCCACCCGGGGGAGGGCGTGCTTGAGCTCGCTCTGGACCTCCGGTGGGATGCTGAGCTCCGCCGCGTGCTCAGCAGCCGTTCCACTGACCGAGGTCACCATGGATGTTTGTCCTTTGCGAACAATTTGGAGCGAGATTCTCACGCGCTCTGGTCAGGAAATTAGCCTACCTGATCGCCCATAGTGGAACCATGACCGCAGTTCTCCCGCTCCGCACGACGCCTGGGTCCACGAGATCCCGGCCGTCCCTGCGTACGGTCCTTCGGCGCGTCGCCGAGGCAGTAGTCACCCCCGTGCTGCCCGACGACTACCTCGACCTCATCGCTCCCATGCGCGCCGGCGCCGACCTCCGTGGTCGCGTCGTGTCGGTGACCCCCGAGACCCGGGATGCCGTGACGGTGCGCATCAAGCCCGGTCGATCGTGGGCCGGCCACGTGCCCGGTCAGTACATCCGCATCGGCGTCGACGTCGACGGGGTGCGCAACTGGCGCGCCTACTCGCTCACCTCGCCGGTGGACGCCTCGGACGGGATCATCTCGATCTGCGTCAAGGCGATCCCGGACGGCAAGGTCAGCAACCACGTGGTGCGCGCCCTCCAGCCGGGCACCCTGATCCACCTCGACCAGGCGACCGGCGACTTCACCCTCCCGTCGCCGCGCCCGGCCCGCGCGCTGTTCGTCACGGCGGGCTCCGGGGTGACGCCCGTGATGGGGATGCTGCGCAACCACCTCGACGAGCTGCACGACGTCGTCGTCATCCACTCGGCCCCGACCGAGCCGGACGTCATCTTCGCCGCCGAGCTGCGCGAGTGGGCCGAGGCAGGCCGCATCCGCCTCGTCGAGCGGCACACCGACACGCAGGGCATGGTCGGCACCGACGCGCTCGACGAGCTCGTGCCCGACTGGCGCTTCCGCGAGACCTGGGCCTGTGGCCCGACCGGCATGCTCGACGCCTTCGAGGCGGCCTGGGCCGACGCCGAGATCACCGACCGACTCCACACCGAGCGCTTCCGCCCGGTCATCATCGCCGAGGGCGAGGGTGGCACCGTCACCTTCGGTACCCAGCGCATCACCGTCGATGCCGACGGCGCGACCCCGATCCTCGACGCCGGCGAAGCCGCTGGCGTCCTGATGCCGTCCGGTTGCCGGATGGGCATCTGCTTCGGCTGTGTCGTGCCCCTGAAGGAGGGTGCCGTGCGCGACCTGCGCAACGGCGACCTCACGATTGCCGCCAAGGGCGACGGCATCCGCATCCAGACCTGTGTGTCGGCGGCTGCCGGCCACTGCGAGATCGACCTCTAAGGAGACGTCATGACTGCCACCGCAGAGAAGTTTGACCTCACGATCGACGGTACCGCTGCCTCCACCCCGAAGGCACCCGGCGTGCCCTCCGCGCGGAGCGCGACCCGACCCACGAACACCCGGCTGTCGACCGCCATCGCCGAGCGACGCCACGTGCCGAAGCGCTCCGGCAAGGCCGACCCGACCGCGCACCTGACCGCCGAGGACGTCGAAGCCCTCGCCATGGAGCTCGACGAGCTGCGCCAGGGAGTTCTGGAGTCCCGCGGTGTCGAGGACGCGGCATACATCCGCAAGGTCATCGACGTGCAGCGCAAGATCGAGCTCGCCTCGCGCGCCGTGCTGCTGTTCGCCATCTTCCCGCCGGCCTGGATCGTCGGCACCGCCGGCCTGTCCGTCGCCAAGATCCTGGACAACATGGAGGTCGGCCACAACATCCTCCACGGCCAGTGGGACTGGATGCGCGACCCCAAGATCCACTCGACGACGTGGGAGTGGGACAGCGCCACCCCGGCCGCCCTGTGGAAGCACAGCCACAACGAGCTGCACCACACGTGGACGAACGTGATCGGCAAGGACAACGACCTCGGCTACGGCATCATGCGGGTCGACGAGGACCAGCGCTGGACCCCCGCCTACCTCGGCCAGCCGATCTACAACTTCCTCAACATGTGCTTCTTCCAGTACGGCATCGCCGCCTACGACCTCGAGATCGGCAAGCAGCTCGCTGGTCGAGGCGACAAGGAGGATTTCAAGCGCAACGGCAAGATGGTGCTGCGCAAGGTCGGCCGCCAGGCACGCAAGGACTACCTGCTCCACCCGCTGCTGTCCGGCCCGTCGTTCCTGCACACCATGGCGGCCAACGCCACGGCCAACTTCGTCCGCAACGTCTGGACCCACTCGATCATCATGTGCGGTCACTTTCCGGCCGGCGTCGAGACCTTCGCCCGTGCCTCGATCGATGGCGAGAGCCGCGGCGAGTGGTACCTGCGCCAGATGCTCGGCTCGGCCAACATCTCGGGCAGCAAGGCCCTGCACATCATGTCCGGCAACCTGAGCCACCAGATCGAGCACCACCTGTTCCCCGACCTGCCGAGCAACCGCTACGGCGAGATCGCCCCGCGGGTGCAGGAGATCTGTGAGCGATACGGCCTGACGTACACCACCGGGCCGCTCTACAAGCAGGTCGCGTCCGCGTGGGGACAGGTCATCTCGCTGTCGCTCCCGAACCCGGAGCCCGGCCGCAGACGCGTCGGCATCGCCGCCCAGCAGATCGGCAAGCAGGTGCGTCGCAAGCTGCGCAACCGTCGTCCGGTGCGCACCGCCTGACCAGCTGAACGCGGGTCGCGCGACGACCCATCACGTACGACGTCAGGCCGCCCGGACTCCCGGGCGGCCTGACGCATGTGTGCTGTGACCTCGTCAGGTGCCGAGGCCGAGGTCTCAGACCCGCCGAGCGGTCACCAGCAGGTACTCCCAGTCGAGCACCGTGTGACCGTCCCCACGGTCGAACCGCTCGGCCAGTGCGACGAGGTCGCGATCAAGCGCGGCGACCTTGTCGGGGTCGTCGGCGATCGCCTTGTAGACGGCGATGGTCGGGCCGTAGTTGGTCTTGAAGAAGTCGCGGAAGTCCTCCGGGGTGGCGAACTCGTCCACGACGAGGTCCTGCTGACGGGCGGTGAGGTCCTCGACCCGGTCGCCCAACAGCTCGCGCACGTGGTCGACGTGGCCCCACAGCGGCGGAGGCTGCGCGCCGGGAGGCGGCGGCGGGGCATAGGGCTTCATCGTCGCGAACATCTGCCCGATGAAGCCTTCCGGCGTCCAGCTGAGCAGGGCGATGGTCCCGCCGGGGCGGACCGTCCGCAACAGCTCGTCAGCAACCACCTGGTGGTGCGGCGCGAACATGACGCCGACGCACGAGAGAGCCGCGTCGAACTCGGCGTCGTCGAAGGGCAGCGCTTCTGCGTCGGCGACCTGCCAGGTGAGCGTGAGTCCCTCCGCCTCGGCGTCGCGCCGCCCCTTCTCGAGCAGCTCGGGCGTGAGGTCGGTGGCCACCACGTCGGCGCCGGTGCGGGCGGCCGGAATGGCGACGTTGCCAGAGCCGGCAGCCACGTCGTGAACCCGCTGGCCGGCCGTGATCCCGGCCGCCTCGACGAGGATCGGGCCCAGCGAGTCGATGATGTCGCTCGCCACGACCGGGTAGTTGCCCAGCGCCCACATCGTGGCGTGCTTGGACTTGAGGGCGCGGTCCTCGTCGGTGTCGGTGATCGCGGTCCCGGATGTCTGGGTGGTCATGCTGTGCTTCCCCTTTGGTGGTGTGGTTTCACCCCTGCGACCACGAAGGTAGGTCTGGGCAGGATGGCGCGGCATCCGTGGGTGCACCCAACCTCGGGGTCGTGGCGACGCACGCGCTGCGGCGTGTATGCCGTCAGGCGCGGGTGAGCAGGCGTGCGACGGCTGCTGTGCGGGCAGACTTCCCGTGCAGGTCGAGCTTGGCGTAGACGTTGCTCAGGTGGCGCTCGACGGTGCGGACGCTGAGGGTGAGGGTCTGGGCGATGTCGTCGTTGTCCATCCCCACTGCCGCGAGGCGCAGGATCTCCACCTCGCGGGGCGACAGCTGTTCGAGGGTCTGCGGGCGCTCCGGGGCCGGCTCTCGGGGAGCGGGGACGTCCGCCTCGAGGAAGTCGCGCAGCTCCGCGCGGTAGACCTGCCAGGCCGGCTCGTCCTCCAGCACGATGTGGTTGTCGCTCTCGAGCGCCACCAGCCGCGCCCCGGCGATCCCTGCAGTGAGGCGGCGAGCCTCTTCGAAGGGGTTCATCCGATCGCCGCGTGAGTGCAGCACGAGGGTGGGGACTTCGAGGCCGGCCAACAGCGCGGAGCTGTCGGCCAGACGTCGCTGCCGCCTCGAGGCCCGTGCGGTCTCGGCGGAGGTGGACACCCGTTGGAGCTCGTCGAGCCAGACGTGCTGCTCCTCCGTGGCCCGCGGGATCATCATCGAGGTGAAGACCCGGCGGAACGCGGAGTCCGGGCGGGCCCAGCCGACCTTGATGAGCTGGTCGAAGGTGTCGTTGAGCTGCTCATCCTCAGGGTCGTCGGAGACACCGCAGGCGTAGCTGCCGTAGAAGACCAGCCGGGAGACGCGCTCGGGATGCCTGGTCGCGTAGGCGATGGCCACGGGGCCGCCCTGGGCCATCGCCTGCAACGCGAAACGCTCGTACCCGGCATCGGCGACCACGGCCTCCAGGTCGCCGAGTCGTGCCTCGAGACTGTGGTCGGTGACGTCGCGGTCGGACAGCCCGTGGCCGCGCTCGTCGAACCTGATCACCGTGTTGCTGCGGCCCCACTCCGCGAGGTAGTGCCGCCAGACCGGTGACTGCCAGTCGTACTGCAGGTGGCTGAGCCAGCAGGAGTCCACGACCATGGGCGGCCCGCTGCCGTGCACGGCATACGCGATCCGGACGCCGTCCGGCGCACGGCAGAAGCGGATCTCCTGCCTCGGCTGCTGCGCATCCACGCCCACCTCACCGATGGTACGACGCGCCCTCGGGCTCAGCCGGGGTGTTCGTCGAGCTCGTCGAGCCAGGCGCGGACACTCTCGTTGTGCTGCCCCAGCGAAGGCGGCGCGAGGTGCTCACTGCGCCCACCGGCATACGTGTTGTCGTCGAAGCGGATCGGCGGGCCGGGGATCTCGATCGGGCCGAGCACGGGGTGGTCGATGTCGAGGACCAGGCCCTGCGAACGCGTCTGGTCCCAGTCGTAGACGCGGTCGATGGTGCGGACCTCACCGGCCGGGATGCCCAGCTCGGCAAGGCGCGGGAGGAGGACGGCGAGGGGGTATGCCGCGAACGCGGCGTTGAGCGCGGCCGTCACCTGGTCGCGGGCCACCGTGCGCTCGCGGTTGGTCGCCATGCCGGGGGTCGCGGGGTCGAGGTCGAACGCCTCGGCGAGCTTGACCCACAAGGACTCGCTGCCGCAGGCGACCTGGATGTCGCCGTCCTGGCAGTGGAACAGGCCGTAGGGCGACAGCGACGGGTGGTGGTTCCCTTGGGCGCGGCCGACGTGACCGGCCACGGTGTAGGCGGTGCCCTGGAACGCGTGCGCGCCGACCAGAGCGGCGAGCAGGCTGGTGCGGACCACGCGGCCGACGCCGGTGGTGTTGCGTTCGTGCAGGGCGGTGACGATGCCGTAGGCGCCGTACATGCCGGCCAGCAGGTCGCCGATGGGGACGCCGACGCGCTGCGGGGTGTCGGCGTCGGGTCCGGTGACCGACATCAGCCCGGCCTCGCCCTGGGCGATCTGGTCGTAGCCGGGGCGACCGCCCTGAGGTCCGTCGTGGCCGAACCCGCTGATGCTCAACAGGACCAGTCTCGGGTTCAGGTCGTGCAGGCGCTCGGCCGAGAAGCCCAGCCGGTCGAGGACGCCGGGGCGGAAGTTCTCGATCAGCACGTCGCAGTGGGTGACCAGCCGGGTGAGGACGTCGCGGCCGTCGTCCGACTTCAGGTCGAGGGTGATCGACTCCTTGTTGCGGTTGGCGGCGAGGAAGTACGTCGAGATCGGGTCGTCCTCGGGTCCGACGAAGGGTGGCCCCCATCCCCGGGTGTCGTCACCGGTGCCCGGCGTCTCGACCTTGATGACGCGGGCGCCCATGTCTCCCAACATCATTCCTGCGTGCGGGCCTGCGAGGGCGCGCGACAGGTCGATGACGGTGATGTCGTGCAGGGGCCCTGTCTGGTCGGTCATCGCAGGGCTGCCTTGGTCAGCCGGACCAGGACGACAGCAGCGAGAACGAACAGGGCCACCGTGGGGATCAGGTTGAAGAATGCCGGCCCGACCAGGGCCAGCATCACAGCCATCAATGCGCCCATGCCCAGCAGGGTTGCGGGGTAGAGCAGCGCCGAGGCCAGGCGCTGTCGGGGCGTCCAGGTCCGGGCCAGCATCGACAGCGCGAAGGCCGCACACCAAGGAAGGGCGAAGAGCAGCCCCGATGCGATCACCTCCCAAGGGCCCATCGCCCACACGGTCGAGAAGGCGACCAGGAGGAGGCCCAGGGCGTTGATGGCACACGCCGTGACGGGCTGCCAGCGGGAGGGGGTGTCGTGTGTCGGGCTGGGAGCCGGGCGACCGGCATACGCCTCGTCGGCGATGGCCTGCGGAGGGCCGAGCTCGGCGAGCACGGCGCGCACCGACGCATCATCGGCGCCGGGAGCGAGGCTGCCGTCGAGGTGCTCGCGGACGCCGGCCAGCACCTCGGCGCGCTCACCTGGCTCGATCCCGTGGAGCAGCAGCTCCAGGTCGCGCAGGTAGGCGTCCACCAGCGGGTGGGTGGTGCGTGGGCTCATGGCTGTCCCCCTAGGAGCGCGGTGTCCACCGCGTCGCGAAACGGTTTCCAGGTGCGTTTGAAGGCGGCCAGCGAGGCGCGCCCGTCGCTGGTGAGGGAGTAGTAGCGGCGGGGTGGTCCCTCGGCCGACTCCTGCCACGTGGTGTCGACCAGACCGGCCTTGCGCAACCTGGCGAGCAGCGGATAGAGCGTCCCCTCGCTCGACATCAGGACCCCGTCGGGTGTGAGGCGACGCGCGATGTCCAGCCCGTAGAGCTCCTCGTGCTCGAGCATGGCCAGGACGCAGTGCTCCAGCGCCCCACGACGAAGGTGCGTCAGGATGACGTCGTCGCCGGGTACCATGCGACACAAGATAGAGCCTGTTCCGGAGAGATCGCAAGGGCGGCGCGGCGCACTGACGTGCAGTGCCCACGGGTGATCCAGGTGCTGTGCACCGACGCGTTGCTGGATGCCGCCTTCTGCACGTCGCAGCGCCGCTCACATCCAGTCGACGTCGGCCGAGGTCTTGCCGTCGGCGAGGCGGGCGTAGCCGGGGCCGCGGTCGAAGAACGGCTCCTCGGCGGGACGAGCGGCGCGCAGCTCGGCGCGCAGGGCGTCGGAGGCTGCTTCGTCGATCACCGGCTCGTCCTTGGTCCCCGACGCGACGACCCCGTATGCCGTGCGGGCGCCGTCGAAGGACACCTTGCCCCAGCGCAGGTCGCGCTCGACGTCCTCGTAGGGACGCTCGAGGGGGTCGCCCCACCCACCGCCACCGGTGGTGCGGATCCGGATCACCTGGCCGGCCTTGACCGGTTCGGAGTCGGCCAGGGCGTCGACCTCTCGCTCGTCCGGGCCGTCCAGGTCGACAGTCACGCTGAACGAGCGGCCGGCCTTGCCACCCTTGACCCCCCAGCAGGCGAGGATCGACCGGTCGGCGATCGACATGAAGTTGGCGTCCTTGAGCATCCGGATCTGCTTCTCGTAGCCAAGGCCACCGCGGTAGCGACCGGCACCTCCGGAGTCGACGGCGAGCCCGAGTCGCTCGACGATGAAAGGGAAGCGGCTCTCGGTGAACTCAGTCGGCAGGTTCCGCGAGTCGGGCACCACGTGGATGGTGTCCTCGCCGTCGGCGTAGTAGCGCCCACCCGAACCGCCACCGAGCACCTCACGCATGAGGTAGTCGTTGCCGTCCCGGTCCTTGCCGTAGACGCCGGTGTAGCGGATGGTCTCCTGGTCGGCCGGCATCTTGCCGTCGACCGCCTTGGCCACCACGCCGGCGAGCACGCCGAGCAGCCGCAGGATCACGAACGTCCTGGCGTTGGTGGGCGCCGGGAAGATCGGGGTCAGCAGGGTGCCCTTGTCGGGGAAGCGCATCTCGATGAGCGGCACGATGCCCTCGTTGACGTCGAGCTCGGCCATCCGCTCGGGGGTGTCGGCGAGGTTGCGCAGGATCGGCGCGAGCCACTTCTTGAGGAAGTTGCCACCGACGTAGTCGCCGCAGTGGTTGATCGGACCCTTGGCCTGCGGCGCGGTGCCGGTGAAGTCGATGACCAGCCGTGGTCCGCCGTCACCGGGACCGGGGCCACCAGTGGGCTCCTTGGTGAGCGTGATCCGCTGGGTGTGCAGCCTGGGCTCGTCGACGCCGTCGTGTTCCGCGTAGTCCTCCCAGACGTAGGTGCCGTCGGGGATCTTGGACAGGATCTCGCGTCGGTAGGTCTCGGTCGTCTGGTCGAGGATCGTGTCGAACGCCGCCTCGATGGTCTCGCGGCCGTAGCGCTCGAACAGCTCGGAGAGTCGTCGCGCCCCCATCAGGCAGGCCGAGCACTCGGCGTCCAGGTCGGCGGCCAGCGAGTCGGGCATCCGCGAGTTGCGGGTCATGATCCGCAGCGCGGCCTTGTTGGGAACTCCCTTGTCCCACAGCTTGATCGGCGGAACGGCCAGACCCTCCTCGTAGACGCTGGACGCGTTGCTCGGCATCGAACCCGGGACCGCACCACCGATGTCGTCGTGGTGGCCGAACGCTTGGACGAACGCCACCACCTCGCCACCGTTGAAGACCGGGACCGTGACGCACAAGTCGGGGAGATGGCCGATGCCACCCTCCGACTCGTAGACGTCGTTGTGGAAGAAGACGTCGCCCTCGGCCATCTCGTCGAGCGGGAAGTCGCGGGCGATGGGGTGGACGAGTGCGGAGTAGGACCGCCCGGTCAGCTTGCGCAGCTGGCGGTCGTGGATGCCGGCGCGGAAGTCGTGGGCGTCGCGGATCATGGGGGACCGGCTGGTGCGCGCGATGGCGGTCTCGACCTCCATCTCGACGCTGGCGAGGGTGCCCTGGACGATCTCGACGAGGATCGGGTCGACCGTGCTCCCCGGTGCGGTGAGCCGGTTGCCGTGCTCGTATGCCGTGGGCAGGCCGGCGTTGTTCATCGCGCACCTGCTGTCGTGGCTGCAGCCGTCGTGGTCGGGGCTGTTGAGGGGTTCCGCGTAATGACGAGGTTGCCGATCGTGTCGACGCGCACGGTGAACCCCGGGTGGACCGGCACGGTGGAGCCGAACTCCTCGATGACCGCAGGACCTTCGAGGGT
This sequence comes from Pedococcus bigeumensis, assembly GCF_006438965.1. Taxonomy (GTDB): domain Bacteria; phylum Actinomycetota; class Actinomycetes; order Actinomycetales; family Dermatophilaceae; genus Pedococcus; species Pedococcus bigeumensis_A. The sequence continues at coordinate 176,605 of NZ_RCZM01000001.1, forward strand.
GTCGCCGGCCCGCAGGTCGGGGCGCCAGTAGATCGGGGTGTCGGCCGGCCCGGTGTCGGCGTCGAAACACACGGCGCGCGTGCTCGTCGGCGCGGGCAAGGATGAAGAGCCGACCGAGTTTGAAGGATCCTGTGGACCATCACCCGGACTGGCCTTCAAAGTCGCGTCGCGGGTCTCGACCTCACGCAGCTCAGGACGGGTGATCGGGCCGACTCCGGTCACCCGGAGGTTGACCCACTCGACCTGCTGGCTGGGGTCGGCGCGGAAGTCGTAGCCGTACAACGCGCGGTGCTCGGCGTGGAAGGCATCGGCGACGCGGGCGGCATACGCCTCGTCGACGGTGCCCTCCGGGGCTGGGACCCGCACCTCGAAGGCCTGGCCGAAATAGCGCAAGTCGACGGTGCGCGAGTAGCGGTGCTCGTCGCGTGGGAAGCCTTCACCGTCAAGGGCTTTCGCGGCCTTGGCGGTGAGCTCGTCGAGGGTCTTCTGCACGGCGACATGGTCGAGGGTGGTGTGCTTGGAGACCATCGTCTGCACGTAGTCGTTCTTCACGTCGACGGTGAGCAGCCCGAAGGCGGAGACGTTGCCGGGGTTCTGCGGGACGACGACGCCGGCGAGGTCGAGGATGTCGACCAGGCGGCAGCCGAGCAGTGAGCCGGAACCGCCGAAGGTCGTCAGCATGAAGTCGCGCACGTCCAGGCCGCGCTTCACGGAGACCTGGCGCAGCGCGTTCGCCTGGTTCCAGGCCGAGATCTCGAGGATGCCGGTGGCGCACCGCACCGGGTCGATGCCGAGCTCCGCGGCGAGCGTGTCGATGCCGGCGCGCGCCGCCTCGACGTCGAGCGGGATCTCTCCGCCGAGCAGGTGCGGGGGGATCCGTCCGAGGACGACATGGGCGTCGGTGATGGTCGGCTGGGTGCCGCCCTTGGCGTAGCAGAGCGGGCCGGGGTCGGCGCCCGCGGAGTGTGGCCCGACCTTGAGGGTGCCTTCGGGGGAGATCCAGGCAATCGACCCACCGCCGGCGCCGACGGTGACGACGTCGATCATGGGGATCTTGCTGGGGTAGGCGCCAACGGTGCCTTCGGTGGTCAGGGTCGGCTCGCCGTCGAGGACGACGCTGACGTCGGTCGACGTGCCGCCGCCGTCACAGGTCAACACCTCGGCGAAGCCGGCCCGCTTGGCGATCAGACCGGCGCCGAGCGCACCCGCGGCGGGACCGGACAGGACGGTCGTGATCGGCTGGTGCACGACCTCGTCGGCAGACAGCACGCCGCCGTTGGACTTCATGATGTAGAACGGGATCCCGCGGGCGAAGCCGTCGAGCCGGGTGTGGATGTTGGTGACGTAGCGGCTGACGTTCGGCTTCACCGCCGCGTCGACGAGCGTGGTCATCGAGCGCTCGTACTCGCGGTACTCGCGCAGCACCTCGCTCGAGATCGACACGATCGCCTCGGGGTGCTCCCGGGTCAGGATCTCGCGCATCGCCAGCTCGTGGGTGTCGTTGGCGTACGAGTGCAGGAAGCAGACACCGAGGGTGGTGATCCCGCGGTCGCGGAACCACCGGGCCGCGGCCACGGCGGTGTCCTCATCGAACGGGCGGATCTCGTTGCCTTGGAAGTCCATCCGGCCACCGACGGTGCGGACGGCATCGGCCGGCACGATCCGCGGCGGCTTCACCCAGAAGTAGGAGTTGCCGTAGCCGTCCGGTACCGCCTGCCGGGCGATCTCGAGCATGAACTCGTAGCCCTCGCTGGTGATGAACCCGAGGCGCTCGACCTTGCCCTCGAGGAGCTTGTTGGTGGCGACGGTGGTGCCGTGGCAGACCGCGGTGATGTCGGCTCCCGAGGCGCTCATGAGGTCGAGCACTTTGGCGACGCCGTTGATGAAGCCGTCAGCCGGGTTGCTCGGCGTGGACGGCGTCTTGGTCGTCACCATCTCGCCGGAGTCCTCGTCGAACGCCACCACGTCGGTGAACGTGCCGCCGGTGTCGATGCCGATCCTGATCCGCCGCTCCGCCATGGGTGAGATTCAACCGGTCGCGCGGCTGCCTCGCCTTGGCACAAGTTGCCAACCACGCCGGAGAAGGCTGTGTCGTCAGTCCTGCGTGGGGAGCGCCGGCCCCCGCACGGCACTCCTCAGCGGGTCGGCTCCGAGCATCGGCACCTCGCGCCAGCCGAGATGCACCGTCCCGTCGGTCCGGGTGCGGACCTGCATCGTGTGGGGGGTCTCGATGAGGCGGACGTCCGCGCTGAAGCAGCCGTCACCGTCCCAGCCGCCGGAGGCGACGACGGGCAGCTCGACGCCACCCACCGCAAGCGTCGACGGCTCCCACGTGCCGTCACCGACGTCGAGGGCCACCCGGGTGCCGTGGCAGTCCAGGACCATCTCGTAGTCCGCGCCGCCGGGCGCGAGGCTCATCGCGGCATACTCCGGTGGGAGCCGGCTGTCGTCGGCACGCACCCACCACCCGGTCTCCGGTCCGGGGGCCGAGGACGACGGGGTGGGGACCGCGAGGGTGGCGATCCGCTCCTCAAGCGCGGCGTCGGCCAGCTCGTCCTCCCACTCGTCCTCATGACCGACGGCCGGCAGCAGGTGGTCCCAGACGAGGTCGAGGACGGCCTGCATGTCGAGGGTCTCGCTGGTGATGGTGATCGCCACGTCCTGGTCGGGGAGGACGATGGCGTACTGGCCGTAGGCGCCGTCCCCGCGGTAGCCGTGCCGGGCGCTCCAGAACGAGCAGCCATAGCCCTCGTGCCAGTCGGGGTTCGGGTCGGTCTCGCGGTTGGGCAGCCCGGTCGGCGTGGTGGCCGTGGTGACCCACTCGGGCGACAGGAGCTTCTCGCCGTCCCAGACGCCTCGGTCGAGGTGGAGCTGCGCCAGGGCGAGGATGGCGTCGCTGCCGACGTGGATGCCCGAGAACCCCAGCTCGCGGCCGGTCACCGTTCGGTGCCACGCCACGTCGCCCCCTCCCCGGGGGTCGAGCAGCGGCAGGACCCGGTCACGCAGCAGGGACAGCACCGACGAGCCGGTGACTCCGCGCACGGCACCCGCGGCGAGGTAGGTGGCGACCTGGTTGTAGGCCCAGGCCGTCCCCGGCTCGTGCTCGGGCGGGGACGCGAGGATCGCGGCCAGCACGGGGTCGGTGTGGTCGCCCTCGCCGGGGCGCTCGTGGGCCGCCCGCGTGACGTCCTCGCCCCAGCCCTCCCCGTCGTGACCGGTCGCCATCGTGAGGCAGTGGCCGAGGGTCAGCCGCAGGTAGCGGTCCGGCACCTCGACTCCGGCAGGCAGGTCGCCGGGCGGCAGCAGGTCGAGCACCGGTTGGTCGAGCGAGAGCCGTCCCTCGTCGACGAGCAGCCCGACCGCGGTGGCGGTGAACGACTTGCTCAGCGAGTAGACCAGCTGGACGCGCTCGGGGGCGTAGGGCGCCCACCACCCGCGCGCGACGACGTGGCCGTGCCTCGCGATCAGGAGGCTGTGCGGGTCGTGACCGTCCGACTCGAGGGCGTCGATGAGGGCGAGGATGCCGAGGGCGTCGACGCCCTGGGCTGAGGGCGGGCTGGTGGGTAGCGGCACCGTGGCGACTAGGCGTCGTCGCCGAAGCGACCGCGGTGGTCGAGCGGGATGAGTGGTTTCTCGCCGCGGACCTTGAGCTGCTGGACACCCCAGGTGTTTCCGTCGGGGTCGGCGAACCCGAAGAAGGTGCCACCGTCGCGCTCGTCGAACACGGTGACCTCGCTGCACTCGACGCCCCGGCCGACCAGCTCGTCGCGGGCTGCGTTGGCATCGGCCACGACCAGCTGCAGACCGCGCATCGAGCCCGGGGCCATCTCCTGCTGGGAGGGGAGGTTGCCGATGACGACCGAGCAGCCGGAGCCCTCGGGGGTCAGCTGGGCGACGTCCATGTGCTCGTTCGTGGTGCGGTGGTCGAGGTTGAAGCCGACCTTGTCGCGGTAGAACTCGATCGCGGACGTCAGGTCGGAAACGGGCAGGATGACAACTTCGAGGGTCCAGTCCATGCCGGCCAGTCTCGCGGCCCACGTGGATTCGTGCCACTACAGCCACAAATGGACCCTGACACGTCGCTCTCACGTGCATTCGTGCCAGATGTGGCACGAATGTCGCCGCCGACCCGCCGACCCGCCGACCCGCCGACCCCCCGGATCCACCGGGCGCGTCAGTGCGGGAAGGAGGTCTCCGCCGGGCGCTCGAGCTCGTCGCGGTGGTTGCGGATCAGGTCGAGGTTGCGGTCGCGCAGGTGGTCGAAGCCCTGACCGATGTTGGAGCCGGGCGTCAGGGACGACAGTGCCGTGGCCGGGTCGAGCAGGGCGGATACCCAGCCCTCGTGGGAGGCGGCCTTGGCGGCGATGTGGGCGTTCGGCGTCACGATGTGGGAGTTGCCGAAGTAGAGCACCCCGGCCGGGTCGATGCCCGTGGCGTTGGCGCCGATGACGAACACGTGGTTGTCGTAGGCCCGCGCCCGCGAGGTCAGCTCCCAGATGTCGGCGGACCGCAGCAGCGCACTCGGCCGGCAGATGACCTCCGCGCCCTGCACCGCCTGGATGCGGGACAGCTCGGGGTAGTCCCCGTCGAAGCAGATGATCATGCCGATCTTGCCGAGGTCGGTGTCGCAGACTGTCACCGTGTCACCGGGCGTGACCCAGCCGCCGCCGTCGACGTGCTCGCTGCAGAACGGGTGCGTCTTGCGATAGACACCCAGGACCTCGCCGTCGCGGCCGATGAGCACCGACGAGTTGTAGATGACGCCCCGCTCCGGGCCACGCTCGTAGGTGCCCAGCACGGCATACACACCAAGGTCCCTGGCGACCTGCTGGACCGGTTCGGTGACGGGACCGGGGATGTCCGAGACGAGGTCCCACAGCTCCTCGACGGAGCAGTCGGGGGTGAACCCGGTCGTGGCGGACTCCGGTACCACCACGAGCTCGGCACCGGTGTCGTCGACGCACCGACGGATGAAGTCGACGCACTTGTCGAGGTTCTTGCGCACGGCCTCCGGTGACAGCGGTCCCGGCACCGGCGCCAGCTGGATGGCAGCTGCAGTGAATGCGCGCATCAACGTCCTCCGATCGCCCATCCCACGATAACCCCGAGCAGCGCGATGGCTCCGCCGGAGACGACACCCCAGGCGTACGGATGCCCAGCAGAGGCGGCTGTGGACGTGCCCACCGCCTCGATCGGCCGCGCCCCGGCCGGGACCTCCGTGGGCTTGGCCTTCTTCTCCTTGCGGACGCCGGCAATGTCGTCGTCGACGGCTTCGAAGAACTGCCCGGCCATCTTCTTGGTGACCCCGGCCAGCATCCGCTGGCCCACGCCGCCGATCATCCCGCCGACCGCCGCGTCGGCGTCGTAGCTCAGGTCGGTGCCACCGGCTGTCGAGGGCGCCAGGTGGACCACGACGTCGGCGTCGACCGTGCCAGGCCCACCCGCACCCTGCGCCTTCATCGTGAACTGCTCGGGGTGCTGCGGGTTGAGCAGCGCGACCTTGCCCTCGTAGGTGCCCTTGATCGCGGCAACCCCGGCGGTGACGGTCATGGCGTACTCGTCGGGGCCCACCTCGGTGAGCGACTCGCACCCGGGCAGGCAACGCGCGAGGACCTCGGGGTCGTGGAACGCGTCCCACACCTGCTGCGGGCTCGCCTTGAGGGCGGCGGTGCCGGAGATCTTCATCGTGCCTCCTGGACAGGCGGAACAGGTGCGGAGCCGGGCGAGGTGGACGTATGCCGCGGGCGGGCGAGCGAGGGGATCTCACCGCGGGCGTGCCGCTGGCGCAGCTCCCACAGCTCGACCGGGGAGATCGGCATCGAGGTGATCGCGAACCCTTCGGCGTCGGAGATCGCGGAGGCGATGACGGCCGTGACCGGGATGCACCCGGCCTCGCCAGCACCCTTGATACCCAACGGGTTCAGCGGTGACGGAGTCTCGAGGTGGTCGGTCTCGATGTGCGGCACCTCGGACGCGTAGGGCATCAGGAAGTCCATGAAGCTGGCGTTGAGCAGCTGCCCCGACTCGTCGTAGACCATCCGTTCGTAGAGCGCGCCACCCACACCCTGGGCAACCCCGCCGTGCACCTGGCCCTCGACGATCATCGGGTTGATCATGTTGCCGCAGTCGTGGATGACGCAGTAGCGCAGGACGCGGATCTCCGCGGTCACCGGGTCGGTCTCGACGATCGCCGCGTGCATGCCGTTGGCGAAGGTCGCCTGGGTGGGGGAGTAGAAGTCCTTGCCCTCGAGACCGGGTTCGTCGTCGTCGGCGACAGGTGGCTTGTTCGGGTCATTGCTCCCGGCGAACTGGGTGGCCGCCTTGGCCGCGTCGTCGAAGGCGTAACGCAGCGGGTTGGACATCACCGAGACGGTGCCCAGCGACATCCGGGTGCCGGGTGCGCCCTTGACCTGCACGATGCCGTCGACGATCTCGAGGTCCTCGGCCGAGACCTCCAGCGCGTCCGCCGCGATGCGCAGCGCCTTGGCCCGGACGTTGCGGGCAGCGAGGGCGATCGCGTTGCCGCTCATCACGGCGGCGCGCGAGGCGAACGTGCCCACGGCATAGGGCATCCGGCGGGTGTCGCCGGTGGTGACGAAGACGTCTCCGATCGGGACGCCCAGCTCCTGGGCCACGATCTGCGCGAACGACGTCTCGTGGCCCTGACCTTGGGAGGTGAGGCCGGTCGACACGTTGACCCGCCCGCTCGTCTCGATCTGGATGTGGCCCCCTTCGTAGGGGCCGACACCGGTGCCCTCGACGTAGCAGCCGATGCCCAACCCGACCCGGCGGCCTTCGGCCTCGGCCTGCTCCCGGTAGGCCGCGAAGTCGTCCCAGCCCACGAGCGCCTTGAGCTTGGCCATCGAGGCCGGGAAGTCGCCCGAGTCGTACTTGAGCGGCCGGCCGTCCTGGAAGAGCAACCCGTGGTCGTAGGGCATCTCCTCGGGGAGGATGAAGTTGCGCGACCGCACCTCGGTCCGGTCGATGCCGAGGTACTCGGCGATGGCGTCCATGGTGCGTTCCATGGCGAAGCAGCCCTGCGGCCGTCCGGCGCCACGGTAGGGGGTCACGAGGACGGTGTTGGTGTAGAGCGACCAGAACTCACAGCGGTAGGCGCCGGGCTTGTAGGGCCCGAGCAGCTGGGTCGAGGTGATGATCGGGACGATGATGCCGTAGGGCGTGTAGGCGCCGTTGTCGTGCCAGAACTTCACGTCGAGCGCGAGGATGCGGCCCTGCTCGTCGAAGCCCACCTTGATCTCCTGGAGCTGTCCGCGCTCGTGGGCGCTGGAGATGAAGTGCTCCCGGCGATCCTCGGTCCACTTCACCTCCTGCTCGAGAAGCCTTGCAGCCCAAGGGATGAGGACCTCTTCGGGCCACGGGTGGTTGATCTTGACGCCGAAGCCGCCCCCCACGTCGGGCGCGATGCACTCGACCTTGGCTAGGGGCAGGTCGAGCTTGGCAGCCACCGCGGCGCGCACGCCCGTCGAGGTCTGGGTGGAGGAGAAGATGCGCAGCTCGCCCTTGTCCGTGTCCCAGCGGGCGAGGACGCCCTTGCCCTCCATCGGCATGCAGGCGCTGCGTTCGATATCGAGCTCGAGCTCGAGCGTGTGGGGTGCCGCGGCTATCGCGGCGTCGACGTCGCCGACCTCCTGGAGCATGCGGCAGGCGACGTTGCCGGGCACGTCCTCGTGGACCAGGGCCGAGCCGTCGCGGGCGTTCGCGATCCCGACGACGGGGGTGAGCAGCTCGTAGTCGACCCTGATCCGCTGACAGACGTCCTCGGCGATGTAGCGGTCGCGGGCGACGACCATGACGATCGCCTCGCCGACGTAGTTCACCTCGTCGCGGGCGAGGGCGAACTGGGTGCGGCCGTGGGTGAGGGTGGGGTGCGGGATGAGCAGGGGGAGGGGTTCGCCGACCTTGCCCGGCAGGTCCTCGTGGGTCCAGATGCCGACCAGCCCGTCGACCTCGAAGGCGTCGGTGACGTCGATGTCGACGATCCGGGCATGCGCATGGGGGCTGCGGACGAAGGCTGCGGCCAGGGCGCGGTGGCCCATGTCGTCGAGGTAGCGTCCCCCACCCGTCACCAGGCGCGGGTCCTCCTTGCGCTGGATCGGCGCGCCGAACATCGAGGTCGTCACGCGCCGTCCACCTCGGCAGTGGTCCCAGCCGCGAGCTCGGCCCTGATCTCGGCCCTGATCTCTGCCTTGATCTCGGCAGCGCGCAGCACCGACTTCACGATGTTCTGGTAGCCGGTGCAGCGACACAGGTTGCCCGAGATGGCCTCACGAGCCTCGTCCGACGTGGGGTGTGGGTGGTCCTCGAGGTAGGCGGTGATGGTGGTCAGGAACCCCGGGGTGCAGAAACCACACTGGAGCCCGTGGCACTCGGTGAACGCCTGCTGCACCGGACCCATCGAGTCGATCGTGCCGAGCCCCTCGACGGTGGTGATCTCGTGTGCTTGGGCCGTGATCGCGAACATCAGGCAGGACCGCATCGGCTGCCCGTCGACGAGGACGGTGCACGCGCCGCACACGCCGTGCTCGCAGCCCACGTGCGTGCCGGTGAGCTGCAGGTCGTGGCGCAGGAAGTCCGACAGCAGGCGGCGAGCAGGGGCCTTGGCGTGCCGTGGCACGCCGTTGACCGTGAGGGTGAGGTCGAGGAGCTCCTCGGTCACTGGTTCGGTCATGCGGCTGGCCCTTCCGTGTCGCGCGCGACCTGATGCGCGGCGACGGATCTCCTGGCGGCCTGGGCGAGGGTCAGTCGGGCGAGCTCGACGGCAAGCATGGCGCGGTACTCGGCGGTTGCGTGGATGTCGCCCTCCGGTTCGATCGCGGCGTGGACCAGGTCGGCAGCCGCGGACCAGTCGACCGATTCGGGCTCCTGACCCGCGAAGACCTCGGTCACATCCAGGCTGCGGGGCACGTCGGTGACCGAGACGAAGGACAGCCGCGCGTCAGCGATGAGGCCGTCGGAGGTGCGGACCGCCGCTGCGACTCCCGCCATGGCGTAGTCGCCGTGCCGGCGGGCGCGCTCCATGAACGAGGTACCGGTGCCGGCAGCGAACCGGCGGAACCGCACCGCGACGGCCAGCTCCTCGGGGGTCAGGGACGTCTCCAGGGCGCCCTCGAAGAAGTCTGCGACGGCGATCTCGCGAGATGCCGAGGCGGACACGGCCTCCACGACGCCGTCGGTCAGGGCGAGCATCGCCGGCATCTCACCGGCGGCGTCCGCGTGGGCGATCGACCCCACCGTGGTGCCGCGGTTCCGGATGACGGGATGGGCCACGTTGACGAGCGCCTGGCGCAGCAGCGGCAACGCGGCATACGCCTCGTCGTGGTGCTCCAGCTGCGCGTGGCGTACCAACGCACCCACCCGCACCTCGGTGTCGCTCACGGTCACGTCCGCAAGGCCTGCGACCTGGTTGATGTCCACGAGGTGGGCCGGGGAGGCGAGGCGCATGTTGAGGATGGGGATCAGGCTCTGCCCGCCCGCGAGGACCTTGCCGTCGTGCCCGACCTCGGCCAGCACCGCGACGGCGTCCGCGACGCTGCGGGGCGCATGGTGCACGAACGGCGCGGGCTTCACGGACTGATCCTGCCTTCTCGGGTCGGTGGGCGGCTAGGGCGGGATGAAAGACGGGTGCGGGCCCCCGATACCGGATCGGGGGCCCGCCAGAGTCTGGTCAGCGTCGGGTGTCGCCCTGGTCCAGGTCGTCGACCCCGTCACTGTGGCCGTAGGAGTCGTGCCCACCGACGGTGAGCAGCGCGCCGTCGGCTCGGGCTCGGAGCTCGGCCGGCGCGAGTGCCTTGGCGAGGTGGTAGGCGGCGACGGCCACGATGGTGCCGAGCGCGATGCCGCTGAGCGAGAAGCTGTCGGAGAACTTCAGCGTCACGTTGCCGATGCCGATGACGATGCCGGCCGCGACGGGCACCAGGTTGATCGGGTTGGCGAAGTCGACACCGTTCTCCTTCCAGATCTTGGCTCCGAGGAGGCCGATCATGCCGTAGAGCACCACCGTGATCCCGCCCAGGACACCACCAGGGGTCGACGCCACGAGGGCCCCGAACTTGGGCGAGAAGCCGAACAGGATCGCCACGATGGCGGCGACGTAGTAGGCGGCCGTGGAGTAGACCCTCGTGGCGGCCATCACCCCGATGTTCTCGGCATAGGTCGTGGTCGGTGAGCCGCCCACGGCGGAGGCGAGCATGGTTCCGAAGCCGTCGGCCGCGATCGCCCGGCCCATGTAGGGGTCGAGGTCGGTCTTGGTCATCTCGGCGACGGCCTTGACGTGGCCGGTGTTCTCCGCGATGAGCGCGATGACGGCGGGGACGACGAGCAGGATGGCGGCCATCGAGAACGAGGGGGCGTGCCAGCCGACGACCTCCTTGCCCGCGACCATCTCGGTGTGCGGCGGGAAGCCGATCCAGGAGGCGTCCTTGATTCCCTGGAAGTTGGTGCGGAAGTGCGTGGTGATCTTGCCGGCACCGGCGTCGTAGGAGGTGATCTGCCCGAAGCCCTTGTCGAAGATCCAGGACACGACGTAGCCGAAGATCAGCGCCAGGAAGATCGCGATGCGGCCGACGAAGCCCTTGAAGGCGACCGCGCACACGATCGTGAAGGTCATCACCAGCAGGGCGACCCACTGGTCCTGCGGCCAGTAGATGTTGGCGACCACGGGCGCGAGGTTGAAGCCGATGAGCATGACGACGGCGCCGGTCACGACGGGCGGCAGCACCTTGTGCAGGACGCCCGAGCCGAGGAAGTGGATGAGCACACCTACGAGGGCGAGCACGAGGCCGGCGATGAGGATCGCACCGGTGACGGTGGCCGAGGTGGCGCCGGTCTGGTGGCGGATGGCGATCACGGCTCCGACGAACGAGGCGGACGTCCCGAGATAGCTGGGCACCTTGCCCTTGACGATGAGCAGGAAGCAGATCGTCGCGATACCGCTCATCATGATCGCGAGCTGGGCGTTGAGGCCCATGATCAGGGGGAAGACGAACGTGGCCCCGAACATCGCCACGACGTGCTGGGCGCCGAGCCCGATGGTCTTGCCCCACGACAGCCGCTCGTCGGGAGCGACGACGTCGTCCGGGCCCATGGTGCGGCCGTCTCCGTGCAGTTTCCAACCCAGGCCCAGTGACATGCGGACTCCTTCTCCACCGGCGCGGCCCACCGAGATGGCGTGGCTCACAGCCCCTTGCGGGATAGGCGAAAACTAGCGGCCGGACCGGCCGGTGCATTGGGCAATTGTTGCTATCGAGCCCGGAGCGGCTTTCGGCAGAGTATGCGGAGTGGCGCGCTGGCATTCTGCGCCCGGCAGGAGTCGAATGGGCACTGCCGCGTCCCTCCCGCCAGAGGGCGCGGCACCTTCGTGCCCCACGGCACCTTCCTGCCCTGCGGCACCTTCCGTGCCCCGCGGCATACCCTCGGAATCAGATGCCGCGCATCTGGTGCACCTTGAGGGCCAGGGCGAGCTTGAGGCGCAGCTGGGGGTCGGTCGTGAACGGGCCGAGCATCTTCTCCAGCTTCACGATGCGGTAGCGCAGCGTGTTGTAGTGGAAGAACAGCTGGCGGGCGGTCTCGGCGACGTTCATGTTGGTGTCGATGAGGATCGACAGGGTGCGGCGCAGGTCGACGTTCTCGGGGGAGTCGTCCGCGGCCAGGCCACCGAGCGACTCGTCGACGAACCGGCGCAGGTCCGCGCTGTCGGGGATCAGGGCGAGCAGTCGGAAGACGCCGAGGCCGTCGAAGTGGGTGACCGCTGAGTCGCCGTGCAGCTGGCGACCGACGCTCACCGCGCTGAGCGCCTCGTCGTAGGCCTGGGGGAGGTCGGCGACCGAGTCGATCGGGCGCGAGACGCCGGTGGAGAAGGTGCGCCGCCCGCCGCCACCGATGCCGCTGATGACCCGGACGACCTCGGAGACGGTCCGCATGATCGCGTCCGTGTCGGCGTTGGATGGGACCCCGCACAGCGCGACGACCTCCTGGCTGAACCCCATGACGGGCGCACGCGGATCGCGCACGGCCATCGCCTGGTTCCATGCCCGCGCGAAGCGTTCCTGCAGGACCCCGACCTCCTCCGGCGAGCGCGTCGAGTGGGCATCGTCCTCGTCGGTCTCGGCCACGACCACGACCAGCCTGCGGTCGATGTCCCAGCCCAGGGCGGAGGCGTGGGCGACGGCTTCGGTGGGGGAGCCGGCGCGGCCGGAGAGGGCGTCGCGCAGGAACTCGGCGCGGTACTTGCTCTCGACCGCCGAGACGGCCTGCTCCTTGGTGATGGCCAGGGCGGCAACCGTGGCCGCTCGCTCGAGCAGATGGACGTCGTCGGCGGTGAGGGGACGATCGCCCACGAAGGCGGCGAGCAGCCCGTGGTTGAGGCTGCCGGCAGCGATGCGGACCATGGCGCGTCGGGCGTTCGCGCCGTGCGAAGGACGGATGCCGACCGGCTCGTGCTCGGTGATCAGGCGGCCCGTGCGGTCGAAGCAGTCGAGGGCCAGGGCTGCGGCAAGGTCGCCTTCGGACCCTGCCCTGGCCAGCACGCGGCCGTCGCTGCTGGTCACCATCGCGGCGCCGCCGAGGAACCCGGCGAGCCGCTGGCACAGGTCCTCCAGGCCGCCACCGGCGAGCACGACGCCGACCAGGATCTGGTGCGCCTCCTCGACGCGCTCGAGGATCCCGGCCTGCTGGTCGAGCACTGCCCCGAGGGCCTCGGTGACGATGCGCTCGGCCTGGACCGTGGGGGAGGCGAGCACCAGGGGCACACCGGCTGCTGTGGCCCGGGCGCGCCAGCCCCGGACCTGGTCGGGGCTGCCACCGGCGACGGCGATCGCCGTGACGCCGTCGAGCGAGCACTGCTCAAAGGGGTCCTGGCCGGCGGCCTCCCACGCCGCGATGGCGTCGGCGTCGGTGCAGACCAGGTGGTGGCGCGGGTCGGTCGCGGCGCCGAGCAGCGAGGCCCGGATCACCCCGCGCAGCAGCTGGTCGGGGCTGTGGACGAGCTCGGCGCCCGCGAGGGAGGGCAGGGCGAGCAGTCCGTCGAGGCTCACGCCGCCCACCAGGTCAGGGCTGGGCGCGTGGGCTGGGGGTGCCTGAGCCGGGGGTGCCTGGGGTGCCTGTGGTGCCTGGGATGCGGGGGCCGATGGCAACTCCGCGTCAACAAGGCCGCCATCCTTGGCAACATTCACCATGAGGCGACTGTAATCGCACTCGATAGCGTCGCTGCGTCAGTCCGAGGAAACACCGAGGATCACAGCCCGCACCGGAGGTCAGCCGTGGCAGCGTCCGAGACGCTCTGGCCGGCAGCGGTCTCCGAGCGCTCTGTCGGGTTGCTCCACGGTCAGCCGCGACGCGCCAGGGTCCTCGGCTCGTTCCCCACCGCGCTCTACCTCCAGGTCGGCGGTCACGCTGAGGTCCTCCCCGTCGTGACGCCCGACGGACTTCGGCTGCCGACAGCCCTGGCCGTGGCGACGGTCCTCCCCACGGTCGGTTGGGGCACCCAGCCCGGCGACGAGGTCGTGGTGGGTGGCGGCGAGGTGCGGCTCTCCGGCCTGACGATCCGCGCCCTCCGCACCTGGCGCCCGCACCAGGTGGCCGCGGCCGAGGCGGGTGCCGGTGTCCTCTCGGCTCCGCTGGCCCCCCTCCGGCTGGCCTGGCGCGCCAGCGCGCGCACGCTGACCGACGGCCTGCTGGCGGGCGACCTCGGCTCCCTTACCGACCGCGTCGGCACACTTGTCGGTGCGGGGCCGGGGCTCACCCCCAGCGGCGACGACGTCCTCTGCGGGATCCTGCTCGGCCTGCGCCTGCACCCGCGCGGCTCGGACGCCCTCAGGGAGCGGCTGTGGGCGGCGGTGCGGCCGCGGCTCATGACCACGACCAGCCTCTCGGCCGCGTTGCTCACCGAGGCGGAGCAGGGGTATGCCGTGGCGCCCGTCGTCCGCCTCGTCGAGGCCCTTGCGGGTCACGACGGGGGTCACGACGCGGGTCACGACCCGGGTCCCGTCGAGGCGGTGCAGGCGGTCCTGGCCATCGGGCACAGCTCGGGTGCCGACCTGCTGGGTGGGTTGGCCGGCTGTCTCGACGCGCTCGACGCGCTCGACTCCCCCGACCTGCTGCACCAGATCCCACGCCTGGCCACGACCCGAAGGAGCCTTCCGTGACCGACCACCTCGAGGTGCGCAGCGGGGCCTACTACGACTCCGTGAGCCTGATGCAGGTCTCCCGGCAGGTCGCGAGCGCGTCGGGCGTGGAGGCCGCCCAGGTCGCCATGGCCACCGAGCTCAACCTCGAGGTGATCGGCGGCATGGGCTTCGTGGTGCCCGATGGCGTCCAGCCCAACGAGCTGGTGGTCGCCATCCGGGCCACCGACGACGAGGGCGTCGCGAACGGGCTGTCGGCTCTCGACAGCGCACTGGCCGCCCTCAAGTCGGCCGGCTCCCGGTCGGGTGGCTTCGGCGACGCGCCGGCGCCCCGCACCCTGGGGCGGGCCATCGCCGCGGGGGAGGCCAACCTCGCGCTGGTGTCGGTGCCCGGCCAGTACGCCACGATCGAGGCCTTCGACGCGATCAACCGTGGGGTCTCGGTCATGCTCTTCTCCGACAACGTGTCGGTCGAGGACGAGGTGCGGCTCAAGGATGCCGCCGCCGCCAGCGACGTCCTGGTCATGGGTCCGGACTGCGGGACTGCCGTCGTCGCAGGGGTCGCGCTCGGGTTCGCCAACGTCGTCGAGCGCGGTCCGGTCGGCATCGTCGCCGCGTCCGGCACCGGTGGGCAGCAGGTGATGGCGCTGCTCGATGCCGCGGGGGTCGGTGTCAGCCACTGCCTCGGCGTCGGTGGCCGCGACCTGTCCGCCGCCGTGGGCGGTCGCTCCACCCGGCAGGCGCTCGCGGCGCTGGCGGCCGACTCCGCGACCGAGTCGATCCTCGTCGTGTCCAAGCCTCCGGCCCTCGAGGTGCTCGCCGACCTCGAGGGGTATGCCGCGGGGCTGGGCAAGCCGGTCCACTGGGCGACGTTGGGCGCGGGCCGCCCCGACCTCACGGCGGCCGTCGAGGCGTTCCTCTCCGCGACCGGGCTAGCCGTTCCGACCTGGCCCTCCTGGCAGCCCATCCCCAACCCCGCGAGTTTGAAGGATCGTGGGGACCAGGAGCCGCACGATCCTTCAGGCTCGGTCGGGTCAGCGGGGGAGGGTCGCTACCTGCGCGGGCTGTTCTGCGGTGGCACCCTGGCCGACGAGGCGATGCTGGTCGCCAGCGGTGAGCTCGGCGGCATCCGGTCCAACATTCCGCTCGCCCCCGAGCTGGCCCTGGACGGGGACCTTCGCGCCGACGACCACGTCGTCATCGACTTCGGCGACGACGGGCTGACCCGGGGCCGGGCACACCCGATGATCGACCCGACGCTGCGCCTCGAGCGGATCGCGGCCGAGGGCAATGACCCCCACTGCGGCGTCCTCCTGCTCGACCTCGTGCTCGGGCACGGTGCCCATCCGGACCCGGGGCCCGAGCTGGCTGACGCGATCCGGGGTGCGCGCGAGGCCGCGCGATCCGGTGGGCGTGAGCTACCGGTCGTCGTCTCGCTCACCGGCGCGCAGGGAGACCCGCAGGGCGTCAGTGCGACCGCCGCGACCCTGACCGCGGCGGGCGCCTCGGTCCACCTGTCCAACGCCGAAGCCACCAGGGCGGCGCTCTCCCTGCTGTCCGGCACCGACCACACGGGGGAGTCCCGATGACCACGCCACTGCGCGGACTGCTCGGCTCCGACCCGGTGCTGGCCACCGCCGGCGCCTCGATGTTCGCGGACGCCCTGCGCGACCAGGCCGTCGTCGTCACCGAGACCGACTGGCAGCCACCGCTCGAGGGGACCGCCGGGCAGCTGGCCAGCGTGATGGGGGACCCGCGCCGGACCGACGCGAACGCCCTTGCCCTGCAACGGATGACGGCCGCCGGTGCGGACTTCGTCGACGTCCGGCCGGCACGCGAGGCGCTCGGACTGGAGCGTGGGACGTTCCTGCACGCCGGTCCACCCATCGAGTGGGACCGTGCCTCCGGGCCGCTCAAGGGCGCCCTCATCGGCGCGATGCTCTTCGAGGGGATGGCCGAGACCCCCGAGGCTGCTGAGGTCGCCCTTGCCCGCGGCGACGTCCAGCTCGAACCGTGCCACCACCGCGACGCGGTCGGACCGATGGCCGGAGTGATCTCACCGTCGATGTGGGTCTACGAGCTGCGCGACGAGGTCCACGACCACACGTCCTGGTGCTCGCTCAACGAGGGACTCGGCAAGGTGCTGCGCTACGGCGCCTACGGGCCCGAGGTCATTGAGCGGTTGCACTGGATGAACTCGGTGCTCGGCCCGTTGCTGCAGCAGGCGATCCGCGCCGCGGGACCGATCGACGTCAAGTCGATCATCGCCCAGATGCTCCAGATGGGCGACGAGGGCCACAACCGCAACCGCGCCGGATCGCTGATGCTGCTGCGCGAGCTGCTGCCCTCGCTGATCGTCGCCGACGGGACGTCGGCCGACATCGCCGAGGCGGTGCGGTTCTCGGGTGCCAACGAGCACTTCTTCCTCAACCTGGGTATGCCGGCCTGCAAGCTGTCCACGTTGGCGGCCGAGGGGATCCCGGGCTCGACCGTGGTCACCACGATGGCCCGCAACGGCACCGACTTCGGCATCCGCACGGCCGGCACCGGCGCACAGTGGTTCACCGGTCCGGCCAACACCCCAGAAGGCCTCTTCCTCGGCTCGTACGGACCCGACGACGCCAACCCTGACATCGGCGACTCCGCCATCACCGAGACTGCCGGCATCGGCGGCTTCGCGATGGCTGCGGCACCGGCGATCGTGAAGTTCGTCGGCGGTGACGTGCCGCTCGCTCTGCGGGCCACGCGCACGATGTACGAGATCACGGTCGGTGAGCACACGGCATACCAGGTGCCCATCCTGGAGTTCCGTGGCACGCCGACCGGCATCGACGTGGCGGCAGTGGCGCGCACCGGGATCCTGCCGCAGATCAACACGGGCATGGCCGGCCGCGTCGCGGGAACCGGGCAGGTGGGGGCCGGGCTCGTGACACCACCGGCGGAGTGCTTCACCCAGGCGATCGCCGCCCTGGCAGCGAACGCCCGCGCCTGAAGCGTGGGCGGCGAGGGGACGCCCTGCTCGGCGTGGCAGGATACGGGCTCGTGACGGCACGCATCCTCGACGGCAAAGCGGTCCTGGCGACCATCAAGGACGAGCTCCGCGGGCGGGTGGACGTGCTGCGCGAGCACGGCGTCGTCCCCGGGCTCGGCACGGTGCTCGTGGGTGATGACCCCGGCAGCCGGTGGTACGTCAACGCCAAGCACAAGGACTGCGCCGAGATCGGGCTCACCAGCATCCGCCGCGACCTCCCGGCCAGCGCCACCCAGGCGGAGGTCGAGGCGGTCATCGACGAGCTCAACGCCGACCCGGAGTGCACTGGCTTCCTCGTGCAGCAGCCGACCGGGCTCGACGAGTTCGCCCTGCTGTCCCGCGTCGACCCGACCAAGGACGTCGACGGGCTGCACCCCACCAACCTCGGTTGGCTGGTCCTCGGCAAGGAGGCCCCGCTGCCGTGCACCCCCGCTGGCTGCATCGAGCTGCTGCGCCGGTTCGACGTCCCGATCGCCGGTGCCCGGGTGGCCCTGGTCGGACGCGGGATCACGGTCGGTCGACCGCTCGGCCTGATGCTGACCCGGCGCAGCGAGAACGCCACGGTGATCCAGTGTCACACCGGTACGCGCGACCTCGCCGCCGAGGTCCGTCAGGCCGACATCGTCATCGCGGCTGCCGGCCAGCCGGGTCTCATCACTGCTGACATGGTCAAGCCGGGCGCGGCAGTCCTCGACGTCGGCGTCAGCCGAGTCATCGCCGAGGACGGGAAGTCCAAGGTCGCCGGTGACGTCGCCGACGACGTGGCCGAGGTGGCCGGGTGGGTCAGCCCCAACCCCGGCGGCGTCGGCCCGATGACCCGCGCGATGCTGCTGTCCAACATCGTGGCAGCGGCCGAGCGACAGCTCGCCGAGACGTCGGCCTGACCACGATGACCGCGCCGCGCCTGGGCTGGTGGTGGTTCGCCGCCCCGGTGCTGGTGCTGGGCGTGGTGTTCTTCACCTTCGACAAGGTGCTGCTCGCCGGCTACACGATCGCCGCCGGTCTCGGTCTGGCCGCGCTGCTGCGGCTGGTGCTCCCCACCGCTCGCAGCGGTGGCCTGGCGGTGCGCTCGCGCGGCGTGGACGTGGTGACGATGGCCGCCCTCGGGATCGCCCTCGCAGTGATCACCTCGGTCCTCGACCTGCGTCCCCGCAGCTGACCCCCGGGACTTGTTGCCGGCTGGTGGTCATCAGGGGCCGGATCGGGGGTTCGGTGACGATCTCCCGGCAACAACTCGATCGCCAGGCAACGCGGAAGCGGTCGCCCCCCAAGGAGGCGACCGCTTCGACGTGTGCCGGTGCGCTGGGTCAGCCGAGCAGGCCGAGACCGCGGACGGCCTCGCGCTCCTCCTCGAGCTCCTTGACGGAGGCGTCGATGCGGGCGCGGGAGAAGTCGTTGATCTCCAGGCCCTGGACGATCTGCCAGTCGCCGTTGCTCGTGGTGACCGGGAACGAGGAGATGAGGCCCTCGGGCACGCCGTACGAGCCGTCCGAGCGGACCGACATGGACACCCAGTCGCCGGCCGCCGAGCCGAGGGCCCAGTCGCGGGCGTGGTCGACCGTGGCCGACGCCGCAGAGGCTGCCGACGAGGCGCCCCGGGCGTCGATGATCGCGGCGCCGCGCTTGGCCACCGTGGGGATGTAGGTGTCGGCCAGCCAGGCCTCGTCGTTGACCAGCTCGGCGGCGTTGCGGCCGCCCACCTCGGCGTGGAACAGGTCGGGGTACTGGGTGGCGGAGTGGTTGCCCCAGATCGTCATGTGGGTGATGTCGGTAACCGCCGCACCGGTCTTGGCGGCCAGCTGGCTGATCGCCCGGTTGTGGTCCAGGCGGGTCAGCGCCGAGAAACGCTCCTGCGGGATGTCGGGGGCGTTGCTCATCGCGATGAGGGCGTTGGTGTTGGCCGGGTTGCCCGTCACCGTGATGCGGATGTCATCTGCCGCAACGGAGTTCAGTGCCTTGCCCTGGGGGGCGAAGATGCCGCCGTTGGCCTCGAGCAGGTCGCCTCGCTCCATGCCGGGACCACGCGGCCGCGCACCCACGAGCAGGGCGTGGTTGACGCCGTCGAAGACCTTCTCGGCGTTGTCGCCGATCTCGACCTTGGCCAGCGTCGGGAACGCGCAGTCGTCGAGCTCCATGACGACACCCTCGAGCGCCTTGAGCGCAGGGGTGATCTCGAGCAGACGGAGCTCGACGGGGGTGTCCGGGCCGAAGAGCGAACCGCTCGCGATCCGGAAGAGGAGGCTGTAGCCGATCTGGCCGGCGGCGCCGGTGACGGCGACCTTGACGGGGGCAGTGCTCACGATGGGACCCTTCGCGCTCTGGTGGGATTTGCTGACTCACGACGCTAGCAGGGTGGGCGTGGCCCGCAGCCGGGTGGTTAGGGTCGGGTCATGCCGACTCCCGACTTCGTCCTGGCCCTGCGTGAACGGGTCGGCAGCCACCCTCTGTGGCTGACGGGCGTCACTGCCGTGGTGCGCAACTCGCGCGGCGAGGTGCTCCTCGCCCGACGCGTCGACAACGGCCAGTGGGCCCTGGTCAGCGGCATCCTCGAGCCGGGCGAACAGCCCGCCGAGGGACTGCGTCGCGAGATCGAGGAGGAGACCGGGGTGCTGGCCCGGATCGAGGAGCTCACGGGCGTGTGGACCCTGCCGGCGCAGCAGTACCCGAACGGCGACCGGGCCCAGTACCTCGACCTCTGCTTCACCGCGACCCACCTGTCGGGAGAGGCGCGGGTCAACGACGACGAGTCGCTCGACGTCCGCTGGTTCGCGCTCGACGACCTCCCGGAGATGATGGAACGGTCCCGCGTGCGGCTCGACCGTGCCCTGGCCTTCCGCGGCCGCGCCTGGTTCGACGGGGCTCCTGAGACCACCGACTGGTATGCCGCCGTGCCCGACGACCGCGGTCCCCTCGCCGTGCTCGGGTACGCGGACCCGGCGGGCGGTGAGGTCGTGCTGCGACGAGCAACCGCAGCCGACGTGGGCGCCATCGTGGCGCTCATCGCCGACGACCAGCTCGGGGCGACCCGCGACGACCCGGCCAACCTCGCGGCATACCTGCCGGCCTTTGCGGCGATCGACGCGGACCCGGCGCAGCTGCTCGTCGTTCTCGACGACGGCGGCACCGTCGTGGGAACCATGCAGGTGAGCTTCATTCCAGGGCTGTCGCGCGGTGGCGCGATGCGTGGCCAGATCGAGGCGGTCCGGGTGGCCGCGAGCCACCGGGGGCGGCGACTCGGCGAGCAGATGATCCGCTGGGCCGTCGAGGAGTCGGGCCGACGCGGCTGCGCCCTGGTCCAGCTCACGACGGACAAGAGCCGCGCCGATGCGCAACGGTTCTACGAGCGGTTGGGCTTCACGGCGTCACACGAAGGCTTCAAGATGACCTTGGGCACCACGTAGCCCGAGCCCGACCACGTCGACCAGGAGGACCCATGAGCGGCACCGGCACGAAGGACGACCCCTGGACGCTGAAGACCCCGCCCGGGACCGGGGACTACGCGATGTACCGCGACGACGCCGCCGACCCGGCGCAGCTGGTCTGCCAGGTGGGCTCCACGAAGCTGCTCTACGACGCCAGGGTCATCGAGGACCTGCACGCGTGGCTGCGTGAGCAGGGCGACTGGGTGCCGCTCGGCAGCGCCGACGAGCAGAAGCCGGCCAAGGACGGCACCGTCGAGGCGTGGGGCCGCTCGGAGTCCAACCCGGTCGGCGGCTGGTACGGGCTGCGCAAGGGCTATCGCGGCAGGGTCGGGATGTACCTGCCACCGCTCCTCGAGGAGCTCGGGCTCGCCGAGGTCGAGCACAACCCGCGCAACAACCGGATGCGGGCGATCTGACGCAGGCGAGCTGTTGCGCTCAGGCGACGCGGCGCAGCCGGAGCACCGGCATGACCCGGGCCGTCTTGGTCTCGTAGTCGCCGAAGCCGGGACGCTCGGCCACGATGGCCGGCCAGTGTTCGGCGCGCTCGGTGGGGTCCAGCTCCTCGGCGTCGATCATGAACGTCTGGGTGCCGACCTCCACCTCGAACCGGGGGTGGGCCACGATGTTGTGGTACCAGTCCGGGTTGGTCGGCGCACCGCCCTTGGACGCCACGACGAGCATCGAGCCGTCCTCCTGCGGGAAGTAGACGAGCGGAGTCACCCGCACCGTGCCGCTCTTGGCGCCGATGTGGTGCAGCAGGATCATCGGCGCCCCCGCGAAGTGGCCGCCGACCTTGCCGCCGTTGGCACGGAACTCTTCGATGATGCCGCTGTTCCAGTCGCTCATGTCGGGTGCAACCCCTTCGGTGGTCGCCTCATTCCGGGCGGTCCAGCAGATGGGTCCCCGGGCACAGGTATGCCGGGTGGTCACCGCTGCGGTGACCACCCGGCATACCCACTGCCGTTGCTCAGCGCAAGCTGGCGAGGGCCTCGTTGAAGGTGGCCGAGGGCCGCATCACTGCTGCGGTCTTGGCCTCGTCAGGGCGGTAGTAGCCGCCGATGTCGGCCGGGTGGCCCTGGACGGCGAGCAGCTCGTCGTTGATCTTCGTCTCATTGGTGGCGAGGGTCTCGGCGACGGTCGCGAACGAGGCCGCGAGCTCGGCGTCCTGGGTCTGGGTGGCCAGCTCGTGGGCCCAGAAGAGCGCGAGGTAGAAGTGGCTGCCCCGGTTGTCGATCTGGCCGACCTTGCGGGCCGGGCCCTTGTTCTCGTTGAGCAGCCGCTCGGTCGCGCGGTCCAGGGCCTCGCCGAGCAGCTCGGCGCGGGCGTTGTCGGTGGTGGTGGCCATGTGCCGCAGGCTCTCGGCCAGGGCCAGGAACTCACCGAGGCTGTCCCAGCGCAGGTAGTTCTCCTGGACCAGCTGCTGGACGTGCTTGGGGGCCGAACCGCCGGCTCCGGTCTCGAACAGCCCGCCGCCGTTCATGAGGGGCACGACCGACAGCATCTTGGCGCTGGTGCCCAGCTCGAGGATCGGGAACAGGTCGGTGTTGTAGTCGCGGAGCACGTTGCCGGTGACCGAGATGGTGTCCTCGCCCTTGCGGATCCGCTCCACCGAGAACGTGGCGGCCTCGACGGGGGACAGGATCTGGAGGTCGAGGCCGTCGGTGTCGTGGTCCGCGAGGTAGGTGTTGACCTTCTCGATGAGGTGGCGGTCGTGCGCACGCGTCTCGTCGAGCCAGAACACGGCGGGCGTCCCGGCTGCGCGGGCCCGGGTGACGGCGAGCTTGACCCAGTCGCGGATCGGCGCGTCCTTGGTCTGGCAGGCGCGCCAGATGTCGCCGGCTGCCACGTCGTGCTCCATCAGCACGTCACCGGCGGCGTTGACGACCTGGACGGCGCCGGTCTCGGTGATTTCGAAGGTCTTGTCGTGGCTGCCGTACTCCTCGGCCTTCTGGGCCATCAGGCCGACGTTCGCGACCGAGCCCATCGTGGTCGGGTCGTAGGCGCCGTGCGCGCGGCAGTCGTCGATGACGGCCTGGTAGATGCCGGCATACGAGCTGTCGGGGATGACGGCCAGCGTGTCGGCCTCGGCGCCGTCGGGACCCCACATGTGGCCCGACGTGCGGATCATCGCGGGCATCGAGGCGTCGACGATGACGTCGCTGGGGACGTGCAGGTTGGTGATTCCCTTGTCGGAATTCACCATCGCCAGGCGGGGCCCCTCCGCCAGGCCGCGGTCGATGGCGGCCTTGATCTCGGCACCCTTGTCACCGAGCGCGCCGAGCCCGTCGAGGATCGAGCCCAGGCCGTTGTTGGCGGACAGTCCGGCTGCCGCAAGGTCCGCGCCGTAGGTGGCGAACACGTCCGGGAGGAAGGCGCGGACGACGTGGCCGAAGATGATGGGGTCGGAGACCTTCATCATCGTGGCCTTGAGGTGGACGGAGAACAGCACGTCCTCGGCCTTGGCCCGGGCGATCTGGTCGGCGAGGAAGGCATCCAGGGCTGCGGCCCGCAGGACGGTGGCGTCGACCACCTCGCCCTCGAGGACCGTCAGCCCGTCCTTGAGGACCGTGGCGCCGTTCGCGGTGACGAGCTGGATGGTGAGGGTGTCGTCCGCCGGGAGCACCACGGACTGCTCGTTGGAGCGGAAGTCGTCAGCGCCCATCGTGGCGACGTTGGTCTTGGAGTCTGAGCTCCAGGCGCCCATCGAGTGGGGGTGCTTGCGGGCGTAGTTCTTCACCGCAGCAGGTGCTCGCCGGTCCGAGTTGCCTTCGCGCAGAACGGGGTTCACCGCGCTGCCCTTGACGCTGTCGTAGCGGGCCCGCGCATCGCGCTGCTCGTCCGTCGTGGCCTCGTCGGGGTAGTCCGGGAGCGCGTAGCCTTTGGCCTGGAGCTCGCTGATTGCCGTCTTGAGCTGCGGGAGAGACGCCGAGACGTTGGGCAGCTTGATGATGTTGGCCTCTGGCGTGGTGGCCAGCTCGCCGAGCTCGGCGAGGGCGTCGCCGAGGCGCTGGTCCTCGGGGAGGAGGTCGTCGAACGCCGCGATGATCCGGCCCGAGAGTGAGATGTCGCGGGTCTCCACGTCGACCCCGGCGGTGCCGGCGAAGGCCTCGATCACCGGGAGGAAGGAGTAGGTCGCCAGCATGGGCGCCTCGTCGGTCAGGGTGTAGATGATCTTGGCCATGGAGGCGTCTCTCTCCTGAGGTGGTCTGGATGTCGAAGCGATGCGAAGACGGTGCTCAGGTTATCGGCCCTGAGTCCTATCGTCCCTCGACGAAGACCACAGTATCTTGATATCAAGATACTTGCACAACGGCCCCTCTCGGCCGCTGGGCGCGCCTGCTCAGGTCGTGGGCTTGAGGTCCTCCGGGTCGACCACGCCGGTGATGTCCTCGTCGCGGCGGTCCACGCCCGTCACGAGGTGGTAGGTGGCTCCGGCGATCGCGGCGCCGACGATGGGTGCCAGCCAGAAGGCCCACAGCTGCGCAGGTGCGCCGTTGCCGTTGAAGAACGCGACGGCAGTGGAGCGGGCCGGGTTGACCGAGGTGTTGCTGATCGGGATCGAGATCAGGTGGATGAGGGTCAGCGCGAGGCCGATGGCGATGGGGGCGAAGCCCGTGGGCGCGCGGTCGTCGGTCGCCCCGAGGATCACGTAGAGGAAGAAGGCCGTCAGGATCGCCTCGGCACACAGGACGGCCACGAGGGTGTAGCCGCCGGGGGAGTGGTCGCCGTAGCCGTTGGCGGCGAGGTTGCCGGTCGCGTCGAACCCGGAGACGCCGCGGGCGATGCCCCACAGCGCCAAGCCGGCGACCAGTCCGCCGACCACCTGGGAGGCCACGTAGGCCGGCACGTCCCGCCACGGGAAGCGCTTGGCGACTGCGATGCCGATGGTCACGGCGGGGTTGAAGTGCGCCCCGGAGACGTGCCCCACGGCATACGCCATCGTGAGGACGGTGAGGCCGAAGGCCAGGGCCACGCCCAGGAAGCCGATGCCGAGCTGCACGCCCTGTCCGGCGACGACGTTGGGGGCGAAGAACTTCGCCGAGAAGATGGCGCTGCCACAGCCGCCGAAGACGAGCCAGAAGGTGCCCAGTGCCTCTGCGCCGAGGCGTGAGGTCAGTGCCGGTGTGCGCATGCGGGAGTCTCCTTTGGTGACAAGTGAGCCAGGGCGACCGGTGGGCCACCGCCGGGCCCGTGCCGGCACCACTCTCCCGCACCGACGTCCGTTGCACACCTGCGACACCCGCACCGAGTCGCGATCCCCTCCGCCGCGCCATCGCTGTCCATCCCGGGGTGACACGAGGCCATCAGCCAAAAGGACTAGGCGGCCATCCACGGATACGTCTAATGAATGAGGCGATACCGGGACAAAGTGTCTCATTAACTTATCACTTCTTTACCAAATGCTGGTGAAACTCATCCCCGTACTTTACGTTCACCACAACATCAAACGGGCCCAGGGGGGCTCGAGAGGCGGGGTTCGATGGATCAGCAGGGGAACGTCAAGGACAGCGCCAAGCCGCTGGTCAGCAGGCGCACGGTCGCGTTGGGTGCGGCCTGGTCGGTGCCCGTGATCGTGATGGCGACTGCGGCGCCGGCTGCCGCCGCGTCCGCCGGCAACCACAGCGCCGTCCTCGCCACCGCGACGGGGGAGAAGGGGGAGGCGGTCGGCTCGAACCGGCAGGTATCCTTCATCCTCAGCTTCGGATCCATCGTGGGCTCCAACCTCGTCAAGATCACCTCGATCGAGGGGGGCGGACCGTGGACGGTCCTGCCCACGGCGGCCGTGACGGTCGATGCCGCGCACCCGGCCGCGCCGTTCTCGCTGACCCGCCCGGACACCGACAACAGCACCCTGACGGTGGTCGTGCACTACACGGTGAACGGTGTCGCACACACGGTCTCGGTGACCGTCAAGAACAAGGCTAGGTAGGGACTGACCCCATGTCGGGCGCGTCGCGGGGGGACACCGAAGCCAGTCCCCGGGACTCCAGCTCGGCGAGGAACGTCAGCACGTCCGGTTCTACTTCGGCAGCAGGGGCGCCGAAGTCGGCCGCGACGTGTTCGACGATCTGGTCCGTCGTGGATGGCTCGGCCATGGCCGCCCAGATGGCACATGCCGAGCCCTCCATGGCGAACGGCGTGGCGGTCTGGGGAGTCGTCAGGTCAAGCACCACCACGCGACCCGGCGACTCCACCACGGCGACATCGGGGTTGCGGCGCCACACGGGGTCAGTCAAGTTCCACCAGCCCCTGGGCCGCCAGCGTCCGGAGTGCTGCATCCGTGGCCGCCGCGGGATCGACACCCTCGGGCGTCGGGCCGTAGGCCGCGAGCAACACGTCGACCAGCTCCGACACCGGGGTCCAGTCGGGGCAGGAGTCGAGCAGGGTCGTGGCCAGCGCCGAGAGGCGCACCACCTCCCGGTCGACCAGCAGCACGGCCTCACCGTCG
Source organism: Pedococcus bigeumensis (assembly GCF_006438965.1). Taxonomy (GTDB): domain Bacteria; phylum Actinomycetota; class Actinomycetes; order Actinomycetales; family Dermatophilaceae; genus Pedococcus; species Pedococcus bigeumensis_A. The sequence goes on from NZ_RCZM01000001.1 coordinate 202,648, forward strand.
CGATCGACCCGGTCCACAGCCGGCAGGTAGCGCGCCCTCACGAAGTCTCACCCACGAGCTCGTCCAACAGCCCGGCCACGTCGGCCGACTCACGATAGGTGATCCGATGCACACCACCCAGCGACTCGCACAGCGCCGCCAGGCGCTGCAGCGGTCGTGCCATCTCGGGCAGGTGCGAGGTCTGGGGCACCAGGGCCACCAGCGCGTCGAGGGTGGGGAGCGCCTCGACGGTGGGCGCGCCCTGGTGATGGGGATCGCGGTTGAGCAGGCACAGCGCAGCGAGGTGCACGCGGTCGCCGGGTGCCGTCAGGCCGACCGCGCTCGGCGGGGTCTCGTTCTTGAAGAGACTGTCCGGTGTACGTCGGACCGACAGGGGCTTCGGGTAGGGCACGACCGTCCGGTCGTCCAGCACGACGGTGGTCTCGTCCGTGACGTACCAGCGACCAGGACCCAGGGTGCTGACCAGGGTCGTCTTTCCGGTGCCGCCGGGAGCCACGAAGGCCGCGGCGGCACCGGTCACCGGGTCGGCGATGCACGCCGCGTGCAGCATGAGGCACTCGCCAGCGCGGGAGTCGATGGCGCAGAGCGTGATGCGCTGGGTGAGCACCTGCAACAGGTCCTCGAGGTCGGGGCGCGCAACCGCGCCGTCGGCGTCCGCCTGCGCCCACGCCTGCGGGTCACTGTCGAAGACCACCTCGGCGGTGACCTCGCCGGTGGCGCCCGCCGGGGCCGCGCAGAACTCCCACAGCAGGGGCAGCCGGTCCAGCACCTCAGCCGCCCGGTCGCCACGCACCCGCACCTCGACGTGCACGCCGAAGGCATCCACGACGGTGCTGTGGCAGGACTCCGGTTCGGCTGCGGTCACAGGCCGCACAGTAGAGCAGTCCGCACCAGCGCACAGCGCATCTGCGCCTGTGTCTCAGCGCGCGTCGACACCGCACCACAGGAGCTGCAGTGGAACTGACCGACTACCTCCGGGTGCTCCGCGCCTACTGGCGCGGCGTCGCCGTGTTCGTGCTGCTCGGGGTTGCCGTGGCGGCCGCCGTCAGCCTCGTCCAGCCCAAGATCTACCAGGCGGATGCCAGCGGCTTCGTCAGCGCGGGCACCACGAGCTCGGCCGGTGAGGCATCCGTCGGCGACAGCCTGGCCAAGTCGCGGGCTGCTTCCTACGTCGACCTGGCGAAGTCGCGGGCCACCGCCCAGACGGTGATCAGCGACCTGGGCCTCACGGCGGCGCCGGCCAGCCTGATCGGTGCCGTGTCGGTGTCGCAGCCCCTCGACACGGTGTTGATCAAGATCAGTGCCCGTGCCTCGACGCCGCGCGCGGCCCAGCAGCTGGCGGACGCCTGGGTGCAGGCGCTCAAGCAACAGGTGGACCAGGTCGAGAACCCGTCAGGTTCGTCGACGCAGGCGCTGCGCATCGTCCCGATCGAGTCGGCTGCGCTGCCGTCGTCACCCGTGTCCCCCAACACCACCCGGAACATCGGCATGGGCTTCGTGGGCGGCCTCCTCCTCGGCACCGCGTATGCCGTGGTGCGCAGCCAGCTCGACCGCAAGCTGCGGCGCGCGGAGGACATCGAGCGCCAGTTCGGCGTCACCGTGGCGGCCGCCATCCCGGCCAGCCCTGCCATGGTCCGCAAGAGCGGTGACCTCGTCCCGCTGGTCGTTGGGCGCCCTCGCGTCAAGGACCCGGTGCACGCCGCCGAAGCCTTCCTGAAGCTCCGCACGAACCTGCAGTTCATGGACATCGACAACCCCCCGCGGGTGATCGTGGTGACCAGCCCGCTGCCGGGCGACGGCAAGTCGACCATCGCCGCCAACCTGGCTGCAGCCCTGTCGATGTCCGACCGTCGCGTCGTGCTCATCGACGGCGACCTGCGCCGCCCGGTCGTGGCTGAGTCCTTCGGCCTGATCGAGGGGGCCGGGCTGACCGACGTCCTCATCGGCCGGGTCGACTACGCGGACGTGGCGCAGCGCGTGGAGTCACTGCCCAACCTGACCATCCTGGCCGCCGGTGGGACGCCGCCGAACCCGAGCGAGCTGCTCGGGTCCAAGGCGATGCGCAGGCTGCTGGACTGGCTCGCCGACAGCGGCCACACCGTGATCATCGACGCGCCTCCGCTGCTTCCGGTCACCGACGGCGCGGTGCTCACCGCCGCGGCCGACGGTGCCCTGGTTGTCGTGACTGCCGGGCGGACCCTCGACACCCAGCTGGGTGCGGCGCTGGCCAGCCTGCACGCCGTGCAGGGCCACACGCTGGGCGTCGTCCTCAACCGCGTCGAGCCGAAGGCAGCGGATAGCGGCTACTACGGCGGCTACTACGGGTCCGCGAAGCCCGCCAAGGGCCGCGCCAAGGGCACGAAGGCGCCCGATCGCCAGGCCGAGATCGCGCCCGAGCGTCAGCCGGTTCGGCTGGTGCGGGCGGTCGAGTCAGCTCAGGCGGGTCACCCGGTCGATGCCGTGCACCCGGTCGACGCAGTCCACTCGGCCGAGGCGGCCCACGCGGTCGAGGCCGCGCAAGCTGCGGCCGACGCGGTCAAGGCAGCGCAGGCGGCCCGGCCGACCAAGCCTGCTCGTGGGCCGCAGCACGGGCCGAACGCCGTCCTGCAGCCACGCGACCGGGCAGCCGCCGGGATGCGTCACTGACGGACCGGCCGCTCAGCTGGTTCTGGTCCCGCTCGACCGGGTCACGAACGCGGCCAGGTCCTGGGACTGCTGGAGCCGGGTCGGCTCGTGCACGTACATCATGTGTCCGGCCTCGTAGTAGGCGTGCTCGATGTTGGCGCGCAGCGACTCGGGGACCTCGAGGTGGGCCACCACGTCCTGTGCTCCGTAGTAGGGGGTGGCGCCGTCGTGGTAGCCGTAGGCGATGTGCACCCTGAGGTGCGGGTTGCCGCGCATGGCCCGCGCGAGCTGCGAGCTGACGTCGACCGGCTTGCCCTCGAACTCCTTGAACGACCACTCGGTCGACGCGAGCTCTGAGATCTGGGCATAGGGCAGGTCGTTCTCGTAGCCCAGCTCGTCGCGTACGTAGTGGTTCCAGGCGGCGGCGTAGGGCCCGCTGATCGCGTCATGGGACGGGTCTGCATCCCACTTCTCGGCGTTGGCGTGAACCAGTGGCCCGGTGAACCGAGCGTCGAGCCGGCCCACCGCCAGCCCCTGGTCGCGGAGCAGCTCGGTGAAGAAGCGCACGTGCTCGACCCTCAGGTCGGCCCGGTCGACGTACTCCTCCGACAGGCCGATCAGGGCGGCGAGACGGGTCACGTGCTCGGCCCGCTCCGCCGCGGTGAGGCGTGACCCCCGTGACAGCGCCCACGGGTAGTCGCGCGCGGCATACTCCTCGGCCTCGGCGAGGACGGTCTTGAGCGACTTGCGCCCGTGCTTGCCGTGGAAGTGGGCGGTGGCGGCGTAGGTCGGCAGGTAGTCGACGTGCGCCCTGTCGTTGCGGAACTCGAAGTCGACGGTCGCGAGGTCGAGGACCGAGCTGATCAGCATGACGCCGTTGACATACAGGCCGTGGCGGGTCTGCAGGTGGTCGGCGAGGGCGGCCGCCCGGATGGTGCCGTAGGACTCTCCGGCGATGAACTTCGGTGACAGCCAACGGTTGTGGCGCGTGGTCCACAGCCGGATCAGCTCGCCGACGCTCTCGATGTCGGCCTTGAACCCGTGGTAGTCCTTGGGCTTGCCGCCCTCGACGGCGCGCGAGTAGCCGGTCGACACAGGGTCGATGAAGACGAGGTCGGACACCGCGAGCAGGGTCTCGGTGTTGTCCAGCAGGCCGTAGGGGGGCGGTGTGGGGTTGCCGACGTCACCGGAGTCGACGCGGCGCGGGCCGAGGAGCCCGAGGTGCAGCCAGACCGAGCTGGAGCCCGGACCCCCGTTGAAGGCGAACGTGACGGGCCGGTTGGTGCCCTTGGGTGCGTCGACCACGTAGGACGTGACGCCCAGCTCGGCCTTGGCCTTGTGGCCCTTGAAGACGCCGTCCTGGAAGACCTCCTCACGGAGCACCATCCGCCCGGCGGTCGCGGTGTAGCGCAGCGCCCGGCGCCCGATCCTGAGGGTATGCCGCGTGGTCACCAGGTCGTCCTTGGGCGGGACCGGCGGCGGTTCGCTGTTCGGTTTGGCTCCGGGCGGTCCGCCCGCCAGCGGTGAGGACTCGGCGGGGGTCGTGGGCGCGGGTGAGGTCTGGGTGGTCTCGTCGGCCATGCGTGGCACCCTAGTGCGGGACGCTGACGGGCTGCCGAGGCTTGGCGCCTTCTCGACGGGCGGCTGAGCCGAGGCGCGGCTAGGTTCGGGTCGCATGGGGAACTCACTGCGCACACCGCTGCTCGTCGCCGTCACCTCGACCGCCCTGCTCGTCCCACTCGTTGCGACGGCCTCCGGGGCTGCGTTCGCAGCTGCGGACGGCCCCGCGGTCGGGGCCACGATGGCGCCGATCGGGGGTGGCTACGAGACGCCGTCGCTCGAGGGCTTCGGGCGGCTGGCGGCGCAAGGTGCGAGCGGCCCCACGGTGGACATCGTGGTGGTGCCCAGCGCCTACGGCGACAAGGCGAAGGACCGGGCCGAGAACCTCGTCCTCGCCCAGGAACGCACCGACCAGGTGGACGCGGCGTGCGACGCGGTCGTGACAGCGCCCTACACCGGGTGCACCGCCCGCCTGGCGGTCCTGCTCAACCGCAAGGACGCGATGGACCCAGCCAACTCAGTCGGGATCGACACGGCGGACGGCATCTACATCCTCGGTGGCGACCAGGGGCTGGCCATGAAGGTGCTCGCCGCCTCCCCGGCCGAGGCCGCCATGGGCCGGGCTGCGGCGGCGGGCGCGACGATCGGTGGCACGAGCGCGGGGGCCGCGGTGCAGTCGCGCAACATGATCAACGGCTACGTCGGGGCGCTCGGGCCGGCCGACGGGCTCCAGCGCGGCAGCACGTTGATGTGGTGGGGCGACGACGCCGACCTCGAGCGTGGCCTGGACTTCGGGTCGACGCAGGTCCTCTACGACCAGCACTTCTACCAGCGTGGGCGCTTCGGCCGGCTCCTGTCGACGATCGCCACCAGCGACGAAAGGCGCAGTGGCGCAAGCCTTCTCGGCCTCGGCGTCGACTACGCCACGGGCATCCACAACACCGGCGACCAGACCCTCAGCGGTGTGTTCGGTGCGAACTCGGCTGCCATCGTGGACTTCGAGACGTTGCACGCCACGCACCAGTGGGTGGGCAAGGTGCCCCTGCTGTCGGCCCGCAACGTCCTCACCCACCTGATCCCGCCCGGGACGGCGAGCTACGCCATCCCGACCCGCGCGCTCTCCGTGGACGGTGCCCTGGTGCCGCCGCCCGCCCCCCTCGCGTGGACCGCGCCCGCAGCGCCCGGCGCCGGCACCCTCTACCTGGGCGGCGACCTCCTGTCCGGCGATGTCCGCGCCGGGGCGCTCCCCGCGTTCGTGCGCACCACCGTCACAGCCGCCGGTGGCGCCGTGAGGCAGGCGCGGATCGTCGTGGTCTCCGCCTCCTCCGGCGACACCGCCACAGCCAGTGCGTATGCCGCGGCCCTCAAGACCGCGGGATGGGCCGGCGTCGTGCAGCAGGTCACCTATGGCACCCCGTCCTGGGCCTCAGCCGCGCTGGCCGGTGCGGCCGGCGTGGTCGTGACGGCCGCCGACCCGACGACCTTGGCTCCGGCCCTGGCCGACCCCGACTTCCGCACCCGGGTGGGAGCCGCAGTCGGGAGCACCCCTGCGTTCCTCGCCGACGACCACTTCGCCGCGGCGATGGGGAGCTGGTGGTCGCCCAAGGCGGACCCGACCAGCGCCACCCTCGAGGACGAGGGCATTGCCGCCTTCAAGGCGGCTGACGGTGACTGGCAGCCGGGACTGGGACTGGTGGCGGCCAACGTGGTGCCACGGCTCAACGGCGACTCGCGCTGGGGCCGGCTCTACGGCCTCAGCCAGGTCGATCCCACGCACCTGGCGTTCGGTGTCGCCGACGGGACGGCAGCGGCGCTGTCCCCGACAGGGGCAACGGTGGCCGGCGGCAGTTCGGTGGTCGTGCTCGACGGGCGCCAGGCGACGTTCAGCACCGCGAGCAACGGCGCCATCGGCGCCACCAACGTCGTGCTCGACGTCTTCGGCCCGGGAGAGCAGCTCACCTCGAGCAGGTAGTCACAGCCTCAGAGTCGCGGTCAGCCGGCCCGGAGGGGCTCATTGGTCACGGTCGGCCGGTCCGGAGGCGGTGACCACGAAACAGTGCGGCGCGTGGAAGCCCCGCTCTGCGAAGGCCGCCTGCACCGCTGCCTGCGCTGCGTCCGCGGCTTTGGTCGGCACCAGGGCGATGGCCGAGCCCCCGAACCCGCCGCCGGTCATCCGCGCACCCAGGGCGCCCGCTGCCACGGCGGCCTCGACCGCCGTGTCGAGCTCCGGCACCGAGATCTCGAAGTCGTCGCGCATCGAGGCGTGCGAGGTGAGGAAGAGCTCACCCACGGCCCGGAAGTCGTTGCGGCGCAACGCAGCAACCGTCGTCTCGACGCGGGCGATCTCGGTGACGACGTGCCGAGCCCGCCGTCGGAGCATGTCGTTCGACAGGGCTGCCAGGGTGGCATCGAGGTCGTCGGACGGGACCTCGCGCAGGCTCGACACCCCGAGCTCACGGGCGGCCTCCTCGCACGACGTCCGCCGCTCGGCGTACTGGCCGTCGACCAGGGCGTGCTCGGCCCGGGTGTCCATCACCAGCAGCGCCAGCCCGTGCGCGCCGAGGTCGAAGGGCACCTGCTCGGTCCGGGAGTCGCGGCAGTCGAGCAGCAGGGCGTGACCTGCCGAGGCCAGCAGGGACGCCGACTGGTCCATGCCGCCGGTGGGCGCCTCGGCGATGCTGTTCTCGGCGTCGATGCAGGCGCTGACCAGGATGCGGCGGCCGTGGTCGGTCCCCAGGAGGTCGAGCACGCAGAGGTCCGACACCGCAGCTCCGACTGCGCACTCGAGGGCAGCCGAGCTCGACAGACCTGCACCCAGCGGCACACGGCCGTCCACGGCCACGTCGAGGCCGGTCACGGCATACCCCGCCTTGCGCAGGGCCCACGGCACTCCGGCGACGTAGGCCGCCCACCCGTCCGGGTGCCCGGGGCCGACATCGGCAAGGGCCAGCTCGACCACGCCCTCGCTCTGGGCGGACACGATCCGCAGCACGTCGTCGGTGCGCGGGCTCACGGCGGCGAAGGTGCGCTGCGGCAACGCGATCGGCAGGCACAGCCCTTCGTTGTAGTCGGTGTGCTCGCCGATCAGGTTGACCCGGCCGGGGGCAGACCAGACCCCAGCGGGGTCGGCGTCGAAGGTGCGCCGGAGCAGCTCGGTCGCGGCTGCGGCGCTCACGGCGCGACTTCGCGCAGCCGCGCGGCAATCTGCTCCGGTGACACGTCGTTGACCCAGCCGCCGACGCCCGACTCGGAGCCGGCGAGGTACTTGAGCTTCTTGGGCGACCGCAGCACGGACATCACCTGCAGGTGCAGTCGCGACACGTCGCGACCCACCCGGGTCGGAGCCTGGTGCCACCCTGCGATGTAGGGCAGGCGAATGGCACTGCCGTCCTTGGCGACGTAGTAGCGGTCCAGTCGTCCGAGCAGGTCGAGGTAGACCGCGGCGAGGTCGTCGCGCTCGTCGTCGTCCAGGGCCGGCAGGTCGGGCACGTCACGGTGTGGTGCGAGGTGCACCTCGACCGGCCAGCGGGCGGCGAAGGGCACGTAGGCCGTCCAGTGCTCGCTGTCGATGACGACGCGGTCCTTGGCGTCCCGCTCGGCAGCGAGGATGTCGGCTCCCAGGAGGCGGCCGGTGCGGGCGTGGTGCTCGGTCGCCTGCGCCAGCAGGGCTGCCGAGCGTTGGGGCACATAGGGATAGGCGTAGATCTGGCCGTGCGGGTGGTTGAGCGTCACGCCGATCTGCTGACCGCGGTTCTCGAAGCAGAAGACCTGCTCGATCTCTGGAACCGCACCCAGCTCCGCAGTGCGGTCTGCCCACGCGTCGATGACCGTGCGGGCCCGCTCGGGGGTGAGGTCGGCAAACGTGGACTCGTGGTCGCTCGTGAAGCAGACCACCTCGCAGCGACCGAGGGCCGGTCGGGTCCGGATCAGCTCGTCGCCGGGCTCGCCGGGCTCGCCGGGCTCGCCGGGCTCGTGGGCGGACACCGGGGAGTAGGAGGGAAAGCGGTTCTCGAACACCACGACGTCGTAGGAGGCCTCGGGCACCTCCGACGGGACGCTGCCGGTCCCGGTCGGGCAGAGCGGGCACTCGTCCTTCGGTGGCAGGAAAGTGCGGTTCGAGCGGTGACCGGCGACGGCGACCCAGTCGCCCACCAGCGCGTCGAAGCGGATCTCCCCGGACGGGGCCCGGCTGCCGAGCGGCCGGGTGTCCTCGACGACCCTGGCAGGGGAGTCGGGGGTGTCGTCGAAGTAGATGATCTCCCGGCCGTCAGCCAGCCGACGGCTGGTCCGGGTCGGGGTCACGGCTGTGCTCGTCTGGTGCGGTCGGACCGGATTCGGGGCTCGGTGGCGATGACGAGCTCGACCCCGGCTTCCCTCACGGCCGTCCGCGCCCTGGGCCCGAGGCCCGCGTCGGTGACCAGGAGGTCGACCGCATCCAGCGGGATGATGGTGCTGAGGCCGACCGTCCCCCACTTGGTGTGGTCGGCGAGAACACACACCTGTCGCGCGGTCTGCACCAGCGCCTGGTTGGTCTCGGCCTCGACGAGGTTTGGCGTCGTCAGTCCGACCCGCGCATCCATACCGTGCACCCCGAGGAACAGCCGGTCGACGTGCAGCATCCGCAGGGCCGCGACGGCGACCGGTCCGACGAGGGCGTCCGACGGGGTGCGGATGCCGCCGGTGAGCACGACGGTCTGCCCCGGCGTGCCGGACTCGTGCAGCAGCTGGGCCACCGGCACGGAGTTGGTGACCACGGTGAGGTCGGGGACCGATCGCACGGCGCGGGCGAACTCGTACGTCGTCGTGCCAGCGGAGATCCCGATGGCCGCGCCGGGCTCGACGAGCTGCGCGGCGGCCTGCGCGATCGCGTTCTTCTGGGACCTCATCAGGGCCGACTTGGCGGTGAAGCCGGGCTCCTCGCTGCTCCGGCCACCCACGGCGAGGGCACCACCGTGCACACGCTCGACGAGACCTTCGGTGGCGAGGTGCTCGATGTCCCGGCGCACCGTCATGTCCGAGACGCCCAGCTGGTCCACCAGCTCGGACACACGCACCGCGCCGCTGTCCTCGACGAGGCCGAGGATGGTGGCGCGTCGCTGGCTGGCGAGCAACTAGACCTCCCTGATGACGGCGACCGCGCCCGCTGCGAGCGGGGTCTCGGGGGTGAACGGACGGTCGGCGACCAGGTCGTGGCCGGTCACCGGGATGACCTGCTCCTGCGCACTGTCGTTGACGAGGAACAACCAGGAGCCATCCTTGCCCCGACGACGAACGGCTTCGACACCGGGCGGCACCTGGGCCGTGGCGGCGACGCCGGCGGCGCCGGTGACCTGTTCGAGCAGCGAGCCGAGGGCCGCGTCGTCGAGCAGGGTGCTGAGGTACCAGGCGGCCCCGCTTCCCGTACCGCGCCGGGTGACGGCCGGGCGCCCCGTGAGGGGGCCCGCGGCATACCGGTCGAGGACCTCGGCGTCGACGGCGGTGACATCCTCGCTCCACAGCGAACCGGTGCCGCCACCCTCGAGCTGGCTGTTTTCGTCGCTCATCAGCGGGAAGTACTCCTCGACGCGGACGCCGAGCAGGTCGCGGAACGCTCCGGGGTAGCCGCCGAGGCGGACGTGGTCGTCGGTGTCGCTGATGCCGGAGAAGAAGGTGACCAGCACCTGTGCACCGGCGTCGGCAGCCTCCGCGACGGCCGCCGCGTGCTCGTCGCTGACGAGGTAGAGGGTCGGGACCACGACCACCTTGTATGCCGTGAGGTCGGCGCTCGGGTGCACGACGTCGGCGGTGATGCCACGGTCACGCAGCACGCGGTGCACGGCATAGGCGGTGGTGGGGTACTTCAGCGCGCTCGACGGCATCGCCGGTCCGTGCGCGGCCCATTGGGCCTGGTAGTCCCAGAGGATCGCGACCTCGGCCTCGACGCGCGAGCCGAGGACCTCGCCGAGCCGCTGCGCCACGTGGCCGAGCTCGACGACCTCGCGGAACCGGGCGCTGTCGCGACCGGCATGGGGCACCAGGGCCGAGTGGAACTTCTCCGAACCCGACCGGGACTGGCGCCACTGGAAGAACCCGAGGGTGTCCGCGCCGCGAGCCACGTGGGCCAGGCTGTCACGCAGCGTGCCGCCAGGAACCTTGGCCGGGTTGATCGGCTGCCAGTTCACCGCGCTGGTCGAGTGCTCCATGAGCAGCCACGGACGCCCACCGGCCAGGCCCCGGGTGAGGTCGCCGCTGAAGGCCAGCTCGGCCTGCGGGTGCTCGAGCTCGGCCACGACGTAGTGGTCGGTGCTGATGACGTCCTGCTCGGCCGCCCACTGGTGGTAGTCGAGGTGGTCGAAGTGTGCGAGCGTCATGAAGTTGGTGGTCACGGGGACACCGGGGGACAGGTCCGCGAGGATCGTCTTCTCGCTGCGGTGGAAGTCCAGCAGCGTGTCGGACTGGAACCGCTGGTAGTCCAGGACGTGGGTCGGGTTCGCGAAGGTCGTCGTCAGCCGCGGCGGCAGGACCTGCTCCCAGTCGGTGTAGCGCTGGCTCCAGAAGGCCGTGCCCCACGCATCGTTGAGGCGCTCGAGCGTCTCGTGCCGGCGACGCAGCCAGACACGGAAGCCGGCGGCGCAGGTGTCGCAGTAGCACGGGATGTTGTGACAGGCGTACTCGTTCGAGACGTGCCACATCGCCAGGGCGGGGTGGTCGTGGTAGCGCTGGGCGAGCTGGGTCGTCAACGCGAGGGCGTAGTCGCGATAGACAGCCGAGCTGGGGCACCACGCCTGACGGCTGCCCGGCCAGAGGGTGTGTCCCTCGTGGTCGACGGGGAGGATCTCGGGATGCGCGGCCGACAGCCACGGGGGAGGGGTGGCCGTGGCCGTGGCGAGGTCCACCGCGATGTCGTTCGCGTGCAGCAGCTCCATGATGTCGTCGAGCCACGCGAAGTCGTACTCACCCTTGGCGGGCTCCAGCCACGACCAGGAGAAGACTCCCAGGGTGACGAAGGAGACCCCGGCCTCGCGCATCAGCTCCATGTCCTCGGACCAGACCTCGCGCGGCCACTGCTCGGGGTTGTAGTCGCCACCCAGGGCGATCCGTCGGCTCGGCCATGAACGCATGGCGGACAGTCTTACGCCGCGTTGCTGGAGATGTCAACAAAAACAAACACTCGCGTGGGCCGGCCCGTCAATGCCCTCCATGGCGGGTCCGGCGCCTCCCACGGCTGCCTGCCGCCCTCACGCCGGAGTATTGGTTTATGGCGTGGTTGAGCCGTTTTCACGGCAGGCAGCGCCACGGTAGAGGATCGTCCGGTCCGTGGACGCCTGGCGCAGTCGCGACCATCTCGTGATCCCCAGACCCTTGACACGTGTTGGTTTCAGCATCATCCTCGTGACTTGTTGATGGTTAATGATCGAATCTGTCGGATGGCGGGTTCGGCCATCGCGCCGGTGCACCCCGTGTCAAAGGAGACCCGAATGACCCGCCCGACCTCTGAGGCCGAGTACCTCGCAAACCTCGTTCCTGCCTCTGTCCGCGGTGTCAGCCGCCGGACCCTGCTGCGCGGCGCCCTCGGCGCCGGCACCCTCCTCGCTGCTCCGTCGCTGCTCGCCGCGTGCGGTGGCAATGGCGGCACGTCCTCTGGCGGTGCCGCGACCGGCACCGTGACGATCGGCTCCAACCAGTCCGATGCCGTCCCGAAGGCGGCCATCCAGGCGGTCATGGACGCCTTCCAGAAGGCCAACTCCGGCCTGACGACCAAGATCAACACGATCGACCACAACTCCTTCCAGGAGAACATCAACAACTACCTCCAGGGCTCGCCCGATGACGTCTGGATGTGGTTCTCCGGCTACCGCATGCGGTTCTTCGCCTCCAAGGGCCTCGCCGGTGACGTGTCCGACGTCTGGAAGAACCTGGCCGGCATGTCTGACGCGCTCAAGACGGCCTCGACGGGTGACGACGGCAAGCAGTACTTCGTCCCCTCGACCTACTACCCGTGGGCGATGTTCTACCGCAAGAGCGTCTTCGAGAAGTACGGCTACACCGAGCCCAAGACCCTGGACGAGTTCAAGACCCTCGGCACGCAGATGAAGAAGGACGGACTCGTCCCGATCGCCTTCGGTGACAAGGACGGCTGGCCCGCGATGGGCACCTTCGACCAGCTCAACCTGCGGGTCAACGGCTACCAGTTCCACGTCGACCTGATGGCCGGCAAGGAGGCCTGGAACGGCGCGAAGGTCAAGGCCGTCTTCGACACCTGGGCCGGACTGCTCGACATGCACCAGGCCGACTCCCTCGGTCGGACCTGGCAGGAAGCTGCGCTGACGCTCCAGCAGAAGAAGGCCGGCACCTACCTGCTCGGTTCGTTCGTCGCCCAGCAGTTCGCCAAGGGGGCGGAGCAGGAGGACCTGACGTTCTTCAACTTCCCCGAGGTCGACTCCAACATCGGCGCGGACGCCATCGAGGCGCCCATCGACGGCTACATGATGGCCAAGCGTCCCAAGAACGAGGCCGGCGCCAAGAAGCTCCTCGGGTACGTGGGTTCAGCCGACGCGCAGAACATCGTCGTCAAGGCCGACCCCAGCGTCATCGCGACGAACGACAAGGCCGACCAGGCTGCCTACACCTCGCTCCAGAAGAAGTCGGTCGAGTTCGTCGGCCAGGCCAAGTCCATCGCCCAGTTCATGGACCGCGACACTCGCCCCGACTTCGCCTCCACGGTGATGATCCCGGCCATCCAGTCCTTCATCAAGAACCCGAAGGACATCGACGGCCTGATCAACAACATCGAGAAGCAGAAGAAGAGCATCTTCGCGAGCTGACGCCCGCGACGACGCCGAGGAGTCACCGTGTCGACCCAGACCACGCCCAAAGGCATCAAGCCGAAGCCGTCCAAGCCGAAGCGCACCAAGTACAAGGGCATCGACCACCTGTCCCCAGTGGACCGGGTCGTCGTCTCCCTGATGGTGGGCATCCCGACCCTGCTGGTGCTGTGGCTCGTCGTCGCCCCGGCGATCGGGTCGGTCCTGCTCTCGTTCACCAACTGGGACGGGATCGGCCCGATCTCCTCGGCCAAGAACGTGGGGCTGCAGAACTACAAGGACGTCCTCACGATCTACCCGCCGTTCGTCCCCGCGCTCCAGCACAACCTGATCTGGCTCGGGGTGACGTTCTTCATCGCCACCCCGATCGGGATGTTCCTCGCGGTGCTGCTCGACCGGGAGGTGCGTGGTTCACGGGTCTACCAGACCGCCATCTACCTCCCGGTGGTGCTCTCCGTGGCGCTCGTCGGATTCATCTGGCAGCTCATCTACAGCCGCGACCAGGGCTTCATCAACCAGGTCACCGGCAGCAGCATCGACTGGTACGGCGACCAGCGCTACAACCTCTGGGCGGCTCTGCTCGCCTCGAGCTGGAGGCACGTCGGCTACATCATGCTGCTGTACCTGGCCGGACTCAAGGGCGTCGACCCGACGCTGCGCGAGGCGGCCAAGGTCGACGGCGCGAACGAGCGCACCACGTTCTTCCGGGTGGTCTTCCCCGTCATGTTCCCGATCAACATCATCGTGTTCGTGGTGACCCTCATCGAGTCGCTGCGCGCCTTCGACCTCGTGTGGGTCATCAACAAGGGGCGCAACGGGCTCGAGCTCATCTCGACCCTCGTCACGAGCAACATCGTCGGAGAAGCCAGCCGGATCGGGTTCGGCTCGGCACTGGCCACCTTCATGCTCGTCATCTCGTCGGTCTTCATCGTCATCTACCTACGCATGGTCATGAGGGAGCAGCGATGACCGCCAGCAGCGAGGCCCCGCAGGTCGCGGTGCCCGGGATCAAGAACCCGCTCATCGGCAAGCGCACCCAGCCAGCCGGCACCAAGAAGGGCAACCGGGTCATTCAGGTGTTCCTCGCGGTGGTGGCGCTGGTCTGGATCTTCCCGGTGGGCTACGCCCTCCTCAACAGCTTCCGTGACTACGACTACACGTCGAAGCACGGCTACCTGTCCCTGGGTGGGTTCACGCTCGCCAACTACAAGGACGCCTGGGAGCAGGCGAACTTCTCGCACACGATGCTCAACTCGGCCTACATCACCATCCCGGCCGTGCTGCTGACGCTGTTCCTGTCATCGTGCGTGGCCTTCGTGGTGGCGCGGTTCGGGTTCAAGTTCAACCTCACCCTGCTCGGGCTCTTCACCGCAGCGAACCTCCTGCCTCCCCAGGCCCTGCTCATCCCGGTCTACCGGATGTTCCGCGCCATCGAGGTGCCGTTCTGGATCAGCGACTCGGGCACCCTGCTCAACTCGTACTGGGGCCTGATCCTCGTCAACGTGGCGTTCCAGACCGGGTTCTGCACCTTCGTCCTGTCCAACTACATGAAGGCCTTGCCGCGCGAGATCTACGAGTCGGCCGTCGTGGACGGGGCCGGGGTGCTGCGCCAGTTCTTCCAGCTCACCCTCCCGCTGTGCCGCCCCCCGCTCGCGGCGCTGGCGACGCTCGAGGTGACCTGGATCTACAACGAGTTCTTCTGGGCCACGGTGCTGTTGCAGTCCGGCGACAAGTTCCCGGTGACGAGCTCGATCAACAACCTGCGGGGCCAGTTCTTCACGGACAACAACCTCGTGGCCGCCGGGTCGGTCGTCATAGCACTGCCCACCCTGCTCGTCTTCTTCCTGCTGCAGAAGCAGTTCGTCGCGGGTCTGACGCTGGGAGCCACCAAGGGATGACGTCGCAGACCGCGGTCCCTCTCGTCGTACTGCGCTCCGCTGGTACCTGTCTCGCCTTCGACACCTCTGGAGAAGGTCTCCCCCGGGTCCTGCACTGGGGCGCCGACCTGCCTGACGCAGCATTGGCCGGCCTCCCCGGCCTCGTTCCCGGGCCGGTGCCGCCGAACGCCCTCGACGAGCCGTGGCCGCTGACCGTGCTGCCCACCTCCGGCGACGGCTGGCTCGGCACGCCCGGGTATGCCGCGCACCGTGCGGGTGGCGCGGCTGCGCCTCGCTGGGACGTCACCGCCGAGCTCGACGGCGAGCGCTCGCTCCGCACCACCGCCCGCGACGGGGCTACCGAGTTGGTGCTGGGGCATGCCCTCGACGAGCACGGCGTCCTGCGCGTCACGCTGTCGGTGACCAACCGCGCCGACCCGGAGGCGGCCGAGGTGCTGGACCTGGGTGCCCTCCGCGCGCTGATGCCCCTGCCGTCGCGTGCCACCGAGGTGCTCGACCTCACCGGACGCTGGTGCCGCGAGCGGTCACCGCAGCGGTCGGCGCTCCAGGACGGCACCCACCTGCGTGCCTCGCGCAGAGGGCGGACGGGTCATGACGCCACCCTCCTGCTCACGGTGGGGACGGCAGGATTCGGCTTCCGGACCGGTGAGGTCTGGTCGGTCCACGTCGCGTGGAGCGGCAACCACGAGCACCTGGCCGAGCGGCTCCCCGAGGGCGCCGGCGTCCACTCCGCGGTCCTCGGTGGCGGCGAGCTGCTCGAGCCGGGCGAGCTCCGGCTCGGACCGGGGGAGACCTACACCGCCCCCGACGTCGTCTTCGTCCACGCGACCGACGGCCTGGACGGAGTCTCGCGGCGGCTGCACCGGAGCCAGCGCTCGACGGCGACCCACAGCAACGACCCGCGCCCCCTCGTGCTGAACACCTGGGAGGCGGTCTACTTCGACCACGACCTCGGGCGCCTCACCGAGCTGGCTGACACCGCTGCCCAAATCGGGGTGGAGCGGTTCGTCCTCGACGACGGGTGGTTCGGCAGCCGCCGCGACGACCACAGCGGGCTCGGCGACTGGGTGGTCTCGACGGACGTCTGGCCGCAGGGTCTGCAGCCCCTCGTCGAGCACGTCAAGGGTCGCGGCATGGAGTTCGGTCTGTGGTTCGAGCCCGAGATGGTCAACCTCGACTCCGACCTGGTGCGGGCCCACCCGGACTGGGTGCTGGGTCCGAAGGCGGGACACCCTCGCCCATCGCGGCAGCAGCACGTGCTCGACCTCGCCAACCCCGAGGCGGCCGCCCACGTGGAGGGGCAGATCAGCGCCCTCGTCTCCGATCTCGGCATCGACTTCATCAAGTGGGACCACAACCGCGACCTGCACGAGGCGGTCCGCACGGACGCCGGTGGCGTCGACCGCCCAGCCGTGCACGCCCAGACAGCCGCGTTCTACACGCTGCTGGACCACCTGCGCGCCGCCCACCCCGACCTCGAGATCGAGTCCTGCTCCAGCGGGGGGGCCCGCGTCGACCTCGGCGTCCTCGCCCGCACCGACCGGATCTGGACGAGCGACTGCAACGACGCGCTGGAGCGGACGGCGATCCAGCGGTGGACCTCGCTGCTCGTGCCCGCCGAGCTGATGGGCACGCATGTGGGCCCGGCGACCGCCCACACCACCCACCGCACGCTGGACCTGTCCTTCCGGCTGCTCATCGCTCTGCAGGGACATGCCGGCCTGGAATGGGACATCGCACGGTGCACGTCCGAGGAGCTGAGCGCCCTGGCCGACTGGTCTGGTCTCTACCGCGAGCTGAGGCCGCTGCTGCACTCCGGTGACCTGGTGCGCGCCGACCTCCCCGACGACCGGGGCCTGCTCGTGACCGGGACGGTCGCAGCGGACGGCGAGACCGCGGCATACACCGTCCTGCGGACCCACAGCGGGACCTCGGTCACGCCGGGCCTGGTCGCGCTGCCGGGGCTTGACTCGACGCGCACGTACACGGTGCGCGTACGACGCGAGGCGGGGCTCCCTGCCGTCATCCAGCACATCGCCCCGGCCTGGTGGGACGAGGCGCTCGGCGACGGCATCCCCGTCCACGGCGCGCTGCTGGCCGGGGTCGGCCTGCCGCTGCCTGTGCTCGGTCCTGCCCAGGGTTTCCTGCTGCACCTGACCTGACAGAATGGCCCGCATGCCTGTCACGCCAGCCCCCGCTGCGCTGCCCCGGATCCTGTCCGGGATGCAGCCGACCAGCGACTCCCTGCACCTCGGCAACTACCTCGGGGCGCTGGTCAACTGGGTCAAGCTGCAGGACGACTTCGACGCCTACTACTTCGTCGCCGACCTCCACGCGTTGACCGTGCCGACCGACCCGGAGGTGCTGAGGCGCCGCACCCGGGCCACCGCGGCCCAGTACCTCGCTGCGGGTGTGGACGTCACCCGTTCCGCGGTGTTCTGCCAGAGCCACGTGACCGAGCACGCCGAGCTCGGCTGGGTGATGAACTGCCTCACCGCGGACGGTGAGGCCCGGCGGATGACCCAGTTCAAGGACAAGGTCGCCAAGGGCCAGAACGCCAACGTCGGCCTGCTGACCTACCCGATGCTGATGGCCGCCGACATCCTCATGTACGACGCGGCCTATGTGCCGGTCGGGGAGGACCAGCGCCAGCACCTGGAGATCACCCGCGACCTGGCGGAGCGCTTCAACACCAGGTTCGGCGAGACCCTCGTGGTGCCCGACGCCTACATCGTCAAGGGCGCGGCAAAGATCATGGACCTGCAGGACCCGACGTCGAAGATGAGCAAGACGGGGTCCTCGCCCAAGGGCCTCATCGACCTCATGCAGGACCCCGCGAAGATCGCCAAGAACATCCGGTCGGCCGTCACCGACACGGACGGCGAGGTGCGCTACGACCCCGAGAACAAGCCCGGCGTCTCCAACCTCCTCGTCATCCACTCGGTGCTCTCGGGCACGCCCGTCGAGGAGCTGGCTGACTCGTTCGCGGGACGCGGTTACGGCGACCTCAAGAAGGAGGTCGCCGACGTGGTCGTCGACCGACTGACCCCGTTCCAGAAGCAGCTGGCGGAGCTGCTCGGCGACCCGGCGGAGCTGGACCGGATCCTCGCCGCGGGCGCAGACCAGGCTCGCGAGGTCGCCCAGGCGACGATGGCTCGGGTGCGTGCGGCCGTGGGACTGCTCCCCAGTGCCCGCTGACCGCCCCGTGCCTGCCCAGAGCGTTCGGTAGGGTCGCCGTCGTGCCCACCATCGGTGTGTCCATCGCCATCCCCTCACCACACGCGGAGATGCTCCAGGCCAAGCGTGCGTCCTTCGGAGATCCGCTCGCCGAGTCCATCCCCACGCACGTGACGCTCCTGCCTCCGACCGAGGTGGAGGGCGACGACCTGTCTGCGGTCGTGAAGCATCTTGAAACCGTTGCCAGCCAAGGACATTCGTTTCCGATGGTGCTTCGGGGAACCGGCACCTTCCGGCCCATCTCCCCGGTGGTGTTCGTCCAGGTCTCCGGTGGGCTGGCCGACTGCGAGCTGCTGGAGAAGGCCGTCCGCCGCGGACCGCTGAAGCGCAAGCTCGACTTCTACTACCACCCGCACGTCACGGTGGCCCACCACGTGTCCGAGGACAACCTCGACCGCGCGTTCACCGATCTCGCCGACTTCGAGTGCACCTTCGCGGTGGGCGAGTTCCACCTCTACGAGCACGGCGCCGATGGTGTCTGGCGGCCGGTGCGTTCGTTCGCGCTGAACGGACGCTGACGTGCAGACACTCAGGGACTGGTGGGCCCGGCTCCAGACGACGCAGGCCTGGCGTGCCTGGAAGCGGTACGGCGACCACCGCGGCAACCTGCTGGCGGGTGGCGTGGGCTACTTCGCCTTCTTCTCCGTCTTCCCGGCAGTGTTGCTGGCCTTCACGGTCTTCGGCATCCTGCTGCGCGACCAGCCCCAGCTGCTCGAGGACACCAAGAACGCCATCAACGGACTGCTGCCCGGCTTCGTGAAGTCGCAGGACCAGCCCAACGGCATCATCAACGTCAACGCGCCCACCGGCGCCGCCCTGTCGATCTCCGGTGTCATCGCCGTGGTCGGCCTGGTGCTCGCGGGGACCGGCTGGCTGAGTGCGCTGCGCGACGGGATCCGCGCGATCTTCGGCGTGGAGGGATCGCCCGGCAACCCCGTGCTCGCCAAGCTCCGCGACGTCGGCGTCCTCATCCTCCTCGGAGTCGGCATCCTGCTGTCCGCGGGCGTCGGCGCCGTCGCTGGGGCGGCGGCGACGTGGGCAGCCGACCTCGTCGGTCTGGGCGGCCAGGGATGGGTCCTGACCGTGGTCGCCTTCGTCGTCGGGGTAGCCCTCGACGGCGTCCTCGTCGCGATCATGCTGCGGCTCCTCTCCGGGGTCCAGGTCCCGTGGCCGGCACTGCGCAACGGTGCGATCTTCGGTGGGATCGGCCTGACCGTGCTCAAGAAGTTCGGCTCGGTGCTGCTCGCCAGCACCACGGACAACAAGCTCTACTTCGGCTTCGCTCTCGTCGTCGGGCTGCTGGTGTGGCTCAACTTCATGTCGCGGATCATCCTGATCTCGGCCGCGTGGGCCGCCAACGACCTCGACACCGCGGGCGGAACGGGCCTCAGCGCCGGCCAGGCGCACAAGCTGGCCGAGGGGCCGGCGCCGGAACCGGTCGACAGCATCCGCGAGCGCACCGACGCCGGGCTCCCGACCTTTGGCCAGCGTGCAGCCGACCGGACCAGCGTGGCCGCTGGCGCGGTGCTCGGCGCGGTCGGAGCCGTGGCCCTGGGCACGGTGGCACGCGGCATACGGAGCCTGGTCCGTCGAAGGTGACGGTCAGCGGCGACGCGCGCCGCGGGCGCGGACCATTCGCCGACGCCTCCGGACTCCCCAGGCAAGGAGCAGCAGGACCACTGCGACCGCTGCGGGAGCGCGCCACCGCGTGACCGATGCGGGAATGGTTCCGCTGGCCGGGAGCGCCGCAGCAGCCCGGGTGGGTTCCTGGGCAGCCGGGCCGCCGGTCGCCGGGTCGGTCAGGGTCGGCGAGGTCGTGCTCGGCAGCACGGCGGGCGGTGCCGTGACCGTTCCCGGTGCGACGAGGTCGCCCACCGTGCCCGCCCTGTCGCCGTAGGCGAACGCCCAGTCGTACATCGCCGCCTGCGGACGCCACGACGAGTCGAGACCGTACATCTCGGTCAGCAGGTAGGTCTTCGAGCCACGGGTCACCGCAGAGATGAAGGTGCGGTTCGCGGCCTCGGTGTAGCCGTTCTTGACCCCGATGGTGCCGTCGTAGTTGTAGAGAAGCCTGTTGTGGTTGTTGACCTTGTAGGTCACGCGCTTCTTCGTCTTGGGGTCGAGGCGGCCCGGGAAGTCGACCTGCTTGGTGGCGACGTAGGTGCGGAAGTCCTTGAGCTGCAACGCCGCCCGGCCGATCAGCGCCAGGTCGTAGGCGCTTGACGTCTGCCCAGGGGCGTCCAACCCCGCCGGGTCCTTCGCGACCGTGTCATGCGCACCGAGGTATGCCGCGTGCTCGTTCATCGCGGTCAGCGTCGCCTCCCGCCCGCCACCGGCGTCGGCCAGCGCGTACGCGGCGTCGTTGCCCGACGCCATCAGCAGGGCCTGGAACAGCTGCTCCGCCGTGTAGGGCAGCCCGGGCACCAACCCGACCCGGGTCCCGTCGGCGTTCGCGTCGGCCTGCGTCACCGTGATCATCTGCCGCGCCGAGATCTCGGGGATGAGGGTGAGTGCCGTCAGCGTCTTCAGCGTGCTGGCCGGCAGCAACCGCGCATGGGCCGCCTTCGCTGCGATCACCTTCCCGGTCCCCAGGTCGGCCAGCACCCACGACACGTCGCGCAGCTTCGGCGGTGAAGGCACCCCTTCCGGCAGATCCGTGACGACCCCCATCGACGCCAGCTGCTCCCCACCGACCGACACCCGCGGATCCACCGTCGCCTTTGGCACCGGCAGCCCCTTGGTCGTCACCGACGGCGTCGGCTTCGGCGTGGTGGCAGCTTCTGCGGTGCCCGGCGAGACCGCGACCACCGAGACGAGGAGTCCGAGGAGTGCGCGCCGGAAATGGGTGGAGGCGTCGTTCATGCCAATACCCGAGTGGGCACCGAAGTGGGCGCGCCGCACCGTAGAACGAGCTTGCGAGAGGTGCAAGCGCCCACTTCGGGGGCCGCGACCCCTGAGTCCGCTCGCCTCAACGTCTAGAACCGGCTCGTCAGGAGCGCGCGCTTCACTTCCTGGATCGCCTGCGTCACCTGGATGCCACGCGGGCACGCGTCGGTGCAGTTGAAGGTGGTGCGGCAGCGCCACACCCCTTCCTTGTCGTTCAGGATCTCCAGCCGTTGCGCGCCACCCTCGTCGCGGGTGTCGAAGATGAAGCGGTGCGCGTTGACGATCGCCGCGGGGCCGAAGTACTGGCCGTCGTTCCAGAACACCGGGCAGCTCGTGGTGCAGGCGGCGCACAGGATGCACTTGGTCGTGTCGTCGAAGCGGTCGCGGTCGGCCTGGCTCTGGATCCGCTCGCGGGTCGGCTCGTTGCCGTTGGTGATGAGGAACGGCATCACCTCGCGGTAGGCGTCGAAGAACGGCTCCATGTCGACGATGAGGTCCTTCTCGACGGGAAGGCCCTTGATCGGCTCGACGGTGATCGGCTTGTCGGGGTTGACGTCCTTGATCAGCGTCTTGCAGGCGAGCCGGTTCTTGCCGTTGATCCGCATGGCGTCGGAGCCGCAGACGCCGTGGGCGCAGGAGCGGCGGAACGACAGCGAGCCGTCCTGGTCCCACTTGATCTGGTGCAGCGCGTCGAGCACCCGGTCGGTGGCGTGCGAGGTGACCTGGTAGGTCTCCCAGTGAGCCTCGGTGTCGGTCTCGGGGTTGAAGCGCGCGATCTTGAGCGTGACGGTGAAGGACGGTACGGCGCCGGCCTTGGCGGAGTCCTGGCCGGTCTTGCCCGCGGTCGTGTCGGTCGTGGTGGCAGTCATCAGTACTTGCGCTCCATCGGCTGGTAGCGGGTGACGGTCACGGGCTTGTAGTCGAGGCGGACCTCGTCGGCGAACTTCGGGCCCAGCTCGTCGTCGGTGACCGGCGCGCGGTAGGCCATGGTGTGGCGCATGAAGTTCACGTCGTCGCGGGCTTCGTAGTCCTCGCGGAAGTGGCCGCCTCGGGACTCCTTGCGGGCCAGGGCTCCGAGGGTGATGACCTCGGCCAGCTCGATGAGGAAGCCGAGCTCGACGGCCTCGAGCAGGTCGGTGTTGTACCGCTTGCCCTTGTCCTGCACGACGACGTTGGCGTAGCGCTCCTTGAGCTCGTCGATGACGCCGAGGGCTTCCTTCATGGAGGCCTCGGTGCGGAACACCTGGACGTTGCGGTCCATCGTCTCCTGCAGTGCACGACGCAGGTCGGCCACCCGCTCGCCGCTGTCGCGGGTGCGGATCGTCTCGACCATCGCCTCGACGAAGGTCGAGGGGTTGGCGGGCAGGTCGACGTACGGTGCGTTCGCGGCATACTCCGCGGCGGCGATGCCGGCGCGACGCCCGAAGACGTTGATGTCGAGGAGGCTGTTGGTGCCGAGGCGGTTGGACCCGTGGACCGAGACGCAGGCGACCTCGCCGGCCGCGAAGAGGCCCGGCACGACGTCGGTGTTGTTGCTCAGCACCTCGGTCTCGACGTTGGTCGGCACGCCACCCATGGCGTAGTGCGCGGTCGGGTAGACCGGAACCGGCTCGGTGTAGGGCTCGACTCCGAGGTAGGTGCGGGCGAACTCGGTGATGTCGGGCAGCTTGGCGTCGATGTGGGCCGGCTCGAGGTGGGTCAGGTCGAGCAGGACGTAGTCCTTGTTCGGCCCGGCGCCACGGCCCTCACGCACCTCGTTGGCCATCGAGCGGGCCACGATGTCGCGGGGCGCGAGGTCCTTGATGGTGGGGGCATAGCGCTCCATGAACCGCTCGCCGTCGGCGTTGCGCAGGATGCCGCCCTCGCCGCGTGCGGCCTCGGACAGCAGGATGCCGAGACCGGCCAGGCCGGTCGGGTGGAACTGGAAGAACTCCATGTCCTCCAACGGGATCCCGCGACGGAAGGCCACGCCCATGCCGTCACCGGTCAGCGTGTGGGCGTTCGAGGTGGTCTTGAAGACCTTGCCGGTGCCACCGGTGGCGAAGACGACCGACTTGGCCTGGAAGACGTGCAGCTCCCCGGTCGCCAGCTCGTAGGCCACGACACCAGCGGTGTGCTCGACGCCGTCGGCGCCGGTGTTCATGAGCAGGTCGAGGACGTAGAACTCGTTGTAGAACTCGACGCCCTGCTTGACGCAGTTCTGGTAGAGCGTCTGGAGGATCATGTGGCCGGTGCGGTCTGCTGCGAAGCAGGACCGGCGGACGGCGGCCTCACCGTGGTTGCGGGTGTGCCCGCCGAACCGGCGCTGGTCGATCTTGCCCTCGGGCGTGCGGTTGAACGGCAGGCCCATCTTCTCGAGGTCGATGACCGCGTCGATGGCCTCGCGGCACATGATCTCGGCAGCGTCCTGGTCGACGAGGTAGTCGCCACCCTTGACGGTGTCGAAGGTGTGCCACTCCCAGTTGTCCTCCTCGACGTTGGCGAGGGCGGCGCACATGCCACCCTGCGCCGCGCCGGTGTGCGACCGGGTCGGGTAGAGCTTGGTCAGCACCGCCGTGCGGGTGCGGGTGCTCGACTCGAGCGCGGCACGCATGCCTGCGCCGCCGGCCCCGACGATGACCACGTCGTACTTGTGCGTCTGCATCAGTGCTGTTTCCTTTGGCGATCTAGGGTCATCGTGCGCACACGGAGAGAGTGGAGGACGGGTCGAGGCACGGGTCGAAGGTGAAGATGACCAGCGTGCCCAGCACCATCACGAGCAGCGCGCTCGCCACCAGCAGACCCTTGAGGATCCACCGGGTGCGGTCCTTCTCGGTGTAGTCGTTGATGATCGTGCGGACCCCGTTGAAGCCGTGCAGCTCGGCGAGCCACAGCATCAACATGTCCCAGGTCTGCCAGAACGGGCTGCTCCACTTGCCGGCGACGAACGCGAAGTCGATGCCGTGGATGCCCTCGCCCAGCATGAGGTTGACGAACAGGTGCCCGAAGATCAGCACGAGTAGCAGGATGCCGCTGGCCCGCATGAAGACCCACGACCAGAGCTCGAAGTTGCCGCGACCCTTGGAGACCCGGCGGTAGCGGGACTTCTTGGCGGAGACGGCGTCGGGGCCGGCGTGGTAGTTGGTCTCGGTGGTGGCGCTCATGAGTTTCCCCGGCCTCTCAGTGCGTGAACACGATGGTCAGGTGCCGGATCGCGAACGGCGCGAAGAGCACGACGAAGCCGATGGCCACAGCCCAGAAGAGCTGTCGCTGGTACTTCGGGCCCTTGGCCCAGAAGTCGACGGCGATGATGCGAAGACCGTTGAGCGCGTGGAAGATCACCGCGGCGACCAGGCCCGCCTCCCCGATGCCGACGACGGGGTTCTTGTAGGCCTCCATCACCTGGTTGTAGGCGTCGGGGGAGACCCGGACCAGCGCGGTGTCGAGCACGTGCGCGAACAGGAAGAGGAAGAGAAGGAGACCGCTGATGCGGTGGGCCACCCACGACCACATGCCCTCACGGCCGCGGTAGAGGGTCCCGTTGGCTGCCTGCGCCACTGCGCGTCCCTTTCGAAGCAGATTTCACGGCTTCGTCGTCGAGCGTCGATGGCCGTAGTTCGCCCGTCAGGTTATCGGCCCGGCCCCCGGGACCGTGAACGGCCCGGCTGTGAGAAACCAGACAGGCCGTGTTACCCGCTGGTATGCCGAGTCCGAGGTCTTGACTTCGAGCCCACTCCAACCCCCACGCTGGGGTCATGGACCTGACCATCGCCGAGACGGCCGAGCGCACCGGGCTCACCGCGCACACGCTGCGCTACTACGAACGCGACGGACTGATGCTGGAGGTACCGCGGTCCTCCAGTGGACACCGCCGCTACAGCGAGGGCGAGCTGGGCTGGATCGAGCTGATCACCCGGCTGCGCACCACGGGCATGCCGATCCGCGACGTTCGTCGCTATGCGCAGCTCGTGCGCGCCGGCGAGGGCAACGAGGCCGAGCGCCTCGAGATCCTGTGTCGACATCGCGACGCCGTCCGGGACCGGCTCGAGGCCGAAGCCCGGCACCTCGCCGCGATCGAGCGCAAGATCGCGGTCTACCTCGGCGAGGCCGACAACTGCCACTGAGCCCCGGCCGGTCACGGTCGCCGGGTCACCACACCCGCTCGCGTTCGCCGTCGAGCATGGCCTGCTGCTCGGCGGTGAGCTCGAGGTCGACGGCCTCGATGCTCTCGTCGAGCTGGGCCACCGAGGAGGCGCCGACCAGCGGGATGGCGGGCACCGGCGCTCCGAGCATCCAGGCGATGACGACCTGGTTGCGCGTCGCCCCGGTCTCCCGAGCCACTTCGTCGAGCACCGCCAGCCGAGCCGGGGTGCCCGGATGGTCGAACGCGTCAGGCAGCGGCTTGTCGTCGCGGGTGTAGGCGCCCTTCAGCAGCGGCGAGTAGGCCACCATCGTCAGGCGCGGGTCGTCGGCCAGCCAGCTGAGCAGCGCACCGTCCGCGACGCCGACAGTGCCCTCGGGCGACGCAAGCCCGGGCTGGTCGGTCCGCGGCCGCAGGTACGAGTGCTGGAACTGCACCACGTCGTAGGCCGGCCGGTCCTCGGCCAGGCTCCGCGAGCGCTCCAGCTCCCACGCCCAGAAGTTGCTGGCCCCGAGCATGCCGACCGCGCCGTCCTCGACCAGACCGGCGAGCCCGTCGACCTGCTCGGCCAGCGGCGTGCCGGGGTCGCGCAGGTGCGCGTAGTAGAGGTCGATCTGCTCGATGCCGAGCCGCTCCCGGCTGCGGTCCACCTGCTCGCGGACGACGGCAGGGGACAACCCTTCGATGTCGCGGAAGTCGCGCGAGGGGGACAGCGGACGTGCCCCGACCTTGGTGGCGACGACCATCCGGTCGCGCTGGCCGCTCTGGGCGAGCCAGCGCCCCAGCACTGCCTCGCTCTCGCCACCCTGGGTGCCGTTGGCCCAGAAGGCGTAGTTGTTGGACGTGTCGAGGAACGTGCCCCCGGCAGCTGCGTACCGGTCGAGCAGGGCGAAGGCGGTCGGCTCGTCCGTGGCAGTGCCGAACCACATGGCGCCCAGGGCGAGCACGCTCACCTCGCGCTGGCGGGCGGGGTCGGTGCCGATCTTGCGGTACTTCATGGAGCTCTCCTGTCACTCGGTGGGAACGACGGTTCCCCTTCGAGCGCGCTCCAAGTCAAGACCCGGTGCGCCACCCGACGAGCGAGCGTGCGCGCTGCGCGGTGGCGTAGTGGACGAGCAGCTGGTCGGTCAGCGATGCCCAGCTGCGGTCCGCGACCCGGCGCCGTCCCGCCTCGCCCAACGCCTCCCGTTTGACCCGGTCGCCGGCCAGGTGGGCGACCGCGTCGCGCAGGGCAGTCGGGTCGTCGGGGTCGAAGAGCAGCCCGGTCCGCGAGTGGTCCACGAGGTCGAGCGGGCCGCCGCGGGCGGGTGCTACGACAGGCAGCCCGGTCGCGGCGGCCTCCTGGAGGGTCTGGCCGAAGGTCTCCCGGGTGCCGGTGTGCACGAAGAGGTCGAACGCGGCATACGCCCTGGCGAGGTCGTCGCCCTCCCGGCTGCCCAGGAAGACGGCGTCGACGCCCGCTGCGGCGAGGGTGGCGGCGTCGTCGTGACGGGTGGGACCCTCGCCGACCAGGACCACGCGCAGGTTGGGCAGCCCGGCGAGGGCAGCCAGCCGGTGCAGCTCCTTCTCCGGCGCCAGCCTCCCGACGTAGCCCACCAGCAGCTCTCCCGCTGGCGCGAGCGACCACCGCAGGGCGCGGGTGCCGGCGTCGTCGCGCCAGCCGGGGTTGAACAGGGTCGCGTCCACCCCGCGAGCCCACAAGGCAGTGCGCGGTATGCCGTGCGCCTGCAGCTCGTCGAGGGTCGCCGACGACGGGGCCAGGGTCAGGTCGGCCATCTCGTGCATCCTGCGGATCCAGCGCCACGCGGCCCTGGCTGCTCCGCGTCCGACCGCTCCGGGGCCGTGCTGACGGATGTAGCTCGGCATGTCGGTCTGGTAGACCGCGACGGTCGGCAGGTCGAGCCGGGTCGCCGCCGACAGCGCACTGGCTCCGAGGACGAACGGCGACGCGACGTGCACGACGTCCGGCGCGAAGTCGGCCAGCACCGCCTCCACCTCGGCGCCCATCGGCAGCCCGACCGGGAACTGCCGCACAGGCACCGACGCGAGCCCGTGCACGGCATACCCGGCGTAGCTCGACGGCGCCGGACGCGGGGCGAGGATGACGGCTTCATGGCCGCGGTCGCGCAGGCACTCGGCCACGCGGCAGACGCTGGTCGTGACCCCGTTGAGGTGGGGGAGGAACGACTCGGTGACGATGGCGACGCGCACAGGACCAGAGTCCGCACCGCGGGTGAGGGGAGGGCCACGGCTGGGGGTGTGTCGGGTGAGCGGCAGGTGACGGGCTGGTGGGTGGGCTAGCGTTCCGGCCATGTCATCCGCGGCGACGAACGACCACTTCTGGGCGGTGATCCCCGCGGGGGGCGCCGGGACGAGGCTGTGGCCGCTGTCGCGGGCGGGGTCGCCCAAGTTCCTGCACGACCTCACCGGCACCGGGCGTTCGCTGCTCCAGGCCACGTGGGACCGACTGACGCCGCTGACGGGTTCGCGGGTCCTGGTCGTCACCGGGGTCGCGCACCGGGCGGCAGTGGGGGAGCAGCTGCCCGAGCTGCCCTCCGAGCAGCTGCTGGCCGAACCGGCTCCGCGCGACTCGATGGCCGCGATCGGGTGGGCCGCGGCGGTGCTCGAGGCGCGCGACCCGGACGCAGTGCTCGGGTCGTTCGCCGCCGACCACGTGATCGCGGACGAGGACGCGTTCCGCTCCTGTGTCGCGGAGGCAGTGGGTGCTGCGGAGCAGGGCTATGTCGTGACGATCGGCATCGAACCCACCTATCCCGCAACAGGTTTCGGCTACGTCGAGATGGGCTCGCCCCTCGGTGACGGCACCGTGCGGGCAGTCACCCAGTTCGTCGAGAAGCCCGACCGGGCGCGGGCCGAGGAGTACCTCGCCACGGGCCGGTTCCGCTGGAACGCAGGCATGTTCGTCGTGAAGGCGACCGTCCTGCTCGACCTGCTCGCGCAGTGGCACCCCGAGCTCGCGGCGGGGCTGCGGTCGCTCGCGGCCGACCCCTCGCGACTCGACGAGGTGTGGCCGGGGTTGGAGAAGATCGCGATCGACCACGCCGTCGCGGAGCCCGCGGCCACCGAGGGCCGGGTCGCGGTGGTGCCCGGGGGCTTCGGCTGGGACGACGTGGGCGACTTCGGGTCGCTCGGCGCGCTGCTGAGCGATGCCGACGGTATGCCGGGTGTGCGGGTCCTCGGCGACGCCTCCGCGGTGCGCGTGGTCGACTCGACCGGCATCGTCGTGCCGGGGACCGGCCGGGTCGTGGCGCTGGTCGGGCTCGACGACGTCGTCGTGGTCGACACCCCGGACGCACTCCTCGTCATGTCGCGCGAGCGGGCCCAGGACGTCAAGGCCGTCGTCGACGCGCTGCGGTCCGAGGGCCGCACCGACCTGCTCTGACCCGCCCCTGCCCGGGTCTTTGAAGGATCCGCCACGCCAGGACGTGGCAGATCCTTCAAAGACCCGCGGGAAGTGCGGGGGTGGGCGAGGTCAGGTGACCAGGTCGCGGCGGCGGAAGGTCGTGAACCCGGCCGCGCCGATGGCCAGCGCGACCAGGACGAGGGCCACCAGACCGGCGGCGTTGGCATCCCCTCCGGGCAGGCTGCCGAGGTGGTCGAACGGCGACAGGCCCATCGCCCAGTCGGGCAGGCCGAGCAGGGCGCCGAGCTCGCCCAGCAGGACGAACACCGCCAGCAGGCCCCACCCGAAGGTCGACCACCGGGGCAGCAGACCGAAGAGCAGGATCGTGAGTCCCACGCAGACCAGCACCGCGGGAGCCGTCGCGAGCGCCGCCGGGAGCAGGTCGCCCACCCCGGTGCTGCTGACCGCACCGGCGGACAGCCCCGCGCTGACCCCGACGACGACGAGCAGCCACAGCGTGCCCAGGACGGCGATGAGCGCGTGGCTGCCGAGCCACTGCCACCGACTCACCGGCGTCGCGAGCACGATCTCGGCCCGACCTGCACTCTCCTCGGAGCGCAGTCGCAGCGCCGTCGCGATGCCGTAGGCAGCCACCCCGATCGCGAGGAACCGCAGTTCGGTACCGAAGAAGACGTCCACCAGCGAGCCCTGCCCGCCGCTCATCTTCCGCAGCATGTCCTCGACGTCGGGGCTGCTCGCGATCTGGTCCACAGACTTGGCGATGTTGCCCACGGCCAGGCCCACGACGGCATACCCGATGGTCCAGCCGATCAGCGAGCCGCGCTGGAGGCGCCACGCGAGACCGAGCGGGCTTGCGAGCCCGACAGAGGCGTGCGCCGGTCCCGGGCGGGCGGCCCACAGACCCGAACCGACGTCCCGCCGGTGCAGCAGTAGGTCGGCGACGACGAGGAGGACCGCCGTCGCGGCGACTGCAGGCAGCAGCAGCCAGAGCCGGTTCGCGCCGAACGGGCTGACCTTCTGCGCCCAGCCGAGGAACGAGAACCACGCGAGGTCGCGGCCGCCGCCGGTGGAGGTGTCGGCCGCGGCGCGCACGACGAAGGCCAGTCCCAGCGCGCCGATCGCGATGCCGCCCGCGCCACGGGTGGTCGAGGTGAGCTGGACGGCGATGGCGGTGATGCCGGTCATCACGAGGCCGGCGACCACCTCCACGGCACCGAGGGCGAACGAACCGGTGGCGTCCACGCCGGTGCCGAGCAGGCTCAGGGCCGACAGCAGCCCGGTCATGAGCACGGTCAACGAGGCGAGGGCGACAGCGGCCGCGAGCGGGGCGCGGCGACCCACGACACCGGCGGCAACGAGCTCGAAACGGCCGTCCTCCTCCTCGGTGCGGGTGTGCCGCCGCACGATCGCGAAGGCGAGGAACGCCGTGAAGAGGCTGCCCATCATGACCGTCTTGAGGACGCCGATGCCGGCGGCAGTGGCGGAGGGGAGGGGCCCATAGAGGGCGGTCAGTGACGGGTTGTCGACCATCACGGCGGCCCCGGCCGCCGCCTCGGCGTCGGTCGGGTAGAGGTCGAGGGTGGCAGCCATCGACCCGTAGGCCGTGGCCACCAGTGCGAGCACGCTGGCCAGGATGATCCAGCGGTCGCGCCGCCAGGCCAGCCGGAGGAGGGGCCCGGTGCCGGCCAGGGACGTCATGCCGACACCTCCTCCTCGACCTTCTGGCCCGGATCGATCGCGTCGCGGTACTGCGAGAGGAACAGCTCCTCGAGGGTGGGCGGCTGGCAGATGAGCGCCTCGATCCCGTGGCTGCCCAGCCGCTGGAGGACGTCGCCCACCGCGCTGGATTCGACGGACAGGACCAGGCGCTCGCGGTCCTGTCGGGCCGCGTCCACGCCGGGCCACTGAGCGGCCTCGGTCTGGGCCACCGGCCGGGTGAGGGTCGCGGTCACGCTGGTGCGGGTGAGGTGGCGAAGGTCGGTGAGGGTGCCGGAGTCGACGATCCGCCCGGCGCGGACGATGCTCACCCGGTCGGCGGCCGTCTCGACCTCGGACAGGATGTGGCTGGACAGCAGGACGGTCCGCCCCTCCGCCCGCACCTGGGTGAGGTGCTCCTGGAAGACCTTCTCCATCAACGGGTCCAGCCCGGACGTCGGCTCGTCGAGGACGAGCAGCGGCACGTCCGAGGCCAGCGCCGCGACGAGCGCGACCTTCTGCCGGTTGCCCTTGGAGTAGGAGCGGCCCTGCTTGGTCGGGTCGAGCTCGAACGCCTCCAGCAGCTTGTCGCGCTTGCCGGCGTCGATCCCTCCACGCAGCCGGCCGAGCAGGTCGATGACCTCACCCCCGGTGAGGTTGGGCCACAGCACGACGTCGCCCGGCACGTAGGCCAGCTGTCGGTGCAGCTCCGTGGCGTGCTTCCACGGGTCCTGGCCCAGCAGGGTCACGGTGCCGCCATCGGACCGGATCAGGCCGAGCAGCACGCGGATGGTGGTGGACTTCCCCGCGCCGTTGGGTCCGAGGAAGCCGTGGACCTCACCCTCGTGGACGGTGAGGTCGAGCCCGTCGAGGGCGGTCGTGGCGCCGAACTTCTTGATGAGGCCGGTGGCCTCGATGACATGTGCCATGGCTCCGACGGTACACCATTTTCAGAAAATGCTGAATGTTCTAAACTCCAACCATGGTCGCCCCGCACCGCTCCGCCCCCGCACAGCCGCCCACCGCCCAGCACCGCTTCGTCGAGCGGTTCGGCTCGGCCTTGACCGAGGCAGGTCTGCAGCGGCTGCCCGCCCGGGTCTTCGCGGCACTGCTCGCCAAGGACGACGGCCGGATGACGGCCGCGGAGCTCGGCGACGTCCTCTCGGTCAGCCCCGCCTCCGTGTCGGGTGCGGTGCGCTACCTCCAGCAGATGCGGATGATCCACCGCGAGCGGGAACAAGGCAGCCGACGGGACGTCTTCGTCGTGGCCGACGACGCCTGGCACGACATGATGCTCAACACCCCCAACATCTACGCCCCGTTGACGTCGAGCCTGCGCGAGGGGGTCGCCATGGTCGGGGGACCGGGCACCCAGGCGGGGGACCGGCTGGCCGTGAGCGTGGCGTTCCTCGAGTTCGTCACCGAGGAGATGCAGCAGCTCTCCGACAAGTGGGACAAGCGCCGGGCCCAGCTCGGCTACTGACCACCGCTCGGGGTGAGGTGGGCCACGGGCGGTGACCACACGGCATACCGCGCCACTATCTTGGGCGGCATGGCCGCTGATGTCCCCGACGCACGTTCCGAGTCCGACCTGCCGATCAAGGCGGTCTACGACGCGGGTGACCTCGAGGGCTTCGACCCGCAGGAGCAGCTCGGTGAGCCCGGTCAGTTCCCCTACACGCGTGGCGTCTACCCGAACATGTACACCGGTCGGCCGTGGACGATGCGGCAGTACGCCGGCTTCGGGACCGCCAAGGAGTCCAACGAGCGCTACCACGAGCTGGTCGCCAACGGCACCGGCGGACTGTCCGTCGCCTTCGACCTGCCGACCCAGATGGGCTACGACTCCGACGAGGCGATCGCCAGCGGCGAGGTCGGCAAGGTCGGGGTCGCGATCGACTCGATCGACGACATGCGGACGCTGTTCGGCGGGCTGCCCCTGGGCGAGCTGTCGACGTCCATGACGATCAACGCACCCGCGGCCACGCTCCTGCTGATGTACCAGCTGGTCGCCGAGGAGAACGGCGCCGACCCCTCCAAGCTGGCGGGCACGATCCAGAACGACGTGCTCAAGGAGTACATCGCCCGCGGCACCTACATCTACCCGCCGAAGGAGTCGCTGCGACTCATCAGCGACATCTTTGCCTACTGCCACAAGGAACTTCCGCGCTGGAACACCATCTCCATCAGCGGCTACCACATGGCCGAGGCCGGGGCGACTCCCGCACAGGAGATCGCCTTCACGCTCGCCAACGCCAAGGAGTACGTGCGCGCGGCGCAGGCCGCGGGGCTCGACGTCGACGACTTCGCCCCGCGTCTGTCGTTCTTCTTCGTGGCGCGCACGACGCTGCTGGAAGAGGTCGCGAAGTTCCGGGCAGCGCGACGGATCTGGGCGCGGGTCATGCGCGACGAGTTCCGTGCCAAGAACCCCAAGAGCCAGATGCTGCGGTTCCACACGCAGACCGCCGGGGTGCAGCTGACGGCCCAGCAGCCCGAGGTCAACCTGGTCCGTGTCGCACTGCAGGGGCTCGGGGCCGTCCTCGGTGGCACCCAGTCGCTGCACACCAACTCGTTCGACGAGGCGATCGCCCTGCCGACGCAGAAGGCTGCGCGGCTCGCCCTGCGCACCCAGCAGATCATCGCCTACGAGACCGACGTGACGAAGACCGTTGACCCGTTTGCCGGTTCGTACGTCGTGGAGGCAATGACCGACGACGTCGAGGCCGCGGCTCTCGACCTGATCCAGGCCGTCGAGGACCGGGGCGGAGCGGTTGCCGCCATCGAGCAGGGATTCCAGAAGTCCGAGATCGAGCGCTCGGCCTACCGGATCGCCCTCGAGATCGACAACAAGGAACGCACCGTCGTCGGCCTCAACCGCTTCGCCCTCGACGAGGAGGAGCCCTACGAACCGCTGCGCGTCGACCCGCAGATCGAGCACGACCAGCGCGAGCGCCTCGCGGCGCTCCGTGCAGACCGTGACAACGAGGCGGTCGAGCGGGCCCTCGAAGCCGTGCGCGAGGCGGCGCGGGGGACCGACAACCTGCTCTACCCGATGCGCGAGGCGCTCCGTCTTCGTGCCACCGGTGGCGAGGTCAGCCACGCGCTGCGCGACGTCTGGGGCGTCTACATCCCCCACGAGACGTTCTAGTCGAGTCTTTGCAGGATCTGCCACGCAATGAGGTGGCAGATCCTTCAAAGACTCGGCGTGCGAAGGCGGACAGGATCGACCCCCGGCCGCGAGTAGAGTCGGCGCTGACATGAGCGACAACCACCTGCTGGCCGACCTGTGCACCAGCATCGACGCCCTCGCCCCTGAGCTCCTCGCCCTGCAGCACGACCTGCACGCCCATCCGGAGCTCTCCCGCGGCGAGACGCGGACGACCGCCAAGGTCGCCGAACGCCTGGCCGCCGCGGGGATCGCCATGCGCACCCTGCCCGTCAGCGGACTGATCGCCGACCTCGGTGCCGAGCAGCCGGCATACCGGGTGGCGTTGCGCGCCGACCTGGACGCGCTGCCGGTGGGGGAGCGCACGGGTCTGCCCTGGGCGTCGACGACCGCCGGGATCTGCCACGCCTGCGGCCACGACGTCCACGTCGCCGGGATGGTCGGCGCGGGTCTCGCCCTCAAGCTCCACGAGGAAGTCCTGCGGGAGCGCGGCATCGGGGTGCGCCTGCTCTTCCAGCCCGCCGAGGAGGTCATCCCCGGTGGCGCGGTCGACCTGCTCGCCGAGGGCGCCCTCGACGACGTCGACGCGATCTTCGCCGTGCACTGCGACCCGAGCCTCGACGTGGGCACCGTCGGACTGCGCGACGGAGCCATCACCGCAGCCGCCGACCGCATCACGGTGCACCTCGCGGGCCGCGGCGGCCACACGTCGCGCCCGCACCTCACCGAGGACCTCACCTTCGCGCTCGCCAAGGTGGTCACCGAGCTGCCGGCCGTGCTGTCCCGCCGCCTCGACCCGCGCACCGCCTTCGCGCTGGTCTGGGGTGAGGTGCACGCCGGCATGGCCGCCAACGTCATCCCGTCCAGCGGCACCATCGCGGGCACCCTGCGCATGCTCGACGCCACCGCGTGGACGACCATCGGCCCGCTCCTCGCCGAGGCGGTCGAGCACATCGTCGCCCCGTATGCCGTCACGGCAGTCCTCGAGCACGTCCAGGGAGTGCCTCCCGTGGTCAACGACGCGGAGGCGATCGAGGTCTTCCGGGCCGCGGCAGACGGGGCCGGCCTCACGTCCGTGGGTACCCAGCAGTCCCTCGGTGGGGAGGACTTCGCGTGGTACCTGCGCAAGGTTCCGGGCGCGATGGCACGGCTTGGGACGCGCACGCCGGGCGGCCATACCTACGACCTCCACCAGGGTGACCTGGTCGTCGATGACGACTCGGTCGTCCAGGGCGCCCGGCTGCTCGCCGGTGCCGTGGTGGCTGGAGTGGTCAAGGCTGCCGCCAAGGGTCCCGAGCACGGTTGAGCGACCATCGCGGATCGGTAACGGTTTGTGACCCAAGTGCCTCAAGGCTGACTTGCCCGCCAGTTCATCGGGCTATCCTCACGGCCTAGTGGCGCACCAGAGCGCCTCATGCATACCAAAGAACAGGAGACAGCCTTGCGTCACACGATGAAGGTTGCAGCGGTGATGTCGGTGGCAGCACTGACCCTCGCCGCGTGTGGTGACTCGGGCAACGACCCGGGGACCAGCGGTTCCAGCTCGAGCACGACCAAGAAGAGCGGCCTCAAGGTCGGCATGGCCTATGACGTCGGCGGTCGCGGTGACCAGTCGTTCAACGACTCCGCTGCGGCGGGTCTGGACAAGGCCAAGAGCGAGCTCGGGGTGGACACCAAGGAAGCCGCCGCGGTCAACGGTGAGAACGAGGCCGCCCGCGAGGAGCGCCTCCAGCAGCTCGTCGACGCCGACTACACCCACGTCGTCGCAGTGGGCTTCGCCTACGCGGCAGCGGTCGGCAAGGTCGCCAAGGCCAACCCTGACGTGCACTTCGCGATCGTCGACGACGCGTCGGACGACTCCAAGGGCCCCAACGTCGACCAAATCACCTTCGCCGAGAACGAGGGCTCGTTCCTCGTCGGTGCCGCGGCCGCAATGAAGTCCAAGACGGGCCACATCGGCTTCGTCGGTGGCGTCAACGTGCCGCTCATCAAGAAGTTCGAGGCTGGCTACATCGCCGGTGCGAAGGCCGTCAACCCGGCCATCAAGGTCGACTCCCAGTACCTCACCCAGCCGCCGGACTTCAGCGGCTTCGGTGACCCGGCCAAGGGAAAGACCGCCGCGGACGGCATGTACCAGAAGGGCGCCGACGTGGTTTACCACGCAGCGGGCGGCTCCGGTGGTGGCGTCTTCACGGCTGCCAAGGCGGCCGGCAAGCTGGCGATCGGTGTCGACTCCGACCAGGCCCTCACGGCCCCGGCCGACGTCCGCTCGGTCATCATGACGTCGATGATCAAGAAGGTCGACGTCGCGGTCTACGACTTCATCAAGTCGGCGGCTGATGGCAAGGAGAAGACCGGCAACAACATCTACGACCTGAAGGCTGGCGGCGTCGACTACTCCACCACCGGTGGTGCGATCGACGACATCAAGGCCAAGCTCGATGACTACAAGGCCAAGATCATCGCGGGCGAGATCAAGGTGCCTGTGACCCCCTGATCAACTTCTGTTGAAGGGCATGTCTGTTGAAGGGCATGTTGTACGGCATGTGGCCAACACACGGCCCGGGCGGCGCGGTAGCGTCAGACCCGGGCCGTGTGCTTGTCTGATCGCCCCCGCACCCGGCGCACCACGGCTGTCGGATGCGCCCCAATTTGCGCCACCCGCTCGCGACGTCGCGAGCCCGGACCTGGAGTGTGAGCCATCACTGCCTCCCCACCGCTGACGCAGACCACAGCCGACGGTGGTGCCCCAGCCGTCGAGCTCGAGGGGATCACCAAGCGCTTCCCCGGCGTGGTCGCCAACAAGGACATCACCTTCTCGGTCCGCCGCGGCACGGTCCACGCGATCGTCGGTGAGAACGGCGCGGGCAAGTCCACGCTCATGAAGATCCTCTACGGCGTGCAGCGTCCCGACGAGGGGACCATCAAGGTGGACGGGCAGCTGGTCAACCTGCACTCGCCGTCGGACGCGATCGCAGCCGGGATCGGCATGGTGTTCCAGCACTTCATGCTCGCTGACAACCTGACCGTCCTCGAGAACGTCGTCCTCGGCGCGGAGAAGCTGCACGGGATCGGCGACGGCGCGCGCCGCGAGATCAAGCGGATCTCCGACGCCTACAAGCTCGACGTCGACGCCGATGCGCTCGTCGCCGACCTCGGGGTGGGGGCCCGGCAGCGGATCGAGATCCTCAAGGTGCTGTTCCGCGGCGCCAAGACGCTCATCCTCGACGAGCCGACGGCCGTCCTGGTGCCGCAGGAGGTCGACGAGCTGTTCGACCAGCTCGCCGAGCTCAAGGACGAGGGCCTGACCGTCCTGTTCATCTCGCACAAGCTCGACGAGGTGCTCAAGGTCGCCGACTCGATCACGGTGATCCGCCGCGGCACCACCATCGACACCGTGGACCCCAAGTCGGTAAACGCCCGCCAGCTCGCCGAGCTGATGGTGGGCTCGGAGCTTCCCTCGCCGACGACGGAGGAGTCCACGGTCACCGACCGCGTCCTGCTCAAGCTCGACAACATCGCCCTCGGTAGTGGCACCGGCCGACCGGTACTCGACGACATCTCACTCACGATCCACGCGGGCGAGGTCCTGGGCATCGCGGGTGTCGAGGGCAACGGCCAGGCCGAGCTCGTCGAGGTGATCATGGGGATGCGTGAGCCCAGCTCGGGCGAGGTCTTCCTGGGCGACATCGACATCTCCGACTGGCACGTCCGCGAGATCCGGGAGGCCGGCGTCGGTTACATCCCGGAGGACCGGCACCGCCACGCCCTGCTGCTCGAAGCCCCCCTGTGGGAGAACCGCATCCTCGGGCACCAGACCGAGGCGCCCAACGTCAAGGGCCTGCTGATCGACGCCGCCGCGGCCAAGGCCGACACCGAGCGCATCGTCA
Organism: Pedococcus bigeumensis; assembly: GCF_006438965.1. Classification (GTDB taxonomy): domain Bacteria; phylum Actinomycetota; class Actinomycetes; order Actinomycetales; family Dermatophilaceae; genus Pedococcus; species Pedococcus bigeumensis_A. The sequence continues at coordinate 239,914 of NZ_RCZM01000001.1, forward strand.
AGGACTACGACGTCCGCACGCCCTCGATCTTCGTCACCGCCGGGTCGCTGTCCGGCGGCAACCAGCAGAAGCTCATCATCGGCCGCGAGATGAGCCACAAGCCCAAGGTGCTCATCGCCGCCCACCCCACCCGAGGGGTCGACGTCGGCGCCCAGTCGAGCATCTGGGACCACATCCGTGACGCCCGTCGCGAGGGCCTGGCGGTGCTGCTGATCTCGGCCGACCTCGATGAGCTGATCGGCCTGTCGGACACCATTCGCGTCATCCTGCGCGGCAAGCTCTCCGGGGAGTTCGACCCGGACAACGTGACGGCAGAAGACCTCGGCGCAGCGATGACCGGTGCCGGCGAGAAGGAGGCATCGCGGTGAAGTCGCTCAATGTCCGTCGGATCCTGATGAGCCTGGCCGCGCCGGTGCTGGCCCTCGTCGTGGCGTTCGTCGTCACGTCCTTGGTGCTGGTCGCCGTCGGTGACCCGGTGGGGGAGGTCTGGAAGACCATCCTCGCCGTCCCGAAACCGCGGCAGGGCGTCAACATCATCAACGCCGCCTCAGTGTTCTACATCTCCGCCATCGCCGTCGCGGTGGGCTTCCGGATGAACCTGTTCAACATCGGCGTCGACGGCCAGTACCGCGTCGCGGTCTTCGCGGCCGCGGTCTTCGCCGGCCAGGGCTGGCTGCCCGGCTGGCTCAACATCATCGTGTCGATCCTCATCGCGATGGTGGCCGGCGGGCTGTGGGCCAGCATCGCGGCATACCTCAAGGTGAAGCGCGGCGTCTCCGAGGTGATCTCGACGATCATGCTCAACGCCATCGCCACCGGGGTGGTGAGCTGGCTCCTGCTCAAGGTGGCCGACCGCAAGGAAGGCTCCAACAGCATCGAGACCAAGACGATCCCGGACTCCTCGCAGCTCGAGGGCTTCAAGCTCATCCCCGGTGCGACCAACCGCGTCTACACGCTGCTGATCCTGGCGGTCCTCGTCGGGCTCCTGTACTGGTTCGTGCTGGGCAAGACGCGGTTCGGCTTCGACCTGCGGGCGACCGGTCGCTCGGAAACCGCCGCAGTCGCCAGTGGCGTGAAGGTCCCGCGCATGGTGGTGACCGCGATGATCGCCTCCGGTGCCCTGGCCGGTCTCGTGGGCATGCCGCTGCTGTTCGGGCAGGACCACAACTACGGCACGACGTTCCAGTCCGGGCTCGGTTTCGCCGGCATCGGCATCGCGCTGCTCGGTCGCAACAACGCCGTCGGCATCGCTTTCGGAGCCCTCCTCTGGGCGTTCCTCGACGTGCAGTCCAACGCCCTGCAGATCCAGGCCGGCGTCGCCCAAGAGCTCGTCAACATCATCCAGGGCGTCATCCTGTTCGCGGTCGTCATCGCCTACGAGCTGATCCGCCGGGCCGACAAGCGGATCGAGCAGAGCCGCGTCGCGAGCGAGCTGGCCGCGCAACGACGAGCCGCCCCCGCCACGGAAGGAGCGCCGGCATGAGCGCCACCGGACTCGAAGTCGGCGCCAAGGCGATCCCGGACCGGCCCAAGCGTCGGCGCTTCGGCATCCGTGAGTGGTCGATCGTGGCCGTCGGCGCGATCGCCGTGATCTCGGTGCTGCGACTGGTCACCGGAGCTGACGACATCGCGTCGTCGGGTGCCCTGGCCGCCGCCATCGGCCTGGCCGTCCCGATCGGGCTGGCCGGCCTCGGCGGTCTGTGGTCGGAGCGGGCGGGCGTGGTCAACATCGGTCTCGAGGGCATGATGATCCTCGGCACGTGGGGGGCAGGCTTCTTCGGCTACCACATGGGCCCGTGGGCCGGAGTTCTCGGCGCCATCCTCATGGGCATGCTCGGCGGCCTCATCCACGCGGTCGCCACGGTGACCTTCGGGGTCGACCACATCGTCTCCGGTGTGGCGATCAACATCATCGGCCTGGGCGTGGCCAAGTACCTCGCGGCCCGCTTCTTCGACGGTCTGCCGGGCGGTGGTCCCACGCAGTCGCCCCAGATCAAGTCGCTGCCCGACTTCACCCTGCCAGGGGTCTCCAGCGGGCTGGGCACGATAGAGAAGAAGGACTGGTTCTTCGTCAGCGACGTCGCTGCGATCCTGCGCGCGGTGTGCACCAACCTGTCGATCCTGACCATCCTCGCGTTGCTGCTTTTCGTCGGGACCTGGTGGGTCCTGTGGCGCACCGCGTTCGGCCTGCGGCTGCGTTCCGTGGGTGAGTCCCCGGTCGCGGCCGAGTCGCTCGGCGTCAACGTGCTGCGCTACAAGTTCCTCGCCGTCATCATCTCCGGTGGCCTCGCGGGTCTCGGCGGTGGCTTCCTCGCCCTCGTCGCGGCCAGCATCTACCGAGACGGCCAGACCGGTGGCCGCGGCTACATCGGCCTCGCCGCCATGATCTTCGGCAACTGGCGTCCGGGCGGCCTGCTCACCGGTGCCGCGCTGTTCGGCTACACCGATGCCGTGCAGCTGCGCGGCGGTGCCACCGTGCACGCGTTCCTGCTCCTCTTCGCCGTGCTCCTCGTGGCCATCGGCGCGTGGCAGATCGTGCGGAACCAGCGGCTGGTCCAGGGCATCCTGGCCATCGCCGTCGGGGTCCTGGTCGGCTGGTGGTACTTCGCGGCCGACGCCGTGCCCGCCGAGCTCACCGGCACGACTCCCTACGTCACCACCCTGTTGGTGCTGGCGTTCGCGTCACAGCGGTTGCGAATGCCCGCCGCAGACGGACAGATCTACCGCAAGGGTGAGGGCCACTAGGTGGGCATCGACCCCACCGACCCGGGCCTCGCCCCCAGCGAGGGGGAGGGGTATGCCGCGCAGCCGACTGCGCGGCATACCGCACCTCCCGCTCCGGAGGACGTCGACTGGGAAGCCTTGCGCACCAAGGCGATCGAGATCATGGGCAGGGCCTACGCGCCGTACTCCCGCTTCCCGGTCGGCGTGGCCGGCATCGTCGACGACGGACGGATCGTCGTGGGCTGCAACGTCGAGAACGCCGCGTACGGCGTGGGCCTGTGCGCCGAGTGCGGCTTGGTCTCCGAGCTGCACGCGACGGGCGGCGGCAAGCTGGTCGCGGTGTCGTGCGTCGGGCGCGACGGCGAGCCGCTCATGCCGTGCGGTCGGTGCCGCCAGCTGTTGTGGGAGAACGGAACCCCCGAGACGCTGCTGCTGACGCCCGAGGGTGTGCTGCCGATGCGCGACGTGCTGCCGCAGGCGTTCGGTCCCGACAACCTCGCGATCGCAGGCCCGCTCCCCGGCTGAGGCCCGCGCCTGCCGTCACGTTCGTGGCTCGCGCGCCACGAATCGCACCTGTATGCCGCGCGGCGCGACCATTCGTGGCTCGTGCGCCACATGGTGCGCCCTAGATGCCCTGTGGATGACGGCCTCGGCGGGCGCGCCGTCTGCGGCAGTCTCGGAACGTGACTCCTGACAGGCTCCCTACGGTCTTCACGCGCACCGAGGCGCTGGCTGCCGGTGTGAGCGCCGGCGAGCTGCGCGGGCCGCGCTACCGAAAGGTGTTCCACAACGTGCACGCACGGTCCGAGGTGGCGCACGAGACCCACGTCCGGGCGCTCGCGGCACTGGTCATCGGCCCCGACGCGGCGCTGGTGGCACGGCAGACTGCTGCCGAGCTGCTGGGCGGAGTGGTGCCACCGGACGTTCGCGTCCACCTGGCCCTTCCCACCGGACGACTTCGGGCGCGTGGCATCCGCGCCGTGCGACGTCGCGTCACGCACGCGGCGGTCATTGGCGGGGTCCGGGTGACCACAGCCGAGGACACCTTCGTCGACTTGGCGGCGGACCTGTCGCTCGTCGATCTCGTAGTCCTCGGCGACTCACTGGTGAGCAAAGGACGTGCCACGTCGCACTCCATGGTCGCTGCGGCCGCCGAAGGTGCCGGGCCGGTTGGTGAGCTTGCCCGACGCGCCGCCGGACTGGTCCGCGCCGGCGTCGACTCGCCGATGGAGTCGCGGCTCAGGATGCTCCTGGTGCTGGCCGGGCTGCCCGAGCCGCTCGTGAACCACATCGAGTACGACGACTGGGGCAGGTGGGTGCGTCGGTACGACCTCTCGTTCCCGGAGCGGCGGCTCGCGATCGAGTACGACGGACGCCAGCACGCCGAGTCGCAGCGCCAGTGGGAGCGCGACGTCGACCCTCGCGAGGAGCTGGACCTTGATGGCTGGCGGATCGTCGTGGTGCTGGCAAAGGGGATCTACCGCGAGCCGGGGCGGACACTGGATCGAGTGGTGGCGGCGATGCGGGCAGCGGGCGTCCGGGGTTCGATCAGGTCGACCGAGTGGAGGCTGCACTTCCCGGGCCAGTGACACTGGTGGCGTCCGGGCCACGAATGGCACCTGCCGGGAGATATCGGGCGCGATTCGTGGAGATGTGGCCACGAGCGTCGCCAACGCGTTGTTCACCTCTGACACGATGAGGCCATGAGCGAGAACTTCGACGCGGTTGACGTCATCATCACGAAGCGGGGCAAGGGCGAGCTGTCGGACGGGCAGATCGACTGGGTCATCGACGCCTACACGCGCGGGGCCGTCGCCGACGAGCAGATGTCGAGCCTGGCCATGGCGATCCTGCTCAACGGGATGAACCGCCGCGAGATCTCCCGCTGGACCGGCGCGATGATCAAGTCCGGTGAGCGGATGGACTTCTCGTCGCTCTCGCGCCCGACTGCGGACAAGCACTCGACCGGCGGGGTGGGCGACAAGATCACCTTGCCGCTGGCCCCGCTTGTCGCGGCCTGCGGCGTCGCCGTGCCACAGCTGTCCGGTCGCGGGCTCGGTCACACCGGCGGCACCCTCGACAAGCTTGAGTCGATCCCCGGCTGGCGGGCGAACATGAGCAACGAGCAGATGATGCAGCAGCTCGAGGATGTCGGCGCCGTCATCTGCGCCGCGGGCGACGGACTCGCCCCGGCCGACAAGAAGCTCTACGCGCTCCGAGACGTCACCGGCACGGTCGAGGCCATCCCGCTGATCGCGTCCTCCATCATGAGCAAGAAGATCGCCGAGGGCACCGGTGCGCTGGTGCTCGACGTCAAGGTCGGCAGCGGCGCGTTCATGAAGAACGTCGAAGATGCCCGCGAGCTGGCCCGCACCATGGTCGATCTCGGCACCGACGCGGGCGTCAAGACCGTCGCCATGCTGACCAACATGCAGGTTCCCCTCGGCCTCACCGCCGGCAACGCCATCGAGGTGCGTGAGTCGGTGGAGGTGCTCGCCGGTGGTGGTCCCGAGGACGTCATCGAGCTGACCCTCGCCCTGGCCCGCGAGATGCTCGCGTGCGCCGGTCGTGGTGATGTCGACCCGGCCGACGCACTCAAGGACGGCCGGGCCATGGATGCCTGGAAGGCGATGATCCGGGCCCAGGGGGGCGACCCTGACGCGACCCTGCCGGTCGCCAAGGAGAGCCACGACGTCCTCGCCCCGGCCGATGGTGTGCTCACCGAGCTCGACGCCCTCAAGGTCGGCGTGGCCGCCTGGCGGCTCGGCGCCGGCCGGGCGCGCAAGGAGGACCCTGTGCAGGCCGGTGCCGGCGTGGTCATGCACTACAAGCCGGGTGCCACCGTCCGCGCGGGCGAGAAGCTGCTCACCCTGCACACCGACACCCCGGAGCGGTTCGAGCGTGCGCTGGAGTCGCTCGAGGGCTCCTTCACCATCGCCCCCGGGGGCTCGCGCCCGGATCTGCTGCCGCTGGTCATCGAGAAGATCTCCTGACCCGATCGGCCGCAGCGGCCGCGAACGACGCGACCCGGTCGACAACCGCGGGGTTCCACAGCACCCGACGGTGACCGAGCCCCTCGGTGACCATCAGGCGGGCGTCGTGCCACGCGTTGCTCACGCGCTCACCGGCGGCCAGGGGAGCTTCGCGGTCGTGTCGGTCGTGCACCACGAGCAGGTGCGGCAGGGACGGTTGCGCCGCGGCCATCGTGAGCAGGTCGAGCTCGGCCACCGGCGCGCCCACCCGGCGTTCGGCACGGCGAACCATCACCTGCTGCGATCGGGGACCGACACCGAGTGCCGCGGCGAAGACCGGGAGCATCGCCTCGACGCCGTCCGGTGGCGCGACGAGCACCAGGGAGTCGGGCCGCACGCCCAGCCCGAGGGCGTGGACTGCTGCGAGCCCGCCGGCTGAGTGGGCTACCACCAGCGTGGGCCGGCCGAACTCGGCCACCACCGCCGACAGCGCCTCGCCCATCTCCGGGAAGGTGGTCGACCGAGCGCCGTGGGCGCCTGGCCCGGAGTCGCCGTGGCTCGGTGCGTCGAACGCCACGACACACAGGCCGCGGGCGACCAGTGGCTCCACGTGTGCACCGAGCTGCTGCCACCAGCCGCCCCAGCCGTGCACGAGGTATGCCGTGGGGTTGCCCCAGTCGCCATAGACCCGACCCCGCACGGTGCCTTCTGCCCACTGAACCTCGAAGGCCTCACCGCCGCGGGGGGTCCGAGCCCCGCGAACCGTGGCGGTCGGAGCCGCCGGCAACCTGAACCACAGCCGCTCGGCGAGCAGCCCGCCGAGTGCGGGGGACCGGCGTTCCAACAGCGCGAACAGCCGCCGCACGGTGGGTGAGACCGGCAGGCCCATGGCTGGAGCACCAGCGTCGGTGGAGATGGCTTCCGGCCGGGTCGGCGCAACGGGGTTGGCTCTCGTGGAGGGAGGGGGCGTGAGGGTGCGAGAGCGGCCTGGCTGAACCATTAAACGATCGATCGTGCTTTTTTCAACGGACATGAGTGGTACCTCCTGGTGGGATGGGGATCAGCTGCGGATGTGGTCGAGCAGGCGGTCGAAGGCGTCGTGCGCCCGACCCGTGGCGGCCGGGTCGCGCAGGAGGCGGGCCGAGAAGTTGTAGCCGAGGACGATGGCGAGCAGGTCGTGGGCGAAGGCCGCCGGATCGGTCGACTCGCGGAACTGCCCTTCGGTGATGCCGCCGCGGACGATCGTCTCGATGGTGTCGAGCAGGTCCCGCTCGAGCTGGACGACCTTGGTGCGGACCGGGCCTTCGGGCGCGTCGTCGAACTCGCTTGCGACGGAGACGAAGATGCAGCCGCCGGGCAGTGCGTAGTCGGCATACCCGCCCCACCCGAGCCAGCGGTCGAAGAGGGTGCGGATCCGCGGCTCGCCCCTGGGTGCTTTGAGTGCGGGGCGGATGACGAGCTGGGTGAAGGCCTCGGCCGCGTAGTCCATCACAGCGGACTGCAGCCCTTCCTTGGACCCGAAGTGGGAGAACAGCCCGCTCTTGGACATCTCCATGGCGTCGGCGAGGCCACCGATCGTGATGCCCCGGAGGCCGACCTGGCTCGACTGCGCCAGCGCCTCGCGAAGCACCGAGTCGCGTGTCTCGTCTCCCTTGGTCACCCTCCAATAAAAGCACGACCGTTCGAATCAGGCAACACACTAGGCTTTACTCGTGCCTGACCTCATCGCAACCCCCACGACCATTCCCGTCCCCGGCGGCAAGATCATCGACGAACACGTCGGCCGGGTGAACACCGGCAGCGAAGCCGTCTCCGTCGCCCACATGAAGGCGCCGGCCGACTGGACCGAGCCCTTCCAGGCTCCCGCCTTCGACGAGATCACCCTGGTCATCGCCGGGACGGTGCTGCTGGACCACGACGGCGGCCAGCTGCGCGTCGAGGCCGGCCAGAGCGTTGTCACCCGCGCGGGCGAGCGGATCCGCTACTCAACGGGCTCCGAGGGTGCCGAGTACGTCGCGGTCTGCCTGCCCGCCTTCAGCCCCGAGACCGTCAACCGCGACGAGGAGGAGGGCGCGTGATCTTCGGTCGCAAGGGGCCCGACGAATCGGACACGAGCGGAGTCATCGACGAGCAGGTCCGGCGGGCGCCCAAGGCGCTCCTGCACGACCACCTCGACGGTGGGCTGCGTCCGCAGACGATCGTCGAGATCGCCGACCAGATCGGGTATGCCGCGTTGCCGGCCAAGGACGCCGAGAGCCTCGGCGCCTGGTTCCGCGAGAGCGCCGACTCCGGCTCGCTGGTGCGCTACCTCGAGACGTTCGACCACACCCTGGCCGTCATGCAGACCGCCGAGGGCCTGAAGCGGGTAGCGCGCGAGAGCGTCCTCGACCTGGCCGCTGACGGCGTCGTCTATGCCGAGAGCCGCTACGCCCCCGAGCAGCACCTCTCCGAGGGGCTCTCGCTCGAGGACGTCGTCGAGGCCGTGAACGCAGGCTTCCGTGAGGGGGAGGAGCAGGCCGCCAAGGCCGGCACGCCGATCCGGGTCACTGCCCTGCTGACGGCGATGCGGCACGCGGCCAAGAGCACCGAGATCGCCGAGCTGGCGGTCCGCTACCGCGACCAGGGTGTCGCCGGGTTCGACATCGCGGGCGCCGAGGCGGGCTTCCCGCCCACCCGGCACCTCGACGCCTTCGAGTACCTCCGTCGCGAGAACGCCCACTTCACGATCCACGCCGGTGAGGCGTTCGGCCTTCCCAGCATCTGGGAGGCGATCCAGTGGTGCGGCGCCGACCGGCTCGGCCACGGGGTGCGGATCGTCGACGACATCGTCGTCAACGACAAGGCCTTCGGTGACGACGTCGCGGCGGCGGTCGTCGCGGACACGGACGACGTGCACCTCGGCCGCCTCGCGGCATACGTGCGGGACACCCGCATCCCGCTGGAGATGTGCCCCAGCAGCAATGTCCAGACCGGTGCAGCGGAATCCGTTGCGCTGCATCCGATCTCGTTGCTCAAGCGGCTTCGGTTCCGGGTGACGGTCAACACCGACAACCGGCTGATGAGCGGCACCTCGATGTCCCGCGAGATGGGGCTGCTCGTCCAGGACGCCGGGTGGACGATGGAGGACCTGCGTTGGGTCACCATCAACGCAATGAAGTCTGCGTTCATCCCGTTCGAGGAGCGGCTGGCCATCATCGAGGGCGTCGTCAAGCCGGGATACGCGGCCCTCGAAGGCTGACCACGCGAAGGGTCCGCAGACACTCACCATGCGAGCCGACTATTTACAGGGGTCGGAATAACTGCTTTCATCCTTTGACGAACGGGTCGACGACGACCCGGTGACAAGGGAGAGCAGATGTCCACCACCGCTCATCGCAGTCGGCTCACGCCGGCCATCGCAGCCGTGGTGGCTGCGACCGTCCTGCCGCTCGCGGCCCTCATGGCCACCACCTCGGCGGCCGCAGCAGTCGACTCGGCCGCGGACGCCAGCACGGCGTCACGCGTCGGGCCGGGCGCCGGCGCCGGCCCGGGGGTCGACATCCGGCTCGACCCGAGCTACCAGCAACCCGAGTTCCAGGGCTGGGGGACCGCCCTGACCTGGTTCGCCAACGTCACCGGCGGCTGGCCGCAGGCCAAGAAGGCCGAGCTGGCCGACGCGCTGTTCGGCGAGGACGGCCTGCAGTTCACCATCGCGCGGTACAACATCGGCGGTGGCGACAGCCCTGAGACACCCGCCTACATGCGGCCCGGCGCGGCCATACCGGGGTTCTGGAATCGGCCCGCCTCGGTGGGTCCCGTGCCGGGCTCGACCCCCGACACCCCGCGCGACACCCGCGGCTGGTGGGACCCGGCGAACCCGGCGGACTGGAACTGGGATGCCGACGCCAACCAGCGCTGGTGGCTCAAGGCTGCCAAGGCGCGCGGGGCGACCACTTTTGAGGCGTTCAGCAACTCCGCGCCGTACTTCATGACCGAGAGCGGCTACGCCTCCGGCAACGTGGACGGCAACAAGGACAACCTCCGGGCCGACCAGTACGACGAGTTCGCCGCCTACCTGGCCACGGTCGTCGACCACGTCGAGAAGGCCGACGGCATCAACTTCGACACCGTGTCGCCGGTCAACGAGCCGAACACCAACTACTGGCATGCAAAGGGCGGCCAGGAGGGCAGCCACTGGGACCCGGCGAGCCAGGGGAAGATGGCCGTCGCGACCCGCGCGGCCCTCGACGCCGTGGGCTCCGACGCGGTCGTTGCCTCGCCGGACGAGACCAACCCCGGCACGTTCGTCAAGGACTGGGCCGGGTGGAACGCCGCCGCCCGAGAGGCCGTCGGTCGGCTCAACGTGCACACCTACGGCACGGACGGCCGACTCGCGCCGCGTGACCTGTCCAAGCTCAGCGGCAAAGACCTGTGGATGTCGGAGGTCGACCTCGGCCCCGGCGGCATCCCGCAGAACTTCGAGGACATGCGTCCCGGCCTCGCCCTTGCCGAGCACATCAACGAGGACGTCGCCCAGCTCGAACCCCGCGCCTGGGTGACCTGGCAGTCGGTGGAGAACTACCGCAACATGCTCCCCAGCGCGGAGAACCAGAACTGGGGCCTGATCCAGGTCGACTTCCTCACCGACACACCCGGTGCCGAGCCGATCCGCAAGAACAAGAAGTACTGGACCATGGCGCAGTACTCGCGCTTCATCAAGCCCGGCGACCACGTGATCCACACCGACAACGCCGACACCGTTGCCGCGATCCGTCCCGGCGACTCCAGCGCCACGGTCGTGTACACCAACGACTCCGACCAGGCCGTGCCGGTGCGCGTCGACCTGGGCGGGTTCGCCCAGGCACGAAACGGGATGGCGCAGACCGTCTCCACCACGGCCGCCCACAACCTCGCCAAGGGCCGCCCGGCGCAGGTCCGCGACGGCGTCCTCACCGCGATGGTCGAACCGGGCTCGGTCACGACCTTCTCCCTCGATGGCGTCTCCGGGGTCGACCCGGCGGCAGCCCTGCACGCCTCCACGGCCGACAGCCTCGTCGTCAACCAGAACAGCGGCAAGGCCCTCGCCCTCGCGGCCGACGGCACCTCCCTCGTCCAGCGGACGCCCAGCTCTACCGACCCCGCCCAGCGCTGGCGGATCAGCAAGGCCACCGACGGCTGGACGAACCGCGAGCAGTACACCCTGGTCAACACGGCCACCGGCAAGGAGCTGACCACCACCTCCTCCGGTGCCCTGCGCGCCATACCGTCCGCGGCCTCGCCCGGTGACCGCTGGACCCTCTCGGTCACCCCGGACGGCCGCACCACCCTCCTGAGCGGCACGACGGAGTCCGTCCTCGACGTCGGTGGCCAGTCCACGGCCGACGGTGCGTCGGTGGGGCTCTGGACCCCGACAGCGGGCACCAACCAGCAGTGGTTCGTCCGCGGGGCCGACGTCACCCGCGTCGCTGCAGACCCGGTGCTCACCTCGCCGGGCACGGCGCCGGTGCTTCCGGACTCCGTGGCCGTGACGTACGGGGACGGGCGGACCGAGTCGCGCGCCGTCACGTGGGCGCCGGTGCCCAAGGCTGCCTACTCGAACTCCGGACGGTTCAGCGTCACCGGTGTGGTGGCGGGGCTCACCGAACGCGCCACGGCAACGGTGTTCGTCTCGGCGGTGACCGGCACGTCGGTGCCCCCGGTCAAGACCGCCGTGGGCGTCCTGCCCACACTGCCGGCCACGGTGACCGGAAGGCTCGCCATCGGTGGCACGCTGCCGCTCGACGTGGTGTGGGACGCGGTGTCGGCCTCGTCGGTCGCGGCGCCGGGGAAGTTCTCGGTCCGCGGGGTGCTGCCCGCCACGGGTGACACGACGACCGTGCTCGTCCAGGTCAACCCGCCGGCGCCGGTGAACCTCGCGCTCAACACGAGCGGTGCCGCCTTCCCGAAGGCAACAGCGACGTTCACCGGTCAGTACGACAGCACCGCGGCCGTCCTCGACGGGGTGGTCTCCTCCCGGCGCTGGACGAACTGGGACCCGAACACCTGGCGCCCCGCCGACACGCTGACGGTGGACCTCGGATCCGCCAGGACGGTCTCCTCGGTGCGGCTCGACTTCTTCGACGACCAGGGCGGCACGCGTCCGCCGGCCACCGCTGACCTGCAGCGACAGGACCCGGCGACCAGCGAGTGGGTCTCACTGACCGGCGGGCCCACGGCCGTCGCGGACGGCCAGGTGGTGCTCCAGAGGGCGTATGCCGGACAGCTCCAGCGGGTGCGGGTCGTCATGACCGCCCGTCCCGGGACCTGCATCGCCGTCGCGGAGTTCTCGGTCTTCGGGCCGGGGGCCTCGACGGTCCCGTCCCGGGGCACCGATGCCACCCTGGATTCGCTCTCGGTGGGCGGGAAGCCTGTCGCGGGCTTCGAACCGGCCACGCTGGCGTACGCGGTGGACGTCGCGGGTGACGAGGTTCCGTTGGTCTCCGCCGTGGCCAGCGACCCCTTCGCTACGGTGACAGTGACCGCCCCGAAGACTCTCCCCGGCGATGCCCTCGTGGTCGTCACCGCGGAGGACACCTCTGCGACCTCCACCTACCGTGTCGCCCTCAGCTGAAGTCCTGAGGTGACCGGGCCGACACGGGACTGACAGGAGACCGATGGCGCCTCGCACGGCAGCCGACATCCGGCGCAGCAACCTCTTCCAGGTGCTGCGCCGGGTGTTCGCCGCGGCGCCCACCAGCCGCCACGAGATCGTGGCCGAGAGTGGGCTGTCGATGGCCACGGTCGCGAGCATCGCCACCGAGCTGCTCGCGGCCGGGGTGCTGCTCGAGGTCGCGCCCGCGACCCGGAGCAAGGGGCGGCCGCTGACGCGTCTGGCCCTCGACCCCGCATACGGCAGCTTCGTGGGTGTGGACGTCGCCGAGACCTACCTGCACGTCGCCAGGTACGACGCGTCGCTCACCGAGGTCGCCTCGACCCGCCGCGAGGTCGACGGCGAGGTTCGCACGCCCGAGGACCTCGAGCGGCACCTCACCGACCTGCTCGCCCAGGTCACCGCCGACCGGTCGACCGTCCGGGCGGTCGGCATCTCGGTGCCCGGCCTGGTCGATGACGAGAGCGGGGTGTCGGTCTACGCCCCGAACTGGGACTGGCGCGGCGTACCACTGCGCGCCAGGTTGTCGGGGCGCTGGCAGCTCCCGGTCCACCTCGACAACCCGCTCAAGGCCCTCATGGTGAGCGAGCTGTGGCACGATCCCGATGCGGCTGAGGCCAACTGGGCCGTGGTCAACCTCGGCACCGGTGTCGGTGCCGCGATCGCCGTCGCAGGTGAGCTCTACCGCGGGGCGTCCAACAGCGCTGGCGAGTGGGGCCACACGACCGTGGCAGTGGGGGGTCGCGAATGTCGTTGCGGCGGAACAGGGTGCGTAGAGGCCTACATCGGGGCCCCCGGACTCGTCGCCTTCATCGAACAGGTCGCTCCCGGCCACCCGTGGACCACCCTCGGCGAGACGGCAGCGGTGCAGGCGCTCGCGGAGGCACTCGCCGCTGGCGACGACGTGGCGCGGCAGGTGGTGGCCGCCGCCGGCGCCTACCTCGGTGCCGGGCTTGCCAACCTGGTCAACACCGTCAACCCCGAGCGCATCGTGCTGGCCGGCTGGGTCAGTGACCTGCTCGGCGACGCCCTCCTCGAGGCAGCTCGACCCGGTGTCGAGCACCAGGCGTTGGCCCGTCCGTTGCAGTCGGTGACGATGAGCCGGCTCACCCGGCCCGGGAACGCTGTCGCGTTCGGTGCGGCCACCTTCGCCCTGGAGGCGTCCCTGTCGCAGGCGCACACCGAGGGCTCGCGCTAGGGGACTCGCGGGGATGCCGGACGGTCCCGCCGCGCGAGCAGCCGCGGAGGCGTCCCAGGCCTGACCCGACGCGCGTCAGCGGTCGAGCGGGTCCGCCGGCAGCAGCTGCTGGCGGCGGTGGTCCTCGCGGGCGAGTCGTTCGGCGTCCCGGCGCCGGCGGTCCGCGATGACTGCGGCGAGGATGTACTCGGCATGGACGCCGGCCGGCGGTGGCGGCGAGACGTGCGGCAGGACCGAGCGCAGCAGGCTCTGACCGAGCTCGTGGCGTGAGGCGGGCGTGAGCCCCGCCGCGCGACCGAGGAACTGCCGGACGGCGATCGCCAGACCAGGGGGGAGGGCGGCCAGGTCTGCCCCGGCCGCCCACGGGGCAAGAGCTGGGGGCATGACGGGTGCAGGCAGCAGCCGCATCGAGGCGCGCTGCGACACGACGTAGGTGCCGGCCGCCATGTCACCGAGGCGCTTGGCCCTCGGGCTGATGAGCGAGGAGACCAGCGCGCCGGCTCCCGCCAGCAGATAGATCTCGGGCCACCCGACGAGCGCTCGCGTCAGCGCGTGCCGGGCCGTGATCGGACCGCCGTCGTCGCGTACCACCCGCAGACCCAGGGCCAGCTTGCCCAGGGTCCGACCGCGGGTGACCGTCTCGAACACCGTCGGCACTCCGACGGTGACCCCGACGACCATCAGGATCACGATCGTCTGGCCGACCGCGTCGGAGGTGCCCGAGAACACCGCGCCCACGGCGATCCCGCCTGCGATCAGGAGCGCCCCGGCAACGAGCAGGTCGATGATGCCGGACGCAGCACGCGACGGGACGCCGGCGATGGGCAGCTCGACGGCGACCCCTTCGCCGGTGACCATGTCGTCCCCGGCATAGCTGCGATAACCGGCCCCCGTGCTCATGGCCGAAGCATAGAGTGGCGCGGTGGACCTGGATGCGTATGTCGCAGCACGCAGCTGGTACTGGGGGCGTCTGGACGAGCTGGCCGGCCGACGTCGCCTGTCCGGTGCCGAGGGCGACGAGCTGCTCGACCTCTACCAGCGGGTCTCCACTGACCTGTCCGTCGTCCGCTCCGCCACGCCGGACCCGTCGGTGGTGGCCTACCTCTCGATGCTGCTGACCCGCGCACGGGTGAGCATGGTCGGCACCCGGACCAGCACGTGGTCGGACATCCTGGGCTTCTTCACCCGCACCTTCCCCGCGGCGTTGTACCGCACCCGGTGGTGGTGGGTGACGACCGCGCTCGGCAGCCTCCTGGTGATCGTCCTCGTCGCGGCCTGGACCCTGCGGCACCCCGAGGTCTACACGAGCCAGCTGACACCGGCCGAGATCCAGGCCTACGTCGGGACCGACTTCGAGCACTACTACAGCGAGTTCCCGCACCACGAGTTCGCGACCCTCGTGTGGGTCAACAACGCCTGGGTGGCAGCCCAGTGCATCGCCTTCGGGGTCCTGGGTCTGCCCGTCCTCTACGTGCTGTTCCAGAACGTGCAGGGCGTCGGCGTCGTGGCCGCCCTGATGATTGCCAACGACCGGACCAGCCTCTTCTTCGGCCTGATTCTGCCGCACGGACTGCTCGAGCTCACGGCGGTCTTCGTCGCCGCCGCCGTCGGTCTGCGGCTGTTCTGGTCCTGGCTCGAGCCAGGACCGCGCACCAGGCTGCAGGCGTTCGCCGCCGAGGGACGCACGGCGGTCGCGATCGCGATCGGCCTCGTCTTCGTGCTGCTCGTGAGCGGGGCGATCGAAGGGTTCGTCACCCCCTCGGCTCTGCCCACCTGGGCACGGATCGGGATCGGGGTCGTCGCGGAGTCGGTCTTCCTCGCCTACGTCTTCGTGATCGGGCGGAAGGCCCACCACGCCGGAGTGACCGGCGACCTCGATGCGCGTGACGTCGGCGACCAGCCACTGGTCGCTGCCTGAGTCAGAGCAGTCCCTGCCGCTTGAGCATGAGGTAGTGGTCCGCCAGCCGGACGGGTAGCACCTCCGGTGGCTCGTCGAGCACGTCCACCCCGAGGCTCGCCAGCGCGGCGGCAGTGCGTCGCCGCAGGGAGATCGTCCGCTCGGCTGCCGCGGCGTCATACACGTCGGCGACGGTGTCGCGGGCACTGCGCATCCGGGCGACCGCCGGATCGGCCACCGACGCGACCACGACGCGGTGGTGCGCGCTGAGCGCCGGCAGCACGGGGAGCAGGCCCTGCTCGATGGCGGAGGACTCCAGCGGGGTGAGCAGCACGACCAGGGCTCGCTGGGTGCCCAGCCGGCTGATCTCGGTGGCCAGCAGTCCCCAGTCGGCTTCGAGCAGCCGGGACTCGATCGGTGCGAGGGCGCTGATGGTGTCGTGGAGCAGCTTGGCGCGGTCGGTTCCGCCGACCCTGGCCAGCACCAACCGGTCTCCGGCGAGCACTTGCACACGGTCGCGCGCGTGCCCGGCCAGGGCGGTGAGCAGGAGGGCTGCATCCATGGCCGCGTCAAGCCGCGGCGCGTCGTCCACGCGACCGGCCGAGGTCCGCGAGGTGTCGACGACGATGACGATCCGCCGGTGCTGCTCGGGTTGCCAGGTGCGGACGACCAGGTGCTGGCGCCGGGCCGTGGCGCGCCAGTCGATGCTCCGGACGTCGTCGCCGTCGACGTACTCGCGCAGGCTGTCGAACTCGGTGCCCTGCCCGCGGGTGCGCAGCGCGGCCCGGCCGTCCAGCTGCCGCAGCACGGCGAGCCGGCTCGGCAGGTGCTTGCGCGCCGGGAACGGGTGGAGCGTCCGCAACCGCCCAGGCACCTCGAACGAGCGTTGTCTCGCAGCGAGACCGAGCGGCCCCGTGGAGCGGACGGTGACCCGGTGCGCGGCGCGGTCGCCGCGGCGGGTGGGCGTCAGCGTGGTCGTCACCCGGGTGCGCTCCCCGGCCGCGACGGCGAGGGTATGCCGGGTTGTTGCGGCCCCGGCCGACGGTGGCCACGCGTCGCGGATCGCCCCGCGCAGCCGACGCCCTCCGGTGTTGGTGACCAGGATCGAGGTCGAGGTCTGCTCGCCCAGGCGGACCTGTGGCGGTTCTTCGCGCACGAGGGTGAGCGAGCGGGGTGAGCAGGCGAGGAGGACGTCGAGGCCGACGAGCATCAGGATGACGACCCACCACCACCGGACCGTGCTGCCGTGCGGCCACAGGACAACCGGCACCAGCCCGAGCAGGGCCAGCGCGACGGCGCGGTAGGTCAGGGTCATCAGCGGGGGACCGGCACCGCTCCGAGCGCGCTCTCGAGGACGGCCGTGACGCTGACGCCCTCGAGCTCGGCCTCCGGCCGCAGCGACAGCCGGTGGGCCAGGGTCGCGTGGGCGAGCGCCTTGACGTCGTCGGGCGTGACGAAGCCACGGCCGTTGATCCAGGCCCACGCCCGCGACGTCGCCATCAGCGCCGTGGCGCCACGGGGGCTGACCCCCAGGGCGAGCGACGGGGAGCTCCGGGTCGCCCTCGCGATGTCGACGATGTAGGCGGTGACCTCGTCAGAGATCTCGACGGTGCGGACGGCTTCGGCGCCGGCGGCCAGGTCTGCAGCCGAGGCAACGGGACGCAGTCCCGCGGCGTGCAGGTCGCGCGGGTCGAAGCCGGTCGCATGCCTGCGCAACACCGCGATCTCGTCGTCCCTGGGCGGGATCGGCAGGGTGACCTTGAGCAGGAACCGGTCGAGCTGCGCCTCCGGCAGGGGATAGGTGCCTTCGTACTCGACGGGGTTCTGGGTGGCGGCGACCATGAACGGCTGGGGCAGGGGGTGCGCACGGCCGTCGACGCTGACCTGACGCTCTTCCATGGCTTCAAGCAGGGCTGACTGGGTCTTTGGTGGGGTGCGGTTGATCTCGTCAGCGAGCAGGAGGTTGGTGAAGACCGGACCCTGGCGGAAGGTGAAGTCGCTGCTCGACGCGTCGTAGACCAGCGAGCCGGTGAGGTCGCCCGGCATCAGGTCCGGCGTGAACTGGACCCGCTTGGTCTCCACGTCGAGGGCGGCCGCGAGGCTGCGGACGAGCAGCGTCTTGGCGACGCCCGGCACGCCTTCGAGCAGGATGTGGCCGCGTGCCAGGAGGGCAACGAGCAGCCCGGCCACGGCGGCATCCTGGCCGACGACGGCCTTGGCGACCTCGGCGCGGACGGCCAGGAGCGCGGCGCGCGCGTCGGGGGCTGCAGCAGTGGGACGCCCCGGCGTGCCGGACTGGTCGCTGAGGTCCCAGCCGTCGGCGGGCTGCTGGGCCGGACCAACCCCACGGTCGGGCTGATCGTCCGGGTGGGGCTGGGCAGGCTGGTGCTGGGTGGGGTGGGGCTGGTCGGTCATGTGCGGCGGACCCTCTCCTCGAGATCGGTCAGTGCGGTGGCAAGGGTGTGCAGTTCGGCATCGGTGGTGGGAGGTGGCCCGGCGAGCAGCGCCGCGACCTGTGCCGGCGGCATACCGGAGGCGGCAGCCGCAGCAGCCTGGACGGCCTCCGCGGCCTGGGGTGGCAGGGCGAGGCGTCGGGCCAGCCGCTCGGTGCTGCCGAGGCGCAGGATCGCCGCTGCGCGGCCGCGGTCGCGGGCCTGTCGGTAGATCCGGCCGCGGCTCTCGGTGGTCTCGACCGCGCGCACGACGACTGGCAGCGGCTCGGTGACCAGCGCGCCCATCCGCCGCCCCCGGACGAAGGCGAGGACCAGGATGGCGGTGGCGACCACGGCCGCCCCTGGAGCGAGCCACACGGGCCAGGCGCCGTCGGTCGGCGCACCGTCGAAGTTGGCCAGGTCGCCGATTCCCGGCTGGTACCAGAGCAGTCGGGGGGAGCGACCCAGTGCGCGGATGGCGAGGCCCGCGTGCGACTCCTCGTCGACCCACCGGTTGGTGAAGCCGCCCGAGACTCCCAGCGCCACCACCTCGGGGTGGTCCGCAGCCGCGGGAACCGTCGCCATCGCCGCGCCGAAGCCGAAGGCGTTCGGCCCCGAGCCCGACTCGCGCTGGGTGTCACCGCTCGGGTCGGGCAGCGCGAAGCAGAGCGTCGCTGCCGTCCCGCTGCCGCGCTTGAGGGGAATCAGCCGCACGTCGACCAGGGCCGCGGTGTCATCGGCTCTGGTCACCGTGGACGTGCACCGCGCCGTGACCTTCACCATCGTGCCGAGCTCTCCCGACGTCAGCGGCAGGTCGAGGGCAGCAAGCTGGGTGGCCGACGGCGAGAGCAGCACGAGGCGATCGGCTCCCGCGGACACCTCACCCATGAGCTGAGCGCTGTCGTGACCGACGTAGGCCGAGTTGGCCATCACGACCGTGGTGCCCGATCCGGGATCGGCCTCGGCGAGCGCGTCGACCGAACGCACGACCTGGACGTCGACGCCGTGGGCGCGCAGCACCTGGACGACGGCCTTGCCCCCGGTGGGGCCGGTGTCGTCGGGGTCGAGGACCTGGTCGGGAGCCGTCGTGGCCAGCGCCATGGTGACGAGGGCGCCGATGCCCACCGTCACCGCGAGCGCCCACACGCCGCGCCGCCGGATCCGCGTCGCACGGCTGCCCCGGGCATCGATGTCGGCAGCCCTCGTCGCGGTCGTCACCGGGCGACCACCTGTCCGAGCCGGGGCTTGGTCTGCAGCAGCTCCGCGTCGAGCTCGGTCGTCGCCGCGGCCTGCGCCCTCGTGGTGCGACGGTGCCCGTAGCGGACGTCGTCGAAGGACGACGCAGCGCTCGCCAGCGCCTCGGCATGGTCGGGGAACACCGGGCCGAGGGAGACCGCGACCTCGTGGGCGGTGCGGCCCGGCAGCTCGGTGAGCAGCGTGCGTTCCACCGCCGAGGCCGCCAGCGCGCGGTAGCTGTCCAGCAGGGCTGTGTCCCAGTCGCCGCGGTCGCTCGATGCGCGGGCGCGGCGCCGGTAGTCCGCGGCGCTGAGTCCCTCGTCGTCCACCGCGGCCACCGCTGTGGGGCGCCGTCGGGTCACTGACTCGGGCCGCACCAGCCGCAGCACGACCAGGGCGACGACTGCCACCACCACCACCACGACGAGCACCGCGACCCAGGAGGGCAACAGGCTGGGGCTGGAGCCGCCACCGAACAGGTGGCTGAGCCATTCGACGAACCGCTGCCACCACGATGGCTCGGTGAGGTACTGGCCGTTCGCGAGCTCGTCACGGACCCACTGCTGGGCTTCGGGAGAGCTCGGGTCGAGGGGTGGGCCGTCGAACGGGGCGGTCAGGCAAGTCATCGACGCAGGGCTGCTCCCGGCCACTGCCGCGTCGCGTCATCCTGCGCGGCGGTGATCAGCTGCACGTCGAACCCTTCACGCCGGATGCGCTGGTCGACATAGAGCAGGGCGTCGACACCGGCTGTGAACGGCGTCGTCAGGGCTCCGGTGATGAGGCCGGTGACTCCGGCGATCACGGACTGCCAGACGAACATGTCGGAGGGGTCACCGGTGCCGATCACGCCGAAGGTGCCGATGATCGACAGGGGCACCGTCAGGATCTGGGCGGCGATCCCGACGATGATGCCGGTGAGGATCCGGATCCCGAGGACCCGCCAGAACTGGCTACCCGACGTCAGTCGCCACGACCTCGCGATGCCCTGACCGACGCTTGCCTTCTCCAGCACGACAGCGACGCCGACGAAGGCCAGCCGGGTCGAGAGGAACAGGGCGAGGGCGATGGCGACCAGGGCTGCGCCCAGCGTCAGCACGACGGCGCCGGCGATGCCGGAGTCGTTCCCACCCGTCGTGGCCGCGACGAGCGCGAGGACGGGCAGGACGAGCACTGCGGCGAGCGCGAGGGTGATGGCCAGACCGGTCACGATCGTGGCGCCGACGAGGGCGGGCAGCCGACCGCGAGTGCCCTCCCAGGTCTGGCCGGCGGTGACCTTGCGGCCCATCACGGCCTGGCTGATGACGAACGCGACGAACCCGGTCAGCAGGATCGCCGACAGGGACGTCCCGAGGGACGGCACCACGGAGCCGATGGTGCCGGCCACCGGGAAGACGTCCTCGGTCGACTCGAAGTCCAGCGACTCCTGGGAGGCGATCCAGGCGCCCAGGGCCGTCGTGGGCACCAGGAAGATCAGGGTGGTGACGAAGGCCAGTCCCATGGTGGCGGCGACATTGCCGCGGATGGCCTTGATCACGGCGCCGTAGAGGTCGCTGAGGTTCAGCGGCCGCAACGGGATCACGCCGGGACGGAACTCCATCGCCGGGTGCGCGTAGCCCGGGGACATGGGCGCGAAGCCCTGCCCTGGCGGCGGCCCCATCGGTGGCCCGGATTGCTGGCCGGGTTGGTGTCCGGGAGGTGCAGCAGGGTATGCCGCCTGCCCACCTGCCGGGGTGGCCACCGGTTCTGCCGGCCCACTGGTCCCAGGAGCCACCCACTGCGGGTCGGTCATGTGCGCACATCCCCCTCGCTGACGTGGTGGAACCCTAACAAGCCGAGGTGCCCTCTGGGCCCCGAGCCACGAGATTCGGCGCGCGTCGCGCGGTTGGTGCGCCCGCGGCATACCCGGTCACGCCGTGGCACAGGGCGGCTGGTGTGGGCTCGCGTGGACGCGGTCAGCGGGCGAGGGCGGACAGGAGGGGTTCGAGGTCCTTGGCCCGGGCGGACGCCGCGCCGAGGGACTCCTGGCGCGCCACGACCCTGGGCTCGTCCCGCATCAGGGCCAGGCCGCGGCGGACCAGCGTCCACGGCGGCTTGCGGTGCTCGGTCAGGTCGCGCAGTAGCCGCCAGACGAAGGTGACCAGGCGGTGGTGGTGCACGCAGTAGGCGCCGGCGAGCAGGCCGCGCGCCCGGAGGTCGGCGATGATCTCGGCGGCGAAGATGCCCTCGGCAAGGATGAGGTCGTGTGGAGCGGCGTGCACCGTCGTGGTGTCGACGGCCCGGCTGCGAGAGATGTCGTAGACAGGGGTCTTCACCTCACCGGTCTGGACCAGGGTGGCGAGCGCGGCGACGGCGGCGTCGCGGTTCCACGAGTCGGGGTGGTCCCAGTCGACGATGCCCAGCTCCTTGCTGCGCGGCATCGCCGGGTCGTCCTCGTCGCCGTAGAAGTCGTCGAGGCGGATGATCGGCCAGCCGTGTGCGGTCTGGAGCCGGGCGGCGAGCCGGGACTTCCCGGCGCCGCTGGGACCGGCAAGGACCACCACCCGGGCGGTGGTGTCCACGTCCGGTGACGGTGCGGTCAAGGGGTCAGCGGCCCTTGGGGTGCCAGACCGTCTTGGTCTCGAGGAAGGGGGTGATCCGCGACAGGTCAGGGGTGCGCGACCAGTCGGGCTCGACGGCGTCGGCGCCCTCACCGGCCGGACGGACCACGCGCTTGAGGTTCTCGGCGGCAGCGAGCTCGAGGTCGCCCCACTTGAGTCCCTCGGCGTCGGCCGCACCGGTCAGGTCGATCGCGTTGACGTCGCGGTGCGAGGCGAGCCACGGCGCGACCTCGGCAGTGCGACCGGTGATCAGGTTGATCACCCCGCCGGGGACGTCGGAGGTGGCCAGCGCCTCGGAGAGCGTGATGGCCGGCAGCGGGCGCAGCTCACTCGTCAGGACGACGGCGGTGTTGCCGGAGCAGATCACCGGAGCGAGGACCGAGACGAGGCCGAGCAGCGAACTCCGTTGCGGCGCAAGGACAGCCACGACACCGGTCGGCTCGGGTGCCGAGATGTCGAAGTAGGGTCCGGCGACGGGGTTGAGCCCACCGAGGATCTGCGCGAGCTTGTCGGTCCACCCGGCATACCAGACCCAGCGGTCGATGGCCTGGGAGACGATGGTCTCGGCACGACGCTCGGCCACGCCCTCACTGGCGCGCACCTCGTCGACGAACTGGGACCGACGTCCCTCCATCACCTCGGCAACGCGATAGAGCACCTGACCACGGTTGTATGCCGTGGCGCCGGCCCAGCCCGCGAACGCGCCACGGGCGGCGACCACGGCGTCCCGGGCGTCCTTGCGTGAGCCCTGGGCGGCGTTGGCCAGGAACCTGCCGCGGCCGTCGACGACCTCGTAGGAACGGCCCGACTCGGAGCGGGGGAACTTGCCGCCGATGTAGAGCTTGTAGGTCTTGCGCACATCGACGCGCGTGCCTGTGCCTGCGGACTGCGCCGTGGGGCTCACTTGCTGTCTCCCGTCGTGACGTAGGCGGAGAGGCCGTGGCGGCCACCCTCCCGGCCGTAGCCGGACTCCTTGTAGCCACCGAAGGGGCTGGTCGGGTCGAACTTGTTGAACGTGTTGGCCCAGACGACGCCGGCGCGGAGCTGGTCGGCCATCCAGAGGATGCGCGAGCCCTTCTCGGTCCAGATGCCGGCGGACAGGCCGTAGGGGGTGTTGTTGGCCTTGGCGACGGCCTCGTGCGGCGTGCGGAAGGTCAGCACCGACAGGACCGGTCCGAAGATCTCCTCCTGGGCGATCCGGTGGCCCTGGCTGACGCCGGTGAACACCGTCGGCCGGAACCAGAAGCCCTTGCTGGGCAGCTCGCAGCCGTTGTCCCAGCGCTCGGCGCCCTCGGCCTCGCCGGCCGCGGTCAGCTCGACGATCCGCTGGAGCTGGGCCTTGGAGTTGATCGCGCCGACGTCGGTGTTCTTGTCGAGCGGGTCGCCCACGCGCAGCGTCTCGAGGCGGCGCTTGAGCCGCTTCTCGACGTCGGCCGCGATGTTCTCCTGCACGAGCAGGCGCGACCCGGCGCAGCAGACGTGGCCCTGGTTGAAGAAGATGCCGTTGACGATGCCCTCGACGGCCTGGTCGAGCGGTGCGTCGTCGAAGACGATGTTGGCCGCCTTGCCGCCGAGCTCGAGGGTGGCCTTCTTGCGGGTGCCGGCGATCGAGCGAGCGATCATCTTGCCGACGCCCGTGGAGCCGGTGAACGCGAGCTTGTCGATGTCGGGGTGGTCGACGATGGCCTGGCCGGTCGCACCAGCGCCGGTGATGATGTTGACGACACCCGGGGGCAGGTCGGCCTGCTGGACCACCTCGGCGAAGAGCAGCGCGGTGAGCGGGGTGGTCTCGGCCGGCTTGAGGACCACGGTGTTGCCGGTGGCGAGCGCCGGGGCGATTTTCCACGCGAGCATGAGGATCGGGAAGTTCCACGGGATGACCTGGCCCACGACTCCGTGCGGGCGGGGGTTGGTGCCCAGGCCGGCGTAGTCGAGCTTGTCGGCCCAGCCTGCGTGGTAGAAGAAGTGCGCCGCGGCCAGGGGCACGTCGACGTCGCGGCTCTCCTTGATCGGCTTGCCGTTGTCGAGGCTCTCCAGCACGGCGAACTCGCGGGCGCGCTCCTGGAGGATGCGGGCAATGCGGAAGAGGTACTTGCCGCGGTCGGCGCCGGACATCCGGCCCCAGACGCCGTTGTAGGCCCGGCGAGCGGCAGCCACGGCGCGGTCGACGTCCGCGTCGCTCGCTGAGGTGATCTCCGCGAGGACCTCCTCGGTGGCGGGGCTGATCGACTTGAAGGCCGAGCCGCCCTGCGACTCGGTGAACTCACCGTTGATGAACAACCCGTAGGAGGGCTTGATGTCGACGACCGCGCGGGACTCCGGTGCCGGTGCGTACTCGAACTTGGCCATGGCTTCAGGTTCCTCAGGATCCGTCGGGTGCGGTGGGCTGATGGGGGGTGCGGACGGTGCGGACGGCGTGGACGGTCATGGGGGCTCGCCTGCTCAGTAGAGGCTGGGCGAGTCGTCGGTGACGTAGTCAGCGCCGGAGTAGGCACCGATCGCCATCCGCTGGCGTTGCAGGATGAGGTCGTTGAGCAGGCTCGAGGCGCCGAAGCGGAACCAGTGCGGGTCGAGCCAGTCGTCGCCGGCGATCTCGCTGACGGTCACGAGGAACTTGAGGGCGTCCTTGCTGGTGCGGATGCCACCGGCCGGCTTGACCCCGACCATCTCGCCGGTGAGGTCGCGCCAGTCGCGGACGGCCTCGAGCATGACCAGCGTGACGGGCAGCGTCGCGGCGGGGGACACCTTGCCCGTGGAGGTCTTGATGAAGTCACCGCCGGCCAGCATCGACAGCCAGGCCGCGCGTCGGACGTTGTCGTAGGTGACGAGCTCGCCGGTCTCCATGATCACCTTGAGCCGCGCTCGCGAACCGTCCTTGCGGACGCACGCCTCGGCGACCTCGGCGATCTCGCGGAACACCGTGAGGTAGTCACCGGACAGGAAGGCCCCGCGGTCGATGACCATGTCGATCTCGTCGGCCCCGGCACTGACGGCGTCGCGAGTGTCGGCCAGCTTGACCGGCATCAGCGCTCGACCGCTGGGGAACGCGGTGGCCACGGAGGCGACCTTGACGCCGCTCTGGCCGAGCGCGTCCTTGGCAGTGGCGACCATGTCTCCGTAGACGCAGACGGCTGCGGGGCGCGGGGTGTCGGGGAGGGTGGGGTCGGGGTGGATGGCCTTGGCGCACAGACCGCGGACCTTGCCCGCGGTATCGGCACCCTCGAGGGTCGTCAGGTCGATCATCGAGATCGCCAGGTCGATGCCCCAGGCCTTGGCGGTGGTCTTGATCGACCGGGTGCCGAGGCCCGCCGCTCGGGCCTCGCAGCCGACCTGGTCGACTCCGGGCAGTGCGTGCAACCAGCTCGTGAGGGCCGCGTTGCTGAGCCGGGAGACGCCGAGGAGATCGCGGGCCCTGGCCGTCGCGTCGACGGAAGGGACCGCAGCTGTGGGGGTGCTCACCGAGCAATCCTAGCCGTGTCCCACCCACTGGTCAGACCCCGTGGCCCCTCAGTCTGCGGGGCCTGATCCGAGGGTGACGGTCGCGGTGTGGGCCGTGCCGGACGCATCGGTCCAGGTGACCGAGACCCGGTCGCCCGCGTCATGGGTAGCCAGGGCTGCGGTGAGGTCGGCTGAGCTGCCGATCGCCTTGCCACCCACCCCGGTGATGGTCGAGCCGGCCGTGATGCCTGCCTTCTGCGCGGCGGACCCGCTGACCACTCCGTCGACCGCAGCGCCTGTCGACCCGCTGCTGGAGGCGCCGAGGCCGCTGTCCTGCTGGCCGAAGCCGTTCGCGGAGGCCGACGCGGTCTGGATGCCGAGGAACGCGGGGACGCCCTGGTGGATCGTCGCGTTGTCGACTCCTGACGTGATCTGGTCGGCCACCGCCAGGGCCGTGTCGATGGGGATGGCGTAACCGGCCACGGTCTGCCCGCTGCGTCCGCTGGTCTGCGCTGCGGTGTCGATCCCGACGACCTGGCCCTGCGCGTCGTGGAGGGGGCCGCCGGAGTCGCCGGCCTCGATGGCTGCGTTCGTCATGATGAGTCCGGTGAGGTCCTCGCTGTCGGTCCCCGTGCCGTCACTGGCGGTGATGTCCTGGTTGAGGGCGGTCACCTGACCCGTGGCCGCGGACGTCCCGTCCTCGTTGCCGGCGTTGCCGACCCCCGTGATCGCGTCACCTACCTGCAGGGAGGTGGACTCACCGACGTCCACCGTTGCGAGCCCGGTCGCGCCCGAGAGCTGCAGGACCGCCACGTCGTTCGTCGGGCTCGTGCCCACCACCTTCGCGGAGTAGCTGCGACCGGTCGACAGGACGGTGACCTCGATGCTGGTTGCGCCGTCGACCACGTGGTTGTTGGTCAGCACCTCGCCCGCGGACGTGAGCACCATCCCGGTCCCGGCCGCCTCGCCCTGGTCGTACCCCACCGTCGTGACGATGTCGACCACGCCCACGAGCTGACTCGCAGTGGCCTCCGTGGTCGTCCCGGTCGTGGTCGTCCCATCCGTGGTTGCCGGGGCCGTCCCGGACGCTCCGGTGTCCCCGGAGCCGGGAACCGCACCCCAAGTGCGCCCGCCCCGCGTCCCGTAGCCGTCGGCATACGGGTTGGTCACACTGCTGATGCTCGTGCCCGCGGCCGAGCCGGCTGCGCTGGCGTTGCTCGCGAGTTGCGCGCCGCCGATGGCGATCGCTGCGGCGGAGGCGATGCCGGCTGCGCCGAGGAGGAGGGGGAGGGGGCGTCTGCTCAGCTTCATGGTGCTCACCTTCGAGGTGCTGTGGGTCGTGGTCTCAGGACCTACGACACGCCCCCGAGGTGGTGCCGCGCTGTGCCGCACCTTTGGGTTTCCTGTGACCGGGTGTGGGTAGCTGGACGGCTCGTCCGTTGGTTGTGGACAACTGACGCCGTATCTGCGCGAAATCTGTTGCAGCCCAGTGGATTTCGACATGATTGGGTTGTCAGACCCTGTTGCTAGGTTTGTTTCATGGATGGGGGCATGTCGTTCGAGCAGCGCAGCGCGGCGGTGGAGCAGGCGTGCCGTGCCCTGGCCGGAGTCGATGGCGACCTGTGGGCCGCCAGCGGCGCGGAGCTGGGCCGGTTCGCGTCCCAGCTCGACGAGCTGGGAACGCGCGTCGACGCGGCGCGGGTGGACCTGCTTCGCGAAGCGGTGGACCGCGCGGAAGCCGGGTCGGGCCGCTCAGGCGCGCACGCATGGCTCCTCGACCACTCGCCGTCGCTGCGTGCCGGCGGCTCGGCACGCGTCGTGCGGCTGGCCGAGACCGCCCACGACGAGCGGTATGCGGCGCTGGTCGCGGCCGTTCGCCAGGCGCGGGTGCCGCTGGTCACGGCGGCGGTGGTGGTCGAGGAGTTCGAGCGGCTCGGTCCTCGACTCGCGGAGGGCGCGGAGGGTCCGGTGCTGGACGGGCTCATCGACGTGGCGTCGTGGGGTCGGCCAAAGGACGTGCGCGGCCTTCGGGACCGGCTGGTCGCCAAGTACGGGGCGGCGGGTGAGTTCCAGGGGGAGCATGACCGGCTGTGCGAGCGGCGGTCCTTGTCACAGGCGTTCTCCGACGGCTTCGGTCTGTTCGAGTACACGATGGTCGTCGATGCCGAGGCCAGGGCGACGATCGAGGCTGCCGTGCAAGGACTCTCGGCGCCTCGACCGGCAGACGAGGAGCCGGACCGTCGGGCGTCGGGGCAGCGGCGGATGGACGCGCTGCTGGAGGTGGTGCGCCGCGGGGTGGGGTCCGCCGACGGGGTGGCGACCACGCCGAAGGCTGAGCTGTTCGTGACCGTGTCGCTGCAGGACCTGGTGGCCCGGTCGAACGCCGCGACGGTGTTCGGGTCGGGTGAGGCGGGCACCCTCATCGGCCCGGAGACGGCCCGGCGGATCGCCTGCGACGCCGGGATCGTGCCCGTGGTGCTGGGCAAGGACGGCCAGGTCCTCGACCTGGGCCGACGGTTCCGGCTCTTCACCTCCGCCCAGCTCCGCGCCCTGTGGCTGCGCGACGGCGGGTGCACGTTCCCGAACTGCACCGTGCCGGCGTCCTGGTGCGACGGGCACCACCTGAGGCATTGGGTCGACGGCGGCGCCACCGATCTTGGCAATGCTGCGCTGCTGTGCGGGCGGCACCACACGATCGTGCACCGCAAGGGCTACTACGGGGAGCTGATCGACGGTCACGTCAGGTGGCTGCTCGTTCCTGGCTCCTATGACCGATGGCTCGCCGACCGACAGGCGGCATCGGCGGGCCGTGCGGCGGTGGTGGGAGAGCGGCCAGCGGTCAGGACCTACGACGTGTGGGGCGAGCTCGAGATCGCCTCTGGTTCGCAGCCATCGCCACCGTGGCGACCATGACCCAGCCCCACAGCCCGCCACACCCGACGGGCCTGCTGGCACGCCCTGGGGCGCCCATCGAGTTCGCGGAATGTGTGCCGTCGAGTCAACCGCTCAGAGCTGGGTGAGGGCCTCCATGGCGGTGCGGATCGCGGTAAGCCTCTCTGCGGCGATCTTGCGTGCTGTCTTCAGGTCGGAGGACACCGGCTCGATGACTTCGAGGTAGACCTTGAGCTTGGGCTCGGTGCCGGAGGGCCGCACGATGATCCGCGAGTCGTCGTCGAGGTAGTAGCGCAGTCCGTCGGTGGGCGGCAGGGTGTCGCTGCCCTTGGCCAGGTCGTCGGCCCGCGAGACCGCAATCCCCGCAACGTCTGTCGGCGGGGTGTCGCGCAACCGCGTCATCACCGTGCCGATCAAGGAGAGGTCCGCCACCCGCACGGCGAACGAGTCGGTCGCGTGCACTCCGTGCTCCCCCGCCAGGTCGTCGAGGACATCGGTCAGCGACCGTCCCTCCGCCTTGAGGGTCGCCGTCATCTCGGCCACGACCAGGGCAGCGCTCACGCCGTCCTTGTCGCGCACGTGGGGCGGGTCGACGCAGTAGCCGAGCGCCTCCTCGTATCCGTAGCGAAGACCGTCCACCCGCGAGATCCACTTGAACCCGGTGAGCGTCTCCTCGTGTCGCACGCCGGCGGCCTTGGCCATCGCCGCGAGCAGTCGCGACGAGACGATCGAGTTGGCGAAGACCGCATCGCCGTCCACGCCGCGAGCCAGGATGTGCGACCCGAGGAGAGCCCCCACCTCGTCACCTCGAAGCATCCGCCAGCCGCCCGGACCGGGCACCGCGACAGCGCATCGGTCGGCGTCGGGGTCGTTGGCGATGACGACGTCCGGCCCGGTCTGCTCGGCCAGCTCGAGCGCGGCGTCCATCGCGCCGGGCTCCTCCGGGTTGGGGAAGTGCACCGTCGGGAACATCGGGTCCGGCTCGGCCTGGCTCGCGACGGGGATCGGCGCGGCATACCCCGCTCGGACGAAGGCCTTGGCGACTGTCTCGGAGCCGACCCCGTGGAGCGCGGTGTGCACGACGGTGACGTCGCGCGGGGTGTCCGTCGCGACGACCGTGATGGCGTCCTCGAGGTAGGCCGTGAGCACGTCGTCACCGAGCGTCTCCCACCCGTCGTCGGCCAACGGGACGTCCGCGACGGCGGCGACCCGCGCGATCTGGGTGGCGATGTCGGCGTCGGACGGTGACACGATCTGCGAACCGTCACCGAGGTAGACCTTGTAGCCGTTGTCCTCAGGTGGGTTGTGGCTGGCCGTCACCATCACGCCGGCGTCGGCGCCGAGGAAGCGAATTGCATACGCCAGCACCGGTGTCGGCAGCGCCGAAGGCAGGATCGCCGCGCGCCCACCGGCACCCACGACCACGGCCGCGGTGTCGCGCGCGAAGACGTCGGAGTTCTTGCGGGCGTCGAAGCCCACCACCACGAACGGCTCGGGCTTGCTCGCCTTGAGGTATGCCGTGAGGCCGGCTGCCGCCCGGATGACCACCGAGCGGTTCATCCGGTTGGGACCGGCGCCGATGGCGCCGCGCAGACCCGCGGTGCCGAACTCGAGCATTCCGGAGAACCGGTCAGCGAGGTCGTCGATGGAGTCCTGGTCGCCCGCCTTGGCCTTGGCGAGGATGTCGCCGAGCTCCACCCGGGTCTCGTGGTCGAGGTCGTCGTCGACCCACGCCTGGGCGGCGTCGATCAGCTCCTGCGCGTGGGCGTCGGCAGCGGACGGTGAGGCGGCACTGCGGCCGTGCCGCGCGGCATACGTCATGGTGGGCGTCCTCTCAGATGGTGGCGACGACGGCGGCGAGCAGCTTGCCGCACCGCTCTGCGGCGGCCTGGCCGGCTTCGATGACCTCCTCGTGCGAGAGCGGCTGGTCACTGATCCCGGCGGCGAGGTTGGTGACGAGCGAGATACCGAGGACCTCGAGGCCGGCCTGGCGGGCGGCGATGGCTTCGAGGGTCGTGGACATGCCGACCAGGTCACCGCCGAGCACCTTGGCCATCTGCACCTCGGCCGGGGTCTCGTAGTGCGGGCCGCGGAACTGGACGTAGACGCCCTCGTCGAGCCCGGGGTCGACGGCGCGGGCCAGGTCGCGCAGCCGCGGAGAGTAGAGATCGGTGAGGTCGACGAAGTTGGCGCCCTCGATGGGGGAGTGTGCGGTGAGGTTGATGTGGTCGCTGATCAGGACCGGCGTGCCCGGCGTCCACGCGGGGTTGAGGCCGCCGCAGCCGTTGGTGAGCACGATGGTCCTGCAGCCGGCGGCAGCTGCGGTGCGGACCGCATGGACGACTGCGCGCACGCCCTTGCCCTCGTAGAAGTGGGTGCGGGTGCCGTAGACGAGGGCACGGCGGCCCGTGTCGGCGATCGCGACCGAGCGCATCGTGCCGCTGTGCCCGGCGACAGCGGCCTTGGCGAAGCCCGGTACGTCGGCGTTGTCGATCGTGGCGAGCGTCTCGCCGATCAGGTCACCGGTCTGGCCCCAGCCCGAGCCGAGGACGAGGGCCACGTCGTGCGTGGCGGCGCCGCTGCGCCCGGCGATGACGGCCGCTGCGGACCGGGCCACCTCGAACGGATCCGTGGCGGGGTCGGCGAGGTCGGAAGGGCCCGTAGAGGCGCTGCGCTGCTCAGTCACTCCCGAAGACTATCCATGCGCGGACGCGGCGGCTCGTCGGTGGCACGGATCGCCCGCTTTGCGCTGGTTGGGGACGGTCGGCGGCCGGTTGCGGCAGGTTGCGGCCTCTCGCGTATTGCCTCTGACCTGCACTGTTGGGCCAAAAATGTCCTTTCTTGACCAAGACCATAACTATCCGGAAAGACCGTCGTTGTGCCTCCCGAGAGTGCCGCAACAGGGCCTCGGGGCCGGGGGGTCTTGGGGAGCTGACAGGCACGCTCTGTCATGGCAACCAATCCCACTTACCCGTGGGCGCAGGGGGTTTTTCAGTTGAAGAGAATGCTCAGTACAGCCGCGACGCTGATCGCAGTCGGCGGCTTGGCACTGGCTGGTGCCGGATCGGCGTCAGCCCACTCGGCCATGGTCGCCGGCACCGCACAGTGCCGACCGGATGGCACCGTCGGCGTCACGTGGACGGTCACGAACGACTACCAGCTGCCGGTGCAGGTCACCCAGGCCAGCTCCACGGGTGGCGGTTCGGTCACCGGCCTCCCGGTCACCATCGATGCCGCGTCGTCAGCGGCCACCACGCGGGCGACCGTGCGACAGGAGGGGATCTCCCCGGGCACGCCGACGGCCACCCTGGGGGTCCACGGTGCCTGGTCGGACGGGTTCACCGCCGACAGCAACGGCACGGTCACCCTGCCTCAGGCCTGCGGACCGACGACGACCAAGGTCACGCCGGTGGCGCCGACTGTTTCCCAGGCGTCGGAGTGCGACACGACCGGGTTCCTCACGGTGCCGGTCACCGAGGGCGTGGGCTACTTCTTCAACGGCGAGCCGATCGCGGCGGGCAAGCACCCGGGTCCGTTGTCGGGCACCGTCACGGCCAAGGCGCTCAAGGGTTTTGAGCTGACGGGTACGTCTTCGTGGCCGGTCTCGATCGCTGCTGCGGACACCTGCTCGACCACGGTGACGCCGGTGGCGCCGACTGTTTCCCAGGCGTCGGAGTGCGACACGACGGGGTTCCTCACGGTGCCGGTCACCGAGGGTGTTGGCTACTTCTTCAACGGCGAGCCGATCGCGGCGGGCAAGCACCCGGGTCCGTTGTCGGGCACCGTCACGGCCAAGGCGCTCAAGGGTTTTGAGCTGACCGGCACCTCTTCGTGGGACGTGCAGATCGCCGCGGTGGTGGCCTGCGAGACCGGCGGTGGTGAGACCGGCGGCGGTGAGTCGGGTGGCGGCGTGACCGTCGAGACCACCCCGCCCGCTTCGCCGATCCCGGCCGAGGTGTCCACTCCGACGACCAGCGAGCTGGCCTTCACCGGTGTCAGCCCGCAGACCTGGACCTACGGGGTCGGGGGCGGGCTCGCCCTCCTCCTGCTCGGTGGTGCACTGTCGGTCACGGCTGCGCGACTGCGCCGCTGACCCACAGACCACTGCCCCAATGACAGAGGGCGCTACGTCGGCTGACGTGGCGCCCTCTGTCAGGGCCATGCGGATTCTCAGGACTGGCTCCGGTGCTCGCCGCTGGGGGATCAGGTCCTCGCCGACACCGCCAGGGCGGCTTCGCCGGTGGGACGCACGGTCACCCGGGTGCCCGGAGGATAGTTGGACACGGCGCTGCTCGGCACCTGGACGATGGCCTGCCCGCCGGCCGCGAGCCCGACGATGACCCGGCCGTGCGCGCCGAGGAAGCTGACGCTCGTCACTGCATCGGGTCCGTTCGGATCCGCGTGCACCACAAGGTGTTCCGGGCGCACCAACACCGTGACCGGGCCTGACGTGGCCGACCCGACGAGCAGGGGCACGGAGCCACCGAGCACCGTCGCTGATTTTGCGTCGGCGTCGCCCGGGAGGCGGTTCGTCACCCCCACGAAGTCGGCGACGAAGTCGTTGACGGGTCGCGAGTAGAGCTCCTCGGGAGCCGCGATCTGCTCGAGCCGGCCGCTGCGCATCACGCCCACCCGGTCGGCGACGGCCAGCGCCTCCTCCTGGTCATGCGTGACGAACAGCGTGGTCGTGCCGACCTCGAGCTGGATCCGCCGGATCTCGTCGCGCAACTGGACCCGGACCTTGGCGTCCAGGGCCGAGAGCGGTTCGTCGAGCAGGAGTACCTGAGGTTCGATGGCCAGGGCGCGGGCGAGGGCGACGCGCTGCTGCTGCCCACCAGACATCTGGTGGGCGAACCGGTCCGCCTGGGTCGACAGGCCCACGAGGTCGAGCATCTCGGCTGCCCGGGCGCGCCGCTGCTGGCTGGACTGTCGCCGCAGCTGCAGCCCGAACTCGACGTTCTGCCGGGCCGTCATGTGCGGGAAGAGGCTGTAGGCCTGGAACACCATCCCGAGGTCACGCTTGTTGGTCGGCACCCGGGTCAGGTCCAAGCCGCCGACCTCGATGCGGCCGGAGTCGGGGTCCTCCAGCCCGGCGAGGCAGCGCAGCGCGGTCGTCTTGCCGCAGCCCGAGGGGCCGAGCAGCGCCACGAGCTCGCCCGGCGCGAGCCGCAGGTTGAGGTCGTCGAGCGCCTGCACCGGGCCGTAGCTGCGGTGCAGCCCGGTGAGCTCGACGGCCACCCCACGGGTGGCGTCGGTGGCGGCCTTGTCGTATGCCGTGGGCGCGGCGGTCATGTGAGCTCCTTGCGGTTGCGCCGCAGTCGGGCGAGCGGCGAGGTGGCGCTGCGGGCGCCGCCGACGAAGGACATCGCGAACAGGATCACGAACGCGAAGACGAGGGAGGCGAGCCCGACCGCGATGGAGATCTGCGCGTCCGACTTGCCGATGAGGTACATCGCGACCTGGAGGTTGGTGCGGCTGAACAGGCTCGCGATGGTGAACTCACCGAGGGTCAGGGCGACCGCGAGGAAGGACGCCGACAGCACGGCGGTGCGCAGGTTGGGCAGGATCACCTTGAGCATCACCGTGGTCCAGCTGGCGCCGAGCGAGCGTGCGGCCTCACTGAGCGTGCGGACGTCGATGGCCCGCAGGCCCGCGTCGAGGGAGCGGTAGGCGTAGGGGAGGACGAGCACGACGTAGGCGAACGACAGCCAGATCGCGTTGCCGCCCAGGAAGTAGGTGACCCAGGCGTAGACCGGGGTGAGCCCGACGACGAGCACGATCGCGGGGACGGTGAGCGGGAGCAGGCAGATGAACTCGACGGTCCGGCCCAGCCCGGGCAGCCGCAGCCGGACCCAGGTCATCGTCGGCACCAGCAGCACGAGCATGACCACGACGGTGAGGACCGCAAGGCCCACGGAGGCAAGGAACCCGGCGCGCAGGTCGGGGTAGCGGGTCGAGATCACCCCGAAGTCGGCCAACGCCGACCACGTCGCGGCGGTGCGGTGACCCGCGGAGTCGCGGGTGGTGAACTCGAGCATGCTGAACAGCGGCAGCCCGAAGAAGACCAGGGTGAGGGTGACCACGACCCAGCGGAAGAGGTCCTGGCGTCGCCGCATCGACGCCCGCTGGCCGCTCACCGGACCAGCCACTTCGAGGCGCGCCGGTCCAGCACGGCATACGCGGTCATCACGATGGCGACGACCACGACCATGGCCAGTGCCATCGCCTTGCCGACACCCTCCTGGCCGAGCACCACCTCGGAGGTGAACGTGCCGCCGATCTGCAGGGGCAGCAACGGTGCGCCCTGGGAGACCAGGGCCGCGGCAGTGGCGTAGGCCGAGAAGGCGTTGGTGAACAACAGCAGCAGCGCACCGATGAACGACGGCAACAGGATCGGGCCGGCGACCTTGCGCCAGTAGAGCGCCGTGCTGCCACCGAGCGTCTCGGTGGCCTCACGCCACTGCGGCCGCAGCCCTTCGACTGCCGGGAGGAAGACGATGAGCATCAACGGGACCTGGAAGTAGAGGTAGACCAGCATCAGGCCCTTGTCCCACTCGTACAGCCACAACCCGCCGCCACCGACTCCCAGCAGCCGGGTGAGGAACCCCTGCGCCGAGAAGGTGGCAAGGAACGCGAAGGCCAGGATGACGCCACCGAACTGGGCCAACACCCCGCAGAGCGAGGTGACGAACCGCTTGAGCACGCCGTTCGGGCGAGCCGTCGAGACGGCATACGCCAGGATCGCGCCGAGCACCGCGCCGACCACCGCCGTCACGACGGACAGGACCACGGAGTGCCACAGAGCCGAGGTGACGGCCGGTTCGCCGAGCGCACGGATGTTGCCCAACGTCGGGCGGCCGCCGCTGACGAAGGCGCCGATGACGACGACCAGCGCCGGGATGAGGAGGAAGACGGTGACGTAGGCGAAGAACGGGACGACACCCAGCAGGGCGCCCGATGGCCGCAAGCCACCGAGCGCCCTGCTGCGACGGGCGTCAGCCAACGGCGTTGGCCCATTCCTTGGTGAGGTAGGCCTTGGCGGTGTCCGAGTCGGCCGCGGTGGGCACGACGGGGGTCCCGGTCACGGCGGGCAGCGCCGCCGCTGCCGTGGCGTCCAGGGTGCCGGCCGTCTTCATGTCGTCGAAGCGGACCGGACGGGCGCCACCCTTGAGCCAGAGGTTCTGGCCGTCGTCGGAGTAGAGGAACTCCTGCCAGAGCCGCGCGGCGGCCGGGTGCGGGGCGTCCTTGCTGACCGCCTGGACGTAGTAGCCGGCGACGACCGCGTTGTCCGGGACGAAGACCTTCCACGTCGGGACCTTGGCGGTCTGGGCGGCGTTGAGGTAGTCCCAGTCGATGACGACCGGAGTCTGACCCGAGGCGATCGTGGCGGGGGTCGGGTCGACCGGGATGAAGTTGCCGGCCTTCTTGAGCTGCTTGAAGAAGTCGACGCCCTTGGTGACGTCGCCCGCGCTGCCACCACTGGCGAGCGAGGCCATCTGGACACCCGCGAAGGCGGCGCCGGCTTTCGTCGGGTCACCGTTGAGGGCGACCTTGCCCTTGAAGGCCGGCTTGAGCAGGTCGGCGAACGCTGTCGGGGCCGGGACCTTCGAGGAGTCGTAGCCCACCGACATGTAGCCGCCGTAGTCGTTGATCCAGGTCCCGTTCGCGTCCTTGAAGTCCGTCGGGACGGAGGCGAACGTGGCGACCTTGTAGGGCGCGAACATGGCGGTGTTCGCGGACGCGACCGCGGCACCGAGGTCGAAGACGTCGGGAGCGCTCGCCTGGCCCTTGAGACGGGTGGCGGCAGAGATCTCGTCGGCGCTGCTGGCATCGGGCTGGGCACTGGTGACCTTGATGCCGTACTTGGTGGTGAAGGCGGTGATCATGGCGCCGTAGTTGGCCCAGTCCGGGGGCAGTGCGATGACGTTGAGCGTGCCCTCCTTCTTGGCGGCGGCAACCAAGGCGTCCATGCCGCCCAGGTCTGCGGCCGAGGTGGCCGTCTTGGCCTTGCTGGCTGCGTCGCCCGAGCTCGCGGAGTCGGTCTTGGCCGGGGGAGAGCATGCGGCGACGGCGAGGGAGGTGGCTGCAGCGACCACGGCGACGAAGGCCGTGTGTCGGGGACGAACTGTCATGTGTTCCATCCTGACTGTGGTGCCCGTCCTGCGGGCGGCGGTGGTGCCGTCGCGGAACCCTAATGTTTGTTCTTGGACCATAGGCCCCACGGAGCGTGGCGGGAAGGCAAAGAACACGTGGCGAAGAGGCGCCGTCTGCGGGGTGGTTGGATGGGCGCGTGAATGCGCCACAGTCCTCAGTAGTCATCCTCGGGGGCGGCCCCGGGGGCTATGAGGCCGCGCTCGTGGCCGCCCACCTCGGTGCCACCGTGACCGTCGTCGACCGGGACGGCGTGGGCGGGGCCGCGGTGCTGACCGACTGCGTGCCGTCCAAGACGCTCATCTCGACGGCCGACTTCATGAGCCAGTTCGAGACGGCCTCGGACCTCGGGGTGCACCTGGAGGACCACGAGGGCGACGAGGTCTCGGACTCGGTGGCCGAGCTCACCGCTGTGAACCGCCGCATCCTCGCGCTCGCCGCCGCGCAGTCCCGCGACATCGGCTCGCGCCTGGCAGCCGACGGGGTCACCGTGCTGGCCGGGTCCGGGCGGATGGTGGCGCCCGGTCAGATCGAGGCGACCCTCGCCGATGGGACGACCCAGACGCTGTCCGCCGACGTGGTGCTGATCGCGACCGGTGCGACTCCGCGCGTGGTGCCGACCGCTCAGCCCGACGGCGAGCGCATCCTCACCTGGCAGCAGATCTACACCCTCGACGAGCTCCCCGAGCACCTGGTCGTGGTCGGCTCGGGTGTGACCGGTGCCGAGCTGGCGCAGGCCTACCTCGGGCTCGGCTCACGGGTCACCCTCGTGTCGTCGCGGGATCGGGTCCTTCCCGGGGAGGATGCGGACGCCGCCGCGGTCATCGAGGACGTGTTCCGCAAGCGGGGCATGGACGTCCTCGGGCGCTCGCGGATGGCGTCGGTGTCGCGCACCGAGGCGGGCGTCGTCGTGCGGCTCGAGGACGGCCGCGAGGTCGAGGGCAGCCACGCGCTGCTCGCGGTCGGGTCGATCCCGCAGACGTCCGGCATCGGGCTCGAGGACGTCGGGGTCACGGTGAGCGAGTCCGGACACGTGGTCGTCGACAAGGTCTCGCGCACCTCCGTGCGAGGTGTGTATGCCGCGGGCGACTGCACCGGGGTGTTGCCGCTTGCGTCGGTGGCCGCCATGCAGGGGCGGATCGCCATGGCGCACGCCCTGGGTGACGCGGTGGCCCCGCTCAACCTGCGGGCCGTCTCGGCCAACATCTTCACCGACCCCGAGATCGCGACGGTCGGGTTCTCCCAGAAGGACCTCGACGAGGGCAAGGTCGACGCCACGTCGATCATGCTGCCGCTCGCCACCAACCCGCGCGCCAAGATGCAGGGCATCACGGACGGCTTCGTCAAGCTGTTCGCGCGCAAGGGCGGCGGCACGGTCGTGGGTGGCGTGGTCGTCGCTCCGCGGGCATCCGAGCTGATCTACCCGGTGACCCTGGCGGTCCAGCACGGGCTGACCGTCGACCAGCTGGCCGGGACCTTCACGGTCTACCCGTCGCTGTCCGGCTCGGTGGCCGAAGCCGCTCGCCAGCTGCACCAACGCGACTGACCGCTGCCCGCCGCCAGCTCGCACTTCTGGCCACCGATGCTGGATGCGGGACCAGATCCCGGTCATCGTGCGACACCGGTGGCCAGAAGTCGGAGGTCGTTGGTCGGCAATTCCCACTCGTTCGTGGGTAATGTCCACGATGAGCGTGCCAGTGCACGCACACCGACGTTCCGACACTGAACTTCCAACGAAAGGCATGACATGGCTGGCGGTTGGCTGGACAAGATCAAGGACCTCGCCAAGGGGAACCCGACGCAGGCGGACTCTGCCATCGACAAGGTCGAGGACCTCGTCGACAAGCAGACCGGTGGCAAGTACGCCGACCAGGTCGACAAGGGCGGCGACGCCCTGCGTGACCAGCTGGGCCTGCCGGAGGAGACGCCGGCGCCTGAGCCGGCACCTGCACCCGTCCCCGAGCCGGCACCTGCACCCGTCCCCGAGCCGGCGCCTGAGCCCGTCCCCGAGCCAGCACCTGCGCCCGAGCCGACGCCCGCTCCCAATCCGTCGCCGTCCACCGATGACCCGCAGCAGCCAGCCTCGGGAGACGGCCCGCTCACGCCGGGCGAGCCCCAGCAGCCGGGGCAGCCAGGTGGCCCGCTCGACCCCTCGCAGGTTCCCGACAGCGGACCGGCCCAGGTCCCCGGCGACGAGCCCGGGACCGGCAACATCCCCGAGCCGGGTCCCGAGGCCGGCGGGACCGACGAGGGCACCAAGGAGCTCCCGCCGTTCGGGCAGAGCTGAACGAAGACCGGCATACGAGAAGCGGCGCCGTCTCCCGGCTGGGAGGCGGCGCCGCAGTCGTGCGTGGTGGAATCAGTCCTTGATCTCGGCGATGACCGCACCGTTGGTCACGGTCTGGCCGACCTCCGCCAGCAGCCCGGTGATGGTGCCGGCCTTGTGGGCGTTGATGGGCTGCTCCATCTTCATCGCCTCGAGGACGACGACGAGCTCGCCGGCGGCGACCTGCTGACCCTCCTCGACGGCGATCTTCACGATGGTGCCCTGCATTGGGGCGGTGAGCGAGTCGCCCGAGGCCGCAGCGCCGGTCTTGGAACCACCGGAGCGGCGGGGGGCCTTCTTCTTCGCAGCGCCGGAGCCGCCGCCCAGCGACAGCCCGCCGGGCAGGACGACCTCGAGCCGCTTGCCGCCGACCTCGACGACCACGCTCTGGCGTTCACCGGACTCCTCCGGAGCCTCGGCAACGACGCCCGAGTAGGCCTCGATCTGGTTGTCGAACTCGGTCTCGATCCAGCGGGTGTGCACGGTGAACGGCTGGTCACCCTCAGGCGCGAAGGCGGGGTCGGAGACGATGACGCGGTGGAACGGCAGCACCGTTGGCATGCCGTCGACGGTGAACTCGGCCAGCGCCCGACGGGAGCGCTCCAGCGCCTGCCGCCGGTCGTGACCGGTCACGATGAGCTTGGCCAGCATCGAGTCGAAGGCGCCGCCGATGACGTCGCCGGCGACCACTCCGGAGTCGAGCCGGACACCCGGTCCCGACGGCGGCTCGAAGACGGCCACGACGCCGGGGGCGGGCAGGAAGCCACGGCCGGCGTCCTCGCCGTTGATCCGGAACTCGAACGAGTGCCCCGTCGGTGCGGGGTCGTCGTACCCGAGCTCCTCGCCGTTGGCGATGCGGAACTGTTCACGTACCAGGTCGACGCCGGTGACCTCCTCGGTAACCGGGTGCTCGACCTGGAGGCGGGTGTTGACCTCGAGGAAGGAGATGGTGCCGTCCTGGCCGACGAGGAACTCACACGTCCCGGCGCCGGTGTAGCCGGCCTCGGTCAGGATCGCCTTGGAGGCCCGGCGCAGCTCGGCGTTCTGCTCGTCGGACAGGAACGGCGCGGGCGCCTCCTCGACGAGCTTCTGGTGACGGCGCTGCAGCGAGCAGTCGCGGGTGGAGACGACGACGACGTTGCCGTGGGTGTCGGCCAGGCACTGCGTCTCGACGTGGCGCGGCTTGTCGAGGTAGCGCTCGACGAAGCACTCGCCGCGACCGAACGCGGCGACTGCCTCGCGGGTGGCCGAGTCGAACAGCTCGGGGAT
Organism: Pedococcus bigeumensis; assembly: GCF_006438965.1. Classification (GTDB taxonomy): domain Bacteria; phylum Actinomycetota; class Actinomycetes; order Actinomycetales; family Dermatophilaceae; genus Pedococcus; species Pedococcus bigeumensis_A. The sequence goes on from NZ_RCZM01000001.1 coordinate 279,674, forward strand.
CTCCTCGATGGTGCGCGCGACCTTGAGGCCGCGGCCGCCGCCGCCGAAGGCCGCCTTGATGGCGACCGGGAGCCCGTGCTCCTTGGCGAACGCGACGATCTCGTCCGCCGTTTCCACCGGGTCGGCGGTGCCGGGCACCAGCGGGGCGTTGGCCTTGGCGGCGATGTGTCGTGCCTTGACCTTGTCGCCGAGGGAGTCGATGGCGGCAGGGGAGGGGCCGATCCAGGTCAGCCCGGCGTCCATCACGGCCTGGGCGAAGGAGGCGTTCTCGGCGAGGAAGCCGTATCCCGGGTGGACCGCGTCGGCACCCGACTTGCGGGCCACGGCGAGCAGCTTCTCCTGCACGAGGTAGGAGTCGCCGGGGGTAGCGCCGCCCAGGGCGTAGGCCTCGTCGGCGACCTTGACGTGAAGGGCGTCACGGTCCGGATCGGCATAGACCGCAACGGAACCGATGCCACTGTCTGCGCACGCCCGCGCGATCCGCACGGCGATCTCGCCACGGTTGGCAATGAGGACCTTGGAGATCGGCTTCGTCGTCGACTCGGAGTTGGGCGCCATGCGCGGGAGCCTAGCTCGTTTCCGCGACGGCACTGCCACCCACCGGGTGTGGCCTGGCCAACACTCCCGCCGCCCACGTTGTTCCCACTCGTCCGTCAGGTGACCCTCGGAGAAAAAGTTGCACACGCGGCATACAGTCGAAGCATGAACTCTGCATCGACCAGCACGGTCCCGAACCTCGCCCTGTCCACCGGCGCCGACTCCATCGCCATCCCGCAGCTCGGGTTCGGCGTGTGGCAGGTGCCGGACGCCGAGGTCGACGCTGCCATCGCCACCGCGCTCGAGACGGGCTACCGCAGCATCGACACCGCCCGCCTCTACGGCAACGAGGAGGGCGTCGGCCGCGCCCTCAGGGCGACCGACCTCTCCCGCGACGAGCTGTTCGTCACCACCAAGGTGTGGAACGACGACCACGGCTTCGACTCGACGCTGGCCGCCTTCGACGCTTCCATTGGCCGCCTGGGCATCGACGTCCTCGACCTCTTCCTGATCCACTGGCCCACGCCGGAGCGGGACAACTACGTCGACACGTGGAAGGCGCTGCTCAAGCTCCGCGAGGACGGCCGGGTCCGCGCCGTTGGCGTCTGCAACTTCGAGATCGACCACCTGTTGCGCCTCCAGGACGAGACCGGCGAGCTCCCCGCCATCAACCAGGTGGAGCTGCACCCCTACCTCCAGCAGGCGGCGCTGCGCGAGTTCCACGCCGCCAACGGGATCCTGACCGAGGCCTGGAGCCCGCTCGCGTCCGGCGGCTCGGTCCTCGAAGACGACGTCATCCGCGGCATCGCCGACAAGCACGGCGTCACCCCTGCACAGGCGATCCTGCGCTGGCACACCCAGGTCGGCAACGTGGTGATCCCCAAGTCGGTCACCCCCAGCCGGATCGCCGAGAACTTCGACATCTTCGGCTTCGAGCTCGACAGCGACGACCTCGCCGCCTTCGAGCCGCTCGACCGGTCGGAGCGCACCGGCCCCGACCCGGTCGAGTTCAACTGACCGACCAGCACCGCCGGTATGCCGCGGGGTCGCCGCACCGAGGCGGCCTCGCTGTCGTGCCTGCCCTCCTCGTCGTGCCGGGAAGCGTCAGGTGAGGATCCCACCGACCTTCGACCAGGTCTGCTTGCCCGGCCTGCCGTCATAGACCCACAGGGCGTTGTCGAGGCTGCGTCCGGTGATCAGCCAGCTGCCGTCGGGACGCTGGGCCACGGCTGGTGCCCCAGTGAGGTCACCGCCCAGCGCCTGGCCGCTCGACCCCGTGACGAGGACGGGGATCTGGCCGTTGCGGGTGACGAGGAGTGGCGCCGTTCCGGCTCCGACCGCGGGCGCGGACCACGTGTGTCGCTGCATCTTCTGCCACGCGCGGACGACACCGGTTGAGTCCAGGACGATGTCGTGGACGTACCCATCCCTGCCGCGGGCGGTTGCCGTCACCCGGCCCGTGGCCCGGTCAGCGCGCAACGAGGCGGCCGACGTGATGATCCCACCGGCACTTCGCCAGCTGCCCCAGGTCCCGTTGACGAGCCGGCGGTGCATCAGGGCGTCGCCGGGGCCGCGTGCCACGACGTCGACCGTACCGACGCTCGTCGCGGCCGCTGTGGGGGCGCTGGTCAGCGTGCCGCCGACATCGCGCCAGGGCTGCCAGCCTGCACCGGTGGACCAGGTGTGCATCAGGTGACCGTTCGAGCCGCGGGCGACCAGGTCGATCCGGTTGCCGTCCCACGTCGTCGCGCTCGGCGCGGACGCCACGACTCCGGGGATGGTGGTGAACGGCGTCCACGGCCCGCCCGGGACCGACTGCCGTGAGTAGTGGATGTGCCCCGCGGTGCCGCGCACGAAGACCGTCACCGCCGTGCCCTGCACGACGGCCGAGACCCCACTGGGCGACACGTCCAGACCCGGCGAGTAGGGCTGTGGGGTGGTCGTGGGGCTGACCCGCAGCACCCGGTCGTTGCTGCCGTTGGAGGTCGTGACGTAGATGGCGCCGCCGGGTCCGGTCTGCACCGTGCGGATCCGTCCGTAGCTGTCGTCGAGTGCGGCGAGCTGCGCCTGGGCACGTACCCGGCCGTCCTCGGTCAACATCAGGATGCGGACGCCGGCGTTCTTGAGCTCGGCTACCGCGAGGGCGCCCTCCCACAGGCCCCACCCGCTACCGGTGAGGAAGCTCGCGCCGCTCGTGGCGACCGTCGGGTCGCCGCTGGACCAGCGGGCCGGGATCGCGCTGGGGAACTTGGTCAGGTCCGTCATGGGGACCGACTCGTCGTAGCCGGGCACGGGGTCCCAGCCGTAGTTGGCACCGGCGGAGAGGACGTTGACCTCGTCGTCGCGGGTGGAGCCGTGCTCGACGTTCCACATCTGTGACGTCCCGGGCCGCAGCGCGAGTCCCTGGACGTTCCGGTGCCCGTAGGTCCAGACGTAGGCCGCCCGGCCGCCCCGCGAGAAGAACGGGTTGTCGGAGGGGGCCGTGCCGTCGGTGTTGAGGCGCAGCGTCTTGCCCCCGAGCGAGTCGAGGTTCTGCGGGTTGGTGCCGACCGCCGCGTCGCCGGTGCCCACGTGCAGGTGCCCGGTCGTGTCGAAGCGCAGGCGGCAGCCGCCGTGGCGGCCGGTGCTGATGGGCAGACCACTGATGACAGGGTTGCCGACGCGAGTGGCCGACGTCGCACCGCTCGCCAGCGACCAGCGGATCACGCGGATGTCGATCGGACTGGTCCCCGTACCGCGGTAGGCCTGGCAGGTGTAGTACTGCCGGTTCGTGGCGAACGCAGGGTCGACGACGATCCCCATGAGCCCGGACTCGCTGCCGACGAACAGGTCCTGCTGGGCAGTGGTGACGGTGCGGATGGTCCCGTCCGGCAGGCGGGCCAGCGTCCGCCCCGCCCGCTCGGTGACCAGCATCGTGCCGTCGGGCGTGAAGGTCAGGTCCCAGGGGATGGCGAGCCCGGTCATCAGGGTCGAGACCTGGACCGCGGGCGGGCCGCCGGGCTTGGCTGCGGCCGACGCGACCGAGGGCGCGGCACCTGATGGAGCGGCCGAGGGTGCGGCACCGGATGGCGACGCGGACCAGGCTCCCGCCCCGGCAAGCAGGGCGCCCAGGGCGACGGAGACGGTCGTGCGGGCGGCAGCGGTCCGGCGAAACCTCGACATGTTCCGAGGGTACGGTCGGTGAGCCCAGACCGCCCGGGCGAGGAGCCGGTCAGGTGGCCGTCGTGGGGGCCTCTAGGGTGGGCGCCATGAGCGGTGACGACGCGCGATCAGTGCGGGAGATCGAAGAAGGCGTGCAGCGGGACTTCTCCGCGGCGATGTCCTACGGGGACTACCTGGGCCTTGAGCAGCTGCTGTCGGCGCAGCACCCACGCAGCGAACCGGCCCAGCACGACGAGCTGCTCTTCATCATCCAGCACCAGACGTCCGAGCTGTGGCTCAAGCTGATGCTGCACGAGCTGCGCTCGGCTCGGGCCCTGCTGACCACCGACGAGCTCGCACCCGCCCTCAAGCGGCTGGCGCGGGTCAAGCGGATCCAGGAGGTCCTCACCGACCAGTGGTCGGTGCTGGCCACCCTGACGCCCAGCGAGTACGCCGAGATCAGGCCGTTCCTCGCGACCAGCTCGGGGTTCCAGTCCTGGCAGTACCGCGCCGTCGAGTTCCTGCTCGGCAACAAGAACGCCGACATGGTCAAGGTCTTCGACCACGACGAGGAAGCGCGCACCCTCCTCGCCGGCCTGCTCGTCGAGCCGAGCCTCTATGACGAGTTCCTGCGTTACCTCGCACGCCGTGGGTATGCCGTACCCGCCGAGCTGCTCGACCGCGACTTCACCCAGCCCTACCGCGAGAACGACGAGCTGGTCGACACCTTCGCCTCGGTCTACGCGCAGCCGAGCGAGCACTGGGGCGTCTACGAGACCTGTGAGGAGCTCGTCGACCTCGAGGACAACTTCCAGCAGTGGCGGTTCCGGCACCTGCAGGTGGTCACCCGCACCATCGGCCACAAGAAGGGGACCGGCGGCTCCTCCGGCGTCGACTTCCTGCGCCGCGCCCTCGACCTGACCTTCTTCCCCGAGCTCTACTCGGTGCGCGCTCGCGTCTGACCCCGCTGGCTAGCCGCGCGGCTGTCGCCCGCCCTGGCGCGCCATGCGCTGTCCGCCTACTGCGCGAGCCAGCCCTCGGGACCGCTGGACCCAGCGGCATACGTCTCCAGCGGCACCTTGTCGTCGGCCCATGCCTTGATGACGGGCGCCATCACCCGCCAGCACTCCTCGGCCGCGTCACCGCGGACGGTGAGCAGTTGGCTGCCGTCGAGGATCTGGGCCAGCACCTCGCCGTAGGGCTGCATGCGCGGGGCGGCGAGGGTGGCGGTCAGCGTCTTCTGCTCCAGGTCGACCGGGTCGCCCTCGGCGTTCATCGTCAGCGTGAGTGACACCGCGCCGGGCTTGAGGTCGATGGTCAGCATGTCCCCGTCGGAGCCGCCGACGAAGCCGGTGGGCAGGTGCGGGACGTCGCGGAAGTGGGCCACGATCTGCTTGCGCGGCACGCCCAGTGCCTTGCCGCTGCGCAGGATGAACGGCACTCCGGCCCACCGGGTGTTGGCCACCTCGAGGGTGACCTGGGCGAGCGTCTCGGTGGACCGCTTCGGGTCGACTCCGTCCTCCTTGGCGTAGTCCGGCACCTGCTTGCGGCCCAGCGTCCCGGCCGTGTAGCGAGCCCGCCGCGACGAGCGCTTGGGCGATCCGCCCCAGACCTTGGTGGCGCGCAGCACCTGCGCCTTCTGGTCCTGCAGCTCGCGGGCGTCGAGGGCGGCGATCGACTCCATCGCGAACAGGGCGAGCACCTGGAGCAGGTGGCTCTGCAGCATGTCCTTGAGCGCGCCGGCACCGTCGTAGTAGCCCGCCCGCCCCTCGAGCGCGAGGTCCTCGTCGTAGACGATCTCGACGCGCTCGATGTGCTCGGCACTCCAGATCGGGGCGAGCATCCGGTTGGCGAAACGCAGCCCCACCAGGTTGAAAACCGTTGCCACGCCCAGGAAGTGGTCGATCCGGAAGATGTCCTCTTCAGGCACCACCTTGTGCAGGAGCTTGTTGAACTGCACCGCGGACGCGTGGTCGGTGCCGAACGGCTTCTCCAGCGCGAGCCGAGTGACCTCGGGCAGGTCGACGTGCTGCAGCAGGTCGCAGACCTTCATGGTCACCTGAGGGGGCAGCGCGAAGAAGATGACCAGTGGGCCGTCGCCGCAGCCATCGACCAGCTCGCGCAGCGCGGCCTCGTCGAGCAGGTCCGTCTTGACGTATGCCGTGTGCTTGGTGATCGCGCTGGTCACCCTCGTGGGCGGCTTGGCCTCGGAGAAGGAATCCTTGACGCGGGCCTTCCACTGCGCCGGCGTGAAGTCGACGCGGTCGGCGCCGACCACGCGGACCCGGCGGTCGGGCTCCACCGCGAGCAGGCTGGCCAGCCCGGGCAGAAGCAACCGGTGGGTCAGGTCACCCCCGGCGCCGAGGATGAGCAGGGTCGTCTCCGGATCAGTCGCCATGTCGTGCAGCATTCCACGGCCACGCAGGACGCGCGGGGGCACCGTCCCCGAGTGCGCGGCATACTCCTGCTCCATGACGTCCCACGAGGGTGAGCCGGCTCGGGTGCAGGCACCGCGGGTCATCCACACGGCGCAGGCCCTGGTCGACGAGGTGGTCGTCGTCGACGCGCTGCCGGTGCGTGGCGGCAACGCCGTGGCGCAGACCTACGCGCGGTATGCCGGGGGAGCCGTCAACATCCTCGTGGCCGCCGCGCGGTCGGGAGCGCAGGCGGTGCTGGCCGGAGCAGTGGGTACCGGCGCCAACGGCGACCTGGTCCGGTCGGCGCTCGCGGCCGAGGGCGTGACGGTGAGCAGCCCACCCGTGGCCGACAGTGACACCGGGATCTGCTTCGTGATGGTGGAGCCGAGCGCCGAACGCACCTTCGTGACCACTCAGGGCGCGGAGCGACGGATCAGCATCGAGTCCCTGCAGACCTCGCTGCCGGTAGCCGGGGACCTCGTCTGCGTGAGCGGTTTCTCCCTGGTCGGCCTGACCAGTGACCCGCTCCTTGAGTGGCTCGACGGCCTCGCAGCGGGGGTCGTGGTGGTGCTGGACCCGGGTGCCGCGTTCGCCGACCTGTCCGAGGACCTGCGTGAGCGGGTGCTCACCCGCACCACGGTGTGGACCAGCAACGCCGAGGAGGCCGAACAGCTCACCGGGCGCGCCGACCCGGCTGCTTCGGTGGAAGCGGTGGCCGATCGCCTCCCTCAGGGTGCCGTCGCCATCGTCCGCGACGGGCCGAAGGGGTGCCGACTGCGCGAAGGTGGGCAGACGGCATACCTGCCGGGATATCCGCAGGAGGCGGTCGACACCAACGGGGCCGGGGACACCCACACCGGCGTGCTCGTTGCCTGCCGGGCGGCTGGCTCGGACTGGGAGACGGCCGCACGACGCGCCAACGCGGCCGGGGCGATCAAGGTGACGCGGCGTGGTCCGGCGACGGCGCCCACTGCGGCGGAGATCGACGGCTTCCTCGCGCAGCAGGACGCGTAGCGCGGGACGGTCAGGCCGGACGCCCAGTGCCAGGCGCTCACGGCCGGGCGCTCACTGCCAGGCGCGGGCTACCGCGGAGGCGGCAAGGACGGTGGCCGCTGCACACACGAGGACGAACGACGCGTTCCAGACGAGGCGCGGGACATGCGTCAGCGCGGCGAGGACTCCCGGGTCGCTGCTGCGGTCGCGGGTGCGCAGTACGGCGCCGAGGTGACGCCAGGCCCCCACCAGCAGGACGATTCCCGCTCCCACGAGCACCTGCGCCTGGACCGCGTCATCGCGCCACCACCACAGGGCCCCGGTGGCACCGAGCGCAACCAGCATCACCACCGCAGTGAGCAGAGAGCGCACCCGGACGAGCGCGACGAGCAGGATGACGATCACGACGCTCAGGACCGGAGCGCCCCACCCGCGGCCAGCGGCCCAGACCAGGGCGGCACCCACGACGGCGGGTGCCGGGTAGCCGGCCCAGGTCGTGAGCACCCTGCCCGGGCCGCGCGGGGGCCCCACGGTGACCGCGTGTCCTGACATGTCGCCGCGGAGCACGAAGCCGGTGAACCGCCGACCGACGGCCAGCCCCACCAGGGCGTGGCCGAGCTCGTGGACGAGAGTCACGGCCAGCCGCATGACCTGCCAGATGGCCGGCACGGCCACCACGAGAAGGGCCGCGACGAAGGCGACGGTCACGGCCGGGGCGGTCAGGGCGACGTCACCGGTCGCCGGTTCGAGTCGCGTGCTCAGCAGGTCCCAGTCCACGGCGGCGAACCTAGCCGACCGCGCTGTGCCGACCGGGGGTGCCCTCGGTCGATGCTCGCCTCAGGCCCTGTCCACGCGGAAGCGCGTCACGAGGTCGTCGTAGAGGGCGTCGAGGCGTTCGTCGCCGACCCGACGGGCGGGGTCGGCGTCGTGCCAGTCGACGATCTCCTGCGCTCCCTGGCGGAAGGGAACGCGAGCGGTCCAGCCGGGCACGAGCGTGCGGATCTTGGTGTTGTCGAACACCATCGAGTGCGTCTTGTCGCCGAGCAGGCTGTCGCCGAACTCCTCGTCCACGGCGGCGATGGCGTCGGAGGGGACGTGCACGAGGTGTGGCTCGACCCCGGCCGCCTCGGCGATGTCGGTGTAGATCCGGTTCCACGCCGGGGCCTCGTCGCCGGTGATGTGGAAGGCCTCGCCGATGGCCTCCCGGCGACCCAGCAGCCCGACGAACGCCCGCGCGAAGTCGGTGTGGTGCGTGATCGTCCACAGTGACGTGCCGTCACCGTGAACCACGACGGGCTTGCCCTGCCGCATCCGCTCGATGACGGTCCAGTGACCCTCGAAGGGCGGCAGCGTGTGGTCGTAGGTGTGCGAGGGACGCACGATGGTCATCGGCAGGTTGTCGTCGCGGTAGCCGCGCACCAGGAGGTCCTCGCACGCGATCTTGTTGCGGGAGTAAGCCCAGAACGGATTCCGCAGGGGAGTCGACTCGGTGACAGGCAGACGGGACGGTGGTGTCTGGTAGGCCGACGCGGAGCTGATGAAGACGTACTGTCCGGTCCGGTCGGCGAACTCGTCGAGCTGCTGCTGCACCTGGTCCGGGATGAAGCTCAGGAAGTCGACGACCACGTCGAAGTCACGTCCACCCACCGCTGCCCGCACGGCCGCGGCGTCACGCACGTCCGCCTGGAGGGACTCGGCCTCGGGGTGTGGGGGATGGGTGGTGCTCGTGCCCCGGTTGAGGATCGTGACGCGGTGGCCCTGCGCGACGGACTCGGCGACGCAGGCCGAGCTGATCACGCCGGTGCCACCGATGAACAGGACGCTGGAGCTGGTCATGTGCCCGAGCCTAGGGCCGGGAGTGCGCGAGGTGCGGCCTCAGGCGAGGCGGTCGAGGTCGGCGCGGCAACGGCGCTCGAACTCGCCAAGCTCGGTGATCGCGTCCTCGAGGTCACGCCGACGCTGTTCGAGGTCGGTCCGCCGCTCGTCGATCTGGTCCAGGACGTATTCGAGCTGGCTGGCCTTGCCTCGCGGCCGGTCGTAGAGGTCGATGATCGTGCGGATCTCCTCCAGCGGGAAGCCGAGTCGCTTGCCCCTCAGGATCAGGGCCAGCCGGGTGCGGTCGCGACGGTGGTAGACCCGCACGGTGCCGCGCCGCTCCGGGGTGATCAGGCCGAGGTCCTCGTAGTGCCGCACGGTCCGGTGGGTCACCTCGAACTCGTCCGCGATCTCCCGGATCGTCCACGTCTGGTCGACCTCGGTGGCGGCTGCGGCTGGCATACCCGTGAGTATTGCTTTACGTTTACGTCAACGTCAAGCAACCACGACAACCAGGTATGCCGCGTGGCCGGGTGACCCCTAGGCGCGCACCACGAAGGAGTAGCGATGTTCGAGCTGAGCAAGGAGCACGAGGACTTCCGGAAGGTCGTCCGGGAGTTCGCCGAGGCAGAGGTCGAGCCGCACATCGCCAAGTGGGACAAGGACCACCACTTCCCGAGCGTCCTGGTGCCGAAGATGGGCGAGCTCGGCCTGTTCGGCCTCGTCGTGCCCGAGGAGTTCGGCGGCATGGGCGATGACGGCGACTTCACGTCGCTGTGCGTGGCCATCGAGGAGCTGGGCCGGGTCGACCAGTCGATCGGCATCACGCTGTCGGCCGGTGTCGGCCTGGGTATCAACCCGATCCTCACCTACGGCAGCCAGGAGCAGAAGGAGCGCTTCCTGCCCGACCTCGTGGCCGGTCGTGCGCTCGCGGGCTTCGGCCTGACCGAGCCCGACGCCGGGTCCGACGCCGGTGCCACCCGCACCAAGGCCGTTCGCGAGGGCGACGAGTGGGTCGTCAACGGCTCGAAGGCGTTCATCACCAACTCCGGCACCGACATCACCTCGGTCGTCACGGTGACCGCCCGCACCGGCACCAAGGACGACGGCTCGGCCCAGCTCAGCGCGATCATGATCCCCTCCGGCACGCCGGGGTTCACCGTCGAGCCGGCCTACGACAAGCTCGGCTGGCACGCGTCTGACACCCACGGCCTGACCTTCGAGGACTGCCGCGTCCCCGCCGACAACCTGCTCGGCAACGAGGGCGAGGGCTTCAAGCAGTTCCTCAAGACCCTCGACGACGGCCGGATCGCCATCTCTGCGCTGGCCATCGGCATGAGCCAACGGATGCTCGAGGAGACCACGGAGTACGCCAAGACCCGCAAGGCGTTCGGCAAGCCGATCGGCGTCAACCAGGGCATCTCGTTCCAGATCGCCGACCTCGCCGTCATGGTCGAGGCGTCCCGCCAGCTCACCTACAAGGCCGCCTGGCTCAAGGACGAGCTCGAGGCCGGACGCCGCTCCGTCAAGGAGGTCAAGCAGGCCGCCGCGATCTGCAAGCTCTACTCGACCGAGGCTGCCGTCACGGCCACCCGCATCGCCACCCAGGTCTTCGGGGGTAACGGCTTCATGGAGGAGTACCCCGTCGCGCGCTTCTACCGCGACGCCAAGATCCTCGAGATCGGCGAGGGCACCTCCGAGGTGCAGCGCATGGTCATCGCCCGCCACCTCGGCCTGCCCACCGCGTGAGCGCCGGAGTGCGAGAGGGTATGCCGGTGACCTCCACCACCTCGTCCGACGCCGCCGGGTCCACCCCCACCGGATCGGGTGCTCCTGAGGCGCCCTTCGCCGTGGGCGGCGACTCGGGCTCCGACCCCAAGGTGACCGACGTCCGGGAGCGGCTCGCCGCGGCATACCAGGCCTCTGCGGTGGCGCCGGAGAAGGCGCAGGCCAAGCTGGACTCGCAGGGCAAGCTGTATGTCCGCGACCGGATCGCGATGCTGTTCGACGAGGGCAGCTTCGTCGAGGACGCGCGCTACGCCAACGCGACGGCCAAGGGTCTGCCGGCCGACGGCGTCGTCACCGGTCGAGGCACCGTCGACGGTCGTCCGGCGATCGTCATCGCCAACGACCCGACGGTGAAGGCAGGCTCGTGGGGCGCGCGCACCGTCGAGAAGATCGTGCGGGCCACCGAGATGGCGCTGCGCGAGGAGCTGCCCGTCTTCTGGTTCGTCGACTCGGCGGGTGCCCGGATCACCGACCAGGTCGAGATGTTCCCGGGGCGCCGTGGCGCCGGGCGCATCTTCCACAACCAGGTCGCGCTGTCCGGCAAGGTGCCGCAGATCTGCTGCCTGTTCGGGCCGAGTGCTGCCGGTGGCGCCTACATCCCGTCCTTCACTGACCTGATCATCATGGTCGAGGGCAACGCGTCCATGTACCTCGGCAGTCCGCGCATGGCGGAAATGGTTGTGGGAGAAAAGGTTTCGCTCGAAGACATGGGTGGTGCGCGGATGCACTGCACCGTCTCAGGGGTGGGTGACCTGCTCGTCGGCGACGACACCGAGGCCATCGAGATGGCGCGGTTGTACTTCTCCTACCTACCGGCCAACTGGCGCTCGGACCTGCCGTCCTACGCGCCCGAGGAGCCGTCGGCGCCGCTGACCCGGCATACCGTGCCCGAGCGCGAGAGCCAGCCGTTCGACATCCACGAGGTCATCGACGGACTGGTCGACGACGAGTCGTTCTTCGAGATCAAGCCGCTGTTCGCCCCCGAGCTGGTCATCGGGTTCGGCCGGATGTCGGGCGAGACGGTCGGCATCGTCGCCAACAACTCGATGGTCAAGGGCGGCGTGCTCTTCACCGACAGCGCTGACAAGGCCGCCCGGTTCATCTGGCTGTGTGACGCCTACTCGATCCCGCTGATCTACCTCGCCGACGTTCCCGGCTTCATGATCGGGTCCGAGGTCGAGCGCGGCGGGATCATCCGGCACGGAGCCAAGATGGTCCACGCCGTGTCGTCCGCAACCGTGCCGCAGTTCTGCATCATCGTCCGCAAGGCCTACGGTGCGGGGCTCTATGCCATGGGCGGTCCCGGCTTCGGCCCGGACGCCACGATCGCGCTGCCCACCGCCCGGATCGCAGTGATGGGTCCGGAGGCGGCGGTCAACGCTGTCTACGCCAACAAGATCGCGGCGATCGAGGACCCGGCCGAGCGCGAGCAGTTCGTGCAGGACATGCGGCGCGAGTACGAGGAGGACGTCGACCTCGAGCGCCTGGCTGCCGACCTCGTCCTCGACCAGATCATCGAGGCCGACGCGCTGCGTGCCGAGCTGTTGCTGCGGCTGCGCTACGCCAAGGCCCGCGAGCGCCACTTCGCCACCAAGCGTCGCGACATCCCCCCGGTCTGAGCCAGCTCCGGAGGTCCGACGGGCAGTAGCCGCCGACCGGTGGCCCGCTGAGCACGGGCAGAGGCGTGTTGGGCACGCTCTGCACGTCAGTACGCCCGACGGCTAGCTGTCGCGGCGGCCCTGGGCGCCCTGGTGGGCCGACGTGCGCAGCTCGTGCCACTGCAAGCCCACCTCCATGAGCAGCTCACGCAGCAGCGGGAGCGAGATGCCGACCACGTTGCTCGGATCGCCCTCGATACCAATCACATAGGGGGCGCCGAGCCCGTCGAGGGTGAAGGCACCGGCCACGCGCAACGGCTCGCCGGTCTCGACGTAGGCCTCGATCTCGTCGTCGGTCAGCTTGGCGAAGTGCACCGTTGTTGATGCGGTCGCGCCGAGAGTCGCGCCGGTGCCGCCCTGGGCCTCGTCCCGCGTGTCGACGACCCAGTGGCCGGTGTGCAGGACGCCCGAGCGGCCACGCATCTGGCGCCACCGTGAGATCGCCTCGGCCGGGGACGAGGGCTTGCCGTGGATCTCGCCGTCGAGGTCGAGGACCGAGTCGCAGCCCACGATGATCGCGTCGTCGATCTGGTCTGCGACGTCCTCGGCCTTGGCCCGGGCGAGTACGAGGGCGACGTCCTCGGCGACCAGCTCGCCGTAGGTCTCCAGCGCCGCGGCGGTGACAGCCGTCTCGTCCACGTTGCTGACGACCACGCTGGGCTCCAGCCCGGCGGCGGCGAGCAGACGACGACGGGCGGGGGAGGCGGAGGCGAGTACGAGGGACGTCACGAGGCGAGGTTACCCACCCGCGGCAACCACGCGGCATACCCGGACGTGGTCGGGCTGGACGGGCTCAGCCGAGCTGGTCGTCGACGAAGCACCAGCGCCAGGACTCACCGGGCTCGAAGCTGCGCATCACCGGGTGGTCGGTCTCGTGGAAGTGGGCCGTGGCGTGCTTCTGGGGCGAGGAGTCGCAGCAGCCTACGTGCCCGCAGTCCAGGCAGAGCCGCAGGTGCACCCAGGTCGTGCCGTCGCGCAGGCACTCCTGGCAACCGTGTGGACTGGTGGGGGCGACGAAGCGGTCGTGGTGGTCCGCGAGGTGCTGGCACTCGTCCTCAGACCGCTCCGGCGGCAGCAGCGGGTCCTCGCGCAGCTCGTCGGTGCGCTCCTCGATCCGGTCGAGCATCGACTCCTCGATGTCGAGCTGGGCGAAGACGTGGCCGAGCACCTCTTGGTCGACGGTGCCCGCGTCCCGGATCCGGAGCAGCTCGGCCCGTTCGGCCTCCAGCATGATGAGACGGACGCGGCGGTAGGTCGCGCTCGGCGTCTCTGCCGCGTCGACCCGTCCTTGACCCAGCCGTTCCCAGACGATGTTGGTGCGGTTCTCGGCGCGTCCGCGCAGCGTCTCGATGAGGTCGGCGTCGACGTCGTCGTGCTCCTCGAGTGCTTTGAGGCCGGCCGCGACCGACGACTGGAGGATGGTCGCCTCCTGGAGGGCGTCCTCGCGGGGGTCCGGCCCGCGCACGCCGAGCGTCTTCGCGAGCCAAGGGAGCGAAAGCCCTTGCAGGAGAAGCGTCGCCACCGTCACGGCCATGGCGGCCAGCACCAGGGTGGAGCGCTCGGGCGTGCCGGCCGGCAGGGCGAAGGCGGCGGCGAGCGTGACCACGCCGCGCATCCCTGCCCACGAGATGATTGCGGCGGCCTTCGGGTGGAACTTGCCCTCGCCCTCCATGAACTTGTGCTGCACCCACTTGAACGGGAAAACCCAGATCGGCCGGATGATGATGACGGTCGCCAGGACGGCCAGGCAGGTCGCCACGATGGTGCCCCAGCCCGGGCCGGTGTTGTTCGCGTCGGAGACCAGGCGCCGCATCTGCAGGCCGAGCATGAGGAAGACGACGTTCTCGAGGATGAACTGGATCGTGGTCCAGTTGATCCGCTCACTGACCCGCGACGACGCGTTCTGCACGATGGGTGACTTGTGACCGAGGAGCAGTCCTGCGACGACGACGGCGAGCACGCCTGAGCCATGGAACCGCTCGGCCGGCAGATAGGCGAGGTAGGGGACGATGAACGAGATCGAGGTGTCGATGGCCGACTCGGTCACCTTGCGCCGCACGTACGCGATCACGACCCCGACCAGCACCCCGAAACCCACGCCCAGCACGACGGCGCGCGTGAAGTCCAACACCACCGAACCCATCGTGACGTCCGAGGCGTGCTCGCCGGCCACCGCGGCGGCCAGGGGAAAGGCCGCGATGGCGGTGCGCAGCGACACCAGGGCGGTGGCGTCGTTGACCAGGGACTCGCCCTCCAGGATCGTGACGATCCGCCGCGGCAGGCCGATCCGCCGCGCCACGGCGGTGGCCGCGACGGCATCCGGTGGCGCGACGATCGCCCCGAGGGCGAAGGCCACCGCGAACGGCACCCCCAGAAGCCAGTAGGTGACCAGCCCGACGCCCGCGGCGGTGAACAGCACCAGTCCCACGGAGAGCCCGAGGATCGGTGCCCAGTTGGCGCGGAAGTCCACGAGCGACGTACGGATCGCCGCGGCATACAACAAGGGCGGGAGGAGTCCGACGAGGACGACTTCCGAGCTCAGCTCTGGCTCGGGGATGAACGGCACGTAACTGACCGCCACCCCCACGACGAGTAGGACCAGGGGCGCGGCGACCCGCAACCGCCGGGCGAAACCCGCGACGAGGATGACGGTCCCGATGATGGCGACGATCGCGCCGGCTGTTCCCACGCACCCATCCTTGCAGGCGCGCGGTCGGTCAGGTCAGCTCGCCCAGCACCGCCGCCCGCAGGGTGTCGAGGCCGACGCCGCCGATGTCGAGTGCCCGCCGGTGGAAGTCCTTGAGCGAGAACGAGTCTCCCTCGCGCTCCTGTACCTGGTCACGCAGCTGCATCCAGAGCCGTTCACCGATCTTGTAGGACGGTGCCTGACCCGGCCAGCCGAGGTAGCGGTCGAGCTCGAACCGCAGCCACGCCTCACCCTGGTTCGCGTGGTCGGTGAGGTACTGCCAGGCCTTGTCGTAGGTCCACTCCCCGCCCCCGACCTCGGCCGGGGCGTCGAACCGGCCGTGCACCCCGATGTCGATGACGACGCGGGCGGCACGCAGCGACTGGCTGTCGAGCAGCCCCATCTTGTTGCCCGGGTCGTCCATGTAGCCGAGCTCGTCCATCAGCCGCTCGGCATACAGGGCCCAGCCCTCGCCGTGACCCGAGGTCCAGGCGAACATCCGGCGCCACTTGTTGAGCAGCTCGGAGCGGAACACCGTCTGGGCGACCTGGAGGTGATGCCCCGGCACGCCCTCGTGGTAGACGGTGGTGAGCTCCTTCCAGGTGCCGAACTCGGTGACGCCCTTGGGCACCGACCACCACATGCGGCCGGGACGGGAGAAGTCCTCGGACGGGCCGGTGTAGTAGATGCCACCCGTCTGGGTCGGCGCGATCAGGCACTCGATGGTGCGCACCGGGTCTGGGATGTCGAAGTGCGTGCCGGCCAGGTTGGCGATGGCCTCGTCGGCGCGCTTCTGCATCCACGCCTTGAGCTCGTCGGTGCCGTGCAGCTGGTATGCCGGGTCGGCGTCGAGCGCGGCGATGGCCTCCTTGACCGTGCTGCCGGGCTTGATCTGCTCGGCGACCTGCTCCATCTCCGCGGTGATCCGCTCGACCTCCTGCTGGCCCCAGGCGTAGGTCTCGGCCAGGTCGACCGTGGCGCCCAGGAAGGAGCGCGACACCAGGGCGTAGCGCTCCTCGCCGCAGGCATCGGCCACGGGTGCATCGTCGAGCAGGTGGTCCTTCAGCCAGCGACCGAGCTGGGAGTAGGCGGCCGAGGCGCCCTCCGCAGCCGTCGCGAGCGCGTCCTTGGTCGACTCGGCCAGCTCGCCGGCTCCCGTGTCGTCACTGAGCCGGGCGCCTTCGACCAGGTGGGCGAAGTAGCCGTCGTCGGCCACGAGGTCGGCGCACTGCCGGATGCAGGCCTCGACCTGGCGCCGCGGCGCGATGTGGCCCTTGGCCGACGCGCTCAGGAGGCTCTCCTTCCACCCGGCGAGGGCGTCAGGCACGCGGGTGAGGCGCCGGCTGATCGCGCCCCAGTCCTCGTCGGTGGCGGTCGGCATCAGGTCGAAGCAGCCTCGGACCTCCTGCAACGGAGAGGCGATGACGTTGAGGGCCATCTCGTCGAGCCCGGCCCGGTAGGTCTCGTCGGCGAGGCCGAGCCGTTCCCGCATGGCGGCGAGGGTCACCCGGTCGATGTCGTCGACGGGGGTAGCCCCGTCGAGCAGCGCCAGCGTCTCAGCGCGCAGCTCCGCGTGGGCCTCGTGGCCGGCCGGGGAGAAGTCGTCCAGCTCCTCGTCGTGGCCGGCGATCCCGAGGTAGGTCGCGGTGATCGGGCTGAGGGCCACGAACTTCGCCAGGTAGTCGTCGGCGATCCGGTCGATGTCGGTGGCGGGGCGGGCCGCGGCAGTCGTCGTCGCGGAGGTCGTCTCAGGTGTCGTCTCAGTGCTCACGCGAGCGAAGGTACCCCAGCGTCCTGACGCCGGCACCGCAATAAGCACCGCGATAAGTCGTTGCCGGCGTCCCTAGGCTGGTCCCATGGCTGCACACCTCCTGTCGCTCAACGTCGGGCGTGCCGAACCCAGCACGGCGAAGAACGTCGGCGTCACCGGCATCGGGAAACGCCCGGTCGAGGCAGCCCACCTGCGGGCCCCCGGCCCCAAGCACGGCGGGCTGGGCAGCGGCGTCGAGGGTGACTTCCTCGGCGACACCAGGCACCACGGCGGCGACTACCAGGCGGTCTACGCGTTTGCGCGTGAGGAGCTCGACTGGTGGGCCGCGCAGCTCGGCCGCGAGCTCCCGCACGGCATGTTCGGGGAGAACCTCACGACCACCGGCCTCGACGTGGATGGTGCTCTCGTGGGCGAACGCTGGGCGGTCGGCGACGAGGTCCTTCTCGAGGTCTGCGGACCGCGGATCCCGTGCGCGACGTTCTCGGCCCGGATGGGTGAGCGGGGCTGGGTGAAGAGGTTCAGCGAAGTGGGACGCACCGGCGCCTACCTGTCGGTCGTGACGGGCGGGACGGTGCGGGCAGGGGATGCCATCGAGGTCGTGCACCGGCCGGACCACGACATCACCGTGCCGGACACGTTCCGGGCGTTCATGGGTGACCTCGAGATCGCCGAACGGGTGCTGGCCGCCGGCTGCCTCGTCGAGGTGGAGGCTGCCGAGCTGCGCGAGACCGTTGCCCGTCGCCGCGCCACCACCGCCGAGCTCGACGCCTGAGGGTCAGCCCCGCCAGGCGGACGCGCGCCAGGCGCCTCGTCCCGGCGCGAGCGGGCGGCGCACCGCACGCTCCCTGGAGGCCCACTGCGAGGTATGCCGCGGGGCCGGCGCAGACTCGCCGCCGGACGCCGCGGACAGCACCGCCAGCAGGGCCGCGACCTCCTCGGGGGTCGCGTCGCCGCGGACCAGCCGCAGCGGCGGCCGGTCGGGAGCCTCGTCTTCGGCCATCAGAGTGCCGGGCCCCGTGAGCTCTGAGCCTGCGAGGAGGTCATAGGGGAATGTTTCCGTGCTTCTTGGGCGGCAGGGTCTCGCGCTTGGAGCGCAGTGCCCGCAGCGCCTTGGTCACGTTCATCCGGGTGTTGGACGGCGTGATGACGGTGTCGATGTAGCCGCGCTCGGCCGCGATGTAGGGGTTGGCGAGGGTGTCCTCGTACTCGGCGATGAACCGGGCGCGGGTCTCGTCGACGTTCTCACCGGCTTCGGCCGCGGCTGCGAGCTGCTTGCGGTAGAGGATGTTGACCGCGCCCTGGGCACCCATCACCGCGATCTGGGCGGTCGGCCACGCGAGGTTGATGTCGGCGCCGAGGTGCTTGGACCCCATCACGTCGTAGGCACCGCCGTACGCCTTGCGGGTGATCACGGTGACGAGCGGGACGGTCGCCTCGGCATACGCGTAGATGAGCTTGGCGCCGCGGCGGATGATGCCGTCCCACTCCTGGTCGGTGCCGGGCAGGAATCCGGGGACGTCGACGAAGGTCAGCACCGGCACGTTGAACGAGTCGCAGGTCCGCACGAACCGGGCAGCCTTCTCGGAGGCGTCGATGTCCAGCGTGCCGGCGAACTGCATCGGCTGGTTGGCGACCACGCCCACCGAGCGCCCCTCGATCCGCCCGTAACCGACGATGAGGTTGGGCGCGAACAGCGGCTGCACCTCGAGGAACTCACCGTCGTCGAGCACGTGCTCGACGACGACCTTCATGTCGTAGGGCTGGTTGGCGCTGTCCGGGATCAGGGTGTCGAGCTCGCGGTCCTCGTCGGTGACCTCCAGCGACGGCAGCTCGGCAGACTCGTCGGCGAACGACGGCGGCTCCTCGAGGTTGTTCGAGGGCAGGTAGGACAGCAGCGCCTTGACGTACTCGATGGCGTCTTCCTCGTCCGAGCCCATGTAGTGCGCGACGCCCGACTTGGTGTTGTGCGTCCGGGCTCCGCCGAGGTCCTCCATCGACACGTCCTCTCCGGTCACCGTCTTGATGACCTCGGGACCGGTGATGAACATGTGGGAGGTCTGGTCGACCATCACCGTGAAGTCGGTGACAGCAGGGGAGTAGACAGCCCCACCTGCGCACGGCCCCATGATCAGCGAGATCTGGGGGATCACACCCGAGGCGTGCACGTTGCGGCGGAAGATCTCGCCGTAGAGCCCGAGCGAGACGACCCCTTCCTGGATCCGGGCGCCACCGGAGTCGTTGAGCCCCACCACGGGACAGCCGACCTTCATCGCGAAGTCCATGACCTTGCAGATCTTCTCGCCGAAGACCTCGCCCAGCGAGCCGCCGAAGACGGTGAAGTCCTGCGCGAAGACCGCGACGGTGCGCCCGTCGACGGTGCCGTAGCCGGTGACCACCCCGTCACCGTACGGACGGTTGGCCTCCTGGCCGAAGGCGACCGAGCGGTGCCGGGCGTACTTGTCCATCTCGATGAACGAGCCCTCGTCGAGCAGCATCTCGAGGCGCTCGCGGGCGGTCTTCTTGCCCCGAGCGTGCTGCTTCTCGATGGCGCGCTCAGACCCGGCGTGGGCCACCTCGGCGACGCGGCGCTTGAGGTCGGCCAGCTTGCCGGCAGTGGAGTGGATGT
Source organism: Pedococcus bigeumensis (assembly GCF_006438965.1). GTDB lineage: Bacteria > Actinomycetota > Actinomycetes > Actinomycetales > Dermatophilaceae > Pedococcus > Pedococcus bigeumensis_A. Next base: position 299,106 of record NZ_RCZM01000001.1, read on the forward strand.
CGATGCCCGAGTCGGGGTCGGGGACGTCGGTGCCGCCAACCGACAGCGGATCAGCGACGGAATCGGTGGTCTGCGCCATGTCGGCGAGCCTAGCCTTGCCTCCATGCGCGAATCGCTCGACCGTGAGGCATTGCACGAGGCGTTGGTCACGCCGGGTCAGCCGTGGACAGGAGTCGACGTCCACCCGGCACTCGGCTCCACGAACCTCGAGGCGGCGCGCCTCGCGCAGCCGTGGCGGGTGGTGGTGACCGACCACCAGCAGGCCGGACGGGGTCGGCTGGGCCGAGCCTGGGACACCCCGGCCAACACCTCGGTCACGCTGTCCGTGCTGCTGCCTGCCCCCGACCAGGGTCGCGGCTGGCTGCCGCTGGCCACCGGTCTGGCGGTTCGCGACGCCCTCGCCGAGGTCGCCGACGTGGACAGCGGGCTCAAGTGGCCGAACGACGTGCTCCTGCCGTCGGACGGCGAGCGCAAGGTCTGCGGCATCCTCTGCGAGCTGCAGCCGGCGGGGATCGTGGTCGGGCTGGGCATCAACGTCGACCAGGACCGCGACGAGCTCCCGGTCGACACCGCCACCTCGCTGCGGCTGGCCGGTGCCCCCGACGTGAGCCGGGAGCGCCTCGTCGTGGCCGTCCTCACGCACCTGGCCCGCTGGCACGGTGACCTCAGCGGGGCGGGACCGGCGCGCGCAGGCCTCCACGCGGCATACCGGAAGGCGTGCCTGACGATCGGGCGCGACGTCGAGCTCCACGTGGCCGGCGGCGACGTGCGCCGCGCCCGGGCGGTCGGCATCGACGACGAGGGCCGACTGGTGGTCAGCAGTGCGGGCAGCGAGTATGCCGTGGCCGCCGGCGACGTGGTCCACGTGCGGTCCGCCACTGGCTAGGGTTGGAACGTGAGCGAGGTTGGCCGGCACCGGGTGGTGCGCCCGGAGGACTTCGCGGCGCTACGCCCCGACGACCTCGAGGCCAGGCTGCTGGGCAAGCCGGCCACCATGGCCCGACGGGACGTCTCCCGCGGCGCCGAGGTGTCGCTGCTGTCGGCCCGGAAGTTCTGGCACGCGCTGGGTTTCCCGAACGTCGAGGACGACGACGCGATGTTCACCGAGGCCGACCAGATGGCCCTGATGGCGGTGGCGCGCCTTGTCCGCGAGCAGGAGCTCGACGAGACGACGGCGCTGGCGATGACCCGCGCGTTCGCCCGGACGACCGACCGGCTGGCCGTCTGGCAGACCCAGCTGATGGCCGAAGCGATGGCCGACCCCGAACAGGAGGCCGCGCTGGACGAGGCCGATGCGCGGGCCGTCCCCAACCTGGCCTCCGCCCAAGCTGCCGCGCGCAAGCTCACCGACATGGCCGACGAGCTCGAGCCGCTGCTGATCTACGCCTGGCGGCGCCACCTCACCGCCGCGATCTCGCGCATGCTCGCGGACGCCGACCCGCAGCAGTCGTCGCAGGGCGTGCGCCGGGTCGTGGGGTTCGCGGACCTGGTCAACTTCACGTCGCTGGTGCGCCGGATGACCGAGCGGCAACTGGCCGTGATGGTGCAGCGGTTCGAGGCGCTGGCGACCGACATCGTCACGGCGCACGGTGGACGGGTCATCAAGACCGTCGGCGACGAGATCCTGTTCGTCACCATCGACGCGGCGCCGGCGGCAGCGGTGGCGCTCGACCTGGTCGAGACGATGGCCGAGGACGACCTGCTGCCCGACGTGCGCGTCGGTATGGCAGTCGGACCCGTCCTGTCGCGGCTGGGTGACGTCTTCGGCACCACCGTCAACCGGGCCAGCCGGCTGACCAGCGTGGCCCCCGCCGGGGGCGTGCTCGTCGACGACGCGCTCGCCTCGGCACTCGCGGCCCTGTCCGGCTTCGAGACCACAGCCCTGCGCCGCCGCACCCTGCGCGGCATCGGGCCGGTCACCCCCAGCGAGCTGCGGCGCACCACCGGCGGTCGCAAGACATCAGCACAGGCGATCAGCACCAGAGCCGGTGCCATCCCTGCTGGCTCGACACCAGCTGGCTCGACGCCAGCTCCCCGAAAGGCCTCCTCATGACCGCAGACCTGGTCCGCATCGAGCGCCACGGCGAGGGCGGCCACGTGGCCGAGCTCGTGCTCGACCGCCCGGAAGCCATGAACGCCGTCTCCACGGCGATGGCCCAGGCCCTGTCCAGGGCAACCACGGAGCTCGCCCAGGACCCCACCGTCCGTGCGGTCGTGGTCTCGTCGACGCACCCCAGGGCCTTCTGCGTCGGCGCCGACCTCAAGGAGCGCAACTCCTTCACCGACGACGACCTGCGCGCCCAGCGCCCGGTGGCGCAGGCGGCATATCGAGGGGTCCTGGACCTTCCCGTGCCTGCAATCGCGGCCGTGGACGGCTTCGCGCTGGGTGGTGGCTTCGAGATCGCCCTCTCCTGCGACGTGGTCGTGTGCGGCGAGGACGCGGTCGTGGGCCTGCCCGAGGTGAGCGTCGGCGTCATCCCCGGTGGCGGCGGCACCCAGCTGCTGACCCGCCGCGTGGGCTGGTCGCGGGCTGCGCAGATGATCTTCACCGCCCAGCGGTATGCCGCCGCGGACGCGTGCCGGTTGGGCGCGGTCGACGAGGTGGTCGAGGCCGGCACCGCCCGCGCGCGGGCCCTGGAGCTGGCGGCCACCATCGCCTCCCACTCACCCGTCGGCATGCGCAACGCCAAGGCCGCCATGCGGCAGGGTTTCGACACCGATCTGGACGCCGGACTGCGCATCGAGGACCGGATGTGGGCGGCCACGGCCTTCTCCGGGGACCGCGCGGAGGGGGTCGCGGCGTTCAACGAGAAACGCCGTCCTGACTGGCCTGGTCGCTGAGAGGGGTCCGTACTACATAGCATCACCCCATGACCCGTGTGCTCCTCGCTGAGGACGACCCCGCCATCTCCGAGCCCCTGGCTCGCGCCCTGCGCCGTGAGGGGTACGACGTCGACGTCCGCGCAGACGGACGTGCGGCCCTGGAAGCCTCCGCCGAGAACCCCGATCTGGTCGTCCTCGACCTCGGCCTGCCCTACGTCGACGGGCTCGAGGTGTGCCGTCGGATCCGCGCCGAGGGCCGCACCGTCCCCGTGCTCATCCTGACCGCGCGAGCCGACGAGGTGGACACCGTGGTGGGCCTCGACGCCGGGGCCGACGACTACGTCACCAAGCCGTTCCGGCTCGCCGAGCTGCTGGCCCGGGTGCGTGCACTGCTGCGCCGCAACCCCACCGACGCCCCGTCCGCGCACGAGCTCGTCCGGATCGACCCCGAGGGCCGGCGCGCCTGGTTCAAGGAAGAGGAGCTCCAGCTCACCGCCAAGGAGTTCGACCTCCTGCGCGTGCTGGTCCGCGAGCAGGGCAAGGTCGTCTCGCGCGAGCAGCTGATGCGCGAGATCTGGGAGACCGCCTGGTTCGGGTCGACCAAGACGCTCGACATGCACATCTCCGTCCTGCGCCGGAAGCTCGGCGACGACGCCGCACAGCCGCGCTACATCGCCACCGTCCGTGGAGTCGGGTTCCGGTTCGAGCGCGGCGACGAGATCTGACCGCTGACCATGCGGCAGCAGCTGATCCGCTCCACCGTGCTCGCGGTCGCCCTGGCGATCCTGATCACGATGACCCCGGTGGCCGTCGCCATCTGGAACGCCACGGTCAACGGCAAGGGCACCGTCGCGGGCTGGCTCGAGAACGGTACGCCGGCCTCGACCTCGATCCGACTGGTGCTCATCGTCATCGGGCTGGGTGTGCTGGCCCTTGGCGTCGGGGTGCTGGTGGCGATCCGTCAGGCCCACAGCCTGTCCCGCCCGATGACCCTGCTCGCCGAGCGCGCCGAACGGCTCGGTGCCGGTGAGTCCCGGATCCAGCCGATCGACTCGGGCATCGCCGAGCTGGACCAGGTGTCGCAGGTGCTCTCGCGCAGCGCGCAGCGGCTGACCAAGTCGCTCGCGTCCGAGCGGGACTTCGCCGCGGACGCCTCGCACCAGCTGCGGACGCCGTTGACCGCCCTGCTGATGCGGCTCGAGGAGATCGCCGCCACGGACGACCTCGAGGTCGTGCAGGAGGAGGCGAACATCGCGATCGACCAGGTGGAACGCCTGACCCGGGTGGTCGACGACCTGATGTCGCGCACCCGTCGAGGTGGCGACGAGTCCAAGGCCACCGTCTCGCTCGACTCGGTCATCGCCGCCCTGCAACGGGAGTGGCAGCCGGCGTTCGAGCAGGCCCGCCGCAGCGTGCGGGTGCACGGTGAGCGTGGGCTCGTGGTCCAGGCCAAGCCGGTCGACCTGTCGCAGGTCCTCTCGACGCTCCTGGAGAACGCTCTAGCGCACGGGCGGGGCACGGTCGACGTCCACGCCCGGCGCAGCGGCCCGTCCGTCGTCGTCGAGGTGAGCGACCAGGGCGAGGGAGTCCCGGCCTCGATCGCCCCGCACATCTTCGAGCGTTCGGTGACGACGACCGGCACCGGCCTCGGGCTCGCGCTGGCGCGCGACCTGGCCGAGTCCAACGGCGGCCGGCTCGAGCTCATCCAGGCGCAGCCGGCGATCTTCGCGCTGTTCCTCAGCGAGTCGGACGCCTGAGCCAGCCCGAGCGCCCCGGTCCGAGCCCTGAGCCTCAGCCCTGGGTCTCAGCCCTGGGTCTCGGCCAGCGGTGAGGTGTCGCGCAGCGGCTCCTCGCTGAACACGAACCGGCGGTAGGCCCAGAACCGGAAGAGCGTGCCCAGCGCGATGCCGACCAGCTTGGCGACGTTCTCGGCTGCCAGGCTCTCCTGCCCGAGGAAGTGGTGGGAGACGCCGACGCAGGCCGCCTGGATGAGCAGCGCCACGCCGTTGGTGCCGGCGAAGAGCAGCGCCTCGTGGTGGACCGGCCGGTTGCGACGGTGCCGGAAGGTCCACATCCGGTTGCCGATCCAGGCCACGCAGGTCGCGACCGCAGCCGAGATGATGGTCGCGATGACGGCCCTCGACAGCGGCCCGTTGCCGTAGCCGGACAGCGCCGTGCGGCGCAGGATGTTGAACAGCCCGAGGTCAACGACAAAGGCTGCCGCGCCGACGATTCCGAACTTGATCATCTCGCGGTAGAGGACGTCGATCGTGCTGCGCAGGCGCGCGACGAGGGAGTTGCTGGTGGACACCAGTGGAGCCTATCTGCGGATCCCCGCAGCCCGGTCACGACCGTACAGATATCCTCGCCGCGTGACGTCACCGCAGCGCGCCCCCGGAGGTTTCCCGGTCGTCGGCATCATCGGCGGGGGGCAGCTGGCGCGGATGTGCGCCGCTCCTGCGGCCGAGCTGGCGATCACCCTCAGCGTGCTCGCCGAGGCGCCGGATGCGGCTGCCGCACAGGTCATCCCGTCCGCGCCCGTCGGTGACCATGACGACGTCGCTGCGGTCCTCGCCTTCGCCCGCCAGTGCGACGTCGTCACCTTCGACCATGAACACGTCCCTGCGAACGTGCTGGATGCCCTTGTCGCAACAGGCGTCCCGCTGCACCCAACTCCGGAGGCGCTGCGGTTCGCTCAAGACAAGCTGGCCATGCGTGAGCGGCTCACGGAGATCGGCGTCGCGTGTCCCGCGTGGGCGCGAGCCCGGACACCCGCAGATGTCGACGCGTTCGCTGCGCAGGTCGGCTGGCCGATCGTTGCGAAGACACCGCGAGGTGGCTACGACGGCAAGGGCGTGCGCGTGATCGACTCGGCGGCGGAGGTGGACGACTGGCTGGCCCTGGTCGCGGAACAGGAGGGAACGGAGGGCCTGCTCTCCGACGGGATCCTGGTGGAGGAGAAGGTGGACTTCGTCCGCGAGCTCGCCGTCCTCATCGCGCGCAGTCCTTCCAACCAGGCCGCAGCGTGGCCGGTCGTCGAGACCGTCCAGACCGACAGCATCTGCACCGAGGTGCTCGCGCCCGCCCCCGACCTCGACCCGAGCCTCGCAGCAGTGGCCACCGAGGCGGGGCTGCGGATCGCCGAGAAACTGGGCGTGACAGGGGTTTTCGCCGTCGAGATGTTCGAGGTGAGGGATGTGCAGACCGGCGCCCCGGCATACGTCGTCAACGAGCTGGCCATGCGCCCGCACAACAGCGGGCACTGGTCGATGGACGGAGCGGTGACCGGACAGTTCGAGCAGCACCTGCGCGCGGTGCTCGACCTGCCCCTCGGCGCGCCCACCCCGCGCGAGCCGTTCACGGTGATGGCCAACGTCCTCGGGCGCGACTACCCGGAGCTCTACCCGGCCTACCGCCACATCATGGCGAGGGACCCGGAGCTGAAGGTGCACCTCTATGGCAAGGGCGTCCGCCCGGGCCGCAAGATCGGCCACGTCAACGTCTCCGGCGCCGACCTGGCGCAGCTGCGTGAGCGCGCCAGCCACGCGGCCGACTACCTCGCAGGAGTGATCACCGAATGAGCGCCACGACACCCACCACGCCCCCTGGAACCGAGACGGCGACGCCGTTGGTCGGGCTGGTCATGGGCAGCGACAGCGACTGGCCGGTGATGGCGCTGGCAGCCCAGGCGCTCGAGGAGTTCGGCATCGCGTACGAGGCCGACGTCGTCTCGGCACACCGGATGCCCGAGGAGATGATCGCCTACGGGCAGAACGCCGCTGGGCGTGGACTGCGGGTCGTCATCGCGGGAGCGGGCGGTGCCGCACACCTGCCCGGCATGCTCGCGTCGGTGACGCCGTTGCCGGTCATCGGGGTGCCGGTGCCGCTGAAGTACCTCGACGGCATGGACTCGTTGCTCTCGATCGTGCAGATGCCTGCCGGTGTGCCGGTCGCCACCGTGTCGATCGGTGGGGCGCGCAACGCGGGCCTGCTCGCCGCGCGCATCCTGGCCGCCGGCGACGGGGAGTATGCCGCGGGGCTGCGGGAGCGGATGAGCGCCTTCCAGGCGGACCTGCGCGACCAGGCCCACGCCAAGGGCGCGGCCCTGCGCGAGCGCCGCGCCGGGTCCTAGCGGGCCATCCCGGCCGAGCGGACGCCACGCCACTCGATCCGGGGGCAGGTGTCCATCACGACGTCCAGGCCCACCGCGCGGGCCCGGTCGGCAGCGGCCTCGTCCACGACGCCCAGCTGCATCCAGACGGCGTCGATCATGAGGCGGTCCTTGTTGGCGATGGCCTCGTCGACGACGGCTCCGACGTGCTCGGAGTTGATGAAGCAGTCGACCACCTTGATGTCGGTGCCGTCGGGGATGTCGGACAGCGACGGGTAGCCCTGCTCGCCGTGAACCACCTCCGCGGTGGGGTGCACGGGGATGAGTCCCTTGCCGAGCTCGACCTTCAGCCAGCGGGAGACACCGAACGCCTCACGGTCCTGGTTGTTCGAGAGGCCGACGACCACCCAGATGCCGGGGTCGATGAGGAGCTCGCGGATGAGCTCGGGGTCGTTCTGGTGGCGAAACGTCATTGACTCAGCATCACACTTTGGGAGCGGGTTGGGGAGAGGCAGTAACGTCGGCCGCATGAAGTTCGGACTCTTCGTGCCACAGGGCTGGCGCATGGACCTTGTCGGGATCGACCCCACCCAGCACTGGGGCGTGATGGCAGGGCTGGCACGACGGGCGGACGCCAACGAGGACTGGTCCTCGATCTGGGTCTTCGACCACTTCCACACCGTGCCGATCCCCAGCGAGGAGGCGACGCACGAGGCGTGGACGCTGATGGCCGCCTTCGCCGCCGTCACGGGCAGGGTGCGGCTCGGCCAGATGTGCACCTGCATGGCCTACCGCAACCCGGCCTATCTCGCGAAGGTCGCCGCCACGGTCGACATCATCTCCGAGGGCCGGCTCGAGATGGGCATCGGCGCCGGGTGGTACGAGCACGAGTGGCGCGCCTACGGCTACGGCTTCCCGCGGGCCGGCGAACGGATCAGGGCCCTCGACGAGGGCGTCCAGATCTTCCGGCAGATGTGGACGACCGGGACGGCGACATTCGACGGGAAGCACTTCCAGGTCGACGGGGCGCGCTGCTACCCGCAGCCGCTGCAAGGCACGTCGGTCCCCGGGTCCAAGCACAACGGCATCCCGATGTGGATCGCCGGCGGTGGTGAGAAGAAGACCCTGCGCATCGCCGCGCAGTACGCCGACTACACGAACTTCGACCCGACGCCCGAGGTGTTCGCGGCCAAGAGCGAGATCCTCAAGGGCCACTGCGACGACGTGGGCCGAGACTTCGGCGAGATCGTGCGCAGCAGCAACCTCAACGTCTTCATCGGCAGCACCGAGCAGGAGGTCGAGGACCGCTTCGACAGCCTCCGTGCCCGGCTCCTGTCGGTCGGCTCACCCGAGGCGCGCGTGGAGCAGCTCTTCGCCGACTACCGCCAGCAGGCGACGGTCGGCACCCCGGAGCAGATCGTCGAGAAGCTGCAGGCGCTCGAGAAGCTCGGGATGACCTACGCGATCCTCAACTTCCCCGAGAGCGCCTACGACACCACGGGCATCGCGATGTTCGAGCGCGACGTGATGCCGGAGCTGCTCGACCGGGAGCAGCACGGCCACCTCTGGCACCTCCCACGCCGCCGCTGACAGTCCGCTGGGCTCTCTGCGCCGCTGCCCACGTGGGTGTCGGGTGACACACGACGCAGCTGGGACGCCGCGGCATACCAGCGGGTAACCTGAAGCCGTGAGCACTGGTAACCGCGACTTCGACCTGTTCAAGATCTCCGAGGACCACGAGGCCCTCCGTGGGGCGGTGCGTGCCGTCGCCGAGGACAAGATCGCCCCGTATGCCGCGGCCGTGGACGAGGAGGCGCGCTACCCGCAGGAGGCGCACGACGCCCTGGTGGCCTCGGACTTCTTCGCCCCGCACATCGCCGAGGAGTACGGCGGTGTGGGCGCCGACGCGCTCGCCACCTGCATCGTGATCGAGGAGGTTGCCCGGGTCGACGCGTCCGCCTCGCTCATCCCGGCGGTCAACAAGCTCGGCACGATGCCGCTGATCATCGCGGCGAACGACGACGTCCTGAAGCGCTACCTCACGCCGGTCGCCGCCGGGAAGTCGACGTTCTCCTACGGCCTGTCCGAGCGCGAGGCGGGCTCTGACACGGCCGCCATGAAGACCCGTGCCAAGCGCGACGGTGACGACTGGATCGTCAACGGGCAGAAGTCCTGGATCACCAACGCCGGCGTCTCCGACTACTACACGGTGCTCGCGGTCACCGACCCCGACGGCAAGCGCGGCAACAACGTCACGGCCTTCGTCCTGGAGAAGTCCGACGAGGGCTTCACCTTCGGTGAGAAGGAGCGCAAGCTCGGCATCAAGGGTTCCCCGACCCGCGAGCTGCACTTCGACAACGTCCGCATCCCCGGCGACCGGATCGTCGGCGCGGAGGGCGAGGGCCTCAAGATCGCGCTCGCGACGCTCGACCACACCCGCGTCACGATCGGTGCCCAGGCCGTCGGGATCGCCCAGGGCGCACTGGACTTCGCCGTCTCCTACGTCAAGGAGCGCAAGCAGTTCGGCAAGAACATCGCCGAGTTCCAGGGCATCCAGTTCATGCTCGCCGACATGGCGATGGCAGTCGAGGCAGCTCGCCAGATGGTCTACGTCGCGGCCGCCAAGTCCGAGCGCGGCGACAAGGACCTGCCCTTCTTCGGTGCGGCCGCCAAGTGCTACGCCTCGGACGTGGCCATGCAGGTCACGACCGATGCCGTCCAGCTGCTCGGTGGCGCGGGCTACGTCCGCGACTTCCCGGTCGAGCGGATGATGCGCGACGCCAAGATCACCCAGATCTACGAGGGCACCAACCAGATCCAGCGCGTCGTGATGGCCCGGCAGATCCTGAAGTAGCCGTCACCGCTTACCCGCCGGACGGTTTGCCGTCGGTGCCTTCGGGGGGCGCCTCGAGCGGAGTGTCGTTGCGCAGCAACGTGAACAGCGCCTTGGCCCGCTTGGTGTCCCACTTGACCGAGCTGCCGGCGCTGGTCTGGTAGTTCAGGCTCGAGAGGGGGACGACGAGGCTCAGGCCCTGGTCGTTGGAGACAGCCCGCATGGCGAGCAGGACGCGGCTGGCGTCACGCATCGAGGTGTCCTCGCCGACGATGAGGCCCTTGGCGGCCGCGTGCGAGAAGCCCCAGTAGCGCGTGGGCACCAGCACCGTCGAGGGGGTGAGCGCCTTCTTCATGATCGCAGCCAGGAACTGCCGCTGGCGCTCGGCTCGACCGATGTCGCCGCGGGGGTCGGAGTAGCGCGCCCGGACGTAGCCGAGCGCGTTCTTGCCGTCGAGGACCTGGCACCCCTTCTTGAGGTTGATGCCGGCCTTCTTGTCGTTCATCTTGAACGGGACGCAGATGTCGACGCCCCCGACGCTGTCGACCACCGAGGCGAACCCGGCGAAGCCGATCTCGACGTAGCCGTCGACGTGCAGGTCGGTGACCCGTTCCACCGTCTGCACCAGCAGGTTCGGGCCGCCGAACGCGAAGGCCGCGTTGATCTTGTTGCTGCCGTGCCCCGGGATCGGCACGTAGCTGTCGCGGGGAAGGGAGATGAGCGCCGGCTTGCCCCCACCCTGGGGGACGTGCACGAGGATGATCGAGTCGGTGCGCCGGCCTGCGGCCTTGCCGGTGGCGTACTCCTTGCGCTGGGCGGCCGAGAGGCCCTCGCGGCTGTCTGACCCGACGAGCAGGTAGTTGAAGCCCTTGCTGTCGGCGGGACGCGTGCCGGCGGGGGTGGTGTCGACCTTGGTCACCGTGTTCCAGGCGTGCAGCGGGGTGAAGACCATGAAGGCCACCCAGGCCGCGACGAGCAGCAGGACCAGGCGTACCACCGGGAAGCGACGCCGGCGGCGTGGTCCGTCGTCCCGGGCGTGGTCCTCCCAGGCCGGGTCGACCGGCGGGGTCGCGGCTGCGTCACCACGACGGGAGTGCTCGGTGCGGCCGGACCCGGTGGACGCGGCTGCGGCGGGGCCTTGGTCGCGGGCCGACCGGTCCCGCCTCCGGCTGCGGACGTCGACGGTGTAGACCTCGTCGGCGGTGCCCCCTTCGGTCCCTTCGGAGCCGGTGCTGTCGCCGCGGGCGTCCCGTTGGGGGATCGCTCGCGCGTCGTCGGGGCCGGTCTGGCGTCCAGTCATGCGCTCCAGTGTCGTGGGCAGTCCTGTGGGCTGGCAAAACGCCGCGATGGGGGAGCGGTGGCCGGGCCGCGAGCGAGCCTCGCACAACCGGGCAAATGCCCTGAACGCCGCGGTTGGCCGTCCGACACTCGGATAATCACACGCGTCACAGGAATCACACTGGTGTACCCCGATACTGGTCCATCATGAGGGCCACCCACGTCGCGCCGACCGGCGCTGAGACTGGTGTGTACCTGTCCCAGCGGAGCAATGCCGCCCTGGTGGACGGGGACGCCCTCACGCCGCGGATGCGGCGCCGACGCGCCTTCACCCTCGTGCTGCTCACCCTGTTGCTGCCCGGCAGCGCCCAGCTCGTGGCCGGCCGGCGCGGCCTCGGACGGTTCGCCCTCCGGGTCTGGTTCAGCCTCGCCGCCCTGGTCGTGCTCATGGGGCTGGTGTTCCTCCTCAGCCAGTCGCTCGCCATCGGGGTGCTCGGGCGCGGCTGGGTGCTCACGGCCCTCCAGTGGCTGCTCGGCGGCTTCGCCGTGCTGTGGGCGGTCCTCTTCGTCGATGCGTGGCGGCTCGGACGCCCGGCCACCCTGCGGCTGGCCACCCGTCGCTGGCTGACCGGCGTGACCGCGGCGCTGCTCGTCGTCACCAGCGGCGGCCTCGTGTATGCCGCGAGCTCCGTGGGTGCCGGACGCGACGCCATGAACGCCCTCTTCCAGGGGAACGAGGCGGTGGGGGCGGTCAACGGGCGCTACAACATCCTGTTGCTGGGGGCCGACTCCGGGCGCGACCGGGTGGGCACCCGCCCGGACAGCATCCAGCTGGTCAGCATCGATGCCGAGTCCGGTAGCGCGGTGACCTTCGGCTTCTCCCGGGACACCGAGAACATCAACTTCCGACCCGGCTCCACGATGGCGCGCCTCATGCCTGAGGGCTGGAACTGTGGCGATGAGTGCCTGCTCAACGGGCTGTACACCTGGGCGGAGAACAACGCCGCGAAGTTCCCGGCAGGGACGCAGAGCCCAGGCGTGCTCGCCACCCGCGAGGCCGTCGAGGCGCTGAGCGGCCTGGACATCCAGTACTACGTGATGGTCGACCTCCAGGGCTTCAAGAAGATGGTCGATGCGGTGGGCGGTCTCGACATCAACGTCAAGTACCGCACCCCGATCGGGGGTGGCACCTCGCGGATCACCGGCTGGATCGAGACCGGGCCCCAGCACCTCGATGGCTACCACGCGCTCTGGTACGCCCGGTCCCGTCAGGGCTCCACGAACTACGAGCGGATGGCCCGGCAGCGCTGCGTGATGACCGCGATGTCCGAGCAGCTCGACCCGCAGACGGTGCTGCTGCGCTTCCAGAAGATCGCCGGCGCCACCACCGGGCTGATCAGGACCGACCTGCCGCAGTCCGAGCTCGGCCGGTTCGCCGACCTGGCGATGAAGACGCGAACCCACAAGATCCGGGGCGTCAACTTCGTGCCGCCGCTGATCAAGCCGTGGGACTACGACGCCGACGTGATCACCTCGACGGTCCAGAGCACCATCAAGGCGTCCGAGAAGGCGGCCGAGGCGACGGCGAAGGGCCCGGCCAAGGGCGCTTCGTCAGGCACGTCCTCGGCCACGACGGCGAAGCCGAAGGCCAAGCCAGGATCCGGGACGGCAGTGCTCGACCCGGCCAAGGCTGCAGGCAACGCGGCGGAGGGCGACCTGTCCTCCGTATGCTCTGCATCCTCATGACCAGCACGCCACCAGAACCGCACCTCGTCCGTTCCCCCAGGGTCGGCGTCGTCATGCCCATCCTCAACGAGCAGCGCCACCTCGAGGAGGCGGTGGCCGCGGTGCTCGAGCAGGACTACCCGGGCGACGTCGAGCTGGTGCTGGCCCTCGGCCCGAGCCGCGACGACACCGACGCCATCGCCGAGCGGATCTGCGCTGGCGACCCGCGGGTCAGCTCCGTGCCCAACCCCTCCGGTCGCACCCCCGAGGGCCTCAACGCGGCCCTGGCCCGGCTGTCCACGGACACCGAGGTCGTCGTCCGGGTGGACGGGCATGGCCTCCTCGATCCCGACTACATCAGCACCGCCTGTGCCCTGCTCGAGGAGACCGGGGCGGCCAACGTCGGCGGTCTGATGGACGCTCGCGGGGTGACCAGCTTCGAACGGGCCGTCGCCGCGGCGATGACCTCGCGGCTCGGGGTCGGCGCAGCGGCCTTCCACACCGGGGGAGAGGCCGGCCCGGCCGACACGGTCTACCTCGGGGTCTTCAGCAAGCCCTGGCTCGACCGGATGGGCGGGTACGACCCCCGGTTCGTGCGCGCCCAGGACTGGGAGCTCAACCACCGGATCCGGGAGGCCGGCGGCCTGGTCTGGTTCTCCCCGGGACTGAGGGTGACCTATCGCCCCCGTCCGACCCTGCGCGCGCTGGCCCGCCAGTACCGTGACTACGGCCGCTGGCGCCGCGCGGTGTCCCGCACCCACGCGGGCACCCTCAACCTGCGCTACCTCGCCCCGCCCGCGGCCCTCGTGGGCGTCGTCGTGGGTCTCGCGGGGGGCTTCGTCTGGTGGCCCCTGTGGCTGGGCCCCGCGGCATACCTCGCGATCACGACGGTGGGCGGCCTCACGGTGACCGACGAGGACCTTCGCCCCGCCGACCGGCTCTGGATGCCGCTCGTGCTGCCCACCATGCACCTGTGCTGGGGCTGGGGCTTCATCACCAGTCGCGTCCGCGTCGACGGCGAGACCGACTCGCGGCCGGCCGCCGAAGCCGGGTCTCAGCCCGCGGGCTGAGCCTGGCGGTCCAGCAGGTCCGGAGCCGCGTCGTCCGGGCTCTCGTCTCGAGAAGGGTCTCGCCGCCGCCGCCACCAGAGCACGAGGGCCAGCAGCGACCATCCGATCGACGCCACGACGCTCACGGTCCAGGCGGCGAGCTCGACCGGCCACCCCGGTGGGTCGAAGCGGAGCGTCACGATCTTGCCCTCTGTCGAGGCAGGCAGGCGCAGGGTGGTGAGGTAGCCGTCGACGAGGTGGTCCGACAGGCTGCCGCCGCCTTCGACCCGGTAGCCCGGCCAGGCGAGGCGGCTGAAGGCGACCGTGCCGCCCTGGTCGGACACCGCGGTGACCCGCAGGCGCACGGTCCTGGTGTCTTCGGAGAGGGTCTCCACGCGGGTGCCCGGGGACGACCAGACGACCCCGCCGGCAGCCGGCAGGGGGCGCTCGCGGACCCACATGACAGACAGGGGCGTCTCGCGGCCCACCCGCCATCCCGGGGGAGGGTTGTCGAGCGTCTTGGCCGAGACGCCTTCCTTGCGGATCAGCACCGTGCTGACGCTCAACAGGTCGAGCCGGCTCATCCCGGTCTGCGGCTCGGTGCTGCGCAACATGGCCAGCGCGGGGCGGCAGACCCCGCCGATGAGGGTCATGCAGTACCGGTCGTTGTAGGTCGCGAAGCCGATGGTGGTGTAGGTGTTCTGGATCGGACGACCGTCGACGTACCACGCACTCGCTGTCAGGAAGTCCGAGGTGACCGAGGCGTCGGCCTGGATCGCGTCGTTGGGCGCGCCGACCATGAAGACGTCACCGACCGACCCGGCGAGGGGCCTGCGGTAGTCGCTGACCAGGGCGGGCATGTTGCGCTCCTTGGACTGCGGCGTCGGGAAGTACGAGTGCTGCAGGACGAGGAACCCGAAGGAGCACAGAGCCATCACGGCCGCGACGACGGCCGGCAGCTGTCGCCGGAGCCGGGCCGAGGCGTCGGATGCCGTGCCTCGTCGCCACAGCCACCAGACCAGCAGGATGGCGACGGACACCAGGGCGAAGGAGGTGAGCTGCGCGCGTGTCGTGTAGAGGGCGTGGCTGCCCGCGAGGAACGCGGCGGCGCCCACCCAGAGGAGGCTCAGCCCGAGCTGACCTCGGGTGGGGCGGGTCGTCGCTCCTGACGCGAGGATGCCTGCGACCACGAGGGCACAGAGCGTGACGACAGGTAGCAGCCGCACCGGGTACCTCAGCGGACCCACCTGGGTCGGCCCCAGCGACCACAGCGCGACCGAGACCAGGACGAACAGCAGGCCGGCGGCGGGTCGTAGGGCACTGCTCACGCGGGAAGGGCGGACCCACGCCAGCATCGGGAGGAACCACGCGAGGTAACCGAGGGGTGTCATGTCCCGCCGGCCGAGGCCGGGTGGCACGACACCGGTCGGGACGACCGAGACGGCGTAGTCCTGCAGCGACACCGGGAGGTTGTTCGTGTCGAGGACCTCCCAGCTGCCACGGGTGGTCACCGGGGCGGTGAGCAGCCCGGGCAGGTACACGGTGACGGCGAGCAGCCCGGCGCAGACACCCACCCCGAGGACGCGGAGGAAGGCCGGCCGCTCGCGGAGGATGGCGGCGTCCAGCAGGCAGCCGATGAGGACCAGGGCCAGGTAGATCGTCCCGTAGACGTATCCGACCGTCACCAGGAGGTAGCAGAACACGAGGGCCGGGAAGGGGTTCCGGCCTTGGAGCGTCCGGCGGATGGCCCACCAGGCCCACGGCAGCAGTGCCCACACGAGGAGCCCCGTGGCCCAGGTCGTCAGGTCGAGGTACTGGGTCACCCCACCCAGGGGGAGAGCGATGCTCACGACGAAGGCGATCTCCCGTCGCACCCCGTAGCCGCGACACAGGAGGAAGCCGCCGAGGGAACCCAGGACCGCCACGACGACCTTCAGCACCGTGCAGAAGACCATCGCGTTGGTGGCGAACGTCGAAGCGACCGAGATCAGCAGGACCAGCGGGTTCCACTGCCCCCACTGACCCTCGGCCACGTAGTTCCCGGCCCGCCAGCGCTGCAGGTCGATGAGCGGCCAGTGACCGTCACGCAGCTCGGAACCCAGGTGGTACCACTGGCCGAACGAGCCGATCTGGGTGTCGCCGTAGAAGTAGAAGCGGTGGGTGAACCACAGTGGGACGAGCAGCAGGACAGCCACCGTCACCATGGCAGCCACCGCCCAGATGAGGGTGGCTCGCCGGTCTGACGAGGTGGAGGTGGTGGACGCGGGTCGCGCGGGTCGCGCGGTGGTCGGTGTCGGCGGCGCGACGGTCATCGTGCTGACGTGGCCGGCTCTGCAGACCGGCGGCGGCGCCTGTCCCACAGCGCCAGGCCGGTCAGGACGAGCGAGAGGAGGACGCTCAGGGCCCAGGCACCGACGGCGACGCCCCAGGCGGGCGGCGAGTACGAGACCTCGACGGTCCGGCCGGCTGAGCCTGCGGGCACGTCCAGGGTGAGCAGGTAGCGGTCGACGGGGTCGGCGAAGGTGCCCGCGCTCGTCGAGTAGCCCGGCCACGCCAGCCGGCTGAAGACGACCTTGCCACCGGAGGACGGCGCCGCGAGGACCTTGAACCGGACGCTGCGGTCGTCCCGCGAGATGAGTTCGACACGGGTGCCGTCGGAGGTCCAGGCCACATCACCCGCGGTCGGCAGCGGCTTGTCGCGCACCCACATCAGTGCGGCGGCGTTGTCCTTCTCCACGTGCCAGCCCGCAGGCGGGTTGGCGATGGCGGCCTTGTCCTTCTTGAAGTCGGCCTTGCGGATGAGCAGGGTGGACACGCGGAGCAGGTCGACGCGCGGCATACCCGTCGTCGGTTCGACGGTGAAGAGGGTGTCGAGGAGCTTGGCGCACGTGCCGCCGTTGAAGATCATGCAGTAGCGGTCGTTGTACGCGCTGAAGCCGATCACGGTGTAGGTGTTCTGGATCGGGTAGCCCGAGACGTACCACGACGACCCCACGAGGAAGTCCTTGGCCGCGCCGGGGTGGGTGAGCGCGTACTCCTGCGGGTCGCCGACCAGCATCGCGCCACCCTGGGCTCCGGCGAGCTGCTGCTTGTACGCCGAGACCGCGGAGGGCATGTTCCGGTTCGTGGAGTTGGGCAGTGGGTCGAAGTGGTGGGTGACACCGAGCAGGAGGATGGACCACACGGCCATGAAGGCCACGGTGGGCACGCTGGGGAACCTCGCGGCAGGGTCGCGGCGGGTCAGCAGCCAGACGACGAGGATGCCGATGAGCACAAGCACCAGCGACGAGGCCACCTCGGGGGTCTCGGACTTCGCTCGTGAGATGGACAGGTAGGCGGCCACCACCACCCAGCCGAGGCTGGCCGCGAGACGGGCGCGGGTGGGGCGGGCACTGGCCCGCGACACCAGCACGACGGTCAGGAGGACCGCGCCGAGCACGATGTAGGGGAGGGTGCGGGCCGGGTAGCGCAGCGGGCCGACGACGCTGGGGCCGATGGCGTAGAGGATGCTCAGGCCCAGCATCACGAAGACCCCGGTGAGACTCTTCACGAAGGTGCGCATCCGGGCGACGTCGATCCACATCAGCAACGGCAGGAACCAGGCCGTGTAGTGGATCGGGAAGAAGGACTTCTGGGTCAGCCGTGCCGGGACGATGCCCGTGGGGAGCACGCTGACCACGAGGTCGCGCAGGTCCACGGGCAGCTTGGCGTCGTAGTAGAGCCCGGTGTCAGCACGTGTCGTGACGGAGGCGCTGAGGATGCCCGGCAGGTAGACGGTGACCGTCAGCAGCCCGGCACAGACCCCGATGAGGAAGACGCGCAGGACGGCCGCCCGGTCGCGCTGGACCCAGGCGTCGACGAGGCAGGCCACGATGACCAGGGCGAGGTACATCGTCCCGTAGACGTAACCCACGGTGACGATGAGGTAGCTGATCGCCAGCGCCGGCAACGGGTTGCGGCGGTGCAGCATCGTGCGGCGGATCGCCCACCACGCCCACGGCAGCAGCGACCAGACGAGCAGCCCGGTCACCCAGGTGGGGCTGTCGAGGTACTGCGTCTCCCCTCCGAGGGGGAGGGCGATGCCCACCAGGTATGCCGCGCGGCGCGGGGTGCCGTAGCTGCGCGCCAACACGTACCCGCCGGTCGCGACGGTGACGAACATCAGGGCCTTGACGATGACGCAGAAGTACATGGCGTTGCCGGCGAACGAGGCTCCGAGCCCGACCAGCATGATCAGCGGGTTCCAGGTGCCCCACTGACCCTCGGCCGTGTAGTTCCCAGCTCGCCAGTTGTCTGGGCTCAGAACCGGCCAGTGGCCCGCGCGCAGCTCGGTGCCGAGGTGGTACCACTGCGGGAAGGCGCCGATCTGGGTGTCGCCGTAGAAGTAGTACCGATGCGTCCAGAACAAGGGGATGGCGAACAGCACCAGAACGGTCGCGACCGTGGCCAGGGGCCAGAAGAGGTCGGACCGGCGGGCCAGGCGGCTCCTGAGTTGCTCCGTCACGTCGACCCACAGTAGTCGGCGCAGGATCGCCCCCTGACACGTCCGGCCCGCGTGGCGCGGCGTGGCGCGGATTGGGGTGGGAGCCTGACCTGACGGTATCCTCGGTCGCTGGGCCGCCAGCGGGCGAGAACACACCGCCGGCCCGTCATCGGAGGAGAACAGCGTGAGCCATGAGGTCGAGCCTGACGCTGACGCGCCCGCGACCGATGCGACGCACAACCCGTCGGTCCCTCCCGGCGTCGGCGGTCCTCCGGGCTGGCTGCTGCGGGTCATCCACGACCAGCGCGCGGCGTTCCTTGTGGTAGGCGCCGCCAACACCCTGATCGGCCTGTTCTGGTTCGTGACGTTCCAGTACCTCGTCGGTCGCCACGTCGGCTACATGGTGACCCTGGCGTGCGCGCACGTCGCGAGCGTCCTGTGCGCGTTCTGGCTCTACCGGCTCGTGGTGTTCCGGGTCCGCGGGCACGTCCTGCGCGACCTGCTGCGGTTCGAGTCGGTGTACCTCTCCGCCCTCGGGGTGAACGCCGTGCTGCTGCCCCTGCTCGTCGAGATCGGCCACCTGCCGGTGCTCGTGAGCCAGTTCCTCATCGTCGGCGTGACGTCGCTGATGAGCTGGTTCGGCCACAAGCACTTCTCGTTCCGCCGTCCGGCCGCGGACGGACCGTCGTCCGACCCCAGCGATTCCCCCCACGATCCGAGGTAGCTGCCCGTGAGTCCCCGTGTTTCCATCGTCGTGCCGTCCTACAACAACGGCTCGTTCATCGAGGCCACCATGGAGTCGATCCTGGCCCAGACCTACACGGACTTCGAGCTCGTCGTTGCGGACCACTCCTCGACGGATGACTCGTGGGAGCGGCTCCAGCGGTTCACCTCCGACCCGCGGGTGCGGCTGCTGCAGACGCCGGCGGGCGGCGGCGCCCCTGCCAACTGGGAGCGCGTGACCAAGGAAGCCACCGGCGAGCTGGTCAAGCTGGTCTGCGGTGACGACCTCGTCTACCCGACCTGCCTCGAGCGCCAGGTCGAGGCGATGGACTCTGCTGAGGGCATCGTCATGGTGGCGTCGAAGCGCGACCTCATCGACGCGCATGCCAACGTCATCGTCCGCTCGCGCGGACTGGCCGGACTCCGCGGCCGGGTGAGCGGCCGGGCCGCGGCCCGCCGGACCGTGGTGGCGGGAGCCAACATCTTCGGCGAGCCGGCCTGCGTGCTGATGCGTCGGTCGGCCCTGGAAGCCGCTGGGGGCTGGGACGACAGCCACCCGTACGTCATCGACGAGGCCAGCTACGTCAACGTCCTCATGCAGGGCGACTTCTACGGCATCGCCGAGGCGCTCGCGGGCTTCCGGCTCAGCGCCGGCCAGTGGAGCGTGCACCTGGCCGAGGAGCAGTCCAAGCAGGTCCTCGGCTTCCACCACCACCTCGCTGCCGCGCAACCCGGTCTGCTCAGCCGCGCCGACCTCGTCCGTGGCGACATGCTGGCCCGGGGGATGGCCTACACCCGGCGGCTCGCCTACCTCTGGGTCGGGCGGAAGATGCACGCGAAGCCGGAGTAGGCACCGTGCGCGCCACCCTTTCCCTTCGGCCCCATGAGGTATCGTGCAAATCGTGACGGACTCCCTGCCCGACGAGAGCCGACTGCACCGGGTGTCCGTCGTAATCCCTGTCTACGGAGGCGAATTCACGCTCGGATCCGTCGTCGAGGAGATTGCCCGGTTCGCCGAGCCGAGTGTCACGCCGGACGGCCACCGCTACCAGGTGATCGAGACGTTGCTGGTCTACGACAACGGCCGCGACCGCTCCGACGAAACGATCCGCGAGCTCGCTGACAAGTACCCGTTCGTCCGGCCGGTGTGGCTCAGCCGCAACTTCGGCCAGCACCCGGCGACGCTGGCGGGCATGGCCTCCTCGAGCGGCGACTGGATCGTCACCCTCGACGAGGACGGCCAGCACGACCCCGCCGACATGGCGGCCTTCCTCGACACCGCCCTGCGCGAGAACGTCCAGCTGGTCTATGCCGAGGCCACGAACCCGCCCCCGCACAGTGCGTTCCGCAACCTGACGTCCAAGGGGGCCAAGTGGCTGTTCGCGACGGTGCTCGCGGGCGGCGCGACCGCGTCCTTCCAGAGCTACCGGCTCGTCCTCGGTGAGGTCGGCCGCAGCGTGGCCGCCTACGCGGGGTCCGGGGTCTACCTCGACGTCGCGATGCAGTGGGTTTCCGGGGAGCCCGCGGTGTGCCCGGTCGAGCTGCGCGAGGAGGGGGATCGTCGCTCCGGCTACTCGCTGCGGCGGCTGCTCTCCCACTTCTGGCGCCTCGTCCTCTCCAGTGGCACGCGCGGTCTTCGTCTGGTGAGCGTGCTCGGCGTCGTCTTCGCCCTCGCGGGGCTGGGCTACGCGGCATACCTCGTCGTCGCCAGCACGACCGGGGACGTTCCGCAGGGCTGGACCTCCACGATGGTGGTGGTGCTCTTCAGCACCGGCGCAGTGCTCTTCTCGCTGGGGATCATCGCCGAGTACATCGGCGTGGCCGTCAACATGGCCATGGGCAAGCCGCCGTACCTCATCGTGGGTGACCCGGCGGACGGTCCGCTCGGAAGCCGGCGCCCGCGCCCCCGCCCGTGACACCGGCGTCCCCCCTCACCTGGGTGGTGGGCAGCGGTGGCCTGCTCGGCTCGCACCTCGTCCGTTCCGAAGCTGCCCGTGGCCGCCCGATCTGGGCGCCCGGCCCGATCCCCTGGTCGGCCCAGGACGCCCCGCAGATCCTGCACGACCACGCCCGCGCGTTCGTCCGCGCGGCTGGGGCAGGTCCCTGGCAGGTCCTGTGGTCGGCCGGCGCCGGCGTCACCGGTGCCTCGAAGGAGTCCCTGGACGACGAGCTGAGAGTCTTCGAGGCCGCGTTGGACGGGCTCTCCGAGCCGTCGGCCCCGATGCAGGGGGCGGTCTTCTTCGCGTCATCCGCCGGTGGCCTCTACGGCGGCAGCAAGAACCCGCCGTTCGACGAGACGACGCCGGTGAGCCCGTTGGCGCCCTACGGGCGCGCGAAGCTGGCCGCCGAGACGCGCCTCCGGGAGTGGGGCGCAGCCACCGGGGTCTCGGTACTCTGCGGGCGGATCGCCAACCTGTACGGGCCGGGCCAGAACCTCGCCAAGCCCCAGGGGCTGATCTCACAGATGCTCAAGGCCCAGCTCACCGCCCAGCCGCTGTCGATCTACGTCTCGCTGGACACCCTGCGCGACTACATCTACACCCCTGATGCGGCGGAGCTGGTCGCGGACGCCATGGATCGGCTCCGCACGGAACAGGCCGCGGCCGGTGCGCCGTTGGACGTGACCAAGGTGCTGGCCTCGCTGCGCCCGGTGACCATCGGCGAGATCATCGGAGAGGTGCGGCTGATCTCCAAGCGGCGTCCCCGCATCGGCCTCGCCGCCTCGCCGGTGGCGGCGTTCCAGGCTCGCAACCTCAGCCTCCGCTCGGTCGTGTGGACCGAGCTCGACCACCGCCCGCGCACGCCACTGGCGGTGGGGATCCAGCGCACGGCGGCGGACCTGCAGCTGCGTTGGCAGCGCACTGGTGGCCTGACGGCCTGAGGCTTTGTGGGTACTCTGTGTCGCAATCCGACCGGCCTGCCAAGGCCAGCCCCCGACGTCGAGGAGCAGACCCATGAGCACCGAGGCCCCCGATTACGCCGAGCGGCTTCGCCACAAGCAGATGGTCTGGTGGAAGCGGATCCTGCCTGTCCAGGCGCCCTATCACTGGAACCTGCGGCGCCAGCAGCTCGGACGGACCCTCGACGTGGGCTGCGGCATCGGCCGCAACCTCGACGTCCTGGAGTCCGGTTCGGTGGGTGTCGACCACAACGCCTCTGCCGTCGCGTTGGCCCGCTCGCGTGGCCAGATCGCCATGACCGCGGAGGAGTTCCACAAGAGCGACCAGGCCAAGCCGGAGTCGTTCGACGGCATGCTGATCGCGCACGTGATCGAGCACATGGACCCGGCCGGCGGCATCGCCCTGCTCAAGGAGTACCTGCCCTACCTGCGTCCGGGCGGCAAGGTCTTCATGGTCTGCCCGCAGGAGCGTGGCTACGACAGCGACCCGACCCACGTGCGCTTCACCACGGGGGAGGACCTCGTCCAGCTGTCCAAGGACGTCGGCCTCGAGCCCGGCGAGCCGTTCAGCTTCCCGTTCCCGCGATGGGCGGGCAAGCCCTTCATCTACAACGAGTTCTGCCTGCTGGCGACCAAGCCCGCTGCCTGACGATGGCCGAGCCCGCTGCCTGAACGAGGACCGGGGTCGTCAGGACCGACGGATGATGACGACCAGGCCGGTCGCCTTCACGTAGCGCACCATCGCCGTGGCGAAGGACTGCGTGTCGTCGGTCGCGGTCGAGGTCACGGCCGAAGTGGGGAAGCCGAGCGAGGACGCGGGTCCGCCGCGCCCCAGCCAGTAGGTCTGGATGGGGCCGGACGTCGGGTGGGCACCCGTCGCGGCGCTGTACCAGAGGGTGCCGTGCTGCAGGGGCAGCTTCAGGCCGGACCCCGCCGGCGCCGCTTCGGCCGTCGGGTAGCCGTAGGCCGAGGCGGGGCCACCGATCGCGGAGTAGCCGGCCACCATCGGGCTGGGCACGGTGTGGATGCCCGAGGGGCCCGAGTAGGTGACCATCCCGCCCTGGAAGTCCTGGGCGTACCCGGTCGACGTCGGGCGGACCATCGTCGCCGTGGGATAGCCGAGCGGGCCTGATACGTCCCCGCGCTGCGTCCAGTAGTCGCGAACCAGTCCGTTCGTGTGGTGCGTGCCGACCGCAGAGGTCCACGTCATCGTGATGCCCTTGGTCGTGTCGCTGCGCTGGCCGTTCGGCACGGCGTAGCTGTTGCCGGTCGGGGCGCCCCACAGGGTCGGGCCCTGGTTGTCCTCGTAGTACGCGCCGAAGGGGGCGCCGAGCTCGATCATCCCGGCCGAGGTGTTCCACAGGCTGCCGCCGGTGAAGAGGGTGCGCAGCCCGAGGGGCGAGCCGGCCTCGCCGCGCGCGACCAGGCCGAGCCGACCCGTGGGGCCGCCCAACGCGGCATACCTCTTGTAGACGACGCTGCCGGTGTAGGCCTCCTTGCTGCTCACCGACGTGCGCAGCGTGGCCAACCGGTTCCACAGCTGGGTGCCGGGGCAGCTCGTGTTGACGGTGTCGCGGTGGCCGGTGATGACCGGCAGGGTCACGACGGTGCCCTTCGGGTAGCGGGAGCCGCTGTCACCGCTGACCAGCTGTGTCGTGCCGCGGGCGTCGACGTAGAAGGTGCCGAGCCGCCACGCCATGATCGACGTCACCGCGTTCGTGGCAGCAGCGCTCGGGATGGTGGTCGTGTAGGTGCCGAGGACCGAGACGCCGAAGGTGTTGATGTTGAAGCCGAGGGTGTGCGCTCCGATGACGGGGCGGTCGAGGCCGCCGAACCGGCCTTCGAAGATCTGGCCGTACTTGTCGACGAGCGCGTTGTAGCCGATGTCGCACCAGCCGAGGCTCTTGGCGTGGTAGGCGTAGATGCCGCGCACGAGACTGGCGGACTGGCTCGCGGTGTAGCTGTTGGTGCCCGCCGTGTGGTGCAGGACCGCCCCCTTGGTGGTGGCGGCGAACGAGGGGTCGCACGAGCGGATCCGCTCGTCGGCGCCCCAGGCGGCGCGGCTGATCACGGTGGGCTTGGCTGCTGCCGCGGTCGCGGAGGCTGCCGGGCGCCGTGCGGGGGCGTCGGCCGGGCTGGTGCCCGGGTCCACGAGATCGATCCGGCCACGGGCAACCGCGGCCCGGTCCGAGGCGGCATACCGCACCTGCACCGAGGTGACGCCGTCGCCGAGCCAGGCCGGGTCGGTGCCCATCCGCTGCGCCTTGGTGGCGGCGGGGTCGCTGTCTCCGGAGACCTCGACGTCCACCCACGGCGTCCAGCCCTTGGCCGTGCGTCCACGAAGCGAGACCTCGGTCCCGACGGCGGGGGCGGCGCCGGCCGGCCACGACACGGCGGCGAGCTGGGCCTTCGAGGGCGTCGTGGCGACCAGGGTGCGGCGCACGGAGCCCGTGACCGACGGCTTGCCCGGCGACGACAGCGAGTCCGGGCGCGACGCCTCGGTGCTGGCCAACGACTGGAGCGCGACACCGTGGACCGAGGGTGGAACCGGCTTCGGGCTGGCGGCCGCCGTGGGCATCGTCGCGACGGGCAGCCCCGTCACCAGGGTGGTGGTGGCGAGGGAGGCGCAGGCCAGCTCGACGAGAAGACGCCGTCCTGAAGCCGCCCGCGGGACGCGTGTGGCAGGAGTGGTCATTGCGGCATCCTGACCCAGAGTCGGGGGAGAAGACCGCTTGCGGCCGCATTCTTTGCCGTTTCTTGACTCCCGGCGGGCGTCGCAGGGCGGCCTTGGTATGCCGTCTCACCGGGTTGGCCACGTCGTCGCGGCGCGCCCGAGGACGGCCGGGAGACGCCCGGTCAGCCGGTAGTGTTGGGCCGGTGATCCCCCTTCGCAACGTCGCCGTCGTCCTTGCGGGTGGGGTGGGCAGCCGGGTCGGGCTGAACATCCCCAAGCAGCTCATCAAGATCGCGGGACGGCCGATCATCGAGCACACCATCGACGTGTTCAACAGCAGCCCGCTGATCGACGAGGTCGTCGTCATGATGACGCCGGGGCACCTCGACCCGGTCCGCGCGATCGTCGCAAAGGGCGGCTACACCAAGGTCACCCAGATCCTCGAAGGAGCCGAGACCCGCAACGGCACGACCCAGCGGGCGCTCGAGGCCCTCGGCGACGAAGAGTGCAACGTCCTCTTCCACGACGCCGTCCGGCCGCTGCTGAGCCAGCGCATCATCGAGGACTGCATCGACGCCCTCGCGACGTATGCCGCGGTCGACACCGCCATCCCGTCGGCCGACACGATCATCGCGGTCACCGACGAGAACGAGATCAGCGACGTCCTCAAGCGCTCGGAGCTGCGCCGCGGCCAGACCCCGCAGGCCTTCCGCCGCTCGGTCATCTCGCGCGCCTACGAGCTTGCTGACCAGGACCCCGACTTCACCGCCACCGACGACTGCACGGTCGTGCTGCGCTACCTGCCCGACGTCCCGATCGCCGTGGTGGCCGGGGACGAGCGCAACATGAAGGTGACCGAGCCGATCGACGTCTATCTCGCCGACAAGCTGTTCCAGCTGACCAGCCACGACGTCCCGCAGGAACGCACCGAGCGGGAGTACCGCGAGGCCCTGGAGGGCAAGACGGTCGTCGTCTTCGGTGGCAGCTACGGCATCGGCGCCGACATGGTGGCCATCGCGGAGAGCTACGGCGCCAAGGTGCACTCCTTCAGCCGGTCCGGCACGCGCACGCACGTCGAGCGCCGCTCCGACATCGTCGCCGCCAGGCGCCAGGTGCTTGCGGAGGACGGCCGCGTCGACTACGTCGTGAACACCGCGGGTGTGCTCCCGCGGGGCACCCTCGCCGAGACGACCGAGGAGACGATCTACGCCGCGACAGAGGTCAACTACATCGCGCCGATCCTCATCGCCCAGGAGTTCTACGACTCCCTGCGCGAGAGCGGCGGCTCGATGCTGCTCTTCACCTCCAGCTCCTACACGCGGGGGCGCAGCGGCTACAGCCTGTACTCGTCGGCCAAGGCCGCGACCGTCAACCTGACCCAGGCCCTCGCGGACGAGTGGGCCGCCACCGGTGTGCGGATCAACTGCGTCAACCCCGAGCGGACCTCGACTCCCATGCGTACCAAGGCTTTCGGGGCTGAGCCGCCGGACTCGCTGCTCGACAGCGAGACGGTCGCGCGCACCTCGCTGGGGGTGCTCGTCTCGCACCTGACGGGGCACGTCATCGACATCCGCCGCGCCGACCCGATCAGCTCGCACGAGGTCACTGCCGCGGTGGCCGAGGACATGCACGAGAGCGAGCCCCTCGACGAGATGCCGGCCGGGGCCGAACCCGCCGGGACTCGCTGACGCGGGGGGTAGGCGACCACACCATGGGATTCGCGGAGCGGATCTCCTCGTGGCGCGAACGCCGGCCGGCGGTCGGCGCCTCGTCGGACGCAGCGTCGCAGTCCCTGAAGATGAGCGTCGTCGTCGCCGTCCACAACACCGGTGACTACCTCGAGCCCTGTCTCGCCTCACTCGTCGGACAGAGCCTGCCTCCCACCGAGTACGAGGTCATCCTCGTCGACGACGGGTCCAACGACGGGATCACGGCTGCTCGTCTCGACCATGCCGCGGCCGTCCACCCCCAGGTGAGGGCGATCCACATCCGCAACTCGGGCTGGCCGGGCAAGCCCCGCAACGTCGGGATCGACGCGGCCCGTGGCGAGTACGTCTACGTCATGGACCACGACGACCTGCTCGCGCCCGAGGCGCTCGAGCGGATGTACGAGATGGCGAGCCGCAACCACGCCGACGTCGTGATCGGCAAGATCGCCGGTCGGGGCCGACGGGTGCCACCGACCCTGTTCCGGGAGAACCGCGAGGTGTGCAGCCTCGAGACGGCGCCGCTCATGGAGAGCATGACGCCGCACAAGGGCTTCCGCCGCGCGTTCCTCAAGCAGCACCAGCTCCGCTTTCCCGAGGGACGCCGCAGGCTCGAGGACCACGTGTTCGTCGTCGAGGCCTATCTGCGTGCTCGGGTGGTCTCGGTGCTGTCGGACTACACCTGCTACCTCCACATCGCGCGCGAGGACGAGGCCAACGCGGGCTTTCGGGCCATCGCGCCGGTCGCCTACTACGGCAACCTGCTCGAGGCCGTCGAGGTCGTCGAGCGGCTCACCGAACCCGGTCCGCGGCGCGACCTCGTGCTGCGGCGCTGGTACTCGGTCGAGATGATGCGCCGGCTGAGCGGCGCGAGCTTTGCTGGGCGGTCGCCGACGCGGCAGCGGGCCTTCTACACCGAGATCCGACGCCTGGCGCAGGACCACTTCGCCCGGCCGACCATCTGGGAGCCACTGGCCGCCGCCGTCCGGGTGGTCGCGGAACTGATGCGGGCCGACCGGTTCGACGACCTGGTCGCGCTGGCGGGTTTCGAGGGGTCCCTACGGGTCCAGGCCGATACCGAGGCGTGGCACTGGGAGGGCGGCCGGCTGCGCTTCCAGGCCCTCGTCGCGGTGGCGTCCGAGTCGGGCCAGCCTGCCATCACCATCGTCGACGGCGTCCCCGTGTATGCCGCGCACCTCACCGACGTGCCACTCGAGGCGAGCACCGCGCGCAACCCCGCCGAGGCGTGGCTCCAGCTGGTGCGGCGCGAGTCGCGCACCCGGCTCCGCCTGCCGCTCGAGGTCGTCACCGTGACCGACGACGGCACTCAGCGGTACCGCGTGCAGGGCGAGCTCGACCCCCTCGATGTCGCCGGCGCCGGGCCGCTCGAGGCCGGGATCTGGGACGTCTACCTCAAGCTGCGCGCCCCGGATGTCGGCCCCGACCACCTGCGTCGCATCGGCACCGAGCACGGCACCGTCTCCGCGGACCGTCCCGCCCTCCCGGCCCTGCTCGGGAAGGATGCCCTCGCGGTCGTCCCGTATCTCACCGAGAAGGGCAATCTCAGCCTTGACGTCGGTGCGACCAGCCGGCTGGTCGAGGCGTTGCGCCCTGGTGTTGCGACCGTTCATCCGGGAGCCGATGGCGCGAGCTCGATCACCGTGTCCCTGCCGCTGCAACTGGCGGACGGGGGCGGTGACGGCCTTCGCGTCGTGCGCGCCCTGCCGCATGAGGTCGAGGTCTCCGGCCCCGCGACCCTCCGCCCCGCTGGCCGGCCCGACCAAGTGGTGCTCGAGAGCCACCTGCCCGTGACGGCGGACCCGGCTGCGACCGACGTCTTGGTCACCCTTTCCCACCCGCACCGCATCCTGTGGTCCGGCGTCCCCACGAGCCAGGAGAGCCCCCTGTTGCCTTCCGTCCCGCCAGAGCCTTCCGTGCCGGTCACCGAGCGGGCGGGCGGATGAGCGCGACCACGCCCGGGCCGACCGCGGCCGGGCGCCGCCCGACCCTGGACGAGCTGCGGGCGGTCACCCAGCCGGAGTCGACCATGAGCCGGCGCAACGCCGAGCACTGGCTGGCGCGCCTGTTCCTGCGCAAGGTCTCGCTGCGCGTGACCGCACTGTTGATCCGGACACCGGTCTCGGCCAACGCGCTCACCGGCTGGATGATCATCGTCGGGCTCGTGGGTGCGCTCGTGCTGGCGCTGGTGGGCGGCTGGCTGGGCATCGTCCTCACCTTCGTCCTGGTGCAGGTCTACTTCCTGCTCGACCTCTGTGACGGCGAGGTCGCGAGGTGGCGCCGGACCACCTCGATCACCGGTGTCTACCTCGACCGGGTCGGCCACTACGTCGTCGAGGGGGCTCTGCTCAGTGGCCTCGGCCTGCGTGCGGGAGATGGTGGCTTCGGGGGCTGGTCGACGATCGGTGTCGCAACCGGGCTCTGCGCGATCCTCATCAAGGCGGAGTCCGACCTCGTCGACGTGGCCCGCGTGAGGGCCGGCGCCCCGCTGCCCACCGAGGCATCGGTCGAGCTCCGCAGCAACACCTTGAGCGGCCTGCGTCGGGCGGCCCAGGTCCTGAAGATCCACCAGGTGACCGGCGCCCTCGAGCTGTCCTTCATCCTGCTCGTCGCGATGGTCGTCGACCTGGCTGCTGGTGACCTGCTCGGCACGAGGATCACCGCGGTCGTGATGGCCGTGGTCGCCGGGACCATGGTCGTCGTGCACCTCGTGAGCATCCTGCTCTCCCGGCGGCTCGATTGAGCTCGCCCAGCCTGTCCTGCGTCGTCATCACGATGGGGGACCGTCCCGCCGAGCTCGGTCGGGCGCTGCAGTCCCTGCACGACCAGGACGGCGACCCGATCGAGGTGGTGGTCGTCGGCAACGGTTCCGACGTCTCCGACCTGCCCCCGGGGGTGCGGTTCCTGCGCCTTCCCGAGAACGTCGGCATCCCGGCAGGGCGCAACGCGGGGGCAGCCGAGACGACCGGTGACCTGCTGCTGTTCCTCGACGACGACGGCTGGTTGTCGCAGCGAGGCACCGCCGAGCGGATCCGCGCGGCGTTCGCCGGCGACCCCCGGCTGGGTGTGGTGTCGCTGCGCATCGTCGATCCGGACACCGGCGAGACCCAGCGACGGCACGTGCCACGGCTGCGCGTCGGTGACCCGCTGCGCTCGTCGGCCGTCACGACGTTCCTCGGCGGCGCCAGTGTGGTGCGTCGACAGGCCTTCGAGCAGGCGGGAGGGCTACCGGACGCATTCTTCTTCGCGCACGAGGAGACGGACCTCGCCTGGCGGGTGCTCGACCACGGCTGGGACATCCGCTACGACGCTGGAGCCGTGATGTGCCACCCCGCGACGTCACCCGCACGGCACGACGTGTACTTCCGGCTCAACGCGCGCAACCGCGTCTGGCTGGCCCGACGCAACCTGCCCCTGCCGCTGGTGCCGCTCTACCTCGGCGTCTGGGTCCTCCTTACCGTGGCTCGCAACCGTGACGCGCACGCGCTGCGCACCTGGTGCCGGGGGTTCCTCGAGGGATGGCGCACCGAGCCCGGGCCGCGCCGGCCGATCGGCTGGGGCACCGTGTGGCGGATGACGCGACTCGGTCGGCCACCCGTCATCTAGCGTGCGTACCGCCCGTCACCCAGCCGCGCCCGGAAGGGATGGCTTCCCGACGAGCCCGTCGAGGGCTGCGGCGAACCGCTCCGCGCCACCGTCCTGGGTGATGCCCAGCAGCTCCGCCCGGGCCAGGGACCGACCGACGGCTGTCGGGTCCTGCCCTGCCCGGACCGCGGCGATGAGCTCGACGAGGCCGGCAGCACCGCTCCCGAGGACCAGACCACCGCGGCTGCTGGGATAGCGGGCCGCGAACTCCTCGGCACTGAGTCCGGCTGGGTTCGCGAGCGCGAGCGGGCGGTCCTGGGCGAGCCAGTCCGACACGACACCCGACACGTCGGCCACGAGGACGTCGGCCTCGGCCAGCACGCTCTCGAGTCCTGGCCAGTCGCCCTCGGCGATGCGGTGGGTCGTCGGGGAGTGGGCCGCCCAGAACGATGACCGGTCGTCGACGACCGGTGCAGACCCCGAGCCCGACCCTGCGGCGGCAACCATGAGCGAGACCTCGTCACCAGTGGCAGGGTGAGCGGCCGGCGCCACCTCCTGCGGCGCACCAGCAGCGCGGAGCAGGCCGAGGACCTCGCGGTGGGCCCGTCGCAGCGCGACGTCACGGGTGCCGGTGAGGGGGTGGGGACGGTAGACGACTCGCACCCCCGGAGTCGCGAGCAGGGTGCGCACCAGGTCCGGCCCGTCGTGCGCGAGCGAGGAGTGGTGGCTCTCGTCGCCCCACCCCTCCCAGGTGGGGGCGTAGACCACGGTCAGCGGACGGTCAGCGGCGGACGGACGGGCGTCCGCGCCTGCCTGGGGACGACCCACCTCACGGATGCGCCCGAGCACGGCGCCGAGTCCCGCGTCGGCATACCGCCTCGCACCAGCCGGACCCGCGACCCACACCTCGTCGTAGACGCGCACGAACGGGTTGCTGCTGCTTGCCTTGTCGCTGTCGCCGTGGCCGATGAAGGCGGTGCGCATGCCACCCATGCGCAGCAGGTGCATGTTGGACATGCCGTTGGCCACGAACAGCGCCCCGCGCACCGTGCCCAGGTCGAAGGACACGAGGGTGGTCGCCGCCGGGATGCACACCACGGGCAAGGTCGTCGGTCCGAGGCGGCGCCACGCGTCGCGGTCACGCATCAGCACCAGCGGGCGGTGGCCGCCGGTCTCGAGCGTCCGCAGCCACATCTCCACCTGGTAGACCGCTTCGGCCGTGCCGCCGTAGTAGAGGACGACGTCGGGTGCGTACCCGGTCACGGCCTCCTGCACGGCCTCGGGTACCCGCTGCCGGAGGCCGGCCCGGCGGGCGGTCTGCGTCGCACGCAGCGCCAGGGCTCCGACCAGGGCCGTCAGCAACAGCGCCACGACAGCCGCAGCGGTCTGCGTGCCGCTGTCGTCCGAGGCGACGGCGGAGCCCGTGCCCAGGAGCAGCCCGAGCTGGACGGGTATCAGGCACGCGTCGCGCCACCGGAGCAGCCACCCGGGCGGGGCCGGGACGCGAAGGTCTCCGAGGGGAAGGTTCCAGCTGAGCACGGGGGACTTGCGCAGCAGCGCCACGACCTCGGCCACGCCTGCGAGGGCCCCGGCCGCCAGTCCCACGCCCACGGCTGCCGCCACCGTCCACACCAGCGCGCCGGTCGTGAGATCCGCACGGGCGGCCAGCACGACCAGCAGGACGGCCTGCACGGCCCACCGCCAGGGCAGTCCGAGCCCTACCCGCGCCAGGGCCCACGGGAGGAACGGCGCAGCGACGGCCAGGCCGACCTCGGCTGCCGCAACGAGCAATGCCGCCACGACGAACCACCCGCCGGAGCCGGCGAAGGCGGCGGCAGCAAGCACGGCATACGCGAGGACCGCGATGGCCACCACGAGCACACCACCGGGCCCCGGCCGGCTCGGGACGCGGTCCGTGCGGGTGAGGGCGGTGGGTGTCGTCGGCGCCATCAGAGTCCCCGAGCCATCAGTGGCGCGGGCGGCACGGAGCGGAGGACGGTGCGCAGGCAGGTCGTCCGCAGCGGGCGCAGTGGCGGCACGGCATGGGCGGGCGGGACCTTCCTGACGGGGCGGGCGGCGCCTGGCCGGCGCACCGTTACGGTAGCGCAGCGGTCCCGGCGTCGTAGGGTGTGCGTGCCCTGCTCCCCACGCTCGATCCCGAGGTTGCCGATGACCCGCGCCGAGATCCGCCGGCCGGTCGCGCCCGTCGTGCTGTTGGTCGCAGGTCCCGGCGTAGCCGATGAGGTCGTCGAGACGGTGGCCACCCGCGCAACTGCCGAGAGCGGCGTGCCCGCGGTCGTCGTCGATCCCGCGGGTGACACGCTGGCATCGGCTCTTGCCACGGCCTCCACTCGTGGCAGCGGCATCGTGCTCCTCGACGCCCGCTGGCTGGCGCCGGCCACGGTCTACGGTGACCTCGTCGCCGACCCCCGTGACGAACCGGCCGTGCTGGCTGACCCCGACGGCACGGTCGTGGGCGTCCGCCTGACGACTGGGGCCGAACTGCCCGGCTCTGGCACCGGCGGTGACCTGCTCGCGGCGGCTGCCACGGTGGCCCGAGGTCATGGCGCCCGTGAGCTGGGACCGGGCTCGTTCCCGACCGCCTGGACCGACGGGGGCCTTGCGACCGCCCTCGCCACGGTCGACGCCGCCGACGAGCGGGCGCTACGGCTGCGCCGCGCCTCGCGCAGCGATGACGGGTTCCTCTCGGCGTTCCTCGTCCGTCCCCTGTCCCGTCAGGTGACCCGACAGGCCGTCCGGCTCGGCCTGCGGCCGGCGCAGATCACCGCGGTCTCCCTCGCCCTGGGAATCGCCAGTGCCGTCGCGTTCGCAGGGGGCACCACCGGGTGGCGCGTGGTCGGCGCCCTGCTGCTCTTCTGCTCGCTCGTCGTCGACTGCGTCGACGGTGAGGTGGCGCGCTACACCCGCACCTTCTCCCCGCTCGGTGGCTGGCTCGACGTCGCCTCCGACCGGGTCAAGGAGTATGCCGTCTACGCCGGTCTCGTCGTCGGTGCCGACCGAGTTGGTCAGGGCCACGGGTGGCAGGCCGCCCTGGCCGCCATGGCTGTGCTCGTTGTGCGGCACTTCGTGGACTTCGGCTTTGCCGCGTCACCCGCCACCCGGTCGTCGGGGTCCGCCGTCGCCGGGCTGTCCGAGGCCACCTCGGCCCGACCCGGCCTGATCTGGGCCAAGCGGGCCGTCATCATGCCGGTCGGGGAGCGGACCGTCCTGCTGGTCGTGCTGGCCCCACTGCTCGGGGCGAAGTCGGTCCTGTGGCTGCTGTTCGCCCTCGGCGTGCTGGCCGGGGTCTACACGAGCGCTGGTCGGCTCGGGCGCAGCTGGTCCGCGGGCCGGGAGCAGTCGCTCGCGGCTCCCGGCGCGCAGCGGCTGGCGGCGCAGTGCGACGCCAGTCCCGTGCCCGAGGCCGCGCTCCTCGTGACCTCGCGACTGGGGTGGCTCGCCCCCGCGGTGGCCCGGACCCTCGAGCTCGTCGTCGTCGGTGGCACCGCCCTGCTCGTCGGTGGCGACGCTGCCCTCGCCGGGGCCTACGCGCTCCTCGCCGTGGCTGCGTTCCGCGACTACGACCTCGCCTACCGCCAGCGGCTCACCGGCGTCGTCCGTCCCCGCGACGGCCTCACCCCGATCGGCTGGCCGGTCCGCTCGGTCGGCGGGGCGCTCCTGGTCGTCTGGGCGGCATCCGGCCCGTCCTGGCCACCGCTCGTCGCGGCGGCCGTCGTCGGCCTGCTCGCCCTGGGCGTCAACGTGCGGTGGTGGGCCGCACGGTCGTCCGCGCACCCGACCGGCTGAGCCGGCCCCGCGAGGCGGGTCGAGCGGCCGCGCCCCGGGTCAGGCGTGGTGGTCGGCGGTGATCTGCTGCTGCTTCGCCAGCACCGTGTCAACGGCCTCGACGAACCGGGTCACCGGGTCGGACTGCGAGTCGCCCAGCAGGTACTCGGTGGTCCGCCGGCGCGCCGCGGCGTGCGAGTCGTGCTCGATGGCATCCGTCACGTGCTCGGTGACGTCGGACCCGCTGCCCGAGAGGACGTAGGCCCCCTGCGCTGACGGGAACTGGGCACGGAAGGTGTCGTCGTCGAGGGCGCCGGAGTTGGTCACGACGTAGGGCTTGCCCGAGGCGAGGAAGTCGGTGATCACGCTGGAGACGTCGCTGACCAGCAGGTCGGCGCGGTTGAACGCGTGGTACAGCCCCTCGGCGCCGGTCACCACCTCGTGCGGGACGCCCGCGGCCTCCACCATGGCGGTGAGGCGCAGGACCTCGAGCCCGTATGCCGGGTCGTCGGTGCCCGTGCCCGGGTGCGGTTTGAAGAGCACTCGCACCCCCGGCATACCGAGCAGGCCGGTGAGGATCCCCTCGCCCTGGGTGAGGATCGAGGAGTACTCCCAGGCGGCGAAGAAGCCTTCGCGGGTGGGGGCGTAGAGCACGGTGTAGTCCCAGCTCGACACCCCGTCGGTGCCGGCGTGGGACTCGCTGAGCGGGGTGGCGTGCCGCTCGATCTCGGCGAGCTGCGGCCGTCCGACCTCACGGATCTGTTCGTCGCGCACTCCGACGTCGGCGATGCGGTAGCGGTCGCGGGCGGCCGGCCCGCTGACCCACGCCTCGTCGAAGATGCGCGTGAGGACGGTGGCGCTGCCGCCCTTGTCGCTGTCGCCGTGGCCGATGAACACGTCGAAGATGCCGGGCAGGCGCAGCAGGTGGTTGTTCTTGGCGACGTTGGACGGGTAGAGGGCCAGGCCGAGCGACGGTGGGACGACACGCTCGAGGTCACCGGCCCGGCGCACCTCGATCACGGGGAGCCGGTCGGTCTCGACCAGCTCGGCGTTGTAGGCCTCGCGGCAGATGACGACGGCGCGCTGCGGGAGCTGCTCGAGGGTCTGCACCCACACGTTGGCGATGTAGCCGATGGCTTCGGGGCGGCTGTAGTAGAGCCCGACCCGGGGGGCGAAGTCGGCCAGGGCTGCCCCGAGCAGGTCGACGACCGTCTCGAGCGGGGTGTCGCGACGGGCCCGGAGGAAGTCGATGACCGCGACCAGGGCGGTGGCGAGCGCGGTCGCGGCGGAGACGGCGGCTGCGATGACGACGACCGTCGCGGTGGCACCGAGCAGGTGGGCGGAGAGGGCGATCGCCAGCACCAGCGAGCCGCTCGAGGGCCAGTTCACCGCGTCGGAGAGGGCACCGGTGCCGAGGGGCTCGCTGCGGCGAACCCCGGGCACCTCGAAGTTGCGCCACGAGACCGGCACGGCACGGAGCTGCTGCGAGCGCCGTTGGCCGAGGATCGTCACCAGGCGGCAGGCCCAGATGAAGAGCACGGTCACCCCGGTGACGCGAAGGATGTCGGTGCCGGTGTCGTGGGCACTGGCGGCCACGGCCACGAGGAGCACGTCGCGCAGACCGGCGCGGAACGTGTCGTCGGCCTGCAGTCGCCGCAGTCCCGCAGCGATCGTGGGGGCGCGCCACACCAGGACCTCGGCGACAACGCTGCCGAGCACGCCGAGCGCCAGGAAGAGTCCCGCCAGCTCACGCGAGGCGCCGACCACCAGGACCGCGAGCATGAGCGCCACGATCGAGCCAGCAAGGAGGGCCAACGCCGGCAGGGCCTTCCTCATCGTGCACTCTCCCCGGCCGCGGAGAGTCGTGGGGGAGTGCGCTCGACGGCGCGTTCGACTTCTGCGACGAAGTGGGCGATCGGGTCGCCGACAGGGTGGCCGAGGAAGTAGGTCGCGAGCTCCTCGCGGTGCTCGCGGAAGCGGTCCTCGCCCAGCGCCTCACGGATCGCCTGAGCCAGCCCCTCGACGTCGGGCCGGATCAGCGCTCCTGCAGCAGTCGACGGGAAGTCCGCGTGGAAGGCCGCCTGTTCGGTGTCGCGCGGGTTGGTGACGAGATAGGGCTTGCGTGAGGCCAGGAAGTCGGCCACCACGCTGGAGATGTCGGCCACGAGCACGTCGGCCTCGTTGAAGGCGCTGTAGAGCGCGTCCGGCGCCGTGCCGACCACCCGGTGCGGAGTGCCGGGAGCGCTCAGCCGGGCCTCGATCGCGGCGCGGGCAGCGGCTGCCGCGCCGAGGCGGGTGCCGGTGGCAGGGTGGGCCTTGAACAGCACGGTCAGCCCGAGGGCGGGGTCGGTGAGCACGTCGACGATGCGCTCGCCCATCGTGGCCACCGAGCTGTAGTCGACCCCGGAGAAGTTGCCCTCCCAGGTCGGGGCGTACAGCACCGTGCCCGACGTGCGGGGCCGCTCCGTGAGCCGCTCGATGTGGGCCAGCTGCGGGCGGCCGACCCGGTGCAGCTGGTCGGGGCGAATGCCCTCGCCCCGGTTCAGGTAGCGGTCACACCCGGCCTGGCCGGCCACCCAGATCTCGTCGAACACGCGGTGCAGGGGGCTGTAGGTCACCGACTTGTCACCATCGCCGTGGTTGATGAAGACGTGTCGCGGGCCGGGCAGCCGGATCATGTGGTTGTTCTTGATGACCGTCGTCGGGTAGAGCACGACCCGGATGCTGGGGACACAGAAGGCTTCGACATCGCGGGCTCGCGGCAGCACGACCACCGGGGTGCTGGTGGGGAGTAGCTCGTCGAGGTGGTGCCGCTCGCGGACGAAGATCACCGCGGGGCGGGTGAGCCGGTCGATCGTCTCGATCCAGACGTTGAGCTGGTAGGTCGTGCCGCGACCGCCGCTGAAGTACACGGCCACCTCGGGTGCGTGGTCCACCAGCGCCCCGAAGAGGCGGGCGTTGTCCTCCTCCGGGAGCGGCAGACTGCGGACGAGCCGGATCCGGGCGAGCACCCGCCACGCCACGACGGCCGCGCAGACGACGACGCCAACCAGCATCACCACGACCGGGACGGGCGACGTCGACGCCCAGGAGACCAGGAGGCCGACGAGGACCAGGACGTCCAGCTGGAGCACGCCCTGCGAGCCAACAGGGAGCGGGGGCGGCGACGGGACGGGTGGGCCGAGCGGCGCCGGGGACTCGGTGCGGCCATCGACCTCGAGGCCGCGCCATACCAACCGGGCCCGGTCCATCCGCGCGAAGGGTGCGGTGGCCGCGCGGTAGACCACGTGGACTCCGTGGACGATGCCCACCGCGGTGACCGCGGCGACGACGGTCCAGGGGGAGGGGCGGGTGGCCAGCGCCCAGCCGAGCAGGGCGACGCCCTCGCGGAAGAGGGCCCTGTCGACGGCCCCCATCTCGTGGAGCTCGAGCCACCGCGGGAACTGGGGGTCTTCGCCGGAGTGCAGGAGCAGGTCGCTCACGACCAGGACCAGCAGCGCGATGCCGAGCACCACCCCCCACCCGGCGAGGGCGGCAACGACGCTGACGACCGCTGAGAGGGCCCAGAGACCGGCAGCCCAGTTCTCGAGCCGTCGCAGGTGCGCCGCGGCATTCATGGTGCCATCAAAGACGGGATCGATGGAGCACTGCAAACCAGCCCTGCTGGTGAGCACGACAAAGCTTCCAGGCGGTGGACTACCCCGAACAGCCCGGTCAGGCGATGGCGTAACCTCTGCCCGTGCCATCACTCCCATCTAGGCTGTGGCGGAGACGCGCCGGCCGATGGCCCGGACCCGGACCATCGAAGGAACCATGGAACTGATCTCGCGCTATCGGGCTCTGTCCAAGCGGCGCACGGTGCTCTGGACGCTGGTCGTCAGGGACCTCCGGGTGCGGTACTCGCGCAGTGTCCTGGGCTACCTGTGGACGGTCCTGGACCCGCTGCTGATGTCGCTCATCTACTTCCTGGTGTTCGTCTACATCTTCAAGCGGGGCGACGTCGGCCACAAGCCGTACTTCTTGTTCCTCATCATCGGTCTGCTCTCGTGGCAGTGGTTCTCCGGCTCGCTCACCGACACCTCCCGGGCCCTCGTGGCCGAGGCCAAGCTGGTGCGCTCGACCAACCTGCCCCGCGAGATCTGGGTGGTCCGCGTCGTGCTGTCCAAGGGCATCGAGTACCTGCTCTCCGTGCCCGTGCTGATCCTGTTCCTGATGGGCTACCTGATCCGAGGGGAAGCGCACCTCAACGCCGCGCTCGTGCTGTTCCCACTGGGGATCGTCGTCGAGTTCGTCGCCCTGGTCGGCCTCGGCCTGGTGCTCGCCCCGGTCACGGCCCTGGTCAGCGACACCCAGCGGGTCGTCCGCATCCTGCTCCGGATGTTGTTCTACGCGACACCGGTCATCTATGCCGGCCACCTGGTGCCGTCCCCCTGGGACAAGGTGACCTGGTTGAACCCCATGACGGGCATCCTCGAGGCGATGCGCGCGGGCTTCTTCACGCACGACAAGTACCCGATCCTCTGGGGTCCGATCATCGCCTCGGTCGTCATCTCCGTGTTCCTGCTCGTCGTCGGCTCGATGGTCTTCCGACGCTTCGAGCGAGCCGTCCTGAAGGAGATCTAGCCGTGAGCAACGCCGTCCAGCAGGACCTTGCCCCGGTCATCTCGGCACAGGGCCTCGGCATCGAGTTCTACCGCGCCAAACGCCGCCAGTTCTCCTTGCGGGAGATGCTGTTCCACGGGCGCACGGGCACGTCCAAGGAGACGTTCTGGGCGCTGCACGACGTGAGCTTCGACATCCGGCCGGGCGAGGCCGTCGGCCTGGTGGGCGGCAACGGCAGTGGCAAGAGCACGCTGCTGCGGTGCATCGCGGGGGTGCTGCTGCCCGACGCGGGGGAGGTCGACGTCATCGGCGGCGTCGCCCCGCTCATCGAGCTCACCGGTGGCTTCGTCGGCGAGCTCACCGCCCGGGACAACATCTACCTCACCGCCGGGCTGCACGGGCTCAGCAAGGCGCGCATCGAGGAGCACTTCGACGACATCGTGGCCTTCGCCGGCCCTGAGGTCCGTGAGGGGCTGGACATGCCCTACCGGCACTTCTCGTCGGGGATGAAGGTCCGGCTCGGGTTCGCGGTCATCACCACCCTGGACGAGCCGATCGTCCTCGTCGACGAGGTGCTGGCCGTGGGTGACCGTGCCTTCCGGGAGAAGTGCTACACGCGGATGGAGTCGCTGCTCGAGGACGGCAGGACGCTGTTCCTGGTGTCGCACTCCGAGCGAGACCTGCGCCGGTTCAGCACCCGGGGGCTCTACCTGCAGCGGGGCAAGCTCGTCATGGACGGTCCGATGGCTGACGTGCTCGAGACCTACAACGCCGACCTCGACGCCCAGCCCTGACGGA
Organism: Pedococcus bigeumensis; assembly: GCF_006438965.1. GTDB lineage: Bacteria > Actinomycetota > Actinomycetes > Actinomycetales > Dermatophilaceae > Pedococcus > Pedococcus bigeumensis_A. The sequence continues at coordinate 338,199 of NZ_RCZM01000001.1, forward strand.
CCTGAGTCGGACCCGACCCTGACCCCGACCTGAGTCGGCCCTGATCCAAGCCTGAGGTGGGGCTCGACCTGTTCCGAGGGGGCCCGTTGGCCCGGCTCGGGACAAGGGTCACAATCGGCGCACAAATCCACTCGAACCCCACCCGCGCGCCTGCCGCCGGGGTTAGCCTCCAGGGAAAACCCCATCCGAAGGGACCGCTTCCGCATGCCCGCTCTCCAGCGCTGGTCACGTCTCGCAACGTGCACCGCCGCCGTCCTGGTAGGGGCCCTCGTCGGCCCATTCGCTTCGTCGCCCGCGTCGGCGGCCGCCGACGACGTCGTCCTCATCGGGCACGGCTACGGCCACGGCCGCGGGATGGGCCAGTACGGCTCGTACGGCTATGCGGTCGACCACGGGTGGACCTCGGCGATGATCCTCGACCACTTCTACGGCGGCACCAAGGCCGGGAGCGTCGGCAACCCGAACATCAGCGTCCGACTCAGCTCGATCGAGTCGTCCTCGACTGTCGACACCTGGATCACGAGCGCCAAGCCGTTCAAGGTCGGCACGGTCGACGTGGGCGCCGGCTCGGGTGCCCGCATCGTCTGGACCACCACGGGCTGGCAGATGTACACGAAGTTCGAGGGCTGCACCTCGCTGCCCAAGACCTACGGCCCCTACGCCCTGGGGTCGGCCACCACCCTCCCGATCACGCTGGGCGCGGCGCCGGTGGCCCTCACGGACCTGCTGACCGTCTGCGACAGCGGGCGGGGCTACCGCGGCACCCTGTCGTACGTCCGCGACGGGTCGACCAACAAGCTCGTCAACACACTGCCCCTGCAGAGCTACCTCAAGGGTGTCGTCCCGCGCGAGAGCCCGGCGAGCTGGGGCGACGTCCGTGGCGGTTGGGGCATCGAGGCGCTCAAGGCACAGTCGGTCGCCGCCCGCTCCTACGCGTGGTCCTCGAACCGCTACCCGTACGCGAAGCTGTGCGACACCGAGGCGTGTCAGGTCTACGGAGGTGCCGCCGGTGACGGCGTCGCCCTCGAGGACGCCCGCACCAACCGGGCAGTGGACGGCACGAGCGGACTGGTTCGGCTGAGCAACGCCAACGGTGCCGTCGTGAGCACCGAGTTCTCTTCCGGCACAGGCGGATACACGGCCGGCGGCACCTTCCCGGCGGTCGTCGACGACGGCGACCGCAAGTCCCCCAACGCCAGCTGGACGGTGCGGCTGTCCGGTAGCGCGATCGCCAGCGCCTACGCCGTGGGTACCTTCAAGCAGCTCAAGATCATCCGCCAGAACACGCTCGGCGTCGCCGGGGGCCGCGTCCAGCAGGTCGACGTCGTCGGCGCCACCAAGACGGTCTCAGTGACCGGCGACGCGTTCCGCCAGAAGTTCGGCCTGAAGTCGGACTGGTTCTTCCCCGTGATCCAGCCGACCCAGCAGGTCAAGTCCGTGGCCTACAAGAAGCTCGCCTTCTCCGACGTGGTCTACCGCCAGGTGGCCGGCCCGAGCTACAGCCCGTGGACCCAGCACGCCAGCGTCACCGCGGCTGACTACGCCGCCTCGGGCAGCCCGGCCACGACGGTCCAGGCGTCGTCCTACGTCAAGTACTCGTGGTCGAGCACCGTCTACGCCGTCACCGCCTGGGCGGGCGAGCGGCTGCCCCAGGTCGACATGCTGAGCTACGACCAGTGGAAGCGCGCGGGGTTCCCGACTGTCCGCAACGCCGCGACGGTCTACGGGACGATGTACTACCGGTTCGGGTCCGACCCGGCCATCTACGCCGAAGGTCCCGACGAGGTCCGGCACCACCTGACCTACGCCGAGTGGACTGCGGCCGGCCAGCCGGCCCCCGTGGTGCGTCCGGCCTGACGGCCCACCGCCGACCTGCGCCGCGGGTATGCCGGGTGGCACCACCCGGCATACCCTCGCTCAGCTGGTGGCCGGCTGTGCGAGGTCGACCGAGAACGACGGCTCGGTCTTCTCGCGGACCTCGTCCTCGGTGACCCCGTCGGCGAGCTCGCGCAGGACCAGGCCGTCGGGGGTGACGTCGAAGACGCACAGGTCGGTGATGATCCGCTGGACGACGCCGCGGCCGGTGTAGGGGAGCGAGCACTCGTCGACGATCTTGTAGGAGCCGTCCTTGGCGTTGTGCTCCATCAGGACGATGACCTTCTTGGCGCCGTGCACCAGGTCCATCGCGCCGCCCATGCCCTTGACCATCTTCCCCGGGATCATCCAGTTGGCGATGTCGCCCTTGGCCGAGACCTGCATGGCTCCGAGGATCGCGGCGTCGACCTTGCCACCTCGGATCATCCCGAAGCTGGTGGCCGAGTCGAAGAACGACGACCCGCGACGCAGTGTGACCGTCTCCTTGCCGGCGTTGATGAGGTCCGGATCCTCTTCTCCGTCAACGGGATAGGCGCCGACGCCGAGGATGCCGTTCTCGGACTGAAGCACGATCTCGACGTCGTCGGGCACGTAGTTGGGGACCAGGGTCGGCAGGCCGATGCCCAGGTTGACGTAGGAGCCGTCGGACAGCTCGGCGGCCGCGCGGGCGGCCATCTGCTCACGGGTGAGTGCCATCGGTCAGGCCTCCTTCGCGGTGGTCGTGGTGGGCGTGGTGGTCTCGGTGCGGGGGCGGACGGTCCGGCGTTCGATCCGCTTCTCCTTGGCCTGGTCGGCCGTCAGCGGCAGGACCCGGTGGACGTAGATGCCGGGCAGGTGGACCTGGTCGGGGTCGAGCTCGCCCGGTTCGACGAGCTCCTCGACCTCGGCGATCGTGACCCGCCCTGCCATCGCGGCGAGCGGGTTGAAGTTCCGTGCCGACTGGTTGAAGACGAGGTTGCCGTGCCGGTCGCCCTTCCAGGCCCGGACCAGACCGAAGTCGGCCACGATCGCGCGCTCGAGGACGAACTCCTTCTCGACGCCGTCGACCTCGAAGACCTTGACCTCCTTGGGCGGTGAGGCCTTCGCGACGGTGCCGTCCGCGGCATACAGCCAGGGCAGCCCACCATCGGCGACCTGGGTCCCGGCGCCGGTCACGGTGTAGAAGGCGGGGATGCCGGAGCCACCGGCGCGCAGCCGCTCGGCCAGGGTGCCCTGCGGCGTCAGCTCGACCTCGAGCTCACCGGAGAGGTACTGGCGCTCGAACTCCTTGTTCTCCCCGACGTAGGAGGAGACCATCCGGGCGATCCGCTTGTCCTTCAGCAGGATGCCCAGGCCCCAGTCGTCGATGCCGCAGTTGTTCGAGATCGCTTCGAGCCCGCTCACCTCCGCATCGTGGATCGCCGCGATGAGCACGCTCGGGATGCCGCAGAGCCCGAACCCGCCCACCGAGAGGGAGGAGCCGTCGACGATCCCGTCGATGGCTTCGGCCGCGGTGGAGACGACTTTGTCCATGGCGTGGACTCTAGCCGGAGGCATAGGGACCACCGTGCGTGGTCCCTGCCCACAGTCCGGGGTATGCCGCGTGGTCACCGCACATGGGCTCGGGCCAGCCGTTTCCGATCGGCGCGCATCAGCCGTTCGGGGAGGAGAAACGAATTCCGTGGTTGTAGTTCACCCGAACCGCTTGTGACGACAGTGCACTGGTGGGACAAATGTCCTACCTGCTGCTGGAGTGACCTCTGGGGCTGGTGTCCAACTCGTCCAGCGGCTCGGGATCCGAGGCGCCATCCCCCGTGGAGTGTTCTGTGTCGCGTGTCGTGCGTGCCTTCGGAGTCCTGGCCATCCCGGTCCTCACTGTGCCTGTGGGCATGGCGACCGCGGATGCCGCGACCCTGCCCAAGCCACCCACCAAGACCCTCCCGTCGGCGCTGGACATCGCGCCGCCCTACCAGGCCCAGCGCCTCTGCGATCCCCACGCCAAGCCGGGTGTCGTGGCGTTCGCCAAGCTGATGACGGCCAACTACAAGCTCGGCAGCGCCGACGGGGGCATCACCCGCAACTGCAACAGCGGGCTCACCGAGCACTCCGAGGGGCGCGCCTGGGACTGGATGCTCAGCGTCAACAAGCCGAACGAGAAGGCTGTCGCCGACGCCGTGACGCAGTGGTTGTCGGCACCGGACGCGCAGGGGCGCCCGGGCGCCATGGCCCGTCGCTTCGGGATCATGTACATCATCTGGAACCACAAGATGTGGCGTGCCTACGACCCGGCGAGGGGCTGGGCCACCTACACCGGACCGGTCCCGCACACCGACCACGTCCACTTCTCGTTCTCGTGGGACGGCGCCTACGGCCACACGTCTTGGTGGACCGGCAAGGCTCTCACCAAGGTCGACCCGGGGCCCGCCTCGACGCCCAAGCCCACCACACCTCCCCAGCCGCCCTCGGCGGTCTACTCGCTGCTCATCCAGGGCGCGACCGGCCCCGATGTCGCGCTGGCGCAGAAGGTCATCGGCACCACGGCGGACGGGGTGTTCGGGCCGAAGACGACCACTGCGCTCCGCGCCTGGCAGGCAGCTCACGGCGTCAAGGTGACCGGCCAGCTCGACCCGGCCACCTGGGCGAAGATGGTTGCGCTCAAGCTGATCCCGCCGCGCGGCGCCACCACGCCGCCGAAGCCCACCACCCCGCCGCCGCCTGCGAAGCCGCCGACGACCACACCGTCCAGCCCGCTCGCCCCCTACGCGAAGCTGACCATCGCCAAGGGCGCCAAGGGCGCGGCCGTGACGGCCCTCCAGAAGGCCCTCGGCATCGCCGCCGACGGCGCCTTCGGACCCCAGACCGAAGCGGCGGTCAAGGCGTTCCAGACGCGTCGCAACCTGCCCGCGAACGGCATCGTCGGCCCGAGCACGTGGGCCGCCCTCATGACGACCGACGGATCCGCCGGGCCGGTGTCGCGCGGCAACCCCTCACCCCGCATGGTCACGCCCTACACCGCGCTGATGGCGACGGTGCTCAAGGCTGGCTCACGCGGCGAGGCCGTCAAGACGTTGCAGCGCGCCGTCGGCGGCGTCGCCGTCGACGGTGGCTTCGGCGCCCGCACCACCACGGCGGTCAAGGCGTTCCAGAAGTCCCACCACCTGCCCCAGACCGGCGTCGTCGACACCAAGTTCTGGCAGGCGCTGGAGAACCGCGACTACCCGCTGCGGGCCTACTACGACACCGTGATCCGCGTGGGCTCGCGGGGCGCCGCGGTCACGGCCCTGCAGAAGGCGCTGCGGATCACGGCCGACGGCGCCTTCGGGCCCGGTACCGAGTCTGCGGTGAAGGCCATGCAGGGTCGGGCCAAGATCGCGCGGACCGGAGTGGTGGCCAAGGTGACCTGGCAGGCACTGGAAGCCGAGCTGCGTCGCCGCTAGACCTCGAGGGTCACACCTTCGGACGTCAGCCGCGCCGCGCGTCCCGGGGCGCCCTCGGGCCCGCGCGAGAGCACGACCGAGCCGTCGGCCGCCCACGCGGCCAGCGTGGTGGCAAGGAACGACCCGAGCGCGGTCTCGGACGTGTGCACGCGCACGCCTCGTGCCCAGTCCCGTTGCGGCACAACGCCTTCGTATGCCGTGTCCGCGCCACCGTCGCGCAGGGCGGCGTCGCTGGGACTCGCCTCGTCCCACGGACTGAACTGGTCGGCATACGTCGCCAGCTCGCGGGCCTCGTCCATCGCGCCGGGAGGGACCGGCGCGCCCGCACCACGGGCCAGGGCGGCAAGCGTCACGAGCACCGTCGGGACGGTGCTCGCGGTGCTCGCGGCGGCGACCTCGACGTCGTCGGTGACCACGAGGTCAGCGCGGGTGTCGTCGAGGACGACGGTGGCACCCACCGACCAGACGGCGAGAGCCCAGTAGAGCGAGCGCCAGTGCGGGGGCAGGGCGACGCGGACGCACGAGCCGGGGGCGATGTCCCACTCGTCCTGCAGGGCGTTGGCAGCCTTGTTGACCCAGTTGGTGAACACCTTGGCACTCAGCTCGATCCGCTCACCCTGGGTGGGACCGGGGCTGTCCTCGTAGAAGGTGACCCGAGGGCCTGCCGGGTCGGAGCGGAGCATCGCCGCGAGGACCTCCGCCGGGGTGGCCGGCATCAGGCGGTGTTGGCGATGTGTTCGATGAGCTCGGTCGTGGACACGGACGGGGTGCGCGGGAAGTAGACGACCTCGCACAGGTCGGACACGAAGTCGAAGCGGCCCTTCCAGTCGTCGCCCATCGCGAGCACGTCGGCCCGGTGCTCGACGATGTAGTCGCGCTTGAGCTCGAGGCTCTCCTCGACGAAGACCTCGTCGACGAACTTGAGGCTGCTGATGATCTCGACCCGCTCGTCCTGCGAGAAGACCGGGGCGCGACCCTTCTTGGACTCGTTGAGCGCGTCGGCGGACACACCCACGACCAGCCGGTCCCCGAGCTCTGCGGCCCGCTTGAGGATCCGGATGTGCCCGACGTGCAGCACGTCGAAGGTCCCGAAGGTGATCACAGTGCGCGGGGAGGCGCCGTCGGGACCGGTGGCGGGTCCGGTGGCGGGTCCGGCGTCGGGTCCGGCGGTATCGGCAGCAGGCATGGCCGTGAGGTTATCGCGAGACCGGTGCGGTGCTCACATCGTCGACCCTGCAGGTTCGGTCGCCCCCTCGGCAGACGGCAACGCAAGCCGGTGCACCGGCATGCGTTCGTGGAGCAGTAGCGTTGCCGTCTGTGAGCAGCCGCGAGCCCCGCAGCTACCCGTATGCCCCCGATCCCGGCGATCTCCCGCTGCTGCGGGGTGAGGCGTGGGGCGGCTGGCTCGTGACCCGCACCGTCGTCTGGTCCGGGCTGTGGCTCGTGCTCGGCTCCGTTGCCGCGGCACTGTTGGCCCTCGTGGGCCTGTGGCACCCGTGGGTCGCCGCGCCGGTCCTGCTCGTGCTAGCCGTGGTAGCCGGACTGGCCACGGCGATGGTGCCCGTACGCCCGCTCCCGGTGTGGTCGGCCACCCTGCTCGTGGTCCTGTCGCTGGCGGCGGTGGCCTGGGCCGGCGTCACCCACTCGGAGCAGGTGCTGCCGCGCCGGGACTCGGGCTCCTACCTCCAGTCCGCCATCGAGCTCGCGTCCGGGCACGCGCGACCCATCGCGGTGTCGCCCGAGTCGGTCGGCGGCGCGGACGTGCTGGCCATCGACGGCATCACCCTGGCGAGTCCGGCGTTCTACGCGACGGGCAGTGCGCAGGCCCCCCGCATCCAGCCGCAGTTCCCGATCGGGGCCTCGGCCTGGTACTCCGTCGCGTGGTGGGTCGGGGGACCGGCCGCGGTGGCCTGGGCGCCGGCCATCCTGTTCGGAATCACCGTGCTCGGCGTCGGTCTGCTGGCCTCCACCGTCGTCGGCCCCCGATGGGGGCCGCTAGCCGCCCTCGGCACCGGCCTGCTCTTCCCCCTCGTGCACGTCGCCCGCTCGACCTACTCCGAACCCGTGGCCCTGCCCGTGCTGGCGACGGGGCTCGTGACGATGGTGCTCGCCGCGCGAAGCGCCAGGGTCCCTGACATCGTCGTGGCCCGTCGCACGGCCGTCGTCGCCGGCGTCCTCATGGGCGGGGCCGTGGTGATCCGCGTGGACGCCCTGCGCGAGGTCGTCCTCGTCGTGCCGGTGGTCGTGCTTGCCGCGCTCCAGCGGCAGGCCCATGCCAGGGCGCTCGGCGTCGCCACGGCTCTCTCTGCCGCTGTCGCCTTCGGCGTGACCTGGCTGACCTCGAGCGAGTACCTCGGAAGCATCGCGGGTTCGTTGCTCCCGCTTGTCGCCCTGGGCGTCGCGGCGTGCGTCCTCGGTGCGGTCCTGCTGTTCGGTGCCGCACGAGGGTGGGCGATGCCGCCGCTCGTCCAGGCCTGGCTCCCGCGAGTGCTTGCCAGCGGCTTCGCGCTGGTCGGCGTCGTGCTGGCCAGCCGGCCCTGGTGGCAGGTCGTGCGTCAGTCGGCTGCCGATCCCGGGGCGCGCGTGGTCGCCGGCCTCCAGGCCCGTCAGGGTCTGACGGTCGACGGCGGACGCACCTACGCGGAGCAGACCGTCACCTGGCTGTCGTGGTGGCTCGGCCCGGTCGCGATCGCCCTCGCCCTGGTGGCGACGGCGGTGCTGGCCCACCGCGCCGCCTCGTCCTGGGTCGACGGCCGGGAGCTGCCCGGGTGGACCGGCCCGGCCGTCGTCGCGATCGGCTCCACCCTGCTGACGCTCTACCGCCCCGGCATCACGCCCGACCACCCGTGGGCGGACCGGCGTCTGGTCATCGCCCTGCCGACCGTCGTGCTCCTCACCGTCGCGTCCGCCGCCGTGGTGTCGCGGTGGTCCACCCGCCGACTCCCGTATGCCGTGAACGTCGCCGTGAGCTGCGGCGTCGCGGCCGCACTGCTCATTCCGACCGGTCTGGCGACCTGGCCGCACGCGGACGAGCGGGTGGAACAGGGGGAGTGGGCCGCGGTGGACCACGTCTGCGCCGCGATGCGGCCCGGCGACGTCGCCCTGATGGTTGACTCCCGCGCGGCGAACGAGTGGCCCCAGGTGCTGCGGGGGTACTGCGGGGTGGGCGCGCTGTCGACGACCTCGGCATTGCGCAACGACCCGACGCGCCTCGCCGCCGCGGTCGAGCAGATCCGTCGCGCCGTCGACGCGCGCGGAGGCCGGCTGGTGCTGGTGGCGGCGGACTCGACCGAGGCGCTCAGCAAGCTCGGGCTGAGGACCGCCGTGGTCGCCGTCGACACCCGGGTCGACGAGGACGCCCGGTTGCTCGAGAAGCGCCCGGACTCGTTGGTGCAGCTGCCGATCCAGGTCTGGCTCGGCCGCACCGACTGACCCCTGCATTCAACCTCGACTTGTTGCCTTCAGCTGGTCATGCGACCCCCCGTTCGGCCGTCCGGTGACCACGAGGCGGCAACAAGTCGGGAAGGGCTTCGACGTGTTGCTCTGCGCTGGTCACGGATCGCCGAAATCGTCGTCCGGTGACCACCCGTCGGCAACAAGTCGGGGAGGGCTTCGACGTGTTGCATCCTGCTGGTCATGCGACCCCCCGTTCGGCCGTCCGGTGACCCCGAGGCGGCAACAAGTGGAGTCCTGGGTATGCCGTTGCGGTCAGTTGGGGGCGAGCTGCCAGGCGGTGGTCGTGCCGTCCGGCCCGACCAGACTGCCTGCGGCCAAGGCCTCACGGACCCGCTCGCGGACCTGCTGCTCCTCGTGGGCTGCCGCGTCGAAGTACACAGTCACCACTACGGCTGCATCAACGACCTCGGGCCTGGTGAAGTGCTCCCACCGGCACGGTCCGTCATGTTCCCAGTGGCCGCAGAGCGCGACGGTCACGGCACCACCGAGGGCGGCCACATCCCCGCGAAGGGCGCCCACGCGGCATACCTGCTCGTAGGTCCAGTCCCGGACGGCTGCCATGCAATGGAGCGTAAGACCCTGCGCCCCCGGGCGCCGGATGGCTAGCCTCGACCTGTGAGCCTCGACTTCCGCCCGCTGACCGAGTCCGACCTCGATGCGATGCTGGACGTGCGGGTCAGGGCGTTCGGGCCGATGTCGGGTTCGGGAGCCGGGCTGTGGCGTGCGGTCAACACCGAGCTGATCGCCGACGGGCGGCAGTTCGGCGTCTTCGACGGGGACCAGATGGCCGGGTGCGGCAAGGCCCGCGGGTTCGAGCAGGCGTGGCACGGTCGGCTGGTGCCGATGGCCGGGATGGCCGGGATCACCGTGCTGCCCGAGTTCCGCGGCCGGGGGGTGGGGACGCGGCTGATGCGCGGACTGTCGGAGGTCTCGGTCGCGCGAGGGGAACCGATCTCCGCGCTCTACCCCGCGACGGTGCCGGTCTACCGCCATCTCGGCTGGGAGCTGGTCGGTGCGCAGAGTCGGTACGCCCTTCCCGCAGCTCAGCTGAGGACCCTCGGTGGCGACACGCGGCTGCGGAGGGTGGGGACAGACGACATCCCGGAGCTGCGCGAGCTGTGCGCGGCGGCCCTGAGAGGGGGCCGTGTCAGCGGGCCGCTGCTCTGGCCGGAGAACGAGTGGCTCCGCCGGGTGACCGACGCCGAGACCTTCATCTACCGGGCCGACGACGGCGTGGTCGTCTACGGCTGGCACGGCAGCGACCTGCTGGTGCATTTCCTGTGGGGTGCGACGGAGAGCACCCTGCGCAGCCTCTGGGCCGTGGTGGGTTCGGGCTCGTCGGTGGCCAAGACAGTGCATGCCTACCTGTCCCCGGACGACCCGCTCTTCTGGCTGTTGCCCGAGGAGGCCGGGCACGAGGTCGAGCAGCACGGGTGGATGCTGCGGATCCTCGACGTGGCAGCTGCCCTGACGGCGCGCGGCTACCCCGCCGGTGTCGACGGGTCGTTCACGTTCAGCGTCGCTGACGGCCAGGGTGATGCTGACGCCGGCGGGTACCGGCTGACCGTCGGCAGTGGCGAGGGGACCGTGGAGCGGACGCCGGCGGCCCAGCCGGAAGCCCTGCGGCTCACGAGCCGCGGGCTCGCCGCGCTCTACGCGGGCCGACCGCTCGCGGCCATCAAGGCTGCGGGGCTGGGCTCCGGCGGCGATTCTGGGGCGGCCGAGCTCATCGACTCCGTGTTCGCGACTTCCACCGCCTACCTGACCGACTACTTCTGAGGTCTCGCGGGCAGCGCCCGCCAGGACGACGTGGCGCGTGTCAGCTGCGCTTGGCGAAGGCCTCGGCGGCGTGGCGACGGACGGCGGCATACGTGCCCTTGTCAGCGGCAGCGATGATGCCGGGCGTGAGAACCGTTGGGGAGTAGGGCGTTCCGTCGGTGTGCCCGACGAAGCCACCCGCCTCGGTGACCATCAGCGAACCGGGCGAGTGGTCCCACGGACTGTTGCGGGCGTAGAGGATGTAGTCGGTCGCGCCCTCCATCAGGCGGGGGTAGTCGACGCCGCAGCAGACCCACGAGCCGACGAGTGCGGGCAGCTTCCCGAGCGAGTGCCCGCGCAGCGGCCAGATCGACGTGACGCCGCGAGGATCCTCGTCGTCGGCGACGGGCTCGCGGACGACGCGCTCGCCGTCGCGGTAGACGCCGGCACCCTTCTCGGCCACCCAGGCGACCTCGTGCTCGGGCTGCCAGATCCAGGCCCGCACCGTCTCGCCACGGACGACCTCACTGACCATGACAGCGTGGTCGGGGGAGCCGTGGACGAAGTTCTTGGTGCCGTCGACCGGGTCGACCGTGAACGCGTGCTCGGCCTCGACGTAGCGGTCGAGGGTCGTCGGGTCGGCAGAGGTGAGCTCCTCGCCGAGGATGAACGCACCGGGAAACGCGGCCGACAGCTCGCGGGTGAGGATCGCCTCTGACTCGTGGTCGGCGATCGTGACCAGGTCGCCCGGGTTCTTCTCCATCACCTCGCCGTCGGCCAGCGCGCGGAACCGCGGCGTGATGACGTCGGCCGCGACTGTCTTCATCAGGTCAAGCACCTGTTGGGTGTCCACGACCCCACCGTTCCACACCGGCCGACCGCACGGTCCATCGGTCCGTGGTTGCCTCGCCCATCGCCAAGGGCCCGGCCATGCGTGGGACCCCCACGACTTTGAAGGATTCTCCGGATCCTGACCCGGAGAATCCTTCAGGGTCGCGGGGCTGTGGATGACGGACGAGGCGGTGGCAAGCGTCAGCCAGAGTGGTCGAATGCCGGTCGACTGGACGACGCTGCGTCAGCACGCGACGCGCCAGTCCGACCTGCTCACCCGGCGGCAGTGTCTGGCCGCAGGGATGACGGACGATGCGCTGCAGTGGCGCGTCTCGTCGGGCCGATGGGCTCGGCTGCGCGTCGGCGTCTTCCTCACGAGGCCGGGACGGGACGACTGGCACGTCACGGCGACCGCTGACCTCCTGCGGTGCCTGTCGGGCGCGCCCGCCGCCGATGCGGCCTTCTGCGGTCGCTCTGCCCTCTACCTGTGGGGCCTGGAGCGCAAGCCGCCGGTGGTCACCGAGGTGGTGGTTCCCTACGAGCGTGCCATCGCCTCTGGACCGACCCTGATGGTGCGACGGTCGGTGCGGTGGGAGGACCTCGTGGATGAGACGGCGTACCCGTGGCGCACCACGCTCCCCGCCACTCTCCTGGACGTGGCCGCCAGGGGGTCCGCGATCGATGCGCTCTCTGCCGTCGCCCGCGCTGTGCAGAAGGAGGTCGTCTCGGTCGGCGAGCTTCGCGGAGAGCTCGCCAGGCGGCAAGGGCACCGCCACAGCCGCGTCCTCGGTCCCGCCCTGGCGGACGTCGAGGAGGGTGCCCAGAGTGGCGCCGAGGTGCTCTATGTCCGCGATGTCGAGCGCGCTCACGGGCTGCCCAGCACGACACGACAGGCGCTGTCGGACGTCGGTCGTCGACGGTTGCACGACAACGAGTACGCGGGCTACGGCCTGGTTGTCGAGGTGGACGGGAGGCTCGGCCACGAGCAGTGGCAGGACCGGGTGAAGGACGGTCGGCGGGACCGCCAGCTGCTGTCCACCGCCCGCGCCACCACCAGGGTCTTCTGGGCCGATGTTGCGGTCACGCCGTGCGACACCGCGGTGGACATCGGGGCAGTCCTGCGCGCTCGCGGGTGGCCCGGCCGTCCCCGTCGCTGCAGACGTGCCGGCTGCGCGGTCCCGCCCGGCTGACAACCTCGTGCCTTGACCCCGCGGCTTTGAAGGATCGTCCGGATCCTGACCCGGGAAATCCTTCAGAGTCGCGGGGTGGAACGGCATGGGCGAGGTGGCGGCGGCAGGCGGCGGCGCGCGGGTAGGCTCGCGGACGAGATGAGTGACTACCCCACACAGACGTTCCCGTCCCCGGATGTGCCCGCCACCGAGGTGATCAGCACCGGTCAGCAGGCTCCCGCCGCGGCACCGGCCACCCCGACGCAGGCCGTCCCCGCCCCGACGCAGGCCGTCCCCGCCCCGACGCAGACCACCCCGGCCCCGCAGGCAGCCCCAGCCAGCACCGAGGGTGAGCCGCCCGTGAACCCGGCGGACGCGGCATACCTGCCGGCGCGTGAGCCGGTGGCGGCGCCGCTGCCCGGCGAACCCGGCCACGGCAAGCCCTTCGTCACCATCGTGCTGCCCTGCTTCAACGAGGCCGCGCACGTGCTCCAGGAGATCGACCGGATCACCGTCGCGATGAACGCCAGCGAGTTCACCTACGAGCTGTTGTGCATCGACGACGCCTCCACGGACAACACCCTCGAGGTGCTTCGCGACGCGGCCAGCCGCTACGCCAACATCCGGGTGATGCCGTTCCGCCGCAACGGCGGCAGTGGCACGGCCCGCCGGATCGGCACCCAGCAGGCGTTTGGCGAGATCGTGGTGTGGACCGACGCGGACATGACCTACGAGAACGAGCGGATCCCCGAGCTCGTCCGGATCCTGCGCGACGACGACTCCTACGACCAGGTCGTCGGCGCCCGCACCACCGAGGAAGGTACCCACAAGTGGGCGCGTGTCCCGGCGAAGTGGCTGATCCGCAAGATCGCCGAGAAGCTCACCAACCAGACGATCCCCGACCTCAACAGCGGGTTGCGTGCGTTCCGGCGCGAGGTGTCGCTGCCCTACCTGCGGCTGCTGCCACCGGGATTCAGCTGCGTCACGACGATCACGCTGGCGTTCCTGTCCAACCAGCACGACATCAAGTACGTCCCGACGAGCTATGCCAAGCGGGCCGGCGTCAGCAAGTTCCACTTCGTCCGCGACGCCTACCGCTACATCCTCCAGGTGCTGCGCATGGTCATGTACTTCGACCCGCTCAAGGTGCTCATGCCACCGGCCCTCTGGCTGATCGTCATCGGGCTGCTCAAGGGCATCGTGGACATGTTCCGCCACCCGTTCTACTTCCCGGCGAGCACGGTGCTGCTCATCGTCAGCGGGATCATGATCGGTTCCCTGGCGCTGCTGTCCGACCTCGTCGTGCGGTCGCGGACGGGCGTGTGAGCGCGCGTCGGTATGCCGCGCTGTCGGCCCCTGAGCTGGCGTGCGGCCGCGCGCAGTCGGCTGGGGGACGGCTTCGGTGACGCCCAGCGCTGCCCTCAAGGTCGCCGTGGTCGGCCCCACCCATCCGTACAAGGGCGGCGTGGCTGCCCACACGACCAGCCTCGCGCACGAGCTGGCCGAAGCGGGGCACGACGTGACCCTGGTGTCCTGGTCGCACCTCTACCCTTCGAAGCTCTACCCGGGTGAGCAGGCCGTGCCCGGCGGCGCCCCGGACGTCGAGTCGTTTCCGCGCACGGTCCGCGCCCTGAGCTGGGCCCGTCCGGACACCTGGGTGCGCACCGGTCGCCGGCTGCGCAGCTTCGACGTCATCGTCGTGGTCCACGTGATCCCGGCTGTCGTGCCTGCCCACCTGGCCCTGCTGCGCGCGGCGGGCGTGGGTCGCCGAAACGCCCAGCGGGGTATCGGACACGCAGGCCCTCGCACCGTCGTGATCGCCCACAACGTGCTGCCGCACGAGACGCACCTCGGCGACCGCGAGCTGATGCACACCTTCTTCGAGCGCGTGGATTCCGTTCTGGTGCACAGTGATTCGCAAGCGCGGATCGCCTACGAGCTCGGTGCACCGAGGGTCTCGGTCACCGACCTGCCACCGCACCTGCCGGGTGGCGCACCAGTGGAGCGCGCGGCCCACGAGGGTCCGCCGCGACTGCTCGCCCTGGGGATCGTCCGGGACTACAAGGGTGTCGACCTGCTCATGGAGGCGCTCGCTGAGGTGCCCGGCCCGACCCTGACCGTGGCCGGCGAGATGTGGGGAGCCAGCGGCGACCGCGTCAAGGAGCTGGCCCAGGACCCGCGGCTGCGGGACCGGGTCGAGGTCCACGGCGGCTACGTCCCGGCGGATCGGCTGGCACCGCTGCTCGCCTCCCACGACGTGCTGGCCCTGACCTACCGCAGTGCCACGGCTTCGCAGAACGCGCTGCTCGGCCAGCACCACGGACTGCCCGTGCTGGCCTCCGACGTCGGCACGTTCGCCGGCCAGGTGAGGGATGGCGTCGACGGGCTGCTGGTGCCGCCGGGGGACAAGCAGGCGCTGGTGGACGCCCTCCAGAGACTCGCCGAACCCGGTTGTGCCGACCAGCTGCGGTCCCAGGTCCGCCAACCCGACCTCTCGGGGCCCTGGGCGCGCTACGTCGGGACGATCGAGGCTCTCGCCGCGGTAGAGCCCGCCGCCGAGCCGGACGACCACGGGTCGTCCGAGGACGCTCCGGCCACCGGGGCTGCTGCCGTCGTCGGCCACCTCCGCCACCGCACCTCCAGTGCCGTCCGAGCGGTCGTCGCAGCCTCACGGCCCGAGGTCGAGCTGGGCAGGGGCGACCTCCCGGAGTGGATCCACGCCTCCGACATCCTCGCTGACGGCCAGGACGCCGACGACGCCAAGGCGTTCGCCCGCAGCCTCGGCCTGCCGCGCTGCAGCGACGGGATCGCTGCCTGGGCAGCCCTGGGCGCGCTCGCTGCGATCGTCCGGGTCCGCGACGACGGCCGCCGCAGCGCGGTCATCGTCGACGAGTCCGGCAGCCGCTCGCCGCTGTCGAAGTGGGCCCGCGCCATCGGGTTCGCCCCGGTGGAGCTCGAGCTGACCGGCCACCGCTCGAGCGTCGAGGTGCTCGACGTCGACACCGCATCGCTCGACGTCATCGTGCGACTGCATCCGGGGGGCTGCGACGCCGACGACATCGACGAAGCCATGAGCCAGGCTTCCTGGGCACTGAAGTCCGGTGGGTTGCTCTGCGTGACGCTGCCGGTCGGTCACTCCGGAGCCGAGGGTGCGCTCGGGCCGGCCGACGTCCGCGCGGTCCTGGCGCGCTCCCACGACTTCGGGTTCGTTCTGGTGGGCGATCTCGACGGCGACATCGCCGGACGCATCCGGATGGCATCGGACACCTCCACTCGCACCGACGCGGCATACGGGCTGCTCCGGTTGACGCTGCGGAGGCGCTGACATGACAGAGGCATCACGGTGACCCGGTCCCGCCTCTTCTCAGGACTGCGAATCCTGTTGGCCCTGTTGGTCGTCGCCGCTGTCAGCATCGCCGTGGCGCGCAACTGGCGGGACGTGTCGGCCGACATCGGACGGATCGACGCCGGGACGTTCGCCCTCGCAGCAGTGCTCGTCTGCCTGCCCCCGCTCTTCACGGTCCTGGGCTGGCGCATCCTGCTGGCTGACCTCGGGTCCCCGCTCCACCTCGCGCCGGCCGGCGGCATCTTCTTCGTGGGCCAGCTGGGCAAGTACGTCCCGGGCGCGGTCTGGAGCATCGTCGCCCAGGCCGAGATGGGGGTACGGCTGCACATCCCGCGCCGCCGAATGGCGGTGGTGGCGTTCGTGTCGGTCGCGATCGCCGCGATCTGCGGCCTGATCGTCGGTGTCCCCGCGCTGCCGCTGCTCATCACCCGCGACGACTCCGCGGCGAAGACCGGGTGGGTGGTGCTGCTCGCCATGCCGCTGCTGGCCGTGGTGCTGTGGCCGCGGTTGCTCAACTGGGCCATCGCGACGGTGCTGCGGATCCTGCGCCGGGAACCGCTCGAGCGCCAGCTCTCCGGCCGCGCCGTGCTGTCGGCCACGCTGCTGTTCATCGGCGCCTGGGTGTGCTCGGGCTTGCACGTGCTCGTCCTTGCGCGGGCGACCAGCACCGACTACGAGACCGGCCAGCTGCTCCTCGCGACCGTGTCGGGTTTCGCGCTCGCTTCCTCGCTGGCGATGTTCAGCGTCGTCCTGCCCGCGGGAGTCGGCGTCCGTGAAGGGGTGCTGGTGCTGATCCTCGCGCCGGTCACCTCCACGTCCGCGGCGACCGCGGTCGTGGTGATCTCGCGCTTCCTCACCGTGGCGGCCGACGTCGTCTTCGCCTTGCTCGGGTGGGCCTACGCGCGCTCGCACCACCTCCTCACCTCCCCTCAGGAACGCGAGCACGACCACATCGTTGTCGACCCGTCCGACGGCGACGACAGTGATGACAGTGATGGCGGCGGGGAAGCGCTCGAGTCGCAGGCTCCCGGCCCGAGGAGCCCGCGGTCATGAGCGGAGAACCCGCTGGTGCGGACCTCCCCGACGACGTGCCCACCAATGCCGAGCCCACCAACGCCGAGCCCACCAATGCCGAGCCCACCAACAGCGAGCCCACCAGACGGGCGGAGCAGCTTGCCTACTCCGAGCTGATGGGCGCGATGCTCGACGAGAAGAAGCGGCGCCAGAAGGCCCAGAAGATCCTCGCCGTCGTGCGCCACGCGCTCGGTCGCGACGACCTGGCCGGTCTGCGTGCCCTCGACGTCGGCTGTTCGGCCGGCTTCATCGCCGACGAGCTGGCCCTGGCCGGGGCGCACACGACGGGCGTCGACATCGACGAACCCGGCCTGATCGCCGCGCGCGAGCGCTTCGGTGAGCGCGTCGAGTTCCGCCTGGCCCGCGGAGAGGCGCTGCCGTTCGAGGACGGCTCGATGGACGTCGTGGTGTTCAACCACATCTACGAGCACGTCGTCGACCCCGAGTCGGTCGTGGCCGACATCCACCGCGTGCTGAGCCCCACCGGCGTTCTGTACCTCGGCATCGGGCACCGTCACCAGGTCGTCGAGCCGCACTACAAGCTGCCGTTCCTGTCCTGGCTGCCCCGGGGCGCAGCCGACCGCTACATGCGGCTCACCGGACGAGGCGAGCACTACTACGAGCACTACTACTCCCGGGCCGGGCTGCGCCGCCTCTTCGCGGCGTTCGACGTCTGGGACTACACGCTGCCGGTGATCGCGGACAGCGGTGCCTTCGCCGGGACCGACCAGATCCCCCAGTGGGTGTCGCGTGTCCCCGCGCCGGTGCTCGAGCGGGCGGCGCCGATGGCCCCGACCTACATCTGGGCGGCCTTCAAGGACGCCGCACCGGCAGGTCCGACGCTGCGCGTCAGCCCCGTTCACCTCTGACCGGCCACCCTGACCGAGCCGCCTGACCGAGCCGCCTGACCGAGCCACTCGACCTGGCCACAGACGCAGGTATGCCGCCCGCTGAGGCCAGCGGGCGGCATACCAAAGGTGGTGCGTGGGCGTGCGGCCCGTGGCGCGGTCAGGCCGCGCCCGGCTCCTGGGTGTTGTCCTTGGGGAACTTCTTGACGAAGTCGACGACGACCTGGCCGGAGATGTCGCCGCACATCTCGCGGTGGCCGGCGTCCTTGGCCCAGTGGACGAGGGCGTAGGGCTTGTCCGCCGGGAAGGCGCCACGGCTGGCGTCCCACTCGACGACCTTGAACTTGCCGCTCGAGTCCGCCAGCTTGTTGCCCTGGTCGGCGATGTCCTTGAGGAGGGTGGTGTCCTTCACCTTGGCGCCGTCGTACCAGAGGATCGTGTAGCCGTGCTCGAGGTTGTGGACCAAGGTCTCGACGACGGGACGGTCTGCCGCGGTGTAGAAGTCGCGGCCGCTGACGTCGGGGCTGACGAAGTGCGGCCCGTTGCTCGGCGGGATGGTGGCGTACTTCACCGAGGTCTCGTCGGGCTTCGAGGTCCCCGGGCCGACGTGCTCGCCCGAACCGGCGTTCGCGTCGGTCGTCACGGGGTCACACTTCGCGGCGCCGACCGAGACACCGAGGTTGGGCAGCTGCTTTGCCTTCGCGTCGTTGATCGCAAAGAGGACGACGCCCGTGAGGCCGGCGAGCAGGACGAGGCAGCCGACGACGATGCCGGCGACGACCTTGCGTTCCTTCGCCTTCTGCTGGTTCTGGATCTCGGCCAGTCGGGCCTTGCGGTCCTGGCTCGCGCGCTTGTTTGCCACTGGTTCCTCGGGTGGTTCGGGGGCGGGTCGCGCAGAGTCTACGTCGCCCGCCTGCGGACTTTGTCACCCCAACGCGCAACACTGGCAGCATGTCCCCGACCGCCGAGACGACCCGTGTCTGGCGGCCGGGGCGGCCGACGGCGGTCGGCCTGATCGTCTCGGCTTTCCGTCGTGGGGGCGGCGATCCGACGTTCCAGTCCGACCGCGGCGATGGCTGGTGGCTCGGCCTGCCGACGCCCGCGGGACCCGCGACGCTCCGGCTGGTGCAACGGAGCGACCTCGGGGACGTGGTCGCGACGGCATGGGGCGATGGTGCGCCGTGGGCCCTGGACCAGGTGCCTGCGCTGCTCGGCGATGGTGACGACGACGGCGACTTCGTGACGCACCACCCGCAGGTGGCCAGTGCGTGGAAACGGTATGCCGCGTGGCACGTGCCCCGCTCCGGCCTGGTCATGCACGCGCTGGTCCCGGCGGCGATCGAGCAGAAGGTGACCGGCCAGGAGGCGTTCGGCGGCTACCGGACGCTCGTCCACCGGTTCGGGTCGCGGGCCCCCGGGCCGGGAGAACAGCGACGACTGTGGGTGGCGCCGACCGCCAAGGAGTGGGCGGCCGTCCCGTCCTGGGAGTGGCTGGCCGCGTCGGTCGACGGCGCGAGGTCGGGGACGGTGGTGCGGGCGGTGCGGGTGGCCGGCCGGCTCGAGGAGTCCGCGTCGCTACCCCTGGCCGAGGCGCGCCGACGACTTCGCTCGGTGCCGGGCATCGGGGTGTGGACCGCGGCCGAGGTCGCGCAGCGGGCGCTGGGGGACCCCGACTCGGTGAGCTTCGGCGACTACCACGTGGCCAAGAACCTCACCTGGGCGCTGCTCGGCGAGGCCCGCGACGACGACGTGCTGGCCGAGCTGCTCCAGCCCTACCGCGGCCACCGCTACCGCGTGCAGCACCTCCTCGAGCTGTCCGGCGCGGCCCGGCCCCGACGTGGACCGCGCATGGCGCCGCGCACCCACCTGCCGACCCGCCGCTGACGCTTCCCTTCGCGACTTGGTGCTCGGTGGTGGTCACGGATCGCCGATTCGAGGGGTCGGTGACGGTCTGACTGCAACAGGTCGTGGGCGCTGACGCCAGGTCAGCGGTCGTGGACCTCGAGCCGGACGTCCAGGCCGCTCACCTCGGCGGGGACGTCGACAGCCAGGCCTTCGCCCCACAGGGCCACGTGCAGGCGGCTCACCGCCACCCCCAGCTGGTATGCCGTGGGCGCACTGACACTGACGACTGTCCCGCCGACGTCCACCCCGGCCTCCGGTGCGCCGCGCAGCGTGACGGCGACCGCCCTACGCACCCGCGTGGCGACGTCCTCGGGGATGACGGCTGCGATGCCGTCGTCGATCGCGTCCTGGCTGCCGGGAGCCGTGCCGAGAGCGGCGCGGATGGACTCGGCTCGTCCGTGGTCGAACCAGTCCTCGGGTCCGACGCGGATGAGCGCCCGCGCCCCGGCCCCGCGGTGGTCGATCGCGCAGGCGGTTCCGCGCACGAGGGCGGCGGGGATCGCCTCGGCCTTGCCCTTGACGAGATCGGCCGCGGCGGCCAGCTCGTCGCCGACGGCCCTGCTGGTGACCGTGAGGGCCTTGCCGTCCGCGTCGACACCACCGCGCAGGTCATCCACGACTGCGACGCCAGCCGCACCGAGTGCGAAGTCGGTCTGCCCGAACCTCCAAGGCCGTCCAGCGGTGTCGCTGAGGACCACACCCACGCGTCGCAGGCCGGTCGCCTCGAGCAGCGCCACGCGCAGGTGCTCCGCCTCCGCATCGGGGTCGGCGGGCAGGAGCAGCACGTCGTCGCGGCATCCCGTGTTGGACGCGTCGACTCCGGCGGCAGCCATGGTCGGTCCAGCCATCGACTGCACGATGCGGGTGATCCGGTCGCCGGTCAGGCGCTCCGCCACGACCCTGACCGTCTGGCTCGCTACCGCCGCACTCCTGTCGGCCGAATCTGCCCACAGGCCAAGCGATTTGGAAACGATCTTGCTCGAGACGACGAGGACGTCACCGTCAGTCAGCGGGGCGTCTGCGGAGGCCGCAGCGTCGAGCAGGAGCTGGACCAGGCTGTCGCCCGCCGCCACCTCGGGCATCCCCGTCAGGGGGATGAGGGAGACCACGGACACAGTCAGGCGCCCTTGAGCTCGAGCGCGAGTTCCAGTGCGGCACCAGCGATCTCGGCCGCGGCGTCGGCATCGGACATGAGCAACGGCCGCCCGCGAACGGCGGCCCGCGCCAGGCGCAGCGACGCCTCGTCCTCGGTGGACACGAGCCAGCCATCGAGGAAGTCCTCGTAGAGCCCAGCCACGGCTGCGGTCGTGGACTCCACGCCGATGGCCCGGAGGCACGCGTCCGCGTGGCCCCGAACCGGCATACCGCCGATGAGCGGCGAGACGCCGACGACGGGAGCGGCGCTGCCGCGCAATGCATCTCGCACGCCGGGCACGCCCAGGATGATGCCGATCGAGACCACCGGGTTGCTCGGCGGGAGGAGCACCACGTCGGCGGTACGGATCGCGTCGAGGACCCCCGGGGCTGCGGTCGCACGGTCCATGCCCACGGCCTGGAATCGCTGTGCCGGGATCGAGGCCTGGTGACGAACCCACCACTCCTGGAAGTGGATTGCGCGCTGACCGTCTTCGTCCTCGACGACGACGTGCGTCTCCACGGGGGAGTCGCTCATCGGCAGCAGGGTGATCCGCTGGTCGGGAAGCCCCCAGCGCGCCGCGAGCCGGGCGGTCACCTCGGTGAGGGAGACGCCCTGGCCGAGCCACTGGGAGCGGACGATGTGCGTGCCGAAGTCCAGGTCACCGAGGGCGAACCACTGCGGCACCGCACCGTAGGCCGCGAGCTCA
This sequence comes from Pedococcus bigeumensis, assembly GCF_006438965.1. Classification (GTDB taxonomy): domain Bacteria; phylum Actinomycetota; class Actinomycetes; order Actinomycetales; family Dermatophilaceae; genus Pedococcus; species Pedococcus bigeumensis_A. The sequence goes on from NZ_RCZM01000001.1 coordinate 359,721, forward strand.
CCCTGGACCCGGTGGCTCTCGTCCGCGCGACCCCAGCCCTGGCCCTCGTGGATGCCGCCGCCGAGGGTGTAGAGCAGCGTGTCGAGGTCGGGACAGACCCGCAGGCCGAACAGGCTGATGTCGTCACCGGTGTTGCCGATGATGGTCAGCTCGGCGTCCGCGAGGTCGGGGGAGCGGTCCAGGTGGGTGCGGAGGCCGCGCAGGAAGCGGGCACCTCCGACGCCGCCGGCCAGTGCCGTGATGCGCATGCTCCGCAGTCTTGCAGCCCGGCTCCCGGCCCTGCGCCGGGGTCCACGTGGGGCTCCGGGTCCTTCTAGCGCACCTCTAGCGTCTTGGGAAGCGGCGTTATCAAGGTTCGTCCGATCGGGCAAATATCAGACTTCCGCTTGACGAACGACGTATGACACGCGTGTAATTCCATTGTTGTGATCACGCAAGATCGCACAACGGCGAACCGGGTCGAGGAGGAAGCCGTGCAGGAACTTCAGTTGGTCACCTTTGAAGGTGGCGAAGAGGTGGAGATGTCGTGGCAGGAGCGTTCGCTCTGCGCCCAGACCGATCCCGAGGCGTTCTTCCCTGAGAAGGGCGGATCGACGCGTGAGGCCAAGAAGGTCTGCGTCGGGTGCGAGGTGCGGGCCGAGTGCCTGGAGTACGCCCTCGCCCACGACGAGCGGTTCGGCATCTGGGGTGGGCTGTCCGAGCGGGAGCGTCGCAAGCTCAAGAAGCGTGCGGTCTAGTCGCCCGCGCGGCGACACCCTCGTGACCAGCGCATGACGCTAGCCCCGCCCCATGACCTGACCGACCCCACAGGATCTCCTGCGGCGGTCGCGACAGTGACGGCGGTTCTCGTCCTCCGCGGCCCCACCTCGGCTCTCGCCGAGACCCTCGACTCCCTCGCGCGCCAGACGCGCAGCCCCGAACGCCTCGTGGTCGTCGACCCCGGGCTGGACGGCAACGCCGTCGAGACCGTGCGTGGCCACGCCGCAGTGGCCGAGGCCATCGGCTCGATCACCTTCGTCACCGTCCCCGGTGCCGCTTCCCTCGCGTATGCCGTGCGGTCGGCCCTCGCGCAGACCGACCAGCTCGTGCCGCGGCAGGACCAGGGAGCCGACGGGGTGACCCACGTCTGGGTGCTCACCTCTGACAGCGCCGCCGCGCCGATGACCCTCGCGCGCCTGCTCGACGCCGTGCGACGCAGCCCGTCGGTCGGTGCCGCCGGTCCCAAGCTGCTCGACTGGACCCGCCCCGGCGCACTGCGGTCGGTCGGCGTCCAGCTGACCCGCAGCGGCCGGATGATCCCGTCTCCAGCCCCCGGCGAGCCTGACCAGGGCCAGTACGACCGCCGGACCGACGTGCTCGCAATCCCGACGACGGGCATGCTCGTCGAACGCGGGATGCTCGACGACCTGGGCGGGCCGGAGCGCGTCTTCGGCGACTTCGGTGCCGACGTGGACTTCTCCTGGCGTGCCCAGCAGTCCGGGCGGCGGGTCGTCGTCGTGCCGCGCGCGACCCTGCGCACCGGTGCCGAGGCCGCCCCTGACGATATCGTGCCGGTGGACTCGGTCACCCGGATGCGGCGCCAGGCCCGGCGAGTGGCCTTGGCCAGGTGCGCGTGGCTGACGTTGCCGTTGCTGGCGGCCTGGATCGTCCTGTCGAGCACCGTCGCAGCCCTCGCGCTGCTGCTGGCCAAGCGGCCCCGCGCTGCGTGGGCCGAGTTCTCCGACATCGGTGCCGTGCTGACCCCTGGTCGCGTCCTCGGCGCCCGCTGGCGCTCGCGCGGCACCCGGCAGGTCCGACGCCGTGACCTGCAGGGGCTGTTCGTCCCGCCACGGACCGTGCTGCGGCACACCACCGACCTCATCCACGACGAGGTCGCGCTCGAGCCCGGGCAGGCCGACGCGGCCCGTGGCGACGCCGTCGAGTCCGGCCCTGTCGCGGACGAGGCGCAGGACCTCAACATCCTCGGCGCCACCTGGGCGTCCCGCGCCGCGCGCAACCCGGGTCTGCTCGCCACCCTCGTCATGACCGTCGTCGCCGTCCTGGCCAGCCGTCAGCTCGGCGGCAGCTTCGTCGACCGCCTCGACCACGGAGTGGCCGGTGGTGAGACCGTCGGCGTCAGGGCCGGGGCCGGCACCCTCTGGCAGGCCTGGTTCGACGGCTGGCACGGTGCAGGACTCGGCAGCGCGGGGGAGCAGGGGCCGCACCTCGTGGTGCTGTCGGCGCTCTCCTGGCTGGTGGCCCACCTCCCACTGCTCAGCCCGCCCGCGTCTCCCGCGGGTGCGGTGACGGTCATCCTGGTCATGTTCGCCCTGCCGCTGGCCACGCTCACTGGCTACCTCGGCGCCCGCGTGGTCACCCACTCACGATGGCCGCGGGCGATCGCCGCCCTGGCGTGGTCCACCACCGCCGTGCTCGCCACGGCGGTCGGCTCCGGCCGGTTGGGCGGCATCGTCGCCGCGATCCTGCTCCCACTGGTGGCCGCCGGGATCGCCCTGGCCGGCCGACGCGCCGGTACCGCGACCGTCACCGCGGCGACGGTCCTCGCCGCTGCCGTCCTGGGCGCCTTCGTTCCGGCCCTCCTTGTCCTCGTGCTGGTCGCCGGTCTGGCCGTCGTCCTCGTCGGTCATGGCTCGGCACGCGTGCGTGGGCTGGCGATCCTCGTCGGTCCGGTGCTCCTGCTCGGATCGTGGGTGCCCGAGCTGGTCGCGCGCCCTGCCCTGCTGTTCACCGGCCCCGGTCTCTCGGTCTGGGGGACCGCACAGGCACAGCCGTGGCAGATCGCGCTCCTGCACCCCGGTGGCCCTGGGTCCTACCCCGTACTGCTCTCGGTGCCACTGGTGCTCGCCGGGCTCCTCGGCCTGCTGCGTGCCGGCCGACGTGGCCGCGCCGCCAACGTCCTCGGCATCGTGGCCCTGGTCGGCCTCGCCTACGCCGTCGCCGCCCCTCGCGTCCAGCTCGGGGTCGTGCCTCAAGGGCTGCCCGACGCGGGGAAGCCGATCACCGCGTGGGCGGGTGTCGGCCTGCTCGTCTTCGCCCTGGCGCTGGTAGCCGCAGCCCTGCTGGGAGCCGACGGCCTCGCCGTGCGTCGGTCCCGCGGCGGGTGGCAGGCGCTGGCGCGCTGGCCGGTCGCTGCCGCGCTCATCGGCGGCGTGCTGCTCAGCGCCGGGTGGCTCAGCTGGCGCACGGTGGGCACCGAGCTGCACGCCTGGGCGGACCCTCGCCCCGCCGTCGCGGTCGACCAGGCGGAGAGCGGCATCAGCAACCGCATGCTGCTCCTCACGCCGGAGGGCGACGCCCTGACCTACCAGCTGCTCGGCCGCGAGGTCGGGGACGTCACCCGGATCCTGCCCGCCCCCGCGGCCGCCCGGCCCAGCTCCGCCGCGCTGGCCGCCTCGGTGAGCGCGCTGTTCGAGCAGGGCGCCGCACCAGGTGCCCTCACCCCTGCTGCCGACCTGGCGCGCCAGGCGGTGGGTTTCGTCGGCCTGCGTGCCGAACCGACCGACCCCCGCATCCGGTCGCTCGACGCGACTGCCGGCCTGAGCCGGCTCGGCGAGCACGACGGCGTCCTGTTTTGGCGCGTCCTGCCCGGAGGCGGTGGCACTGCTGACGACGCCGTTGCCCCGTCACGCGCCAGCCTGGTGACCCGCACCGGCGAGCAGGCTCTCCCGGTGTCTGGTTCCCATTCTCAGCTCGAGGTGAAATCCGTTGTCCCGCAGGGCGCTTCGCTCGTCCTGGCCGAACCCGGCGAATGGGTCCGGCACGCACGGGTGACCGTCGACGGCCGGGTGCTCGCCCCCAGCGGCGACGCCGCGGCATACGCGCTGCCTGCGGGCCCGGCCACGATCTCCGTGGACGTGCTCCCGACCAACTCGGCCTGGCGTTACGCGCAAGGCCTGCTGCTGCTCGTCGTCCTGTTCCTGGCCGTCCCCTTCGGCAACCGCTCCTCGAGGCGGAGGCGCCCGTGAACCTCTCCATCAGTGGCATCGTCCGCACGACCCTCGTGACCGCCGCCGGAGCAGGCCTCGTCGTGGGCGCCATGCACAGCCAGGGCGCCTTCGCCGTCGCCTCTACGCGCGCCGTCGACACGGCCACCGGGTCGGCCACGAGCCCGGTGCGCAGCGCGTCCCTCGTCTGCCCCGGGCCGGAGCTCAAGGGGCTCAAGGGCGTCGCTGACCTCGACGTCGGCGTGCGGGTTGCGGCCGCCGCGGCTCCGGTGCGCGCCATGACCGGCACGGCCCCCGCCGCCGCGCCCGGTGAGGTCAGCCTGAGCCGGATGCCGCGCGGCAGCCTTGGCGCACCAGTCACCGCGCGGGGTGTCAGCCTGCTTGCTGACCAGACCCGGGCGGAGAGCGTGCTCGTGTCGGGCACCGAGTCGATGGCCGCCGGTGTCGCGGCAGCGCAGAACTGGCTGGTGCCCTCGGGTGACCAGCGCTCCCTGGGTGGAGCCGCGTGCGGCCAGCCGGGGGCCGACTTCTGGATCATGGCGGGCGGGGGAGCCCCCGGTCGTCAGGAGCGACTCCTCCTGACCAACCCGGGCGGCAACGCCGTCACCGTCGACGTCACCCTCCACGGCGCGAAGGGAGCGCTCTCGTCCCCGAACGGCAAGGGCATCGTCGTGCCGGCCCACGGTCGGACGGCGTTCCTGCTCGACTCGATCAACAGCGACCTGGCCAACCCCGTGGTCCACGTCGTCGCCGACGGGGGCGTCGTCGGCGCGGTCGTCAACGACCTGTGGCTCGACGGAGCTCGCGCCGGTGGCTCCGACGATGCCGTCCCCACAGCTGCACCCTCTCGCGACCAGGTCATCCCGGCGGTCGCGGCGGACGGTCAGGCGGTGCTGCGGGTCGCGGTGCCGGGCAACGACGAAGCAGTCGTCCAGGCCCGGGTGCTCACCGCCCAGGGCCCCCGCGCACTCCCCGCAGGCGGGGTGATCCGGATCGACGGCGGTACCGTGACCGACATCGACATCTCCGCCCTGCCGGTCGGCACGTACGGCCTCCAGGTGCGGGCCGACATGCCGATCGTGGCTGCCGCCGTCGTCACGCGGACCGCCCCGGGCAAGCCGGGCGACTTCGCCTGGACGTCCTCCACGCCGCCGATCACCGGTGTCGCGGGTATGCCGCTCGCAGTCCCCGAGGGCACGTCCGCCCCGATCCAGAGGTCCTTGTCGGTCACTGCATCCGGTGACACGGCCAGCGTCGAGGTGGTGACCGTCGACGCCCAAGGGGTGGAGACCTCCCGCCGTCCGGAGGTCGGGGTCGACGCAACAGCCGTTCTCGACGTCACCGGCGCGACCTCCGTCTGGGTGCACCGGGTCGGGGGCAACGGCCAGGTGCGCGCGGGCGTGGTGTCGTGGCTGGATGACGCGCAGGGCCGGCTCATCACGGCCACCCCGCTGCGTGACACCGCCCTGCGCACCACGACCGTCGGCCTGCGCGAGGTCAGCCACTAGGTTCGCGGCCGCTCGGTCGCCGGCGCGGCTGCTGAAGCCGGCTCAGCTGCCGTCGTCGTACCTCGGGTCGAGGTCGCCCGGAGGCAGGTTGAACAGGGCCGCGACCTGCTCGACCACCACATCCTGGACGATGGCGGTGAGCTCGCGCTGGCTCTCTGCCCGGCTCTCGATCGGCCTGCGGTAGATGACGATCCGCGCGGGCGTCTTGCCGTGCGAAGGGAAGGCGCGGCCCAGTGGCGCGCCCTCGCGCTCCCACGGTGCCGGGTCGGTCGGTGGCACGTCCTCGACCGCGAACTCGAGCTCCTGGAAGCTCGGACCCAGCCGAGTCTCCAGCCGGGCCGCACTGTCCAGGACGAGGTCGTCGAACTGCTGCCGACGGGTGGCCATCGCAGGCACGGCGGGCCACGCCAGCGGACCCCGGACGCCGCGGCCGCGACGGTCCCGCCGAGCCGGCCCGGAGCGCCCTGTCTGGGGGCCGGTCGAAGTCACCCGGTCAGCCTACGGCGTGCCGAACGGGGGGCTTCGCCCCACTGGCATAGAGTCCGCGACGTGAGTCTGTCCAGGAGGTGCTCCCGCACCGCGTGCTCGAAGCCCGCCATAGCGACGCTCACCTACGTCTACGGCGACCAGACCGCAGTGGTCGGACCACTCGCGACGTTCGCCGAACCACACACCTACGACCTGTGCGCGAACCACGCCGAGGGCCTGACCGCCCCGCGCGGCTGGGAGATCGTGCGCCTCTCGGGCGAGTACGTCGAGCCCGAGCCGTCGCACGACGACCTGTTGGCGCTGGCCAACGCCGTCCGCGAAGCAGGCCGGCCCCGTCTCGGCGAGGCGCCCAGGCAGGCGCAGGCCCAGGCGCGACGCCAGCCGGCCGACGAGGACGCCTCTGGCGCGATCGAGACGGGTCGCCGCGGGCACCTGCGCGTCCTGCGCGACAACTGACACCGCTAGGGTTTCGGGCGTGCCCTCGCCCCTTCTCTCCGACTTCGTCAAGGCCTATGACGTCCGTGGCCTGGTCCCCGAACAGCTCAACGTCGACGTGGCGTGGGCGCTCGGCGCAGCCTTCGCCCAGACTGTCGTCGGCCCGGAGAGTGCTCCTGGCGTCGTCATCGGGCACGACATGCGTCCGTCGTCGCCAGAGCTGTCCCGGGCCTTTGCGGCAGGGGTCACCGCGCACGGGCTCGACGCGACGCTGATCGGCCTCTGCAGCACCGACGGCCTCTACTACGCCAGTGGTGCCCTCGACCTCCCGGGCGCCATGTTCACGGCCTCGCACAACCCGGCCCAGTACAACGGCATCAAGCTGTGCCGCTCGGGCGCACGCCCGGTGGGGCAGGACACCGGACTGGCCGACGTGAGCGCCCTCGCCCAGCATCTCCTCGACTCGGGTGTCAGTGCCGGGCCTGCGGAGACGACTCAGGGCCAGGTCGTCGAGCGCGACCTCCTGGGCGACTACGCGGCCTTCCTGCGCGGGCTGGTCGACCTGTCCGGCGGCCGTCGGCTCAAGGTCGTCGTCGATGCCGGCAACGGCATGGGTGGCCACACCGTGCCTGCCGTCCTCGGCACGGGCACCGGCCTACCAGAGCTGCCGCTCGAGATCGTCCCGCTCTACTTCGAGCTCGACGGCACCTTCCCCAACCACGAGGCCAACCCGCTCGAGCCCGAGAACCTGCGCGACCTCCAGGCTGCTGTCATCAAGCACGGTGCCGACATCGGCCTGGCGTTCGACGGTGACGCTGACCGCTGCTTCGTCATCGACGAGCGGGGCGAGCCCGTGAGCCCCAGCGCAGTCACCGCCCTGGTGGCGACCCGTGAGGTGGCCAAGCAGGTCGCGGCGGGCACCCCCGCCGCCGACGTCGCCGTCGTCTACAACGTCATCTCCTCGGCCGCGGTCCCGGAGATCATCGCCGAGCAGGGCGCCCGTGGCGTGCGCACCCGCGTCGGCCACTCCTTCATCAAGGCCGAGATGGCCCGGGAGGACGCCGTCTTCGGCGGGGAGCACAGCGCGCACTACTACTTCCGCGACTTCTGGTTCGCCGACACCGGCATGCTCGCCGCGATGCACGTCCTCGCCGCGCTCGGTGAGCAGGACGAGCCACTGAGCAGCCTCACCGCGGCATACAGCCGGTATGCCGCCTCCGGAGAGATCAACTCGACGGTCACCGATGCGCCGGCGGCGACCGCGACGGTCCGCCGCTGGGCGGCCGAGCGCGGCGCCGAGTTCGACGAGCTCGACGGGCTGACGGCGACCTACGCGGGCACCGACGACGCCCCGATGTGGTGGCTGAACCTGCGGGCCTCCAACACCGAACCCCTGCTGCGCCTCAATGTCGAGGCAGCTGACCAAGACACGATGACCCAGGTGCGGGACGATGTCCTTGCCCTGGTGAGAGGAGAACGCTGATGTCGCAAGGACATGGGCAGGACGTCCGGATCGAGCCGTGGCTGCGGGAGATCCTGAGGTGCCCGGCCTGCCGTTCGGAGCTCGTCGACGCCACCGTCGACGACAAGCCCGAGCTGCACTGCACCAACGCCGAGTGCGGCCTGCAGTACCGCATCGACGACGGTGTGCCGGTGCTGCTGGTCGACGAAGCCCGCAAGCCGGTCTGACGGACTGCCGGGCGGGATCGCGACGATGGCACCCTTCTTCGACGAGTCTCGCATCGACAGCGACGAGGCCCTGGCGGCGCTCGACTCACGCCAGACGCTGAGGGGGCTGGCCACGGCCGGCGCCCAGGTGCGTGAGGCCGTCGACCTGTCCGCCGAGGGGAGCATCGAGCGGGTCGGCGGCGGCGAGCGGCCCCGGTCGGTCCTCGTGGCCTCGCTCGGGGGCTCGGCCGTCGTGTGCGACGTCCTCGAGCTGTTGGCCGAGCCCGGGTCTCCGGTACCCGTGAGCGTGCGGCGCAACCTGCCACTACCCGGATGGGTGGGCCCGCTCGACCTGGTCATCGCCGTGTCCCTGTCCGGTCGTGCTCCCGGACCTCTCGCGCTCGCGGCCGAGGCGGCCCGCCGGGGGGCGTCGCTGCTCACCGTGGGCGCCGTCGACTCGCCCCTCGCCGATGTCGCGGCCCAGGCCCGGGGCGTCCACATCGGCGTCGGCCGCGGCCGTAGCACCTCCCGTACGGCCCTGTGGTCATTGCTCGCACCCGTCCTGCTGGGTGCGGGGCGGCTGGGCATTGTCGACGTCGACGACCGGGTCCTTGCCGAGACCGCAGACCGGCTGGACGAGATCGCGGAGTCCTGCCGACCGTCGTCGGAGTCCTTCGTCAACCCGGCCAAGGTGCTGGCCGCTGACCTCGCCGAGGGCGTGCCCGTCGTCCTCGGAGACGGCCCGCTCAATGGCGTGGCTGCCGCGCGGGCCACCTCGATGCTCGCCCGCACCGCCCGCGTGCCCGCCACGTCCGGGGAGCTCCCCGACGACGCGGCCCAGGTCGTCGCGTGCTTCGACGGCCCGTTCACGGCGGCGTACTCCGGCGGCTCAGCCGGCAGCTCCGGTGGCGGCCGAGGGGACGACGACGACATCTTCACCGATCCCTTTCTCGATGGTCCCGCCGCTCCGCGACTGTCGCTGCTGATGCTCCGCGACGTCCTGCCGGACCGGATGACGCGCGAGGCCGACGAGGCGCGGTCGCTGGCCGAAACCGTGGCATCGGCGGCCCGGGACGTGGGGGTTCGGGTCAGCGAGGTGACCGCTCAGCCCGGGCACCCGTTGACCCGGCTCGCCGGCCAGATCGCGACCACCGACTTCGCGGCCACCTACCTCGCCCTCGGCCTGGGTCTCGACCCGGCGGTGTCACCGCACGTCGCAGACCTGCGCGGTCGCGCAGGCTGACCCCCCGCTCGCTCGCTCGCCGCCGCCGGCTGCTCGCTCGCAGGTCAGGGACGGACGGAGCGGATCAGCTCGACGACGTCCCCGACCACGCCCCGCATGCCGGGCAACCGGCTCAGCCGGACCAGCTTGTCGACGAGCGGCACCACCTGGCGCACCAGCGCGCGGGTGCGCTTCTGGTCCGTGCTGGAGTCGTGCACCCAGAACAGCACGACCCCCATCTGCAGCAGCCAGAGCAGCTCGGGCAGCTCGGCCCGGATGGCGGCGGGCACCTTGAGGTCGGAGCCGTCCACGACCTGGCGGAACAGGCCGATGCTGGTTTCCCTGGCACCACGGGACTCGCTGCTGAAGGGGGAGAGCGGGCTGGTCGGCTCGGCCGCGATCTTGAAGAACTTCCCGGCGAACCCGTGGAACGGCTCAGCCACGTCCACCCAGGTGGTCAGCACGCTGCGCAGCCGGTCGCCGAACTTGTCGCTGCTGGCCAGGGACTGCTCGGCCGCGGCCGCATGCGCCACCTGGATCTGGTCGTAGAAGGCCTGGACCAGGTGCTCCTTGGAGGCGAAGTAGTAGTAGGCGTTGCCGATGCTGACGCCGGCCCGGTCGGCGACGGCCCGCATCGTCGTCTTGTCGTAGCCGCGCTCGAGGAACAGCTCCTGGGCGGCGGCTGCGATGGCGGTCCGGGTCTGCTCGCCGCGGTCGGACCGGCTGGCAGGGTCAGCCCGGTTGGCAGAGTCCGTCACAGTCGTCAGCGTAACCATTGCCCTTCACCGCCTCGGGCACGCGCGTGGTGGTGAGGGAGGCACGCAGTCCGGCCGCGGCATACGCCATCGCCTTGGCCACGGGGAGGCCGAGAGGGGTGGACAGGCGGACGGCGAGGTCGCGGTGCTCGGCCGTCGCCCACAGGCAGACGACCCAGGCGTGGGCGCCGGTCCAGACCTGGCCGCCGTTGCCCACGACCGATATCTCGCGGAGCGTGGCCGCGTGGTCGAGGTGGGGCAGGAGGGCGCGGGCCGCAGCGGAGCCGGCCGGCACCGCGGTCACCGCCAGGAGGTGGGGCTGCTCGATGAGCCAGGTGCGAAAGCGTGAGCACATCGGGCAGCCGGCGTCGTAGAGGACGACGAGCCGGTTCACGTCGGAGTCTTCGCGGGACTGGCACTGAGGGCGGCGAGGACCGCCAGCCCCAGCCCTGCGACAGCCGGCACGAGGAACAGGCCGATGCTGAGCAGGCTGAGGATGGTCAGGGCGCCGAGCAGGGCCACGATCACCGCGGCGGCGACCTGCGCGGCCCGCCCGGCCCGCCCGGCCGGCCCGAGCAGCAACGTGCCGACCACGACACAGGCGGCGAGCGGGATGCCTGCGAGGACCAGACCCCACCACCCGTTCACCTCGACGAGGGTGGCCGTGGTCGAGCTGCTCGTGGCCGCCCCGGTCGAGTCCGTTCCCGCCGTGTCGCCCGAGTACGCCGGGAGCGCGAGTGCCCCCACCACCAGGGCGATGCTCCACACCGTGGCCCCGGCGAGGGCGAACCGGACCGTCGTCACGACCGTCAGCCCATCGGGGCGGGGAACGGCTGGGTGTACGCCTGCGGCGGCACCGGGGGAGCAGTCATGGCGTCGAGGCGGCCACGGCGGCGGATCTTGTTGAAGACGTAGACGTTGGTGAGGTGCACGAAGCCGAGCATCAGCAGCACGACGCCCATCTTGACGCTGAGCACCTCGACGACGGCTCGGGCGTTGGCGAGGGTGTCGTCGACGCGCAGGTAGAGCGCGACGACGCCGAGGTTGAGCAGGTAGAACCCGACGACGAGCAGCTTGTTGACCGCTTCCGCGAGCTCGTCGTTGCCGTCGAAGACGTCGACCAGGAAGACCCGGCCGTTGCGGGACAGCGTCGAGCCGACCCAGATGGTGACAGGGATGGCGATGAGCAGATAGAGGATGTAGGCGATGACTGCGTTGTCCACGAGAGACTCCTTTTGAACGTGTTCAAGTTGATGGTCCTGACCGTAGCAGAGAAACTTGAACACGTTCAAATGGGACGCCATGAAAGTGCAGGCCGGGAACGCCAAGGGTTGGAGCGGCAGTCCCTCAGAGCGAGAGCGGCAGGACCTCGGCGGTGGCCAGCGTGGCCAGCTCCGACGCCGGGACGAGCACCTTGCTGCCCCGGATGCCGCTGCCGATCACGACATCTCCGGCAGCCACGACGGCTTCGTCGACCAGCACCGGCCAGTCGGCGGGGAGCCCGATCGGGGTGATCCCGCCGAACTCCATCCCGGTCAGCTCGACCGCCTGGTCCATCGGGGCGAAGCTGATCTTGCGCACGTCGAGGTGCCTGCGGACGGCACCGTTGATGTCGGCGCGCATCGAGGCGAGCACCAGCACCGCGGCATACCGCACCTCGCCACCGCGCTTGCCCGCGACGACCACGCAGTTGGCCGAGCTCTCCATCGCCACGTCGTACGCCGCGCAGAAGGCCGCCGTGTCGGCGAGCTCGGCGTCGATGGGCGCGACCCTGGCCGAGGGCGTGGCGGCGATCGCCCGCGCCACCGGCCCAGCCAACAGCTCGGTATGCCGGGTGGCCGGCTCCCAGGTCAGGTTTCCTTCAGCGCTGCTCATCCCGTGAGGCTAGCCACTGCTCGGCTGGAGGAGGAGGTAGCCGGCACCACGGGCCGTGACGGTCCAGCCGCGTTGGTCCTGCAGGGCCCGAGCCAACGGCGCGGAGTCGGCCACGAGCGCCGCGTCGGGGCCGAGCTCGTCGAACAGCGGCTGCCACCCCACCCCCGCGTCCATCACGGTGAAGTAGTTCTTGATCGCGGCCGGACCGTAGACCTCCACGCGGGTGTCGAAGGTCTGGCGGACGCGGGGGTGGTCCAGCATGAGCCAGCCGCCCAGGCGGTCCGTGTTGAAGACGGTCGCGCCGGCCGGAAGGGCGTCGAGCGCACGATCCGCCTGGTGAGGCACGCCGACCATGGCTGAGGAACCAGTGGCAGCCAGCAGCCCGGCCAGCGCGAGGCTGAGCGCCAGCGCCGCACTCACCGCGACGCGTTCGAGCCTGTCCACGGCGGGCCGATCACGTCCGATCAGCACGCTGAGTGACTCGGCGACGAGGGGCGCCAGCACGACGGCGCCCACGGCGACCGTCCGCTGGTGCCACAGCGTCCACACGACCGCGAAGGCGACGAGGCCCAGGGTCACCCCACGCGGCAGCGTGCTCCGGCGAACGGTGAGGAGGACCACGGCGGCCATGAGGAGCGTGACCAGCGTGGAGGGTGAGGTGAGCGACGCGCGACGCCACTCCTCGATGTAGGGGCTGACGGCCTGGACAGCGGAGATCGACTCGACCGACCGGAGACCGAGGGGGGTGAGCAGACCAGCCGCAGCGCAGCCGAGCACCAGGCCCACAAGCCCACCCAGCTCGGCCCGCGACAGCGTGCGGTGGGCGAGCAGCCCTGCGACGACGACCAGGCCGACCATGGGTCCGAGGATCCAGGTCCCGTGAGAACACGCCCAGACCCACGACAGCGGTACGAGCCACCAGCGGACTCGATGGTCGCGCGCCGTGGCGAGCCACGCCCCCACGGTCACGACCAGGAGAACGAGACCGACCACCTGTGGGCGTGGGCTCAGGCTGCCCGCAGCCCCGAGGGCAGCCATCCCCGCGGCAACCACGGCGCCGAGGTGGCCGCCCCACCGGCGGCTCACGAAGTACACGGTCACGCACAGGGTCGAGATGCCCAGCGAGGCGAGCCAGGTGACGGCGGGCAGCCCACCGACCCGGTAGGCACCTGCCATCGCCAGCTCGGGCAGCCACTGCGTGAGGATCCACGGGCGGTGGCTGAAGTCGGACAACGGGTCAGGGCCGGCGAACTGCCAGGTGGCGGCGAGCTCCCGCCCGGCGACGACGTGCCACGGCGCGTCGGGGTCGCTCAGCCCTCGCGCGGCCTGGCGGGTGAAGGACAGGAGCAGCAGGGCGAACCCGGCAATCGGGATCCACCTCGAGATGCCCGGGCCGGCCGGCGCCGCGGAGCGCGTCTCCGCAGCCGGAGTGTCCCGGGTGCTCGCAGGTGTCCTGGGCATGGATTCGAGTATGCGGGAGGGCCGCGCCTCCTGTCGGGCGGCGCGTCGAGACGCTGGCTGAAGGGACGACCCCCGGGCCGGTGATTCCCCACCGCTACGCTGTCGGCCATGTCGACAGAGGGTGGGACTAAGGCCGTCGTGGCGGCGCTGCTGGCAAACCTGGGAATCGCGCTCACGAAGTTCATCGCGTTCTTCCTCACAGGTTTCAGCTCCATGCTCGCCGAGGCGATCCACTCCCTGGCCGACTCCGGCAACCAGCTGCTGCTGCTGACCGGCGGACGCCGGGCCAAGCGGGCGGCGACGCCGGAGCACCCCTTCGGCTACGGCCGCGAGCGCTACGTCTACGCGTTCATCGTCTCGATCGTGTTGTTCAGCATCGGCGGCCTCTTCGCGCTCTACGAGGCGTACCACAAGTGGCACGAGACGCACGCGATGCACGACTTCGACCCGTTCAGCGACGCGCACGGTGGTAGCGCCCGGTGGTGGTGGGTCCCGGTCGTCGTGCTGGCCGTCGCGATCGTCCTCGAGTCGTTCTCGTTCCGCACCGCGATCCTGGAGTCCAACAAGGTCCGCGGTCGGCGCAAGTGGCTCGAGTTCGTCCGCGGCGCCAAAGCGCCCGAGCTGCCGGTCATCCTGCTGGAGGACCTCGCGGCCCTGTTCGGCCTCGTCTTCGCCCTGCTCGGCGTGGGGCTGATGCTGCTCACCAAGAACCCGGTCTTCGACGTCATCGGCACCGGCCTGATCGGCCTGCTCCTCGTGGCGGTCGCCGTCTTCCTCGCCGTCGAGATGAAGTCGCTCCTCCTCGGTGAGTCCGCGTCGCCGGCGCACATCGGCCGGATCGTGGCGGCCATCGAGTCCGTCGACGGCATCGACCGGGTCATCCACCAGCGCACCCTGCACGTGGGGCCGGAGGAGGTGGTCGTCGCCGCCAAGGTCGCCGTACCGTCAGGGACCACGGCCGAGGACATCGCCGACGCGATCAACGCCGCCGAGGTCAAGGCCCGCGAGGCCGCACCCGACCTCACGCTGTTGATGTACCTGGAGCCGGACATCGACACCGGCACGCAGGAGCGCCCCGTCTGGCAGCACAGTGCGGCCACCCTGACCGACGCGGCCGACGACCCGCTGCCGCCGACTGGCGGCGCCCACTAGGACTGGCTGGAGTCGGACTCTGACTCTGAGTCGGACTCTGACTCGGCCGCTGCCGAGTCGCCGCCGTCGACCTGGTAGTCGCCCTTGACCTCGTCCCACGCGTCGACCTTGTCCTGGTCGATGTCGAGCTCGACGGTCGACGGGGTGTCCTCGGCGGATGACTCCTCGGTGGATGACTCCTCGGCGGATGACTCCTCGGTGGACGAGTCCCCGGCGGATGAGTCCTCGACCTCGGCGTCGGCGCTCTCGTCGGGTACCGAACTGCTGGGCTCGCTCATGGTGCTCCGTTTCGTGGTGGGTAGGTCCTTCCTAGTGCCCCCGGTGGGCGAGCGCACTTCGGAGCGCGTCGCCGCCTGCGGAAGCAGGCCCCGAGGGGAGATCGCGACGAGAAATGGCCACTCTGCATACCTCCGGTAGAGTGGGGGACCGCCGGCGCGGGTGATAACCCGCTCGCATCGTGAATGCCCAGATGGGCTGCGCCGGGTCCGCAAACCACACACTCAACGGAAGAGATTTCGCATGTCCTTTGACTACAAGGTTGCCGACCTGGGCCTCGCTGAGGCCGGCCGTCACCAGATCCGCCTGGCCGAGCACGAGATGCCCGGTCTGATGTCCCTGCGCGAGGAGTTCGGGGCGGCCCAGCCGCTCAAGGGCGCTCGCATCGCCGGCTCGCTGCACATGACCGTGCAGACCGCCGTGCTCATCGAGACGCTGACCGCGCTCGGTGCCGAGGTCCGCTGGGCCTCCTGCAACATCTACTCCACCCAGGACGAGGCTGCTGCCGCGGCCGTCGTGGGACCGAACGGCACCGTCGACGACCCGCAGGGTGTGCCGGTGTTCGCGTGGAAGGGCGAGACCCTCCCGGAGTACTGGGACTGCACCGAGCAGATCCTCACCTGGCCCGGTGGCCAGGGCGCCAACATGATCCTCGACGACGGTGGCGACGCCACCATGCTCGTGCACAACGGTCGTGCGTGGGAGGCCGCCGGACAGGTGCCCCCCACCGACGAGTCGGACTCCGAGGAGGTCGGGGTCTTCAAGGAGCTCGTCCGCAAGACGCTCGCAGCTGACCCGACCAAGTGGACCAAGGTCTCCGAGGAGATCAAGGGCGTCACCGAGGAGACCACCACCGGCGTGCACCGCCTCTACGAGCTCGCCAAGACCGGCGACCTGCTCTTCCCGGCGATCAACGTCAACGACTCGGTCACCAAGTCCAAGTTCGACAACAAGTACGGCTGCCGCCACTCCGTCATCGACGGCCTCAACCGCGCCACCGACGTGCTCATCGCCGGCAAGGTCGCCGTTGTCTGTGGCTACGGCGACGTGGGCAAGGGCTGCGCCGAGGCGCTTCGTGGCCAGGGCGCTCGCGTCATCGTCACCGAGATCGACCCGATCTGCGCGCTGCAGGCCGCGATGGAGGGCTACCAGGTCGCCCGCTTGGAGGATGTGCTCGACTACGCCGACATCTACATCACGACGACCGGCAACTTCAACATCATCACCGCCGAGTCCATGCAGAAGATGAAGAACAAGGCGATCGTGGCCAACATCGGTCACTTCGACAACGAGATCGACATCGCCGGCCTGGCCAAGGTCGCCGGGATCGTCAAGACCGAGATCAAGCCGCAGGTCCACGAGTGGACGTTCTCCGGTGGCGGTTCGATCATCGTGCTGTCCGAGGGCCGCCTGTTCAACCTCGGCAACGCGACGGGTCACCCGTCGTTCGTCATGTCGAACTCGTTCGCGAACCAGACGATCGCCCAGATCGAGCTGTTCACCAAGACGGACGACTACGACAAGCAGGTCTACGTGCTGCCCAAGCACCTCGACGAGAAGGTCGCGCGTCTGCACCTCGCGGCGATCGGTGTCGAGCTGACCGAGCTCACCAAGCAGCAGGCCGAGTACATCGGCGTCGACGTGGCCGGCCCCTACAAGCCGGAGCACTACCGCTACTGAGCCGACGACCGCACCGGCGGTTCGGCCCGCCACGCACCACCTCGTATGCCGCCCGCTCACCAGAGCGGGCGGTATACCGCGTTCGGGGGAAGGCGGCGCGGCCCGACAGGTAGCGGTTGCCGAGGCGGAAACCTGGCCGAAGGGACGACTCGGAGGACCGGCCCCTGCTCGCGCAGTGGCCTAGCATTCCGCGCATGCCTGATCCCTCTCCCGGCCCCCGCCCGTGGGTGCTGACCGGAGGAACGGTCGCCGCGGTCGCGGTGTTCGTGGGGTTGGGCACCCTCGTGGGGGCGGACTGCCTGTGGCTGGTGGCGTTGGGCGACCACATCCTGCGCGAGGGGTCGGTGCCGGACGGCATCCCGTTCGCTGCGGCCGCCAGCGCCGGTTGGCCGAACGTCCTGGTGCTGTCTGAGGTGCTGCTGGCGCTCATCCACCGACTCGGCGGTGCGCCCGGCCTGGCCGTGACCCAGGTCGTGGTCGACGTGCTGACCCTCACCCTGGTGGCCCTCGGCGCGCGCCGACTCGGTGCCACCGACCGCGCGACGGCTCCGGTCGTCGTTCTCGTCGCCGCCGGAGCCATCACCTCGCTGGTGGTGGTCCGGGTGCAGCTGTTCTCCCTGGTGCCCTTCGCGTTGCTCGCCCTGCTGCTGCGGGAGGAGCACCGACGTCCCTCACGGCGGATCTGGCTGCTCGTCCCTCTCGTCGTGCTCTGGTCCAACCTGCACGGCGCCGTGCTCCTCGGCGTGGTCGTCGCGGGCACCTACCTCGTCTTCTCCCGTCTGCGCAGCCGGCCGTTGGAGTCGAGCGCGGTCGGCCTCGTCACCCTCGTGGCCCTGCTCGCCACACCTGCAGGGCCTCGCACGATCCAGTACTACCTCGGGGTGATGGACAACGAAGCAGCCGCGAGGGGTTCGGAGCTGTGGGCGCGTCCGGACCTCACCCGACCGTTCGACCTCCTCCTGGCGCTCGCGGCAGTCGCACTGATCGTCCTGATGGCCCGCTCGCGACGGCCCCTCTGGGAGTGGGTCGCCATGATCGGGCTCGCCGTCGGCACCGTGACCGCCGCGCGGCACGGTGTCTGGTTGCTCATGCTCGCCGCCGCGCCAGCAGCCCGCGGGCTCACCCGCGATCCCGGACGGCCCGAGGTGGTGCGGTGGCCCGGGCCCAGGTGGTCGGTGGCCGCGGCCGTGGTCCTCGTCGCCCTCGCCGCAGTGCCGTGGAGCCGTGGGGCGCACACGGCACCGGTCGACGACGCGGTCGTCAAGCTCGTCGCCGGTACGGCCGGCCAACGGGTGGTGCTGGCACCTGAGCCCATGGTCGAGTCGTTGGCCGTTGCCGGGGTAAGGGTCTGGCTGAGCGACCCGGTCGACGCCTTCGGCAGGAGCGACCAAGCGGCCTACCTCGACTTCCTCGAGGGCAGCGCGGCAGGACGGCGCGCTCTGGACGCGGTCGAGGTCGTGGTGGTCGAGGACGGCTCGCCACCCGAGGGGCTGGTCGACACCTCCGGCGGGTGGACGCTCGGTGGGGAGCTCGAAGGCTGGCGGGTCTACACCAGGCGCTGAGCGGTCATCACACGACTCGGGTGCCCTGCAACTGCCGTGAATGGGACAACGAGTGTGTGATGATTCGGAAGGAATCGTTACTGACAGGTTGGAAAGGGCTGACGCAGGTGAACGGTCGCGTGCTCATCGTCGATGACGATCTGGCGCTGGCGGAGATGCTCGGCATCGTCCTGCGCAACGAAGGCCTCGAGGTCTCACACGTCGCCGACGGCGCGGGTGCACTCGGTGCGTTCCGTGACAGCCGCCCCGACCTGGTCCTCCTCGACGTCATGCTTCCCGGGCTGGACGGCATGGAGGTATGCCGCCGGATCCGGGCCGAGTCGGGCGTCCCGATCGTCATGCTCACGGCACGCACCGACACGGTCGACGTCGTGGTGGGGCTCGAGTCGGGCGCCGACGACTACGTCGTCAAGCCGTTCAAGCCGCAGGAGCTCATCGCCCGGATCCGGGCCCGGCTCCGTCGCGGCGACGAGCCCGAGCCGGAGCGCCTGGAGATCGGCGACCTCGTCATCGACGTTGCGGGTCACTCGGTCAAGCGCGACGGGACGGCACTGTCCCTCACACCGCTCGAGTTCGACCTCCTGGTCGCGTTGGCCCGCAAGCCGTGGCAGGTGTTCACCCGCGAGGTCCTCCTCGAGCAGGTCTGGGGCTACCGCCACGCGGGCGACACGCGCCTCGTCAACGTCCACGTTCAGCGGCTGCGCTCCAAGATCGAGCACGACCCCGAGCACCCCGAGATCGTCGTGACGGTGCGCGGCGTCGGCTACAAGGCGGGCCCGAGCTAGCCATGTCCGAGTCGGCCCGTCAGAGGCCTGGTCGGACGCCGACACCGCGGTTCTCCGACCACCGCGCCCAGGGCGTCCGTGCCGTGCGCACCTTCCTGCGGCGCTCGCGGCACAAGCTCGCCGGGTGGATGAGGTGGCTGGCCCACCTGTGGCGGGCGTCGCTGCAGTTCCGCGTGGTGACCTCCACGATGCTGCTCGGCCTGGCGGTCGTGCTGCTCCTCGGTTCCTACCTGTTGTCGGCCATCTCTGACGGGCTCGAGCAGGACCGCATCGAGTCGGCCAAGGTGGAGGCTGCCCGGCTGACCTTGGAGGTGCAGGGCAGCTTCAACAACAGCGACCGCACCAGCAGCGAGGGCGACCTCAACCTGCTGGCTCGCCAAGCCGTCCAGAGCGCTGCGTCGCCGGGTGGCGACAACGAGCGCTACCTCGTGCTGACCCGAAGCCTCGACAACACCTCCAACACCGTTGTGCAGACGCTCTCCAGCGGAGACATCGGCCTCCCCGTCGTCCCCCTGGCGCTGCGTCAGGCCGTGCGCGCCGACCCGCGCCGGCAGCAGGTGACCCTGATCGCGATCACCGACCCGCAGAGTGGCAAGCAGGTCCCGGCCGTCATCGTCGGCTCGCAGGTCGAGCCGCCGCTGGCCGGGAACTACGACCTCTATGCGGTGTTCCCGATGCAGCGCGAACAGGCCACCCTCGACCTGATCACGCGGACCTTCCTGATCGGCGGGCTGGCGCTGGTCTTCCTGGTCGGTGCGATCGCCTGGGTCGTGACCCGCCAGGTGGTCAACCCGGTCCGTCGGGCAGCGGTGGTCGCCGAGCGGTTGTCATCGGGCCGGCTCAACGAGCGGATGCGGGCCCGCGGTGAGGACGACCTGGCCCGGCTCGCGAAGTCGTTCAACGAGATGGCCGACAGCCTGCAGACCCAGATCCGCCAGCTGGAAGGGCTGTCCCGCGTCCAGCAGCGGTTCGTCTCCGACGTCTCGCACGAGCTGCGGACGCCGCTGACCACCATCCGGATGGCCGCCGACCTCATCCACGACTCGCGCACGGGCTTCGACCCCGCGGTCTCGCGCTCGGCCGAGCTGCTCCACAACGAGCTGGACCGGTTCGAGGAGCTGCTCGCCGACCTGCTCGAGATCAGCCGCTTCGACGCGGGGGCGGCCGCCCTCGACTCCGACCTCACCGACCTGCGCGCGACCGTCGCTCGGGCCGTGCAGTCGGCCCAGCCCATCGCCGACCGGTGGGGCAGCACCATCTCGGTCACCGCGGACGGTCGCTGCAACGCCGAGATCGACGCCCGCCGGGTCGAACGCATC
Source organism: Pedococcus bigeumensis (assembly GCF_006438965.1). GTDB lineage: Bacteria > Actinomycetota > Actinomycetes > Actinomycetales > Dermatophilaceae > Pedococcus > Pedococcus bigeumensis_A. The sequence continues at coordinate 379,852 of NZ_RCZM01000001.1, forward strand.
CTGCGCAACCTCATCGTCAACGCCCTCGAGCACGGAGAGGGCCGGCCCGTCGAGATCGCCATCGCCGTTAACGCGACGGCCGCCGCAGTCACCGTGCGCGACCACGGCGTCGGGTTGCGCCCCGGCGAGGGCGCCCTGGTGTTCAACCGCTTCTGGCGTGCCGACCCGGCCCGGGCCCGCACCACCGGCGGCACTGGGCTGGGCCTGGCCATCTCGCTGGAGGACGCACGGCTGCACGACGGCTGGCTCCAGGCCTGGGGCGAACCGGGGGAGGGGTCCTGCTTCCGGCTCACCCTGCCGCGGCACACGGGGACGCCGATCGCCGAGGCGCCCCTGCCGCTTCGGCCCGGCGATGCCCCCGAACCCCATCGCGATGCGGTGGCACCGCTCGGCTTCACGGAGCACGGCGGTCCCTCACACCGCGTGGCGAACACGCGGCATACCCCCACTGCGCCGGGGTCCCCACGATGAGGCGCCGGTATGCCGCGAGCCTGGCCGTGTGCGGCGTGCTGGCCGTGGGCGCGTGTTCCGGCCTGTCCACCAGCGCCGCGATCCAGCCCGGCCTGGAGGTGGGCTCGGTGCAGGAGAACGAGGTGCGGGTGGAGGTCAACCCGGTCGCGCCCGGGTCCTCACAGCAGCAGGTGGTCCAGGGGTTCATCAAGGCCGCGGCGGCGAGCGACGACCAGTACCAGGCGGCCCGGTCCTATCTGGGGAGCGGGCCCCGGGGCGCCTGGCGCCCCTACTCCTCCGTCGTCGTCTTCGGCTCCGACTCGGACCTCACCTTCACGTCGGGAGCCAACAACACCGTCACGGCGGTCGCCAACGCCGTGGCCCGGATCGACGGAACGGGCCGCTACGAGGAGCTGCCGCCCAACTCCAAGGTCCAGGTGACGTTCGGGCTCGATCGCAGCAGCGGTGAGTGGCGGATCAGTGCGTTGCCGGACACCTTCGGCACCTGGCTGAGCCAGGCCGACCTCGACCGGTTGTACGACCCGTTCCGCATCTACTACGTGTCCGCGGGAGACCACCGACTGGTGCCGGACATCCGCTGGCTGCCCCTCGGCACCGGACTTGCGACCCGGCTGGCCAGGTCACTGCTCGCGGGCGTACCGGACTACCTCAAGGGAGCGGTTCGCACCGACATCCCAGCGGGGACGCAGCTGGCCGTCGACGCTGTCACGGTCGACTCGGGGACGGCCAAGGTGGACCTGGCAGCGACCCGGCTGGGCAACGACCCGGGGCAGCGACAGAACCTCGGCGCCCAGTTCCTCGCGACCGTGACCCAGGCCCCCGGTGTAGAGCGCGTCGCGCTGCGTCTGGAGGGGGCCGACCTGCAGATGCCCAACGGTGACAGCACAGTGGAGTCCCTGTCGGCGCTCGGTTTCGCCGCTCCCTCCGACCCTGTCGTGAAACCCCTTCTGCGGGTAGGGACGTTGTTGGTCCCCGTGAACCCGGACGACGTCGGCGACTCGGTCGAGCGGACCGCGCCGCCGGAGTCGGCCACCCTCCCGGTGGTCCAGCCCGGGTGGGCCTACCTCGCGATGTCTCGCAACGGCCAGGAGATCGCCGCGGTGGGGGGCGACCGCGCCCAGCTGGTGCGCTGGCGCGGCACGACGCAGGTGCAGCTCACCTCGCCGGGAACGCGGCTCACGCCGCCCACCTACGACCGCGAGGACGTGCTGTGGGTGGCGGGTCGCAGCGGTGCTGCCACCAAGGTGTGGACGGTCAATGCGGCCGCCGACCCGGGGGATGCCACCAAGGTCTCACCGCATGTCGTGGCCGCCGACTGGCTGGCGGACAGGTCGGTGCTGAGCCTGCGGCTCTCGCCGGACGGGCAACGGGTGGCGGTCATCACGACGAACCGGGACGGCAAGGACCCGCGTGTCGACATCGCGGGCGTCGTGCGCCAGCCCAACGGCCTGCCGGCTTCCCTGGCGGAGCCGCTGCGGCTGGCGCCGACCCTCACCCTGGCCCGTGACCTCGTGTGGGTGGACGACGCGACAATGGCCGTTCTCGGTCGGCTGACGTCCTCACAGGTGGTCCGGCCGTGGCTCGTGCCCGTCGGCGGTTCGATCGCCGCTGGGCCGGAAATCGCTGGGGCACAAGCGATTACGACGGTGAACGGTGAACGCGGACTCGTCGTGACCACCGACAAGCACCAGGTCTTCATCCGCGCCGGCAGCAGGTGGCAACGGGTGGGCGAAGGTACCGATCTGCTGGTCGCCGCACGCTGAACCGTGCTCTGTGACTCGTTGCCGTAACCGTCGGGCTGCTTCTACTGGGTGCCCGGCCGCGCGTCTGCTGGATGGGCCCGCATCCACCGTTCGGCTGATGATCGCTCCGACCATCAGCCAGCCGCGTTGGACCCCAACAGCCGATGTGCGGGTATGGCGCTGAACGGCAGTCTCTACCTCGGCGCAGTACCGCAGTGGTCTGAGCCGCGGGACAACTCAGCCTTTGAAAGGGATAACCAAAATGCTCAAGACCCTCGTGAAGTTCCAGAACCGTGACGAGCGCGGCGCCACCGCCGTTGAGTACGGCCTCATGGTCGCCCTCATTGCCATCGTCATCATCGGTGCGGTCACGCTCCTCGGTAACAACATCAGCTCGCTGTTCAACACCGCAGCCACCACGCTCTGATCCATCGCAGCAAAGCTAGAAACACCGACTCGGAAAGGGAGCCTGATGAAGAACTTGCGGCATCGCCCCACTCATCCTGGCTCCTGGACCGCGTCCAGGGCGGCGGTCTCCTTCGCTGGAGCCGCTCGTCCCATCGCTGCCGCGTTCCGTGGTCGGGTCTCACGACCTGACCACGGGGCGACGGCAGTGGAGTACGGCCTCATGGTCGCCCTCATTGCCATCGTGATCATCGGTGGCGTGGCCTTGTTCGGCCAGAGCGTGAGTGCCCTCTTCGTCATTCCGGCCGGCGTCCTCTAGGAGTTGGCCTGTGCCCCCCAAGTTCCGCGAACGCGGTGCTGCAGCAGTCGAGTTCGCGCTGATCCTGCCGATGCTCCTGATGCTCATCGGCGGCGTCATCGACTTCGGCAACCTGTACTACAACCAGCTGATCCTGAGCAACGCCGCTCGTGACGGCGTGCGGCTGATCGCCTCGAACTCCACAGCCTCCCCGGCGTGGACCCAGGCCTACATCCAGCAGCGCATCACGAACTCAGCCTCACCGATCGTGGTCAGCTCGGCCGCGACGTCCTGGACCTGCACCAGCGGCAGCAGCGTCACGGTCACCGTGACGAGGTCGACCGCCTTCAAGTGGACGGTCCTGGGGATGGTCCCCGGCCTCCCCACCCCCACTCCGACAGGGAAGGTGCAGATCGCATGTTCCTGAGGTCCGCGTCCAGAGCGCCCCGCGAGCGGGGCGCCACGTCCGTGCTGGTCATCGTGCTCCTGGTTCCCGTCCTGTTCGGGGCCGCTGCCCTCAGCATCGACGTCGGCCAGCTGCTCATCGAGCGCAGGCAGGTGCAGAACGGCGCCGACGCAGCAGTGATGTCGGCGGCTGCCACCTGCTCGAAGTCGCCCACTGCGTGCCCGACGACGACGACGGCCGCCCTGACCGCCCTCGCCGGCAGCAATGCCAACGACGGCACCACCACGGTGCAGTCGATCTGTGGGAGCGCCGCCGCCAAGCTGCTGCAGGCCGGCCTCACCCTGTGCGCCGCGCCGGCAGGTGCTGTGACGGACTGCCCGGCAGTCCCCACCGCCATCGCCGCGCTGCCCTACATCGAGCTGCGGACCGTCACGCGCAACCCGAACGGTACGAGCGCCATCTCGTCGAAGCTCGCCTCGGCCGTGTCCGGAAGCGCGAAGAGCACCACCGTGAAGGCGTGTGCCCGTGCTGTCTGGGGCCCCACGACGCCGAGCTCGGCCATCATCTTCCCGGTCCTGATGTCGTACTGCGACTGGAAGAACCAGACCGGATACACGGGAGTCGCTGGATCGGCCATCTACCCGAGCAGCCCGAACTACGCCGTCGGCCCCTTCGGCTACGCCGCGGCCTCCGTGAACCCGTGGCCCGGCTTCGAGCAGAAGATCTATACCAAGAACAACCCCACCACCTGCCCGACCTGGAACGGCCACAGCGCACCAGGTGGTTTCTACTCGATCGCCTCCGGCACCTGCACAGCCAACTCGGTCGTCGACGGGTGGGTCCAGGGCACGACCGGCAACAGCGCGCCGTGCAACATGCTCGCGCCGGACCTGTCCTCCCTCCGGGGGAAGGTCATCTACGTTCCGGTCTTCGACTGCAAGTACTCCGGGCCCACGACGATCACCGCGTCGACGGACTGCAACTCCGGTACCGGAAACAACACCTACTACCACGTCGCCGGCTATGCCGCCTTCTACCTCTCGGGCTGGTACTTCTCCAGCAGCTCCGCGGCGTCGGCCTGGAACTCCACGATGCCGTGCACGGGTAGCGAGCGGTGCATGTCGGGCTGGTTCCTCAAGGATCTCGTCCCGGCCGGCCAGATCACCCCCACCGTCCCCGGTGGGGTCCCCAACTTCGGTCTCACCACTGTCCAGCAAGCCGGTTAGGAAGTCACACCTCATGGGACGCAGAGTCATCGCAGTCTTCGCCGCCGCCATCATCGCCCTGGTGGGCGTCGCGTCGGTCCTGCTCTACGCGCGGGGAGCCGACGCACGTGCCGTCGCGGCGAACCAGCCGAGCACGGCATACGTCTCCAAGGCGGTCATTCCCTCGGCCACCACCCTCAAGGACGCCGTCCGCGGCGGCCTGCTGGTGAAGACCACCGTGCCGGAGAAGGGGCTGCCGGCCGGAGCCCTGACCCAGGTCAATGACGCCAACAGCTCGCTGCTGGCGCTGACCGACATCGCGCCGGGGGAGTACGTCCTGGAGTCGCGGTTCGGGACCACGCCCATCGGGACCAAGGCCATCGAGGTCCCGTCGGGGATGGTCGCCGTCTCGGTCCAGCTGACCGACCCCGCACGGGTGGGTAGCTTCGTGACTCCCGGCACCAGGATCGCCATCTTCGACTCCTACAAGATCAAGGCCATCGGCGTCGATGCCAAGTCCAAGGCCCTCAACGACGCCAACGTCACCGGCACCAGCGTGCTGCTGGACGACGTGCTCGTGATCGCCATGGGTGATGCCGCGCTCAACCCCGGCAGCCAGGCCCCCGCAGCCGAGGACTCCAAGGATGCCAAGGCCGCGAACGCCAACGCCACGCCCAGCTTCCTCGTCACGGTCGCTGTGACGCCGGCGAACGCAGCCCGCCTCATCCACGGGATCAACAACGGCGTGCTCTACGCCGCGCTGCGGAGCGCCGACCTCAAGATGGGCACCACCCCCCGCGTTGACGACCTGAACCTGTTCGACCTCACCGGGGTCGGGAAGTGACCCTCCTCTGGGACGCGGACCCGGGCGCCGCCGACCGTTACAACTTCGCTGTCGGGGGCGACATCGTCCGCGTCGACAGCGCGTCGTCCCTGCAGCACGTGCTGCAAGACTCTTCAGGCGAAAGCCTCGTCGTGATCGGGCCCGAGGTCGACATGCAGTCAGCCTGCGACTTCAGCGAGCTGTGCCGGGTCGAGTACCCCGAGGTCGGCGTGGTCCTGCTTCGCCGTCGACTCGACGTCACCGTGCTGGGCCAGGCGCTGCGCTCCGGCGTCCGCGAAGTCACCGCCGCTGACGACCTCACGGGTCTGGCGGACGCCGCTCGCCGCAGCAGGGAGCTCACCCAGCGCGTCGCCGGACACCACCACGAGGGCTCGCGCGACGGCCGGGTGGTCACCGTCTTCTCCGCCAAGGGTGGCGTGGGCAAGACCACCTTCTCCACGAACATCGGTGCCTACCTCGCCTCGACCGGGGCCAAGGTGCTCATCGTCGACCTCGACCTGGCCTTCGGCGATGTCGCGATCAGTCTGCAGCTCCTGCCGCAGAACTCCATCGCCGACGTGCTCAGCATGGCCGGCCACCTGGACGAGCAGGGTCTGCAGAGCGTGGTGACCCACCACGAGAGTGGCCTGGACGCCGCGGCGGCGCCGGCCGAGCCGAGCGACGCGGACCGCATTCCGGGCTCGGCGATCAGCGAGCTGCTCAAGGTCGCCAAGCGCGTCTATGACTACATCATCGTCGACACCCCGCCCGCGTTCACCGAGCACGTCCTCGCGGCGTTCGACGTCAGCGACCTGCTCGTCCTGATCGCCACGCTCGACATCCCGGCCGTGAAGAACCTGCGGCTGACCCTGGACACGCTGGACCTGCTGGGGAACTCCAAGGACTCCCGCATCGTCGTGCTCAACCGCAGCGACGCGAAGGTGGGACTGCGCGCCGAGGACGTCGTGGCCGCGATCAAGACGGACATCGCGATCATGGTGCCCAGCAGCGTCGCCGTCCCGGCGTCGGTGAACCGCGGCGTGCCGCTGGTCCTCGATGAGCCGAAGCACCCTGTCAGCGCTGCCTTCCGTGACCTGGTGGAGCGCCACGTGCGCGTCGCCGTTGCGGGGGTCGACGGAGCAGAACCAGTCGCTCGTGAAGAACCGCGTCGTCGGGGAGACCGGTGGCTGTTGAGTCGAGGAGGCAAGTCATGAGCTTGGCAGATCGTCTAGAGAGTGTCCGTCGGTCCAGCCAGCCGGTCGAGCCGTCGAGCGGGACCAACAACAACAACGGGCACGAGCGGGTTCGCATCGTCGACCCGTTCTCGGCGGTGAAGGCGGGCGTGCACCAGGCCCTGCTGGACTCCCTGGGACCGCAGCTCTACGACCCACACCTCGACCAGCGCGAGCTGGAGAGCAAGGTGCGGCACACCCTCCAGGAGGTCATCGACCTCGAGGAGACCCCCCTGTCGGTCTCGGACCGGACCCGGATCGCGCAGGAGGTCGCTGACGAGATCCTCGGTCACGGCCCCCTCGAGCCGCTCCTCCGGGACAGCGAGATCACCGAGATCATGGTCAACCGGGCCGACTCGATCTACGTCGAGCGTGCTGGCAAGATCTACGCCGTCGACACGCACTTCAGCAGTGAGGCGCACCTGCGCCGCACCATCGACAAGATCGTGGGCCGCGTCGGTCGGCGCGTGGACGAGGCCAGCCCGCTGGTCGACGCCCGCCTCCCCGACGGCTCGCGCGTCAACGCCGTCATCCCGCCCATCGCGCTCGACGGCGCGATGCTCACGATCCGTAAGTTCTCCGCCGACCCGTTCACCGACAAGGACCTGATCGCCTTCGGCACGTTCACGCCACGGGTCCGGGACTTCCTGATCGGCTGCGTCAAGGGCCGCCGCAACATCATCATCTCGGGTGGTACCGGTTCGGGGAAGACCACGCTGCTCAATGTCATCTCCTCCTTCATCCCCGACGACGAGCGCATCGTGACCATCGAGGACGCCGCGGAGCTGCAGCTGCACCAGGACCACGTCCTGCGGCTGGAGTCGCGTCCGGCGAACATCGAGGGCAAGGGCGCCATCCCCATCCGTGAGCTCGTCAAGAACGCGCTGCGTATGCGTCCCGACCGGATCGTCGTGGGTGAGTGTCGTGACGGCGCGGCCCTCGACATGCTCCAGGCCATGAACACCGGCCACGACGGGTCGATCACGACGGTGCACGCGAACACGCCGCGAGACAGCCTTTCGCGTCTGGAGACGATGGTGCTGATGGCGGGTGTCGACCTGCCCATCCGAGCCATCCGCGAGCAGGTGGCCGGCGCCGTCGACCTCGTCATCCAGCAGGCTCGCATGAAGGACGGGTCCCGCCGGATCACGGCGATCTCCGAGGTCGCCGGAATGGAGTCCGACATCATCACGATGCAGGACCTGTTCACCTTCGACTACACCGCGGGCCGCGATGAGCAGGGCCGGTTCAAGGGCACGCTCGTCAGCACCGGCCTGCGTCCCAAGTTCTCGGCGGACCTGCACGACCAGGGCGTCGACTTCGCCCCTGACCTGTTCGTGCGGGGTCGGTAGTGGCCACGCGAACCTTGTCCGCCGGAGCGCTGCGCATCGGCGCCGCGGGCGCGGCCGCCGCGCTGGTGGCCCTCCTCATGCCGGGCGCCGCCAGTGCGGTCGACCCCACGCCTGCCTCCATCAGCTCGCCGCGCTTCGCTGACGGCCAGCTGACCGGCGTCCTCACTGTCCGGGCGGCCCAGAAGGCGGCCACCATCGACGGCGGCTCCCTGAGCGCCAGGATCGGCACCGCAGACTACCCGGTGTCGGTCCGACCGGTGGCCCAGACCAGCCGCGGCGCCATGCTCGTGGTGGACACCAGCGGCTCCATGGGCGCATCGGGGATGACCACGGTCCGCAGTGCCGCCTCGGCGTTCCTGGCCGACGCTCCCGCCGACGTGTCGGTGGGTCTCGTGTCGTTTGCGGGGACCGCGGGCATCGACGTCGCGCCCACCAAGGACCGCGGCCGGATCCAGCGGGCCGTCAACGGCCTCAAGTCTCGCGGCGAGACGACTCTCTATGACGCGGTGGCGCTCGCTGCCCAGGGTCTGGGTGGCTTCGACGACCGGAGCATCATCCTGCTCAGCGATGGCGGCGACACGCAGAGCAAGAAGGCGACCAAGGCGCAAGCCACGGCAGCGCTGAGCAAGTACGGCGTCCGCGCCGAGGTCATCGGCTTCAAGACTGCCGAGAGCGACAACTCCGTGCTGGCTGGCTTCGCGAAGGTCGGCGGCGGCAGCGTTGCCGCGGCCGGCGATGCTGCAGCCGTGCGCGCCGCGTTCGAAGCCGCTGCTCGCGCGCTCGACTCGCAGATCAACTTCACGATCCGCCCGGCCGTCTCGGTCCGCTCGCTCCAGACCGTGGTGATCACCGGGAAGGCCAACGGAGCCCCCTTCACCGTGAGCACGAGCGTGGACTTCGGTGCGCCTCCTGTTGCCGAGCCGACCACGACCCCGGCCCCGGCCGCGGACATCGACGTTGCGGGCCCGGTCGCGCGGATCGCGGCGCCCCACGGCATGGGGATGACCCTGCTCGTGGGCCTGGTGGCCATCTTCCTGGGCGTCGTGGTGCTCGCGGTGGCTGTGCTCGCCCCGATGTTCCGGTCCGGCCGCAAGCGTCGGGTCGACACCATCGAGCGGTACATCTCGCCGAACGCGACCATGCCGGCCGAGCGCACCGCCCAGATCTCGCCGAGCAGCCTCTCCACGAGCCTGATCGAGCTGGGTGACCGCGTCATGGATGGTCGTGAGTCGACCACCAAGACGATGAAGCTGATCGAGCGGGCGGACCTGCCTCTTCGCGCCGGCGAGTGGTGGGTGCTGCGCATCGTCGCCATCTTCGTCACCGTGGCAGCAGGCCTGGTCCTCTTCGGCGGTGGGACGTTGATGAACCTCGTCTCGGGCATCCTGGGCGGCGCTGTGGGCTGGTTCCTGCCCGCCTTCGTGCTGCGGTTCCTGGCCAAGCGACGGTCCAAGAAGTTCGAGGGCCAGCTGCCCGACGTCCTGACCCTCGTGGCCAGCAGCCTCGCGACCGGGTTCTCGTTGCTGCAGGCCCTCGATGCGGTGGCCAAGGACTCCGCCGAGCCGGCAGCGAAGGAGTTCTCCCGCGCCCTCGCCGAGACGCGCATCGGCGCGGACGTGGGTGAGTCCCTCGAGCGGATGGCCCAACGCACCCAGAGCGAGAACATGCACTGGGCGGTCATGGCCATCCGGATCCAGCGCGAAGTCGGTGGCAACCTCGGCGAGACGCTGAAGACGACGGCGAAGACGATCCGCGAGCGCGAGGAGCTGCGGCGCCACGTGCGCGGCCTCTCGGCGGAGGGTCGCATGTCGGCCTACATCCTCATCGCGATGCCGATAGGCATCTTCTTCTACGAGTACTACACGAACCCGTCGTACATCAGCCTGTTGTGGACCCGGTCGTTGGGTTGGGTGATGATCGCCTCGGGCTTGGTTTCACTGGTCATTGGTGTGTTCTGGATGCGCAAAGTCGTGGATGTGCAGGTGTGATGATGGGATCTGTTCTGCTCGTCGTAGGTATGGGGGCCGTTGGCCTCGCGCTGCTGACGCTCGTCCTGGCGTTCGCCACCGGGGCCGGCGAGGCCAAGGGTGTGGCACGCTCGCTGGCGCTCATCGAACAGCGCGTCGATGCGCGGGAGGTCGGCAAGGAGGACCTCCCGTTCGTCGAGCGCCTCGTCTTCCCCTTCTTCGCCAAGCTGCGGGGTCTCGCCTTCCGGCTCTCGCCGTCCGGGGCCTCGGAGAGCATGACCCGTCGTCTCGACCTGGCCGGCAACCCCATTGGCTGGACCGCGGAGCGCATCATGGGGGCCAAGGGCACGGCGTTGCTCGTGCTCGGGGCGGTGGGGCTCCTCTTCGGTGGGCTGAGCATCCGCGGTCTGCTCTTTGCCGCCATCGGCGCCGCCGCAGGTTTCTGGCTCCCCGATCTCTTGCTCTACAACCAGGGGATCAAGCGGCAGCAGGAGCTGCGTCGCGGACTCGCGGACGCGCTCGACATGCTGACGGTCTGCGTCGAGGCCGGGCAGGGTTTCGACTCCGCCCTGCAGCAGGTGGCCAAGTCCGTCGACGGACCCATCGCCGGAGAGTTCGCTCGCGTCCTCTCCGAGATCCAGATCGGCAAGGCGCGGTCTGAGGCGTTCTCGTCACTGGCGGCACGGACCACGGTCCAGGAGGCCAAGACCTTTGTGAGCGCCTTCGTCCAGGCCGACCGACTCGGCTTGCCGATCGGTAGCGTGCTGCGCGAGCAGTCGAACCAGATGCGCCTGGTCCGCCGTCAGCTGGCGGAGGAGGCCGCGCAGAAGGTGCCCGTCAAGATCCTGTTCCCGATGCTGCTGTGCATCTTCCCGGCCCTGTTCATCGTCATCATCGGGCCCGGCGCGCTCCGGATCATCGACACCTTCAGCGGAATGTGAAAGCGCGGACTGACCAGTCGGTCAGTCCGCGCTTCACGTTGCGCTCCGAACACCCCACCTGACGTGGCTGTGGCCAGCCTTCAGCGTCGTCCGGGGCCGATCGACTCGGACTTGACCAGGCCGAGCCGCAGCGCCGACATCACGGCCGAGGCACGGTTGTGGGCGCCGAGCTTCTCGTAGACCTTCGACACGTGCGTCTTGACCGTCGACTCGCTCATGTAGAGCTTCTTCGCCACGGCGGCGATCGAGTCGCCGGCCACCAGTCGGTCGAGCACCTCGGCCTCGCGTGGCGTGAGCCGCGGCTTGTCGCTGGAGTCGCGGCGACGCAGTGCCTCTGCCAGGCCGGTGGCCATGAAGGCGTCAGGCGCGACTGCAGCACGACGGACTGCCGCGATGACCTCGTCCGACGGGGCGGACTTGAGGACCAGGGCCGAAGCGCCGAGGTCGAGCGCCTCGAGGAGGGTCTCGTCGTCGTTGTGCATGGTCAGGACGACGATTCCCAGACGAGGGGACGCTTCGCGGGCGGCCCGGGCCAGCACCAGGCCCGACCCGTCGGGCATGGACACGTCCACGACGAGGACGTGGATGAGGCTGTGCGCCAGGACGGTCTTGCCTTCGGCGATGCCACCGGCCTGGCCGACGACCGAAAGATCCGGCTCGCTGTCGATCATCCGGCAGACGGCTTCGCGCACCAGGGTGTGGTCGTCGATCACCACGACGTTGATGGTCATGAGGGCTGGGGGATCCTTTCGTTGGACAGCGTGGCGGAGGGGGCCGCGCCGCGGGCCCGCATTCGCATGCGGAGGGCGACCCCTACTCCCGCATAGGGCTCGACCAAGATCTCGCCGCCCATGCTGTTGAGGGGGTAGTCGGCGAAGTCTCGTTCGGTCAGGGAGCTCGTGCCGTCGTGCGCCATCCACAGCTCGACCCGTGGTGCGGCGACGTTGAGACGGACCTCGACGATCTCCGCGTTGAGCGAGTGCCGGGCATCGGCCAGCATCCGCAGGAACAGACGGTAGATGAGCACCTCGGTGTGGGCGGGGAGCCGGAACCCGGTCTCGCTCAGGTGCATCCGTGTGGTGACACCTGAGGAGGATCCGAAGTTCTGCAGTCGCGCGCCGATCATCGCGCCGAGGCCGGTGTCAGGACGCACCGCGATCCGCAGGTCGCCGATGTGCAGCCGCAGGTCGGCCAGCACGCGCGACACGTCCACGCGGAGCGAGTCGAGCTCGTCGGCCAGCGGCGACCCCTGCCCCCGGGCGTTGCGCCGCACGGCGTCGATGCCGAAGCCGAGCGCCACCATCTCCTGGGCGATCCCGTCGTGCATCTCGCGCGCGAGGCGCTCCCGCTCTTCGAGGCCGGCCCGCTCGCGCAGCCCTGCGAACAGCACCGACAGGTCGATGTTGGCGGCATGCCGGCCGGCGACGGCTGATGCGGCCGCGAGGTCATCCTCCGTGAAGGGGGTGACCAGCGGGCGGTCCGCGACCATCAGCCCCAAGCGGTGACCGTCGCCGTCGTTGAGCGGGACCACGATGACCGAGCGGGCGACGAGGTCGTCATTCCACTGCGCGAGGACGGGCACGCCCTGCCGCCACGTCTGCGCGAGGACCGAGTCCGGCTCCATGGGGTCGGGCCACGGGGTGCGGTCGGCACCACGGATCGCCAACGGCACTGCGGGGTCGTCGCCGTAGCCCACGAGGATGGCACTGCGCGCTGCGCGCATCTCGCCGCTGAGGTCTTGAAGTGCCATCTCGGCCGAGCCGGGGGCGTCGAAGCCGGTGTCCAGGGTGTCCGCGAGCTCGTGGAGGCGGCGAAGCAGAAAGCTGGCCTCCACCGCGACGCTGGTGTCGTCGACGTGGGCGTCGGGCTCGAGCGCGTGCGACCAGCCGCCGAGCAGGCCGAAGAGGATCGCGAGCAGCGAGGCCAGCGCGATCAGCTCCGCCTCAGCAGTGGTGAGCCGCTGCAACCACCATGCGGTCCCCAAAGCCACGACGAGCCCGACGAGGGCAGCCACGAATGCGCCCTTGCGGGCGAAGCGCGATCCGACGTGGTAGGCGGGGATCAGGATGAGCATCTTGGACCAGGGCCCGGCAGAGCCCATCCCCATGCCGGCCACCACGGTGCAGACGGTCAGGATCGCCAGTAGCTGCGTGTGGCGCACGGCCCCCTCGATGACCGTGAGGTAGCCGAGGGTGGAGGCGGCCAGGTCGAGCGTGACGATGAGCAGGATCCAGGGGATCGCCTGCGAGAGGCTCTGGTCGATGAACGCGAACATCCCTGCGAGGAGGGCAAAGGCGAGGCGGAGTCGTGTCGATACGGCGAGATGGGGCAGCCACCGCATACCCGCCTCCCGTCTCGCGTCCCCGGCACCCAGCAGTTGTCCACAGGTCACTGCTCAGACTAGTCGTGTCCACACGCTTGTGCTTGCCAATCGACGCGAACACATTGGCCCGTCACGATCTGTCCTGTGGCGCCGACGAACCCAGTGACGCAGGCACTGCGGGCCCTCACGGACCTGGCGCTGCCAGTGAGCTGTGCCGCCTGCGGCCAGCCCGACGACCAGGTGTGTCGCGGGTGCCTGGACGAGCTCGCCCGCTGCCTGTGGTTCGGGGGCCCGCGAGGGGCCCGCCCCGACCCCTGCCCGGACCGGTTGCCGACGGTGCACGCCACCGGTCGGTACGAGGGGGCGCTGGCAGCCGTGGTCGCGGCCTACAAGGACGATGGTCGTCGGGACTGCGCACCGCTGCTCGGGGAGCTTCTGGCTCGGGCCGTCGACGCCGGCGTCGCCGCCTGCCCGCCGGCTTTCGACATCCTGGTGCGACGCAACGGCCCTCTCCTGGTCGTGCCCGTCCCGTCGTCGCGGGCGTCGGTCCGGGCTCGCGGCGACGCGCCATTGGTGGCCCTCGCCGCACACGCAGTGAGGGGGTTCGCCGCGGACGAGGCGGTCGTGGCGGATGCCCTGCGGTCGCGGCGCCGAGTCGCCGACCAGGCCGGACTCGGCGCGCGCGAGCGGGCGGTCAACCTCGAGCATTCGATGGCCGTCGAACCACACTGGTCGGAGGCCGTGGCAGGCGCGCTGTGCGTCGTGGTCGACGACGTGCTCACCACCGGGGCGACGCTCGTCGAGGCGGCGCGAGCGCTCCGCTCGGCGGGCGCGCTGACCGTCGTGGCGGCGACCATCTGCGCCACGCAACGCCGGAATACACGTCCAACCAGTGGACGCGAAGACGGCCGGCTGACGTCGCGCACGGACGTCCAGCCAACTCACAACCGACTCCGGGCAAACGTCGAGCCAATCCGTGTGTCGCAATCGGCTGGGGTGGTCTAACGTCGGTGTATGGCCCCCCTGGCCCCCGTGTACGTCACGCAAACAGGGCGCCTCGGACGCGGTCCGGACGGCGCCTTGCGGCAGGGAGCGGAGCCGCTCCCGTCGACCATCGGGTCGACGACCAGACGGACCACTGGGGTGCCCACCAGTCTCATCGGTTCGTCCGAGCGCGGGTGGTGCTGCGGCTGACTCCGGGCTGACGCCGCCCGACTCGCACACCCGCCGAACCCATGGAGGACACCGTGGAAATTGTCGTCACCGGACGCCACATGCAGGTCTCAGACCGATTCCGTGACCACCTCGACGAGAAGCTGGCCAAGATCCCGCAGCTCGCGCCGCGCGTACAGCGCGTCGACGTCATCGTGAGCCACGAGTCGAACAAGCGTCAGGCCAAGGCCTGCGAACGCGTCGAGATCACCTGTCACGTGAAGGGCCCCATCGTGCGGGCCGAGGCATGTCTTGACGACAAGTACGCAGCGCTCGACGTGGCGCTGGACAAGCTGATGGAACGGCTGAGGCGGGCCCAGGACCGCAAGCGGGTGCACAGGGGGAGGCACGCGCCGGAGTCGGTGTCTGCCGCCACGGCGCGGATCCAGGAGCCGGCCGACGGTGTGGGCGAGGACCACGTCCACGACACGGCCAACGGCGACCCCTTTGGCACGCAGGGCAACTCGCCTGTCGAGATCCGCGAGAAGATCCACGCGACCGTGCCGATGGCGCTCGACCAGGCGGTCCGCGAGATGGAGCTCGTCGGACACGACTTCTACCTCTACCACGACGAGGAGACCGACCAGCCGAGCGTCGTCTACCGCCGCCGAGGGTGGTCCTACGGCGTGATCCACCTCGACGTCACCGACGGCGAGGGCGCCACGCGGAAGGTCTCCTGAGCCGTTCACCGGACGACGCCGGGCCCTCCCACGGGAGTTTCGCCCGGCGTCGTCGCCGCGCCGTGACAGTATGTGCCTCGTGACGAATGGGGATGGTGGTGCGACGACAGGTGCCGACCCGATCAGGGTCGTCATCGCGGACGACCACGTCCTCTACCGCCGTGGCCTGCAGATGGTCGTCTCGCAGGACCATGACATCGAGATCGTCGGTGAGGCCGGCGACGGCAAGGAGGCGGTGGACCGCACCGTCGAGCTGCTGCCCGACGTCGTGCTGATGGACGTGCGGATGCCGCACACCTCGGGCATCCAGGCCTGCCAGACCATCAAGGCACTCGTCCCGTCGACCAAGATCATCATGCTCACGATGTCCGACGAGGAGTCCGACCTCTACGAGGCGGTCAAGGCCGGCGCCAACGGCTACCTCCTCAAGGACGTCCCCGGCGAGGAGATCGCCGACGGTGTCCGAGCCGTCTTCAACGGCGACTCGCTCATCTCGCCGTCGATGGCCTCCAAGCTGCTCGCCGAGTTCGCGCAGATGAGCAAGCGCCAGGGTGAGCGGCCCAGTGGGGTCGGAGCGCCGCGACTCACCGACCGCGAGCTCGAGGTGCTGCGGCTCGTGGCGCGCGGCATGGCCAACAAGGAGATCGCCCACCAGCTGTTCATCTCCGAGAACACCGTCAAGAACCACGTGCGCAACATCCTCGAGAAGCTCCAGCTCCACTCGCGCATGGAGGCAGCCATGTATGCCGTGCGCGAGAACCTCCTCGAACCCGGCGAGTGACCGCCGCCGCCCTGGTTGTGACCACACCCCCTCCCGTGCGGCTGACGCGCGCGCAGGCTCGCCGGATCGCCTTGGCGGCGCAGGGGTTTGCCGACGGCCGGCCAGAGCCGGGGGCAGCGACGATGCGGCACCTGCAGCGCGTCATCGACCGCGTCCAGATCATCCAGATCGACAGCGTCAACGTCCTCACCCGCAGCCAGTACCTGCCCTTCTTCTCCCGACTCGGGCCCTACGACACGGCGCTGCTCGACCGCGCGCGCGACAGGTCGCCCCGTCGCCTCGTCGAGTACTGGGCCCACGAGGCCAGTCTCATCCCGCCGTCGACCTGGCCGCTGCTCGACTTCCGGATGGCTCGTGCGCACGAGCTGTCCTGGGGAGGCATGCAGTCGGTGGCCAAGACCCACCCCGACCTCGTCGAGGCGGTCCTGGACGAGGTCGTGGCCAGGGGGCCGATCACCTCGCGCGGGCTGGAGGAAGCCCTGGCCCACGACCTGCCCCGGTCGCGCGACCAGTGGGGCTGGAACTGGTCGTTGGTCAAGAACGCCGTGGAGCACCTGTTCTGGGCGGGCAGGATCACCTCCGCCGGCCGGACCAGCCAGTTCGAGCGACGGTATGCCGCGTTGAGCCGCGTCCTGCCAGGTCACCTCGCCGAGGTGGCCGGGGACCCGGCGAGGCGCCCCCCGCACGAGATCGCCTTCAAGGAGCTGATGCTGATCGCGGCCCGGGCCCACGGTGTCGGCACCGAGCAGTGCCTGCGGGACTACTTCCGGCTCAAGCCGGACCAGGCCCGTCCGGCCCTGGAGGCCCTGGTTGCCGAGGGGGCCCTGGTGCCAGCCACGATCGAGGGGTGGAAGCGCCCGGCATACCTGCTTCCGGAGGCGCGGCGCCCCCGGAAGGTGCACGCCCAGGCGCTGCTCAGCCCGTTCGACTCCCTGATCTGGCAGCGGGACCGCACCGCGGCGATCTTCGGGATGGACTTCCGACTGGAGATCTACGTGCCCGCGCCGCTGCGGGTGCACGGCTACTACGTGCTGCCGTTCCTCTTCGGCGACGAGCTGGTGGCCAGGTGCGACCTCAAGTCGGACCGAGCCGCCGGCGTGCTGCGCGTGCAGGCCGTGCACTGGCAGCCGGGTGCGCCCGAGGCCGCGCGTACGGCCCTCGACGACGAGCTCGCCCGGATGGCGCAATGGCTGGGGCTCGCAGCGGTGGCCTAGCCCAACGCGCGGACGAGGCCCCAGCCACCGAAGTGGCTGGGGCCTCGTCAGCTGGCTCGATCCACCGAGCTGGAGCCCGCCGCACGGCGGGCTCCAGCCTGGTCAGCGGCCGCGAGCCACCTTCGCGCTCGGGCCGTGCGCCACCGTCACCGTGGTTCCCGCGGCGTCGGCACCCAGGGACTTCTGAGCGCCCGCGATGGCGGCCGGCGTGAACTCCTCGAAGGAGCCGGTGACGTCCATGACGGTGTTCGTTAGGCCCTTGTTGTTGTAGATCTTGTACTTGTTGCCCGCACCCATCGGCGTGATCGTGGCGTTCGCCACCACCTCACCGGGGGAGGCGTTGAGGTTGCTCGCGGCGGGACGAGGAACAGCGGCGTCGTCTTCCCAGACGGTGAGGAAGGTGGCTGCCGTCGGCGCCACCGCGACCGTGTTGGCCACCAGCGCCCAGGTGGCGTCACCCGCCACCGAGCCGGGTGCGGTGAACGACCGCGTCTCGGCGGCGCCGAGCGGGCTCTTGACCGTCCCGGTCGCGTTGCGGGTGTCGAGGATCCTGGTCGGCGGGAGGGGGCGGTACCGCAGCCCGGTGGGCTGGCCGGCCTCGTAGACCCCGACGATGTCGATCAGCACGTGGGTGGTCCCCTTGCTGGCGTTCTTGAAGGTGAACAGCGGCACCCCGTCGTTCGGGTCCGGCTGCGTCGGGACAATGGCCATGTTGGGCACGACCTGCCCCTTCACGAAGTTCAGGTTCGACGCCGTGGGGACGGGCAGGGCGCCGTTCCACGCGACGACGTACCCCGGAGCCGTCGGAGTGACGACCGTGATGTTCATGGCGAGCGCCCGCACCGTCGGGTTGGTCACCTCGTCGAAGTCGGCGCCGAGGACGACCTCCTCGCCGGGGAAGAGGGCACCACCATCAGTGCGGCTGTCGAAGATCCGGGTCGGGTCGACCAGGTAGAACTGGTGTCCCATGCCCTTGGTCGGGCGAATCGCGTCGCTCGCGGCGTAGTAGCCCAGGACATCCACGGCCACGTTGACCAGGCCCGCGTCGTTGTAGACCGAGACCTTGCCACCCGTTCCGAGTGGGACGGTCACGAGGTTGGCGCGGGTCCCGCCCAACGGCAGGTTCAGCGTGGAGGCGGTGGGCAGGGTCTGGCCCGCGGGATAGATCCGCAGGTGGGTCGCCCTGGTCGGACCGATTCCGGTGACGTTGAGGACGACGGCCGACACGTCCGCGGCCGGGACACCGCCCCTGCCTCCGACGGCCAGGTCGAAGGTGTTGGCCGTGCCGGCGCCGAGAGGGCTGTTGTGCCCTCCGTTGGTCGTCCGCGTGTCCAGGAGCCGGGTGCTGGCCAACGGGTAGTACGTCCCGGTGGCGTCATCGGCCGTGGTCGCCGAGACGACGGTGGGCACGGCAGAGGCGGCATCGGCCCCGATGACGGCGGTGACGAGGAGCGTGACGGAGGCGAGGAGGCCGACGGCCAGCCGGTGTGGAGTCATGTGGGTTCCCAGGTGTCGACGACGACGGGGGCTGACGTTCGGGTCGAAGCGCCCTGATCGCCCCCTGGACAGAAGCAAGGTAACCCCGCGAGGCCCATACTGCCACGTGTCGCGGCCGACTTGCCGGACCTCTTGCCGCTTTGGCCAGGGGTTGCCTTGGGCGCGACGTCCTGGGCCAGGCGTGCGGCGAGCAGTGGTGGCGGCCATGCTCGGCGAGGCCGGCTGGCGGGATCCGAGTGTCGGTTGTCCGGAAAGTGCTGTCCTCCTGCTCGGGCTGGCAGATAGCATGCGACAGTGACGATTCCTGCCGCCGCGGCCGATGCTGCCACCTCGACGCAGGCCCGGCGGAGCCGTAGGCCGCACCGCGCCTGGTCGGTCGCCGCGGTCATCCTCGGCGCCCTCGTGGCTGCCGCGGGATTCCGCTCGTCGACCGGCGCGCTCCTCGAGCCGCTCGAGTCCGAGTTCGGCTGGTCGCGGGCGACCACCTCCGGGGCCGTCACCGCCAACCTGGTGATCTACGGCATCACGGCGCCGTTCGCCGCCGCCCTCATGGAGCGGTTCGGGTTGCGCCGCGTCGTCAGCCTGGCGCTCGTCCTGGTGGCGATCGGCAGCGGGCTCACCACCGTGATGACCTCACCCTGGCAGCTCTGGCTGCTGTGGGGCGTCTTCGTCGGGGTCGGCGCCGGTGCGATGGCGCTGGTCCTCGGGGCGATCGTGGCCAACCGGTGGTTCGTCGAGTCCCGCCGCGGGCTGGTCACCGGGATCTTCTCGGCCGCTGGAGCAGCAGGACAGCTCGTGTTCCTCCCAGGGATCGCGGCGCTCGCTGCCGGTCCCGGCTGGCGCTATGCCGCGCTGGTGGTCACGGGCGCGGCGCTGCTACTCGTGCCACTCGTGTTGCTCGTAGTCCGCGACCGGCCGGTCGACCTCGGGCTCCGGCCCTTCGGCGCCCAGCCGGGTGACGTGCTCGATGAGCCGGCCACGCGGCATACCGGATCGCAGGTCGGGCCGGCAGCGCTGGCTGTGCGCACGCTGCGCGAGAGCATGCGGTCGCGGACCTTCTGGATCCTGTTCGGCACGTTCTGGATCTGCGGCTGGTCGACCAACGGGCTGATCGGCACCCACTTCATCCCCGCCGCCCACGACCACGGCATGCCGCAGACCACGGCGGCAGGGCTGCTCGCCCTCGTGGGGGTCTTCGACCTCGTGGGCACCATCGCGTCCGGTTGGCTCACCGACAAGGTGGACCCGCGGCTGCTGCTCTGCGGCTACTACGGCTTCCGCGGACTGGCGCTGCTGTTCGTCCCCGCGCTCCTCGGCCCTGAGATCCACCCCAACCTGTTCATCTTCATCGTCTTCTACGGCCTGGACTGGGTCGCGACGGTGCCGCCGACGATCGCCTTGTGCCGCAGGCACTTCGGCGTCGCGCGATCGGGCGTCGTGTTCGGGTGGGTGTTCGCCGCGCACATGGTAGGCGCCGGCGTGGCAGCCAGCTACGCGGGATGGGTGCGGCAGAGCACGGGCGACTACTTCACCGCCTGGCTCACGGCAGGAGGCCTGTGCCTGTTCGCGGCGCTCGCCTGCCTGGCCATCTCCAAGTCTCCCGAGCTCGGCTCGTGGAACGCCGAGGGTGAGGACGCCGAGGTCGGCGCCGTCGCCTGACGTCGCCCCGGGGCGACGAGCGTTGACACCCGTGCTTGGCTGAACCCCATGACGGACACCGTGGTCACGGACAACCCGGACGAGCACCGCTACGAAGCCCGGATCGATGGTGCCCTCGCGGGCTTCGCCGCCTACCGGTTCAAGGGCGACCACATCGTCTTCACGCACACCGAGGTGGACGACGCGTTCGCCGGGGAGGGTGTGGGCGGCGCCCTGGCGAGGGGAGCACTCGACGACGTCCGGGCCCGAGCCGAGCACGACGTCGTGGCCCTCTGCCCGTTCATCTCCGCCTGGCTCGAGCGCCATCCCGACTACCAGGACCTCGTGGCGCCCTAGCCAGCACCTCGGTACCGGTGGGCGTGCGCGAGGGGGTGGCCGGCGTGCCGCGTCCGACCTCGATGGTCGCGCTCCGGCTCCCACGCCTCGGGCCCGGTCAGTGCGCCTGGCCGGGCCGACGGGGATGGTCACGGTAGTAGTCACGCCAGATGAGCCGGTGCACGGGGACCAGCCGCGGGATGTCGCGAATCCCGGGGATCAGGGGCAGGAACATCAGCCCGAGGGTGAGCACCATCATCAGGGCCCACACCTGCGCATCGGCGTTCTCCGAGGTGGAGAAGGGCGGTACCTGGTACCAGAACGTATAGAGCCACATCCACGGCTGCCCTGGGTAGTCGCCGGTCTCGTTCATCATTCCCCACTGGTCGCCACCGAGGTGTTGGGCGCGGGCGCTGTCCTCCAGGTAGGCGCCGTCACTGAGCAGCAGGAGGGCTCGAGTCTGGTCCCCGCCGTAGAAGTTGCCGGACGACGTCAGCTGACCTTCCAGACCGCCCGAGAGGGCGACGTCGAGGAACGACCGCGTGAGCACCGGCACGGGGCCATAGCTGCCCGCGGCAACGGCCGCAGGGTTGCCATCGGGCGCCTTGCCCAAGGCGTCGGCGTATGCCGTGGCCCAGCCGATGCGCGTGTCCGCGGCGGCGCTGCGCCAGGTCGCGAGGGCCGCCATGGTCGGGGCGTCCGCCCGGGCCTGCGTGAGTGGTGCCAGGACGAGGGCGGCCGAGTCCACCGGAATGCGGACGCCGCCCCACTTCTGCAGCGGTGCACGCAGGACCTTCTGCCCTTCGGCGGCGCTGTTGTACGGCGCGCCGTACGAGGCGCTCGTGCTGGTTCCAGCCAGCTCCGCGGCAGCAGTCGCCACGACGTCATTGGGAGCGGCCTCGGCCCACCCCGCCATGGTGATGGCGGGTTCGTCGGGGGAGGAGAAGATGGCGGCGAGGCCGACCGTCAGCAGGGACACGGCGATCAGGGCGGCGACGAACTCCTTGACCAGGTCGTAGGGCCTCGTCGCGAAGGAGTGCGAGTCGCGCGTGCGGTCTTCCTTGGCGCGCCGACCCTGCTGCGCGACGGGCCTCGTGCGGGTTGGGATTGCCATCTCACTCACCGTCCTCGGCGTCGATCGGGGGCACTACTCCGTGCCGGCGCACCAGCACCACGTGCATCACGGTGATGGCGCCGACAGCAAGCGGCAGCAGGACGACATGCCACAGGAGCATCTGCCCGGGGTTGAGCACGTTGAACCAGGCGCCCACCCCGATGGAGTTGATGCCGTCCTTGGCCTCCGCACTGATCCACTGGGAGTCGAAGTTCGACTGCGACAGGTACCCGGTGAACGCCGTGCCGATGGAGGCCAGGAAGGCGACCGCACCGGTGACCCAGGTCAGCACGCGGTTGCCCCGCCAGGCCGCCATCCAGAACTTGCCCCAGAGGTGGATGACCATGAAGCCGAAGAAGAGCTCCACGCTCCACAGGTGCAGGGAGTTGACGAAGTGACCGAGCGACGACACGTGCCACCACGCCGAGCCGCCCACCGCCAGCACGCACCCGGTCGCCACGACGACGGTCAGGGCCGCCAGGGTCAGGACGCCGAAGACGTAGATCCAGGAGGAGACGTAGACCGGCTGGCGGTCAGGCAGGGCCTGACCCGGGGGAACGGTGCTCACGATCCGCTCGCGCAACGCGTTCGTCCAGCTATCGGGCGGGCGGTGGACCCGCTCGGCCCGAGGGACGCTGCTCATGACTGGTCCCCGCCCTCGTCCGCGGGCCTGTGGCCCACTGGGGCACCGGCATGTCTTCGGCCGAAAGGCACGAGGAGGGCGACGACGAAGAGCAGGACCATCGCCGCGATGATCAGCAGGTTGGCCAGCTCGATGCTGAACCAACCCCAGCTGAGGACGTGCCCGCTGGGGGCGAAGACCACCGACGCCATCTGGACCATGTCGACCTCGACTCGTGAGCAGACGATCTGATGTCGCCCAACTGATCCATGGTGGGAGTCCTGGAGAGGGGCTCGGAAGGGCCATTGGTCCCGACCACCAGGACCTCCTCGCACTCTGACACCCCAGGTGGGGGAGCCGCGCACCGGCAAGGTGCGCCCGCGGCATACCTCGGCGTTGGCTCCCACGGGGTATGCCGGGTGGGCGCGGAACCGGGGCGCGCTCCGGCACGTTCGGCGGCTGGGGGAGTGTTCCCCCGCCCGCGCGTCCACGGTGACGGGTCGACTCGACTAGCCTAGGTCGGGCCGTTGCCACCCGGATGTCCACGGCTGCGATCGTCCGGGCGTAGCAGGAGATCAGAAACCTCAGGAGATATTGCGTGTCCAAGATCGTCGAAAAGCTGCTGCGTGCCGGTGAGGGCCGCATCCTCAAGAAGCTCCACGGGATCGCCGCCCAGGTGAACTCGATCGAGGAGGACTTCGCCAAGCTCACCGATGCCGAGCTGCGGGCGGAGACTGACGTCTTCCGCAAGCGGCTGGCCGATGGCGAGACGCTCGACGACCTCCTCCCCGAGGCCTTTGCCGCGGTCCGCGAGGCGTCCAAGCGCACCCTGGGCAAGCGGCACTTCGACGTCCAGCTCATGGGTGGCGCCGCGCTGCACCTCGGCAACGTCGCGGAGATGAAGACCGGTGAGGGCAAGACGCTCGTCGCGACCCTCCCGTCCTACCTCAACGCGCTCGAGGGCAAGGGCGTGCACGTCGTCACGGTCAACGACTACCTCGCCGAGTACCAGTCCGAGCTGATGGGCCGCGTGCACCGCATGCTCGGCCTCGAGACCGGCGTCATCCTCGCTTCCATGACGCCCGAGCAGCGTCGCGTCGAGTACGCCAAGGACATCACCTACGGCACCAACAACGAGTTCGGCTTCGACTACCTGCGCGACAACATGGCCTGGTCGGTCGACGAGCTCGTCCAGCGCGGCCACAACTTCGCGGTGGTCGACGAGGTCGACTCGATCCTCATCGACGAGGCGCGCACCCCGCTGATCATCAGCGGCCCGGCCGATGCGGCGACGAAGTGGTACACCGAGTTCACCAAGATCGTCGCGCGGCTGACCCGCGGCGAGCTCGAGTCCGGCGAGGGCGACTACGAGGTCGACGAGAAGAAGAAGACGGTCGGCGTCCTCGAGGCCGGCATCGCCAAGGTCGAGGACTACCTCGGCATCGACAACCTCTACGAGTCCGTCAACACTCCGCTCATCGGCTACCTCAACAACGCCATCAAGGCCAAGGAGCTGTTCAAGCGGGACAAGGACTACGTCAACATGAACGGCGAGATCCTCATCGTCGACGAGCACACCGGGCGCATGCTCGCCGGTCGTCGCTACAACGAGGGGATGCACCAGGCGATCGAGGCCAAGGAGGGCGTCGAGATCCAGAACGAGAACCAGACGCTCGCCACGATCACCCTGCAGAACTACTTCCGCATGTACGACACCCTTTCCGGTATGACTGGCACCGCCCAGACCGAGGCAGCCGAGCTCAACTCGATCTACAAGCTCGGCGTCGTGCCGATCCCGACGAACATGCCGATGATCCGCATCGACCAGCGTGACCTCGTCTACCGCACCGAGGAGGCGAAGTTCAACGCCGTCGTCGACGACATCGCGGAGCGGTATGCCGAGGGGCAGCCGGTGCTCGTCGGTACCGTCTCGGTCGAGAAGAGTGAGTACCTGTCGGACCAGCTGCGCCGTAAGGGTGTCCCGCACGAGGTGCTCAATGCCAAGCAGCACGAGCGTGAAGCCGCGATCGTGGCGCAGGCCGGTCGCAAGGGCGCGGTCACCGTCGCCACCAACATGGCCGGGCGCGGCACCGACATCATGCTCGGTGGCAACCCCGAGTTCATGGCCGTCGCCACCCTGAAGCAGCGAGGGCTCGACCCGGTCGAGACGCCGGAGGACTACGAAGCCGCCTGGGACGAGGCGCTGGTCAAGGCCGAGGAGGCCGTCCAGGCCGAGCACGACGAGGTCACCGGCCTCGGTGGGCTCTACGTCCTCGGCACCGAGCGCCACGAGTCGCGCCGCATCGACAACCAGCTGCGTGGTCGTTCCGGCCGCCAGGGCGACCCCGGCGAGTCCCGGTTCTACCTGTCGCTCCAGGACGACCTGATGCGGCTGTTCAACGCGGCCATGGTCGACCGGTTCATGACCACGGCCAAGATGGAGGACGACGTCCCCATCGAGTCCAAGATGGTCAGCCGGTCGATCCAGAGCGCGCAGGGCCAGGTCGAGGGCCGCAACTTCGAGATCCGCAAGAACGTCCTCAAGTACGACGACGTCCTCAACCGCCAGCGCACCGTCATCTACGACGAGCGCCGCCGCGTGCTCGAGGGCGAGGACCTGCACGAGCAGATCCGCCACTTCATCAACGACGTCGTGGGTGGGTACGTCGACGCCGAGACGGCCGAGGGCTTCTCCGACGACTGGGACCTCGACCGGTTGTGGACCGCGCTCAAGACGCTCTACCCGGTGACCGTCACGCCCGAGGAGGTCCAGGCGGCCGAGGGTGGCTCGCTGACCCCCGACAGCCTGCGCGAGTACATCACCTCCGACGCCCATCACGCCTACGACGCCCGCGAGGAGCAGCTCGGCGAGGAGGTCATGCGTGAGGTGGAGCGCCGGGTCGTGCTGTCCGTGCTGGACCGCAAGTGGCGCGAGCACCTCTACGAGATGGACTACCTCCAGGAGGGCATCGGCCTGCGGGCGATGGCCCAGCGTGACCCGTTGGTCGAGTACCAGCGCGAGGGCTTCCAGCTGTTCGAGGCGATGAACGAGTCGATCAAGGAAGAGTCGGTCGGCTACCTGTTCAACGTCCAGGTCGACGTCGATGGTGACCAGGGCGCCGCTGAGCAGGAGCCTTCGGTGCAACCGATGAGCGTCTCCGACATGCTCGCGGGTTCGGGACTGTCCAACGGTGAGCCGCAGGACAGCGTGGATGGGCTGGCTCCGGAAGACCCCGCGCCGGCACCTGCTGCTGTCGCGGCGACGGCTGGTGCTGACGGGGATGGTCCGGCGGCGGCGCAGTCCGCGGACAAGCACCCGACGTTCCGCGCCAAGGGACTGGAGCAGCCGGAGCGTCGTCCGCAGCAGCTGCAGTACTCCGCACCGAGCGAGACCGGCGAGGTCGAGCACCGCGCGGTCGGCTCAGCCTCGGACACCCTGACCGAGGAGCAGCTCAAGGGCGTGTCGCGCAACGGCCCGTGCCCGTGCGGTTCGGGCAAGAAGTTCAAGATGTGCCACGGGAAGGCCTGACCCCCGTCTGGCTCACCTGATCCGCACTTCTGGCCACTGATGCGGCATCCAGCCCCACTGCGGGAGCGAGGTGCCACACCGGTGGCCAGAAGTCGTTGTGGGGCTAGCCGACCTGGAGGGCCTCGACCCGCCACCGGCCGTCGAGACCGACCAGCCGGAACGCCAACGCACGCACCCGGCCGCCGTCCACCACCACGGCGCTCGCCTCGGCGACGCCGTCCGCGGGCTCGCAGACGCGCACCCCGCGCACCACGGTGCGCCGGGTCGACCCGGTCCCGCGCCGTGCCGACACGGCCGCGCGACGCGCCACCACGGCATACACCTCCGGGGTGGTCCAGCGGAGCACCTGGGGTGCCGGCCGCGCCCCAGCCATCACCTCCACGAGCCCCTGGGCGATGTGACCGGCCCAGACCCGGGGATCGGGCAGGTCGTCGCGACGGGTGGGGCGCTCACCGAAGAGCTGCTCGTCGGTCATGCTGTCGAAGTCGATCGCGAGCGCGTCCTGGACGTAGCGCGGAGCGCAGAGGTCGTCGGGGACCCAGGACTCGGTCTCGGACAGCACCGGCGGGCGGGTCCGCGGGGCCGGGACGATGCGCAGCGGCCTGAGTCGGGAGGTCGGCTGTTGAGCCGTGGCGGCGCTCACCGCGAGGCTCTGGACGACGGGCCGGCGAGGGCGGCAGGGGTCGGCGGTCGCAGGATCTGCCCGGGCCTGATCAGGTCGGGGTCGTCGCCGATCACGGCACGGTTCGCCTCGTGCCAGGCCGGCCAGGCGTGCGCCACCTCTGCGTCGCTCGCGCCTGGGCCGAGGTGGCGGCGGGCGATGTCCCACAACGTGTCGCCGCGGTGGACGACCACATCCGCCGCGCGGTCAGATGCCCCGCCGCCGGTGACCAGGCCGGAGCTGGGGAGGGCTCGCTGCACCGGCCGCGACGGGATCCACCCCGGGGTAGGAGGAGTCGCGGCGGGAGGCAGCTCCACGTCGGGAGCCTGGACTGCACCGGACTCGGTGGACGTCGGGGTGGTCAGGGCGAACCCAGGGCCGCGTTCGCCCACCGGAGAGTTCGTGCCCGCGTTCACCGTGGTCCCTTCCTCGCTGGCCGCCGGGCCGGTCACGCGGTGCGGCGAGGCCACCGTGAAGCCAGGGGCGAGCCCGGAACTGGCCGGTGACGGGCCGGCCGGTCCGTCACCGAGCGCGGTCCCGGGGGCGAGCGCGCCTCCCACGACCGCGCCCACGAGGACTGCGGCAACGCGGCGGGAGACGGACGGGGCCCACGCCTGAGCCCACCGGTCGGCGGCATCGCCGAGCCGTCCGGGCAGGTGGGCCAGCAGGGCCGCGAGGGTCGTGACTGCGAGCCATGCTGCGAGGAGTGCGGCAGTGACCACGATGACGAGGGTCAGCGCCTCGGCCAGACTGGCCGGCCCGGGGTCCTGGACCAGCCGCCACTGGGCGACGGCAGCCAGACACAGGAGTGCCTCCACCACACCCAGCACTGCGAGCCCCGCTGTGGTCGCCATGGCGATCCGGGTCATTCGGCTCATGTTTCCCCCAGAACGTTCGTTTGCTTGTGTTTGCCTGTATTCGAACGTAACAGCATGTGCTTGGACATGGCAAGACTTCGTCGGGTTAGAGTCGTCAGCGCCTGGGTCGCACCGTCGCCCAGCTCGGGTCGCGCGGCAGGAGCCGAGGCGAGGGGCAGCAACGAGGGGGAGCGCGATGCGCTGGGACGACCTGTTCGCCGACCTGGGCGCCCAGTGGGATGCCGAGTCGCGGCGCGAGCTGGATGCCGAGGTGGCCGATCGGACCCGGCGCGAGCGCGCGTCGGTGGGTCTCTACGAGCGGCTGGCGGCGGCCGGCGACGACGTCGTGTCGATCTCGCTGCGCAGTGGCGCCGCGGTCCAGGGGCGGGTCGCCGACGTGGGCGACGGGTGGCTGCTGATCGCGACCGTCGTCAGCGGACACCACGTCGGGCCGCCGATCGGCCCGGCGCTCGTGCCGTTCGCGGCGGTGACCTCGGTGACCGGGCTCTCAGTGCGTGCCGGTGGGACCGAGATGGGGCGCAAGTTCGGTCTGGGCTACGCCCTGCGTGGGCTGAGCCGGGACCGTTCCGTCGTGCTCCTGACGGACCTCACAGGCGCTGTTGCCGCCGGAACGATCGATGCGGTCGGACAGGACGTGCTCGAGCTGAGCGAACACGCTGCCGACCTCCCCCGACGGGCGGAGAACGTCACCGGGCGTCGCCTCGTGCCGTTCTCCGCGCTGGTGCTGCTGCGCCCTGCCTAGGTACCCCCCAGGGCGCAGCAGGTTTCAATGAGCCCTCAGTCCTGACCCTGCCCGAACGGGTGGGCGGCGACGAAGGTCTTGGTCTCGCTGTACATGCGCTGGATGTACCCCTCGAGCTCGGCCACCTCGACGCGCCACTGGCCGCGGCCACCGACCTTGATGGCAGGCAGCTCGCCGGATCGGACCAGCGCATAGGCCTGGGCGGACGAGATGTCGAGCACTTCCGAGACCTCAGCCAGCTGGATGAAGCGCTTTGTCACGTCATTCCCCTCTTCTTCAGCCAGTCGACTTGACTGGAAGCAGACGTTCCCTTGACCGAATTTTTACCATGTTCTTGCGGCTGCGTCTGGTCGATGAGCAGATTCTGGCATCTATAGCCGTTTGGGGGAGTTGGCATACCGACCTTGTGGATGACGGGCGAACCTGTGGATTGAACAGGCGCACAGCCTCCTCCGTGCGTCATGATGGGCCGGCCGGGGGGACAAAAGGCCGGCAAAGCTGATGAAGGGGACATCACGATGACCGATCTGGCCGTTCCCAAGGCAGCCAGGCTGCAGAGACCGGGGTGGCGGGACGCTCGGCTCGTGGTGGGGGTGCTGCTGGTGCTCGCCTCGGTCGCCCTCGGCTCGTTCGTCGTGGCGCACGCCGACGACCGGACGGCGGTGTATGCCGCGCGGGGACCGCTCGTGCCCGGCCAGCAGCTGAGTGAGGACAACCTCACGCGGGTCGACGTCCAGCTCGGCTCGGAGCTGTCGCGCTACCTGTCGGCCACGCAGGGGCTCGCACCCGACCGGTACGTGCTCCGTGAGGTCAGCGCCGGCGAGCTCGTCCCCACCGCGGCCGTCGGAGGCAAGGACGAGGTCGGCGTCCAGCCGCTGACCCTGTCCAGCGATGCCGGATCCGCGGCGGCGCTGCGCGTCGGCTCCCGGGTCGACGTCTACGTCAACCCCGCCGACCACGGCGCCACCTCCACCGGCAAGGCCTTCACCGGTCCCGAGCTGGCCCTCGAGGGTGTCTCGGTCTCGAGCCTGCCCAAGACCAGCGGTGGGCTGGGCGGGGGTGCGTCCGGCGATCGCGCCATCCAGGTGATGGCCCCCACCCCGCAGATCAAGGAGATCATCGCGCAGGTCGACCTGGGCGCGCGCATCACGGTGGTCCCCGTGGCGGGGACCCCGCTGCGGGTCGACCGGTGACCCGTTCGGTCATCGCTGCGCTCAACGGCGCGTGGGAGTCCGAGCTGGTGGCTGCCGTCGAAGCCACTGCCGGCTACACCGTGGCGAGGCGGTGCGCGGACCTGCCCGACCTGCTGGCGGCCGCGGCTGCCGGCTACGGCCAGGTCGGCCTCGTGTCGGCGGACCTGCGGGCGCTCGACCGCCCCGCACTGCACGAGCTCGCCAGCCACGGTGTCGAGGTGGCCGGTGTCGTCGCACCCGGTGACGACATGGGAGAACGACGGCTGCGACAGCTCGGACTGACCGTCGTCCTGCGTGCCGACCTGGCCAGCCACGAGATCGACGACGCGCTCGACTCCCTCGCCTCGCGCGCCTCCTCGGTTGTCGACGAGGTGCTCATCCCCACGGCCGACCTGGACGAACCCGAGACGATCGTCGCTGCCAAGGTCATCGCCGTGTGGGGACCCACAGGGGCTCCGGGCCGCAGCACGGTGGCGCTCAACCTCGCGGCCGAGCTGGCCCGCAGCGCGACGACCCTGCTCGTCGACTGCGACACCTACGGATCCTCGGTGGCGCAGTCCCTCGGTCTGCTCGACGAAGCTCCCGGCGTCGCGGCCGCGGCCCGGGCGGCCGACCAGGGCACGCTGGACCTCGCTGCCCTGGCACGGATCGCCCCGGAGGTGGTTCCGGGCCTCCGGGTGCTCACCGGCATACCCCGGGCAGAGCGGTGGACCGAGCTTCGGGCACCATCGGTCGCCCACCTCCTGACCGTGGCCCGCCAGCTGAGCCGGTTCGTCGTCATCGACTGCGGCTTCGCGATCGAGGACGACGAGGAGCTCTCCTACGACACGCTCGCCCCGCGACGCAACGCCGCCACTCTCACCGCCCTCGAGTCTGCAGATGACCTGCTCGTGGTCGGCGCTGCCGACCCGATCGGCCTGCAACGACTGGTCCGCGCGGTGCAGGACCTCGCGGCCGTGCCCTCGCCCACCCCGCGCATCGTCGTCAACAGGGTGCGGGCCTCGGCCGTCGGCTCACGACCCGAGCGGCGGATCGCCGATGCCCTCGGCCGGTTCGCCGGCATGGAGGACATCACCTACCTGCCGTGGGACCAGGTCAGCCTCGACGGCGCGATGTTCGCCGGCAAGTCGCTGGCCGAGTTCGCGCCGCAGTCCGACCTGCGCCGCGCGATCGCGTCGCTGACCACCTCGTATGCCGTGTCCGCACCCGAGCAGCGCCGCCGCCGCTCCCGACGCTGATCAGGAGCTGAACAGGAGCGTCAGGCCGCCGACGGTGTAGCCCACCATCAGCACGAGCAGCGGCACCTGACCGAGCACCGCTGCCCGCCGGGGGAACAGCGAGACGGCTCGCTCGTGTGCGGCGACAACACCCAGCACATGTCCGGTGATGATGGCCACGACCTGGATGCCGGCGACGAGTCCGGGCGCGATGAGGGACGCCGACGGTGAGATGGACGCGGTTCCGAGCCAGTTGGCGCCGGTCCCGAGTGGGTCCGACATCTTGGCTAGCCCGTTGGTGCCCTCCCAGACCCACAGCGACCAGTAGTGCGCGATCAGGTACCCCGCCGCGATCGGGATGAGCGACGGGGCGAACGCCGTGGCCACGCCGCGCACGCTGACTCCGGCGAGACGCGCGGAGAGGATGGCCGCGGCAGACAGGGAGGCGGCGACGATGAGGCTGAAGGTGACCAGCGCGCCGGTCTCCCACAGCCTCGCCGGGAGGCTGGACGACTGGACGAAGGAGTACCAGCGGGTCTCGCCCGAGAACCCGTCGTAGGCGGTCGTGCCCAGCATCACCGAGGTGACGGCCAGCAGGCCCGGTGCGGCGTCGAGCTCCAACGGGCCGTGCAGCGGCGTCCGGAACACCCATCGTCGGTCGGCACGACGCCCGAGGGGGCTGAGGGTCCCGTAGAGCGAGGACCATGCGGTGAAGGGGTCGCCGCGACGAAGGTAGGGCTCGCCGAAAGCCATCGCCAGCATGAGGCTGACGACGAGGTAGCCGAGGATCGCGATGCGCAGGACGGGAAGATCCGCGTTGTTGGGCGCTATCAGCTCCAACCAGGCGAAGGCCAGCAGGCCTGATGCCGCAGGCCAGTACCCGAGTCGGTACTCGGCGAGGGCGAAGTCCTTCTCGATCCGCAGGGCCGCCAGGATGCCGCGGTGCAGCCAGCGGACCGGGTTGACCAGCCGCCAGATGCCGCCGAAGACCATGGAGATGAAGGCGAGCCCGACCCATAGCCAGACGTAGACGACGGACGGCACCGGGTTGTTGGCGTTGTCCTTGCCCAGCACCAGCGCCACCAGGGTCCACCCCGCGATCGCCAGAGAGGCGATGACGAACAGCCCGCGCACCGCCGCACTGTCGAGCGCCAGGGCGAGGGACATCGGCAGGAGTCGGCCGTCCTCGCGCCGCAGCCGGGGTTGCTTCCACAGCGCACCCAGCGCCACGAAGGACACGACGAGGGCCAGCCCGGCACCGATCAGCAGCAGGTGGAACGGCAGCGGCAGGTCCTCGCGGGACCCGACACCGTGGGCAGGCATGGCCGCCACGGCACGCCCCGGCAGGGCGACGAGGGCCCCGAGGGTCACTTGACCGCGATCTTCAGCAGCCGCAGCTCGGGGTGGTGGGTCTCGACCTCGTACACCCCGGGCTGGTCACCGGTGACGGTCACCGAGAGGGGCTCTCCGGCCACAAGGTCCTTCTCGATCTCGAACCCGTGGATGTGCAGCTGGTCGGCGTGGTCGCTGGTCACCGTCAGGGTGAGCTTCTCGCCCACGGCGAGGTCGACGGTGGCCGGAGGCGGGGAGACCTTGTTGCCGGTCACCGTGACCACGATGGTCCGTCCGGCGGGGGTGGACGACGACGAGGACGACGACGAGGACGACGAGGGAGAGGACGTCGAGGTCGACGAGGTGCTGGTCGTCGTGGTGCCGCCCGGCTCGTCGCTCGAGCCGCCACAGGCGGTGAGGGCCAGCACCAGGCCCAGCCCGGCGGCATACGAGATCGGCACGCGCAGCGTCATCTTCGTCACGAACCCGAGTCTAAACAGCGCAATCTGACACGATGAGCGGGTGCCTGACCGCCTGAACTCCCTCGACGCGTCGTTCCTCTACCTCGAGGAAGCCACCACCCCGATGCACGTGGGCTCGGTCATGGTGTTCGACCCGCCGAGTGACGGTTTCGACTACGACCGGCTGGTGCAGCTCATCTCGACGAGGATCGCGTTCGTGCCGCGTTACCGGCAGCGTGTCCGGCAGATCCCCGGACGGCTGGCCAACCCGGTGTGGGTGGACGACGAGAACTTCGATGTGACCTACCACGTCCGCCGGTCCGCCCTCCCGAAGCCGGGCAACGACGAACAGCTCCAGGAGTTCGTCGCACGGATCCAGCCACGGGCGCTCGACCGGAACCGCCCCCTGTGGGAGGTCTACCTCGTCGAAGGCCTCGAGGAGGGCCGGTTCGCGATCGTCACCAAGTCGCACCAGGCCCTGGTCGACGGCATCAACGCCGTGGACATCGCCCACGTCATCGTCGACGGCGACCCTGCGGCGGAGGGACTGGTCACGGACACTTGGCGCCCGTCGCGCGAGCCCAGTGACGTCGAGCTGCTCACCGGCGCCCTGGTCGATGCGGTCCGCCGCCCCAGCGAGGTCGTCGAGAACATCCGCGGAGGCTTCGTCGACGTCAAGGCGGTGGGAGCCCGCGCCCTTACTGCCGCAACCGATGTCGTGTCCACCCTGGCCCGCACTGCCGCCCGGCCGGCGCCGCACTCGCCGCTCAACGCACCCGTGGGTGAGGCCCGCCGCTACATCATGATCGGCACCGACCTCGAGGACTACCGCAAGGTCCGGAGCCGGTTGGCCCGGGGCAACTACGCCGACGACGTCTCAATCAACGACGTCGTGCTGGCCACCATCTCGGGCGCCTTCCGCACCTGGCTGCTGACCCGCGGCGAGTCGGTCCACTCCGGCACCAGCGTGCGGGCGATGGTCCCCGTCAGCGTCTATGACGCGGATGCCAGACACGTCGGCAGCCGCCTCACGGCCTGCTTCGTCGACCTGCCCGTGGGGGAGCCCGGTCCGTCGATGCGGCTCCACCAGATCGCCTTCGCGATGCGACAGCAGATGGAGGGTGGCCAGGCGGTCGGCGCCGAATCCCTTGCAGGACTAGCAGGGTTCGCCCCGCCGACCCTCCACTCCCTCGGCGCACGCCTCGGCTCCGCCATGTCGCGGCGGCTGTTCAACGTCGTCATCACCAACGTTCCCGGACCACAGCACACCTTGTATGCCGGTGACGCGCGGATGCTGTCCACCTATCCCGTGATGCCGCTCGCCAAGGGCCAGGCCCTCTCGATCGGGCTGACGTCCTACGACGGTGGTGTCTACTACGGCCTCAACGCCGACCGCGACTCGATGCCCGACATCGACGTCCTCGGCCAGAGCATCGTCGACTCGCTCGGTGAGCTGCTCGACAGCCACCGGTCCAAGGCGCGATGACCACCCCGACCGGCGCGAAGTCCCCGCGCGCCCGCCCGCGCGGCCCGCGCCGTGGTCTGGTGCTCGGTGGCGGGGGTGTGCTCGGTGCCGCCTGGATGGTCGGCGCGCTCAAGGCACTCGAGGACGAGCTCGGCGTCGATGTGCGCGAGTTCGACGAGTTCGTCGGCACCTCAGCCGGTTCGGTCCTCGCGGGACTCCTGGGTGCCGGCGTCTCGGTGTCGGACCTGCTCGTCCACCAGCTCGAGGGTGCCATCGACCTGGGGCCCCTCGCGGGGTACTCCTGGGACTACGAGAAGGACACCGGTGGGGACCGCCCTGGCCTACCCAAGGTCGGCTTCGGCTCGCGAGAGCTGTTGCGGCGCAACGCCCTTCACCTCCGCTCGCTACCGCCGACTGCCGTGCTCTCGGCGATCCTCCCCGAGGGACGTGGCAGCATCGAAGCCGTCGGCGCGCTCGTGGGACACGTCGTCCCGAAGGGCTGGCCCGACCGGTCCGGGGTCACCGTCGTCGCACTCGACTACGACACGGGAGAGCGGGTGGCGTTCGGCCGGACCGGCTCACCGGAGGTGGACCTCCCCTCTGCCGTGATGGCGTCCTGTGCCATCCCCGGGTGGTACCAGCCCGTGCGCATCGGCGAGCACCGCTACATCGACGGCGGCGCCTGGTCGTCCACCAACCTCGACCTGATGACCGGTCTCGAGCTCGACGAGGTCTTCGTCCTCGCCCCCCAGGTCAGCTTCGTGCGCGACGCCCCCACCCAGTGGCGGACTCGAGTCGAGCGGCAGTGGCGCAACCGCGTGACGCTCCGGGTGCTCCGTGAGCTGGCCAAGGTCCATGAGGACGGCACCGAGGTGACCGTGCTCGGTCCCGGCGAGGAGGACCTCGAGGCCTTCGGGTCCAACCTGATGGACGTCAGCCGCCGCCCCAACGTCATCGCGACGTCGCTGCGCACCTCCGCTGTGGCGCTGCACGACCCTGCCCCCCTGCCCGACCGCTCAGACTTCGAGGACGTGGGATGACCCAGCCATGACCCAGCCAGACATGTCACGCTCCCCGTCCATCCGGGCCTCGCTCGTTCCGCCCACGCGCAGCGTGGGACCCGGCTCGTGTCCTCAGGAGTTCGTCGTATGACCCAGACCAGGATCTACGTGCCACTGACCCCCGACGACGTGCGTCGGCTCGCCACCGAGCGGCAGATCGGCCCCGCGCCGGTCGCCGCCTTCAGCGTCACCGAGCGCGTCGAACGCGCCGACGCGACGGGCCTCGAGGAGGAGTGGGAGTATGCCGCGCTGACCGAGGCCGTTGACGCCGCAGCCGAGCTCCAGGGCACCTCCGTTGCCAAGCGGGTAGTGGCCGCCGCGGACGTCGACCCGGGTTCGGTGTCGGCCGACGGCACACGGGACGGCCTCGGCGCCGTGACCGTGTCGACCGTCCTGCCACTGGCGCGCGTCGTGTCGTTCCACGTGGACGAGACGGCCGGAGACCAGGGCATGGGCGACCTCCTCTGGTACGACGCGACCGAGCTGGACGAGGTCCTGCGACTGCTCTGATCGGGCGGTCAGAGCTGGTCGGCGAGCCAAGGGTCGACGAGGCCGTGGTAAGCGTCAGGGCGGTCGCGCCGGATGCAGTGGCCGGCGCCCTCGACCACGCGGATGTCGACGTGCGAGTTGTCCAGCTGGGCGGCGCGGGCCCTCACCTCCGGCGTGACCGGCCCGCCACGCTCCGCCAGCAGCACGAGCGTCGGCACCGTGATCGCCCCGACGATGTCGTCCCAGGGCTGGAGCAGGTTGGCGATCCCCAGACCGACGAAGGCGAGGTCGACCTGGGCCTTGGACTCCACCCACGGCGAAAGCTCGACCTCGGGCCAGCTCGGGTTGTCCGCCCGGCCCCTGTCGAGCTGGCCCTGCGGGTCCTCGACGAAGGCGCGGCACTCCGCGACCCGCTCGTGGACGATGCCGCGGGGCTGGACGCGGTGCTCGGGATCGCGCCAGGCGGGGTCTTCCAGGACCGCCGCCGACACCAGTTCGGCGCGGCGCGCGGCGAGTGCTCCGGCGATGCCGCCACCCATCGAGTGGCCGACCACGGCCACCGGCCCACCGTGCGCGGCGGCGACGCGCGCGACGATGACCTCGGCGGCGGCATACATCGCCTCCATCGGGTCGGACGAGGCGAGCTGCTCGGCCGTGAACCGGGGGGAGCGGCCGTGGCCCAGCAGGTCGAGACCGACGAGGCGGTAGGTCGATGACCACCGGCGCACCGCGTCCGGCCAGCAGTCGCCGGAGTCGCCCAACCCGTGCAGCAGCACGACCGTCGGCGCGCTCGGGTCGGTCGGCCCGGACCAGCGGTAGGCGAGGTCGGTGGCGTCGAAGGCGGGCGGCATACGTGACACCATAGGTGCGCGCTGGACTGCCCCCACAGCCGCGCCCGAGCCACCGAAGCGACCCCGAGGAGCCTGTCCACATGGATGCCGTCACCCAGGTGCCCGTCCCCGTCAACGAACCCGTCCTCGACTACGCGCCCGGCAGTCCCGAGCGGGCGTCGCTCGAGGTCGCGCTCGCCGAGCTGGGCAGCGCCAGCATCGACCTGCCGCACACCATTGCCGGCAAGCGGGTCATGGGCACTGGCAAGAAGATCGAGGTGCGCCAGCCGCACGCCCGTCGCAAGGTCCTCGGCACCATGCGCAACGCGACCCTGGGCGACGCCCAGTCGGCCGTCGACGCGGCCAAGGCGGCAGCCCCCGGGTGGCGCGCGCTCTCCTTCGACGACCGTGCGGCGATCCTGCTCAAGGCCGCCGAACTGCTGTCCGGGCCGTGGCGGGCCCACCTCAACGCGGCCACGATGCTCGGCCAGAGCAAGACCGCCGTGCAGGCCGAGATCGACGCCGCCTGCGAGCTCATCGACTTCTGGCGGATCAACGTCCACTTCGCGCGCCAGATCCTCGCCGAGCAGCCGCCGCTGAACTCCAAGGGCATCTGGAACCGCACCGATCACCGCCCGCTCGAGGGCTTCGTCTACGCGATCACGCCGTTCAACTTCACCGCCATCGCGGGCAACCTCCCGACCGCCCCCGCGCTCATGGGCAACACCGTCGTGTGGAAGCCGAGCCCGACCCAGCAGTTCGCCGCCAACCTCACGATGGCGCTGCTCGAAGCCGCGGGCCTGCCCCCGGGTGTCATCAACATGGTCACCGGCGACGGCCTCAACGTCTCCAAGGTCGCGCTCGCCGACCCCGACCTGGCCGCCATCCACTTCACCGGGTCCACGCCGACCTTCCAGCACCTGTGGCAGGAGGTCGGCGCCAACCTGCCGAACTACCGCACCTACCCGCGCCTCGTCGGCGAGACCGGTGGCAAGGACTTCATCCTCGCCCACCCGTCGGCTGACCCGGATGTGTTGCGGACAGCCATGATTCGCGGTTCGTTCGAGTACCAGGGCCAGAAGTGCTCGGCCGCCTCACGCGCCTACGTGCCGCGGTCGCTGTGGAAGAAGATCAAGGCCGACTTGGTGTCGATCACGAACGGCCTGAGCCAGGGCGACGTCACCGACCTGTCCAACTTCATGGGCGCCGTCATCGACGAGCGGGCGTATGCCAAGCACAGCGCGGCGATCGACCGGGCCCACGCCACTCCGGGGGTCGACGTGATCGCCGGTGGCACCTACGACGACAGCGAGGGCTGGTTCGTCCGGCCCACCGTCCTGGAGATCGACGACCCGACCGACGAGTCGTTCCGCACCGAGTACTTCGGCCCGATCCTGTCGGTCCACGTCTACCCGGACCGGCAGTACGACAAGGTGCTCGAGCAGATGGAGAGCTTCGCGCCGTTCGGCCTCACCGGGTCGATCATCGCCCAAGACCGGATGGTCATCGCCGACGCCACGAACCGGCTGCGCTTCGCCGCGGGCAACTTCTACGTCAACGACAAGCCGACCGGCGCGGTCGTCGGACAGCAGCCGTTCGGCGGTGGTCGCGCCTCCGGCACCAACGACAAGGCCGGCGCCGCGCAGAACCTCCTGCGGTGGACCAGCGCGCGCTCGATCAAGGAGACCTTCAACCCTCCGACCGAGCACACCTACCCCCACATGGGCTGACCCCGTCCGAGCAGCCGAAAGGGCTTGGAACCGTTGTGGTTCCAAGCCCTTTCGTATGCCGCGTGGCCAGTTCCTGGCCCCACGTCGCCTCAGCGGGCGAGCCACTCCTGCGCGGTCCGTGCCTCGATGTCGATGGCTTCCTCGATGGGCGGAGCGGCGGCCTTCTCGATCTTGCCGCCGACGAGCGGAATCCTCGCCTTGAGCTCGGCGTCGAGCTTCTCGATGGTCCCCGGACCGCCGGGCGCGAGCCCCAGGGTGCCGTTGAGTGCGATCGGTGCGCCCGCGACCGCCATCTCGACCGTTCCCCGGCGGCTGCCGTCGGCCGACGCCGGGCCCCAGTCCTGCGTCTCGGTGACCTTGAGGGTCTCGCCCACCATCGACTTGGCGAAGTCGGGCAGCCCGTCGCTCGGCAGGATCCGGGAGGTCGTGATGACCGTGTGGTCGCCTACCGTCTCGACGTTCGCGGAGTGCTTGATGGCTGCCGTGGCGGCGCACTTGGCCTCCTGGAACTTCACGTCCGACAGGACGGCGAAGACCTCCTCAGGGGTGGCGGCGTACTCGATCGACTTGGCGATCTTCATGCGTCTTCTCCTGTCACGCAGTGGGTGCCCACCGTGCGGCGGACGTCGCGTGTCAGCGTAGCCACGTGACCGTCAGGACCGCGACGACACCTGCCGCAGCCGCACCGCCTGACCGGCGACGAGCTGAGCGGCTGCGTCCACCGACCGGGAGCTGAGGACGGCGACCACCGGGTAGCCACCGGTGACGGGGTGGTCGGCGAGGAAGAGGACCGGCCGCCCGTCAGCGGGGAGCTGCACCGCACCCTGGACGAGCCCCTCGCTCGGCAGCTCCAGACCCTCGAAACCGGCTGCTCGCGTCAGCGCAGCACCGTCGAGTCGCACGCCGACACGGTCACTCCTCGCGTCGACCTGCCATGGCGTGTCCGTCAGCGCCGTGAGGTCCGCGAGCCAGTCGCCGCGAGGTCCCCGGGTGAGCTCCAACGTCACCAGGCCGCTGGCAGGGGGAGCCACCGGCGCGACATCGACGATGGGTTCGCCGAGAGGCTGACCGACGGCCAGCACATCGCCATCCTCCAGCGGCCTGGGACCGATCCCGGAGAGCGTGTCGTACGAACGAGATCCGAGCACCACCGGCACGTCGATCCCGCCGCGCACACTCACGTAGGTGCGCAGCCCGCTGGTTGGCCGACCCACCTGCAGGACCGAGCCGTCGCGCACGAGGAACGGCGCGGCATACCCGACGGCGGTCCCGTCGACGGTCGTCGGCGCGGGGGCGCCGGTCAGGGTCATGGTGACGCTGCCGTGCGCGCGCAGGGTGAGTCCACCGTGGTGGACCTCCAGGGCGGCGCGGTCGGTGGGTTGGCCGAGCAGCCGAGCGCCGAGGGCGAACGAGCCGCGGTCGGCGGCGCCCGACGGGCCGACCCCCAGCGCCGCCAGGCCGGGTCGGCCCAGGTCTTCGACGAGGGTGAGCGGCCCGGCCGCCACCACCTCGAGCCGCGCGTAGGCCGCGTGGTCACCGGCCCTCACTGGTGGTCCTCCAGAGCGACGAACCTGACCCGCAGCCCTGGTTGCAGCAGTGCCGGGGGGTCGCGATCGAGGTCCCAGAGCGCCATGTCGGTGTGCCCGATGAGCTGCCAGCCACCGGGGGAGGCCCGGGGGTAGATGCCGCTGAACGCACCCGCGAGGCCGACCGCACCGGCCGGCACGCTGGTCCGTGGGGTGGCCCTGCGCGGGACGGCCAGGCGCGGGTCGCCGTCGACGAGGTAGGCGAACCCGGGGGCGAACCCCGCGAAGCCCACCTGCCAGAGCCGTCCCGTGTGGGCCCCGACGACCTCGTCGACGGTCAGGCCCGTGAGAGCCGCCACCTCCGCGAGGTCGGGGCCGTCGTAGCGCACCTCGACCTCGACGACGTCCTCAGGAGACTCGTTGTCAGGGGACCTGTCCCCGGACGCGTGGTCAGCACGCTCCGCGTGTCCCGGCATCGCCGCTAGCTCGCGGAGCGCGGCGTGAGCCCGTGACCGGATGCCCGCCAGCGCTGACGGAGCGTCGCAGACCAGGAGCAAGGTGCGAGCACCGGTGACGGCATCGACCAGCCCGGGTGCCCGCTCGTGGACCCACAGCAGGCGGTGAAGTGCGAGTACCTCGGCAAGTGAGTCGACCTCGACGATGACGGCCTGCTCGCCGTACGCCAGCACCCGACTGGTCACGACGGTCGGGACGTAGGAGGCCGGGACGTGGGCGGTGCTGACGTGGGCGGCACTGACGTGGGAGGCACTACTGGCCCGCGAGGGCGACGAAGGGTGCCAACGTCACGCCCGCGGCCTCCAGGCCGGCCCGGACGGCGGTGGCCATCGACACCGCTCCCGGGCTGTCGCCGTGGACGCACAACGAGGCGGCGTCCACGTGGACGGCCGTACCGTCCGCGGCGTCCACCCGCCCGGTCGCGACGAGCCGGACGGCGCGTGCGGCGACCGTCTCGGGGTCGTGCAGGACCGCACCGGCTTCACTTCGAGGAACGAGGGTGCCGACGGCGGTGTAGGCCCGGTCGGCGAAGGCCTCGGCGACGGTCGGGATCCCGGCGGCTTCGGCGAGGGTGAGCAGCACGGAGCCGGGAAGGCCGAGCAACGGCAGTGAGGGGTCGACCCGGCGGACCGCCTCGACGACCGCACGGGCCTGCGCCTCGTGGCTCACGACGGCGTTGTAGAGGGCGCCGTGGGGCTTGACGTAGCGCACGGACGTGCCGGCAGCCGCGCACACACCCTGCAGTGCACCGATCTGGTAGACCACGTCGGCCAGCAGGTCGGCGGGATCGAGGTCGATGAAGCGGCGACCGAACCCGGCGAGGTCGCGGTAGCCCACCTGTGCGCCGACGACCACGCCACGCTCGGCGGCCTGCTCGCACACACGCAGCAGCCCGCGTGGGTCGCCGGCGTGGAAGCCGCACGCGACGTTGGCGCTGGTGACGACGTCGAGCATGGCCTCGTCGTCGCCGAGGGTCCACCGGCCGAACGACTCGCCCAGGTCGGCGTTGAGGTCGACGGTCCTCATCGGCGCAGCGCTCCGGCATGGGTGGCCAGGACGTCGTGCGACTCGCGAAGGGCTGCGGTGAGTCGGGCCCGGCGCCGGCCCACCAGCGCGGTGACGGTGTCGAGCTCGGCCTGCAGGCGCTCGCGCAGAGCCGTCTGCTGAGTACGTGCCTGCTCGTCCGCGACCCCCCTCACGCCCCAGCCGGCCGTGAGCTCACCGTCGACGACCCGGAGTCCGGCTGCCTCGGCGCGGTCGGTCAGCAGCCGGCTGTGGGCAACCGCCTCGGCCAGGTCGCTGGCGTGGGCCTGGAGGGCCGTGCCGATCCGGTCGACCTCGCGGGCCGCCGTGGCTGCCGCGGTGTCGAGGAGGTCGACGCGGCGCCGGGCCTGCACGAGGACCGGGCCCGGCCGGGCACGGTCGCCGTTGTCGAACGCGTCGTGGGCGGCGCGGCCGGTGCTGCGCAGCCGGGTGGCGAGCTGTCGGAGCGAGCCCCCGAGCTGGGAGCATGAGGCGGAGTCGCCGCTGACGGGACCGGTCACCGGAACCCCTCGCGGGGCGTCGTGCTCGTCCACGCATCGCCGGTCGCAGCGACCTCTCCCCGGGTGTCCTGCTCCTCGTGCGCAGCGGCTGCCGGTGGGCCGACGGCGTTGAGCG
The DNA here is from genome assembly GCF_006438965.1 of Pedococcus bigeumensis. Taxonomy (GTDB): domain Bacteria; phylum Actinomycetota; class Actinomycetes; order Actinomycetales; family Dermatophilaceae; genus Pedococcus; species Pedococcus bigeumensis_A. Next base: position 421,400 of record NZ_RCZM01000001.1, read on the forward strand.
CGGCCACACGTAGCCGGTCGGCCAGGTCGGACCCGGTTGCCTCGATCTCGCGCAGCAGGTCGGCGAGCTGGTCCACCCAGCCGTCGAGGGCCGCCTGGGTCTCGCGGTCGCCCAGCTCGGGGAACGGGGCGAGGACCTCCTCGGCCCCCTCCCTGGCGCACTCGCGCAGCGGGCCTAGGGCCGCGCCGAGCGAGCGGAGACGGTCGGGATCGACCGAAGCGGGCGGCATACCCATCACTGTAGTGAGGGCATGACAACGGCCCCCGGAGATACCCACATGGGGGCACCCCGAGGGCCGTTCATCACGAACTAGGTCCGATCAGTACCAGTGCTTCCGGCCGCCAATGGCGCGGCCGGTGCCACCCAGAACGGCCAGGACGAGCCCGACCACAATGAGGATGGCGCCAATGGTCACGAGGACCTTGAGGCTGGCGACCAAGAGGCCAAGAATCAGCAAGACAATGCCGAGGATGATCACAGTGGAGCTCCTTCTGTTCGTGTATGCAAACACCCCACCTCACCACAGATTCGGAAAAAACACACGTTGACCTGCGCAAACGTGGTTCCAAAGGGGCGGAAGGGACGGGGTATGCCGCCCGCCGCCAGCGAGCGATAGTGTCGGTTGTGGCGCACATCGTGGTGCGGCCGGTGCATGACGACCCCAGAGCATGACGACCCACGTGAGGATGAAGTCGACAGCATGTCTGCGTCGCTGGAGCAGTCCCGTCAGCAACTCCTGCACACCGCCGCCGAGCGCGCGGACCACGCAGGGGGTGAGGCGGTCGAACAGTTCCTCCGGACCTACTACCGACACGTGGCCACCGAGGACCTCCTCGCGCGGGCGCCCGAGGACCTGCTGGGCGCGGCTATGGCGCACCGCGAGCTGGCCCAGGACCGGCCCGTCGGGACGGCCAAGGTCGAGGTCTTCAACCCCGAGGTCGAGGAACAGGGCTGGGCCAGCGGGCACACCGTCGTGCAGATCGTCACCGACGACATGCCCTTCCTCGTCGACTCGGTGAGCGCCGAGCTCCAGCGGATGGAGCGCTCCGTGCACCTCGTCGTCCACCCGACGATGCGAGTGCGGCGCAACGCCGCTGGTGAGCTCGAGGAGCTCGTGCTCGGCGACACCGGCAGCTCGGGCGACGGCGACAGCGGCGGTTTCGGCCTGGTCCGCGAGTCCTGGATGCACCTGGAGATCGACCGCGACAGCGACCTGTCCAAGCGCGACGAGGTCGCCGAAGGCCTGCGCGGAGTGCTCGGCAACGTGCGCGAGGCCGTCGAGGACTGGCCCAAGATGAAGGCGACCTGCTCGCAGGTGGCGCAGGATCTCATCGACGCACCGCCCGCCGGTATCGAGGCCGAGGAGGTCGAGCAGGCTCGCGGTCTGCTGGAGTGGCTGGCCGACAACCACTTCACCTTCCTCGGCTACCGCGAGTACGCCCTCCACCGCGGCGTCGACGCCGATCGGCTCGAAGGTGTCCAGGGCACCGGGCTGGGGCTGCTCCGCTACGACCCCACCGGCGACGGAGTGCTGCTCAGCGAGCAGGCCCGAGCCGTCGCCAGGGCGCGTGAGCTGCTCATCATCACCAAGGCGAACTCGCGTGCGACGGTGCACCGCAACACCTATCTCGACTACGTCAGCGTCAAGCAGTTCGACGATGCCGGGGAGGTGACGGGAGAGAAGCGGTTCCTCGGTCTGTTCACCTCCAGCGCCTACACCGAGTCGGTCACCCGCGTGCCGGTCCTTCGCGACAAGGTCGCCGCGATCTTCCAGCGCACCGGCTTCCTGCCCGACTCCCACTCGGGCAAGGACCTGCTCGAGGTGCTCGAAACCTACCCGCGCGACGAGCTGTTCCAGGCCGAGGAGGAGTCGCTCTACGACAACGCGACCGCCGTGCTGCACCTGCAGGAACGGCGCAAGACCAAGCTCTTCCTGCGCCGCGACCGGTTCGGCCGGTTCGTGTCATGCCTGGTCTACATCCCCCGAGACCGCTACAACACCGCGGTGCGGCTCAAGATGGAATCCATTCTGCGACAGGCCTTTCCGGGAGCCACGGTCGACTTCACGACACGAGTGTCCGAGTCCGTCCTGGCCCGCCTGCACTTCGTCGTCCGCGTCCCTGCGGGGGAGTCGATCCCCTCCATCGACGAGGCGGTCCTCGAACGCCAGCTGGTCGACGCCACCCGCACGTGGGAAGAGGACCTGGGTGAGGCCGCTCGCTCCGAGCTCGGTGAGGAGGCCGCAGCACGTCTGTCGGGCCTCTACGGCCGAGCCTTCCCAGAGGCCTACAAGGAAGACTTCAGCTCGCGCATCGGGGTGGCCGACATCCGCCACATGGATGCGCTCGTGAGCGACGACTCGACCGGGCTGAACATGTACCAGGAGCCCGGAGCCCCAGCCAACGAGCGCCGCTTCAAGCTCTACCGGCGCAGCCCCCTCTCGCTGACCGAGGTGCTGCCGATGTTCACCCACATGGGTGTCGAGGTGGTCGACGAGCGGCCCTACGAGGTCTCCCGCGGTGACGGCGTCAACCTGTGGGTCTACGACTTCGGGCTCCGGGTGCGCAACGACAAGGTGTGGACCGGTGATGGTGGCCGCGACCGGCTGCGCGAGCTGTTCCAGGACTCGGTCGGTGCCGTGTGGCGCGGCCAGGCCGAGTCCGACGGGTTCAACGCCCTTGTCCTCGGGGCCGGGCTGACCTGGCGGCAGGTGGTCATCCTGCGCACCGTCGCCAAGTACCTCCGCCAGACCGGTTCGACCTTCTCCCAGGACTACGTCGAGACGGCCTTGAGGTCCAACGTCAAGCTGGCGGGCAAGCTCGTGGCCCTCTTCGAGACCCGTTTCGACCCCAGCCGGTATGCCGGCGCCGCCAGTCCCGAGCGTGAGGCGGCCGAGAGCGCCCTGTGCGAGCGGATCACCAAGGACCTCGACGAGGTCAAGAGCCTCGACCACGACCGGATCATCCGGGCCTTCCTCGGCGTGATCACTGCGACCCTCCGGACGAACTTCTACCAGCCGGACGAGTCGGGGGCGGACAAGTCCTACGTCTCGCTCAAGCTCAACCCCAAGAAGGTCCCCGACCTGCCGGCCCCGCGACCGCAGTTCGAGATCTTCGTCTACTCGCCCAGGGTCGAGGGCGTGCACCTGCGGTTCGGTCCGGTGGCCCGCGGCGGGTTGCGCTGGTCGGACCGGCGGGAGGACTTCCGCACCGAGGTGCTCGGGCTGGTCAAGGCGCAGATGGTCAAGAACGCCGTCATCGTGCCGACCGGCTCCAAGGGCGGCTTCTACGCCAAGCAGCTGCCCGACCCCACGGTCGACCGTGACGCGTGGCTCGCCGAAGGCATCGGGTCCTACAAGGTCTTCATCTCCGGGCTGCTCGACCTCACCGACAACCGGGACGGGTCGCAGATCGTGCCCCCTGCCTCGGTGGTGCGCCACGACTCCGACGACTCCTACCTCGTGGTCGCCGCGGACAAGGGCACCGCGACCTTCTCGGACATCGCCAACGGGGTGGCCCAGTCCTACGGCTTCTGGCTCGACGACGGCTTCGCTTCAGGCGGTTCGGCAGGCTACGACCACAAGGCCATGGGCATCACCGCGCGCGGTGCCTGGGAGTCCGTCAAGCGGCACTTCCGCGAGATGGGCCACGACACCCAGACCCAGGACTTCACCACGGTCGGCATCGGCGACATGTCCGGTGACGTGTTCGGCAACGGCATGTTGCTCTCCGAGCACATCAGGCTGGTGGCCGCCTTCGACCACCGCCACATCTTCGTGGACCCGAATCCCGTTGCGGCGACGAGCTTCCCGGAGCGTCAGCGCCTGTTCGACCTGCCTCGCTCGTCGTGGGCCGACTACGACACCTCGCTCATCTCCAGCGGTGGTGGGATCTTCGACCGGTCGCTCAAGGCGATTGCCATCACGCCGGAGATGACCGAGGCGCTGGGCCTGCCCAAGTCCGCCACGTCGATGACGCCGGCCGCCCTGATGAAGGCGATCCTCCAGGCGCCGGTCGACCTGCTCTGGAACGGCGGCATCGGCACCTACGTCAAGGCCGTCACCGAGAGCAACGCCGACATCGGCGACCGCGCCAACGACGCGATCCGTGTCGACGGCGGGCAGCTGCGCTGCAAGGTGGTCGGGGAGGGCGGCAACCTGGGCCTGAGCCAGCTCGGCCGGATCGAGGCGGCCCTGCACGGCGTCCGGGTCAACACCGACGCCATCGACAACTCCGCGGGCGTCGACACCTCCGACCACGAGGTCAACATCAAGATCCTGCTCACGGCCCTGGTCAAGGCGGGGGACATGACGCTCAAGCAGCGCAACACGCTGCTCGCGTCGATGACCGGCGACGTGGCCCATCAGGTGCTGCGCGACAACTACGAGCAGAACGTCCTGCTCGGCAACGCCCGCGCCCAAGAGCACCCGATGCTCCCGGTGCACCAGCGGCTGATCCACTGGCTGGAGGAGCGCGGAGACCTCGACCGGGCCCTGGAGTTCCTGCCGACCGACACCGAGATCGACCGCCGGTTCGCCGACGGCCTCGGCCTGAAGTCGCCCGAGTTCTCCGTGCTCGTCGCCTACGCCAAGCTGGCCCTCAAGGAGGACCTGCTGCCGTCCGAGCTGCCGGACGACCCGTGGTTCCAGGCGACCCTGACCGACTACTTCCCCGAGGCGCTGCGCGTGCAGTTCGCCGGGGAGCTCGCCGAGCACCCGCTTCGGCGCGAGATCATCACGAACTCGGTCGTCAACTCGATGGTCAACCGCGGCGGGATCACGTTCGCCTTCCGGGCCATGGAGGAAACCGGTGCGACGCCCGAACAGATCGCCCGGGCGTTCGTGGTCTGCCGCGAGATCTTCGACCTGCCGAGCTTCGTCCGCGAGATCGAGGCCCTCGACAACGTCGTGTCCACCGAGGTGCAGAGCCAGCTCTACCTCGAGTTCCGTCGCCTGATCGACCGGTCGATGCGGTGGTTCCTCACCTCTCGGCCCTCCCGGCTCGACGTTGCCAACGAGGTGGCCAGGTTCGGAGCGGTGGTCGGTCAGTTCGCCCCACAGATCCCGGACCTGCTCAAGGGCGCGGAGCTGAAGCGGTTGCAGCGCAACGCCTCCGGCCTCGAGAAGGTCGGCGTTCCCGACGACCTTGCGCTGCGCTCGGCGAGCCTGCTCGACCAGTTCTCGCTGCTCGACATCGTCGACATCGCCACCGACACGGGTGAGGCGCCGGCCGACGTGGCACCGCTCTACTTCGTCCTGTCGGAGCGGTTCGGCATCGACGCGATGCTCACCCGGGTCACCAACCTGCCGCGCGACGACCGGTGGGACGCGCTGGCGCGTGGTGCCCTGCGCGATGACCTGTATGCCGTGCTGGAGAGCTTGGTGCGTTCCGTGATCGACGCGTCGACCTCGGGCGCGACACCGGTGGCGCGCTACGAGGAGTGGGCCAAGGCCAACTCCGAGAGCCTGACCCGCGCCAAGACGGCCCTGTCCGGCATCGAGCGCCTCGACAAGCCCAACATCGCCGCGCTCTCGGTTGCCCTGCGCACCCTGCGCTCGGTGATCCGCTCGGGAGCTGCCAGCTCCTAGGTCAGGGCGTCGGCGACGAGTCCCACGACGACGAGGACCAGGCAGAGGGCGAGGAAGCCGAGTAGCACCAGCACGCAGCCCATCCCGGGACGCGGTTGCTTGGTGAACCCGATGTTCCCCCGGGCGAACTGGTGCAGCGGCGAGGCGTACCAGACCTCGACGACCTGACCGGGTGCCACGGTGGTGTCGATGGCGGCCTGCCCGTAGGTGCGCATCCACTGCGCTTCCATGTCCAGGTGGTTCGGGCCTGCGTAGACCGGCAGGTCCTGGGTCCCGTAGCGAGTCGGGACGGGGTATCCGTTGATCCGCAAGGTGGGGGTGAGCAGGTTGCTGGTCATCACACTGCCCTGGATGGTGAGCCGGATGGTGCCCAGGGGCGCAGCGGCGGACTGTTCGGTCATGGATGGCGAGACTAGGGCGAAACGGTCGCCGATGGAGGGTCATCGGGCCAGTTAGGGTGGCCGGATGGAGGCAGAGATGGCGAGCGGTCGCGTCGTGCTTGTGACCCGGTACCCGGTGAAGTCGATGGGCGGCGAGTCCCTGTCGACGGCGCAGGTAGGGCCTGACGGTCTGCTCGCCGACCGGGAGTACGCGGTCTACGGCGCCGACGGCAAGCTCGCCAGCGGCAAGCACTCGCGGCGGTTCCGGCGGATGGACCCGGTCTTCGACCTGGTCGCCGCCAAGCGCGGTGCCGCCACGGTGGTGATGCTGGGCGATGGAACGGAAGTCGTTGTCGGACAGCAGGACTCGGACGCCGTCCTGTCAGCGCACTTCGGCGAGCCCGTCTCCCTGCGCCGCGAGACCGACGTCATGCACCAGGACGCGGCACAGCTCTCGATCGTCGGTAGCGCGACGCTCGCCGAGCTCGGTCGCCACGAGGGCGACGGCCGACCGCTCGACCCGCGCCACCTGCGCGCCAACATCGTCGTCCAGACCGAGCAGCCGTATGCCGAGGAGGACTGGGTCGGGCACGACGTCACCATCGGCGGGGTTGGGCTTCGGGTCAGCGAGCCGATCGAGCGGTGCCGGATGGTGGGCGTGGCCCAGGTGGGTCTACCGGCCCGCCCCGGAATGCTCCGAGCGATCAGTGACCACCACGACCTCAACGCGGGGATCTACGCGTCGGTCGTCCGACCCGGGGCCATCTCGGTCGGCGACGGACTCACCGTCCACTGACCGTTCACGATGAGTCCCGGACCCCTTCGCGATGAGTCCCGGGCCGTCGGGCAGTCAACATCTCAGCAGTCCACCACAGGGGCGCCGACAGGCGCCCGACGGCACAACGCACCGAGAGGATCCCGAGATGGACACCCTGACGAGCGGTCTCGGTCTGCTGGAGTCACCACGGTGGTCGGGCAACGGCCTCTGGTTTGCCGACTGGACGGCCGGACAGATCCTGACGATCGGCGACTCCGGTGAGCCGCAGCTCGTGGTCGAGCACCGGTCGCTGCCGCTGTGCTTCGACTTCCTCCCTGACGGCTCCCCGGTGCTCGTCTCGGGGCCGAGCAACGCCCTGCTGCGGCTGGGCGCGGATGGCGGGCTGACGAGGTACGCCGATCTGTCGAAGCTTTCGCCCCACGGCTGCAACGACATCGTTGTCGACGGTCGCGGCAACACCTACGTCAACAACGGCAACGCCGACTTCGGCACGACGACTCCTCCGGGTGAGGTCGCTCCGGGGTTCGTGGCCCTCGTGACTCCTGATGGAGCGGCGCGGGTCGTCGCCGACGACCTCGCCTTCCCGAACGGCATGGCCGTGACTGCCGACAACCAGACCTTGGTGGTGGCTGACTCCTACCGCCACCAGCTCGTCGGCTTCGACATCGCACAGGACGGGACGCTGTCCGGCGGGCGGGTGTGGGCCGACCTCGGTGACGACGCCCCCGACGGCATCTGTCTCGATGCCGATGGAGCCGCGTGGTACGCGTCCGTCCCCGGTCAGCACTGCGTCCGCGTGGCCGAAGGAGGCGAGGTCCTCGCCAGGGTCGCCGTCGACCGTGGCGCGTTCGCCTGCATGCTCGGCGGCCCGGACCGCAGCACCCTGTTCGTCGTCGGAGCAACGTGGCCCGGCGCGCAGCACCTGATGACCCACACCGACTGGGACGGCACGGTGTGGTCCGCGCCTGCCCCGGCCGCCGGCGCCGGCTGGCCAGGCCCGATCCGCGAAGGCGCCCATGGCTGACGTCGCCGCCCACGCGGCATACCTGGGGTGGTTGGGACTGGACCACGCACCCGAGCCGACGCTCGAGACGCTGCGGTTGCTGCATGCCCGCCACCTCCCGCGAATCCCCTACGAGAACCTCGGGATCATGCTCGGCCGTCCGCCCTCGGTGGACCCGGACGACTGCGTGGACCGCGTCGGTGAGGTGGGGCGGCTGGGCTACTGCTTCCACCAGAACGCCGCGGCGGAGGTGTTGCTGCGCGGGCTGGGGTACGACGTGGAGCGTAGGCACGGCCAGGTCTGGACCGGCGACTCCGGGCCGGCTGCGGACGGCGACCTCAACCACCTCGTCCTCGTCGTGCGAATCCCGGGCGAAGGCGGCCGCTGGTGGTTCGACGTGGGGCTCGGCGACGGCTTCGCAGCACCGCTGGAGCTCATCGACGGTGACGTGACCGACCCGGCGGGCTTCGCCTACAGCCTCGACGAGGTCGTCGCCGATGGCTGGACGTTCCACCACGATCCGTCCGGCACGTTCACGGGCGTGCTGGTGACCAGCCGTCCGAGTGACGGTGCCGCGGTCGCCGCAGCCCACCGCCACCTGTCGACTTCTCCGGACTCGGGGTTCGTGCGGCGGTTCGTCGCGCAACGACGGGACGCGACCGCCATCGACACCGTGCGTGGCTGCCTGCTCACACGCACGGACCCCAGCACGCAGACCGAGCGAGAGCTGCTCACCTTCGACGACTGGCGGGCAGCGCTGGTCGACGTGGTGGGGCTGCCGCTCGACGACGTCGCACAGGAGGACCTGCGCGGGCTGTTCGACCGGATGCTCACCGACCACCGTGCGTGGGTGGCGGCCGGACGACCCTGACCACGGGCTCGTGGTGATGCCACGTCCGAGGTATGCCGGGCAGCGCGGGCCCGCGCCAGGTCACGCGGGCAGCGCGTCCAGCCGGTGACAAGGGGGCGCGCGGATGGCGGCCGGTCCGCGAGGATCACGCCATGCAGATCCTCGTGGTGTCGGACCTGCACTACCGGCTGCCTCACTACGACTGGCTGGTGGAGGCGGCCTCCGGCGTGGACGTGGTCGCCGTGGTCGGTGACCTGGCCGATGTCGTCAGCCCGGTGCCGCACTCGGTGCAGACGGTCGTGCTGGCCAGGTACCTCGAGCTCCTCGCGGCCCGCGGAGTCGTCCTCGTAGCGTCCGGCAACCACGACCTCGACGGACCCGGCGCGCACGGGGAACAGATGGCGTCCTGGCTGCGGCTGCCCCAACCCGAGTCGGTGCACGTCGACGGCGCCAGCGTGGACATCGGCGACACGCGGTTCACCGTGTGCCCCTGGTGGGACGGCCCCGTGACGCGCGACGAGGTGGCCGCGCAGCTGGCCGCCGCTGCGGTCGACCGTCCGGCCCGCTGGGTCTGGCTCTACCACGCCCCGCCGGCCGGGACACCGCTGTGCTTCGACGGCCGCCGCACCTTTCCTGACCAGGAGCTCGCCGACTGGATCGCCCAGCACGGTCCGGACATCGTGCTCTGCGGGCACATCCACCAGGCGCCGTGGGCCAACGGCGGCTCGTGGCACGCGCGCCTGGGCGACACGTGGGTCTTCAACGCCGGCAAGCAGATCGGCAAGGTGCCACCGCACATCACCCTCGACACCGACGCCGGGACGGCGGACTGGTTCGGCGTCTTCGACTCAGAGCAGCTCAGCCTCGCCTGACGGGTGCTCATGGTGACCCTCGTGGTCGCCCTGGTCGCCGTCGTGGTCACCCTCGGGGTCGCGCGCCGAACCGGTGCGGGCCGGCGGGCCCTGGTGGTGCAGGAGGACGTCGAGGATCTGGTCGACCAGCCCGAGGTGCCCGGCGGCACCGGCGAACTGCTTCTTGACGTCGACCAGGTAGTGCGTCATCCCGTCGAGCCGCGCGGCCGTCGTCCGCAGGACGGTGAGAGCTGCCCCGGGCTGCTCGGTCAGGAAGGCCAGTGGGTCGTCGACGACGTGCACCACGACGTCCTCGACTGCTCGGACCGTCGCGGTCGCGGCACGGTCCAGGACCGCCGACATCTCCCCGAAGACGGCGCCGGGGGTGTCGATGCGGGCGAACCGCACCCCGTCGTGCTCGACCACGACCGAGCCGGAGACGAGCACCAGCATCCGCCCGGCCGGAGAGCCCTCTGCGATGAGCACGTCGCCCGCCCGCACGGACTCCGTGGGCAGGTCGGCGCTGAACGCCAGCAGGTCGGTCACGACCCCAGTGTCGGGCACGATCCCGGAGCCGGACAGGTGCCGCCCACCCGTCGAACAGGGCCGCCCTGACCCGCGATTAGGCTGCCTGCGTGCCCACCCTCAACGAGGTGCTCCAGTCGGCGACCGACCTTGCGCCCGCCGAGGTCGAGTGGTTGCAGCTGCTCGTCGGTGACTGGCAGCTCATCTCCGACCTGTCGTTCGCGGACCTCGTGCTGTGGGTGCCGGGCGGCATCGAAGGGTGGCTCGCAGTCGCCCACGTGCGCCCGACGACCGGGCAGATGGTCTTCTTCGAGGACGTCGTCGGCCGGCGCACCCACCGGGGCCGTCAGTCATTGCTGGACCAGGCCTACCTCGACCAGCGGATCGTGCGCGAGAAGGACCCGATCTTCCGCGACGACATGCCGGTCCGCGAGGAAGCCATCCCCGTCGTCCGCGGCGGCCGCGCGCTCGCGGTGATCACGCGGCACACCAACCTGGCGGCGATGCGGACACCGAGCCGGCTGGAGCTGACCTACCAGGCGCTCGCCGACGCGTTGGCCCGGATGATCGCGGCGGGGGAGTTCCCCAACCTGTCCGCGCCCACCGGGCAGCGCCGCGGTGCGCCGCGGGTGGGTGACGGCGTGATCCGGCTGGATGTCAACGGGATCGTGTCCTACGCCAGCCCCAACGCACTCTCGGCGGTGCACCGTCTCGGGCACGTCGGCGACGTCATCGGCGAGCTGCTGGCCCGGGTGGTCGCCGACCTGCTGCGCGACGAGTCGCCGGTCGACGAGTCGCTCGCGGTCGTCGTCACCGGACGGGCGCCGTGGCGCACCGAGGTCACCTCCCGCGGGGCGAGCGTGTCGATGCGCGCGATCCCGCTGACCGAGGGCGGCAACCGGGTGGGCGCGCTGCTGCTGCTGCGCGACGTGTCCGAGCTGCGTCGGCGGGAGCTCGAGCTGCTCACCAAGGACGCGACGATCCGCGAGATCCACCACCGGGTGAAGAACAACCTGCAGACCGTCGCCGCCCTGCTGAGGCTGCAGGCTCGGCGGCTGCCCGAGGGGGAGGCCGGGCGAGTTGCTCTCGAGGAGGCCGTGCGGCGCGTGGGGGTGATCGCGCTCGTGCACGAGACCCTGAGCGCGGGGTTCGACGAGACGGTGGACTTCGACGACGTCGCGGTGCGCGGGCTCCAGGCCATCACCGAGGTGGCCAAGGTCGAGCACCCGATCGCGTCGGGGATCACGGGGTCGTTCGGCACGCTGCGCGCCGAGGACGCGACTGCGCTCGCGATGGTGATGTCCGAGCTGGTCCAGAATGCCGTCGAGCACGGCCTCGCCGAGACCGGCGGCGGCACCGTCGCCGTGGACGCGCAGCGCTCGACCGACGACCGCGGTGACGAGCTGCTCACGGTGACGATCACCGACGACGGGGCGGGTCTGCCCAGCGACTTCCGGCCGGGCGGATCCGGGCTCGGCACCCAGATCGTGCAGTCGCTGATCCAGGACCTGCGGGGTCGGATCACCTGGGAGGCAGCAAAGCCGCACGGGACGCGGGTGCGTTTCATCGCGCGGCTTCGGCCACTGGGGAGGGAGTCCGCCTAGGCGGTCCCGCTGCGTCTTGACTTGTGGTGGTGGAGCTGTGCGTTCGCGGACCGGGGTCGACCCGGTCCGCGGGGAAGATCGGTCAGCCGGCGCGACGGGCGCGGGCGTTCCTGCGCTTGAGGGCGCGACGCTCATCCTCGGACATGCCACCCCAGACGCCGGCGTCCTGGCCGGACTCGATTGCCCACTTGAGGCACACGTCGACAACGGGGCACCGTCGACAGACAACTTTTGCCTCCTCGATCTGGAGGATGGCCGGGCCGGTGTTCCCAATGGGGAAGAACAGCTCGGGGTCCTCGTCGAGGCAGGCAGCGCGGTCGCGCCAGTCCATGAAGATCGTGCTCCTTGCGGTGACAGGGGGAATTGCATCCGAGCTCTGCGGGTCCAGGGATTGGGGACCTCGCGGCACGGACGCGTCATTGCGGGGGTGTGCAGGGTCGAGCACCTGAGAGTCAGGGCCGACCGTTGAGCCTAGCCGTACCCATTTCCACACAGGATGAAACACGTGCGCACCCATTTTGGTGGGGTGGACGCACTTCTGCCAACGGGTTGCGTCGGCTTTCTGTTCCAGCCTCACAGATCTGGGCCGGAATCGGACTGCTGAGCACAAGATATCCGACAGGTAACAGTGAGGTGTTGGTCACATGTCGGACAGGGCAGCCACAATCCCGCCTGTGGCGCGTCCAAATCCCGGTCATCCTTGGCCGACCAGCCGGTTGACCACACCCACATTCGCCATGAAGCTCGCCAGGTCGGTCTCTCCCTCGCGGGGCTGGAGGAGCACGCAGGTCGCTCCGGCCGTGAAGAACGGTGCGATGGCCGCCGCCACGTCTGCCGTTTCGCCGACGACCATGAGGGCGGGATCCGCAGAACCGGTCCAGCGAACCAGGTCACCCGCGAGCTGCGCCCGCGCGGCGTCCCCGCCGAAGGCCGCGGAGACGAAGACGACGAGCTCGTGCGCCTCGTCTCTCCCCGCGGCAGCGCGGCCTTCGAGTGCGAGCTCACGGGTGCGGGCAACGCGGTCCGGGTTGCTGCCGCCGGGCAGCACGGTGCCGTCGCCGACTTCGCCGGTGAGCCGCACGGTCTTGGGTCCCTCTCCCGCGACCATGACCGCAGGTGCTGTCGCCGGTGGCCAGTCCAGCCGGACCCGGTCGAGCGAGACGTAGCGGCCTGTCGTGCTGACCTCGTCGCCGGCGAGCAACGACCGCAGCGCCGGCACGTACTCGTGCATCAGGGTGAGCGGCGAGGCGACGCGCGCGCCGACCTGCTCCATCCACGGAACCACCCCGTGCCCGACGCCCGGGATCAGCCGCCCGGGGAAGAGCCGCTCGACGGTCGCGATCTCCATCGCGGTGAGCGCGACGTTGCGCAGCGGCATGGGCGCCACTCCGATGCCCACCCGCAGGCGGGTCGTCCAGGCCAGGACGGCGGACGCCGTGGCGAAAGCCGACTCGCGGAAGCAGTCCTCCCAGAGCCAGAGCTCAGGAAGACCTGCCTCGTCGGCGGCTCGCGCGGCGTCGCGCAGCGCCTCCGGCGGAGAGTAGGGGGTGAAGATTGCCCCGACGCGTCCCATCCGAGCACTCTGGCACGCGCCGCCGACAGGCGACCATCCGCGCCGTGGTCCGGAGCGCTCGTCCGGGCCATGCCGCGCAGGACCGATCCGCCGCGACTGCCTCGCCGGTATGCCGTGTGCGCGACATCCGTGCGCGGCCCTAGCCTGAGGCACGTGACCAGTCCGGCCCCCGCTCCGTCCCGCCCGCGCGACCTCTTTAGATCAGTGGCGGCAGGGGTCTGCGGCCTGCAGGTCCTGGCGCTGCTGGGGTTCGTCGTGTTCTACCTGTGGGAGCTGACCCAGGACTCCGCCGACGATGTTGCCCGGGTGGTCATGTCCGCATTGCTGATCGCCGTCTTCGCCGTCGGCATCGGCGCGCTGGCGCGCGGCTGGCTGCGTGGCGACAACTGGCCCAACACCCCGACCGTGGTCTGGAACCTGCTGCTCGTCCCCGTCGGCTGGAGCCTGGTGCAGGGCGATCACGGCGTGGTGGGTGCGCTCGTCATCCTCGTGGCCGTCGTCGGAATCGTGGCGGCGATCCGCGCCGACACCACGGACACCGAGGACGTCTCACCCGAGTGAGGCGGCCTGGCCCTGGGGTCGCGCCCGGTTGAAGGATCCTGTGGGCCATGACCCGCGAAATGCTTCAACCGGCGGCGTGGTGCGGCCCTTGCCGGACCAAGGTCTGCGTCAGGCAGCGTCAGCGGCGGGAGTGATCCGCAGCATGACGCGCTGCGGTGCGCCGCGGCGGAGCAGCCGCTCGACACCCATGACGATGCGGTACTCGAGTCCGTACTTGGCGCCCATCACCTCGCCCAACCGAGCCGTCGCCCCGAATCCCTCGACAACCTCAGCCACTCCCGCGACCGGGGGGACAGACGTGTTGACGGTGCCGCGACGGCTGGACGGCCGGAGCTCGATCCGCTCGTCGTTGCGCAGCCGCTTCACCTTGCCGCTCCCGCTCGGAGTGGTCACGACCAGCGAGTCACCGTCCCGGCCAACCCACACGGTGGTGGGCACACCCACGCCCGACTTGCGGAAGGTGGTGAGGGAGACGAACTTCTCTTCGCCGAGGGAGGCCAGGTCAGGGGTGAGGGTCACCACCTGACACTAGTCGCCTCGAGCGGCACCGGATCGCAGGTCGCCACCTGCAGGGCGGTTGCCACCCCGCCACGGACGAGGTAGCCGCGACCAGGCAAGGCAGCACGGTCGACTGGCACCCGCACGCCGAACACGTCCGCCTCAGCCGGGCTTGCCGGACCAAGCATGATGCCGGTCCGGTGTCGCGCCAGCTCGACCGCGAGGCCGCGGTACTGCACCGAAAGGACGCCTGCATCTGAGCCGCCCACGATCAGACCACCGTCGCGGTCGACCAGCGCGGCCAGCTGCTTGAGCGCCGACTCGACCGGGGTGTCGAGCAGCTCATCGGCGTTGTCCACCAGTACCGCCAGGTCCGGCACCGCCCGGCGCAGTGCCATGAGCTCACCCGGCTGCGCGGGGTCGTCGCACCACACCACCTGCGGGTCGTCGCGAAGGGTCCCCCACGGACCAGGCCGCGTGGCGACGACCGCGACCCGACGGTTGCGAGCAAGCAGGCCGACGGCTAGTGCTGTGAGGGTGGTCGAGACACCAGCACCGTTGCTGCCGCTCACGATCCACCGGCGGCCATCACGGGTTGGGGACAGTCCCAGGGAAGTCAGCTCGTCGCCGCCGAGTCCGAGCAGCACGGTGTCGTCGGGCCCGTCAGGACGGGGCAGTGATGCTGCGTCGACCCGCCGCGGGAGCGGGTCGACCCGCCACGGCAGGCGGGTCGTGTGGGTCGCGTGCCCCGCCTCGGTCCGCCCGGACGACGGTGGGAGGGCGACCTGGACCTCGGTGCCGTCGAGCAGCACCCCCCGACCTGGTGGCTGGTGGGTGGGTAGGGCCTTCGCCGGCAGACCCGCGAGCACCGCATCGGTCCGGTCCGCGAGCCGCAGCAGGACACGGTGGGTCAGTGCCGAGGCTGCGCGGCCGACCAGGAGGGCCCGGTCACCGGCCAGGACTCCCGTGAGCCCGACTCCTGCGCCCTCCCGGAGCACCCCCAGCAGCCTCTCGACGAGGGCGCCGTGCGTGACGTCGTCGGTCCGTTGGGCGAGGACGTCCCAGTCGTCGACGAGGAGGAGCAAGGCGGGCGGCGCCACGGGGTCTCCCGCGTGCCACCACTCGGCGAAGGTGGCGTGGCGACTGGCGGCGACCTGCTGCCGGCGGTCCGCCACGTCGACCGAGAGCCGGGCGACCAGCCGCTGGAGACGTGGCAGGTCGTCCCACACCGCATGGCTGCCGCAGTGGGGCAACGACTCGACGCCGGACAGCGAACCTCCGCTCACGGCATACACGTGCAGGTGTGCCGGGTCGACGGCGGACGCGGCCCGACGGGCCACTGTCAGCAGGGCGGTGCTGCGGCCGCTTCCTGACGTGCCAGAGAAGCCCCAGTGCCCTGGCGCGGCGAGGTCGACCTCGAGGGGCCACTGACGTTGCGCCGCAGGTTCGTCCGCGAGTCCGATGGCGACACGGAAGGCAGACTCGGCGGGTGGCAGGGACTCCGCCGCGAGCTGCGTCGGCAGGGCCGCCAGCCACGGGCTGGGAGCCGGGCGCGCACCAATGAGGACGGCAGCCCCCGACACGACGTGGACGACGGTGGCCAGATCCGTGGTCACCGTTTCGTGTTCGTCCGTAGGGTCCGGCCACGGCGCCGACGTGCGGTCCCACTCCACCACCCTGACGCGTATGCCGCGTGGCTCGGTTGCGCGGGAACGTCCCCCCGCGTGCGCCGCCTGGAACGCCACGAGCGAGCCACCACCGGCACGGGCGTAGCCGCGGCCGGGTACGGCCCGGTCCAGCCCGGCGGCATCAGGGGTGTCGATGACGTCGTCGGAGTCGGCCCGGTCGCGGACCCGAAGGGCGATGCGCAGGTTCACGTTGGCCTTGATGTCGGCCGTCACGACACCGGCGGGCCGTTGCGTCGCCACGACGACATGGACGCCCAGCGACCTCCCGAGAGCGGCGACGCGGACCATCCCGTCGACGAACTCAGGGAGCTCCTCGGCCAGCGCCCGGAACTCGTCGATGACGATCACCAGCCGCGCCAAGGGGGAGGCGCTGGCCGACGACGAGGACTGGTAGGAAACGAAGTCCGCTACATCAGCCTCGGCGAAGAGGCGCTCCCGGCGCTTGAGCTCGGCGGTCAGTGAGGCGAGGGCGCGGTCTGCGAGGTGGTCGTCGAGGTCGGTGACCAGGCCCGAGACATGGGGCAGGTTGTCGCACTCGCGGAAGGCGGCGCCGCCCTTGTAGTCGATCAGGACGAAGGAGAGGTGCTCGGGACGGTTGTGGAGCGCCAGCGACGCGACCAGGCTGCGCAGCAGCTCGGACTTGCCCGCACCGGTGGTGCCGGCCACCAGGACGTGGGGGCCGTCGGTGGCCAGGTCCACCGTGAACGGACCATCGGTGGTCCGGCCCACGGGCACCGTCGTGCGGTGCGGGCGTCGCGCCCAGGTGCGAGCGGCGTTGGCCGCGCTGAGCCCGTCGGCGCTGTCGGGGTCGGTCAACAGCTCGGCAAGCCCGAGAGAGGTCGGCAGTGAGCTGTCCTGGGCTCCCGGGGTCGCGTCGCGAAGTGGGGCAAGTCCCCGGGAGAGCCGGTCGGCCCACCACGGGCCGACCAGGTCGACGACCAGGTCGGTGGCCGCACCACCCGGAAGGTGCAGCGAGGCGCCGGCGGGCGCGGTCAGGTCGACGACCGCTCCGGCCTCGGACGGCAGCTCGGCACGGTCGTCGTTGAGCGCCAGGACACAGATGCCGACGGAGGGGCCGTGCTCGAGGACCTCGGCGAGGTAGGGGACGCCACGCAGGGCTGTCGCCCCGTCCAGGACGACGACCGTGCGGGGTCCGGACCAGGGTTTCCCAGCCGGTGTCGACGTGGTCCGGCGCGTGCTGACCCGATGGGCCAGCTCGGTGACCGCACGCCGGGCGGTGGAGTCGGCGTCCAGGCTGGCGACCCACAGTGCGCCCGCTCGGCCGTCCGGGCGGCGGACATGGGGGAGTCGGCTCAGCCATGACCAGCTGTCGTCGGCTCGCCCGCCCCCCGCGATGAGGACCAGGTCGAGATCGAGGGGCGAGTGCAGCGTGACGAGCTGGCCGACGACGGCGCGGAGCAGCGCCAGCACCGCAGTGCGGTCGCCGCAGACACCGAGGACCCCGATGTCAGCCAACGGCAGGGCACATGGAACCCGTTCCAGCGCAGGGTGTTCCGGAGCCGGATCGCCCGGGGGACGAATGACCCGCAGGGCAGCGGGCGTGGTGCACCGCCCGATGCTGACCGTGAGTGCATCGACGTCCGCGCGCCGCCGTTCCCAGAGCCGGGCCGTGGGCATCGTCGCGATCGCGAGGGTCTCGGCGGGATCCGGCAGCGACCGTCGTAACGTCCGGGCCTCCTCGGCGCAGGCGGCCACCACCCGCTCGCGGGCGCTGGCGAGATGACGCAGGTATGCCGCGTGCTCCACGGCATACCTGCGTCTGCTCCCCACGCGGTCACTGAGGGTGCTGCCCGCCATGAGGATGGGACTCATCAGCGCGAAGGCGAGCATCATCGGTCCGAAGAAGATGGCCATCACGGCTGCGAACGGAACGGGCAGCGCCATCGCGATCCACGGCGCGCCGGTGCGGCGAGGCGGATCGGGCGGTATCGGAAGCGCGATCGACACCGGCGTGGGAGGGGCGAGGAGACGAGGTCGTCGGTTGACGGCTCGGGTCCCGTCCGCCCTCGCGGTGCAGGCGGCGGGCACGGCACCGGCCGGGCGCAGCACCAGAAGGGTGTCGCCGACGCGGACGACCGTACCGACGACCAGGGACTGCGGTTCGGCGCCGACCGGTGCGTCGTCGAGGTAGGTGCCATTGGTCGAACCCAGGTCCGCGAGCGTGATGGCGTCGGCGGTGACGCGGATGGACGCGTGCAGTCGGGAGAGGCCCGGGTCGTCGAGACAGACGGTGGCCTCCTCGGAGCGACCCAGGGTGTGGACACCGGGAGCGAGCTCGACCGTCCGGCCGGCGTCGGGTCCGTGGACGATCGCCAGTGCCACGGGGGTGCGTTGGGTGACCCGGGTTGCGGGGAGTGCGAGAGCCGTGCGGCAGCCCAGCGTGATCGCCGCTCCGTCGACGAGGGGGTCGCGGCCCACGGGTGCGTCGTCGGCGAGCAGGACACCGCCAACCCACATCGCCGGGGCCTGAAGGGCGCCGTGGTTGGACGCGGGTGCGAGGGTGCCTGCGAGGGTGCCTGCGAGGGTGCCTGCGAGGGTGCCTGCGAGGGTGCCTGCGAGGGTGCCTGCGAGGGCGTCGGCGAGCTCGCGCGCCGTGGAGCCCCGGGGAGCCTCGACCTGCACCTCGAGGGGACCCGTCGAGGGCGAGGCCAGGTCTGTGGACCGCTGCACGACGGTCAGCTGGAGTCGCATCCGGCGACGGTAGGCAGCGGGAGGTGAATGCCGCGGCAGTTATCCACCGCCTGTGGATGACGGGCGGCGGACTGCCCGATTTCGCCCTAGTATGCCGCTGACGTCCGCATACGAGGTTAGACGTGGGGTTGGCCTCGACGCGGTGGAGACGTCAGGGGGAGGGTGATGTGGACGCGGTCATGACCGTCGAGTCCGAGGTGCGGGAGCTGATCCGGCGTTCCGGGGTCGACCCTGCCCGGGACGTCGTGGAGCTGGATCGCCTGGTGCGCGACGCGGTGGCCGACTACGACGAGCGCTCGCTGCACGGCAGCCTGCCCGCGCTCGCCAACATCGAGGACGCCGTGAAGTCGGTGAAGGATGCGGTCGCGGGGTTCGGTCCGCTCCAGCCGTACTTCGACGACCCCGACGTCGAAGAGATCTGGATCAACGAGCCGACCAAGGTGTTCATCGCGCGTGGCGGCACCGCCGAGCTGACGACTACGATGCTCACCGCCGACGGCGTCCGCGACCTCGTGGAACGGATGCTCAAGACGAGCGGCCGCCGGGTCGACCTGTCGAGCCCTTTCGTCGACGCGGTCCTGCCCGACGGGTCGCGGCTGCACGTCGTCATCCCCGACATCACCCGGGCACACTGGTCGGTCAACATCCGCAAGTTCGTGGTGCGGGCCTCCCACCTCGACGACCTCGTCGGACTCGGCACCCTGACTCCGCACGCGGCGCGGTTCCTCGGCGCCGCAGTCGCGTCCGGGCTCAACATCCTCGTGGCCGGCGGCACCCAGGCCGGCAAGACCACCCTGCTCAACTGCCTGAGTGCTGCCATCCCGCCACGCGAACGGGTGGTGACCTGTGAAGAGGTCTTCGAGCTGAAGATCCCCCTGCGGGATGTGGCGTCGATGCAGTGCCGACAGCCGAGTCTGGAAGGCACCGGGGAGATCCCGTTGCGGCGGCTGGTCAAGGAGGCGCTGCGGATGCGCCCGTCGCGCATCATCGTCGGCGAGGTGCGTCAGGCGGAGAGCCTCGACCTGCTGATCGCCCTCAACAGCGGGCTCCCGGGCATGTGCACCATCCACGCCAACAGCGCTCGCGAGGCCATCACGAAGATGTGCACGCTGCCGCTGCTGGCCGGGGAGAACGTCGGCAGCCGGTTCGTCGTGCCCACCGTCGCGGGGTCCATCGACATCGTCGTGCACGCCGCCCTCGAGCACGACGGCGTCCGCCGGGTGCGCGAGATCGTGGCGGTGCCCGGGCGGGTCGAGGGTGACGTCGTCGAGACGGCCGACATCTTCACCCAGCGCGAGGGTGTGCTGCGTCGTGCCGATGGTTTCCCGCCGCACACGGACCGGTTCCGACGGGCTGGTTACGACGTCGCAGCGCTGTTGGCGCAGGAGTGACACCGTGACCGGAATCGTCGTAGGGCTGCTGCTGGGGTGTGGTCTGTTCTGCCTCTGGTGGTCAGCCTGGGTGCCGCAGCCGAAGCAGTCGGGACCGCGTCGTACCTCCCTGATGGACCGGTTGCGCGACGAGCTGGTCCAAGCGGGCTATCAGTCGGTCGGACCACGCAGCCTGGTCGTGGCGTGCCTGATGGCGTTCGTGGTCGTAGGTCTGCTGGTCCTCGCGACCACGCGCGTGGGGCCGGTGGCCCTCTGTTTCGCCCTCATCGCGGGGTACGGACCCTTCGCCCTGGTGCGCATGCGGGCAAGGCGGCGGCGTGCGAACCTGCGCGAGCTGTGGCCGGACGCCGTCGACAACATCACTTCCGGCGTACGTGCCGGCCTGGCCCTGCCGGAGGCTCTCAGCCAGCTGGCGATCCGTGGGCCCGAGGAGCTGCGGCCGGCGTTTCGCGCCTTTGCGGAGGACTACCGGGCGAGTGGGCGGTTCCACGACTGCCTCGACCGGCTCAAGGACCGGCTCAGCGATCCGGTCGGCGACCGGCTCGTCGAGTCGCTCCGGATCGCCCGGGAGGTGGGCGGCAGCGACCTCGGCCGGCTGCTGCGCACCCTCTCGACCTTCCTGCGCGAGGACAGTCGGACCCGGTCCGAGCTGGAGACCCGCCAAGGGTGGACCGTTAACGCGGCCCGGCTCGCTGTCGCGGCACCCTGGATCGTCCTGGCGATGCTGTGCACCCGACCCGAGTCGATCCAGGCCTATGCGACCACGACCGGCACGCTGATCCTGCTCGTCGGCGCGGCGGTGTCGGCCGCGGCCTACCGGATCATGGTCTTCATCGGGCGGCTGCCCGAGGACGAACGAGTGCTGCGGTGAGCGCGTCGCTGGCTGGCGCGGCCATCGGGTTCGCACTGGGGCTGGGGCTTCTCCTGGTTTGGGCCGGTCTGCCGCGCAACCGTCGGGCCACCCTCAACGACCGGCTGCTGCCCTACCTGCGCGACGCGCCACGCCCATCGCGGCTGCTGGCCAGTCGCCAGGTCGGCGGGACCGGCGCCCTGCGGGTGTTGGCTGGGCCGGTGGTCGCCGATCTCGGCGGTCGCATCGAGTCCATCCTCGGCGGTTCAGCGTCGGTCAAGCGACGACTGCTGCGAGCGGGCAAGGCTCCGGACGTCGACCGGTTCCGCGCCGAGCAGGTCCTGTGGGGTGCTGTAGGGCTGCTCGTCGGTCTCGTCCTCGGCAGCGTCATCTGGCTCGGCCAAGGCGGGTCGGTGGTTCGGGCGGTCCTCATCGTGCTGTGCAGCGTTGGCGTCGGCGTCGTTGCACGCGACCAGTGGCTCAGCCACGAGGCCAACGTGCGTGAGCAGCGGATGCTCAGCGAGTTCCCCACCATCGCCGAGCTATTGGCCCTGGCCGTGGGCGCGGGCGAGGGCGCCGTGGGTGCGCTGGAACGCGTCTGCCGCCTCTCGCACGGCGAGCTGTCCGCCGAGCTCGGGCGCTGCCTCGCTGACGCGCGGGCCGGGGCCAACCTGCCGACGGCACTGCAGGGGCTGGCCGACCGCACCGGCCTGATGAGCCTCTCGAGATTCGTCGACGGCATGGTCATCGCGGTCGAGCGGGGGACGCCCCTGGCCGACGTGCTCCGGGCACAGGCGCAGGACGTCCGTGAGACCGGGCGGCGTGCCGTCATGGAAGCCGGCGGCAAGAAGGAGATCGCGATGATGGTCCCCGTCGTGTTCCTCGTGCTGCCGATCACCGTCCTGTTCGCCGTCTTCCCGGGTTTCGCCTTCCTGCGGTTCTCGATCTGACCTCCACCAGCACTTCTGATCTGCCACCAGCCACAGCACACGAGAGGAACCTCATGACCACCCTTCACCGATCCGTGGTGCGCGCTCAGCTCGCTGCGGCACGCGCCATCCGAGGCGGCAGCCGACGCAACGAGCGTGGCGACGTCCCGGGCTGGGTCCTGATCACGTTGATGACGGCTGGCCTGGTGGCGGCCCTGTGGGCAGTGGCCGAGGACCAGCTCAAGGCGCTGTTCACCGACGCGCTCAACAGCGCACGGCGGTAGCTCGTGCGGTGGGCCGCGGCCAGACGGCGGGGCGAAGCAGGTGCTGCCATCGTCGACTTCGTCCTGGTCTCGGTGCTCGTGTCCGTGCTGTTCCTCGCCGTGTTCCAGGTCGGCGTGGCCCTGTACATTCGCAACACCATCATCTCGTGTGCCTCCGAGGGCGCCCGCTTCGGCGCGCGAGCTGACGCTGACCCGGACGATGGGGCAGCCCGTACTCGCGAGCTGATCGATGCCTCGCTCTCGGCTCGGTTTGCCCAGGACGTCTCTGCCGAGGTCGAGGATGCAGGCGGCGTGCAGGTCGTGTCCGTGCACGTCCGGGCGCCGCTGCCCGTCCTAGGCCCCTTCGGTCCCGACAGCGGCTTCGACCTCGTGGGCCGGGCCTTCCTGGAGCGGCAGTGATGCTCGCCCTGCGTCGGCGACTCCTCGCCCTGAAGGCGGCGGGCGAGCATGGCAGCGCCATCGTGGAGTTCGTCTTCCTCGCCGTGCTGCTGATGGTGCCGCTCTTCTACCTCGTGATGACCTTGTCCCGGATCCAGGCAGGGGCGTATGCCGCGTCGACCGCGGCGCGCGAAGCCGGCCGGGCCTTCGTGACGGCTTCCGAGCCCGCGGCGGCCGAGGAGCGAGCTCTCGCCGCCGCACGGATCGCCTTCGAGGACCAAGGATTTGGCGTGGACGAGGCGCAGCTGACGATGAAGTGTGACGGCACCCCGTGCCTGCGCCCAGATGGTCGGATCGAGATGTCCACGACGGTCACGGTGCCGCTACCCCTGGTCCCCTCGTTCGTCCGCGGCGTGGTGCCGCTGGAGGTGCCTGTCACCGCCAGCCACGTGGCGGTCGTCGACCGGTTCAGGGGACAGCCATGAAAGAGGCCTGCCGTCGCCGCTTGCACCGTGGCGGCGGGGAAGCCGGTCAGGTGACGCTCTTGGTCCTCGGCTTCAGCATCGTGGCGATCCTGCTCATCGTCGGGACGGTCGCGGTCACCTCCGTCCAGCTGTCCCGGATGAGGCTGCTCGACGCGGCCGACGGCGCGGCCCTGGATGCGGCGGACTCCCTGGACCTCGGTGCCTACCGGGGCGGGCTGGGGGAGGCGGTCGCCGTCAACGACGCCACGGTCCGCGGGACGGCGGTGCAGTACCTCGCCGAGCGACCGAGGCCGGAGAGCATGCTCGCCTGGCAGGTGGCTCCTGGTACGGGTAGCCCGGACGGACAGACCGCGGTGGTCCGCATCTCCGGCCAGGCCGATCTGCCGCTGGTCGGCGGTCTGCTCGACACCATGGGCGGCTCGGTGACGATCACCGTCGAGTCCCGCGCTCGCGCCAACCTCGAGTAGCGACGCCGTAGTCCCTGAGCGGGCGCGCCGACGGCGCCGCGGACGGCACCGCGGACGGCCACAAGTGGGCCGGGAGGCCACCACGCGGCATACCCCAGTGTGGGCAGGACCACCTGCCCGGGCGGGCTCGTGCGAGCGGTGCCGCATTAGAGTGAACGGAGGTAGTCCCCAATGGCGCTGGAGGCCTTGTCACCATGTCTGATCGTCCCGTTTCCGTCATCGTCGCGGGTGCCCGCACCCCCATGGGCCGGCTGCTCGGCTCGCTGAAGGGCTTCTCGGGCGCCGACCTCGGCGGCTTCGCCATCAAGGGCGCCCTGGAGAAGGCCGGCGTGAGCCCCGACCAGGTCGACTACGTGATCATGGGCCAGGTGCTGCTGGCCGGCGCCGGGCAGATCCCCGCCCGCCAGGCCGCCGCCAAGGCCGGCATCCCCATGTCCGTCCCCGCGCTGACGATCAACAAGGTCTGCCTGTCCGGCATCAACGCGATCGCCATGGCCGACCAGCTGATTCGCGCGGGTGAGGTCGACATCGTCGTCGCCGGTGGCCAGGAGTCGATGACCAACGCTCCCCACCTGCTCGAGAAGTCCCGCGAGGGCTACAAGTACGGCGACGTGACGATGCGCGACCACATGGCCTTCGACGGCCTGTGGGACGCCTTCACCGACCAGGCGATGGGCCTGCTCACCGAGCAGGCGAACACCGGCGACCAGGAGTTCAGCCGCGAGCAGCAGGACGAGTTCGCCGCCCGCAGCCACCAGCTCGCCGCCCGGGCCTGGAAGGACGGCCTGTTCGACGACGAGGTCATCACCGTCTCCATCCCGCAGCGCAAGGGTGACCCGCTCGAGTTCAAGACCGACGAGGGCATCCGCGCCGACACGACGACCGAGACGCTCGGCAAGCTGCGCCCGGCGTTCTCCAAGGACGGCACCATCACCGCCGGCACGGCCAGCCAGATCAGCGACGGCGCCGCCGCGGTCGTGGTCATGAGCAAGGCCAAGGCCGAGGAGCTGGGGCTCGCCTGGGTCGCCGAGATCGGCGCACACGGCATGGTCGCCGGTCCCGACTCGACGCTGCAGCAGCAGCCCGCGCGGGCCATCGCCAAGGCCTGTGAGCGCGAGGGCATCACGCCCGCCGACCTCGACCTCGTCGAGATCAACGAGGCTTTCGCCGCGGTCGGCCTGGCCTCGGCCAAGGAGCTTGGCATCGACGTCGACAAGGTCAACGTCAACGGTGGCGCGATCGCCCTCGGTCACCCGATCGGCATGTCCGGAGCCAGGATCGCGCTGCACCTCGCACTCGAGCTCGGCCGTCGTGGTGGCGGCATCGGCGCAGCCGCCCTATGCGGCGGTGGCGGTCAGGGCGACGCCCTCATCGTGCGCGTGCCGAAGACCGACGCCGCCGACGCCAAGGCCTGAGTGGCTCCCCGCACCGTCGACGTCCCTGCCCTGGTCGAATCGGCCAGGGCAGGGTCGCCTCGTGCCGTGGCGCGGTTGATCTCGCTCGTCGAGGACGGCCATCCGGCGCTGCGTGAGGTGATGGCAGCCCTCGCACCCCACACTGGCCGAGCGCACATCATCGGGATCACCGGCAGTCCGGGCGTCGGCAAGTCCACGTCCACCAACGCGCTCGTCGGCGCACTGCGCAAGCAGGGCAAGCGGATCGGCATCCTCGCCGTCGACCCGTCCTCGCCGTTCTCCGGTGGTGCGCTGCTCGGTGACCGGGTGCGGATGCAGGACCACGCCCTCGACCCCGACGTCTACATCCGCTCGATGGCCAGCCGCGGTCACCTGGGCGGGCTCTCGTGGACCACGCCCCAGGCGCTGCGCGTCCTGGACGCGGCCGGGTGCGACGTGATCCTTGTCGAGACCGTCGGCGTGGGCCAGTCCGAGGTCGAGGTCGCTGGCCTCGCTGACACGACGATCGTGCTGCTGGCGCCCGGCATGGGTGACGGCATCCAGGCCGCCAAGGCGGGCATCCTCGAGATCGGCGACCTCTTCGTCGTCAACAAGGCCGACCGCGACGGCGCCGACGCGACGGTCCGCGACATCCGGCACATGATCTCCCTGGGTGACCGCACTGAGCCCAACCTGTGGCGCCCGCCGGTGCTGAAAACCGTTGCGCAGCAAGGCCAGGGGATCGACGAGGTCATCGAGGCCATCAAGAAGCACACCGCGTGGATGGAGGAGTCCGGCGCGCTGCGTGAGCGTCGCATCCGACGCGCAGGAGACGAGATCGAGTCGATCGCGCTGCAGGCCCTGCGCGCCAAGATGGGCGACCTGCGCCACGGCAACGGCGTGGACGAGCTCGCCGCCGCCGTCGTGGACGGCACGACCGACCCGTATGCCGCGGCTGACCAGATCGTGGCCGCCCTCGCCTGAGCGCCCTCCCGCAGTCCGAGGCGGCCAGGGGTGGGTCTTTGAAGGATCCGCCACGTCAGGACGTGGCGGATCCTGCAAAGACTCGCGGTCGCCGGGCCGGCAGAGGTGCTCAGTCGCGGCCGGAGGTGACCAGGCCGTCCCAGTCCCAGCGCGGCATACCGAAGCCGGCGGGGACGCTCGCCCCCGACTCGTGGAACTCGTTGACGTCGGCGACCGCCCACTCCATGTAGGCCCGCAGGGCCGCCCGGAACTCCGGATCCGCCGGCAGCCCGACGTCGTCGGCGGCGGCGACGAAGCAGTCGACGAACCGCGGGCCCAGCTCGAGCATCCCGGGGCCGTTGCCCGCGTGCATGCGCAGCATCGACGAGTGGTCGCTCAGCTGCTCGGAGAACCGTGCTGGTCCGCCGAGCACCTCGGCCCAGTAGGCGGCGAGCCGCTCGACGTGCTGGGGGTTCATGTCCTGCTTGCTGAACGGGTGGTTGAGCAACGGATCGGCGAGGCACCGCTCGTGGTGAGCGCGGGCCAGGGCGAGGAACGCCTCGTCGCCCCCGGCGAACTCGTACAGGCTCGGTCGCATCCCGGCAGCGTCGCACGCGGGGGCGGTGGAGTGTCAAGGAACACCAGCGGCGAATAGGGTGAACCCCGGACCCGACCGAAAGGACCCCAGTGCAGCCCCAGGTGATCGCCGGACGCTACGAGGTGATCCGTTCCATCGGAAGCGGTGGGATGGGCACCGTGTGGCTCTGTCGCGACACGGTCCTCGGGCGCGAGGTGGCCGTCAAGCAGATCGGTGCTCTTCCGGGGGACTCGGCCGGCGTCGCGCGTGCCATGCGAGAGGCCCGCATCGCCGCGTCCCTCAACGACGCGCACGCCGTTGGCGTGTTCGACGTCGTGGACGAGAACGACTCGCACTGGCTGGTGATGGAGTACGTCGAGGGCCAGAGCCTGGCCGAGCAGATCCGCGACGAGGGGGCCCTGCCGCCCACCCGCGTCGCGGCCATCGGCTCCGCCGTGGCGAGCGCCCTGGCGAGGGCGCACGAGCGTGGCATCGTGCACCGGGACATCAAGCCGGGCAACATCCTCATCGACAAGGCCGGCACTCCCAAGATCAGCGACTTCGGGATCGCCCGGGCGCACACCGATGACCAGCTGACTCAGACCGGGTTCATGACGGGAACGCCCGGCTACCTGTCGCCCGAGCTGGCCCGTGGCGGCAACCCCAATGCGGCAACTGACGTCTGGGCGCTCGGCGCGACCCTCTACTACGCGGTGGAGGGGCAGCCGCCGTACGAGTCGCAGGCCAACCCCCTCGCCACCCTCCAGGCCATCGCCCGGGGCGACGCCCGGCCGATGGAGCAGGCGGGTCCGCTCGGTGGCGCCATCGCGGCGATGATGGACCAGGACGCTGACCGGCGCTGGGACATGGCCACCGCGTCCGATCGCTTGGGCCGGATCGCCGCCGGCGACACCACGATGGCCCTTCCGCCTGGCGCGGTCCTCCGAGCGGGAGCCGCGGCCGCGGCCGCCGGGGCCACGGAGGTCTTGTCGGCGCCGCTCGAGACCACTCAGCGGATGGAAGCACCCCCGGTGCCGTCGCCTGTTCCGGCACCCACGGCATACCCGCCTCAGGGTGGCGAGCCGCGGGGGAACGGGCCGCGCGACGGCGAGCGTTCGCGGGCACTGGGCTGGATCGTGGCTCTGGTCGTCCTGGCTCTGATCGGCCTCGGGATCGCGTACGCCCTCACCGACGGGTTCGGCGCCAACTCGCCCACGCCGCGCCAGACGACGACGGTGACGGCACCTCCGAAGACCGAGACGCCGAGCACGACCAAGTCCAGCTCGTCGAGCTCCAGCTCGAGCACGACGTCGAAGTCGACCACGACCACGACGACCACCCCACCCAAGTCCGACGCGCAGCTGACCCGGTTCATCCAGACCTACTACAAGGACGTCACCAAGGCGGGCAAGCGCGACGGGACGTTCGCCGAGCTGACGCCGAAGATGCAGAGCTCCTCGGACGGTCGTGAGGGCTACGAGACGTTCTGGAGCACCATCAAGTCCGTCGAGGTCGGCGACGTGCAGTCCAATGCCGACACCGGCGTGGTGACGGCGCAGCTCAAGTTCACCAGGCAGGACGACACCAAGAGCGACGAGGTCCACAAGATCACGGTCGTGCGGGACGGCGACTCCTGGCTGATCGACAGCGACACCCCGCAGTGACGACCCGGCCATGACCACCCCCGCTCGCGTCCGCCCCGCGATCATGTTGATCGTCGCGGCTGAACACATTCCCACGGTGGACAGCGAGTTCGGGCGTTATGCAAGGGATTACGACATCCTGTGCGCGGACGACGCCGATGGCGGGCGTGAGCTGGTCCGCCAGGCGGCAGAGGACGAGCAACCCGTGGCCCTGGTCGGTGTCGGCTGGTCGGTGCCGGGAGTCGAGGTGGGACTGGACCTCCTCGACGAGCTGCACGCGCTGCTGCCGACTGCGCGCCGGATCTGCCTGACCTCCCGCGGCGACTACGGGCTCTCGATGCCGAAGCTGCGCGAAGCCCTCGGCCAGGGGCGGATCGACACCTACCTGCTCATCCCGCAGGGCCCGCGCGACGAGGAGTTCCACACCGCCGTCACCGAGTACCTCTCCGACTGGGGGTGGACCGCCTCCACGCCAGAGGTCGAGGGCGTGCAGATCATCGAAGGCGGCTCTCGCGCCGAGGTCTCACGGATCCGCGACTTCCTCGACCGGATGGGCATCCCGCACGGCGTGTACTCGCCGGACAGCGAGGTCGGGCGGCGAGTGCTGAGCGAGCTCCCATCGGTGCAGAGCGGTGCATCCCCGGCCTTCCCCGTGGTGGCGGCCGGTGTCGTCGGCCCGGCCCTCGAGGACGCCACCGCCCGTCAGGTCGCCCGGCTGGTCTACGGCTCGCCACAGACCGTCGATGCCGATGACATCGCGGACCTCGTCGTCATCGGCTCGGGCCCGGCGGGTCTTGCGGCGGCCGTCTACGGCGCCTCCGAGGGCCTCGACACCGTCGTGATCGAGTCCGACGCGGTGGGTGGACAGGCCGGCACCAGCTCGATGATCCGCAACTACCTCGGCTTCCCCCGCGGGATCTCGGGCATGCGGCTGGCCCAACGGGCCCGCTTCCAGGCCACCCGGTTCGGCGCGCGGATCTACACCGGGGTCGCCGCCGAGGCGATCGAGCCGGCGGCCAGCCCGGGAGACGCGCACGTGGTCCGTACCGAGGGCGGTGAGCTGCGCGCCAAGACGGTGCTCGTGGCCACCGGGGTCACCTACCGCCGCATCGGGATCGAGGCGCTCGAGGAGCTGGTCGGGCTGGGCGTCTACTACGGCGCCGCGACCAGCGCCGCCCGGGAGATGGAGGGCCGCGATGTCTTCGTCGTCGGTGGCGGCAACTCCGCGGGCCAGGCGGCGGTCTACCTTGCCCGGTATGCCGCGAGCGTCACCCTGCTCGTGCGGCGCCCCGACCTGACGACGACCATGTCGGACTACCTCATCCGGGAGATCGCCTCCACCACCCGGGTCACAGTGCGGACCGCGACCCGGGTGGTCGACGGTGGTGGTGACTCCTACCTCCAGTGGCTCTCGCTGACCGGCCCGGACGGCACCCACCGCGTCGACGCCGGTGGGCTGTTCCTGCTGCTGGGCGCCGACCCGTGCGGCGACTGGCTCCCGGACGCCATCGCCCGCGACGAGCGTGGCTTCGTCTACACCGGCCGCGAGGTGCCCATGTCGCAGTGGGCCGACGGTCGCCCACCCGCGGCCCTCGAGACCACCGTGCCCGGGATCTTCGCGGCCGGTGACCTGCGCGCCGGTTCGATGAAACGGGTCGCCTCCGCCAGTGGCGAGGGCGCCGCCACCGTGGCACTGGTACACGCCCACCTCGCGCCCTGAGCCCGTCCGTGTGCCCAACCACCTCTAACCGGAAGGACCCGATGCACGCCTACGTGTCGCTCGAGCAGGACGAGGGCGGCTACCCGCCGTTCGACAGCGAGGAGCTCGACGTCGAGCTGCGCCACGACGGTGCCTGCACGGTGGTCGGGGTCCCGGTCTTCACGAACGGCATCGCGGTCGACGACATCGTCTCGGTCATCCAGACCGAGGAGGACGACCGCTGGTGGGTGACGTCCGTGATGCTCGCGTCCGGTCACGGCACGGTGCGGGTGGTCCCGCACGGCGACACGTCGTTCGACGAGATCGTGGCCGAGCTCCAGGGCGTCGGGTGTGCGGCCCACGGCACCGACTTCGGAGTGGTGGCGGTCGACGTCCCGCCGGAGGTCGATGCGGACACCCTCGACCGAGTCCTCTCGTCCGGGCGGGCGTCAGGACGGTGGGAGTTCGACGTGGGCGTGGCCGTCGGCTGAGCAGGAAAACCATTGGCGGGCACCAACTCTGCGGGCCTACCGTCGAGGGATGGAGATCCGCCGCCTCAACACCGACGATGAGGCAGAGCTTGCCCGCTTCCACGCGATCGGCGACCGCGCCGAGCGGTTCGAGCGCCCTTACGCCACGACGTGGGGCCTGGACGAGATGCGGATCGAGCTCACCGAGGAGGACCCCTCCGAACGCAAGGACTGCGTAGTCGCGATCGACGGCGAGGAGATCGTCGGAGCAGGCATTGCGTTCTCGGCGACCAACGACAACACGCACCTGTCCTGGCTGATGCCCTGGGTCGAACCCGAGCGTCGTCGTCGGGGCATCGGCTCGGCCGTGCTGGCCGAGCTCGTCGCGATCTGCCGAGCGGACCACCGCACCGACCTGGTCATCGAGTCGGCCTATCCGTTCGACCGGCGCGAGGACCACCCCTACCGCAGGTTCGCGGAGAAGAACGGCTTCGTCCTGGCCAACACCGAGATCCGCCGGGTGCGGACGCTGCCCGTGGAGGACGTCGACCTCGACGCCCTGATGGCCGAAGCGGCCCCACACCACGAGGGTTACCGCATCGAGGCGTTCGAGGACCCGCTGCCCGACGAGCTGCTGCCCTCACTGTGCGCTGCCCACAACCGGCTCGCCGTCGATGCCCCGGGCGGCGACCTGGAGTTCGAGCCCGAGTCGCTCACGCCGGAGCTCGTCCGCGTCCACGAGGACCAGCGCCGGCGCCAGGGGCGTCGCAAGATCGCGACGCTCGCGATCAGCGACGCCGGTGAGGTCGTGGGGTACACCGATCTCGTCATCCCGCCCGAGGACCTGCCCAACGTGTGGCAGTGGGGCACCCTCGTGACGGCCGAGCACCGGGGCCACCACCTGGGCATGGCGATGAAGGCTCGTGCCCTCAAGGAGCTGCAGACCCGGATCGGTCCCGAGCGCACCCGCATCTTGACCTGCAACGCCGAGCAGAACGGCTACATGGTCTCGATCAACGAGCGCCTCGGGTTCCGCGCCGTCGAGGTGACCCCGGCCTTCCTCCTGCGCCAGTCGTGAGCCGGCTGCGGCAACCCACCGGGCGCGTGCCGCGGTGCCGGCCACGCGGCATACGGTGGGGTCATGCTCGTTGCCTTCTCCGTCGCCCCGTCCATCCCCGCCGACACCACCGGTTCGGTGAGTGAGGCGGTCGCCGCCGCCGTCACCGTCGTGCGCGAGTCCGGTCTGCCGCACCGCACCTCGTCGATGTTCACCGAGATCGAGGGGGACTGGGACGAGGTGATGGCCGTGGTCAAGGGTGCGGTCGACGCCGTGGCCGCGTTCGGCCCGCGGGTGAGCCTGGTGCTCAAGGCCGACATCCGCGACGGGTATGCCGGTGAGCTGACCGCCAAGCTCGACCGCCTCGAAGCAGCGATCGACGCCCAGGAGTAGCCCAGGAGCAGCCAGGGAGTCGTCCGCAAGGAACGCTGGCTGGCACGCCCTCCGAGCGTGAATTGTTGCCGGAATGTGGCCCACTGCCGGATGAATCCGCCTTAGGGTCGAGCGGGACCGGGACCGGCACGAGACGCCGGCCCGAGGGGACGAACCGGGACGCACGGAGGTACTGACGGCATGTGGGCTGCGATCAGATATCGCCGAGCCCAGGCCGGGGTCCTCGTGCT
The DNA here is from genome assembly GCF_006438965.1 of Pedococcus bigeumensis. Classification (GTDB taxonomy): domain Bacteria; phylum Actinomycetota; class Actinomycetes; order Actinomycetales; family Dermatophilaceae; genus Pedococcus; species Pedococcus bigeumensis_A. Next base: position 453,220 of record NZ_RCZM01000001.1, read on the forward strand.
GCTGTCGGCGCTGATCGCCACCTGCGCCGTGTTCGCGCCGCTCTACCAGCGGGCGCTCGAGCAGGCGCTCCTACGCTCCAGCATCAGCTCGGCCAGCATCGCCGACACGGCCCTGGTGGTCCGAGCCGGCCGGGGGACGGCCAACCCGAGCTTCGCCAGTGCAGCCCTCTCCGGCAATGTCCCGGCCTCGGTGCAGGTGCTCTACGGCGACCCCATCGGGCAGATGTCCGACGCCATCAGCATCGTGCCGAAGGCCGGCCTCAAGCACTCGCCGGGAGATCTCGTCGCACGTGACCAGGTCTGCCAGCACCTCAAGATCACCACCGGCACCTGTCCCAAGGCGGTCGGCGAGGTGCTGGTCTCCGCGAAGGACATGGCCGCCTGGAAGTGGCCCCTCGGCAAGACGTTCGACACCACGGTGCCCGGTCTCGGCCAGGGTGAGAAGCCCACCGCCACCCTCAAGGTCGTCGGGGCCTACGAGGTCGTGCCGGACGAGGGCTACTGGCTGCGCACCCAGCTGGACGGCAAGTCGGGCTCGCTCATAGACGTCGGTCTCGAGCAGGTGCCGGCCATCGACGACTTCGTCACCCCCGAGGCGACGTTCACCAAGGACTGGAGCGTGGCGCAGGCGACGTTGACGCTGCCGCTGCGACGCGACCTGTTCACGCTGGGCAACCTGCAGCAGATCTCCGACGTGCTGGCTGCCAAGGGCGGCAACCGGGCGGCCGGACAGGGGATCGACGGCGCGCTGGTGGAGACCCAGCTGCCCACGATCATCGACGGGATCCGGGTGGGGCAGCACCAGCTGCGCGTCATCGTCCCGCTCCTGATGGCCCAGCTGGGCCTGCTGGCGGCGGCCATCCTGCTGCTCGTCGCGCAGGCCGCGGTGGAGCAGCGGCGACCTGAGGTGGCCCTGGCCCGGCTCCGCGGCCGCAGCCGTGAGGGGGCCGGGCGGATCGTCATGGGGGAGCTCGCCGCGACCGTCGCGATCGGGCTGCCCATCGGGTTCCTGCTCGCGCTCCTGCTGACCACCCTGGTGCGGTGGTTCCTGCTTCCCGAAGGTGTCCCGTTCGAGGTGCCCTGGTACTCCGTCCTGGCGCTCGCGGCGTCGGCCGTCGTGTGCGCGGTGGCCATCTGGCTCGCCGCGCGCCCCGTTCAGCGGCTCACCGTCTCGGCCCTGCTGCGACGGGTGTCCCGCGAGCGTGCGCGGGCCTTCGGGATCGTGGACATCCTGGCCGTGGCCCTGGCCGCGTTCGGCCTCATCGGGCTGGCGACCGGGACGCTCGGGGGACCGCTGGCCCTCGTGACGCCGACCCTGATCGCCCTCGCTGCCGGACTCGTCGCCTCCCGTCTGGCCGTCCCGGTCGCAGGTGCCAGCGGTCGCGCCAACCTGCGCCGGGGTCGGATCGGGCCGGCCCTGACCGCCTTCGGGCTCGAGCGCCGGCCCACGCTGCGCAAGGTCGTCACCGTGGTCAGCGTCGCCGTGGCGCTCACCGTGTTCGCCGCCAACGCACTCGTCGTGGGCGACCGCAACTGGACGGCGCGAGCCCAGGTGCAGACCGGTGCCCCCGCCGTCATCGACACCGACAGCCGCAACCCCGCCAGCCTGCTGGCCACCGTGCGGGCGATCGACCCGACAGGTACCAAGGCCAGCCCCGTGGCGATCGTCCGACGCACCGACCAGAAGTCGACGGCGACCATGGCGGTGGTCACCAGGGACTTCGAGGAGACGTCGTTCGCGCCGCCTGGTGAGCCGTACCGACTGGGCGCGCTCGCCCCACCCGACATCGCGCCGGTCCAGCTCCGTGGCACGCGGGTCACCGGCCGGATCGCCTGGAACCTCACCACCCCCGAGGGCCAGCTCGCCCAACGGCCGACCGGCCAGTCCGGGGCCCCGCTGCCTCCCGGGGTGGGTCCGGGCTCGGAGGAGCCCTCCGAGCTGCGCATCTCGGTGACGACGCCCCAAGGTCAGCGCCTGACGCGGGTGATCGGCCAGGTCCCGTTGCAGGGCAAGGGATCTGCCGAGCTCAAGGGCTTGCTGCTCTGCCCGGACGGCTGCCGTCTCGACGGGCTCGAGTTCCGCAAGACCGACCAGCAGGCCAGTGAGGTCAGCGGCACGCTCAGCATCACCGGGCTGGGCATCGACGGGAAGTCCCTCGACCTCGCCGCACCCAACCAGTGGAACCCGTTCGTCGCGCCCGCCACGAGCAGCGGAGACGCGCTCAAGCAGGTGCCGGCGACGGGCGACACCCTTGCCCTCGAGCTGGTCAGCACGGGCTTCGCGCTCGAGCTCTCGCACGCCGACGTCCCGGCCGTCGTCCCGGGCCTGCTCGCAGGTCCGATGCCGCCCGGGGGTTCCGCCCAGGGTTTCGACGCGGTCGGCATCAACGGTGCCCCGCTGACGGCAGCCGTCCAGCAGACGGTCGACACCCTCCCGGTCCTGGGCGGCCAGGGGGTCCTCGTGGACTACGAGACGCTGGCTCGCTTGGGTGGTCGCCTGCCCGACAGCGGGACGCTCTCGGTCTGGGTCAGCGACCCTGCCCGTGCCGACGCCGTGGCCCAGAGCCTGACCACGCAAGGGGTCGGCGTCCTGGCCAGGCACAGCGTGGCCACGGCCAAGGACCGCCTCGACGAGTCCGCGTCGGCCTGGGGTCTGCGACTGGCCGCCTTCACCGGTGCGATGGGTGTCCTGCTCGCAGCCCTGGTGGTGCTCGTCATGACGGTCACCGGCTGGCGGGTCGTGGCGCGTGACCTCGCTGCCCTGCACATGTCCGGCGTCCCGCTCAAGGAGCTGCGGCGCTCGCTCGTGCGCGAACAGGTCGTGCTCGTCCTGGTCGGCACCGTGGTGGGGGTGATCTGCGGCGCGGTGAGCTCGTTCATCGCGATGCCACTGATCCCGTTGTTCGACAGCGCCTCCGACCCGGTGCCGGCCCTCGAGCTCGCACCGGACACCCTGGCCATCGTCGGCGCCGCAGTGGTGGCCGGCCTGGTGTTGGTCGCCGTGGGGTGGCTGGCCGCCGTGGGTGCCGGGCGCAGGATCACGTTGCGACGGATCAGGGAGTCACTGTGAGCACCAGCGCTTTGACTGGGGTGAGCGGGAGCTCCGAGAGTCGCGGCACTTCCAGCAGGGGGCTGCGGGTCACCACGCGCGGCCTCGTCCACATCTACCGGGCTGAGGGCCACGACGTGGCAGCCCTGTCCGGGGTCGACCTCACCGTCCACCCGGGTGAGGTGGTCGGGCTGCTGGGTCCGTCCGGCGCGGGCAAGTCGACCCTGCTCACGCTGTTCGGCGGGCTGATGCGCCCCAGCGCGGGCCGGGTGCTCGTCGGGGAGCACGAGCTGTCCACCATGTCCGAAGCCGACCTCGACCGGTTCCGCGCCGCGGAGGTGGGCCTCGTCCTGCAGGGCGCCACCCGAAACCTGTTGCCCTACCTCACTGCCCGCCAGAACGTCGAGTTCGCCCAGAGCTCGGCCCGCAAGGCCGGTCGTGAGGTGCCACCGCCCGGTGAGGTGCTGGAGCTCGTCGGCCTCCACCACGCGGCGACCGCGCCGCTCGACTCGCTGCCGCCGGGACAGCTCCAGCTCGCGGCGCTCGCGGTCGCGCTCGCCAGCCGTCCGGGACTGTTGCTCGGCGACGAGCCGACCTCGCAGCTGCACCACTCGTCCCGCGACCTCGTGCTCGACACGTTGCACCGGGTCAACCAGGAGTGGGGGACCACCGTCGTGGTCGTGACCCACGACCCCGAGGTGGCCGCGCGGCTGCCGCGCACGGTCACCATCCGCGACGGCCGCGTCGGTGGCGAGGGCCGTTCCGGCGAGGCGTATGCCGTGGTGTCAGCGGACGGCTCGCTGCCCCTTCCGCCCGCAGCTGTGGGTGCATTCCCTCCCGGGGCGCTGGTGCGGGTGCACGAGGTCGACGGCGTCTGGACGCTGATCCCGCAGGGCAGGGGTGAGACGGATGAGTAATAACCGCCGCGAGGGTGACGCGGACGTCTGGGCGATGACCGACGGACACCGCCCCGGGGACGGTGCGGAGCTCGAGGACGTGGAGTCGCCGCCCCTGAGCGTGGAGGGTGTGACCGTCCGCTACGGGTCGACGGTCGCGGTCGTCGACGCAGACCTTGAGGCCTATGCCGGCGAGTTCATCGCCATCACGGGCCACAGCGGTGCCGGGAAGTCGTCCCTGCTGTGGGCGATCGGTGGCGCGGTGGCCTGCGAGGGCACCGTCCGGATCGGCGACGAAGAGGTCCGCGACCGCGCCCAGGCCGCCCGCCTGGGCATCGAGGTGATCCCGCAGGGGAGTGCCCTCGCGGTCCTGCTCTCGGCCGAGGAGAACGTCACGCTGCCGCTGCTGGCGCGCGGGGTGCGCGCAGAGCAGGCCCAGCGACGGGCCAAGGCAGCGCTGGAGTCCGTCGGTCTGCACGAGTCCGGCAGCCACCTCGCCGAGGAGCTGAGCGGCGGTCAGCAGCAGCGGGTGGCGGTGGCCCGTGGCCTTGCCCTGCGCGGCAGGGTGCTGCTCGCCGATGAGCCCACCTCCGAGCTCGACCACGACAACCGTGAACGCGTCCTGGCGCTGCTGCGGGCCGAAGCCCGGCGGGGCGCGATCGTCATCATGGCGACGCACGACCCCGAGGCGGCCGAGGAGGCCGACGGCGAGATCCGTCTCGATGATGGACAGCTCGAGACCATCCGCACCCCCGCGGGCTAGCCTGCTGCGCGTGCCGAAGCCGATTCGCCTGCCGTTCGACCCGATCACGCGCGCGGCGCAGCTGTGGACCAGGCGCTGGGGGCGCACCTCCCAGCCGTTGGCGATGGCCAGCGCGACGTCGATCATGCGGGTCCAGCAGCTCCTCATCACCGACTATGACGCGCTGGTCGGCAGGCACGGCCTCACCTTCGCCCGCTACGAGGCGCTGGTGCTGCTCGCGTTCAGCCGTGACGGCAGGCTGGGCATGAGCAAGATCGGCCAGCGGCTGATGGTCCACCCCACGAGCGCCACCAACATCATCCAGCGGCTCGACGCCCAGGGCTTCGTCGAGCGGGTGCCCAACCCCGACGACGGCCGCGGCACCCTCGCGGTCATCACCCCGGCCGGACGCGCAGCAATGGAAGCCGCGACCGCCGACCTGGTGCAGCACAAGTTCGGGCTGGGCATGCTGACCGCCGCCGAGCACGAGCAGCTCTTCGACCTGCTGCGCAAGGTGCGGGTCGGCGCTGCTGACTTCGACGCCTGACCCAGCCACCCGGCATACCCACCCTTGCTCGCCCTGTTGGAAGCGAAACTTCCGGATATCCGGAAGTTTCGCTTCCAACCTGACCGCCCGGGCCGGGGCCGGAGGGAGGCTGGCGTGACATTTACTAGGACGTCCTAGTAAATTGGCAGGCATGCCCGAGAACCCTGCACCCACCACCCCCGCGACGAGCGACGGCGCTGCGCGCTGGCAGGCCCGCTACGACGCGGCCCAGGCGAAGGGCCAGGTGCGGGACGCCGACTTCACCACGCTCTCGCAGATGCCGGTGGAGCCCGTCTACGGGCCGACCGACGGCTCCGAGGTGCCAGAGCGGATCGGCTGGCCGGGGGAGTACCCCTTCACGCGTGGCCTCTACCCGACCGGTTATCGCGGCCGCACCTGGACGATCCGGCAGTTCGCCGGCTTCGGCAACGCGGTGCAGACCAACGAGCGCTACAAGATGATCCTCGAGCGCGGGGGCGGCGGTCTCTCGGTGGCCTTCGACATGCCCACCCTGATGGGGCGCGACTCGGACGACCCGATGGCCCTGGGCGAGGTCGGCCACTGTGGCGTCGCGATCGACTCCGCTGCCGACATGGAGGTGCTGTTCAACGAGCTGCCGCTCGAGGACATCACCACGTCGATGACGATCAGCGGCCCGGCCGTCCCGGTGTTCTGCATGTACCTCGTCGCCTCCGAGCGCCAGGGGGTCGACCTCGGCGTCCTCAACGGCACGCTGCAGACCGACATCTTCAAGGAGTACATCGCCCAGAAGGAGTGGCTGTTCGCTCCCGAGCCGCACCTGCGCCTGATCGGCGACCTGATGGAGTACTGCGCCGAGAACATCCCTGACTACAAGCCGCTATCGGTCTCGGGCTACCACATCCGCGAGGCCGGTTCGACGGCTGCGCAGGAGCTCGCGTTCACCCTCGCTGACGGTTTCGGCTACGTCGAGCTGGGCCTGTCGCGCGGCCTCGACATCGAGAAGTTCGCACCTGGTCTGTCGTTCTTCTTCGACAGCCACCTCGACTTCTTCGAGGAGATCGCCAAGTTCCGCGCGGCCCGTCGCATCTGGGCCCGCTGGCTGCGCGACACCTACGGCGCGAAGACCGACAAGGCCCAGTGGCTGCGGTTCCACACCCAGACCGCCGGAGTCTCCCTGACTGCCCAGCAGCCCTACAACAACGTGGTCCGCACCGCCGTCGAGGCGCTCGCGGCCGTCCTCGGTGGCACCAACTCGTTGCACACCAACGCCCTCGACGAGACCCTCGCGCTGCCCAGTGAGCAGGCCGCCGAGATCGCGCTGCGCACCCAGCAGGTGCTCATGGAGGAGACCGGCGTCGTCAACGTCGCGGACCCCCTCGGCGGCAGCTGGTACGTCGAGGCCCTCACCGACAAGATCGAGGCCGAGGCCGAGGCGATCTTCGACAAGATCAGGGCGATGGGCGAGCTCGGCAAGCCCCGCAACGCCGAGGGCGGTGTCGACCACGCGGTCGGCCCGATGACCTCAGGCATCCTGCGCGGCATCGAGGACGGCTGGTTCATGTCCGAGATCGCCGAGGCGGCGTTCCAGTACCAGGTGTCGCTGGAGAAGGGTGACAAGAAGGTCGTGGGCGTCAACTGCCACACCGCCTCGGTCACCCACCAGCTCGAGATCCTGCGGGTCAGCCACGAGGTCGAGACCGACCAGGTGGCCGCCCTCAAGACGCGCAAGTCGGGCCGCGACGAGGACGCCGTGCGCGCCGCCGTGCAGCACATGGTCGAGGTTGCCCGGACCAGCGGGAACATGGTCCCGGCCATGCTCGACGCTGCGCGCGCCGAGGCGACGCTGGGGGAGATCTGCGACGCGTTGCGGGACGAGTGGGGCGTCTACCGCGAGCCGGCCCGCTTCTAGACCGGGTCGTCGGCCTCGCGCTGCTCGCGGCGGAGCCGGGCATAGGCGACGTCGGCCAGCAGGCCGATGAGCCCGTCGATGAAGGCCTCGTCGGGCACACCCGTCGCCAGCGCCCGGTGCATGACGGACCCGACCACGACGTCGGCGAGCAGGTCGACGTCGATCATGTCCTGGCGGATCTCGCCCCGGTCGATGGCACGCTGCACGGAGGTGGCGACCAGCGCGTGCAACCGGGTCGACAGGGACTCCCGCACGCGCAGGCCGACGCCCCCGGGGTCACGGGCCGACTCGGCCAGCAACGCGGCATACGCACCGCCGGTGGAGGGGTCGCGCAGCAGCCGCGCCGCCTCGCCGATGCCGGCGCGCATGTCCGCCTCCAACGAGCCCTGGTCGCCGATCTCGATCTCGTCGAAGCTCGCGGCCACGGCATGCACAGCGAGCTCGATCTTCGACGGCCAGCGCCGGTAGAGCGTGCTCTTGGCCACACCGGCCTTGGCGGCCACGTGCTCCATCGACATCCGAGCAACGCCCTTGTCGGCGAGCACCTGCCGTGCCGCAGCGGTGATCGCCTGCTCAGTGGCCTCCTCGCGGGGGCGACCGGGGCGGCGACTTCGGCCCTGCCGTGAACGTGAGGTCATCCCGGCGATCATGCCACTGACCGCACGATTTCAGGGGGTGGGGATTTGTCGTGGTGGACCAACCTGGGTCATGGTGGTGTGATTGCCGGCTGCGGGGTACGCCCGTGTGCCGGCCCACTCACGTAAGGATTTCTACTGTGTCGATTGTGGCCAAACGCGCGCTCCTCGCCGCGCTGACCGTGATCGGACTCGTGCTCCTGCTCGTCGGAGCCTGGTTCACCGTCCACCTCGGGTCGTCCGGCAGCGCCGTGCTCAGGTCCACTCCTGCCAGCGACGCGGTCGTCGTCATCGAGCCCTCCGTGCTCAACCGGGTCGACCGTCCGGTGAGCATCACCGCCGTGGCTGCCCCCGGCACGAAGATCTGGATGGGTCGCACCACGCCCACCGATGCAGAGGCCATCGTGGGGGGCGCCGACCGCACGTCGGTCACGGGCGCCCACATCCGGGACTGGAGCCTGGTGCAGTCGCGGTCCGGTGCAGGGACTGCCCCGAACCTGGCGAGCGCCGACATCTGGCGCCAGACCGCGTCCGGCGACGGCCGGGTGCGCATCACGGTCGACCAGAGCGGTGCCCCCGAGTCGGTCGTCATCGCCGCACCGGACGGCAAGCCGGTCGACCTGACGTCACTCCGGGTCACCATCGCGCGACCCACCTGGTTCTTCCAGGCGCTCCTCGCGACGCTGGTGGGACTGCTGGCCACGGTGGCCGGGGCCGCTGGGCTCTGGCAGAGCTGGCGACACCCGACCCGGGGTCCGGCGCTGGTTCCCGCCGACGGGCCGGACGACGGGCCGGACGAGGCGTCGGCAGACCGGCCGGACAAGGCGCCCGTCGACCAGCCAGATACCGACGAACCCACCCAGGAGGTGTCCGCATGAGCCGCTCGACCACCCGCATCGCGCTCGTCGGTGCCCTCAGCCTCGCCCTCGCCGGGTGTGGCGCCGGGGCCGGACTCGCGGGCATCCACGACGCACCCAGCCAGGTCACGACCACCGCGCCGATCTCCGCCGATACTGCCGAGACCATCGCCACCCGGGTCCTCGCCCAGGCCGCCGAGGCCAGTGCGGCCAAGCCCGCAGACGCCGAGGCGCTCCGGACCGAGGCGCTCACCGGCAGTGCGCTCGCCGTTGCCAATGCCGCCAGCCGGCTCGAGACCGATGCACCCGCCCCCACGGCACCCCTGACGCGCGCGGAGCCACCCAAGGTCCTCGGGGTCTCGCGTGGCACGGGCTGGCCGCGGCTGATCCTCGTCCAGACCAGCACCGCTGAGAACGGTGCGGTGCTCAACCTGCTGGTCTCGCCCGATGCCAAGACGCCCTACCGGCTCAGCGCGGCCGCGCCGATGCAGCCGGGTGCCACGGTGGCCGCTCTCGACTCGCTGAGCACCGGTTCGCCGCTGGTTGCCCCCGGTGCCAAGCTCGCGGTGCAGCCTGCCGACCTGCTCAAGGAGTATGCCGCGAGCCTCGCCTACCCCAAGCCGGTCGCCACCACCGATGTCGACCCCGCTGAGCCGTTCGCGACAGCGATCCGCGGGCACGCGGCCGAGCAGGCCAAGACCTTCGGCAAGCTCGCGACCCTCACGCAGGCGCACACGGTCGAGCCGGACAACACCGTCGCCATCTCGCTGCGGGGTGGCGGAGCCCTCGTCTTCGGGCTGCTCGAACGCACCGACACGATCACGCTGCGCCCCGGCGGAAAGTCGCTCACGCCCAGCGCCGACTTCCAGCGGCTGGTCCGCAAGAAGACGCTGACCAAGAGCGCCGAGCTCAAGTCCTACGAGACCGTCGTCTTCACCGTGCCGGTCGAGGGCAAGGCCCAGGTCGTCGCCGTCGACGAGGTGCTGTTCTCGGCCCAGGGCAAGTAAGGGACAATCGCCGCATGAGTGATCGGCCGTTGACCACGGGTGGCCTGCGGGGCGCCATCGACCTGACCGCGTTGCGGAGCCAGCCCCCGTCGGGCGCACCGTCTGCCGCTGCCGGAGGGTCCGCCGCAGGGGCGGCCGGTGGCGCGGCTGCGGGTGCCGGAGTGGCCGGGCGCACCGGCGTGGTCGTCGAGGGGACCGACACCAACTTCCAGGAGATCGCGAACGCCTCGGTCGGTGTGCCGATGCTGTTGGTCCTGTGGGCGGCCCAGATCCCCGAGTCGCTCGACTACCTCGACACGGTCGTCGCGGTCGCAGGCAGCTACGAGGGTCGGTTCCAGGTCGTCAGCGTCAACGTCGAGGAGAACCCGACGCTGCTGCGCGCCTTCCAGGTCCAGAGCGTCCCGGTGACAATAGGCCTCATCCAGGGCCAGCCGGTGCCCATGTTCGCGGGCATCCAGCCCGACACCGCCCTGCGTCCGGTGCTCGACGAGTTCCTCGGCCTGGCGGTGCAGCACGGCGTGACCGGGCGCGTGGACATCGCCGGGGCGGGCGCCGCCCCCGAAGGCGAAGAGGTCGAGGAGCAGCTCCCCCCGCTGCACCAAGAGGCCTACGACGCCATCGAGCGGGGCGACCTCGATGGTGCCGCCACGGCATACCAGCAGGCGTTGAAGCAGAACCCTGCGGACGCGGACGCCGAGCTCGGGCTTGCCCAGGTGGGCCTGATGCAGCGCACCGACGGTGCGGACCTGCAGGCGGCCCGCGCAGCGGCGGCCGAGCACCCGACCGACGTCGCCGCCCAGGGGCTCGTCGCGGACCTCGACGTCCTCGGTGGTCACGTGGAGGACGCGTTCCTGCGGCTTCTCGACCTGGTCCGGGCCACTGCTGGTGAGGAGCGGGAGCAGGCCAAGAACCACCTGCTGCAGCTGTTCGCGGTGGTCGGGTCGCACGACGAGCGGGTGCGCAAGGCGCGCACGGCGCTGATGAGCGCGCTGTTCTGACAGCTGTCCCAGATGTTGGGGGGAGGGGGTAGTAAGCGCGCCCCCTGAGCCGACAGGATGGGTGCATGGCAAAGACGCAGGAACACCTCATCGGACTGTTGCTGGGCGCGGAGGGTGACTGGCCGCGCGCGTTCGAGACGCTCGCCGGGCGGCTGGGCGTCCTGACCGGCCCCGACGGCTCGAGCCACCAGATCAACACCGAACGCATGACGATCGAGCCGTTCAACCTGCGGGACAAACCGCGGCAGGACCTGGTGATCGACCGACTGGCCTACTGGTACTACCACCCGCGGGAGTGGCTCAAGAAGGCCGCCCTGATGGATGACGTCTACCTGCTCAACAGTCCGTTCACCTTCCAGTCCATGGAGAAGCACTCCGCCTACTGTGCCCTGCTGCGCCTGGGGATGAACGTCCCCGAGACCGTCCTGGTGCCCTACAAGAACCCCATCGACAACGCGCGCTGGGCCTTCACGGCGGCCCGCTACAACAAGGAGTTCGACCTCGACGCGATCGCCGAGCAGATCGGCTACCCGCTGTTCATGAAGCCGTTCGACGGTGGCGGCTGGCGCGGCGTGTCACAGGTCAAGAACGTCGACGACCTGCACAGCGCCTACGACGACTCCGGCGAGATGCTGATGCACCTGCAGGCGTCGGTAGCGGACTTCGAGGTGTTTGCGCGCGCGCTGACGATCGGGCCCGAGACGATGGTGATGAAGTTCCAGCCCGACGAGCCGATGCACAACAGGTATGCCGTCCAGCACGGCTTCCTCGGCGAAGGCGTGGGCACCGAGGCGGTCACCATCGCCCAGACGGTGAACGCGTTCTTCCGGTGGGAGTTCAACTCCTGCGAGATGCTCGTGAAGGACGGCGTGGTCTACCCGATCGACTACGCGAACGCCTGCCCGGACGTGGCTGTCACCTCGCTGCACTACTACTTCCCGTGGGCGATGAAGGCGCTGCTCAAGTGGTCGGTGTTCTGCGTGGCCACCGGACGCAAGGCGCGCACCCAGGTCGACACCGGGCCGTGGTTCGAGATCGCCGACGACGCGGCGCTCGACTACGGCGCGAAGCTCGGGGCGTACCAGGGGCTGGCCGATGCCCACTTCGACACCGACCACTACCGCGAGTTCTGTGAGGTGGCGCTCCCGAACATCGACGACATGGTGCTCGAGTGGGTGGACTCACCCGACTTCCGCAGCCTGCTGACCGACACCATCCAGACGACCTATCCCCAGCACGAGTGGGACAAGTTCGAAGGCCACTTCGGCGGCCTGACCAAGATGTGGGTCAAGGACGAGCAGTCCCGGCTCGGCACTGGCAGCTCTGCTGTCGACGAGACCGTCGTGAGCGGGCCGGCGCCCGCCCTCACGGCCGACTGAAGGTCAGTCGCCTGCTGGACGCACGATGAACGGGCCCCGCCAGTCTGGCGGGGCCCGTCGGGTCATGCGGGGTGCGGGAGCCTCAACAGGCCCGGCACTCCTGTTCGATCTGGTGTCGGCGTGCCTCGGGCTGCATGAGCCGGGGGCGACGCAGGCCGCGGAGCTGGTCGAGTGTGGCAATGTTGGGACGCGAGCTGCCCATGCGAGGCAACGTGCGAGGCCCGGGCGTGTGTGGCGGGTTCGTGGGCGTCATGTCTTGGTCAACGGAGCGTCCCTCCGGTTTGTTCCGGAGGATGCCTCCGAATTTATCCGCCCCGGTCAGCCGCCTCGGTCAGCCGCCGAGGGCCGCTCCGACGACGTCCTTGGCCTCGGCCTGCACCTGGGCGAGGTGCTCGGCGCCCTTGAACGACTCCGCGTAGATCTTGTAGACGTCCTCGGTCCCCGACGGACGGGCGGCAAACCACGCGCTCTCGGTCGTCACCTTGAGACCGCCGATGGCTGCCCCGTTGCCGGGCGCCTCGGTCAGCTTGGCCGTGATCGGCTCACCGGCCAACGAGTCGGCAGCCACGTCACCGGGGGAGAGGGCGGCGAGCTTGGCCTTCTGGTCGCGGGTGGCCGCGGCGTCGATGCGTGCGTAGGCCGGGTCGCCGTGCTTCTCGGTCAGCTCGCTGTAGTGCTGGCTGGGGCTCTGGCCGGTCACGGCGAGGATCTCGGAGGCGAGCAGCGCCAGGATGATGCCGTCCTTGTCGGTGGTCCAGGCCTTCCCGTCGCGGCGCAGGAACGACGCACCGGCCGACTCCTCGCCACCGAAGCCGAAGCTCCCGTCGATGAGTCCGGGCACGAACCACTTGAACCCGACCGGCACCTCGACGAGCCGCCGCCCGCCGATGTCGGCAGCGACCCGGTCGATCATGGAGGAGGACACCAGCGTCTTGCCGATGGCGGCATCGGCCGGCCAGTCGGGGCGCGCGCCACCGAACAGGTACTGGATGGCCACAGCGAGGAAGTGGTTGGGGTTCATCAACCCGCCGTCCGGCGTGACGATGCCGTGCCGGTCGGAGTCGGCGTCGTTGCCGGTCGCGATGTCGTACTCGTCCTTGCGCTCGATGAGGGACGCCATCGCGTAGGGGGAGGAGCAGTCCATCCGGATCTTGCCGTCCCAGTCCAGGGTCATGAACCGCCAGGTCGGGTCGACGAGAGGGTTGACCACGGTGAGGTCGAGGCCGTGGCGCTCCGCGATCTCCCCCCAGTAGTGGACCGCGGCGCCGCCCAGCGGGTCTGCTCCGATCCGCACGCCGGCGTCCTTGATCCGTTGCAGGTCGACGACGTTCGGTAGGTCGTCGATGTAGGTACCCAGGAAGTCGTAGGGCTGTGCGTGGGCGCGAGCCCGGCTGAAGGGGATGCGACGGACGTCCTTGAGGCCATCGGCGATCAGCTCGTTGGCGCGGGCAGCGATGACCTTCGTCGCATCGCTGTCCGCGGGCCCTCCGTGCGGCGGGTTGTACTTGAACCCACCGTCCGCGGGCGGGTTGTGGGAGGGGGTGACGACGATCCCGTCGGCGAGCACCGACCCGCTGGTCCGGCCCTCGTTGGCGCGGATGATCGCGTGGCTGACAGCGGGTGTGGGGGTGTAGCCGTCGCGGTCGTCGACCAGGACGATCACGTCGTTGGCTGCCAGCACCTCGAGCGCCGAGGCCCAGGCCGGTTCCGAGAGGCCATGGGTGTCACGACCGATGAACAGCGGACCGTCGTAGCCCTGAGAGCTGCGGTAGTCGCAGATGGCCTGGGTTGTCGCCAGGATGTGGGCCTCGTTGAAGGCCGTCTTCAGGCTGGACCCCCTGTGGCCCGACGTGCCGAAGGCGACCTGTTGGTCGATGTCGTCCGGGTCCGGCACCAAGGTGTAGTAGGCCGTGACGAGGTGGGCGACGTCGACGAGGTCGGAGGGCTGGGCGAGCTGTCCTGCGCGCGGGTCGTTCATGGGGCCACCCTTCCACTTTCGCGCCGTGCTGCCCACCGCAGTCCCACGAGCAGGATCCCCGCAGCCAGCCCCAGCAGCACTCCCGTGAGGTTGTCGGCCAGGTCGGTGGTGTCGCAGGCTCGCTGCAGCCCCCGGAAAACCTGCTGACCGGCCTCGTAGCCGAAGGGGAGCGCCGCCGCCACGGCGACGACCGCCAGCCCCTCGGGACGGCGCAGCCGAGTGGCGACGAGGGCGGCGAAAACCCCGACGGGCACGAGCAGCAGCACGTTGAGGATGCGCTGGTCGTCAGCGGTGACTGCAGCGAGCCCCAGGGCCACCGGGTGGATGGCACACGACCGGTCGGGTTCGAGGACCCCGGTGTCGGTGACGCCCGGCGGCGACATGGTCACCACGGTGGCGAAAGCCACCGCACCCCCGAGCAGGACGCGCTCGAGGGTGACGACGAGGTGGGCGCGGCCGCGCCAGACCCACCACGCCGCCAGCACGGCATACGCCAGGACGACCGGGACCACGAGCACGGGGATCCGGTAGCCCCAGAAGTGGGTCACCCGGCAGTGTCCTCCACGGGGGCGAGGTAGACCGCGGTGAGGGCCGCCACCCGAACCTCGACGGAGTAGGGCTGGCCGTCGGCGCCCTGGTCCTGGGCCGTGACGACGACCTCCGCCTGGCTCGGGGTGCCGAACTCGTCGTATCCGCTCGTGTCGAGGATGACCTTCCAGTCACCGGCTCGCGGAACACCGATCCGCATCGGGTCACGGGCGAGCCCACCGAAGTTGACCACCACCGCAACCACGGCTCCCTGGCGGTCCGGCGTGCCGAATCGCAGGTAGGAGTAGGTGTTCCACGAGTTGTCATCCGCGTTGAGCCACTCGAAGCCGGCAGGGTCGGAGTCCAGCGCCCAGAGCGCCTCGTTGCCGCGGTAGACCCGGTTGAGCTCCTTGACCAGGTTGTGCACGCGGTAGTGCGCGGCGTGGTCGAGCAGCCACCAGTCGAGCCCTCGGCCGTCGGCCCACTCGGCCTCCTGGGCGAACTCGGTGCCCATGAAGAGCAGCTGCTTGCCGGGGTGGCTCCAGATGTAGGCGAGGAAGGCACGCACCGTCGCCAGCTGGTCGTAACGGCTGCCGGGGACCTTGCGCAGCAGCGACCCCTTGCCGTGCACGACCTCGTCGTGGCTGATCGGGAGAAGGTAGTTCTCGCTGAACGCGTACATGAGCGAGAAGGTCAGCAGGTGGTGGTGGTACTGCCGGTGGATCGGGTCCTCCTTGAGGTACTTCAAGGAGTCGTTCATCCAGCCCATGTTCCACTTCAGCCCGAAGCCGAGCCCACCCGTGCTGGTCGGCTTGGTGACGCCCGGCCAGGACGTGGACTCCTCGGCGATCGTGACGATCCCGGGCACCCGCTTGTATGCCGTGGCGTTGGCCTCCTGGAGCAGGCCCACCGCCTCGAGGTTCTCGCGGCCGCCGTGGATGTTGGGGATCCACTCGCCGTCCTTGCGGGCGTAGTCGAGGTAGAGCATCGAGGCGACGCCGTCGACCCGGAGGCCGTCTATGTGGAACTCCTCCATCCAGTAGACCGCGTTGGCCACGAGGAAGTTGCGCACCTGCATCCGGCCGAAGTCGAAGATGTAGGAACCCCACTCGGGGTGCCAGCCCTTGCGCGGGTCGGCGTGCTCGTAGAGCGGCAGCCCGTCGAACCGCGCCAGCGCCCAGGGGTCGGTGGCGAAGTGGCCGGGCACCCAGTCGAGGATCACGCCGATCCCGGCCTGGTGCAGCCGGTCCACGAGGTAGCGGAACTCGTCAGGACGACCGAACCGTGCGCTCGGGGCGTAGTAGCTCGTCACGTGGTAGCCCCATGACGGCGGGTACGGGTGCTCCATGACCGGCATCAGCTCGACGTGCGTGAAGCCCAGGTCGGCCACGTAGTTGACCAGGTGCTCCGCGAGGTCCACGTAGCTGTGGTCGCGGCGCCAGGACCCGAGGTGCAGCTCGTAGACGCTCATGGGGGCCGTGTGCGGGTCGCTCTGGGCCCGCGTGGTCATCCACTCGTCGTCGTCCCAGCGGTAGCGCGACTGCACGACCGACGAGGCGCGACCGGGGGGCAGCTCGGTGGCACGGGCCATCGGGTCGGCCTTCTCGCGGACCTTCCCGTCGGCCCCCCGCACGAGGAACTTGTAGAGGGTGCCGTCGCCGACGCCCGGGATGAACAGCTCCCAGACCCCGGACTCGCCGAGCAGTCGCATGGAGTGGCTGCGGGTGTCCCAGCCGTTGAAGTCGCCAGCCACGTGTACGGCCTGGGCGCGTGGTGCCCACACAGCGAAGGACGTGCCGACCACGGTGCCCATCGGGCCCGGGTACTCGCGGACGTGGGCGCCGAGGACGGTCCACAGCTCCTCGTGCCGGCCCTCACCGATGAGGTGCAGGTCGATCGGCCCGAGCGTGGGGGCGAACCGGTAAGGGTCGTCCATCTCGTGCTCGATGCCGTCGGCGTAGGCGACGATGAGGCGGTAGTCCTGGGTCTCGGTGGCACCGACGCGCAGGCCACCCCAGACGCCGTCGCTCTCGTGGGTCAGCTCGATCCGCTCGCCGTCCTGGAACCGCACCGCCACCACGGACGCGAACGGCCGGTAGGCGCGCACGATCAGGCCGTCCGCCTCGAGGTGGTGGCCGAGCAGGTCGTGCGGCTGCTGGTGCCGGCCGTCGGCCAGGGCGCGGATCGCCTCGGCGGGCGTCGTGGGTGCGGGCACCGGCTCCGGGTCGCGGTCGACGGGGGGCTCGGTGACCGGCCGGGCAGCAGCGCGAGCCGCGACGCGGGTCGCGGGCGCAGCCGGTTGCTCCGCATCAGTAGCGGCCTCCGGGTCGGGGAGGCCGAACCAGGTGCGCGTGGCGGGGGCTTCGGCGGCCGGTGCATCGGTAGCCGACGTCGACTCAGCGGCGTCCTCAGTGGCGTCCTCGGCGGAGGTCGGCTCGACTGCGGCATCCGAGGCCGTCAGGTCGGCCACGTCAACAGCGGGCGTCTGCTCGGCGCCGTCATCCGCGGGCGTCGGCTCCGCGTCCTCGGTGGCCGTCGGCGCGGCACCATCATCGGGCTGCGCCGGCTCCGCCACGTCCTCGACCGGTGTCGCCTCCGGGGCGACCTCGGGTGCCGAGGCCTCGTCGGGCGTCGTAGCAGCAGACGGCTCCGACTTCTGCTTCTTCTTGCCGAACCGTGGGCTCATGTCAGGTCTTTCCTCGCGTCGTCGAGCAGTCGGACCACGGCAGCCGTGGGAATGGTCAGCCAGGTCGGCCGGTTGCGGGCCTCGTACACGACCTCGTAGAGGGCCTTGTCCAGCTGGAAGGCAATGAGTAGCGCGGCGTCCTCGCGCGGGTCGCGACCGCACTGCGCGGCGTACCCGTCGAGGAAGGCCTCCTGGGCGCCCTGCGCCCAGTCACGGGCGCTGCCGCCGGGATGGGACTGCTCCCACGAACCCGCGGCGTAGTCGAACGAGCGCAGCATGCCGGCGATGTCGCGCACGGCGAGGTCGGGCAGGCTGCGTTCGGCGAGCGGACGCAGCGGCTCGCCCTCGAAGTCGAGCAGCACCCAGCCCCGCTCGGCCACCTTGAGCACTTGGCCCAGGTGGTAGTCGCCATGGATACGTTGCAGCGCAGGCCAGCTCGCGTTCACGGCGCGGTCGACCACATCGGCGATCCGGTGCTCGTAGGCCGCGAGTGCCGGGACCTCGGAGGCAGCCGCGATGTACCGCGCGCGCATCCCTGCCGCGACACCGGCGATCGCCTCGGGGGACACGGGCTCGGTGGGGAGCACCTCCGCCAGGCGGGCGTGCACCTCCGCGGTGGCCGCGCCGAGCTGGCGGGCCGACTCGTCGAAGTCCTCGTGGGCGGCGACCGCGCGCAGCGCGACCCGCCAGGCATCTTCGGTGCCGGGGAAGAACTCCTGTGCGAACGCCAGGTGCCCGTATGCCGGCTCGTCAGCGTCCGCGACGCTCGGCCAGGTGGCGCTGACCGTGCCGACCATGGTGGGCACGCGCGTCGAGCCCGCCTCGGACAGCGCCCCCTGCACCGTGACATCGGGGTTCTCGCCGGCCTGCAGGGTGCGGAAAACCTTGCAGATCAACGGCTTCGGCACACCATCGCCGTCGGTGCAGTCGAAGATGATCGAGGTGTTGGACTGCTCGCCGGACAGCACCTTGGCGGACTTGAGCAGGGTCTCGGACGTCCACGACGGGTGTCGTTTGGACACGACGGCCGGCTCAGGGGTGTCGGAGGCGCTGCCCGCCTGGGGGGCGGCCTGCTCGAGGACCAGGGCGAGCAGCTGGGCGGCATAGACCGGGTCGTGGGTGCCGTCGTAGACCCAGCGCTTGCCCAGCACGCTGTGCTCCATGGTGCCCACGAGCGCGTGCTGGCCGCCATCGAGCGGCGCGCCGCGGTAGGTGAGCGGGACCTGGTAGAGCACCGGCTCGGGGCCGCCCTCGTCGACGACGAGCAGCGTCTCGATGCCCACCGCTCCGGCCGGGTCGTCGAGCCGCCACGACCAGACCTTGCGCAGCACCGGGAGCCGGCCCTTCGCGGCATACCACCGCTGGCGCGCCATCCACGGACCGATGAGCTCGAGCTTGGTCGGGGAGATCGTGGCGGTGTCGTGGATCTCAGCCATGCGCTGCACCTGGCACCAGTCGGAGCCAGAAGAAGTCACGGGAGCCGAGGGTCAGGGTGATGGTGCCGTCGTCCGAGATCTTCGGGAACCCTTGTCCGCCAAAGAGATCCTCGAGGTTGGCGCCCCGGAACTCGTCAGGGACGCGGATCACCGTGGCTTGCGGACGGCTGGCGAGGTTGTTGACGCACAGCACCGCCTCGGCATCGCCGCCGCCGTCCTGGTCCCAGGTGACGCGCAGGTAGGACAGCACCGCCTCGTTGTCCGAGGGGCAGATCTCGAAGTCGCCGAGCCCGAACACCGGGTGCCGCTTGCGGATCTGGAGCATCGCCCGCACCCAGTGCAGCAGCGAGGAGCTGCTGGCCATCTGGGCTTCGACGTTGACGTTGTTGTAGTGGTAGACGAGGGACGACACGACGGGCAGGTAGAGCTTGCCCGGGTCGGCGGACGAGAACCCGGCGTTGCGGTCCGGCGTCCACTGCATCGGGGTGCGCACGGCATCACGGTCGTTGAGCCAGATGTTGTCGCCCATGCCGATCTCGTCGCCGTAGTAGAGGCACGGTGATCCGGGCAGCGAGAGCAGCAGCGCGTGGATCAGCTCGATCTCGGCCCGGCTGTTGTCGAGCAGCGGCGACAGCCGCCGCCGGATGCCGACGTTGGCCCGCATCCGGGGGTCAGGGGCGTACCAGCCGTACATCGCGGCGCGCTGTTCCGGCGTGACCATCTCGAGGGTGAGCTCGTCGTGGTTGCGCAGGAAGGTGCCCCACTGGGTGCCCGGCGGCTTGTCCGGAGTCTCGGCGAAGACGTCGACGATCGGCGCCGCCTTCTCCTCGCGCAGCGAGTAGTAGAGCATCGGCATCACCGGGAAGTGGAAGCACATCTGGCACTCGGGCGCCTCTTCGGTGCCGAAGTAGTCGACCACGTCGGCCGGTGGCTGGTTGGCCTCGGCGAGCAGGATCCGCCCGGGGTACTCGGCGTCCACCATGGCGCGCAGCTTGGCCAGGAACTCGTGCGTCTTCGGGTGGTTCTCGCAGTTGTGGCCCTCCTCCTCGTAGAGGTAGGGGACCGCGTCGAGCCGGAAGCCGTCGATACCCATGTCCATCCAGAACCGGACGACGTCGAACATCGCCTCGTGGACAGCGGGGTTCTCGAAGTTGAGGTCGGGCTGGTGGCCGAAGAACCGGTGCCAGAAGAACTGCCGGCGCACCGGGTCGAAGGTCCAGTTGGACACCTCGGTGTCGATGAAGATGATCCGGGCGTCGGAGTAGGCGTCGTCGGTGTCGGACCAGACGTAGAAGTCGCCGTACGGCCCTTCGGGATCCGAGCGGGATGCCTGGAACCACGGGTGCTGGTCGCTCGTGTGGTTCATCACGAAGTCGGTGATGACGCGGATGCCGCGGGCGTGCGCCTGCGACACCAGCTCCTGGAAGTCCGGCAGGGTGCCGAACTCGGGAAGCACCGCGGTGTAGTCGGCGATGTCGTAACCACCGTCGCGCAACGGCGACGCGTAGAACGGCGGCAGCCACAGGCAGTCGACGCCGAGCCAGGCGAGGTAGTCCAGCCGGCCGATCAGCCCGGTGAAGTCACCCGACCCGGCGGCGTTGGAGTCGCCGAAGGCGCGCACCAGCACTTCGTAGAACACTGCGGTCTTGAACCACTCCGGGTCGTGCTTGAGCCCCGGCTGGCTGAGGTTGAGACCCTGCATCAGAACCTCCGGATTGCGACGATGTGGACGGGCTCGGTCTCGGGTCCGAGTCTGACGTAGACGTGCTCTCCCCAGTGCCACGACCCCCCGGTGATCAGGTCCTGGGCGGCGATCCCGTCGTGGTAGTCGAGGCCGAGCGCAGGCATGTCGAGGTGCACGGTCGACTCGCGCGTGCTGTGCGGGTCGAGGTTGGCGATGACGATGATGGTGTCGTCCGTGCCGTCGGCCAGGATCCGCCGCTTGGAGAACGCCATGATGTTCTCGTCGTCCACGTGGTGGAAGGTGATGTTGCGAAGCCAGTGCAGCGTGGGGTGGTCGCGGCGGATCTCGTTGAGCTTGGTGAGGTAGCCGGCCAGTGACTGGCCCTCCTTGACCCCGCCGGGCTCGTAGTCCTCCCAGCGGCGGTTCTTGTACTGGTACTTCTCGTTGTCGATCTGCTCCTCGGCGCCCGGCCGGGCCACGTGCTCGATCAGCTCGTAGCCGGCGTAGATCCCGTAGGTCGGCACCAGTGTCGCCGCCAGCGCGGCTCGCAGCTTCCACGCCGCGGGACCGCCGAACTGCATGTAGGGCGTGAGGATGTCGTGCGTGGTGGGCCAGAACGACGGGCGCATGTAGGCCGCAGCGTCGCCGGCGAGCTCCTCGACGTACTCCTCGAGCTCCCACTTCTGGTTGCGCCAGGTGTAGTAGGTGTAGGACTGCTGGAAGCCGACCTTGCCGAGCGAGTGCATCATCGCCGGTTTGGTGAACGCCTCGGCCAGCCAGATCACGTCGGGGTGGTCACGGCCCACGTCGGCGATGATCCACTGCCAGAACTCGACCGGCTTGGTGTGCGGGTTGTCGACGCGGAAGATCTTGACCCCGTGGTCGATCCACACCTGGATCACCCGGCGCATCTCGGCGAACGACCCGACCGGGTCGTTGTCGAAGTTGAGCGGGTAGATGTCCTGGTACTTCTTCGGCGGGTTCTCGGCGTACGCGATCGTGCCGTCGGCACGGTGCTTGAACCACTCCGGGTGCGTCTTGACGTAGGGATGGTCGGGGGAGGCCTGGAGCGCGATGTCCATGGCGATCTCCAGGTCGAGCTCGGCAGCCCGCGCGACGAAGTAGTCGAAGTCGTCGAAGTCGCCGAGGTCGGGGTGGATCGCGTCGTGGCCGCCGTCGGGGGAGCCGATCGCATAGGGGCTGCCCGGGTCGTCGGGGCCGGCGCCGAGGGTGTTGTTGGGTCCCTTGCGCGCTGTCGTGCCGATCGGGTGGATCGGCGTCAGGTAGACGACGTCGAAGCCCATCCGAGCGATCGCGGGCAGCCGCTCGGCGGCGGTACGCAACGTGCCGCTCGTCCACTTCCCGGTCTCGGGGTCCTGCACCGCGCCTTCGGAGCGGGGGAAGATCTCGTACCACGCGCCATACAGCGCACGCTCACGCTCCACGAGCAACGGGTATGCCGTGGACGGGCTCACGTACTCACGCAGCGGGCGGGCGGCCAGCTCGGCCCGCACGGACGGGTCGGTGCCGGCGTGCAGCCGTGCCAAGGGCGGGCGGCGGGTGTCACGCAGCGCGGTGACGGCGTCCTCGAGGACGGCCCGCTGCTCCGCGGTGCGGCTGACCTCGGACAGGGCGCGCTCGAGCACGAGGGCGCCCTCCTCGAGCATCAGCTCGGCGTCGACCTCGGCCGTCACCTTGATGGTCGCGTCGTGGTCCCAGGTGCCGTACGGGTCGGACCAGCCCTCGACGCGGTAGGTCCACCACCCCTCGCTGTCCGGCTCGACCACGGCGCTCCAGGTGTTCAGGCCCGGGTTGACCGACGTCATCGCGGTGAGCCGCTCCGAGCCGTCCGGCGCCACGAGGACGACGGAGGCGTTGACGGCGTCGTGTCCCTCGCGGAAGACGGTGGCTCCGACGGTGAACTGCTCACCCACGACGGCCTTGGCCGGCCGGGCTCCTCCGTCGACGACCGGGCTGACGTCCTGGACCGGGATCCGGCCGATCGGGGCCTGGGGGGGAGTCGTCGTCGGAGCCGCGGGGGCGGTCTGCGGAGCAGGCTGTGGTGGTGCCTTCGTCGGAGTGGTCGCGCCCGATGACCTTCGGCTGGTGCGTCGAGCGGCGGATGAGTCAGGAGTGTCAGGTGTGGTGGCCTGTGGCGTCGCTGTCACGGGCCCGACGCTACTCGGTCTGGGGCGACGCGCACCTCCCCATCTGCACAGATGGACGGCGTGATGCAATTTCTTGAAAGTTCTGCAAGAACGCGTCATTCAGATTGAGGTTCAGGCCTTAGGATGCCCCACGTGAAGGCGATCCGACGCTTCAGCGTCCGTACTGTTCTGCCCGCGCCGATTGCCGCTCTCGGCGACCTGGCCAGCAACCTGCGGTGGTCCTGGCACCCACCCACCCGCGACCTGTTCCAGCGGATCGATTCGCAGCGGTGGGACAAGGTGCGCAAGGACCCCGTCCGCCTGCTCTCGACGCTGTCGCCGAAAGAGCTTTCCGACCTTGCCGGCGACTCGGAGTTCGTCTCTGCGGTCTCGGCCGCCAAGGCGGACCTGGACCGGTACCAGTCGGAGCCGCGGTGGTTCCAGGCGTGGGCCGGCGAGGTCGAAGGCGGCGCCCCCAAGGCGATCGGCTACTTCAGCCCCGAGTTCGGCATCACGGAGGTGCTGCCGCAGTACTCCGGGGGCCTCGGCATCCTCGCCGGTGACCACCTGAAGACGGCGTCCGACCTCGGTGTCCCGATCGTCGGTGTCGGCCTCTTCTACAAGACCGGCTACTTCAAGCAGAGCCTCAACCGTGATGGCTGGCAGCAGGAGACCTACCCGGTGCTCGACCCGGACGGGCTGCCGCTCAGCCTGCTCCGCGAGGAGGACGACACCCCGTGCGTCATCACGCTGGCGCTGCCCGGCGGCCGTGAGCTGCACGCCCACGTCTGGAAGGCGCAGGTCGGCCGCGTGCCGCTGCTCCTCCTCGACTCGGACGTCCCCGACAACGACGACGCCGCCCGCAACATCACCAACCGCCTCTACGGCGGCGGCGGCGAGCAGCGGCTCCAGCAGGAGATGCTGCTCGGCATCGGTGGTGTCCGTGCGCTCCGTCTCTGGTCGCGACTGACCGGCGCCCCGACGCCGGACGTCTACCACACCAACGAAGGCCACGCCGGGTTCCTCGGCGTCGAGCGGATCCACGAGCTGACCCAGTCCGCGGGGCTCACCTTCGAAGAGGCCCTGGAGGCCGTCCGCGCCGCCACCGTCTTCACCACGCACACCCCCGTGCCGGCCGGCATCGACCGGTTCGAGGCCGACCTCATCACCCGCCACTTCGGCGGCGACCTCGCCGTCGAGGGCGTGCCGATCGACCGGCTGCTGACCCTCGGCGCCGAGGACTACCCCGGCGGCCAGGCGGGCATGTTCAACATGGCCGTGATGGGCCTGCGCCTCGGACAGCGGGCGAACGGCGTGTCGCAGCTGCACGGTGTGGTCAGCCGCGAGATGTTCGACGGGCTGTGGCCGGGCTTCGACGACGACGAGGTCCCGATCACGAGTGTCACCAACGGTGTTCACGCCGGCACCTGGGTCGACCGCAAGGTCTACGAGGTCGCCGCCAAGCACCTCGGCACCACCGACATCGAGCGCCACAACGCGTGGGACCGCATCGGCGAGGTGCCTCGCGACGCGATCTGGTCGACCAAGCGCGAGATGCGCGAGCAGCTCGTCAAGGAGGCCCGCCGTCGCACCAGGTCGTCGTGGAAGAAGCGTGGCGCCAGCCCGGCCGAGCTCGGCTGGGTCGACGACATCCTCGACCCCGACGTCCTGACCATCGGGTTCGCCCGCCGGGTGCCGACCTACAAGCGGCTCACCCTGATGCTCCGCGACCCCGACCGCCTCAAGAAGCTGCTCCTCGACGAGAAGCGGCCGATCCAGCTCGTCATCGCCGGCAAGTCCCACCCGGCCGACGAGACCGGCAAGCAGCTCATCCAGCAGATGGTCCGCTTCGCCGACGACCCGGAGATCCGCCACCGCATCGTGTTCCTCCCGAACTACGACATCGCGATGGCGCAGTACCTCTACCCGGGCTGCGACGTGTGGCTCAACAACCCGCTGCGCCCGTTCGAGGCGTGCGGCACGTCCGGCATGAAGGCCGCTCTCAACGGCGGCCTCAACCTGTCGATCCTCGACGGGTGGTGGGACGAGTGGTTCGACGGCGAGAACGGCTGGGCCATCCCGACCGCTGACGGTGTCGAGGACGCCGAGCGCCGTGACGACATCGAGGCCGCTGCGCTCTACGACCTCATCGAGAACTCGGTCGCCCCGCGGTTCTACGACGTCGACGCCGAGGGACTGCCGCAGAACTGGATCTCGATGATCACGCACACCCTGGCGACGCTCGGGCCCAAGGTCCTGGCCAGCCGGATGGTGCGCGACTACACGACCCAGCTCTACGGACCGGCTGCCCGGGCCGGGTGGTCGCTCAACGGTGCGACGTTCGAGGGCGCCCGCGACCTCGCCGCCTACAAGACCAAGGTCAAGGCGGCGTGGCCGAGCGTGCACGTCGACCACGTGGAGTCCTCGGGTGTCGGTGACAGCCCGCAGATCGGCGAGACGCTGCACGTCCGCGCCTACGTCTCCCTCGCCGACCTCACGCCTGACGAGGTCGACGTCCAGGTCGTCTACGGCACGGCACGCGACTCCGACGAGCTGCGCGACGTGTTGAGCGAGCCCCTGCAGTTCGTCGAGTCCTACGAGGGTGGTCGACACCAGTTCGCGGGCGACCTCGCGCTGGCTCGCACCGGGTCCTTCGGCTACACGGTCCGGGTGCTGCCCAAGCACGCCGGTCTGGCCAGCACGAGCGAGCTCGGGTTGGTGGCCAACGCCTGAGGCGTCCCCCGAGGTCACCACAAGCCAACAGCAGCAAGGTATGCCGCGTGCGGAGGTCCGCACGCGGCATACCTTTGCCTTGGGTCGAGTGGTGCTCCTGGGGCTCAACGGCCCTTGAGCAGCTCGACGACGGGAGCCAGCCGATCGGCGTTGTCGACACCGGCGCAGACGTAGGAGACCCCGGTGACCGCGCGACGTCGCTGGAGGGTCTCGGCCATCTCGGCCGGGCTCCCGGGGAGGTAGCTCGCGGCCCCGGTGGCGAGCAGCTTGTCGACGGTCAGGCCCATCCGCTCCTCCAGCCAGGCCGGGATGTCGTCGCCGACGGCGCTGAGGTTGGTGTTGAGGACGACCTGCCTGCCGGCCTCGGCCGCAGCGTCGGTGACGACCCGGCCCATCCGGGCGACCTCCGCCTCGTCCGCGAAGGGTGAGGCGCCGAGCGCGACCACATCGGCCGTGCGCCCGGCGAGGGCCAGCATCTTCGGCCCGGAGGCTGCCACCGTGACCCGCACTGCGGGGGTGCGGGCGCGGACGGCGGTGATGGTCTGCTCCAGGTGCGACATCCGCTCTGTGGGCGTGCCGAACGGGATCCCGAGCCGCTCCGCCTCGGCCTTCGAGTCGGGACGGCCCGCGCCCAGACCCATCTCGACGCGACCGCCCGAAAGCTGGTGCAGCGCAGCGGCATCCGCGGCGACGTGCCCGGGGCTGCGCAAGGGCGTGGCGATGACGTAGGGGCCCACGCTGAGGCGCTCGGTCACGGCCGCGGAGGCTGCATTCGCGACCACCGGGGCCACGGCGTCGAGGTTGTCGGGCACCAGCAGGCTGTCGAAGCCCAGCGCCTCCACGCGGCGCGAGAGCTCGAGCCAGTCCAGTCCCGGGCGCGGCATCGCGACCAGCCCGAACCGGAACTGCGCGGTGGATCGGTTGGTGGGCGCTGTGGTGGTGGTGTGGTCGGTCTGGCTGGTCATCGTCGCTCCTCGGTGGATCTGCGGACCTCTCCACCGTCCCGCGGCGAACGGACCGAGGCATCCTCCGAGGGGCGACACCGGGCCTACTCCCGCGGGAGCAGCAGACGCCGGATCGGCTCCCACCGTCGACGGTCTTCGAAGGTGGGAGCCTCGGCGCGGCGCGATTCAGGCCGTCGGTGTCACGCCATCTCGGGCAGGTGGAGGTGAGCGAACGCCACCTCCAGCTCTGCGACTTCGTCGATGGTCGCTCCGATGTCCCTGCTGGCGGCTTCGCGGATCCCAGTAGCGGCGTCGCGGCTGGCCTCGACCTGTTCGCGCCGCTCGAAGGTGACGGTGCTCACCGCGCGGCCGGTCTCGCGGCTGATGAGCAGGCTGGCGCTGCAGAAGCCGTCGAGCTCCTGGACCTTGGGGAGGACGGCCATCCGGAAGACGTCTGCGGCACGGTCGCCGTTGTCGGCCATGCCGCTCAACCAGGTGACCCGGGCGCAGGCACCGTCGGGCATGGCGTGGTCACGGTGGACGACGGCCACCTCCCAGGTGTCAACGGTGCTGGTGCTGGCGCCCAGGGCTCGCTCGGCTCCATCCCGCAAGGGGCGCACCCTGTCGGCGCTGTCCCGCAGTGCAGCCTCGGACTCCCAGGACGACGTAGCGATGCAACGGCCGGACGCGCGGTCCGCGAGCATCGACATCCCGACACAGCCATCGATTCCGGTGATCACGGGAGTGACCTCGTCCCGGACGTTGGCGATGCCGTCGTCGATCTTGGAGGGTTCTGCCTGGACGGTGGTGGTGCGTGCATACACGACGAAACTCCTCTGCTCGGGGCAGCGCCCCGACGGCGCTACCGTCATCGTCAACACTGCTCCGGTGCCCGGGCCGCGGCAAGAGGGATGCCCGAAATGCTCCCCGTCGTTTTTCGACGGAACGGCCGTCCGCTTCCGACCTGTCGTCAGGCGTCGCCGGTCGGTTCCTTCGTGACACGTCGCTCCGTGGCGTCGGGGGTCCCGAACCAGGTGGTCAGTGCCTCCTCCAGCCCCGCCGGGGTCCCGTCTCCCACCCAGGCGACGTGGCCGTCAGGTCTGACCAGCACCGCCACCGGAGGGTCGACCGGGCCCACCACGGGGAGCTCCCAGACGCCGTCGTAGGAGGCATCCACCAGCTGCACCCGGTCCGCCCAGGGCCCCTCGGTGACGCTGCCAGGGGTCCCGAAGTTGACCAGCACCGGGCGAGCCGCGTGCAGCAGGGAGTAGGCCGTCATTTCGCCGTCACCAGTCTGCAGGTCGAGGTCAGGCATCCGCCGGCCGAGCAGCGGGTGCCCTTCGCCCAGGTCGTAGTGGACGGTGAGACCCGAGATGAGGCCGACCAGGTGCCTGCGTGGCTCGTCCATGGCGACCAGCTCGTCCAAGAGGTCGCGCACCGAGGCGATCCGCGCGTCCTGGCGCTGGAGTGCGCTCGTCGCCTTCGAGTACTCCAAGGCTCTGGCTCCGGCTGGGTGCCGCTCTGCGTGGTAGCTGTCCAGCAGGCTCTCCGAGGACACGCCGTGGACCACCTGGGCGAGCTTCCAGCCTAGGTTCGCCGCGTCCTGGATGCCCAGTCCTATCCCCTGGCCGCCGGCGGGTGAGTGGATGTGCGCGGCATCACCGGCGAGCAGCACCCGCCCGCTGCGGTATGCCGCCGCCTGACGGGTTGCGTCGCTGAACCGCGAGATCCAGGTCGGGTGGTGCACCCCCAAATCGGTGCCGTAGACCGAGGTCAGGTTCTCGCTGAGGTCGGCCAGCGTGGGCTCCGTGGTGATCCCGAGCTCCGGCTCGCTGGAGACCACGCGCACGGTCCGGCCGTCCTCCATGAAGCTCAGTCCGTGCAGGCCGGCGGCGTCGAACTTGATGCCGACCGGCAGCTCCTCGGTCACCTCGACCTCGGCGATCATGGCGCTCGTGGTCGCCTCCCACCCGGGGAAGTCGATCCCGGCCGCCTTGCGGATGGGGCTGCGCCCGCCATCGGCGCCGACGACGTACTTGGCGCGCAGCTCCTCGCCGCCAACAAGCCGAACCACGACGCCATCGTCGTCCTGGACGCAACCAGCCACCTCGAGCCCGCGACGGATCGGCACTCCCAGCTCGTCGACCCAGCCGGCCAGGATCCGTTCGATGTGGTTCTGCCACAACCCGAGCGTGTAGGGGTGACGGGTCGGGAAGTCGCTGATGTCCAGCAGCAACCTCCCCGAGAACGGCACCTGGTGCTTCGTCCCCTCCGCGAGGAACCGGTCGGCGATGCCGCGCTGGTCGAGGATCTCGATCGTGCGCGCGTGGAACCCGCCCGCACGCGAACCCACCAGCTCCGCCGTGGGCCGGCGCTCCACGATCACGACATCGACCCCCGCCAAGGTCAGCTCGCCGGCCAGCATCAGGCCAGTTGGACCCGCCCCCACCACAACCACGTCCACCATGCGATTCCCTCCTCAGTGCCGTCCCGCACGGTGCCGTCGTGCACCGTGTCGCCCAGGCGCAATGCCGCCCATCTCAGGGCACGGCCGCCCAGTGTGAGCCACCGCAGGGGCCTTGTCGCAAGCCCCCCTTGGCGCTATATCTTGGAAGTGGCAGGGAGCGTTCGCTCCCTGCCACTGCTGTCTCCGCTCCCAGCCGTGGGTGCGCTCGCAGGGGTGCGCGGGGCACTTCGGCCACAGCCCCAGCGTGCCCCAGCGGTCGGCCCTAGTCCGTTAGGTTCGAGCGGTTGCACAAACCCGGAGAAATGGGCAGAACCGGATGCAGTTGCGGCTACCCTGCAGCGTGTGCTGGGGAGCCGCAAATAAGAGTCTGGGGTGAGCGGTCGGTGGTCTTGACCTCGACGGGAGTGCAGGCGCTGCGAGGCCTGTCGGAGCTGATGAACCGCGCCAGCGGTCAGGAGAGCCTGCAGGACGTGCTCGACCTGATCGTCGAGGGCGCAGCAGACGTGGTGGGCTTTCGGGTGGCCGCGGTCAGCCTCCTGCAGCCGGACGGGGATCTCGAGGTGGTCGCCGTGGCTGGTGACCCCGGAGCACGTCGCGAGCTGATGGGACGACGGACCCCGCGAGGCCTGGTCGAGGCCGAGTTCGACATCGCCGAGCAGTGGGGCACCCTGCGCTTCGTCCCGGCGAACCGGCTGCCGCAGACGTCGGATCCCGGCTGGGTGGCGGAGGGCTGGGATGCCGCGACCGGGGAGCCGGACTCGTGGGACCCCCAGGACACGTTGCTGGCGCCCTTCTACGACGTCGCCGGCAAGTGGCTCGGGATGATCTCCGTCGACTTGCCGCTCAGTGGGAAGCGTCCTGACGAGATGCAGCAGGGCCTGCTGGAGGTCTTCGCGAACCAGGCGGGTATCGCCATCAACGGCGCCCGACAGCGGCTCGCACTGGCCGAACAGATACGTCTCGCCGCGGCGGTGCACACCGTCTCCCGGATCTCCCAAGAGGTTCTGGACCCCGCTCGTGCCGTCGAGGCTGTCGTCGAACCGGTGCTGGAGGGTCTGAAGGGGTCTGCCATCTGGGTGCGCACGTTCGGCCACGAGAACGACCCAGCCGTTGACAGCGTCGTCGCCCATTCCGGACAGGGCACGGCCACCGCTCCGGCCGAGGTCGTGGAACTGGTGCGGCGGGTGGCGCAGCGGTGCTGGCGACAGCGGACCGCGGCCATGGTGCGTTCAGGGGCCTCCTACCCGGAAGGGCTGCTGACCGACCAGGAAGTCGGCATCATGCTCGGGTTCACGGCGTCCTTCAGCGGCGGGGCGGTGATGCTCGCCCCTATCGGTGCGGCCAGCGAGTGCCTGGGGCACCTCGCCATCGCCCGGTCGGCCCAGGAGCCGGAGTGGAGCGACGCGGAGGCGGCTGCGGCCCTGGAGATGGGCCGGGACATCGGACGCGCCATCGTCAACGCGCGGCTGCTGAAGCTCGAGCGCCGCCTGGTCGACCAGTTCCGCCAGTCCGACCGGGCGAAGACCTCGCTGTTCGCGACGGTGGCGCACGAGCTGAAGAACCCGCTCACGTCCATCGTCGGCCACCTGGAGCTCCTGCGCGACGACCCACAGACGGACAGTGACTGGTCCCTGGGGGTCATGGAACGCAACACCCGCCGCTTGCAGTCACTGGTCGACGACCTGCTCACCCTGGCGAAGGTCAGTGACCCGGACCGTCCCCTGGTCAGCGGCCAGGTCGACCTCGCCCGCCTGACCCAGGACGCGATCGACATGTTCCTGCCCGGCGCCGACCAGCGCGGCATCCAGCTGACCAGCGACCTCGTCGAGGGTCTCGCCGTGGTCGACGGCAACGCTGACGAGCTCGCCCGGGTGGTCGACAACCTGGTGAGCAACGCGGTGAAGTTCAGCCCCGACAACGGAGTCGTGCAGCTGAGGACACGTCGTGACGCCGACACCGTCGTGCTGCTCTGCTCCGACAGTGGGCTCGGGATCTCCAAGGAGGACCAGGGGTCCCTGTTCACCGAGTTCTTCCGCAGCACCAACCCCGCGGCCCTCGAGGTCCCCGGCACCGGCCTCGGCCTGAGCATCGTCGCGCGCATCATCGCGCGCCATGGCGGCACGATCAGCGTGGAGTCCGAGCTAGGCAGCGGCACGACCTTCGAGGTGGCGCTCCCGGCCACCACCGCCTAGGTCGGGTCGACCGCGCGGTACACCCTGATGCAGGTGGGGCCGATCTCCACCGGTCCGGGAAGCGTTGCGGCAGTTGGTGATGCGGGCCGTTCGTCGGTCGAGTCCCACAACAGCTGGTATGCCGTGAGGCCGGCTACCGCCGGCAACGTGACCTTCTCGACGTCCGGCGCGCCATGGAGTACGACGAGCAGGGAGGCCTGACCGATCCAGGCGCCGTTGAGCAGCATCTGGAGGGTGCGGGTGGACGGATCCTCCCACCGGCCGTTGGCCATCGGGTTGCCCTCGACGTCGAACCAGGCGAGGTCGGTCGAGCCGTCCTCGTGCACCTCACGTCCGGTGAAGAAGGTGCGCTGCCGCAGGACCGGGTGGTCGGCACGCAGCCGTGTCAGGAACCGGGTGGTGGCCAGGAGGTCCTGCTGCCAGCCCTCGAGACCCCAGTCGAACCAGGAGGTCTCGTTGTCCTGGCAGTAGGGGTTGTTGTTGCCCCCCTGCGTGCGGCCGAACTCGTCGCCCGCATTGAGCATCGGCACCCCGGTCGCGAGGAGCGTGGTGGCCAGCAGGTTGCGGACCGACCGCCGCCTGACCTCCTCCACCTCCGGGTCTGCGGGGCCGGTCTCCGGGCCCTCGACCCCGTGGTTCCACGACTGGTTGTTGTCGCTGCCGTCCCGGTTGCCCTCACCGTTGGGGCCGTTGTGCTTGGAGTTGTAGCGGGTGAGATCCGTGGCGGTGAAGCCGTCGTGCGCCGCGACGAAGTTCACCGACGCGACGGGACCCCGGTCCCGCGCGCCGAACAGGTCCTGCGACCCGGCCATCCGGGTCGCCAGCTCGCGCACCCCGTGACCCTGGTGGTGGCCGGCTGCCTGCGCCTTGAGGTCGTCCAGCCAGAAGGTGCGCACCGAGTCGCGGAACCGGTCGTTCCACTCGGCGAAGGGTGGCGGGAACTGGCCGGTCCGCCAGCCGTGGATGCCGACGTCCCAGGGCTCGGCGATGAGCTTGACCCGGGACAGCACCGGGTCGGTCCGCAGCGCCACGAGGAACGGGTGGTTGGGGTCGTAGTCGTCGTTCTGGCCACGGCCGAGTGCGACCGCCAGGTCGAACCGGAAGCCGTCGACGTGGCACTCGTTGACCCAGTAGCGCAGCGAGTCGAGCACCATCTTGCAGACCATTGCGTGCCGCAGGTCGAGGGTGTTGCCGCAGCCGGTGACGTCGATGTCCTGGCCGCGCTCGTCGAGCCGGTAGTAGGCCCGGTTGTCCAGACCGCGCCACGACAGCGACGCACCGGTGCGGCCCGCCTGCTCGGCCGTGTGGTTGTAGACGACGTCGAGGATGACCTCGATCCCCTCGGCGTGCAGCAGCCGCACCATGCCCTTGAACTCGTCGAGCGCGCCCTGCGGGTCGGGAGTCGAGGCGTACATCGCGTGGGGGGCGAAGAAGCCCAACGTGTTGTAGCCCCAGTAGTTGCTCAGCCCACGCTGGACGACCTCTGGTTCGGACGTGAACGCCTGCACCGGGAGCAGCTCCACCGCGGTGGCGCCCAAGGCCTTGAGGTGGGCGATCACGGACGGGTGGCACAGGCCGGCATACGTGCCCCGCAGGTGCTCAGGCACCTCAGGGTGCTGCCTGGTCATGCCGCGCACGTGGGTCTCGTAGACCACGCTGTCGGCGAGCGGGGTGTGCGGAGGTGCGTCGTCGCCCCACGCGAAGCCTTCGTCGACGACCACGCAGCGCGGCACGGCGCTGGCGCTGTCGAGGGTGCTGCGCACGAGGTCGTCGCCCTTGAGGCGGTGGCCGACCCGGTGGGCAAAGACCTCGGGGGTCCATGACACGTCGCCCTCGATGGCGCGCGCGTAGGGATCGAGCAGGACCTTGGCCGGGTTGTAGCGCAGCCCCTCGGCCGGACGCCACGGTCCGTCGACCCGCAGGCCGTAGCGCTGACCGGCCACGACGCCCGGGAGGAATCCGAACCAGGTGCCATGGGTGCGCTCGGTGAGCGGCACGCGGCGCTCCGAGCTGCCGTCCGCGTCGTCCTTGTCGAACAGGCAGACCTCGACGGAGTCGGCATGCCCGGCGTAGACGGCGAACTCGGCCCCGCCCTCGACGAGGGTCATGCCCAGGGTGGGAGGAAGGTCACGCGGGCGCGTGGCGGGCGACATGGCCCTCAGCCTAGGCAGTGGTTACGGTTGGGGACATGACGGATCCGACTTCGCTGCCCAACTTCCCGCCCCCCGCGAACGAGCACCCGCTCCGCGGTCGGGTCCTGGACGCCCTCATCGACCAGGGACTGGCGCCCAACGTGGACGACGACGGCGATGTCGCCTTCACCGTGCAGGACCAGCAGCTGTTCGTGCGGTGCAGCGAGGGCGACTTCCAGATCATGCGGGTCTTCGGCCAGTGGGCCATCAGCGACACCGTCCCCAGCGACCCGCTGACCCGACTCGCCACCTGCAACGAGATCACCCTGCAGATGAACGTCGTCAAGGCCGGCCTCGCCAACGACACCCTGGTCGTCACCAGCGAGCACATCGTCGACCAGGCCAGCAACGTGACGGCCCTGGTCAACGTCTCGACCCAGCTCGTCCTGGCCGGCGTGCAGATGTGGCACGAGCGGATCATGGGCGGCGGGGACGACTCCGGCCCCGGTGCGGGCCAGCCCGCTCCCGAGGGCGACCCGGCATGAGCGACGGCCCCTCCAGCAGCGTCGTCTCGCTCGAGGTCGAGGGGGGGATCGCGACGATCCGGCTCAACCGCCCGCCGATGAACGCGCTCAACGCCGAGGTGCAGTCCGCCCTGTCCGCCGCCGCGATCGAGGCCGGTCAGCGACGCGACGTCTACGGCGTCATCCTCTACGGCGGCGAGAAGGTCTTCGCAGCGGGTGCGGACATCAAGGAGATGGAGAGGATGTCATACACGGACATGGCCGACCACTCCGGCTCCCTCCAGGACTTCACCCGCACCATCGCCAAGATCCCGAAGCCGACCGTCGCCGCCATCACCGGCTACGCCCTCGGTGGCGGGTGCGAGGTGGCGCTCGCGTGCGACTTCCGGGTCGCCGCCAAGAACGCCAAGCTGGGCCAGCCCGAGATCCTGCTCGGCGTCATCCCCGGCGCCGGCGGCACGCAGCGACTGGCTCGCCTGGTCGGGCCGGCCAAGGCCAAGGACATCGTCTTCTCCGGACGTTTCGTGTCCGCTGACGAGGCACTCGCGATCGGGCTCGTCGACGAGGTCGTCGAGGCCGAGGACGTGTATGCCGCCGCGAAGGCGCGGCTCGCGCCGTACGTCGGCGGACCGGCCTACGCCATCCGCGCCGCCAAGGAGGCCATCGACCGAGGCCTGGAGACCGACCTCGAGACCGGCCTGGAGATCGAGCGGATGCTGTTCAGCTCCCTGTTCGCCACCAAGGACCGCGAGATCGGGATGAAGTCGTTCGTCGAGAACGGTCCCGGCAAGGCGAAGTTCGAGGGCGCCTGAGCAATGGCAGCCACGAGCAAGGCGGCGACGGCCGAGCAGGTGGCCGCGGCCTATGCCGACAACAAGCTGGCCCAGGTGCTCTACCACGACTGGGAAGCCGCGACCTACGACGAGAAGTGGTCGATCTCGTTCGACCGCCGGTGCATCGAG
Source organism: Pedococcus bigeumensis (assembly GCF_006438965.1). Taxonomy (GTDB): domain Bacteria; phylum Actinomycetota; class Actinomycetes; order Actinomycetales; family Dermatophilaceae; genus Pedococcus; species Pedococcus bigeumensis_A. The sequence goes on from NZ_RCZM01000001.1 coordinate 487,634, forward strand.
TACGCACGCGACCGGTTCGAGGCCATCACCGGCTCGCCGGACCCGCTGCCCTACGCCGCGGCACTCGAGCTCGGCGCGGGCACCGGGTTCTTCTCGCTCAACCTCAAGCAGGCAGGCATCCTCGACGCGGTGCACGTCACGGACCTGTCGCCCGGGATGGTCGAGGCAGCCAAGGCCAACGCTGAGATGCTCGGCTTCTCCGTCCAGGGCAGGGTGGCCGACGCAGAGCGAATCCCCTATGACGACAACACCTTTGACATCGTCGTCGGACACGCCGTCATCCACCACATCCCCGATGTCGAGGCCGCCTTCCGCGAGGTCCTCCGGGTGCTCAAGCCCGGTGGCCGCTTTGTCATCGCCGGTGAGCCCACCAAAGTGGGCGACAGGTACGCCCGGCGGCTGGGCAGCCTGACCTGGAAGGCGACCAAGGCCGTCACCCAGCTGGCGCCCCTGCGGGACGCCTGGGCCAAGGACAAGGAAGCCCTCGACGAGTCGTCCCGCGCCGCCGCGCTCGAGGCGGTCGTCGACCTGCACACCTTCGACCCGGACGAGCTGGCGCGGATGGCGCTGCGGGCCGGTGCGGTCGGGGTGGACACCAAGACCGAGGAGCTCACTGCCGCCTTCGTCGGGTGGCCGATCCGCACCTTCGAGGCAGCCGTCAAGCCCGGCGCGCTGGGCTGGAACTGGGCGATGTTCGCCTACGGCTCGTGGAAGCGGCTGTCCGCCGTCGACCGGGTCCTCGCCAAGGCGGTGCCCGCGCGGTTCTTCTACAACGTCGGCATCACCGGCGTGAAGCCCGGCTGACGGCACGACCACGGAAGACCCCGGAATCGAGCCACCAGTGACTTCGGCAGCAAACGCGGACATGTCGCCGTCCGACCACGGCGAGCGCGCCCGGCACGGTCCCACCGGGTCGGTCCGGCCGCTTGCCTGGTTCCGCTGGGTCGGCTGGGCGATGGCCAACAAGGCGTTCACGCGGCACCACCTGCTGAGCTACCTGCGGATGGCGCGAGCCAGTGCCCGCTACCCGTCGCTGCGGTTCGAGGGCCCCTGCTTCATCGGGCCGGACGTCCGGTTCGAGGTGCGCGAGGGCTACGGCCGCCTCGTGGTGGGCGCCTACACCCACTTCGGGGCGCACGCCCGGGTGCGGGCCCACGAGGGGACCCTGCGGATCGGTGCGAAGTCGGTCATCGGCATCCGCAACACCCTCAACTGCTGGATCGACATCTCGATCGGCGAGGCCTGCCTCTTCGGTGACGACATCTACGTCTGCGACTTCGACCACGTGACGACCTCGCTCGAGGTGCCGATCAAGGACCAGGGCATCGTGAAGTCGCCGGTCCGGATCGGTGACGACGTCTGGCTCGGCACCAAGGTCGTCGTCACGCGAGGCACCGACATCGGTGACCACTGCGTCGTCGCGGCCTCGGCCGTCGCTCGTGGTGAGTACGCGCCGCGGTCGATCATCGCCGGCATACCGGGCAGGGTCGTGAAGGTGCGCACCTGACCCCTGGTGGTCGCGCGTCAGGTGGCGTGCGGAACGGTCACGCGCGCGTCGAGTGAGGGGAACGCCCCGTCCCTGGCCGCCAACCGGGAGGCCTCGGCGCGTGCGTCGTCACGGCGGCCGTCCTGGACGAGCTGGGCCAGCTGGTGGAAGTCGCGGCGGTGCAGCTCGGCCCGTCGCCTGGCGTAGTCGACCGACTGCCCCCGCGTCACGAGGAACGCCCAGTCGCTCGACAGGGCATGGAACAGCGACGTGAGCAGCTGGTCGAGGTCGGGCCTGCGGGTCTGCAGCCGACCGGCGGCGCGTTCCCTGCCGACGAGGTCGAGCCAGCGACGTTGCAGCCACTCGTTCTCGTGCGCGATCTGCCGCACGCCCGGGCCGTCCCAGACCGAGAAGTCCTTACCGGCACCCCACGACCCGGGCCCCAGGTCCAGCTCGCCCGCAACGTGTCCGGCGGCGAGCGCCTGCCCGACGGTGGTGACCGTGACACCGGCGGCGCGCAGCGCACGGATCGCCTTGCCCAGGAAGGCCGGGCCTTCGTGCCACCAGTGACCGAACAGCTCGGTGTCGTATGCCGCGACGACCAGTCCCGGGGTCCCGGTCACCTCGTGCGCGTGGCCGAGCCGCGCACGGACCGCGCTCACGAAGTGCTCCACGTCGGCGTCGACCTGGGCTGCTGCGGCGACGGGGTCGTAGGGCGACTTGTGCTCGACGCCCACGTCGGGCTCGGTGATGGCCCAGAGCCGGATGCCGGTGAACTCCTCGCGGGCGTGGAAGTCGCGGTAGGCGGCGGCGCCGGGATACCCGCTGCGGGAGGACCAGATCAGGTTGGTGACGTCGAGGTCGCGGGGGACCGCCAACAGGTCGCTCCCGGCAACCCGCCACGCACCGTGCGGGTGGCCGCCGGCGTCTCCGACGGTCTGCTCGTCGACGACGAAGTGGCTGATCCCGGCCGAGGTGAACGCGGACGCCAGCGCGGGGGACCACGCGCACTCCGGCGCCCAGATGCCTCTGGGACGGACCCCGTGGCGCCAGGCGCTGTCGGCCAGACCTGAGTCGAGGGCCGTCGCCACGAACTCGGGCTGGAGCAGCGGCAGCAACGGATGCGCGGCCGGACCGCCCAGCAGCTCGACCACGCCGCCGTCGCGCAGCGAACGCAGCACGGGAGCGCCTCCAGCCCGCCAGCGCGACTCGAGCAGCCCCTGGACCCGGCTCGCGGCGGCATACTCGTGGGCAGCGGTCCCGCGACGGTGGGGGTCGTCGTCGAAGCCCATCTCACGGGCCCGCTGCTGCCACAGGCCGACCCACGTCTGGGTGTCGGCTCGCATGCGCGGGTGGTCGAGCTGGGCGGCCAGCACGGGGGTGACCCCGAGGGTGAGGACGTCGCGATGACCTTCTGCCGCAAGGGAGTCCAGCTCGGCGACCAATGGGACGTAGGACTCGGCCCAGGCCTGGAACAGCCATTCCTCGCCCAGTGGCCACACCCCGTGACCGGGCAGCCAGGGGAGGTGTGAGTGCAGGACGAGGCAGAAGGAGCCCGGCACCGGAGGAGTCACGAGGAACCAGTCTGCCGCACGCCCGGCTCAGGTCGCGGGACGCTCCACGAGCCGCGCGAGCTTCTGCGGTGCCATCAGGCAGTAGCTCTCGGTCAGCAGCTCGGTGACCTCAGACCAGTCGGCGTCGGTGGTCAGCACCAGGCCGACGACCTGGGGGTTCCACTCCGGCTTGTAGAACGGGAACCCCGACCCGACCAGCGCCTCGAGCTCGTCGCCTGCGGAGCGGAACGTGATCACGTCGATCGGGCCGGTCGCGCCGGTGGCGCGGCCGAACACCGAGCGACCAGCCGGGTCGACCCGGGCCAGGTGGGCGAAGGTCCGCTGCCGGATCCGCCAGCGCACGCCGATCCAGGCGTCCTGCTCGTGGGCCCCGGGCAGGGCCAGGCAGATCTCGCCGACCCGCGCGACCAGGGGCGGGGCAAGGTCGAGCTCGATGGCGCCCACGGATCCGACGGTATGACGAACCACCGACACCCGTCCGCCGCCGTGCCTGGCCGGACAGTGATCGGGCGGCCCGACCAGCAGCCGCGTGACCTCTGTGCACAGAGGTGAGGCCGACTGCGCACTGAGCGGGTCTCTGTGCAGCTGTCCGATCGTCTGTGCACAGATGCGGGGTGGACCATGTGGTGGAGTGGACCCGTGGCCTCACCCATCGCCGGACGACCCCAGCCCGGCACGGCTCTGTCCGTCCCCGCCGGCCCCGGGCTGAGCCAGGGCCTGGTCATCGACGCGGGCGAGCTGGTGGAACGGTTCTCCCGCTCGTCCGGTCCAGGCGGCCAGGGGGTCAACACCACCGACAGCCGGGTCGAGCTCGACTTCGACCCCAGCACCTCCCGAGCCGTCGCGGGGCTGCCCGACGCGGTGCGGGAGCGGCTGCTGGACCGGCTCGCCTCCAGGCTCGTCGGCGGCAGGCTGATCGTCGTCGCGTCCGAGCACCGCTCCCAGCGCCAGAACCGGGTGGTCGCCCGTCAGCGCCTGGTCACGATGGTGCGAGAGGCCGCCGCACCCGACCCTCCGCAACGCCGACCCACAAGGCGCACCAAGGGTTCGCAGCGGCGCCGGATCGAGAGCAAGAAGCGCAGGGGTCAGCTCAAGTCCGCGCGCCGCACCACCGACGACGGCTGAGCCGGCGAACCGGTCACCGAGCCCCTGGCAGCTACAGCTCCACCACGGCGAACAGGTCGAGACAGGCGTCCTCGGGATCGCCCAGGAGGAAGTCGTCGACCGTCACCGACCCGACCACGCCATGCAGGTCGTCGCGCCAGTCGTCGGGCGCCATGTCCTGTTGCGCCACGACGATCGACCCGTACTCGTCCTCCCAGCGCAGCAACCGCTCGCCGTGACCGAGGCCCAGCACCGTCACCCCCGCGCCAGGTAGCCAGCGACCCAGCTCACCGGCCAGCTCGTCGGCGTCGTACTCGCGGCAGTGGTAGAGGTTCGTCGGCCGCTCCCGCCGCCCGAGCCCGGGGGAGAAGGTCGCCCGGTTCGGCGTCGACAGCACCACGACACCGCCCGCGCGCGTGACGCGGGCCAGCTCGCGCACGTAGTCGTCCGGCGTCCAGATGTGCTCGAGCACCTGGAGCGAGACCGTCAGGTCCGCCGCGCCCGTCGCCAGTGGCAGCGCCGTCAGCCCACCCCGGAGGTATGCCGTCCGCTCACCTCCGTGGGTCCGTGCGGCGTGCGACGTGGTCGCTGAGTCGTAGTCGACGCCGACCACGCACAAGTCCGGCCACGCCTCGCGAAGGAGGCCCGCGGCATACCCTTCACCGCAGCCGGCGTCGAGGACGACGCGTGGCGTGGTCGGAACCCAGCCGGGGACGGCGGCATACCCGGCCTCGTGGCGACGGAACCAGTAGTTCTCGGCCGCGATGCCAGGGATGGTGCGCTCACCGGTGATGGTCAGCGCGGTGGGTGGTGTGGGCACCGTCACCTCCTCTGCGCGACTTCGGACTTGCACGGGTGGCCTCGTGGTGAGCGTCACGCGGTGCTGGCGTGTCGATTCCGGGGCGGGGCTGTAAGGATGGCACCTGACCAATTTCGAACCCAGCAGGTCGACCAAGAGAACCCTGCAGTGTCGACCCAACGGTCTTCATTCACAGAAAGAGGGACGAGCAGCGCATGAACATCGTCGTCTGCGTGAAGTACGTGCCGGATGCACAGTCCGACCGCACGTTCAACGAGTCCGACAACACCACCGACCGGGTGGGCGTTGACGGTCTGCTGTCCGAGCTCGACGAGTACGCCGTCGAGGAGGCCCTCAAGCTCGTGGAGGCCGGGGAAGGCGAAGTGACCGTCGTCACCGTCGGACCGGACCAGGCTGCCGACGCGCTCAAGAAGGCGCTGCAGATGGGTGCCCACAAGGCCGTCCACGTCAAGGACGACGCGATCCACGGCTCGGACGCCGTCGCGACGTCGCTGGTCCTGGCCGAGGCGATCAAGAAGACAGGCACCCCCGACCTCGTCATCACCGGCATGGCCTCGACCGACGGCACGATGAGCGTCGTCCCCGCGATGCTCGCCGAGCGACTCGGCCTGCCGCAGGTGACCTTCGCGTCCGAGCTGTCCGTCGACGGCACGACCGTGACGATCCGCCGCGACGGTGACGCCGCCTCGGAGACGATCGTCGCGACGCTGCCCGCGCTCGTGTCGGTCACCGACCAGATCAACGAGCCGCGCTACCCCTCGTTCAAGGGGATCATGGCCGCGAAGAAGAAGCCGGTCGAGGAGTGGGCGCTCGCCGACCTCGGCATCGACGCCTCGCAGGTCGGCCTCGACGCCGCCTGGACCAAGGTCGAGTCGTTCACCAAGCGCCCCCCGCGCGAGCAGGGCCAGATCGTCACCGACGACGGCGACGGCGGCACCAAGCTCGCGGAGTTCCTGTCCGCGCAGAAGTTCATCTGAGCCGGCCAGAACCGCTGCGTAGGACCAACAGAAAGAGGAACACCACTCATGGCTGAAGTACTCGTCCTGGTCGACCACGCGAACGGCACCGTTCGCAAGACCACCTCAGAACTGCTCACCATCGCCCGCCGCCTCGGCGAGCCCAGCGCCGTGTTCGTCGGCAGCGGGTTCGACGCGGCCAAGGAGACGCTGGCCAAGTACGGCGCGGAGAAGGTCTACCGCGTCGAGAACGCCGACGTCACCGACTACCTCGTGGCTCCGCAGGCCGAGCTGCTCGCGCAGCTCGTCGAGAAGACCGGCGCCGCCGCGGTGCTGATCCCCAGCAACTCGGCCGGCAAGGAGATCGCGGCCCGTCTGGCAATCAAGACCGACTCGGGTCTGATCACCGACGCCGTCGACGTCCAGGCCGGTGAGGGCGGTGGCGTGTCCACCACCCAGTCCGTCTTCGCTGGTTCCTACAGCGTGAAGTCGACCATCACCAAGGGCACCCCGATCGTCACGGTCAAGCCCAACTCGGCGGCTCCTGAGGAGTCTGCCGGCGCGGCTGCTGACGAGGCGTTCGAACCGACCATCTCCGAGGGTGCCAAGGGCGCCAAGGTGACCGAGTCCAAGCCGAAGGAGGCCACCGGTCGCCCCGAGCTGACCGAGGCCGCCATCGTGGTCTCGGGTGGTCGTGGCACCGGCGGCGACTTCTCGCCGGTCGAGACCTTCGCGGACTCCCTCGGTGCCGCTGTCGGCGCCTCGCGTGCCGCCGTCGACGCCGGCTGGTACCCGCACACCTCGCAGGTCGGCCAGACCGGCAAGCAGGTCTCGCCGCAGCTCTACGTCGCGTGCGGCATCTCCGGGGCCATCCAGCACCGCGCGGGCATGCAGACGTCCAAGACGATCATCGCGATCAACAAGGACGAAGAAGCCCCGATCTTCGAGCTCGTCGACTTCGGTGTCGTGGGCGACCTGTTCACGGTCCTCCCGCAGGCCACCGCGGCCGTCAACGCCAGCAAGGGCTAGTCAAGGCAAAGACACGCATCCGAAGGGCCCCGACCGCGCTGGTCGGGGCCTTTCGGCGTATGCCGGTCACCCGGCATACCGGGGAACGTCCCGGACCGCACGCGACCCGGGGCGCCGCCGCTGCCGGCAAAGCCGCGGCACCATGCGTGGGTACGGACGTGGGTCATGCCAACGGCCTACGTCAGATGTCCCGTCGACCCCATCCGTACGGCCCGTGTGCTCCCTGCCGGGCACCCCTAGCGTGACGGCACGAGGAGGCCGTCATGCAGGCACGGCGAGTCATCACCATCGGGGCTGCGCTGGCCGCAGGGCTGCTCTCGGTGCCGATCGGCCTGCCGGCAGCCGCCGCGCCCCCTCCGTCACCACACGGTCCGCGACCCCAGAGTGTTCGCAACCTGCCGGTGGCCGACGTGCGGGGCGCCCCGGTCGACACGAGCCCGCGGGTCCTGACGCAACCGGACGGCACCGCTCTCACCGTCCGAGCGGTCGGCGACGGCGTCAGCCACGGGGTGGAGACACTGGACGGCTACGCCGTCGTCCAGACGCCCACGGGCCGGTGGGAGTACGCAGCCGGCCGCGCCGCGAACGGCAAGCTCAAGCCGTCGGGCAAGGTGGTTGGCAGGGACCGTCCTGCCGTGGGGACTGCCAAGCACCAGCGGGACGTGGCAGCCACGCCGACCACGACCCTGGTGCCGGCGGCACTCAACACGGGCACGCAGCGCACCTTGGTCATCCTCGTGCAGTTCACCAACCAGGCGAGCGTCGGCAGCACCCCCGCCCAGTGGAGCGGGAAGTACTTCGGTCCGGGCAACAGTGTCCGGTCGTACTACCAGCAGGCCTCGGGAAACCAGCTCGACTTCGCACCCGCTGCCGAGTCCAGCGGAACGCCGAACGACGGCGTCGTCGGGTGGCTGACGCTGCCCTATGCGCACCCCAACTTCGGGGGGAACTTCGGCGCCGTGGTCAACGGGCTCCTTGTCGAGAAGCAGCTGACCAGGGACGCGATCCTGGCCGCCGACCCGTACGTCAACTTCGCCTCGTACGACACGAACGGCGATGGAAACCTGCAACCCTCGGAGCTGCACCTCACCGTGATCGTCGCGGGCTACGAGAGCAGTGTCTTCAACTCGTGCGGCCCGAGCGTCTGGGGTCACAAGAGCAACCTGTACGGCTCGTACACGCCCATGGTCGACAACGTCTGGGCGGGAAACCTGGGGTACACCCAGTTCGGTGAATGGCACCGCACCTGCAGCACGGCGACCTGGAACAACATGGCGACGATCGGGATCATGGCGCACGAGATCGGCCACGACCTCGGCTGGCCGGACCTCTACGACACCGTCCCCGGGGGAAACAACCCCGACTCGTCCGGGATCGGCGCGTGGAGTGTCATGTCGGGCGGTTCATGGGGGACCGTGCCGGGCCAGAACATCGGGGACAGTCCGGTGCTGCCGGATGCCTGGTCCCGCTCGTTCCAAGGCTGGGTGACGCCGACGCCGGTGGGTGCGAGCACGACCGTGATGCTCCGCTCCGCGTCCACGAGCCTTGATGCCGTGCGCCTGCGGGACAACCCCAACGGCGTCGACTGGGCGTACGGAGCCAGCGGCAGCGGGGAGTACTTCCTCGTGGAGAACCGACAACGGACCGGCTTCGACGCGGCCCTTCCCGGGTGCGGCCTCCTGGTGTGGCACGTCGACGAGACACGTCCGGGGGACAACAGCGCCAACTCGGACGAGCTGAGACGGCTGGTGGACCTCGAGCAGGCGGACGGTCTCAAGCAGCTCGACGCCCCTGGACAGGACGGGGACAGCGGCGACCCCTTCCCGGGCTCCACGCATAACCTGGCGTTCACCGGCGCGACCAACCCCGACAGCAACCTCTACAGCGGTGCAGGGTCCGGGGTCTCCATGTCGCTCACCAACCAGGCCTGCGCGCCGAGCATGAGCGCGACGGTGGCAGCCGTGGTCGGGACCGCACCCGAGAATGACGGATTTGCCACCGCGCAGGTGCTGCCGGGGTCGTCCGGCAACGTGACCGGGACCTCGGTGGGCGCGACGAAGGAGTCGGGTGAGCCGGACCATGCGGGCAACCCGGGTGGCGCGTCGGTCTGGTACTCGTGGACCGCGCCAACTTCGGGGAAGCTGACGCTGAGCTCGGCGGGGTCGAGCTTCGACACGTTGATGGGCGTCTACCAGGGGTCGACCGTCTCGGCACTGACGGAACGGGGATCGAACGACGACGAGAACCATGCGAGTGGTGTCGTCACGTCGCGGATTGCTGACCTGGCCGTGACCGGTGGGCAGGTCTACCGGATTGCGGTGGATGGGTTCAAGGACGGTGTCGCGGCGGCCGAGGCGGGCACGGTCAAGGTGGCCTGGTCGTTCGCAGCGACGCCTCCGGCGAACGACGCCTTCGCTGCCGCGCAGGTGTGGTCTGGGTCGTCGGGCAGCGTGACGGGGACGTCGCTGGGTGCGACGAAGGAGTCGGGTGAGCCGGACCATGCGGGCAACCCGGGTGGCGCATCGGTCTGGTACTCGTGGACCGCGCCATCTTCGGGGAAGCTGACGCTGAGCTCGGCGGGGTCGAGCTTCGACACGTTGATGGGGGTCTACCAGGGGACGAGTGTCTCGGCTCTGACCCTGCGGGCCTCCAACGACGACGAGGACAACGCCGGCGGGCTCTACACGTCGAAGGTGACGGATCTGGCGGTGACGGGAGGGCAGGCCTACCGGATCGCCGTCGATGGCTACCAGGAGGGTGCTGCGGCGGCCGAGGCGGGCGCGGTCAAGGTGGCCTGGTCGTTCGCGGCCACCCCGCCCGAGCCCAGCCACTTCACCCCCCTGACGCCGGCCCGGTTGCTGGACACGCGGTCTGGTGTCGGTGCGCCGAAGGCGGCGGTTGCTGCGGGTGGGACGGTGTCGTTGAAGGTGGCTGGGTTGGGCGGGGTGCCGGCCACTGGGGTGGGGGCGGTGGTCCTGAACGTGACGGTGGCACAACCGAGTGCGGCTGGTTTCGTGACGGTGTGGCCGGCGGGGGAGGGCCGTCCGGTGACGTCGAACCTCAACTTCGTGAAGGCTCGGACGGTGCCGAACCTGGTGGTGGTGAAGGTGGGTGCGGGTGGCTTCGTCGACCTGTACAACTCCAGTGGGAGCACCCAGCTGATCGCCGACGTCATGGGCTGGTTCCCCGAGGGCAGTGACTTCACGGGGGTCTCACCGACCCGCCTGCTCGACACCCGGTCAGGCAACGGGACGCCTCAGGGTCCGGTGCCGGGCGGCCAGGCTGTCTCCGTCGACGTCACCGGGCGTGGCGGGGTCCCAGCCACCGGGGTGGGTGCGGTGGTGCTCAACGTGACGGTGACCGGTCCGACGACCTCCGGCTACGTCACGGTCTGGCCGCACGTGCAGTCCAGGCCGGCGACCTCCAACCTGAACTTCTCGCCCGGCCAGACGGTGCCGAACCTCGTCATTGTCAAGGTCGGTCCGGACGGACTGGTGGACCTGTTCAACAGTGCCGGTCAGACGCACCTCCTGGCCGACGTCATGGGGTGGTTCCCCGACGGCAGCGAGTTCACCGGCCTGACGCCGGCCCGGTTGCTGGACACGCGGTCTGGTGTCGGTGCGCCGAAGGCGGCGGTTGCTGCGGGTGGGACGGTGTCGTTGAAGGTGGCTGGGTTGGGCGGGGTGCCGGCCACTGGGGTGGGGGCGGTGGTCCTGAACGTGACGGTGGCACAACCGAGTGCGGCTGGTTTCGTGACGGTGTGGCCGGCGGGGGAGGGCCGTCCGGTGACGTCGAACCTCAACTTCGTGAAGGCTCAGACGGTGCCGAATCTGGTGGTGGTGAAGGTGGGTGCGGGTGGCTTCGTCGACCTGTACAACTCCAGTGGGAGCACCCAGCTGATCGCCGACGTCATGGGCTGGTTCCCCACCCCGTAGCCGACGCGTTGCTGCCGGGCGGAGTCAGCCGGCCACACGGCATACGCCGGTGTGTGCACAGAGGTTGGGCTTGGTGGGCAGAGATCAGCTCTCTGCGCACCTTGGCTGGGCTCTGTGCACAGAGGCTGGACAGGCGCCCGGACACCCAGAACGCCTCGGACCACAGGGGGTGGTCCGAGGCGTTCCGCCGGTCCGGCGCCGTGCGCACGCTGGAACCGGTGAAGCCCCCGGGACCCCCTCACAGGGCCCGGGGACTTCGTACCGTCCGCTGGCTGCTAGCGGACGGCGTTGGCGGCGGCGACGACGTCGACCAGGCCGTGGCCCTTGTCGAAGCTCGTCGTGCCGTTGGTGCCGGCTTCGTAGGCCGCACCGTTGGTGTACTTGTACGCCGTGGTCTCCAGGGCCGCCTCGATCTGCGCCGGGGTGGCGTTCGGGTTGGCCTGGAACAGCTGCGCGACGATGCCCGAGATGTGTGGGGTGGCCATCGAGGTGCCGCTGATCGTGTTGTAGTCGCCGTTCTCCTTAGGGTCGAGCCCAGAGGAGCAGATCGGCAGGTAGATGCGGCACGAGCTGGTGATGTCCTCACCGGGCGCCGAGATGTCCGGGTAGGTCGACTGGTCGCCGGCCTTGCCGCGGCTGGAGAAGGTCGAGACGGTGCCGTCACGGGTGCCGGTGTTCTGGTCGAAGAACGAGGCGACCGAGAGGATGCCGGGGGTCGGGTCCATGCCGGGGGGGTTGGACAGCGAGGTGGAGCCGTCGCCACCGTCGTTGCCGTTGGCCCAGACCGTGACGACGCCCTCCTTGACGAGCTCGCGCTGGATCTTGACCGTCGCCGAGTTCGGGTCGAACGCGCCACCACCGGTGGGGCCGTAGGAGTTCGACGTCACCTTGATCGGCGGGCAGGTGCTCGCCGGGACGCCCGCGCCACAGGGGGCGTTGTGGTTCTCGAGCACCCAGTTGAGCGCCGCGTCGGCGCCGATGATGAACAGCACCGCTCCGGTGCTGATGCTGACCAGGCTCGAGCCGGGTGCAGCACCGTGCATCTTGGTGCCGTCCGACAGGGTGACGTCGCGCCCGGCGACGATCCCGTTGACGTGCATGCCGTGTCCGCCACCAGAGAGCAGGTCGGTGTTGAGCGACCCCGCATCGACCGGTGCGCAGGTGCTCTCGGTGAGCGGCTCACACACCATCTTGAGGTTCTTGACGACGGCGGAGGTGCCGTCGGCGTTCTGCAGGAAGGGGTGGGTGGGGTCGACACCCGAGTCGATGACGGCGACCGAGACGCCCTTGCCGTCGAGGGCCGAGCCGTTGGCGCCGGTCAGGGTGCTGCGTGCCTCGGAGCCGCGGGTGGCGGTGTTGGAGGTGGACAGCAGCATCTCGATGGGCTGGTTGCCCTCGACGTAGGTCACGCCGGGCTGCGCGCGGACGGCCTGCACCTGGGCCGGGAGACCCGTGGCGACGACGACGCCGATCTTGTCGAACGTGGTCACCTTGCGCAGACCGCTGGCCTGGACGGCGTTGGTGGCGGCTGCGGTGTCGGTCCCGTGCACGAGGACGGTGGTCGGGGTGGCGGCCTTGAGCACGCCCAGCTGGGAGGCCAGCCAGGGCTGGACCGGCGCGAGCGCCTTGCCGGAAGACAGCAGACCTGCGGAGGCAGGGGTGGCGAGGGCCATGGCGGCGAGGGCGGCGGCTGCCGCTGTCGCGACGACGACCCGGGTTCTCTTCACGGTGTGCATTGACTTCCCTTCGTGACTGACCAGCTACGGCGATGGTCGGTATGCCGTGCTCAACGAGGGGAATCGGGTGCGGTTACGCCGCGGTAGGTAAAAGGACGGTCAGTTTCTGCGGCTCCTTCCCCGGGCTCGCTCAGCGGACGGACGGCTCGGGCGGCCGGCTCAGCGGGGCGCCACGGCAGGGCCACGAGATGGCCCCTGGCCATCCTCGGACAGAAGGTTGGGCAGTTGACGCGTAAACTTTCGCCGGTGACCGCCTACCTCGACCATGCCGCCACCACGCCGATGCTGCCGTCGGCCATGGCGGCCCTGGCCGACCAGCTGGCGATCACCGGAAACGCGTCCTCGCTGCACACCGCAGGCCGGATGGCCCGACGGGTCGTCGAGGAGTCACGCGAGCGGCTGGCCAAGGCCCTCGGGGCCCGGCCCTCCGAGGTGGTCTTCACCTCAGGGGGCACCGAGTCCGACAACTTGGCCGTCGCCGGGACGTTCGAGGCGAGGCGCGAGGCTGATCCCGGCCGCATCCGGATCGTGTGCAGCGCGATCGAGCACCACGCCGTCCTCGACTGCGTCGAGCACCTGGTCACCCACGATGGCGCCAAGGTCACCTGGGTCGAGCCCGACGCGCTGGGCTACATCACCGTCGAGGCGGTGCGCGCCGCGATCGAGGAGGATCCCGACTCCGTCGCCCTCGTCACAGTCATGTGGGCCAACAACGAGGTCGGGACGGTCCAGCCCGTGGAGGCGATCGCGGCTCTCGCCCATGAGTTCGGGGTGCCGTTCCACACCGATGCGGTCCAGGCAGCCGGCCACCTGCCGGTGAACTTCGCCGAGTCGGGCGCCGACCTGATGACGGTGACCGGCCACAAGGTGGGCGGTCCCCTGGGGGTCGGGGCGTTGTTCGTCCGTCGGGATGCTGTCCTGGTGGCACAGAGCTTTGGTGGGGGACAGGAGCGCCAGGTCCGCAGCGGGACGCTGGACGTCCCCGCGATCCGCTCGTTCGCGGTGGCCATGGAGGAGTCCGTCCGGACCATCCCTGTCGAGCCGACAAGGCTGATTGCCTTGCGGGACAGGCTGATCCGCTCCGCGATGGATCTCGGCTACGACATCACGCCGACGGGCGCATGGGAGGCCGGTGACGGCATACACCGCCTGCCCGGCAACGCCCACCTGCTCGTGCCGGGCTGCGAGGGTGACTCGCTGCTCTACCTCCTCGACGCAGCCGGAGTCGAGTGCTCGACCGGTTCGGCCTGCCAGGCCGGCGTTCCGCAGCCGTCGCACGTGCTGCTCGCGATGGGGATCCCGGAGGAGACCGCCAAGGGTGCGTTGCGCCTGACCTTGGGCCACACCTCCACCGACGCCGACGTCGACGCGGTCCTGGCTGCGCTGCCCGCGGCGATCGACCGCGCCCGGCGGGCCAGCGGATGGGCCGACTGATGCGGGTTGTCGCCGCGATGTCCGGCGGGGTCGACTCAGCCGTCGCCGCCGGCCGGATGCTCGACGCCGGGTACGAGGTGGTCGGGGTGCACCTCGCCCTGTCGCAGAGTGCCGCGACGCTGCGCGAGTCGGCCCGTGGCTGCTGCACGATCGAGGACGCCGGGGACGCCCGCCGGGTCGCCGACATGCTCGGAATCCCTTTCTACGTATGGGACATGGCCGAGCGGTTCAAGCGTGACGTGATGGAGGACTTCGTCGCGGAGTACTCCGCCGGGCGCACGCCGAACCCGTGTCTGCGCTGCAACGAGAAGATCAAGTTCTCCGCCCTGCTCGACAAGGCGGTGGCCCTGGGTGTCGACGCGGTCGCCACCGGCCACTACGCCCAGGTCGTGGAGCGCGACGACGGCGGGCGCGAGCTGCACCGGGCCGTCGACATGGCCAAGGACCAGTCCTACGTGCTGGGTGTGCTCGACGCCGACCAGCTGGACCGGGCGTTCTTCCCCCTGGGTGACACGGCGAAGCCGGAGATCCGTGCGGAGGCCAAGGAGCGCGGCTTCTACGTCGCGAGCAAGCCGGACTCGCACGACATCTGCTTCATCGCCGACGGCGACACTCGCGGCTGGCTCACCTCACGCCTGGGGGAGCAGCCCGGCGAGATCGTCGACGTGGAGTCGGGTGAGGTGGTGGGTGCCCACCAGGGTGCCTACTCCTACACCGTCGGTCAGCGACGTGGCCTCGGGCTCGACCGGTCGGTCATGGACGGTGACGCTCGCTACGTCGTGTCGGTGGACGCGGCCGCGAACCGAGTCATGATCGGCACGTCGGACCTGTTGGGCGTCAACGCAATTCGCGGCGACCACGCCAGGTGGTGCGGCCCCCCGCCTGAGGGCGTTGTCGAGGTGGGAGCCCAGGTGCGGGCCCACGGCGAGGAGGTTCCGGCTCAGGCGTGGGCCGAGGGCGACGACGTCGAAGTTCGGCTGTCCGGCCGTCTTCGTGGGGTCGCTCCCGGACAGTCGGTGGTCCTCTACGAGGGGACGCGTGTGGTCGGTTCGGCCACCATCGCGTCGACCTGGCTGGAGCGCTAGCCCGTATGCCGCGCGGGGAGATCCAGGACGGGTCGCCCTTGGCGCGGGTGCGGTCCCTGTGTCTGGCCTTCCCGGAGACCGAGCAGCGGGAGTCGCACGGCGAGCCGTGCTGGTTCGCCGGTGGCAAGAAGACGTTCGTGATGGCGGCCCAGGAGCACCACGACGACCGGACCGCCATCTGGGTGGCAGCACCCGAGGGTGTGCAGTCAGCGCTGGTGGCGGGGGAGCCGGGGCGCTACTTCCGGCCGCCCTACGTTGGTCATCGAGGCTGGGTCGGGGTCTTCCTGGACATCGAGACCATCGACTGGCCGCACGTCGAGGAGATCATCGAGGACGCCTGGCGCTGCGTCGCACCCAAGCGCCTGCTGGCGACCTTCGACGCCTCGACCGACAACACCTGAGCGTGCGCCCTTCGGACGCAGCTCCGGTTGACCGAGTGCGTCAGACACTGAGGGGGCCGGTCGCAGGACCGGCCCCCCGTTGAGATGTGTGTTGCGAGCGGTCAGCTGGCCGCGATGGAGACCGAAGCGGTCGAGAGGCTGCCACCGAGGATCCCCACGTAGGCGGACGAGCACGAGGGCCGGTTCGCCGTGACGTTCGGGATCGCCGCCGGCGAGTTGCAGCCCGGCTGGTTGACGGTCAGGGTCGCCGCGCCGAAGCCGGTCCTCGCCGTGATCGCCCACGCGTCACCGAGGGTGCCGATCAGCAGGATGCTGCCCGACGGACGCTGGAGGGTGACGTTGCACGTCGGCGTGCCCAGCATGACCGTCCCACCCGGCCAGTGCTGCGCGAAGTCACTGTCCTTGACGCCGGTCATGGTGTTCGTCAGGGTCGTGGACGAGCACGTGGGCGGTGGTGTCGCCCCACTGCACACCAGCGTGCCGGCCAACGAGAAGCCCGTCACGTTCTGCCCGGTCGGACAGGTCAGCCCGGCAAGTCCGGTGATTCCTGGCGCGCCTTGGGGTCCGGTTGCGCCGGCGGGCCCGGTTGCGCCGGCAGGTCCGGCAGGTCCGGCAGGCCCAGCAGGTCCGGTCGCACCGATGGGGCCAACGGGTCCGGCAGGTCCGGTCGCACCGATGGGGCCGACGGGTCCGGCAGGTCCGGTCGCACCGATGGGGCCGACGGGTCCGGCAGGTCCGGTCGGCCCCGCAGGTCCGGCAGGTCCAGCGGGTCCTTGGATTCCCGTCATGTTCCAGGAGATCGGGACCTCAGACTTGCGGCACGTCTGGTTGCGGACGAGCAGCCGCAGCATCCCTTGGTTCTTCTGGTAGCAGGCTTTGATGACGCCGGAGGCGGGCACGCTTTGGCCCGGTGGAGCCTTCGCGGCGACGGCTTGCGCGCCGGTCACGAGCAGGAAAGCGGAACCGATCACCGCCAGGGAGACTCGCCAGTTGGGTCGAGACATCGTGGATCCTTCCTGTCAGAAGGGTGCGTAGGCCCCGGCCCGTCGCCGGATGCGTTGCGTCGCCCGTGTTGGATGCTACTCAGCGTCGCACGGTGCACAATCGGTCCAAAGCCTAAGTTTGATGAACAGCGGTGCTGTTCATGGCTTTTCGCGGCGGTATGTCCTTGCTAGCCCGTTTTGCCGGATGCCAACGCCCGCAAGGTCGGGATGGTGAATGATCACGGGTATGGGCGTGCTCTTCGACTACTTCGCCGCCGCGTCCGACGAGGAAGCGGCCGCAGTGATCGACCTGCCAGGGGGACCAGCGTCGACGGCGGCGGCGCTACCAGGGAGCCCCGGGCCCAAGCGCGGGCTCTTCCGCCGGCGAGGTCAGACAACGGAGCCTGAGCCCTCGGCCGGCTCAGCCGTGACACCCCTCGACGCGGTGGCCGGCAGGGGCATCGACCCGGTGGTTCAGCTCGGCACGCTCGAGGAGCTGCTCACAGGTCGACCGTACGACGAGGTCGTTGCCGACCCGCGAAGCGGGCTGGACCTCGCCGTCAGGGATGGTGGCGAACGCCTCGTCCTGACGGTCACGGACTCACTGAGGGCGGCATTGGCGAACGCCAAGGACGACGCCCTGGAACGAGTCGCTGAACCCTGGTCCGGAACCGAGGAGTTCTGGGGTGCTGCTGATCCGGCCGAGCTGACAGTTTTCCTGAAGGACCTTGCTCGCCTGGCGACGCGAGCCCAGGACGCCGGCCAGCGGATCTACTGCTGGGTGTGCGTGTAGCACTCCGGGTCGCCTTGAGTGGGTTGATGATCACCCGATCGGGCATCCCCCGTTTGGCAGTGGAGTCCGGCTCATCACCCGATCGGCCAACGCCGCCATCCGGCGTTCAATGGGACGACCGACGACCTCTGCAAAGGCGGGCCCGATGTACCACTCGACAGACGACCAGTCCACCGACGCGGTTGCCGCCTGCACTGTCGACGCGGTCCATCGACGCGACCACCGCCACGAAGGTAAGGAGACCTGTCACCCCCACCTGATCGAGGTCGTCCACCTCGGCCCCCGAGCTGTCGCGGTGTGCCACGACTGTGGCCGAGACTCCGGCTTCCTTCCCGAGCGCGACGCCGACCAGCTGGCCTCCGCGCACCGCCACGAGACGGCCGCGGACGGGTACTCCCCATTCGCCTCGCGGGTCGCGTGAGCGCCCCTGACTGCTGAGCTCAGTCGCCCGGCGGCACCTGGAAGGCCCGGACCTCGATCCGACCGCCTAGGGCCTTCGACGCGCGGGCAGCCCAGCCAAGGGCGGCCTCCTCGTCGGCGACGTCGATCACCCAGAAGCCCCCCAGGTATTCGGGAGCCTCGACGAAGGGGCCGTTGACGGTGCTCAGCGACGATCCCGTGTTGTCGACGGTGATCGCGCTCGAGGGCGGCGTCAGCCCGCCGGCGAAGACGAAGGCGCCGCTCGAGGTCAGCTCCTCGATGATTACGCCGGTGGCAGCCAGCGCCGCCTCCAGCTCGGCCGGGTCCATGGTCTCCATGGTCGGCTCCTCGTCGGAGTCGTGCGGAACGGACAGCAGGTATTGGCTCATGCGTAGTAGGACCGTCGTCGACGCGAGAACTCATCGGCCGACCTCCGCCTCCGCGTTCGCGGGTCTCGTTCGCCCTCGGTGCCCTCGGTTGCGGGAGAGGTCGCCGGTGGGTTCCCCTCGCGGACGGGGCAGGGCAGGAGCATCCTGACCCCATGGGAGAGCACGCGCCGCCCAGGAGCATGGCCATCCCCCTGGCGGCCTTCGCCGCAGGAGCGGTCGTTGCGCTGCTCGTGGGGGTCTTCGGCAAGGTTCACGACGCCACCCTCGCGGGCACGACCACGCTCGGCTTCCGCACGGTCATCGGCATGAAGGTCGTGCTTTCCGTGGCGATCGGGGTGCTCGCCGTGTTCCAGCTCATCGGAGCGCTATGGATCTACGGCAAGCTCGGGCGCACGGCGCCGTCATGGCTCGGAACCGCGCACCGCACCTCGGGCGCGATCGCTGTCCTGCTCATCGTCGTGGTTGCCTACCACTGTCTTTGGGCGCTGGGCCTGGAGTCCGGGACCTTGCCGGACGGGGAGCCCGTGTCGACGCGAACCGTCGTGCACGGCCTCCTCGGCTGCGCCGTCATCGGTGCGTTGGTGGTCAAGGTGGTCGCAGTGCGGTCGAGGCGCGCACCCGGGTGGTTCCTGCCCGTGGCCGGCGGTCTGCTCTTCTCGGTCCTCATCGGGGCGGTGCTGACCTCGGCCGTCTGGTACCTCAGCGCCAAGGGCTGGCCGGCCTCCGGTGGGTACGGCTGAGTCCCTGTGCCGTCGCTGGTATCAACCGCGCGCCTGCTCCCTCCTGAGTAGAAAGGGTTGGGCGTCGTGCCCAGCCCAGGTTGGAGGTCGTCATGCGTGACGAATTCGCAGCCAGGGTCTCGAGCCTGGCGGTCGTCGTGGCAGCTCTCTCGACCCTGGGAGCAGTGATCTACCTGTCGGTGCGTGGCCAGCCGGTGAACGAGTACCTGGCCGGTCTGGCTGGCCTCACCGTCGGCGCCCTCCTGCCGTCCCCACTCACCTCGACCCGCACCGCCCCTCCGCGATCCGTGGAGGGACGCCACCGGGTGCCCCGCACCAGCGCCGACCTCGCGCGCTGAGGTCCGCAGCGCGGCATACCCGATGGGTTGGTTTGGCTGACCACCCGCCCCCCCGGTGTGTTGCGTTTCGCCCTCGGTGAACCCCGGAATCCCCGCGTGCCCACCGCTCGTTGACACAGCCATGAGCACCGACCCAGAGGGGGAGACCACCGACCCGGTAGCGGAGTCCGCCGCGTTGGACGCCTACTCGGCGATCGTCACCTCGGTTGCAGCGCAGCTGACGCCGAAGGTTGCCGCCCTCCGGATCCGGTCCCGCCGCGGGGAGTCCGCCGGGTCGGCCGTGGTCCTCACCGGCGAGTCCCACCTGGTCACCAATGCCCACGTCGTCGGGGATGCGAGCGGAGGCAGCGCGGAGTTCGCCGACGGTACGGTCGCCCACTTCGAGGTCGTGGGCCGTGACCCGCTGTCCGACCTCGCCGTCATCCGCGCGGACCGTGAGGTGCCGAGCCCACCCGAGTACGGCGACGCCAGCTCGCTCCTGGTCGGCTCGCTCGTGGTCGCCGTCGGCAACCCGCTCGGCCTCTCGGGCACGGTGACGGCGGGCGTCGTGAGCGCCTTGGGCCGGAGTATGCCGGTGCGCACCCGCACGACCGCGCGGCTGATCGAGGACGTGATCCAGACCGACGCGGCGCTCAACCCCGGCAACTCCGGTGGGGCGCTCGCCGACAGCCGCGGTCGGGTCGTCGGGATCAACACCGCCGTCGCCGGGGTGGGCCTCGGCATGGCTGTACCGATCAATGCCACGACGCACCGGATCATCTACGCCCTGATGCATGACGGACGGGTGCGGCGCGCGTACCTCGGGCTCGTGAGCACCCCTGCACGCCTGACGCCCGCCCAGGCCGAGCGCTACGGGCAGCGCGGTGCGTTGCGAGTCGTCGAGGTCGTCGAGCGGAGCCCCGCCGCCCAGAGCGGGTTGCTCGCCGGCGACCTGGTCCTCGCGATCGACGGCGCCCCCCTCGGCGACGCCCAGTCCTTGCAGAAGCGGCTGTTCAGGGAGGCGATCGGGCAGCGGATGGAAGTCACCGTCATCCGCAACGGCGCGTTGGTGGACGCCGTGGTGCTGCCGAGCGAGCTCCCCGACTGACGACGCGTCCGGCCTCGGGTCTCGAGAGCCAGACCGTGGTGACCGTGCGCTGACGACGGTGTCGGCGCTGCTGACTAGTCTCGGAGCCGTGGCTCGCGCAACTGGCATCGGATCTCTTCCGGGCACCGACATCCGCGAGGCGCTCAAGGGTGTCCGTGACATCCTCGGCGACGGCCACCTGCCCTACCTCCCCGAGCTGCCCACCCGCGGCCCCGGCGCCGACATGATCGGCCGCGCGGCCGGCCTGCTCGTCGACCTGCACGTCGACCTCCAGCCCAGCGGCTGGCGGTTCGTCGAGCGAGGCGGCCACGACGCCAGCCGCACCAAGGCGCTGCTGCGCCAAGACCTCGACGAGCTCGCCGAGGCGTTCGACGGCTACGAGGGCGACCTCAAGGTGCAGTGCACCGGCCCCTGGACGCTCGCCGCCGGCGTCGAGCTCCAGCGCGGTGAGAAGGCGCTCGCCGACCCGGGCGCGCTGCGCGACCTCGTCGGCTCGCTCGCCGAGGGTCTTCGCGTCCACCTTGCCGACATCGCCCGTCTCGTCCCGGGCGCCTCGCTGGTGCTCCAGCTCGACGAGCCGTCCCTGCCTGCGGTCCTCGCCGGCCACCTACCCACCGCGTCCGGCTACGGCCACCTGCGTCCCGTCGACCCGCTCGCGGCCATGAACGGCCTCCGCGACGTGCTCGCTGCCGCGACCGACAACCCTGCCATCGAGGCAGCGGCGACGGTCGTGCACTGCTGCGACCCCGGCATACCCCTGCCTCTGCTGCGCGCCACCGGCGTCGGCGCCGTCGCGCTCGACGTCACCGCCCTCACGCCACAGCGCTGGGAGTCCATCGCCGCCACCGTCGAGGACGGCGTCGCGCTGTATGCCGGCTGCCTGCCCACCGATGGCAGCGGCACCGTGCGCGCGGCCACCGACCTCGTGACGAGGGGCTGGCACGACGCGGGCCTGTCCACGAAGTCCCTGACCGACATCACCGCGAGCCCGGCCTGCGGGCTTCCCGGGCTCACACCCGAGGGGGCTTGGCGCGTTCAACGTGCAGCGGTCGCCGTGGCCGCGGAATGGTCCGAACGAGCCGAAAGTTGAGCCACCCATGAGCAGCGTCGCCGCCGCCCCCACCGTCCCGCAGACTCGGGCGACCCGGGTGCCCTGGCAGGCCAAGTACGTCCTGCTCGCCCTCATCTGGGGGTCGAGCTTCCTGCTGATGAAGGTCGGGCTGCGCACCATGGCCCCGCTGCAGATCTCGGGTCTGCGCATCTTCGCCGGCACCGCCACGCTGCTTGCCATGCTGGCGGTCACCGGTGGCAAGCTGCCGCGTGCGCGTCGGACGTGGGTGCACCTGGCCGTGTCCGGGGTGTTCCTGACCGCGCTGCCGTTCAGCCTGTTCGCCGCCGGTGAGGTGCGCGTCTCGTCCGCCCTCGCCGGGATCGGCAACGCCACGACCCCGTTGGCCGCCGTCTTCTTCGCCCTCGCTCTCCTGCCGAGCGACCGGCTTTCGCCGCGCAAGCTCGCGGCCGTGATCATCGGGTTCGTCGGGGTCATCGTGATCATGCAGCCGTGGGAGTCCGCCGGACGCCCGGATCTGCTGGGCTTCGGCATGACGCTGGTCGCGGGTGCGTGCTACGGCCTGGGCTGGACCTACAACCGGCGGTTCCTCGGCGATGCCGACCTCGGCGGGTTGTCCATGCCGACGGCGTTGCTGCTGGTCGGGTCCGCCCTGATGGTGCCGGTCCTGCTCGTGTGGTGGCTCTTCAACCGTGACACGTATGCCGCGCCGTGGTCCGGGCACGTCAACCTCGAGTCCGGGGGAGTGCTGCTGCCGCTGCTCTGCGTCCTCGCGTTGGGCGTCGTCGGGACAGGGCTCGCCTACATGCTCCAGTTCGACGTGGTCAGGGGAGCGGGTGCGACGGTCAGCACCACGGTGACCTACCTGATCCCGGTCGTGTCGGTGCTGCTGGGCGTGGCCGTCCTTGACGAGCACCTGGCCTGGCCGCAGCTGCTAGGCGCGGCCATCGTGCTCGTCTCGGCCGTCGTCATCGGCCTGCCGGCCAGGCGCCGCAAGGACGCCTGACCGCCGAGCTCAGGCGTCGGCGTCGGCCGGCTTGTGGACCTCGCGGCGCAGGATCTTGCCGGTCGGGCCCTTGGGCAGCTCGTCGACCTGCCAGATGTGGCGCGGGTACTTGTAGGCAGCGATCTTCTCCTTGACGTACGCCTGGACCTCGTCCATCGTCGCCGTCGACCCGGGACGCAACGCCACTGCTGCACCCACGTCCTCGCCCAGCCGGTCGTCCTTCACCGCGACCACGGCCGCCTCGAGCACGTCGGGGTGGGTGTAGAGCACCTCCTCGACCTCACGCGGGTACACGTTCATGCCGCCGCGCAGGATCATGTCCTTCTTGCGGTCGACGATCGTGAAGTAGCCCTCGTCGTCCACGGTGGCGAGGTCGCCGGTGCGGAACCAGCCGTCGGGGATGGCTTCTGCGGTGGCCTCGGGGTTCTGCCAGTAGCCCTTCATCACGTTGTCACCGCGGATCGCTATCTCGCCCACACCATCGCCGGCCGGGACGTCGTTGCCGTCGAGGTCGACCAGCTTCATCTCGCAGCCGGGGATCGCGACGCCGATGGTGCCGGGCTTGCGTTCCCTCGTCGGCAGGTTGAAGGACGCCACCGGCGAGGTCTCGGACAGGCCGTAGCCCTCGAGGATCATGCAGCCGAACTTCTCCTCGAACGCCTTCATGACCTCCAAGGGCATCGCGGAGCCGCCCGAGCAACAGGTGCGCAGCGAACTCGCGTCGAGGGCGTCGGAGTCCGGGTGGTGCAGGATCGCGGCATACATCGTCGGGACCCCCAGGAAGATGGTGACCTTCTCGTTGCCGATCACCTTGATCGCCTCGGCGGGGTCGAAGCGCGGGATCAGGGCCAGCGCCGCGCCCGCGATGACCGCGGCGTTGAGCCCGACCACCAGCCCGAACACGTGAAACAGCGGGAGGCACCCCATCACGACGTCGTCAGGGGTGATGGCCTGGATCTCTACGGCGCTGCGGTGCGCGTTGAGGTGGACGTTCTTGTGGGTGAGCTCCGCGCCCTTGGGCCGGCCGGTCGTGCCCGACGTGTAGAGCACGATCGCGGTGTCGTCGTCGTCCCGCTCGACCGGCACGGCGATCGGGTCGCCGCCCTCGAGCGCTCCGTCGACGGGTCCCATCGGTCCGCAGGGGATGATCCGCGTGCCCGAGTTCTTGGCGCCCTCGGTGGCCTCGCTCACGAAGTCCGGCCACACGAACGCGACCTTCGCGCCGGAGTTGGTGAAGAAGAAGTCGATCTCGCCGGACTTGAGCAGCGGGTTCATCGGGACGACGATCGCACCGGCCAGCAGCGACCCGAAGAACACGACCGGGAACGCCGGGATGTTGGGCAGGATGATCGCCACCCGGTCACCGGGTTCGATGCCCGCAGCCTTGAGCGATCCCGCCACCTTTGCTGCCATGCCGTGGATCTGGGCGTAGGTGATGTCGTTGCCCATGAACTTGATGGCGGCCTGGTCGGGCCGCTCCTGGGCAGTGGTCACCAGGTTGGTGGCGAGATTGGTCATGGCGAGGGCTCCTCGACGCTGTGGGGTCCGGTTCCAGCCATCCTCTCCGCTGAGCAGGTGGTTTGGCTACGTCTTCGCGGTATGCCGTGTGCCCGGACCTGGGCGGCTGTTGCCGCAGCGGGCGTCGGGGGTGTGCGGCAGGATGGGCAGCGTGACCAAGACTGACTTGACGGCCGCAGCAGAGGCCGCACCTGAGCCCGCTCCCGAGCCTGCGACCGAGGCGGCGCGCCACGAGTGGACGGACCTCGCGGAGCAGGCCACGGCGGCCCAGTTCGCCTATCACGTCAAGGATGCGCCGACGATCAGCGACGGTGACTACGACGCACTGATCCGCCGGCTCAACGAGCTCGAGGAGGCGCACCCGGAGCTGCGCACCCCCGAGAGCCCGACCCAGCAGGTGGGTGGCGCGGTCTTCTCGACCGACTTCACGGCGGTGGACCACCTCGAGCGGATGCTGAGTCTCGACAACTGCTTCTCGCCCGAGGAGCTGGCCGCCTGGGCGGCGAGGGTGGCGCGCGATGCCGGCTCCGCGGCATACCACTATCTGTGCGAGCTCAAGATCGACGGCCTGGCCGTCAACCTCCTCTACGAGAGGGGGCGGCTCGTGCGGGCGCTCACCCGCGGCGACGGCCGTACGGGCGAGGACGTGACCAACAACGTCAAGACGATCGAGGGCATCCCGCACCAGCTCGCCGGGTCCAACCACCCGACCCGGGTCGAGATCCGGGGTGAGGTCTACTTCCCCGTGGAGGCGTTCGGCGACCTCAATGCCAGCCTCGTGGAGGCGGGCAAGGCGCCCTATGCCAACCCACGCAACACCGCCGCAGGGTCGTTGCGGCAGAAGGACCCCCGCGTCACCGCCAGTCGTGGGCTGCGCATGCTCGTGCACGGCATCGGGTTGCGTGAGGGGTTCGAGCTGACCAGGCAGTCGCAGGCCTACGACCTGTTCCGGGAGTGGGGGCTGCCGATCTCGACGCACTACCGCGTGCTCAACTCGATCGACGGCGTGCAGAAGTTCATCGACCAGTACGGCGAGGAACGGCACAGCGTCGAGCACGAGCTGGACGGCATCGTCATCAAGGTCGACGAGATCTCATTGCAGCGCCAGCTCGGGTCCACCTCGCGCGCCCCGCGCTGGGCGATCGCGTTCAAGTACCCTCCCGAGGAGGTCAACACCAAGCTCCTCGACATCCAGGTCAACGTCGGTCGCACCGGTCGCGTCACCCCGTTCGGCGTGATGGAGCCGGTGGTCGTGGCGGGCTCCACTGTCGAGCGGGCCACCCTCCACAACGGCGACGAGGTGCGTCGCAAGGGCGTGCTGATCGGCGACACCGTGGTGCTGCGCAAGGCCGGTGACGTGATCCCGGAGATCCTCGGGCCGGTCGTCGACCTGCGCGACGGGTCGGAGCGCGAGTTCGTCATGCCCACCGAGTGTCCGTCCTGCGGGACGCCGCTGGCGCCGGAGAAGGAAGGCGACAAGGACATCCGCTGCCCGAACTCCCGGACGTGCCCGTCGCAGCTGCGGGAGCGGCTGGCCGGGTTGGCCGGGCGCGGCGCGTTCGACATCGAGGCCTTGGGCTGGGAGGGGTCCGTCGCCCTGCTCGAGTCGGGAGTGCTCGAGGACGAGAGTGGCCTGTTCGGGTTGGCGGGGGAGTCGGGGCGCACCCGGTTGGCGACGGTTCCGTTGTTCACCCGAGCTGCCAAGAAGACCGACCCGCCGGAGTCCGTCGTCGACGGAAAGGTGCTGTCAGCCAACGGGATCCGTCTGTCGGAGAACCTCGAGCAGGCCAAGCAGCAACCGCTCTGGCGGGTCATCGTGGCCCTGTCGATCCGGCATGTCGGTCCCACGGCTGCGAGGGCGCTGGCGCAGCACTTCGCCACGATGGACGCCCTGCGCGAGGCGGCCAAGGAGCGTCCCGAGGAGCTGGCCGGTGTCGAAGGCGTCGGGGGAGTCATCGCAGAGGCAGTCGCCGCCTGGTTCACCGTCGACTGGCACGACCAGATCGTCACGCAGTGGCAGGCCGACGGGGTGGTGATGGCGGACGAGCGCGACGAGTCGGTCGAGCAGACGCTGGCCGGTATGACCATCGTCGTCACCGGGTCACTCGAGACGTTCTCGCGCGACTCGGCCAAGGAGGCCATCCTGTCCCGCGGCGGCAAGGCGTCGGGGTCGGTGTCGAAGAAGACCGACTACGTCGTCGTCGGCGAGAACGCCGGCACCAAGGAGGACAAGGCCCGCGAGCTGGGTCGCCCGATCCTCGACGAGGCAGGGTTCCAGCGGTTGATCGAGACGGGCCAGCCGTGATCGAGCCGGACACCTACCTGCAGTTCTGCGACGAGGCCCTCGTGGCGATGCGTGACATCGTCGTCGACCTCGGAGACGACCTCGCCAACCAGCGGCTAGATCTGCCGGATGCCAACAGCCCGCTTGCGATCCTGACCCACTGCCTCGGTGTGACCGCGCGGTGGGCCTCGACGGTCAACCTGGGTGAGGTCGTGCCGCGTGACCGCGACGCCGAGTTCGCCGCCACTGGCCCCGTGGCCGGCCTTGCGGCCGACACCGACCGGATGCGGGAGTCGTTGCGGGACTGGGTCGCCCGCGCCGACGTCGACGCGGCGCCGGTCAACCCGCCAGCGGCGCCGAAGGACCACGCGCCAGACTTCTTCCTGACAACTCAGGGCGGCATCCTGTTCCACGTCTACGAGGAGCTCGCCCAGCACCGCGGGCAGATGGAAGTGACCCGCGACATCCTGCGCGCCTCCGTCTGACGTCGGGCGTCAGCGGCTGTCCCGTCGGCTGACGTGGCGCAGTTGGGGCTGCGGTGGAGGGCCAAGCTCGTGGCCGGGCATCTCGGCAGGTCCTGCGCGAGATTGGTCCCGCCCTGTCCGGGACCCCTTTCCGAGGCGTCTCTGGCTGGCTCTTGATTCCGCACGCTGTTGATGAGCGGTGCCGATACGGCTCAGTATCTGAGCCGTATCGGCGCGATTTCGCATCGGGGTTCACTGGCGCCACAGGTGATCCACAAGGGGCGGGATCTATTGCGTAGCAGGCGAATTCGCGTTCGGGCGGGCGAGTTGGGCTGTCGGTGGTGTCGTCTAGGTTTGGGTCATGGCAATCTCGCCGCACGAGGCAACGCACGGCCAGGCCGATCACGGTCGACCGGTGTTGGGCGCCGCTCGGGCGGCGTGTCACACCTTGGCGAGTGCCCGCCCGGAACGGGTGTGGGCGCTGTCCGACCGCGAGGTCGAGGACGCCATGACGACCCTGGGTCAGCTGCACGCATGCGTGGAGGCGCAGCTGGCTGCCGTGGTGGGTGAGGCACGCTCGCGTGGGCTCGGTGTCGGCGACGGGTGGGGCGCCCTGGACTGGGCGCGGCTGAGGGCGCCCGGGCTGGGTGCGCGACTGCTGGCCGATCTGGACACGGTCGCCGGTGCTGCGGGTGAGACCCGGCTGGCTCGGGTGCGGGACGCGGTGGCGATGGGCGCGGACCCAGAGACGACCGACGCACTGCCGGTGGCGAAAGCGGCGATGCTGGTGCGGTTCCACCAAGCGGTTCGTGGCCTGGCCGAACCGTCCCAGCTGGAGGACTCCACCGCCGAGCTGCTGCGCGGTGCGCGGGGCCATGACGGGATGCCCGAGAAGGTGCTCGCCATCGCGGTGCGCCGCACCGCCGACCTGATGCGCCCCGACCGGCTGGTCGAGCACGAGGCGGAGGTCCGTCGTGCACACCGGTCGCTCGCCAGGGGCAGGGGTCCGCTGGGGATGTGGCGCTACACGATGCTGTTGGACGACGAGGGTGCCGCGGTCGTCGATGCCGCGGTCGACGCCCTGGCCAAGCCGGTGACAGACCCGGAGACCGGCGAGCACGACCCGCGCACCCCGGGCGCGCGGCGGGCTGATGCATTGATCGAGCTGGTGCGCAGGGCGGTCAGCGCACCCGATGGGGTGCCGCGGCAGGCCAAGACCAGCCTCGTGGTCACCATCGGGTTGGCCGAGCTGCAGCAGACCTGTCGCGGGGCCGGCCTGACCCTGAGCGGGGAGTCACTGTCCATCGAGAGCGTCCGTCGCCTCGCCTGTGATGCCCAGGTCATCCCAGCGGTGCTCGGCAGCCACGGCGAGGTCCTTGAGCAGGGCAGGGCCGAACGCCTCTTCAACCGCGCCCAGATCCGCCACCTGTGGCAGCGCGACCGGCACTGTTCGTTCCCGGGGTGCATCAAACCCGCCACCTGGTGCGACGCCCACCACCTCATCCACTGGGCCGACGGCGGACCCTCCGACACCGACCACGGCGCGCTGCTGTGCCAGGCACACCACACCGTCGTGCACGCCAACCGCTACGCCGGCCAGGTCATCACCGGGCCCAACGGACCCTTCGTCCGATGGGATCTCACACCTGGGTCCTACGACACCCGGCTCGCAGCATGGCGAGCCAGCCGTCAGGTCCCACGAGGGTCCTCCCAGGTGCCCGCGCAGGCTCGCGACGGTGGGCCGCCGCGACGATGACCCCGCCCCGCACCCCGCCACACTCGGGCGGGGCGCGAGGCGTGTCCGGGCGCGCGAACCATCGCTGCTCGGCCGGCCGGATTCCAGGGGGCCGCACACGCGGCATACCGGCTTTGTGTGGGGCACCCACATTGAGGGGTGCGCTGCGCGGCGGTTGCATGACTCGCATGCCACTGACAACGACGTCACGTCGCCGCACCGCCGCCCTCGCCACCTCCGCAGTCCTGGCCATCGGGGGAGCGCTGGCGACGGCCGGGCCGGCCGCCGCGGACAAGCCGCAGGGCGGGCACTGCGCGCGCCAGGCCAAGATCGCGGTGCCGGGCGCCGAGATGCAGAAGGTCGCCTGCCTCGACGACCTCACCACCGCGGGCACCGTCGCGAGCGGCCACACCAACCCGATCGACTGGGCCGGCCTCAACCCCGCTGGGACGAAGAACCCGAGCGGGGTCCCCGGGATCCAGGTCGACGGGTACTTCCCCGACACCTCGACAACCAACACCAACAACGGCTGGAAGCACGACAGCCAGTTCGTGATCCGGATCCCGGACCACTGGAACGGCGGCCTGATCGTCAGCGGCGCCCCAGGCGTGCGGGCGCAGTACGCCAACGACTTCATCATCGGCGACTGGGTGCTGAGCAAGGGCTACGCGTTCGCCTCGACCGACAAGGGCAACACCGGCTCGTCCTTCTACGACGACGGGTCCGCCCCCGGTGGGTCGATCGCGGAGTGGAACCAGCGCGTCACCGAGCTCACCCTCGCCACCAAGCGGGTCGTCAAGCAGGTCTACGCCAAGGTCCCGCAGCGCACCTACATGTTCGGGATCTCGAACGGCGGTTACCTCACCAGGTGGCAGCTCGAGAACCGCCCCGAGCTCTACGACGGCGGCCTCGACTGGGAGGGCACGCTGTTCCGCGCCGAGGGCCCCAACCTGCTCACCTACCTGCCCACTGCCCTGAAGAACTACCCCAGGTATGCCGCGACCGGCGACCAGGCGGCCCACGACGCGATCATCGGGGCCGGGTTCGTGCCCGGGTCGGAGTTCCTGTGGCCGTTCCACGAGACCGTCTACTGGGACCTGACCCAGCGCATCTACCGCGAGGAGTTCGACCCGGCTTTCGACGGTGACCTCAAGGCCGGAATCCCGTTCTGCGCCAGCGGAACTCCCTCCTGCGACGCCGACTACGACTACGCCTCGCGGCCCCAGTCGGTGAAGGACGCGGTCGCCTCGGTGCAGCTCACTGGCGCCATCGGGAAGCCGATGCTCACCGTGCAGGGCACCCTCGACACGTTGCTGCCGCCGGCCATCGACGCCGACGTCTACGACCGGCTGATCGACCAGGCCGGCGCCGGTGCGCTGCACCGCTACTACAGCGTCGCGGACGGCACCCACACCGACGGCTTGTATGCCGCGTTCCCTGACCAGCTGCGTCCGCTCCTGCCGTGTGCGCGGACCGCGTTCGACGACCTCACCGGGTGGGTGGAGCGCGGCGTGCAGCCTCCGGCTGACGGGGTGCGGGCGCGACCGGCATCGGGCGACCTCGTCAACACCTGCGACCTGTGAGCTGACCCGGCGCCCGACCCCGACCCCGGGTCCCGGGCGCCGCCGCGAGCCCTCGGCTCAGCTGCGGTGCCCGGTGCCCTTGGCGTCGCGGACGGCGGCGCTGGCCTCGTCGATGATGGAGGCCATCGCGGCACTGGCCGCTTTGCCGTCACCTGAGCCGATCGCCTGGGCGACGTCACCGTGCAGCCGGATGGCGGCGGGGTTCGGAGTCCGCGGCATCAGGTCGTGGTGGGTCCGACCGGAGAGCACCTCGGCGACCACGGTCGAGAGGGAGGCGAGCATCTCGTTGCCCGACGCCTCGAGCATGGTCCGGTGGAAGTCCTTGTCGGCCTCGAGGTAGGCCACCAGGTCACCAGACTTGGCGTGCACGGTCATCTGCATGACGGCCGCGGCCATCGCGCCGCACTGGTCGGGGGTCGCTCGGTCGGCGGCGAGCTCGGCAGCCACGGGTTCGAACCCGCGGCGCAGCTCACCGAGCGAGACGAGCTGGTCCTCACGGTCCGGGCCGTCGAGGCGCCACCGGATCACCCGCGGGTCGAACACGTTCCACTGCGACCGGGGGCGGACCCGCACCCCGAGCCGGCGCCGGGTCTCGACCAGGCCCATCGACGACAGCACCCGGACGGCTTCGCGCACCACGGACCTGGAGACGCCGAAGCGTTCGTCGAGCTGGTCGATCCGGACGACGCTGTCGACCGGCACGGTCCCGGACACGATCTCCTGACCGAGCTTGTCGAGCACGCTCGCGTGCAGTCCGACCTCGGGCCCCGTGGCTGGCTCGGACGCGGGGGACTTGCCCTCGGGGTCACCAGCCGCGGCCGAACGTTTCGCGCCGGGACGGGTGGGCATGCGGCAAGTCTCCCAGACATGACGTGTCCGGGCATAGTGAGTCTTAAATAATATTTATTGGGTTCACCCTCTTGTTAAAACGGTTCTGATCGGTCACTCTGGATGTCAGGACCTCGATGACGAGCCCGAGCCGACACAGGAGTCAGCCCATGCCTGAAGAGATCGATCAACCCGCACCGCCCCTTGTCGTGATGATGGGGGTGTCCGGGTCAGGCAAGACGACTGTCGGAGCGGCCCTCGCCCAGCGGCTGCGCGTCCCCTTCGCGGACGCCGACGACTTCCACCCCGAGGCCAACATCGCCAAGATGTCGGCCGGGATCCCGCTCGACGACGCCGACCGGGCTCCGTGGCTCCGAGCCATCGCCGACTGGCTGGTCGAGCACAGCGAGAGCGGCGGTGTCGCCAGCTGCTCGGCGCTCAAGCGCTCCTACCGCGACGTCCTCACTGACGCGGCCCCGCACGCGGTCTACCTCCACCTGCACGGGGACCGCGACGTGCTCGCCGCCCGGGTCGCCGGCCGTCCGGGCCACTTCATGCCCGCCGCCCTCATCGACTCCCAGTTCGCCACCCTCGAAGGGCTCCAGCCCGACGAGATCGGCGCCGTCCTCGACGTCGCCGAGCCGGTCGACACCCTCGTCGACGAGTCCCTCACCGTGCTCTCCTCCCTCGCTTCGAAAGGCGTGACCCAGCCGTGAACACCGACTTCTTCGCCCTGCTCCAGCCGGCCCTCACCGCGGCCGACGCCGCTGACATCCCCGACATCCCCGCGGCACGGCTGATCCCCGCGGCGCTGCTCGGCATCGCGGTGATCGTCGTGCTGATCACCCGCTTCAAGCTGCACCCCTTCCTCGGGCTGACCCTCGGGTCGCTCACGGTCGGCGCCGTCGCCGGTGTGGCGATGTCCGACACGATCGACAGCTTCACCAAGGGCTTCGGCTCGACCGCGGCCGGTGTCGGCACGCTGATCGCCCTCGGCGCGATGTTCGGCAAGCTGCTGGCCGACTCCGGCGGTGCGGACGAGATCGTCGACACCATCGTCGGCCGGTCGTCGCCGCGCACGCTGCCCTGGGCGATGGCGGGCGTCGGCGCCCTGATCGGTCTGCCGATGTTCTTCGAGATCGGCCTCGTCCTGCTGATGCCGGTGATCTTCCTGGTCGCCCGCCGCTCAGGACTCTCGGTGATCAAGGTCGGCATCCCGGCGCTCGCGGGCCTCTCGGCGATGCACGGCCTGGTGCCCCCGCACCCTGGTCCGCTGGTGGCCATCGACGCCCTCAAGGCCAACCTCGGCATCACGCTGGCCTTCGGCGTCCTCGTCGCGCTGCCGACCATCGCCATCGCCGGCCCGCTGTTCGCGCGCTTCGCCGGCCGCTGGGTCGACGTCCCCGCTCCCGAGATGTTCGGCGCCGACGACGAGCGCGAAGCCCGCCTCCAGCGCCCGACCTTCGCCGTGACCCTCCTGGCCGTCCTCACTCCGGTGGTCCTGATGATGGGCAAGGCGCTCGCCGACATCTTCGCGGCCGAGGACAACCCGGTCCGCACCGTGCTCGACTTCCTCGGCACGCCGATCATCGCGCTGCTCATCGCCGTGATCGTCGGCATGTTCACCCTCGGCCGCGGCGCGGGCATGGGCACCAAGGACCTCGCGTCCTCGCTCGAGAAGGCGCTGCCGCCCATCGCCGGCATCCTGCTCATCGTGTCCGCCGGTGGTGGCTTCAAGCAGACCCTCGTCGACACCGGCATCGGCGGTCTGGTCGCCGACTGGGTGCAGGGCAGTGGCGTCAGCGTCCTCCTGCTCGCCTGGGTCGTGGCCGTGATGATCCGCCTCGCCACCGGCTCCGCGACCGTCGCGACGGTGACCGCCTCCGGCATCCTCGCCCCGCTCGCCGCCGGCATGAGCACCCCTGAGGTGTCGCTGCTGGTCCTCGCGATCGGGGCCGGCTCGGTCTTCTTCTCGCACGTCAACGACGCCGGCTTCTGGCTGGTCAAGGAGTACTTCGGCCTGTCCGTCGGCCAGACCCTCAAGTCGTGGTCGCTGATGGAGACGCTGCTCTCCGTGTCCGGCCTGGTGTTCGTCCTCATCCTCGGCCTGGTCGTCTGAGGCCGCACGGCACCAGGGACAGGTATGCCGCGTGGCCCAGCCACGCGGCATACCTGCGCTCTGTCTGTTGATCGGGTCTGTCTGTTGATCGGGTCTGTCTGTTGATCGGGTCTGTCTGTTGACCGGCTCTGTGCCGGTCGGGGTGCGGGGCACGGTGACATACAGTTGGGTCTCGTGGCCGTCGACTTCCAGCAAGAGATCAAGCAGCTCCGCAACACCATGGACTCCGTGCGCGAGGTGACCGACCTGGCCTCCGTCCAGCAGCAGATCACCGAGCTCGAGGCCAAGGCCTCGGTGCCGAACCTCTGGGACGACCCGGACGCAGCCCAGCAGGTCACCTCCGCGCTGTCGCGGGCGAACTCCGAGTACGAGCGCGTCACCGGCATGGACCAGCGGATCGACGACCTTGAGACCCTCGTCGAGATGGGCACCGAGGACGGTGGCGACCCCGAGACGATGCTCGAGGCGGAGAAGGAGCTGGTCTCCCTCCAGAAGGCCGTCGGCGAGCTCGAGGTCCGCACCCTGCTGTCGGGCGAGTACGACGAGCGTGCGGCCGTCATCACGATCCGCGCCGGCGCCGGCGGCGTCGACGCTGCGGACTTCGCCGAGATGCTGATGCGGATGTACCTGCGCTGGGCCGAGCGCCACAACTACCCGGCCCAGGTGATGGACACGTCCTACGCCGAGGAGGCCGGGCTCAAGTCCGCCACCTTCGAGATCAACGTGCCGTACGCGTTCGGCAACCTCTCGGTCGAGGCCGGGACGCACCGCCTGGTGCGGATCAGTCCGTTCGACAACCAGGGGCGACGCCAGACGAGCTTCGCCGCCGTCGAGGTCATCCCGCTCATCGAACAGACCGACTCCATCGACATCCCCGAGAACGAGATCAAGGTCGACGTCTTCCGCTCCAGCGGCCCCGGTGGGCAGAGCGTCAACACCACCGACTCCGCGGTCCGGATGACGCACATCCCGACCGGGATCGTCGTGTCGATGCAGAACGAGAAGTCCCAGATCCAGAACCGCGCCGCCGCGCTGCGTGTCCTCCAGTCCCGGCTGCTCGTCCAGCGCCAGGCCGAGGAGGCCGCTGAGCGCAAGGAGATGGCCGGCGACGTCAAGGCCAGCTGGGGTGACCAGATGCGTTCCTACGTCCTGCAGCCCTACCAGATGGTCAAGGACCTGCGCACCGAGTTCGAGGTGGGCAACCCCTCCGCTGTCTTCGACGGCGACATCGACGGCTTCATCGAGGCCGGGGTCCGGTGGCGCAAGGAGCAGGAGAAGCTGGCCCAGTAGTCGGCTCGCGTGTGGGGGCCGCAACGCCGAGAAGGTGCGGCTGCGCGGCATACCAAGTTCGGCAACCTATCCTCGGGTGGGTCGTGCGCGTCCGCGCGTTTCGACCGGTATGTCGTCCCATTCGTCCCCCCGTAAGGCTCACCCCGCGCGCATGATCCGTTTCGAGAACGTCAGCAAGGTCTACGCCCGGTCCACCCGACCGGCGCTGAGCGACATCAACCTCGAGATCGAGCGTGGCGAGTTCGTCTTCGTGGTGGGGGCGTCCGGCTCCGGCAAGTCCACGCTGCTGCGACTCGTCCTGAAGGAAGAGGGCGTCACCCAGGGGACCGTGCTCGTCGCAGGCCAGGAGGTCGGCAGCCTGCCGCACCGCAAGGTGCCCCGGTTGCGGCGCGAGATCGGGACGGTCTTCCAGGACTTCCGCCTGCTCCCGAACAAGAACGTCTACCAGAACGTCGCCTTCGCGCTGCAGGTGCTCGGCCGCTCCGGTCACGCCATCCGCCAGGTCGTCCCCGAGACCCTGGAGATGGTCGGGCTCGAGGGCAAGGAGAAGCGGCTGCCGCACGAGCTCTCCGGTGGTGAGCAGCAGCGGGTCGCGATCGCGCGGGCGTTCGTCAACAAACCGCCGATCCTGCTGTGCGACGAGCCGACCGGAAACCTCGACCCCACCACGAGCCTGGACATCGTGCGGCTGCTCGACCGGATCAACCGCACCGGCACCACGATCGTGATGGCCACCCACGACGACGACATCGTCGACCAGCTGCGCAAGCGGGTCGTCGAGCTCAAGAACGGCCACATCATCCGCGACGAGAACAAGGGTGTCTACGGCAGCGGCAGCTGACCGCCGCGCCCGACGCCCCACCCGAGACCAGAGACCACCGGAGACCCACCCCCATGCGACTGCAGTTCATGCTCAGCGAGATCGCGATCGGCCTGCGCCGGAACCTGTCCATCGCCGTGTCGGTGATGCTGGTGACGATGGTGTCGGTCTATCTCATGGGCATCGGGTTCCTCGCCCAGGGCCAGGTCGACACCCTCAAGGGCTACTGGTACGACCGCATCCAGGTCTCGATCTTCATGTGCGGCAAGGACTCCCTCGACGCCAACTGCGACGGCAAGGCCGTCACCGACGAGCAGCGCGACTCGCTGCGGTCCCAGCTCGACGAGATGAAGCCGCTCGTCAAGAACGTCTACTTCGAGTCCGAGCAGCAGGCCTTCGACCGGTTCAAGGAGCAGTACCGCAACTCGCCGCTGTCGGACTACCTGCAGGTCGGCGACATCCCGCAGAACTTCCGGGTCCAGCTGAACGACCCGAAGAAGTACGACGTGGTGGTCAGCGCCTTCGAGGGTGCGCCCGGCGTCGGCCGCGTCCAGGACCAGCAGAAGACGCTGGACAAGCTCTTCACCGTGATGAACGTGGTGACCATCGGATCGCTGTTCCTCGCTGGTCTGATGGTGCTGTGCTCGATCCTGCTGATGGCCACGACTATCCGCCAGGCTGCCTTCAGCAGGCGGCGCGAGACCGGGATCATGAAGCTCGTCGGTGCCTCGAACTTCACCATCCGCCTGCCGTTCGTCATGGAGACGGTGCTCGCGGCGCTCACCGGTACCGGTTTGGCCATCGTCGGCCTCTGGGTCACCGCGGACTCGCTGCTGCCCAAGGTCTCGGCCGTGCTGCAGGACGCCCCGCTCGTGGGCACGACCGACATCTGGTTCGTCGCGCCGTGGCTGGTCGGGTTCATGCTCGTCGTGTCGGTCCTCACCTCTTGGGCCACGCTGCGCCGCTACCTGCGCGTCTGAGCGCCCGGCTGCCACGACGGTTCGTCGTCGCGCACAACCTCGGCCGATCGGGCAATTCACAGGCTGGAATCCCCAGAAACTGGTGTGGTGTGTGTTACCAATGAGGCCTATGAGCGCAATCCCCCCGCGTCTTCACGCGTCTCATCGTGTCCGCCTGATGGCCATCGGGCTCGCGGTCGCGTGCTCCCTCGGTGTCGCCACCCCGTCGGTCGCGGCGGCCATCGCCCAGCCGTCGTCGGTCCGCGCCGCCGCGCCCCGCGCCGACGACCCGAACAAGGCCAAGAAGAAGGTCGACAAGGAGATCGACGCGCTCAAGGGCGAGCTCGAGGACACCTCGGCCAGCCTCAAGGACGCGTACATCGCCCTGCAGCGCACCCAGGCCGCCCTCCCCGCGGCCCAGGCGGCAGTCGACAAGGCCGAGGCAGAGGTCGCCAAGGCGGACGCCTACAACGACGAGATGGCCGTGCAGCTGGACGTCGCCCGGGCCAACGAGGCCCGCGCCGTCGACGCTCTTGCTGCGACCCGCACGAAGCTCGCCGAGACCCGCACCCGCGTCGCCCGGTTCGCCTCGCAGCTCTACCAGGACCAGGGGATGGGCCAGCTGTCGGTGGCACTGAGCGCGACCACCCCGGACGACTTCGCCAACCGCATCGCGATGAACGACACGGTCATGGACGTGCAGAACCAGTCCCTCTCCCGGCTGGCTACCGCACGAGCCGCCGCGAGCGCGCAGGAAGCCCACATCAAGGCCCTCAAGGTGCAGGTCGAGGCCGCCAAGAAGCAGGCCGAAGCCGCCCTGGCCAAGGCCGAGCAGGCCCGGGCTGCCGCGACCGCCGCCAAGGCGAAGCTGGACGCCCTCGCGGTCCAGCAGGCCGCCCAGTCCCAGGCCCTCGAGGCCCAGAAGGTGGCCGAGAAGGCGAAGCTCGACGCCGCCCAGAAGGAACAGCTGCGCCTGCAGGCGGTGCTCAGGGCGCAGGCCAAGGCCGCCCGGGCCGCCGCCGCTCGCCGCGCCGCAGCCCTGCGCAGGGCCGGCAAGGCGGTCCCGAAGGGCCCCTCGAAGTCGACCGGCTTCCTGTCCCGCCCGTCGGAGGGTTGGATCTCCTCCGAGTTCGGGATGCGCTTCCACCCGATCCTGCACTACTGGCGGCTGCACGCCGGGCGCGACTTCGCGGCCGACTGCAAGACCCCGATCCGGGCCGCCGCGAGCGGCACCGTCATCTCCGCGGGCTGGGGTGGCGGGTACGGAAACCGCATCATGATCGACCACGGCATCGTGCGCGGTGTCGACCTGGTCACCACCTACAACCACATGAGCCGGTATGCCGTCCACGGCGGCCACGTCTCGCGTGGACAGATCATCGGTTACGTCGGCACCACCGGTTCCTCCACGGGGTGCCACCTGCACTTCGAGACCTACGAGGACGGCGTCCCGAAGGATCCCCGCCGGTGGTTGTGACAGTGATGGCTGAGACCCACGCTCCGTCCTAGCAGCGCCGTCGCAGCGAAACCGACTGGCCGGCATACCCCGCCCTGCAGGTAGCGTTGCCTCGCTGGGTCGGGAGTCGACCACGCAACGATGCAGCGATGACCGAAGGACGTGGACGGGCAGTGGCCAAGGAACAGGGTCGCAAGGTGGTGGCGAGCAACCGCAAGGCGCGCCACGACTACCTCATCGAGGACACCTTCGAGGCCGGCATCGTGCTCATGGGGACCGAGGTGAAGTCGCTGCGGATGGGTCGCGCGTCGCTCATCGACGGCTATGGCACCTTCCGCGGTGACGAGCTCTGGCTCGAGGGCGTGCACATCCCCGAGTACGTCAACGGCAACTGGACCAACCACACCCCGCGCCGGCGCCGCAAGCTCCTGCTGCACCGCGCCGAGCTCGCCAAGATCATGAAGAAGTCGTCCGAGAGCGGGCACACCATCGTGCCGCTGCAGCTCTACTTCAAGGACGGCCGGGCCAAGGTCGAGATCGCGATCGCCAAGGGCAAGCGGCAGTACGACAAGCGGCACGCGCTGCGCGAGCGCCAGGACACCCGCGACACCCAGCGGGCCATGAGTGCAGCGCGACAGACCTCGGGCAAGGGGCGCTAGGAGCATGCACGTGCGCGGGGGGACGCGCCCGTGTGCCGCGGGCACCAGGGGACCGCGCCGGTATGCCGCGGGCGCCGGGCTGGCCGTGCTGCTCGCCTTCGCGGCGATGGTCCTCACCGGGAGTGCGGCACAGGCGGCGTCGAGCGACGACCTGGCCACCCGGTTCCACGTCGACATCACGGTCAACGAGGACGGCTCGCTGGACGTCGCCGAGAACATCACCTGGCACTTCCCGGACGGCGAGGAACGGCACGGCATCGAGCGGTTCGTCACGGTGCGGGTCGGCTACCAGGACAAGACGGACACCTACCGCGAGTACCCCCTCTCCGACGTCACCGCCACCTCGCCGTCGGGGGCCCCGGCCGACGTGTCGGTCAACGACGCCACCGACGGCTCCTCGGTGCGAATCCGGGTCGGCCGGGCCGACGAGACGGTGAGCGGCACCCAGACCTACGTCGTGCGCTACCACCTCGGCGCCTACGTCAACGGCTTCACCGACCACGCGGAGGTCTACTACAACTTGGTCGACGCCTCCGACGACAACACCTACAAGGACGTCAGCGCGACGGTGACCGGTGCGAGCCCCAGCGATCGGGCCGAGTGCTTCATCGGCGAGTTCGGGTCGACGGAGCGCTGCACGGCGACACCGGGTGCCAGTGCCGAGTTCAGCACCCCCGAGGCGGGCAACGGGCGCGGTGTCTCGATCCTCGCGTCGCTGCCGATCACCGACTTCGGCTCACTCGAGCCGGTCCTGCACCAGGGTGAGGTGTCCAGCGACGGCACCGTCATCGCCTCGGACACCTCCAAGGCGCTGGGCGCCCTGTTCGCGGGGGCCGGCGTGACGCTGCCGCTGCTGGCCGCCGGCCTGATGGGCACCCTGGTCTACACGCGCGGACGCGACGAGGCGTACGCCGGCCTGACGCCTGGCCTCAGCCCCGTCGGCGGTGCCGACGGACCGGTCGTCAGGGGGCGAGCCGGTCCGGTGGCGGTCCAGTTCACCCCGCCGGAGGGAGTCCAGCCCGGTCTGGTCGGCACGGTCATCGACGAGGAGGCCAACACCATCGACGTGTCCGCCACCCTCATCGACCTCGCAGCCAGGGGTCACCTCACCATCGCCGAGGAGGAGGGCGGCTTCCTGCGCAGCAAGGACTGGCGGCTGACCCGCACCACCCCGAGCCCCGAGCAGGCCCGAACCGCCCTCCTGCCCTACGAGGAGGCGCTGCTCGCCGGGGTCTTCGCGACCGAACCCAGTCGCACCCTGTCCAGCATGAAGAACACCTTCAAGCCGACCCTTCAGCGGGTCCAGGGGCTGATGTACGACGAGGTGGTCCGGCGCGGCTGGTTCCGCCGGTCGCCGGCGGCGCAGCGCGGGACGTGGACCGGGCTCGGTGGGCTCCTGGTGGTGGGCTCGGGCCTGGCCTTCGCCTTCCTGTCCGGACCCCTGTTCAGCCTCGGGGCGGGCACTGGCCTCCCGGTCCCGCCGGCCGCGATCCTGCTCGGCGGCGGCGTCGTGGCCGGGTTGATCGTGGTGTTCCTGGGACGGCGGATGGCCGCGCGCACGGCGGAGGGCAGCGCGGTCAAGGCGCAGTCCGAGGGGTTCAAGAAGTACCTCGTGACGGCCGAGGCCAACCAGATCAAGTGGGAGGAAGCGCAGGACATCTTCAGCCGCTACCTGCCCTACGCCATCGTCTACGGCGTCGCCTCGCAGTGGGCCGGCACGTTCCGCCAGGTCGCGGAGTCCGCTGCCGCGGCCGGCCACACCCTCACGCCCCCGCTCTGGTACATCGGGAGCGGCGCCTTCGACTACGACGGTATCGCCAACGACATGGACTCGTTCGCCACGACGGCTGGTGGCACCTTCACGAGCACGCCGGGCAGCTCGGGCGGCTCCGGCTTCTCCGGGGGCGGCGGCTTCTCCGGTGGCGGTGGCGGCGGGAGCTCGGGCGGCTCCTGGTAGCCCCGGCCTGCCGACCGCACCGGCACGTCACAGAGGTATGCCGCGCACGATCGCTCGCACGCGGCATACCCGAGGTGGTGACGCCTAGTTGTTGAAAGCGTCCTTGACCTTCTCGCCGGCCTGCTTGAGGTCGGCTTCCGACTGGTCGACCTTGCCCTCGGCTTCGAGGCGCTCGTTGTCGGTCGCCTTGCCGGTGGCCTCCTTGGCCTCGCCGGTGGCCTTGTCCTTGGCGTTGTCGAGCTTGTCAGTCAGTCCCATGGTGGGCTCCCTCCGTTGGGTGCGTGCTCGTTGGGTGGTGCTTCCTTCTGACACAGCCGCTTCTTGACCGCGTACCCTTCGACCGTAACCCGAAAACGACATTTGTGCAGGTCAGGGGCGTAGCGAGTCGCTCAGACCGGCCTAGCCGAGCACGATCAGGAGGTCGCCGCCCTCCACCTGCTGCTGCGACCCGATGGCCAGCCGCTGCACGGAACCAGCCACGGGAGCGGTGATGTTGGCTTCCATCTTCATCGCCTCGATGGTGGCGACCACGGCGCCGGCCTCGACACTGGCGCCCTCCTCGACCGCGAGGCTGACCACGCCGGCGAACGGTGCCGCGACGTGCCCCTTGGTGCCCGGGTCGGCCTTCTCGGCGGCCTTGACGTCGACGGCGATCTTCGCGTCCCGCACCTGCACCGGCCGGAGCTGGCCGCCCATGGTGAACATCACGGTGCGCATGCCGCGGTCGTCGGCGTCGGACACCGACTGCAGGCCGAGGAGCAGACGCTTGCCGGGCTCGAGGTCGATCTCGTGCTCGAACCCGACCTCGAGGCCGTGCAGGAACTCGCGGGTGCCGAGGACACCGAGGTCGGAGTAGGCCTCGCGGGACTTCTCGAAGTCCGCGGTGGGCCCGGGGAAGAGCAACCGGTTGAGGGTATGCCGCGGGCTCGCCTTGAGTGCCTCGCTGTCCTCGTCGCTCAGGTCGGTGACGCGGGGCTTGACCG
This sequence comes from Pedococcus bigeumensis, assembly GCF_006438965.1. GTDB lineage: Bacteria > Actinomycetota > Actinomycetes > Actinomycetales > Dermatophilaceae > Pedococcus > Pedococcus bigeumensis_A. The sequence goes on from NZ_RCZM01000001.1 coordinate 528,674, forward strand.
TGCGGCCCTCGAGCGCCTTGGTCCGGAACGGCTCGGGCCAGCCACCGGGCGGGTCGCCGAGCTCGCCGGACAGGAAGCCGATGACCGAGTCGGGGATGTCGTACTTCGTCGGGTTGGCCTCGAAGTCCGCCGGGTCCGCCTTGGCGCCGACGAGCGCGAGTGCGAGGTCGCCGACGACCTTGCTGCTCGGCGTGACCTTGACGATGTTGCCGAGGATCCGGTTGGCCGCGGCATACATGTCCTCGACGGCCTCGAAGCGGTCACCGAGACCGAGGGCGATGGCCTGCTGCCGCAGGTTCGAGAGCTGGCCGCCTGGGATCTCGTGGGTGTAGACGCGACCGGTGGGTGAGGGCAGCCCCGACTCGAACGGGAAGTAGAGCTGGCGGGTCGCCTCCCAGTAGGGCTCGAGGTCGTTGACGGCCGCAAGGTCGAGCCCGGTGGCGCGTGGGGTGCCGTCGGTGGCGGCGACCAGGCTCGACATCGGTGGCTGGGACGTCGTGCCCGCCATGGCGGCGCTGGCCACGTCGACCGCGTCGACCCCGGCGTCGATGGCGGCCAGCAGGGTGGCCAGCTGGCCCCCGGCCGTGTCGTGGGTGTGCAGGTGCACGGGCTGGTCGAAGCGCTCTCGCAGGGCGGTGACCAGGGTGTGCGTCGCGGGGGCACGCAGCAGCCCGGCCATGTCCTTGATGGCGATGACGTGCGCACCGGCTTCGGCGATCTGCTCGGCGAGGCGCAGGTAGTAGTCGAGCGTGTAGAGCTTCTCGCCGGGGCTGGTGAGGTCGCCGGTGTAGCAGAGCGCAACCTCGGCGACGGCGGTGCCGGTGGCGCGGACGGCCTCGATGGCGGGACGCATCTGGCCCACGTCGTTGAGCGCGTCGAAGATGCGGAAGATGTCGATGCCGGTGCGCGCCGCCTCGGTCACGAAGGCATCGGTGACGGCGGTCGGGTAGGGCGTGTAGCCCACGGTGTTGCGCCCGCGCAGGAGCATCTGCAGCGGCAGGTTGGGCATCGCCTCACGCAGCTGCGACAGGCGGTCCCACGGGTCTTCGGCCAGGAACCGCAGCGCGACGTCGTAGGTCGCGCCACCCCAGGCCTCGACGGACAGCAGCTGCGGCGTCAGCCGGGCGACGTGCGGGGCGACGTGCATGAGGTCGCGGGTGCGGACCCGGGTGGCGAGCAGCGACTGGTGGGCGTCGCGGAAGGTCGTCTCGGTGACTCCGACGGCCTCCTGGGCGCGCAGGGCCTCGGCGAACGCCTGGGGTCCGTGCACGAGCAGCCGGTCGCGAGCGCCGGGCGGCGGGGGAGTGCCGCGGTCGATCGCCGGCAGCTTGGAGCGCGGTGAGACCCGGGTGCGACCCGGACCGTGCGGCTGGTTGACCGTCACGTCGGCGAGGTAGGTGAGCAGCCGGGTGCCGCGGTCGGCGGGGAGCCGGGCTGTCCGCAGGCCGGGGCGTTCGTCGATGAACGCCGTCGTGATGTGGCCGGCCAGGAAGTCGGGCTCCTCGAGCAGCGCCTGGAGGAACGGGATGTTGGTCGAGACACCGCGGATCCGGAACTCCGCCAGGGCGCGCCTGGCCCGACGCACTGCCGTCGGGAAGTCCCGGCCGCGGCAGGTGAGCTTGACCAGCATCGAGTCGAAGTGGGCGCCGATCTCGGCCCCGACGAAGATGGTGCCGCCGTCTAGCCGGACGCCCGCCCCGCCCGCCGAGCGGTAGGTCGTGATCCGACCGGTGTCCGGCCGGAACTCGTTGGCCGGGTCCTCGGTGGTGATGCGGCACTGGAGTGCCGCGCCACGGATCTGCAGGGTGTCCTGCGAGAGGCCGAGGTCCTCGAGGGTCTCGCCGCTGGCGATGCGCATCTGGGAGCTCACCAGGTCGACGTCGGTGATCTCCTCGGTGACCGTGTGCTCGACCTGGATGCGCGGGTTCATCTCGATGAAGACGTAGCGGCCGTCAGGGGCGAGCAGGAACTCGACCGTGCCCGCGTTGACGTAGCCGATCTCCTTGGCGAACGCGACGGCGTGGGCGCACATCCGCTCGCGCAGCTCGGGAGGCAGGTTGGGTGCCGGGGCGATCTCGACGACCTTCTGGTGCCGCCGCTGGACCGAGCAGTCCCGCTCGAACAGGTGGATCACGTTGCCGGCCGCGTCCGCGAGGATCTGCACCTCGATGTGGCGGGGGCTGACGACAGCCTCCTCGAGGAAGACGGTCGGGTCGCCGAACGCCGACTCGGCCTCGCGCATACAGGCCTCGAGCGAGTCGCGCAGGTCCTCGCGGCGCTCGACCCGGCGCATCCCGCGACCGCCGCCGCCCGCGACTGCCTTGGCGAAGATCGGGAAGCCGATCTCCTCGGCGGCAGCGACGAGGGTGTCGATGTCGGTGCTCGGCTCGGCGCCCTTGAGGGTGGGCAGGCCCGCCTTCTTGGCCGCGGCGATGGCCCGCGACTTGTTGCCGGTCAGGTGCAGCACCGACGCAGGCGGGCCGACGAAGGTGACACCGGCCTTGGCGCACTCCTCGGCGAGGTCGGGGTTCTCGGACAGGAAGCCGTAGCCGGGGTAGACGGCATCCGCGCCGGCCTCGACAGCGGTTCGCACGATGCCCACCGGATCGAGGTAGGCCCGGACCGGGTGCCCCTCCTCGCCGATGCGGTAGGCCTCGTCGGCCTTGAGCACGTGCTCGGACTTGCGGTCCTCGTAGGGGAACACCGCGACCGTCTTGGCGCTGAGCTCGGTGGCGGCACGGAACGCCCGGACGGCGATCTCACCACGGTTCGCGACGAGGACCTTGCTGAACACTTGACCTCCAGGGGTTCGGCACCCGGGGGTTGGTGGGGCCGGTGGGGGGACGGGCAGCGTGCCTCCGATCCTAGTGAGATCCCGACTCGTGAGACGCCTCGCCCGCGATGCGGACGCGTTGGCTGGTCTCCCCACGCGCCCTGCCCTGTTGGAAGCGAAACTTCCGGCTTTCCAGTAGTTGCGGCACCGACTCCTGGCGAGAGGTCGTTACCGCCAGCCACCGGTAAGTCGCCGTCATCGGCTCGGTGCCGTGGCTACGCTGGATGGGCGTGCAGGGGCCGCGGCGACGAGCTGCGGCAGGCAGACCGATGGATGTCGAGTCACGAACCGAGGCAGCCCATGGCTGGCAAGCATGCGCGCAGGGCCCCCGTGGTCATCTCGCGTGCGGTTGCGACCCTCGTGGTGTCGGCACTGCTCCTCGCGGTCGGCGTGGCAGCCATGACGGTGTTCAAGAGCGGGGACCGGCCTGCGACCGGAAGGCCCAGGGCCGGTGGGCCGACGGTGACCACCGGGCCGTCAGCCGCGCCGACCCCCACGACCGGCGCGACCTCCGGCGCCGAACAGGGCGACGGCGCCACCGGCGACGCCGAACCCGGCGGAGCCTCGAGCGGTGGGTCGTCCGCGGCGGGAGGTGGGGACTTCCTCGACTTCACGTCCACGGGCGGCAGTGGCACGACCCCGGCCGGTATGCCGCCGGGTTCCGCGAGCAGCGCGGCGGCAGCCACGCTGCCGGGCGTTGCTCCCGAGGTGGCCGCTTGGTCCAGAGGCTGGGTGCAGCGCAGTGACACCGGCCGCAGCCACGGCAGGTCGCTCGGACTCCTGCGGCGGCTGGCGGCTGCGCACGGCTGTCGCCCGGTCCCGACGAAGGCGAAGCCGGTCACGGCGCTTCCAGAACCCGTCGCCTGCCGCTGAGGCAGCGACCGAGGCGTGCCCACCGCGGCCACCCGTGCCACCCGTGCCACCCGGCATGCCGACCCGTCGCGCCAGCCCTGAGGCCTGGCTGCGGCCAGGCCTCAGGGGCGCCCCTCGCTCAGCTGGCGGCGGTGAACCGCTGGCGACGGTGCTGCGGCTGCTCGAGCTCGTCGACCAGGGCCACCGCGTAGTCCTCGGCCGAGATCGAGTCACCGGCGGGCGACTCCAGGCCCAGCGTGTAGTGGCCGGTGCGCTCACCCGGGGCGATGACGGGCGCAGGGGAGAAGAAGGTCCAGTCCAGCTCCTGGGGTGCAGCCCGGAAGGTGTCCAGCGCCGCCGCACCCGCGCGGGACTCGGCGAGGTACTCCGGCGGGAAGCCCTCCGAGTCCAGCAGCCGCGTGCCGTCCTGCGTGAGGAGCGAACCGGCGCCGCCGACGAAGACGACCCGGGCCGCGCTCGCGTGGTCGACGAGGTTCTGGACCGCGGTCAGCCACGGCTCGTGGCTGCCGCCGGTGCGGCTCGGGCCGGTGGCGGACACGACCACGTCGTGCGTGGTGGCCGCCTGCTTGACGGTGGTCTCGTCAGAGAGGTCGCCGGTCGCTGCCACGGCACCGTCCGGGAGAGCGGCTCCGCTGCGGGTGTAGCCGGTGACCTCGTGGCCGCGCGACAGGGCCTCGGACGCGATCCGTGAGCCGATCATGCCGCTCGCGCCGAACAGGGCGATCTTCATGGTGGTGCCTTTCCGTGGGGGTCGGGGTCAGGTCCACCCGGAGGTGACCTGTCGTCTGGTCCCATAGTAACCACTGGTAACTGAGCACTTCAACGTGCTATAAGTACCTGATGGTTACCAAGCAGGCTGCTGAGTTGCGGGCCCTCACCGAGGGGCGCGGGAACGCCTTCGACCCGGACTGCCCCACGCGGGTCGTGCTCGACCGGATCGGCGACAAGTGGACCGTCCTCGTGATCGGCGCCCTCGTCGACGGACCCCGGCGCTTCACGGCGCTGCGCCAGCACATTGGCGGGGTGGCGCCCAAGGTGCTCACCCAGACGCTGCGCGCCATGGAGCGCGACGGGCTGCTGACCAGGACCGTGTACGCCCAGGTGCCGCCGAGGGTCGACTACGCCCTCACCGACCTGGGGGCCTCGCTCGGTGGGCCGATCGCCGTCCTCACCGACTGGGCCGAGCTCAACGTCGCCAAGATCCTCGCCGCACGAGACGAGTTCGTGGCCCAGGAAGCGTAGGTTGGGCCGCTGGCCCGCCCTTCCAGCCCGAAGGGTCACGCACCCATCTGGGAGGCGCATCCTCGTGATCGGCATCGACCGCCCCGCCGTTCGGCTGCGTGTTGGCGCTGTGGCAGCAGCGAGTGCCGTGGTCCTCTCGGGGTGCACGGGATCCGCGGAGCGGGCTGCGACGACCACGCCAGGTGGATCCGCGTCGTCCACGAGCGCCGTCACGACGTCGACGACGACCACCACGTCCGCCGCGGTGACCCGTTCGTCCACCGTGCCGGCCCAGCCGATGCGCACCACGACACCGACGAGGGCGCGGGTCCCGCCCAGGCCCCGCTCCACCCCGAAGCCGAGCCCGAAGCCTGCCCCCAAGCCCCCGTCCGGCACCGGCGTCACCGGGCAGTTCCTGTCGCTCGTCAACTCAGAGCGGGCCAAGGCGGGGTGCGGCGCCGTCCGCTCGAACTCGGCTCTGCAGCGGGCCGCCCAGGGGCACAGCGCCGACATGGCCGCGAAGAACTACTTCTCCCACACCAGCAAGGACGGTCGCACCTTCGCCGACCGGATCCGCGCCGCCGGCTACGGCGGCAGCACGATCGGGGAGAACATCGCTGCCGGCCAGTCCACCGCGTCGGCGGTGATGCGGTCGTGGCTGGCCAGCTCAGGCCACCGCGCGAACATCCTCAACTGTGCGTTCACCGCGATAGGGGTCGGTTACGCCAGGGGCGGTTCCTACGGCCACTACTGGACGCAGGACTTCGGCGGCTGAGCTTGCCTGGTGCCGCGGCCGAGCCGGCGTCCGCCGCGGCTGACCCGGCATCCGCAGGGGCTGGGCCGGCCGTGGGACCTGAGACAGCCGCGGCGCGACGTGTGCCGCGGCTGCCTCAGGGGAGGGGCGGGTGCGTTGCTCAGAGGTCGAGCGGGCGCAGCACCTCGGAGATGCCGTGGGCGATCTGCAGGTTGCCCTTGTTGATGTCGGGCCGGACGACCCAGGGGTTGCGGTCGTTCGGGTCGGCATCCTGCAGCTGGACCAGGTACCGGCAGACCACATGCACGGTCACCGAGCCTCCCGAGGCGGTGGTCAGGGTTGCCCCGTCGGAGCGCAGCGCCTGGCGGTAGGTCACCGTGGCGCCGGGCACGACGTGGTAGAGCAGCACCGCCTCCACGGTGTCGATGCCGAGCGAGGCCACCGCGGCGAAGACGGCTGACTCCGACCGGTAGTGCTTGCCGGTGAGGTCGGTCGCCAGGTTGCGGAACGCCCTGTCCGTCGGCAGGAACGCCGTGAGGGCGACGGTGCCGTCGGCCAGGACGCCAACGGGTGACCCGGGTTTGGCGCTCAGCACGGCGGTCACCGCGTTGTCGACGATGTCGAAGTCGTTCCAGTTGCGGTCGAAGCCGCCACCGTCCTTGGCGAGCACGGCGGCCAGGCTGCGGGTGCCGGTCGTGGAGTGGCTGTCGCCGTGGGCTGAGGCGGCTGGTGCGCCGACCAGTGCGGCAGCTCCGGCCAGGCCGAAGATGGCGACGGCGGTTGTGAGGCGTCGAGAGATCATTGCTGTTCCTCCAGGGATCCACTGCGGTGTGGCGGTCCCGGGCGGTGCTCACCGCGCGTCACAACCCGGACCCTGCATACGGGATTCGGAGGGGTTCGGGCGCCGGATTGGACAAACTTTGGACAGATTGCGGGAGCAGCTGCCGGGGCATCGTCCGGGCCCGCGTGCGGGCGGGCCGGCGCCGTTCAGGACCGCCCGCGCAGTGCTGTGCCGGAAATGGGTGAGGGCCTGTCGCTGTTGGACGGTAGGCTGGCGACAGCAACACCAACTGAACAGCGGTCGTGTGAACACCCCTGCACTCGCAGGAGCACGGGGGTGATCGGTTTCGACATTGGTCGGCATATCAGGGGAAGCGGGTCGAGGATGCCCGGTTATCTCGTTAACGATCCTGGCAAACCAATAGGTGCCGATTCCAAGCGCACCGACTTTGCCCTCGCCGCCTGAGCGAGCTCCAAAGTCCGTCAGCCTGAGCTAGTTCTCGTCTCAGTGTCTGGCGTCAACTAGAGAACTTGCTGCGCAGTCATGTCGAGGGGCTGCGCGGGACTCTTACTCGACTGGGCCTGTCAGTGGACGTGTGCGTGCGAGCACTGGGGCCGAGAAAATCCATAGCGCACTGCACCCGGAGAAGCCCTGGTTTCCCGTCAGTGGACGCGGGTTCAATTCCCGCCACCTCCACCACCGCGGTGTTCACACGGCAGTTCAGCCTCGAGGCCCGGTCGTTCGCGACCGGGCCTTCGTGGTGCCCGCCCGCGTCGGTGCCGTGCCCGCCCAACCCGGGCACGCGGCATACCGGGTCGTGGGGCCGCGGCCGCCGCCACGCCTGACCTGCGGGTATGCCGCCGGGTCGGCTTTGCGAGGATGGTCCGATGCTGCGCGACGACACCTCCGCCGAGGAACGGATCGGGTCCCGGGACCTGACCCACTGGCGCACGCCGGCGGGGCGACGACTGGCCGCGTGGGTGGTGCGGCAGGCCATCGGTGTCGCCCGGTGGAGCGCCGCACACGTCGCGCTCGTGGTGACTGCGCTGGTGGGTGGGGCTGCAGCGGTGGCGCTGACCGCGGTGGCGGCCGAGGTCTACGACGCGGTGACCGAGGCCGACGGCATCGCCGGGCTCGACCAACCCGTGCTGGACCAGGCGATCGCCTGGCGCTCGCCCGGCCTCGACCACGCGATCACGCTCTACACCGACATCGGCGGACCGATCGGGATGCCGATCGTCGCGGTCGTCCTGACTGCTCTCATGGTGTGGCGGTGGCGGTCACGAACTCCGTTGATGCTCATCGTGATCGCGGCGATTGGCTCCCTCGCGATGACCACGACGGGCAAGGCCCTGATCGGCCGGAACCGCCCGCCGCTGGCCGACGCGGTGCCGCCCTACGAGACGTCGCCGAGCTTTCCGAGCGGGCACACCCTCAACGCGACGGTCATCGCGGCGGTCCTGGTCTACCTCCTGCTGCGACGGCTCGACGCCGCCTGGGCCCGCACTGCCGCGGTCGTCGTCGGTGCCGTCTTCGTCGTGACGATGGGGCTGAGCCGGGTCTTCCTGGGGCACCACTGGCTGACCGACGTGGTGGCCGGGTGGGCACTCGGGCTGGGGTGGGCCGCCGCGGTCATCACGGCGCACCGGCTCTTCCTTACCGTCCGCCGAGCCGCCCCGACTCCGGGTCTTTGAAGGATCCGCCACGCCTGGACGTGGCGGATCCTTCAAAGACCCGCGCCGGGGCGGGGTCAGGGGGTGCAGGTCTGGTCGGTCAGGCGAGGTCGGCGACCCAGTGGTCGCCCTCCTCGCGGAAGCCGAGCCGCGCGTAGTACGGGTTGACCATGCCTGGCGGCGTGACGATCTGGCGGATTCCCTTGCCGCGGAACAGTCCGCTGCTGCGGTAGACGAACTCGCCGGGGGAGAAGTCGCGGAACCGCGGTGTCACGTAGTCGAGCTCCACCCGGGCAATGCCGTCACCAGCGTCACGCACGACGACGACCCCGACGGTTTCGTTGCCGCGTTCGACGAGGTAGGCGCTGCGCCCGACACCGAGGTCGGCCGGGTCGAACTGGGGGAAGTGCCTGGCGATGTCCTTGCCCTGCACCTTGAGGAAGTGCTGGAGGTAGGACTCGTCCGGGCCGACAGCCACCACCTCGTAGACCGACTCGTCGCCGCGTTCGCCCAGCAGCTTGGTGACCATCCAGATGTTGATGCCGGCGGTGACGGTGTTCATGCCGACCATCGGCCAGACGTGCAGCATCGCGTTGAAGACGATGAGCGTGCAGCTGGCGGTGAGGTTGAGCAGCCGGAAGCGCAGCACGCGCTGCTGGAGCAGGGAGAAGATGAGCAGGGCTGAACCCGCCCACCCCAGAGCTTGGATGGACCACGAAGACATAGGGCGCAGTCTGCCAGCGGTTCAGGAGGGTGCTCGACCACGCAGCAGCTTGGTTGCCAGGTAGCGGCCGTTGGCGTCCGACCTGTGCACCCCGGTGGGGACCCGCTGGACGACGTCGACTCCGAGTCGGGTGAGCTGGGCGACCTTGTCGGCGTTGTTGGTCAACAACGCCACCCGGTGGACGCCGAGGGCCGCGAGCATCTGGGCTGCGACGAGGTAGTCGCGTTCGTCCTCGTCGTAGCCGAGGGCCAGGTTCGCCTCGTAGGTGTCGAGGCCGTCGTCCTGGAGCAGGTAGGCATCGAGCTTGGCGTAGAGCCCGATGCCTCGTCCCTCCTGCCGCAGGTAGAGCAGCAGCCCACCCTCATCGGCCAGGCGGCGCAGCGACTCCTGCAGCTGTGGACCGCAGTCACACCGCCGGCTGCCCAGAACGTCGCCGGTCAGGCACTCGCTGTGCAGCCGGGTCAGCGGTGGGTTCACGAGGGCCGACGCCGGGACCGGCTGGTCCGCCCAGCCGCCCAACCCGAGTGCGATGTGCTCCCTGCCGTCGACCAGCCCGGTGAAGGTGAACGCACGTGCGGTCGTCTCGAACCCGTCGTGGAGGGTGAGGGGGATGCTGACCTGGGCGCGGAGCACGGCCGCGGGGAGGCTCACGACAGCCCCTCTACCGGCTGCTCGCCGAAACGCGGGGAGAGCGCGTAGCGCAGCAGCGCCACGTCGCCGATGTGGCGCACCTCGACGAGCGACGCGCGGCGACTGGCCGACCAGGGGAACCCGCCGTCACCGACGAAGCGGCGACCGCGTGAGTCGCCCACGAAGAGCGGCGCGACCACCAGCTGCAGCTCGTCGGCGAGGTCGTCGGTCAGCAGCTGGGTCAGCACCGAACCGCCCCCTTCGACCATGAGTCGGCGCACCCCGCGCGCGTGCAGGTCCTCGGTCACCCAGCGCAGGTGCACCGGGGTGCCGGCGTCGACCACGGTTGCCACGTACCCCAGCCGTCGAGCGGCTTCGTCGACCTTTCCGCTGTCGCAGTAGACGAGCTTCTCGCTGTCACCGGCGTCGAAGAACGCGGCGCCGGCATCGAGGTCCGCGCCGGTCGTCACGGTCACCTTCGTGGGCGACGGAGGGCAGCCACGCGCGACCCGCTCGGCACGCCGTCCGGGGGACCGCACGAGCAGGCGCGGGTTGTCGTTGCGGATGGTTGCGGCGCCGACCAGGATCGCGTCGCAGGTCGCCCGCTCGGCGTCGACCCGGTCGAAGTCAGCCGCGTTGGACAGCTGGAGCCGGCCTCCTGAGGCGTCACCGAGGTAGCCATCCATCGACATGCTGCAGCTCAGCAGGGTGTAGGGACGATCAGGCACGCGCTGCCTCCCCGAGGTCCAGCGCAGCCGTGCCGACGCGGCCGGGGGCCGAGGGCCGGGCCGGGGCGAGCGTCGGGGCGAGCGTCGGGGTGAGCGTCGGGGTACCAGTTCCAACGCCGGTGCGGTCACGGCGAAGGCTGGTCAGGATGACCACGCCGGCCCCCGGCAGGCTGGCCACCAGGACCAGGACGCCGTAGACGACGGCGGTCGACAGTCCTGCCTGGGCGCCCAGCCCGGCTGCCCCGAACGCCCACGCTGCCACGCCCTCACGGGGCCCCCATCCGGCGATGTTCATGGGGACACCCATGCCGATCAGCACGACGAACGCGAGCGGGACGAGCCGTCCCAGTGGTGCAGTCGCCCCGGCGGTGCGGGCCGCCACGAGGAAGGTGAGGACGTGCCCGGTGACCGCCAGCGCCGAGGCGACGGCGACAAGGGGCCAGGTGCGACGGGCGAGGGCACCCTCGCGGAGCTCCACGAACATCGCCCTCGCGATCGACGCAGCCCGCCCGGTTGAGGTTGATCCGGTCCTGTGCCAGACGAGGAGGAGACCGGGCACCCCAGCGGCGACCGCGCACCATACCCAGCCCATGTGGTGCCGCAGTGGAGACGGCAGGACGGTGAGGGCCGCCAGGGCCATCACGGCCTGGACGACCTGTCCCGCGGTCCGCTCCCAGACGACGGACCGGACTCCCCGGCCGGTGTCGCCGTGCTGGCGGCCGTGCCGCACGCCGCGGTGCACGTCCCCGAGGACACCGCCCGGCGTCGCGGTGTTGAGGAATGTCGAGCGGTAGCAGGCCGCGACGGCACCCCGCAGGGGGACGGCGACACCGATACCGCGCGCGACGAGGCTCCACCGCCAGGCGCAGCACACGGTGGTGAGCGCGGCCAGGGCGACGGCGACCAGGAGCGCCCTCGCATCGATGGCACCCACGGCGCGCGCGGACGGGCCCACCCCCAGCCGCCACACGAGAACTCCGAGAACCGCTGCGCCTCCCAGGTGGCGGACGACCGGGGAGCCGCCGACGCGACGCACCACCCGGGTCAGGTGACCGGCTGCCCGCGACAGGTGGTCGCCGCGCGTCTTCGTCGGCACGGCACGCCCCCTCTGGTCGGGTCCCGTCTGGTCAAGTCCTGCACAGACTCCTACGTATGCGGCGTGCCTGCGGTTCACCGCTCCGCTCCGGTCCGCATCGAGGATCCCTGGGTGGCGGCTGCGCGAAACTCTTGGCGCGAGGCTCATGCTGCGAGTCCGGACAGGACGTCGGAGACACGTTGAGCAGTCGTGGGCCACGGCGAGAGGGTCGCCCGCCGCCGGCGGGCTGCCGCCCGCAGTCGCTCTCTGAGGTCCACGTCCTCGAGCCAGGACCGCAGCGCTCGGCCCAGCTCGTCCGGCCCGGTCGCCGGAACGAGCACACCAGGGAGCACCGCGCCGGCGGTGCCGTCCGCCGCCTCCGCAACACCGCCCATCGCCTCGGCGACACCGCCCACAGACGTCGCGATGACGGGAAGGCCATGGGCCAACGCCTCGGTGACGACGAGGCCGTACGTCTCGATCCGCGACGCGAGGACGAGGAGGTCCGCCGCGGCATACGCCTGCCTGAGGTCGTCGCCCACGAGCGGGCCTACGAAGGTGACCCTCTCGGCAATCCCCGAGTCGAGGCACTGTCGACGGAGGTGGGCGACGTGGTCGGGGGCGAGGTCCAGCGCCCCGACGCAGCGGAGTCGCCAGGGACGGTCGGCCACCGATGCCAGCGCAGCGAGCAGGTCGAGGTGACCTTTGGCGGGCACGACGGCCGCGACGCAGAGGAGCTCGGTGCCCGACGGTGTGCCGGTGCCGGTGCCGGTGCCGGTGCCGGTGCCGGTGTCCGCCCGGTCGGCCCCTGGCTGGGCCACGTGCAAGCGGTCCGGGTTCAGCCGATAGCGGTCAGCGAGCCACTCCCGCGTCCACCGGCTCGTGGTCACTACGGCCGCCACGGTCTCGAGCACCGCTCGCTCGCCTTCCGCCGGGGTGAGGGCGTGCGGGCCTGCCGCGTCGCCCGTGGGTCTGCGGGCCGCCTCGCCTGCCAACGGGTGGCCGAGAGGAAGATGCACGAGCACGGCGACGCGAAGTCGCGTCGCCTCGGGCACCACCACGCCGGGTGCGCTCGAGGCCACCAGCCCGTCGACCAGCACGAGAGCGCCTTCAGGGAGCGCCTCCAACTCACGGGCGACGGCAGCGAGAGCGACGGCGTCGGGGTGCGGCCAGCTCCCCGCAACAGCGTGCACCCGCACCGTCCAGCCGAGGGTCGCCAACCCGGCGCAGACCCGGCGGTCGTAGGTGTTGCCGCCGCTCGGGTGCGCGGGGTCGTCGATCGAGTCCGGGACGACGACGTGCACCGTCCCGGCGTGCCTCGCCCCGACGTTCGTCGTGGAGTCGCCCCGCGTCACAGGGTCCGCTCGTAGCTCGCCCACGCCACCGGTGACTCACCCAGGGTGACCGTGATGGCCGCGACGCCGCGGGCGCCGTCGCCCAGCTCGCCGGCGTGGATGCGGTCGGCGAGGCGGTCGGCGACGACCCGGGCGAGGACCTCGGTGGTCGTGTTGGTGCCGGCCAGGGACGGGTCGTCGTCGAGGTTGCGGTAGTTCAGGTCGGCGAGGGCCGCATGCAGCTGCTCGCCGGCGCGACCGATGTCGACCACGATGCCGTCGTCGTCGAGGTCCTCGCGGTGGAAGGTCGCGTCGACGACGTAGGTGGCGCCGTGCAGCGACTGGGCAGGTCCGAAGACCGCGCCGCTGAAGCTGTGGGCGATCATCATGTGGTCCCGCACGGTCACTCTGAACACGGTCTACCCCTGGTCGTAGGTGATGATCTGGCAGATCGCCGGGAGGCTCCCGTCGCTCAGACGAGCCATCACCTCCGGCAGTTCATCGAACGTCGACCGGCCCGTCACGAGGGCATCGAAAGCCGGGTCGTGCAACAGGTCGAGCGCCAGCGCCAGCCGGTCCGCATGGGTGCGCCGTGACCGTCGAGCCCGGGACACCGCCCCAACCTGGCTCGCCCGGATGCTGAGTCGGCGCGAGTGGAACGACCCGCCGAGGGCGAGGCTCACCTCTAGGTCGCCGTACCAGCTGAGCTCCACCACCTCGCCCTCGTCGGCCATCAGGTCGAGGGACAGCTGCAGGCCGGCTGACGTCGCGCTCGTGTGGACGACCAGGTCGTGTGCGCCCGGTCCCCACCCGCCGGCCTCGGCGGCGAGGGCGAAGTCGACACCGAGCGCTCCTGCCACCGTCGCCCGGGACTCGTCCACGTCGACCAGGGTGGTGCGGACGCCGGGAATGCCGGACAGCAGGTGTGCGACGCAGCACCCGACCATGCCGGCCCCGACGACCGCGACCCGGTCACCAACCAGCGGCGCCGCGTCCCAGAGGGCGTTGACCGCGGTCTCGACCGTGCCCGCGAGCACGGCACGCTCAGGAGGTATGCCGTCGGGAACGGGCACGACCGCGTCGGCCGGGACGACGTACCGGGTCTGGTGCGGGTAGAGGCAGCAGACCAGCCGGCCCAGCAGGTGGGCCGGGCCCTCCTCGACGACGCCGACGCTCAGGTAGCCGTACTTCACCGGCCCCGGAAAGTCGCCCTCCTGGAACGGTGCCCGCATCGCGGCATACTGGCTCTCGGGGACTCGGCCGCCGAAGACCAGCGTCTCGGTCCCGCGGCTGATGGCCGAGCAGACGGTCCGCACCACCACGTCCCCGGGTCCAGCGGGGGGCAGCACCACAGGCCGGATCTCGCCCACCCTGGGTTCGGTCAGCCAGTACGCACGTGCAGCCCCGGACACGCGCTCAACCCTAGCGAGCCGCTCCGTCCGGAGCCGATGAACTCCCGTGCCGGCTGAGCCGTCCTAGGGGCAGATTCGAGAGAGGTGGAGCTGGTGCGCACGAGTCGAGCCACTGCGGCGCCGCTGGTCGGGCAGTTCGTGCTGCTCGGCGCGCTCCTCTGGGCAGCGGGCGCCAGCGCCGCGGGAGCGGTGGTGGCCGGCACGTGCGCGGTGCTCGGCTGGGTCGTCCTGGCCACGGCGCTCGCGGAGCACGACCGGCCCGGTCTCGGGCCGGCCGACCACGTGACGGTCACGCGGGGCACCCTGGCCTGCGTCGTCGCCGCGCTGACCGTGGACGCGGCGGTGGGATCCACCTCCGAGGGCACCCTCGTGCTGCTGGCCGGCGTGGCGCTGGCCCTCGACGCCGTCGACGGCTGGGTGGCCCGACGCACCCGGACCGCCTCGGCGCTCGGCGCCAGGATGGACATGGAGGTGGACGCGTTCCTCATCCTCGTCCTCAGCATCGCTGCCGCAAGCGTGCTGGGCCGGTGGGTGCTGGTGATCGGCGCCTTCCGTTACCTGCTGGTGGTCGCCACCTGGGCGATGCCCTGGCTCGGCGGCGGCGTCCCCCCGCGGTACTGGCGCAAGGCGGTCGCGGCCCTGCAGGGGATCGTCCTCACCCTGACCGTGGCGCGCGTAGCTCCTGATGGCGCTGCTGCCGCGTTCGTCGCCGCGGCGCTCGCCCTCCTCGCGTGGTCGTTCGGCACCCAGGGTCTCGAGCTGTGGCGGGCCCGCCCGGCACGCACCGATGCGCTGGGCGACGAGCTCGCTCCCGCCCACGAGCCGGGAGCGCAGCCGCTGCAGGTCCTTCCGTGAGCGAAGGCCCTCCCTCGGAGAGCCGGCAGCGCCCGTCGGCCGCGCCGCGAGCGCGATGGCGCGGATGGCGCGGACCGCGCGGCGCCCGCCTCGCGGGGACCGGCATCGCCGTGCTGTCGGGCCTGGTCGTGTGGGTCGTCCTCGAGGCGCCTGACGACCCGCTCAGCCAGCCGCTCGGCTGGCTCGTACGACTCCCCGTCGAACCGATCCTCTTCGTGGCGCTCATGGCCGTGCTGCCCCGGCGGTGGCGGCGACCTGCCGGGCTGGTCGCTGGCGGCCTGCTCGGGCTGCTCACCCTGGTCAAGCTGCTCGACGTCGGCTTCACATCGGCCCTGCGGCGGCCGTTCGACCCGCTCACCGACTGGACCTACCTGCGGTCGGCGCGCGACCTGCTCAGCGACTCGACGGGGCCGGGCTGGGCCGCGGCCGCCCTGGTCGGGGCTGCCGTCCTCGTCGTGGCGCTGCTCGTGGTCGTGCCCCTCACGGTCGGCCAGCTGGCGCGACGCCTCGACCGGCGCCTGGACCGCGGGCAGCGCGGGTGGACCCGAGCCCTGGTTGTCCTGAGCACCGTGTGGGTCGCGACCGCGGTCACGAACGTCCAGGTCGCCCCGGGGGTGTCACTTGCCTCGACGTCGTCCGTGGACCTGGTTGCCGACCACGTGGCCCAGGCCAGGGCGTCGGTTCGTGACCGGGCGGCCTTCGCGCATGCTGTCGCCACCGACTCGTTCGCGACGGTGCCCGGCAGCGACCTGCTGAGCGGCCTGCGCGGCAAGGACGTCCTCGTCGTGTTCGTCGAGAGCTACGGCGAGGTGGCAATCGACGGCCAGGCCGAGTTCACCGGCGTCTCCTCGACCCTGGACCGGGCCGCGAGCCAGCTGGCTGCCGACGGCTACCAGTCCAGCAGCGCGTGGCTGGACTCGCCGACCTTCGGCGGCACCAGCTGGCTGGCGCACTCCACGCTCCAGTCGGGGGTGTGGGTGAACAGCCAACGGCGCTACGACGAGCTCGTCGCGACCGACCGGCTCACCCTCAGCGCTGCCTTCCGGCGGGCGGGCTGGCACACCGTGTCGGATGTCCCTTCGGACCGTCAGGACTGGCCGGAGGCGCGGTCGTTCTACCACTACGACCAAGTCTACGACGCCCGCAACGTGGGGTATGCCGGGCCGAGGTTCGGCTACGCGACGATGCCGGACCAATACACCCTCAAGGCGTTCGCGGACCGTGAGCTGACCCGCGGCGAGCGACGCCCCGTGATGGCCGAGATCGACCTCGTGACCAGCCATGGGCCGTGGGCGCCGCTGCCCCGACTCGTCGACTGGGCCGCCGTGGGGGACGGGTCCGGCTACGGGCACATCCTCGCGCAGGCCCGGACCAGGGCGGCGGTCTGGCGTGACCCTGCGTCGGTCCGCGCGGCCTACGGCCAGTCGATCTCCTACTCGATCGACAGCCTGGTCTCGTTCGTGCAGGCGGCCCACGACGACAACCTCGTGCTGGTCCTGCTCGGCGACCACCAACCCGCCACCATCGTGTCGGGACCGCAGCCCAGCCACCGGGTTCCGATCACCCTGGTGGCCCATGACCCCGCAGTCACCCAACGCGTCGGCGGCTGGGACTGGCAGGAGGGCATGCGGCCCGGCCCCGACGCGCCGGTCTGGCCGATGAACGAGTTCCGCGACCGGGTGCTGACGACCTTCGGGCCACTCCCGACCACCCTTGCCGGCGCCGCACGGTGAACCCTGACCGCAGCTGAACCGTCTTGAGTGGCAAGGGCGCCGGCGTGGGCGGCCGGCCTGAACGGACGGAGAACATCATGAACTGGCGAGCACTGGGTGCGTTGGCGTTGGTGGTGTCGGCCGCGGTCCACCTCAAGCTGTGGTTCGGCGGCGTCCGGGACCAGTCGGTCGGGCCGGCCTTCATGGTCAACGCGGTTGCCGGGGTGGTCATCGCGGTCCTGCTGTTGACCTGGCAGCACTGGCTGCCCGCGTTCCTCACCCTGGGGTTCGGCGCATCGACCCTCGGAGCCTTCATCATCTCCACGACCGTGGGTCTGATGGGCGTGCACGCCCACTGGGAGGGCTTCTACGTCTACGCGGCAGCGGTCGCCGAGGTGGTCTGCATCGCCGTGGGCGCCGGCCTGCTGCTCCGGGCCCGAACCGGTCGGCTGGTCACCGCCGGCCGAACCGCCTAGTCCTGCTCAGCCCCCGCGAGGCCCTGCTCAGCCCTGCGCGGCCTGCTGCGTCTCGGTGGCCTTCTGCGACTCGATGTCCGCGCGCACGGCGTCCATGTCGAGACCCTGCACCTTGGCGATGACGTCCTCGAGCATCGGCGCGGGCAGGGCACCGGCCTGCGCGAAGACGAGGATGCCGTCACGGAAGCCCATCAGCATGGGGATCGACGTGATGTTCGCAGCCGCGGCGAGGGCCTGCTCGGCCTCGGTGTCGACCTTGCCGAAGGTGATGTCGGAGTGCTGTTCGGAGGCGGCCTCGTAGACCGGCCCGAACCGCTTGCACGGCCCACACCACTCGGCCCAGAAGTCCACCAGGACGGTCCCGCCCTCGAGGATGGTCTTCTCGAAGTTCTCCGCCGTCAGCGTCGTGCTAGCCATGTCTACGTCCACTCCCATCGGACCGCGACGGTCGCGGTCACCGAGTTCTCGCCCAGCTCGACGGACAGGTCGGCTGCCTTGCCGGCCGCCATCATGGCGAACCGGGGCTGGGCTCCACCTCGCTCAACATCGGACAGCCGCTCAACCTTCCCGAGCTCGCGACCGGCCAGCGCGGCATACTGCTCCGCCTTGGCCTTGGCGTCCGCGAAGGCGGCTTCCCGCGCCTGCGCGAGCAGCGGCGCGGAGTCGGCCAGCTCGAGCCCGATGTGGTCGATGGTCAGCGCGTTGCCGGCGGCGCCGGCGAAGGCCTCCACGAGGCTCCCCACGAGCGCCGGGTCGCGCACCGTGACCGACAGGCCCTGGTATGCCGTGTAGCCGACGACCGTGACTCCCTCCCGGTCGTGCCGGGGGTGGACCCTGGTGCCCGTGGTGCGCAGGTCGGCGGCTGCGACTCCGTGGTCGCGGGCCGCCTGGGCCAGGCCCTGGGCGCGGTTACCGGCGTCCGCCAGCGCGGTCGAGACGTCGTCCCCGTCGCAGCGCACGCCGGCCCTGACGCGGACCACGTCGGGCGCCGCGGAGGCAGTGCCCGAACCGGTGACCTCGACGTGTGACCCACTGTGTCCTGTCATGGAACAAGCCTAGGCTGGTGGTGATGAGCACTCCTGGAACCAGCACCGACCAGATCCGCCGCTACTGGGACGACTTCGCAGCCGAGTACGACAGCTACCCCGACCACGGGCTGCTCGACTCCGACACCCGCTCTGCGTGGAAGGACCTGCTGCGCACCTGGCTGCCGACGACGCCGTCGCTGGTGGCCGACCTGGCCTGCGGCACCGGCACGATGAGCGTGCTGATGGCCGAGATGGGGCACCAGGTCCGCTGCGTCGACCTCTCGACCGAGATGGTGCGGCTGGCGCAGGCCAAGGCAGCACCGTTCGGTGCCGCGATCGAGGTCCGGCAGGGCGACGCGGGCGACCCGCCGTTCGAGCCGGGCTCGTTCGACGTGGTCTTCGCCCGCCACATCCTCTGGACGCTGCCCGACCCCACCGAGGCGCTGCGGCACTGGGCGGCGCTGTTGCGCCCCGGCGGCCGGATGGTGCTGGTCGAGGGACGCTGGGGCCTGGAGGCGGCCGAGGGCAAGCCGGAACTGCCGTGGCGCGCCGGGGTGCCGTCCGACGAGCTGGCGGCCGTCGTCGGTGAGCTGGTGGGGGAGTCCGTGGTGGTGCAGCTGGACGACACGGTCTACTGGGGCAAGGAGATCGAGCACGAGCGCTACCTCCTGCGGGCCGACGCCGGGAGGTCAGCCGACGATGGCGACTGACGCGAACGCGGACCCGCAGCCGGCCCCGGCGGCGGATGGACCGCTGGCCGCCGCTGCCGGCGTCCCGCCGACGCTGGAGAGGACCCGCCGGGTGGTCACCGTCGGGTGGCTCTTCACGGCACTTGCAGTCCTGCTCGTCCCGTGGACCGCCTTCTTGTTCATCACCCTTCCGAGTGAGGCGCGGGCCGAGCACTACGACCTCGCCTGGGGTGGCTTCGACGTCGGACTGGTCGTGCTGCTCGCCCTGACCGGACTGGCGGCGGTGCGGCACAGCCCTTGGCTGGCGGCGGTCGCCGGTGGCACCGCCACAGTCCTGGTGGTCGACGCGTGGTTCGACGTGGTGATGGCGGAGGGCGGCGCCGACCGTTGGGTGGCGATGGCGATGGCCGTCGGGGTCGAGCTGCCGCTGGCGGTGGTGTGCGGCTGGCTCGCGGTGCGAGGACAGGTGCTGCTGGCCCGACAGCTCCACTGGGCCGCTTGGCGGTCCGCGCGTCGCCGGCGCCAGGACGCTGCGCGCGCTGCCGCGGCAGACCACGATGCGACACCGGTTCGGCGTACCCCGCGGTAATCGAGAGAATGCCGACCATGAGTGCAGCCCCGTCCGTGTCCAACTCCATCACCGTCCGGTTGACCCTCCCGGCCCGCGCCACCGCGGTCTCCGAGCTCACCGGCGTCATCGAGAAGGGCGGCGGACTGGTCACCGGTCTCGACGTCACCGCCTCGGGTTCCGACCGGTTGCGCGTGGACGTGACCGCAGCGGCCCGTGACACCGACCACGCCGATGCGCTGGTCGAGGCGATGCGCGGGGTGCACGGCGTGGAGATCGGCAAGGTCTCCGACCGCACCTTCCTCGCCCACCTGGGCGGCAAGCTCAAGATCGAGTCCAAGGTCCCGATCCGCAACCGCGACGACCTTTCGCTGATCTACACCCCGGGCGTGGCCCGCGTCTGCCTCGCAATCGCCGAGAACCCCGCCGACGCCCGACGCCTGACAATCAAGCGCAACACCGTGGCCGTGGTGACCGACGGGTCGGCGGTCCTCGGCCTGGGCAACATCGGCCCACTCGCGGCGCTCCCGGTCATGGAGGGCACGGCCGCGCTGTTCAAGCGGTTCGCCGACATCGACGCCTTCCCGATCTGCCTCGACACCCAGGACACCGAGGAGATCATCCGCACGGTCAAGGCGATCAGCCCCGTCTTCGCCGGCATCAACCTCGAGGACATCTCCGCGCCCCGCTGCTTCGAGATCGAAGCGCGACTGCGCGAGGAGCTCGACATCCCGGTCTTCCACGACGACCAGCACGGCACCGCGATCGTCACCCTGGCTGCGCTGCGCAACGCGCTGCGCGTGGTCGGCAAGGAGCTCAGCGAGTGCCGCGTGGTCATGTCGGGTGCGGGAGCCGCCGGCACGGCGATCCTCAAGCTGCTGCTCAAGGCCGGCGCCACCGACGTCGTGGTGGCCGACCAGTTCGGTGTGCTGCACGCCGACCGTGAGGACATCGCGTCCGGACAGCACCCGGCGCTGGCCTGGTCGGCCGCGAACACCAACCACCGTGGCGTGACCGGCTCGCTCAAGGACGCTATCGCCGGTGCCGACGTGTTCGTCGGTGTCTCGGCGCCCGGCATCCTCACCGGTGACGACATCGCCACGATGAACGACGGGGCGATCGTCTTCGCCATGGCCAACCCCGAGCCCGAGGTCGACCCCATCGCGGCCGCGCAGCACGCCGCCGTCGTGGCCACCGGGCGTTCCGACTTCGCCAACCAGATCAACAACGTGCTGGTCTTCCCCGGAGTGTTCCGCGGCCTGCTCGACGCTGCCTCCAAGTCCATCGACGAGGACGTGATGCTGGCCGCGGCCAAGGCACTCTCCGAGGTGGTCCACCCGGAGGAGCTCAACCCCGCCTACATCATCCCCAGCGTCTTCCACCCGGACGTCTCCAAGGTGGTCGCGGCCGCGGTCAAGGCTGCGGTGCTGGGCACGACTCCCGAGACCGTGCCGCTGCGACGCATGGCGGAGGAGCCCGAGCTCATTGGCTAGCTCGTCGCCCGACGACCAGGCTCCGCCCGACTCCTCCCGCGTCGCGCTCGGCTCGCCCGCTGGGCGCGCCACCATGGTCGTCGGCCCACCGCGCCGGACTGCCGTCGTCGTCTTCGCGCTCCTGCTGGCCGCCCACCTGGCTGCGCTCTACTGGCCGCGGGTGGACATCCAGGGCCCGGTGACATGGACCGACAAGGTCGTCCACGTCCTGCTGTTCCTCGCGCCCACGCTGGCCGGGCTGCTCGCCGGCGTCCGGCCGGCCTACGTGGTGGGGCTGTTGGCGTTGCACGCACCGGTGAGCGAGCTGGTCCAGCACTACTTCCTCCCGAACCGGTCCGGCGATCCCTGGGACGCCGTCGCAGACCTTTGCGGGGTGGTGCTCGGGGTCACGTCGGTGATGGTCGGGAGGGCGCTGCGGCGCTGATAGACTGCTCTGGCTCAGTTCGGCGGCGCCTGGCAGCGCCATGAGGTGGCATAGGCGCCACAGACGCATTCCCTACTCCGACTGCAGTCCCACCGGATGACAACTGTCGATCCGGTCCAACGGGCCCCAGGGGCCTGAGGCTCGTCTTCTTCGTTGCCCTCGCCAGGTCGCTCGAGACGTGTCTACCTCGAGTACCTGAAGTGAGTTGAATATCAGTGCCCAAAAACCTGCGATCCGGCGCGCCCAAAAAGGCCCGATGGACCCCAGAAAAGAAGGCTGACGCGAAGAAGGGCCCCAAGAAGGCTCACCGCGGCCAGTCCGCTGCGCCCTCCGCCGGCAGCTCGTATGCCGCCCGTCCGGCCCGTGACGGTGACCGTCGCCCCGAGCGCAGCGACCGTCCCGCCCGCAGCTTCAACCGTGACGACCGCCCGGCCCGCAGCTACGACCGCAGCGACCGTCCGGCCCGCTCGTTCAACCGTGACGACCGCGCGCCGCGCAGCTACGACCGGAGCGAGCGTCCCGCACGCAGCAACGACCGCGACGACCGTCCGGCCCGCAGCTTCAACCGTGACGACCGCGCGCCGCGCAGCTACGACCGCAGCGACCGTCCGGCTCGCACGTTCAACCGTGACGACCGCGCGCCGCGCAGCTACGACCGCAGCGACCGTCCCGCACGCAGCAACGACCGCGACGACCGTCCGGCCCGCACGTTCAACCGTGACGACCGCGCGCCGCGCAGCTACGACCGCAGCGACCGTCCGGCCCGCAGCTTCGACCGCGACGACCGTCCGGCTCGCACCTTCAACCGTGACGACCGGCCGCAGCGCCGCGACTCCACCCGTGACGACCGCCCGGTTCGTCGCAATGACCGTGATGCCAGTGACCGTAGTGAGAACCGTGGTCCCCGTCAGTACAACCGTGAGGACCGCCCTGTGACCAGCTATACCCGTGACGACCGTCCGGCCCGCAACAACGACCGACCCGCGCGCAGCTTCGACCGCACCGAGCGCCCGGCCCGCAGCAACGACCGGACCGACCGGCCGGCTCGCAGCTACGACCGCAGCGACCGCCCCGCCCGCAGCTTCGACCGCAACGACCGTCCCGCCCGCAGCTTCGAGGGTCAGGTCGACCCCGAGGCCGAGCGCATGGAAGCCGACACCTGGGTGAAGGCGACCCGCAAGACCGTCGACGGTCCCGTGACGGTCGACGCCGACAACGGCTTCGCCGGACTCGGCCTCTCCGAGCGCCTGGTCGAGCGACTGGCCCGCGACGGCATCACCACGCCGTTCCCGATCCAGTCCGCGACCATCCCGGACGCCCTGGCCGGCATGGACATCCTCGGCCGCGGCCAGACCGGCTCCGGCAAGACGCTGGCCTTCGGCCTGCCGATGCTGTCCCGTCTCGCCGACGGCGAGAAGGCTGCTCCCCGTCGTCCCCGCGCCCTGGTGCTCGTGCCGACCCGCGAGCTGGCCATGCAGGTGTCCGACGCGCTCGAGCCGCTCGTGCACGTCCTCGGCCTGAAGCACAAGCTGGTCGCCGGTGGCCTGTCCTACACGACCCAGATCAGCGCGCTGAACCGCGGCGTCGACCTGCTCATCGCCACCCCGGGCCGGCTCAAGGACCTCATCGAGCGCGAGGCCGTGCAGCTGCGCGACATCCAGATCGCCGTCCTCGACGAGGCCGACCACATGGCCGACATGGGCTTCATGCCCGAGGTCACCGCCATCCTCGACCAGATGCCGGCAGGCGGTCAGCGGATGCTCTTCTCGGCCACCCTGGACAAGGGTGTCGACAAGCTGGTCGAGGGCTACCTCACCAACCCGCAGACGCACTCGACCGACGACGCCAAGGCCTCGGTCACCACGATGGAGCACCACGTGCTGCTCATCGACCCGATGCACAAGAAGACGATCACGGCAGAGGTCGCCAACCGTGCAGGCCGCACCGTGGTCTTCGTGCGCACCAAGCTCGGTGCCGACCGCGTGGCCCTCCAGCTGCGCGAGCAGGGCGTCTTCGCGGCTGCCTTGCACGGTGGGCTCAACCAGGGCGCGCGCAACCGCGTCCTCGGCGCCTTCCGTGACGGCAGCCTGCCGGTCCTCGTCGCCACCGACGTCGCCGCCCGCGGCATCCACGTCGACGACGTCTCCGTCGTCCTGCAGGTCGATCCGCCGGCCGACCACAAGGACTACCTGCACCGCTCCGGCCGTACCGCCCGCGCGGGCGACAAGGGCACCGTCGTGACCCTCGCCCTGCCGCACCAGCGTCGCACCATGGAGCGGATGGCCAAGGACGCCGGCATCGACGCCGTCCCGACCAAGGCGATCCCCGGTGACGCTCGCCTCGCGGCGACCGGTGCCGTGACCCCCAGCGGCATCCCGGTGCCCGAGGACAAGGTTCGTCGCGTCCTCGAGGGCAACAAGCGCAGCGGACGCCCGTCCGGCCAGGGCGGCCCCCGTGGCGGTGGCCCCCGCGGCCCGCGCCAGGGTGGCGGCAGCCGCTCCTTCCGTGACGACCGCTCCGGCGGCTCGCGCGGTGAGCGCCCCAGCTACTCGCGCGCCGCCCGGGGCTGAACCACCCGGCATACCCGGCCCACAGGTGAGGCGAGCGGCAGCTGATCGCCGCAGCACCTGAGGCCCGCATCACCTGAACGGCCAGAGCCCCGGTCCCCGCGACCGGGGCTCTGGCGTCGGCAGGCAGAATGGGGGACGTGGAGACCACGGACCTGTCGGGCAACCTGCTCGTCGCGACACCCCAGATCGTCGACGGGGTGTTCTGTCGCAGCGTCGTCCTCCTCCTGCACCACGATGCGGAGGGCGCGCAGGGAGTCGTGCTCAACCGTCCGATGGACGCCCGCGTCGACGCCGTCCTGCCCGACTGGCAGGCGCACGCCACCGCCCCCTCGGTGCTGTTCGAGGGCGGACCGGTCGGCCTCGACAGCGCACTCGGGCTGGTGACCGTCCCCGGAGACGTCGAGCCGCTGGGCGTCAAGCGGCTGTTCCGCGGCTTGGGCCTCGTCGACCTCGACACCCCGCCGGCGATCGTGGTGCCCGAGGTGGCCGGCCTGCGGATCTTTGCCGGGTATGCCGGGTGGTCACCGGGGCAGCTCGAGGAGGAGGTTGCGTCGGGCAGCTGGTACGTCGTGGAGTCCGAGGGGCGCGATGCCTTCGACGCAGATCCCGAGCAGCTCTGGACCCGGGTGCTGCGCCGCCAACGGGACCACCTGGCCTTCGTCGCGACCTTCCCGACCGACCCCGAGATGAACTGAGCCAGCCGCCGACTGCGCCTGTTGGAAGCGAAACTTCCGGATCTCCGGAAGTTTCGGCTCGGACCGACTGCCGTTGCTCACGGCATACAATCGCGGGATGAGCGAGCCCCAGATCCCCCTGGACGACCCGCTGGCCCCGCAGGCCCAGCCCACGACCACGACCGCCGTGCTGGAGCGCGAGCAGGTCGAGGAGCAGCTGCAGGAGCCGGGCGACCACGAGCGCTTCTCGCACTATGTGCGCAAGGAGAAGATCCTCGAGAGCGCCCTGTCCGGCGACCCGGTCGTGGCGCTGTGCGGCAAGGTCTGGATCCCGGGTCGGGACCCGAAGAAGTTCCCGGTCTGCCCGACGTGCAAGGAGATCTACGAAGGCCTGCGCGCACCGCAGGACGGCGGGGAGTGAGCTGACGCGGACGGGCGTCGACGCAGGTCCCGCGTGGGCATGTATCGGTTTGCGTCCGGTTGGGTACGGTTCGACCCAAAGCCTGAACGACTCTTTACCTCTGCCTGCCTCTTTGCATCCCTGAGCAGGGGCGTCGGCTCCTAGCGTGCAAGGTCGACCCACCTTCCGATCCGGAGGTGGTGACCCGCGAAAGGACGCTCATGAAGCTTCGCTCTCGAATCGCCCTGTCCTCCCTGATCCTCGGAGCCGCCGCACTCGGCCTCGGTCAGGCCGGCGCAGTTGCCCAGCCGATGGCCGGTCTGAACACCGTCGCCGCCGACTGCGCGACGCACACCGACGCGGTCAACTCCGCGAGGAGCGCGCAGGGTGGCAACCGCAAAGACGGCAACGAGCTGTCGGACGCCCAGGCCAAGGCCATGGAGGCCAGCCTCGCCAAGGCGATGGCAGCCAAGGGCTTCACGAAGACGGCCAACGGCTCGGCCCGGAAGCCGGGCGGTGGCGGCGCCTTCACCCCCACGCCGGTCAACGTCTACTTCCACGTGATCACCAGCGGCACCACCGGGGACGTGTCGGGTCTGGTCAACAGCCAGCTGAGTGTGCTCAACAGCGCCTACAGCGGCACCGGCTTCTCCTTCGTCAATGCCGGGGTGGACAAGACCAACAACTCCACCTGGTACAACCTCGCCCAGGGCAGCGCCGCCGAGCGCTCCATGAAGACCGCTCTGCGCAAGGGCACGATGGACGACCTCAACATCTACACCGCGAACCTCTCCGGCGGGCTGCTCGGCTGGGCGACCTTCCCGAAGTCGACCTACGACGCGATGGACGGAGTCGTCGTCCTCGACCAGAGCCTGCCCGGTGGCAGCGCTGCGCCGTACAACCTGGGTGACACCGCCACCCACGAGGCCGGCCACTGGTTCGGGCTCTACCACACGTTCCAGGGCGGCTGTAACGGCAACGGCGACTACGTGGCCGACACGAACGCCGAGGCCTCCCCGGCGTTCGGGTGCCCGACCGGTCGTGACAGCTGCGCCAGCAAGCCCGGCCTGGACCCGATCAAGAACTTCATGGACTACACGGACGACGCGTGCATGAACTCGTTCACGGCCGGTCAGGTCACCCGCGCGCAGAACGCCTGGGTCACCTACCGACAGGGCCACTGACCACCCCCTGACGTGACGCCTCCGGGCGACACGCTCTAGCACACCACCGAGGCCCCGGCGCAGACGCCGGGGCCTCGGCATGTCGTTTCACGGCAACGGATAACGTGGCCGCCCTATGAGTACCGCCGCCGCCTCGCACCTTTCACCAGCGTTCCCGGAGCGGGCGGCCTGGGGCACTGCCGACAAGCTGCGCGCCTGGCAGCAGGCCGCGCTCACGGCATACCTGCGGGTCGACCCCAAGGACTTCCTCGCGGTGGCGACGCCGGGCGCCGGCAAGACCACCTACGCGCTCCGCCTGGCCACCGAGCTGCTCGGCCGCGGCACCATCTCGGCGGTGACGATCGTGGCGCCCACCGAGCACCTGAAGACCCAGTGGGCCGACGCCGCCGCCAAGGTCGGCATCCACATCGACCCGAAGTTCTCCAACACCTCGGCCCGGCACTCCAGCGAGTACGACGGCGTCGCGCTGACCTACGCCCAGGTGGCGAGCAAGCCGTCGCTGCACCGCACCCGCACCGAGTCCGCGCCCACCCTGGTGATCCTGGACGAGATCCACCACGGAGGAGACGCGCTGTCGTGGGGCGACGCGATCCGCGAGGCGTTCGAGCCCGCGACCCGGCGGCTCGCACTGACGGGAACACCGTTCCGCTCCGACACCTCACCGATCCCGTTCGTGACCTACGCCGAGGACCGGGACGGCATCCGTCGCTCGTCCGCCGACTACACCTACGGGTATGCCGAGGCGTTGCGTGACGGTGTCGTGCGGCCGGTGCTGTTCCTCGCCTACGGCGGGGCGATGCGCTGGCGCACCAAGGCCGGCGACGAGATCGCAGCCCGGCTCGGCGAGATGCTCACCAAGGACTCGATGGCGCAGGCTTGGCGGACCGCGCTGGACCCCAAGGGGGAGTGGATCCCGTCGGTGCTGGCGGCGGCCGACAAGCGGCTGACCGAGGTGCGTCGCGGGGTGCCGGACGCGGGCGGCCTCGTCATCGCGTCCAACCAGACCGCGGCGCGTGCGTATGCGCGGATCCTGGAGGCCCTGACAGGCGAGAAGCCGACGCTCGTGCTCTCCGACGACGCGGGCTCGTCCGCGCGGATCGAGGAGTATGCCGCGAGCGAGTCACGCTGGATGGTGGCCGTGCGCATGGTGTCCGAGGGTGTCGACGTGCCGCGGCTGTGCGTCGGTGTCTACGCCACGTCCACGTCGACGCCGCTGTTCTTCGCGCAGGCCGTCGGCCGGTTCGTCCGGGCCCGCCGCAGGGGCGAGACGGCGTCGGTCTTCCTGCCGTCGGTCCCGGTGATCCTCGAGCACGCGGCCCGCCTGGAGGACGAGCGCGACCACGCACTCGACCGGGTGAGCAAGGATGACAGTGCCGCGTCGATGTGGGCCGAGGAGGACGCCCTGCTCGACGCCGCCAACCGGACTGCCCGCACCCCCGACATCGACGCGATGGCCTTCGAGGCGCTGGAGTCCGACGCCGAGTTCGACCACGTCCTGTTCGACGCCAAGCAGTTCGGCCTCAACGCCGTGACCGGGTCCGACGAGGAGCAGGAGTACCTCGGGCTGCCCGGTCTGCTCGACCCTGACCAGATGGCGGTCCTGTTGCACGAGCGGCAGGCAGCCCAGAGCACGCGCCGGCCCAAGAGCGCTGCGCCGCAGCAGGTTTCGGCGCACCGAGCTCTGGCAGCCCAGCGACAGGAGCTCAACAAGCTGGTTGCCGCGTACGCCCGCAAGAAGGGCGCGCCGCACGGCGTCGTGCACAACGACCTGCGGCGGGCCTGCGGTGGACCATCCCTCGAGGAGGCCACCTCCGAGCAGGTCGTGGCGCGGGTCGAGAAGATCAGGGCCTGGTTCGTCGGACGTCGCTGACCGGGCGCACGCGAGCTGCCTTCGGGACGACCATTCCGTGGCGCTGACGGGGTTTCGCCCTGCGCCGGCCCAGCAGGAGGTGACATGCTGCCCTCATGGACGTGGCTGACAGCATCTGGAACCGTGCGGCACTCGAGTCCGGAGGCCCGACGCCGGGCGCCGGTGACCAGGCCCTCGCTGCCGCACTGAGGTTGCACAGCTCCGCGATGTCGGGTGGTGTCCTGGACGCCGTGGAGAACATGACCGACGAGGAGCTCGACGCCGCCGAGGCGGGCTACCGCTGGCTGCACGTGCCGGCGGCATCGGAGGCCATCGCGGCCGTCCGTCGGGCGATCGCGGACGGGGCCCTCGACGATCCTGATGCCGCCAGCGCCCTCGAGCTGTCGTCGGAGAACCACTACGACGAGGCCATCGAGGACGACGCGGCCCTCGACAACGCGTTCCGGGCGCGGCTGAGCACCGACCCCGAGGCCTTCTCCTCGGTCTAGGTCGCGGTTCCACGCAGTCGACTCCAGGGCACATTGCACTGGGCAGCCTCCTCACGACAGGGTGTCGGCGTGGACCTCGTCAACGCAGTCTGGATGCTGACCGCCCTCGCCGCGGTCGTCGTGATGCTTACGCGCTCACGGCTGATCGCCACCGAGAAGCAGTCCGGGGTGACCGAGACCCCGCGCGGACTGCTGAACTCGCACACGACGCTGGGGGTGGTCGCGCTCGCAACGTGGATCGCGTGGCTCGTCGGCGCGCCCCGTCTGGTCGGCTGGGTGGCGATGGTCGCCCGGTGGGTGGTGGTCCTGATCGGCCTGATCGTGCTGGCCCGGTGGTTGCCCACCCGAGGTCGTCACGCGACCGGCGCCACCGACGACGGCTGGGCGCACGGACCCTGGCTGTCGGCACTGGGGCACGTCGGAATGCTGCTCGGAATCGCCTTCTTCACCTGGGTCTTCGTCGGCGACCGTCTCTGACGGTGACCCACCGGCGCTCTGACGGTGACCCAGTAGCGCGCTGACCGTGACCCGCTGGCACTCTGACGGTGACCCAGCAGCGCTCGGACGGTGGCCGCGCTGCCGGCTGCGGCGCTAGCGTGACGAGGACGGCGACACTGGGCCGCCGAGGACGGAGCAGGCCATGGCCAACCACGTGTACTCCATCTCCGAGGTCGTCGGCACCTCGCCCGACAGCGTCGAGACCGCGGTCGCCAACGCTGTCACTCAGGCGGCAAAGACGCTGCGCAACCTCGACTGGTTCGAGGTGCAGAGCGTTCGCGGGCAGATCATTGACGGCGCGATCGCGCACTGGCAGGTAACCGTCAAGCTCGGCTTCCGCATCGACGACTGATCCACGCGCCCGACTTCTGGCCACAGGTGTCGCATGAGGCGCCGGTTCCGGGCCTGAACCCGCCACCGGTGGCCAGAAGTGCGGGAGCGGTCAGGACTGTGGGGGCCGCTCGCTGGCCGACTGCACGAGCGGCAGGGTGCGCAGCGGGATGCGCGTCGCCAGCGAGATGGCCGTGTTGGCCCGGATGACGTGCTCGTCGTCGACGACGGCGTCGATGACCCGCTGCAGGTCGGCGTTGTCGCGCGCGACGATGTGGATGAACAGGTCGCCGGATCCGGTGATCGTGTGCGCCTCGAGGACCTCCGGGATGCCGGACAGGTGGTCGACGACGGGGGTGTGTCCGCGACCCTGCCGGATCTCCAGGGTGCAGAACGCCGACACCGGGTATCCCATCGACGCGGGGTCGATCTGGGGCGCCCACGAGCGGATCACCCCGCGATCGCCGAGCCGGTCGATCCGCGCCTGGACCGTCCCCCTGGCGACCCCGAGATCCCGGGAGGCCCCGAGCACGCCGATCTGCGGCTGCGCGGTGAACAGGGTGATCAGTCGTCCGTCGAGCTCGTCGAGGTTCATGGTCACATTGTCCACACTCGCACCCCAACAAGCCAGCATTGTGCGCAGACTGTGCACCGCGGCGGCATACAGTTGCACACCCGGGACGTAGCCGCCACGCTGCAGGGATGACGACCCACGCGACCGACACCGCCCTTGACCTGACCCCGCAGGAGCGCGAGGCCAACCTCGACATCGAGCAGCTCAAGCAGCTGGTCGGCCTCGTCGAGTACGACGAGAGCAAGGACCCGTTCCCGGTCACCGGCTGGGACTCGATCGTCTTCGTGGTCGGCAACGCCAGCCAGACCGCGCACTACTACCAGTCCGCATGGGGCATGGAGCTCGTCGCCTACAGCGGTCCCGAGAACGGCCAGCGCGACCACAAGTCGTTCGTCCTCAAGTCCGGCTCGATCCGGTTCGTCATCAACGGCGCGGTCAGCCCCGACAGCCCGCTCATCGAGCATCACGCCAAGCACGGGGACGGCGTCGTCGACATCTCCCTCGAGGTGCCCGACGTGGACAAGTGCGTCGCCCAGGCCAAGTCCGCCGGTGCCCGCGTGGTCCGCGAGGCCGAGGACATCACCGACGAGCACGGCACCGTCCGGATCGCGTCGATCGCGACCTATGGCGAGACCGTCCACACCCTCGTCGACCGCTCCGGCTACACCGGTCCCTACCTGCCCGGCTACGTCGCGCGGCAGTCGTCCTGGGTCAAGCGCGACGGCGCCCCGAAGCGGCTCTTCCAGGCCCTCGACCACATCGTCGGAAACGTCGAGCTCGGCAAGATGGACGAGTGGGTCACCTTCTACAACAAGGTCATGGGCTTCGTGAACATGGCCGAGTTCATCGGCGACGACATCGCCACCGACTACTCCGCGCTGATGTCCAAGGTGGTCGCCAACGGCAACCACCGCGTCAAGTTCCCGCTGAACGAGCCGGCCATCGCTAAGCGCAAGAGCCAGATCGACGAGTACCTCGAGTTCTACAACGGTCCCGGCGCCCAGCACCTCGCGCTGGCGACGAACGACATCCTGCGCACCGTCGACGAGCTGCGCGCCAACGGCGTCGAGTTCCTCGACACCCCGGACTCCTACTACGGGGACGAGGAGCTGCGCTCGCGCATCGGTGAGGTGCGTGCGCCGATCGAGGAGCTGCAGAAGCGCAAGATCCTCGTCGACCGCGACGAGGACGGCTACCTCCTGCAGATCTTCACCAAGCCGCTCGGCGACCGCCCCACGGTGTTCTTCGAGATCATCGAGCGGCACGGCTCGCTCGGCTTCGGCAAGGGCAACTTCAAGGCGCTGTTCGAGGCCATCGAGCGCGAGCAGGACGCCCGCGGCAACCTCTGAGCGACAGGCAGGGTATGCCGGGTGGTCGCCACCCGGCATACCCGGCGTCTGTCCTGGGGCTGGGGCTGCTCTCTGCGCTGGCATGACTGGCGGGGACCTCGCAGCCAGCGTGAGAGGCTGGGCACATGGACATGCCCACGAAAGCCGGCTGGTACGACGACCCCGAGAACGACCAGCAGCTGCGCTACTTCGACGGTGTGGTCTGGTCCAAGCACACCACCCCGCGCTCGACGAGGGTGAACTCCGCGGCTGCCCAGCCCGGTCAGCAGGAGTTCCCCGGGCAGGGGCACGCACCCCAGTACCCCGGCCAGGTCCAGGCGCAGGCCCCCCAGCAGGCCCCGGGGTATGCCGCGCCGACGGCTCCCGGAGCAGGCGCGCCACCCGCTGGGCCCGCAACCACGCCCGGAGCACCACAGGCGACGTCGCCCGGTAGTCCCCAGCAGGCCGGCTGGCAGCAGCCGGGCCAGCCCGGTCAGCAGTACCCGGGCCAGAACCAGCAGTTCCCCGGGACCCCGCAGCAGGGTGGCTGGAACGCCACCGCCTACCCGGGCTGGCAGCCGGTGCCGACGACCCCGGACGGCCAGCCCCTGGCGAGCTATGGGCGACGGGCTGGGGCCTTTGCCATCGACTTCGTCGTGACGAGCGTCCTCGGCGGGCTGTTGTCGGCGCCGGTGCAGCTCAGCTCCAGTGGCGAGCTGCAGAAGGCCGTGGACGACTTCGTCGCCGGTGGCACCTCCACCAGCTTCCTCGACGCGGTGATGAACATGTCGGAGCAGAACCTCGTGCCGCTGACCCTGATCGGGCTGGCGACGAGCTTCCTCTACCACGTCATCTTCGTCGCGCTGTTGTCGGCGACACCCGGAAAGCTGCTGCTCGGGATCAGTGTCCGTCGACGCGCGGCGCCCGGACGCGTCGGCTGGTCGATCGCCGTCCGCCGTCGCTTGCTGCAGACGGTCCTGGGACTGCTGCCCCTCGTCCCGCTGCTGCAGCTGGCCTACCTGCTGGGTTCAGCGGTCGACCTGAGCTGGCCGCTCTGGGACGACAAGAAGCAGGCGCTGCACGACAAGATCGCCGGCACCAACGTGGTCGTCGGCAGGCAGCCGCCCCGCTAGCCCTGCCGCCGCGCCAGCCCTTCCGCGCGGCGCTGCCCGGTGGGTACGTGCGCGGCGGGTAACGCTGCGCGGTCGCTCAGCGAGCGGGGAGGATCCGCCCGCCGACCTCGCCGAGCCCGATCCGCGAACCAGCGGGACCCGGCGCCCACGCGCGCAGCACGACGGTGTCACCGTCCTCGAGGAAGCTGCGCTCGCTGCCGTCGGTCATCGTGACCGGCTCGGTGCCGTTCCAGGAGAGCTCGAGGAAGCTGCCGCGGCTGTCCCGAGCCGCCCCGGAGATGGTGCCCGAGCCGAACAGGTCACCGCTGCGGATCGACGCCCCGTTCACGGTCAGGTGCGCGAGCATCTGCGCGGGCGCCCAGTACATGTCGCGGTACTCAGGGCGTGACACGACGGTCCCGTTCCACTCGACCTCGACGTGGATGTCGAGCCCGAAGACGGCATCGGCGGCGCCGCGCAGGTAGGGCAGGGGGAGCGGGTCCTGGGTCGGCAGCGCTGAACGTGCCGCCTCGAGGGCAGCCATCGGCGTCACCCAGGCAGAGATCGACGTTCCGAACGACTTGCCGAGGAACGGGCCCAGCGGGACGTACTCCCAGGCCTGGATGTCACGCGCGCTCCAGTCGTTGAGCAGCACGACCCCGAACAGGTGCTGCTCGGCGGCCAATGAGACGTCGACGCTCGCGCCCAACGTGGTGCTGCCGCCCACGACGAACCCCAGCTCGGCCTCGATGTCCAGCTTGCGGCTCGGCCCGAAGGTCGGTGCCGGGTCGGCAGGAGCCTTGCGCTGGCCGCTCGGTCGGACCACGTCGGTGCCGGACACCACCACCGTGCCTGAGCGGCCGTGGTACCCGATGGGCAGGTGCTTCCAGTTCGGGGTGAGCGGCTCGGAGTTGGGACGGAAGATCTTGCCGACGTTCGTGGCGTGGTGCTCGCTGGCGTAGAAGTCGACGTAGTCGGCCACCGCGATCGGCAGGTGCATGGTGACCTCGCCCAGCGGGATGAGGTGAGGTCGGACAGCCTCCTCGTGGACCGCCTCCGAGAAGACCTCGGTGAGCCAGTCCCGCGCGATGGTCCACGCCTGATGCCCAAGCTCGAGGAAGGGGTTGAGGCTCGGGTTCGCCCACGCCACAGCGAGATCCGGCCCATCGCCGACCCCCACCGCGTCCTTCCCGATCTGCGCCACCGCGCCGGCGTCGAGCACCCAGTCACCGATCCGCACCCCGACCCGGGGGGCGGTGCCGTTGGTCGAGAAGACGCCGTAGGGCAGGTTGGCGAGGCCGAACGGGTGGTCGTCGGGCAGGTCGAGCCAGGTGCTGGCGGAGGACAAGTCAGGCTCCTTGGACGAGGCCGAGCGTGGTGAGCTCGCCGATCGGGTCGGTCACCTCACAGCATCCGTATGCCGTGAAGAAGGCCCGCACGATCGCCGCGTCGGCAGCGCTCATCCGGGTGATCTGGGGGACGAGGACGGCCGGATCGCGTTCCGCCAGAAGGGGAACGAGCTCGTCGACCTCCTCGCCGTTGAGCGCCCACCGGACGGCGGCGAGGACGTTGAGCAGGCCGTGCTGCTCCTCGCCGTCGTGGGTGCCGCGAAGGGCGTGATGCAGGCCGCCGGTGAGCTTGAAGCCGAGGTCGTGGTCGATGGCCGCGCGGACGAACGTCGCCAGCTCGGTCTCGTCCGGCCAGGCCCACGTCTCGGTCGCGCCGGTGCGGAACTTCGCCTGCAGCGGGGCGAGATCCGAGGCGTCGGAGGCGATGTCGGCGATGGCAGCCACCTGGTCCGAGCCTCGGGGCACCTCGAGACTGAGGGGCAGCCCGCCGAGGTCGGTGGCCCGCCAGTCGGGCGTCCAGCCGAGCTCTGCACCCGCGACCTCGACTCCAGTGGTTGAGCGCAGCACCCCGACGGCGGCGGCCACCACCTCGCCGGGGGTGCCGGGGCGACCGATGACCCCCACGCGCAGCGGCTCACGATCGAGCAGGGGCTCGAGGTCACCGGCCGCGGAAGCGGGGACGAGCAGCGGACCCACGCACGCGGCATACCCGCTGGTGCGGTGGACGCGGTGCCTGCGGACCGCTTCGGGAAGCGGCGCGTTGCCGGGCGGGAAGACCGCGGCGTCGTCCACGAGGGAGGCGAACAGGGACGGCTCGGCAGGGCGGTCGGCGCGGGCATCCGACAGCGGTGGCATGACGGGCAGGCTACTAGGGTGGGACGGGGCCGAGGACCCGGCCCGCACCGACGCGAGACCACACCGAGGTGGACCTGTGGCGCACTACCAGGCGATGGGCAGCATCCCGCCCAAGAGACACACCCAGCACCGCCGGCCGGCCGGCCGCGGGAAGAAGGGCGAGCTCTACTACGAGGAGCTGATGGGGGAGGAGGGGTTCTCCTCGGACTCCTCGCTGCTCTACCACCGCAACATCCCCTCGACCATCGCGGCTGCGCGCGAGTGGGCCATCGGCGACCTGTCGACCACGCCGAACCACCCGCTCACGCCACGGCACCTCAAGCTGCACGACCTGTTCGAGGCCAAGGACGTCAAGAACACCGACGTCGTGACCGGGCGTCGTCTCGTCCTCGGCAACGGTGACGTCCGCATCTCGTATGCCGTGGCCGGGGCTCCCAGCCCGTGGTACCGCAACGGGATCGGTGACGAGTGCGTGTACGTCGAGCGCGGGGCGGCGCGCGTCGAGACGGTGTTCGGCGCGTTCGACGTGGCGCAGGGCGACTACCTCGTGATCCCCCGGGCCACGACCCACCGGTGGATCCCGAAGCGCTCCACCAAGGAACCGCTTCGGGCCTACTGCATCGAGGCCAACTCGCACATCGCGCCGCCGAAGCGCTACCTGAGCAAGTACGGGCAGCTGCTCGAGCACGCGCCCTACTGCGAGCGCGACCTGCGACAGCCGTCTGGGCCGCTCCTTGCCGAGGACGTGGGTGCCAAGGCGGGCGACGAGACCGAGGTCTACCTCAAGCACCGCGGCACCGGGCCCGGGGGAATCGTCGGGACCGTGCACACTCTGCCGTTCCACCCGCTCGACGTCGTGGGCTGGGACGGCTGCCTCTACCCCTACGCGTTCAACGTCAGCGACTACGAGCCGATTACGGGGCGGGTGCACCAGCCGCCGCCGGTGCACCAGGTCTTCGAGGGCTGGAACTTCGTCATCTGCAACTTCGTGCCGCGCAAGGTGGACTACCACCCGCTGTCGATCCCGGTGCCGTACTACCACTCGAACGTCGACAGCGACGAGATCATGTTCTACGTCGACGGCGACTACGAGGCGCGCAAGGGGTCGGGCATCGGCAAGGGCTCGATCTCGGTGCACCCCGGGGGTCACGCGCACGGCCCACAGCCTGGTGCGTCCGAGGGCTCGATCGGCGTCGAGTACTTCGACGAGCTCGCCGTCATGGTCGACACGTTCCGACCCCTGGAGCTGGGCGAGGGTGGCCGAGCCGTCGACGACGGCAAGTACGCGTGGTCCTGGAGCCGAGGTCGGGCCGCCGCCGGTGGTGCGCCGAAGGGTGCCGACGGGTCGGACTACAGCATCGGGTGACCCAGCGGTGGGGTGAGCCTCGTCGATGAGCGGGGCTGTCTGGGACACAGCATGTCGAATGTCCGTTTTCGCGAGTAGGGTTGGGAACCCCCGCCACGTCGACGCAGCCGTGGCTTGCGCACCGGGCACTCCGTGAGCTCCCGGCCACTTGTCGTTGGAGGCAATCGTGACGTCCGCACGCACCGCCGTTCAGGAGCTCGCCCAGCAGGAGCGCAGCCGTCGCGAGATGATCGCGCTCGCCGTGGTGGGTGGAGCAGGGGCCGCCGTCTTCGGCGGCGCCACGCGCGCAGACGCAGCGCCCGAGAAGGGGCCACTGAAGTCGGACCAGCCGGCACGGTTCCGGCTCACCGTGCTCGGGACGACGGACACCCACGGCAACGTCTTCAACTGGGACTACTTCAAGGACGTCGAGTACGACGACTCGGCCCACAACGACATCGGCCTGGCCAAGATCTCGACTCTCGTGACGGCGATGCGCGCCGAGCGGGGCGAGGCCAACACGCTCCTGCTCGACGCCGGCGACACGATCCAGGGCACCCCGCTGGCCTACTACTACGCCAAGGTCGACCCGATCACCGGTGGCTCTGTCCACCCGATGGCCAAGGCGATGAACGCCATCGGCTACGACGCGGCCGCCCTGGGCAACCACGAGTACAACTACGGCCTCGAGACCCTCCGCGCCTTCGAGTCCCAGCTCGACTTCCCCCTGCTCAGCGCCAACTCGGTCGACTGGGCCAGCGGTGCGCCCATCTTCAAGCCCTACCTCATCCGCACCTTCAAGGCTCGCGGCAAGGCCGTCAAGGTCGGCATCCTCGGGCTCGTCACCCCCGGCGTGGCCATCTGGGACAAGGCCAACGTCGAGGGTCAGGTCCGCTTCCCCGGGATCGTCGAGCAGGCCAAGGTGATGGTGCCCAGGCTCAAGGCAGCCGGGTGCGATCTCGTGATCGTGTCCTGCCACTCAGGTGCCACGCCCGGCTCCTCCTACGGCGACGCACTGCCCTTCCCGGAGAACGCGTCACGCCAGCTCGCTGAGGAGGTGGCGGGGGTGGACGCCGTGCTCGTCGGACACGCCCACGTCGAGATCATCGAGAACCTCGTCGCCAGCAAGGTCACCCCCGGCAAGAAGGTGCTGTTGACCGAGCCGCTCAAGTGGGGCATGCGCCTGTCGGTCATGGACTTCGACCTCGACTACGTCAAGGGACGCTGGGTGCTGGTCGACGCCCACTCGCACGTGCTCAATGCCAACACCGTCACCGAGGACCCCGAGGTCGCGGACCTCGTCCGTGACGACCACGCCATCGTGCGCACCTACGTCAACTCGGTCATCGGGACCTGCACGATGGCCATGTCGGCCGCCACCGCACGGTTCGAGGACACCGCCGCGATCGACTTCATCAACCACGTCCAGGCCGGCGCTGTGAGGGCCGCCCTGGTGGGGACGGCGGACGAGTCGCTGCCGGTGCTGTCCATTGCCGCGCCGTTCAACCGGGACGCCGCCATCCCCGCCGGCAACGTCACGGTGCGTGACGTCGCGGGCCTCTACATCTACGACAACACGTTGCTCGGGATCCGCTTCTCCGGCGCCCAGGTCAAGGCCTACCTCGAGTACTCGGCGGCCTTCTTCAAGACGGTGACCGGCCCCGGGCCCTATGCCCCTGACGACGTGACCGGCGCCCTCAGCCCCACGACGGGGACCACGATCCCGGACTACAACTACGACATCATGGGCGGGCTCGACGCGTCGCTCGCCTACGACATCGACATCGCCAAGCCGGTGGGGCAGCGCATTGCCAACCTCACGTACGCGGGCCAGGCGATCGACCCTGCGGCCCAGTTCGTCATCGCCATCAACAACTACCGACAGTCCGGTGGTGGTGGTTTCCCCGGCGTCACCACCGCGCCCGTGCTCTACAACGCGCAGGTCGAGATCCGCCAGCTGCTCATCGACTGGACCGTCGACCAGGGCGTCATCGACCCGACCACGTTCACGACCTACGACTGGAAGCTCGTGGCCAACGGCCAGCCGGTCGTCGTCGAGGGTGCAGCAGAGGGCGGCCGGCACTAACCGGGCGCCCCGCCACTCATCGGTCACCGATGGGCGCCCCGGCGCCTAGGCGCCGATGCTCACCCCAGCCAGGGTGGCTCGTGGACTGCGGGCAGGGCCGACGTGGACGACGTCACCGATGAGCTCCACGGCGAAGGTGCGCAGCCGCTGCTGTGGCATGTCGATGGCGTTCAGGCACGCGCCGGTCCGCAGGTCGAACACGAGGTGGTACATCGGCGACACGACCACGGGTGTGTGACCGACCCGTGACAGCCGGCCACCTGCGATGCCACAGGCGGTGTAGGGGTTCCGGTCCTCGACCGCCCAGACCCGGTCACCCGACCGGAACAGCGCGACGGCCTCGCCGGCAACCGGGAAGGACGCGCCGTGCCGGGTCGGCAGGTGCTTGAGCCCGATGAGCGCCACCATGTCCCGCGCCGCCCTCGGCGACGCCACCGGCGGCCCCGTGGCACCATCGCTGTCCTCGTCCACGCCGTCAGGCTAGGGACGGGCTGTTTCGCGGCGACGGTGCTCGTGTGACGTCCCTGTAAACCCTCCGCCCGGAAGGCTGGCCCTGCCCTCATCGGGCGGTCGCGGGCCATCGCCCGGTGGGGCCGGCTTCACGTGGCCAGACGGTAGCCGCGCTTCACGACAGTCTGGATCAGGGCGCGGCCGCACACGTCGCGCAGCCGCGCGACCGCGACCTCCGCCGTGTGCGGGTCGGCCGAGTCTCCCGGAAGCACCGCAAGGACCTGTGCACGGGTCACCACATCGCCCCCGGCGTCGGCGAGCAGGCGCAGCACCTCCAGGCCGTTGGGGGAGACCGGAAGGACGTGGCCGTCGAGCAGGGCAACAGTGCTGCGCACCTGGAGTGGCCCGGCGCTCGTGAGCACCGCGGTCGACTGTGCCTGCTCGAAGTGCCCAACCAGGGCCCGGACCAGCGCCCCCAACCTGCCGCGGTCCGGTAT
Organism: Pedococcus bigeumensis; assembly: GCF_006438965.1. Lineage (GTDB taxonomy): Bacteria > Actinomycetota > Actinomycetes > Actinomycetales > Dermatophilaceae > Pedococcus > Pedococcus bigeumensis_A. The sequence continues at coordinate 567,567 of NZ_RCZM01000001.1, forward strand.
CAATGGCGTGATTCCCCTGTCCTGCAACGGCTTTGCCGTGACCGGACCGACGGCAGCCGCCACCAGGGCGCCGGACGCCATACGCGCGGCGATGCCCGTCCACTGGTCCTGCAGCTCGGCCTCGGCCAGCCAGGCAGCCGCTCCCGGCGCGGACGTGAAGACGACGGCGTCGATCTGTCCTGCGGCGGCAGCGTGCACGGACTCGCGGAGGGCCGCTGGCTGAGGGGACGGACCCCACCGGTAGACCACGAGGCTCACCACGTCCGCGCCGGCAGCCGAGAGCTCGGTGTCGACACCGTCAGCGCCCGCGCCGTGGTGCTGCACTGCGATGCGCACTCCCGCGACCCCTTCGGTGAGGAGCAGGTCGAGGATCTCGGCAGAGGTCTCGGACTCTGCCACCCAGTCGGCCTGGAGTCCCGCGGCCTGGATCGCGCCGTGTGCCTTGGGTCCACGGGCGACGATCCGGGCGCCGGACAGCACGTCGATGAGCTCGTCCGCCACCCCGGCCGCGTCGGCGGCCTCGACCCACCCTCGGAACCCGATGCCGGTGGTGATGACGACGATGTCCGGAGGGGACTCCAACAGGCGCTTGGTGTCGAGGAGGAGCTGGTCGTCGTGCTCGTGCGGCACGATGCTCAGGGCTGGCGCGTGCCGGACCGTGGCGCCGCGCCGAGTCAGCGCCGACGAGAGCTCGGCCGAGCGGCGGTCCGCCGTGACGAGGACGACGCATCCGGCCATGACCTGGCTGAGTCGGCTCGCCGTCACGTGCTGGCCGCCGCATCGAGTGTCGCTGCGTCAACCGGCGCTGCGGCGAGCAGCGAAGGATCTGCGACGGCGCCGACCACCACCACCGCGGGTGCCTTGACTCCCCGAGCGGCCGCCGCCTCGACGATCTGCCGCAGGGGCGCGCGCGTCACGCGCTGGGTCGGCAGGGTGGCGTCCTCGACGATGGCCACAGGCACCAAGGGGTCGGATCCGGCGGCGAGCAGCTGGTCGACGTGCGAGGCGAGACGGCCGACCCCCATGAGGACCACCAACGTCGCGTGGCGACGGACCACGACGTCCAGGGCCGACTGGTCCAGCTGGCGATGACCGTGCGTGACGTGGACCGAGGCAACGGTGCCGCGGTGGGTGACCGGGATGCCGGCGGCCAGCGGGGCGGACAGCGCCGACGTCACCCCCGGCACCACCTCGACGGGTATGCCGTGGGCCGCCAGCGCCTGCTGCTCCTCGCCCCCTCGGCCGAAGAGGAAGGGATCGCCACCCTTGAGCCGGGCCACGACCCGGCCGCGTCCCGACTGGTCGATGAGGATGGCGTTGATCTCGTGCTGGGTGGCGGCGTGACGGCCTGGTGCCTTGCCGACGTCGATGACCTCGACGTCCCCCGGGAGCGAGTCGAGGATCGAGGTCGGCCCGAGTCGGTCGGTGACCACGACGTCCGCCTCGAACAGCGCCCTGCGCGCCCGGACGGTCATCAGGTCCGCGGCACCGGGGCCGCCACCGATCAGGATGACCCGACCGCGTGAACCGCTGCCGCGGCGGTGGTGGCGCAGGTCGAGGGTGCCCATGGTCAGCGTGCCGGCGAGCTGGTCCCGGACTCGCGCGGCACGAGCCGGGTCGGGGTCGCCCACGGAGGTCACGGCCACGGTGAGCCCGGCGTGCCGAGTGCTGGCCGGGGTGCGAGCCGTTCCCAGCGAAGCGCCACTGGCGCAGACGCTCCACACTCGTCGGTCGGTGGCCCACCGGCAGACCTCCGCGTTGACCGCGGAGTCGTCGGTGGCGGCGTGCACGAACCACACGCCGTCGAGGTCGGACTGCTCCACCGGGCGACGGTGCCAGACCACCTCGTCCGCCAGCACGCGGTCGACCAGGTCCTCGCAGAGCTGCGGTGCGACCACCGTGACAGCAGCACCACCATCGAGCAGCGTGGCGGCGCGGCGTGCCGCCACGGGCCCTCCGCCGGCGACGAGCACCGCACGTCCGGCCAGGTCCAGCCCGACGAGGGTCGTCATCCGGTGCCGCGCTCGACTGCGTCGGGCAGGAGGGCCTGACCGGGCTCCACAGGTGGGCCGACGCTGACGACGTCATCGGCCACGTGCACGGCATAGGCGAGCAGGTGGCGGGGGTCCTTGCCGACCGGGTCGAGGCACTGCCCGGTCCGCAGGTCGAAGACCTGTTTGTACATCGGTGAGGCCACCGTGGGTGTGCCGCCCCGCGTGCCCACGATCCCGCGCGACATGACGTGGGCGCCGCTGTACGGGTCGAGCTGCTGCACGGCATACACGGTGTCGTCGAAGGTGCGGAACAGGGCGACCTGGCTGCCGTGGACCAGGGCACACGCCCCGCGCTCGCGGGGCAGGTCCTCGACGGTGCAGACCGGGAGCCAGCTCGGCTCCAGCGCCAGCGGGGACAGGCTCGTCTCGGTGGTCATCGGCGCACCTCCAGGGTCGTGCCGGCGATGAGGAGGGAGCCGCCTGCTCGCTCGGACTCCGTTGCGGGACGGGCCTGTCCGCGCTCGTTCACATAGGCGAGTGAGTCGTCCGGCTGGTCCGGCGCGTTGACGAAGGACCCGAACCGCCGCAGCTTCTCCGGGTCATTCAGGGCCGCGGCCCACTCGTCCTCGTAGCCCTCCACGTGGCCGGCCATGGCCTCGTCGAGGTCGGCGCCGATGCCGAGTGAGTCCTCGAGGACGACGTCGCGGATGGCGTCGAGCCCACCCTCGTGGTCCTCGACCCACACGGCGGTGCGCTGCAGCCGGTCCGCGGTGCGGACGTAGTACATGAGGAACCGGTCGATGGTGCGCACCAGCATCTCGGTGTCGAGGTCCTCGGCCAGCAGCTCGGCGTGCCGTGGGGTGAAGCCGCCGTTGCCCCCGACATAGAGGTTCCAGCCGTTGTCGGTCGCGATGACACCGACGTCCTTGCCGCGGGCCTCGGCGCACTCACGCGCGCACCCGGACACGCCCAGCTTGATCTTGTGCGGGGACCGCAGCCCTCGGTAGCGCAGCTCGAGGGCGATGGCGAGACCGACCGAGTCCTGCACGCCGTAGCGACACCAGGTCGAGCCGACGCACGACTTCACGGTGCGCAGCGACTTCCCGTAGGCGTGCCCCGACTCGAAGCCCGCGTCGACGAGCCGCTTCCAGATCTTCGGCAGCTGCTCGATGCGGGCGCCGAAGAGGTCGATCCGCTGGCCGCCGGTGATCTTCGTGTAGAGCCCGAAGTCCTTGGCCACCTCGCCGATAACGATGAGCCGCTCCGGCGTGATCTCGCCGCCGGGGATGCGGGGAACGACCGAGTACGAGCCGTCCTTCTGCAGGTTGGCCATCACGTGGTCGTTGGTGTCCTGCAACGTCGCCCGCTCACCCTCGAGGATGTGCCCGGTGCCGAGCGAGGCGAGGATGGAGCCGATGACCGGCTTGCAGATGTCGCAGCCGCGGCCGTTGCCGTGCCGGCCGATGATCTCGCTGAACGTCGTCAGGCCCTGCACCCGCACCACGTCGAAGAGCTGCGCGCGCGACAGCTCGAAGTGCTCGCAGAGCGCGTTGCTCACCTCGACGCCGGACCTCTCCAGCTCGGTGGTGACGAGGCGCTTGACCAGCGGGAGGCAGGAGCCGCAGCTCGTGCCCGCCCTCGTGCACGCCTTGACGCCGGCGAGGTCGGTGCAGCCGGCGTCGGTCACCGAGCACCGGATCGCACCGGCAGTGACGTTGTTGCAGGAGCACACGGCTGCGTCGTCGGGCAGGTCGCCGGCAGCAGCCGGAGCCGCCCCTTCGGGGAGGAGGTATGCCGCGGGGTCTCCGCCCAGCTCGCGGCCCACCATCGGCCGCAACGCGGCATACGCACTGGCGTCGCCGACGAGGATGCCGCCGCGCAGGGTGCGGGCGTCGTCGGACATCACGAGCTTCTTGTAGACGCCGGCGACCGGGTCGGAGATGACGACCTCGAGTCCGCCGGCCTCGGCCGCGAAGGCGTCGCCGAAGGACGCCACGTCGACTCCGAGGAGCTTGAGCTTCGTGGACAGGTCCGCACCGGGGAAGGTGCCCTCACCGCCGAGCAGCCGGTCGGCGACGATCTCGGCCATCGTGTAGCCCGGGGCGACCAGTCCGAGGGTCCGGCCACCGATGCAGGCCACCTCACCGACCGCCCAGACCGCAGGATCGGCTGTCGCGCACGAGTCGTCGACCACGACACCACCGCGCTCACCGACCTCGAGGCCGGCCTCGCGGGCGAGCTCGTCGCGCGGTCGCACGCCGACGGCGAAGACGACCACGTCGACGTCGAGGCCAGGGCCGTCGGCGAACTCCATCTTCGAGACGCGGCCGAGGAGCCCCACGATCTTGGACGTCGCGGTGCTCGTGCGCACCTTCACGCCCAGGGCCTCGATGAGCCGGCGCAGTGCCTCGCCGCCACCGTCGTCGACCTGGAGCGGCATCAGCCGGGAGGCGAACTCGACGACGGTGGTCTCGACCTGGAGGGCGGTGAGGGCACCTGCGGCCTCGAGACCCAGAAGTCCGCCGCCGACGACCGCTCCACGCAGCGGGCGGCCCACCTCGTCGCGGAGGTTCTCGACGTAGGCGCGCAGGGCGGCGACGTCGTCGATGGTCCGGTAGACGAAGGCGCCGCGGAGGTCCCTGCCGGGCACCGGGGGTACGGCGGCATACGAGCCGGTCGCGAGGACGAGGGAGTCATAGGGGAGCGTGCGGCCGTCCGATGTGGCGATCGTGCGGGCCTCGCGGTCGATCGCCGTCGCGGCGACCCCACGGCGGAGCGTCACCAGCGGGTCGTCCCAGATCTCCTGACCTCCCAGGGCGAGGTCGTCGGGGTCGCGTCCGGTGAAGTACGAGGTGAGGGCGACGCGGTCATAGGGAGCCCGTGGCTCCTCGCACAGGAGGGTCACCGCCCACTCACCAGCGGTGTCGCGCGAACGCAGGGCGTCCACGAGCCGTCGAGCCACCATGCCGCCGCCGACCACGACGAGCTCGCGTGGAGACGGGGGCTGGACCATGGCGCCCACGCTAGGAGGCTGCCGTTTCGGCGTTGTGGTTCATGTGTTTCCCCTTCGTTACGTGGTTCTCACCCGGACGGACGTCGGAGGGTGAGAAGGCCATGGCGGTCGTGCCGAGGGCGTCCTTGCTCGTGCTTGCCGCCGGCGACAGCCACTCGACGAGCGCGCACACGTCGTCCGAGCACCCGCCGCAGCCGGTGGTTGCCCGGGTTGCCGCGGCGACGTCCGGGACACTGGTCGCCCCGTCGTGCACGCAGGCGACGATGGCCGCCTTGCTCACGCCGTTGCACCGGCAGATGGTGGCGTCGTCCGGGATTGCGTCGGGCGAGGTGGGTGCGCTTGCCGGGCCCGGCATCAGGGCAGGCAGCAGCAGGTATGCCGGGTCGGCGGGTACCGGGGTGCGCCGGGTGTACGTCGTGACGAGGTCCGCCGCGACCGCGCCCGCACCGACGCAGGTGGCGCCGACGAGGAGCCCACCGGACACGACGACCTCGACGTGCCGGCCGACATCGGGGTCGCTGAGGCGAAGGGTGCGCTGCGCCGGGTCGTCGACACGTTGCGAGCCGCACACCCCCATGGTCACGACGTCGAGGCCGTGCGCCTTGAGCCGCACCACGTCGCTCCCGACCGAGGAGGGTCGTGGTGACGCGGCGGTCGGGCGGGTCGGCAAGAGTTCCGCCCCGCCGCTGATGCTCCCGCACAGGAGCGCGGCGAGGCGGCGGGACTGCTCCCACCCTTGGGCGACGAGGCCGGAGCCACCCTCGGGTGGCTGGGCGCAGTCGCCGATGGCAAACACGCGGTGGTCGTCCGGCGAACGCAGGTCGTCATCCACGACGACGCCGCGGTCGACCGATAGCCCGGCAGTGGTCGCCAGGACGGTGCTGGGCACCGTGCCGGTCGCGAGCACGAGCAGGTCGGCAGGGACGATCTCGCCGTCATCCAGACGCAGTCCCCGGAGCCGACCATCCTCGACCAGTGCCTCGGTGGCTCCGACGCCGACCCGGTGGTCGATGCCCAGACCGGACATGGCGAGCTCGACCACCCGGCCGGCCTCCTCGTCGAGCTGACGCTCCATGAGGGTGCTCGCCGGGTGGACCACGGTGACGGCGACCCCGCGTCTGGCGAGGCCGCAAGCAGCCTCCATGCCGAGGACGCCCGCCCCGAGGACCACCGCTCGTTGCGCGTTCAGCGTGGCGGCGACGATCTCGCGGGCGTCGTCGATCGAGCGCAGGCCGTGGACGCCGTGGGTCAGCGTGCCGTCGTCTGCGCCGCCGCCATCGCCTCGGTCCGCGGCACGCAGACCGGGCAACGGCGGGACCCGGGCTGCGGACCCGGTGGCGAGGACCAGCCGGTCGTAGCGCAGCCGCCCACCACCGGCGGTCACGACGACACGGTCCTCGCGGTCGAGGTGGTCCGCCTGCTCACCACGCAGCACCGTGAGGCGAGGGCTCTGCGGAGTGGGGAGGGTCAGCGCCGACAGGTCGTGCTTGCCGGCGACGACCTCGCTGAGGAGCACGCGGTTGTAGGGCTCGCACGCCTCGGCCCCCACGACCGTCACGTCATAGCGTCCGGCCGCGTCGGCACCGAGGAGGTCCTCGACGAAGCGCGACCCGACCATGCCGTTGCCGATGACGACCAGGCGGGTCATGCGGGGGTCTCCGTGCCCACGTGATCCGGCTCGGGGTGCGTTTCCCGACGCGCGAGGTGGCGTCGCGCCGGGGTGATGTCGACAGCACAGACCTTGAACTCCGGCATGCCCGACACCGGGTCGGTCGCGTCGGTCGTCAGCCGGTTCACGCTGGCGGCACCGCTCCAGTGGAACGGCATGAAGATGGTGTCCGGTCGGATCGAGTACGTGATGCGTGCGGGCACGGCGACCGAGCCGCGGCTGGTCGTGAGACGCACGCGCTCACCGTCGACCACTCCCAGTCGGGCTGCGAGCAGCGGGTGCACCTCCGCGGTCGGTCCGGGGACCGCGGTGGCCAGCGTCGCTACCCGCCGGGTCTGCGCGCCGGACTGGTAGTGCTGCAGCACCCGCCCGGTGACGAGGTAGAGCGGCGCGTCCGGACGCAGGTCGTCGGCCGGGCCGACATGGTCCACGGCGACCATGTGAGCACACCCGTCGTGGGTGGGGAACGAGTCGGCAAACAGGCGCGGGGTGCCGGGGTGCGGTGCCACACCGCCACCGGCTCCGGTGGCCGGGCACGGCCAGTACAGCGCCTCTTCGGTGTCGAGTCGGGCGTGACTGAGGCCGCTGTAGTCGGCGCGTCCGCCCCGGCTGGCGCGCGCCAGCTCGTCGAAGACGAGGGTCGGCTCGGTGTCCCATGTCCCCTTCGAGCCGAGACGGGCGGCCAGCTGCGACCACACCCAGAGCTCGCTGCGGACACCGCTGGGTGGGTCGATCGCCTTGCGGCGCCTGATGACTCGGCCCTCCAGGGAGGTCATGGTGCCCTCCTCCTCGGCCCACTGGGTGACTGGCAGGATGACGTCGGCGAGCATGGCCGTCTCGGACGGCACGAAGTCGCAGACCACGAGGAGGTCGAGGGCGGCGAGCCGCTCGGCGACCTGTTGGGCGTTGGGGGCGCTGACCAGCAGGTTGGAGCCGTGCACGAGCAGGGCGCGTGGGCCACCGGGCGTCCCGAGCGAGGCCAGCAGCTCGACGGCGGGTTGGCCCTTGCCCGGCAGGGACGACTCAGGGACGCCCCAGACCGCGGCCACGTGGGCGCGCGCGTCCGGGTCGTTGATCATCCGGTAGCCGGGGAGCTGGTCGCACTTCTGGCCGTGCTCGCGGCCGCCCTGGCCGTTGCCCTGTCCGGTGACCGCGCCGTACCCGCTGCCGACGCGACCCGGCAGGCCGAGCAGGAGGGCGAGGTTGATGGCGGCCGAGACCGTGGCCGTGCCCTGGCGGGACTGCTCGACGCCCCGTCCGGTGAGGACGAACGCTCCACGACCGCCCCTGGCGGGACTGGCGGCCGCGAGCAGGCGTGCTGCGTCGCGGAGCACGCCTGCCGGGACCCCGCACACCTGCTCGGCCCGCTCCGGCCACCACAGCGCCGAGCGCCGGCGGATCTCCTCGAGGCCGGTGGTGCGTGCCTCGAGGTAGTCGAGGTCGGCGAGGCCCTCGGTGAGCAGGATGTGCTGGAGCGCCATGAGGACGACCAGGTCGGTGCCCGGCACCGGCTGCAGGTGCAGTCCCTGGCCGTCCGCCGCGAGGTCGGCCGTCGCGCTGCGCCGCGGGTCGACGACGACCAGGCCACCGCGCCCCCGGACATCCGCTAGGTGGGCGACCGAGGGCGGCATCGTCTCGGCGAGGTTGCTGCCGAGTAGGAGCACCGCGTCGGCACCGCTGAGATCGGTCAACGGGAATGGGAGCCCGCGGTCGATGCCGAGGGTCTGGTTTGCGGCGGCCGCCGCGCTGCTCATGCAGAAGCGGCCGTTGTAGTCGATGTTTGCGGTGCCGAGGGCAATACGGGCGAACTTGCCCAGCTGGTAAGCCTTTTCGTTCGTCAGGCCGCCCCCACCGAACACCGCCACGGCGTCCGCACCGTCCTCGTCGCGGATGCGGCGGAGCTGGATGGCGACCAGGTCCAGCGCCTCGTCCCAGCCGACCGGAACGAGGTCGCCGTCGGCAGTGCGCACGAGCGGGGTGGTGAGTCGGTCGGGCGCCGCCAGCACCTCGGCGCTGGTCCAGCCCTTCTGGCACAGTCCGCCGCGGTTCGTCGGGAAGGCCCGGCCCTCGACGGCGACGCCGTTATCGCCGTCGAGGCCGGGGTTCGGGGTGAGGGTCTGGGCGCACTGCAGCGCGCAGTACGGGCAGTGCGTTGCGACGCCTTCGGTGCCGGCACCGCCGGTCGCAGCGGTGAGGGCGGTGTCGGTGTCGCGGGGGAGAGGGGTCACGAAGGGTCCCGGACTCAGATCGTCTCGGCGGCGAGCGGGGAACCGCGCCGGGCGTACACGGCATACGTCGTGATGGCCATGAGCAGGTAGGCGGCGATGAAGACCCACAGCGCTGGGACGAGAGAGCCGTACTGGGCCTTGGCCATCGCGAACCCGCGGGGGATGAAGAAGCCCCCGTAGGCGCCGACAGCACCAGCGATCCCGATGCACCCGGCTGCCGTCTTGCGCGCGATGGGCAGGCGGTCCGCGCTGACCCCGGCCCGGAACACCGCTGGGATCATCCGGTAGGTCGCGCCGTTGCCGATTCCGGCGCCGACGAAGAGCACGAGGAAGGAGCTGAAGAAGACCGCGAAGCTGTGCGACGTGAGCCCCTCGATGGCACCCACGGCCCCGAGGGCGAGGAGCACGAACGAGCCGATCGTCACGCGGGCTCCACCGAACCGGTCAGCGACGATTCCGCCGAGCGGCCTGGTGAGGGCCCCGATCAGTGCGCCGAGGAACGCGATGGTCGTCGGCGTCTCGGGGAACTGGGTCTTGAGCAGCGTTGGGAAGGCCCCCGAGTAGCCGATGAACGACCCGAAGGTGCCGATGTAGAGGAACGAGATGATCCAGGTGTGCCGGTTGCGGGTGGCCGCGGCGAAGCTGCCGTAGTCGGCCTTGACGCCGGTCAGGTTGTCCATGCCGCGCCAGGCGAGCACCGCAGCGAGGATCGCCAGCGGGATGAACATCAGGCCGGCTCGTTCGAGGTGCGTGCCGGCGCCGATGGCGATCACTGCCGGCACGACCAGCTGGACGAGACCGGTGCCGAGGTTGCCCCCGGCGGCGTTGATCCCGAGGGCCTTGCCCTTCTCCGCCTCGGGGAAGAAGAACGAGATGTTCGTCATCGAGGAGGCGAAGTTGCCGCCGCCGAAGCCCGCAAGGGCCGCGCAGCCGAGCAGCAGCCCGAACGACGACGACGGATCGCTCACCACCCAGGCGAGGGCTGACGCCGGGATGAGCAGGAGCAGTGCCGAGATGATGGTCCAGTTGCGGCCGCCGAAGCGCGGGACGGCGAAGGTGTAGGGGATCCGCACGGTCGCGCCGACCAGGCTGGGCACGGCGATCAGCCAGAACTGCTGATCCAGGGTCAGGCTGAACCCGGCCGCTGGAAGCAGAGGGACGACGACGCTCCAGAGGGCCCAGACGCAGAAGCCGAGGAACTCGGCGAGGACGGACAGGCTGAGGTTGCGTCGCGCGATCGACCGCCCACCTCCGCGCCAGAACGTCGGGTCCTCAGGGTCCCAGTGGTCGATCCACCGGCCCGACCGATGGGTCGGCGCTGCGGTGGTGGCTGGCGTGGGGGCAGCCGGGCTCACCGGTGCCGTGGTCGTCGCGGAATCGCCGGAGGTCAGGTTCGTGGTCACCCGGGAAGCGTGACCAACCGATGTTTCGCAACCCTGCGACCGCCGTAAAGCGTTCGTAACAGTTGCCGCACAGTCCCGTCACCGGGGCTGTGAGAACTTCGATCCAGGTATGCCGCAGACGGGCAGTGACCGGTCAGCCGCGCGGCATCTGCATGGGAGAGGTAGGCGTCGAGTGTCGCCGCCACACCCGCCAGGAACCGTCGTCCCCGCGCAGCCAGGTGTCGCTGAGGATGAAACGACTGCTGCGGTCCTGACCGAGGACCGTGGCGTGCTGTGTCGCCAGGGTCAGGGCGCAGGCTGTGTCGTTGCCGACGTGCAGGAACTGTTCGTGCACCTCGTAGTGGTGCACGACGTAGTCGGGCAGCACGCGTAGCCACTCCTCCCGGTCCACGGTCACGGCAGCCGGGACCACCAGGACCAGCGCGTAGTCCTGGTGCAGGAGGTCCTGCGCAGCCACCACGTCGCGTCCTTGGATCGCGGACTGCCACGCGTCGGCTCGCGCCCGGACATCGTCGTGGTCACTCACCGGGTAAGCATGGCACCGAGCGCGACGTGACGTGCGGCCATCGATGCAGGCCGTGGGCACCGCATCCTCCAGCACCTGCGGGCAGCGGCTATTCGCCCGCGACCTCACCGCGGGTGGCAACCTCTGCGGCGGCCAGGTCGGCCAGTGCCGTCGCCGTGCTCGCGGGTGCCACGCCGGCCGTGAGGTCGAGCAGCACCGTCGTCTCGAAACCCTCCTCCGCGGAGTCGAGGGCGGTGGCGCGCACACAGTAGTCGGTGGCGATCCCGACGACGTGGACCTCCTCGATGGCCCGGTCGCGCAGCCAGTCGGCCAGGCCCACCTTGGCGTCGGCCTGCACCGTGTGCCCCTCGAACCCGCTGTAGGCAGCGGTGTGGTGACCCTTGCGGAAGATCGCCTCGACGTGCTCGAACGCGGGTTCCGCGGCCGGGTGGAACAGCGCCCCGTCGCTGCCGACCCGGCAGTGCGTCGGCCAGCTGTCGACGAAGTCCGGCGAGTCGCTGAAGTGGGCGCCCGGGTCGTCGTGCCAGTCGGCGGTGGCGACGATCGCGGCATACTCCCCGAGGTGGGTGAGGACGTGCTCACTGATCCGTCGCGCCACCTCGGCTCCGCCGGCCACGGCGAGCGAACCGCCCTCGCAGAAGTCGTTCTGCACGTCCACGATGACCAGCGCCCGGCTCATGGGACGACGCTACTGCGCCCAGGTCGGTAACGCTCCGTCCGGTGCCGGACATGAGGGGAGTGTCAGACTCTCGGCCGTGGAGGGGGATGGATGAGCTCGCCGGAGGAACGTTTCTCGGCGCTCTTCGAGCGAACGCACGTGGCACTGCTGGGGTATGCCGTGCGGCGGGTTGCGGACCCCGCTGACGCTGCCGATGTGGTGGCTGAGACGTTCCTCGTCGCGTGGCGGCGGCTCGAGGACGTGCCGGTGGGGGAGCAGGCCAGGCCGTGGCTGTTCGGTGTCGCCCGCCGCGTGCTGGCCAACCACTACCGCGGCGAGCGACGGCGGGTGGCGCTCGCTGACCGTCTGCGGGACTCCCTGCACGAAGCCGTCCAGCCACTCGAGGTGCGCGAGGCGACCGCCGTCGAGCGGGCCCTCGACCGGCTGCCGGACGACGACCGTGAGCTGCTGCGCCTGCTGGCCTGGGAGGAGCTCGCCCGCGAGGAGATCGCCGTGGCGATGGGCCTGACCAGAGGGGCGGTGCGGGTGCGGCTGCACCGAGCCCGCACGAAGCTCAAACAGGCGATGGAGGACATCGATCGCGAGACGGATCGTGTTGCGGTGAAACGCAGCTCGAGTACCGGACATGACTCAGGCAGATGGGCACTCGCCCGTCGCGACCCCAGGGAGGAGATCTCATGAAGGACCACGAGCTGATGGACGCACTGCGCACAACGCGTCGCGTGCCGGACGCCGTGATCGCCCGAGGGGTCGATCGACACGCGCTCGGCGCGCTGCGTGACGGGATCATCATGACCGACCGGAACCAGCTCGACACCATTGAGGCGCCGCGGAGGGGTCGGCGCCTCGGCAGACGGGGCATGGCCGCAGGGGCCCTGGGCATCGTGCTGATCGGCAGTGGGGCGGCCTATGCGGCCTACAGCCAGTGGTACGTCGGTGGTGCAGCGGACGGCCTGACGTGCATGACGACGTGGGCAGACCCGCTGGACAGTGAGCACGCTCTGGATGGTTCGACGGGTGGTCCGCCGTTGACAGGTGACCCCGTCGCCGACTGCCAGCGGTACCAACAGCTGTCCGGCAAACCGGCGATCCTCGACCCCGTCGCCTTCACGCGCAGCGGGCAGGTCTTCGTCGTCCCACGCGAGCAGGCGCCGACAGATGGCCAGGCGCTCGTGACCGATCCCGCTGACCGAGCGGCAGCGATCCGGCTGGACGCCGCGTTGGAGGACTGGATCGACGGAGGCAGCAGCGGGTGCTTCACGAGAGCCAACGCGGTGCCCTACATGGCGTCCGAGATCAAGCGTCTCGGCATGGTGGGGTGGACGACGAAGGTCATGCCGGACAACCGTCCCTACGAGGACGGTCCGTGCGGCTTCTTCGACACGGACCCGGCCACCCGGACGGCCCGGTTCTTCCCCGACCGTGTGACCGACCCCAACATCCGCAGGCCGGACAAGGATGTGGCTGGGTTCGTCTACGACGTGCGCGACGCACTGCGCTCCGGAATCACCAGCAGGTGCACCTCGACGGGGGAGGCGGAGGCGGTCGTGGCGAAGGCGTTGGGGACGCAGCACCACTGGCCGACCACCGTGGTGGTCGACGACCAGGCGAAGTGCGCGAGCGTCGACCTGCAGGTGGGGGGCAGCATGCAGATCTGGATCTACGGACCCGGGGCAGCCAAGCCCTGACTGAACTACTCGGCGTCGAGGTAGGTCGTCGGGATGGCGGGCTCTCCCCGTTGCAGCCTCCGGGCCGCGGCGGGGAGCTCTGCGCGGGACGTCGTGTGCCGCGTCCGCGCCGCCTCGAGGTCCACGGCCGCGTCGTCCACCACCCTGCCGTCAGCCATCAGGGGGACCAGCAGCGCACGGTCGTCACCATCGTCGTCAGGCGGCTGCCCGATGCCGATCACCTCCGCTTCCGCGATGCCCCGGGCGTTGCGGCGACGGAGCGCGTACTTGCGCCCGGCCACGGACGCCTTGTCCTTGCTCTTCTTGGCGACGCCGACCATCACGCCGGCGTCGTCGGTGCGGGCCACGAGCTTGTAGACCATCCCCGCGGTTGGTGCCCCGGACCCGGTGACCAGCGACGTCCCCACGCCGTAGCGGTCCACCGGTCCCGCGGCCAGGGCGGCGATGGCGTACTCGTCGAGGTCGCTCGTCACGATGATCTGGGTGTCCGTGGCCCCGAGCCGGTCGAGCTGGTCGCGGACCTCGCGCGCCTGGACGAGCAGGTCACCCGAGTCGAGTCGGACCCCGCCGAGCTCGGGCCCGGCCAGCTCGACAGCCAGGGCGACCGCCGTGGGCACGTCGTAGGTGTCGACGAGCAGCGTCGTGCCCTTGCCGAGCGCGGCGATCTGGGCGCTGAACGCCTCGCGTTCGTCGTCGTGCAGCAGGGTGAACGCGTGCGCCGCCGTGCCCGCCGTCGGCACCCCGAACCGGCGCCCGGCCTCCAGGTTCGACGTGGTCGCGAACCCCGCGATGTATGCCGCGCGGGCAGCCGCGACCGCCGCCTCCTCGTGGGTGCGGCGCGAGCCCATCTCGATGCAGGGCCGGTCGCCGGCGGCGGAGGTCATCCGCGACGCGGCGGACGCGATGGCGCTGTCGTGGTTGAGGATGCTCAGGGCCAGGGTCTCCAGCACCACCCCGTGCGCGAAGTCGGCCTCGACGACGAGCACCGGTGAGCCGGGGAAGTAGCACTCGCCCTCGGCATACCCCCAGATGTCGCCGTCGAAGCGGTAGTCCGCGAGGAACCCCAGCGTCGCCTCGTCCACGACGCCACGCAGCTGGTCGAGCTCGTCGTCCCCGAACCGGAACTGTTCGATCGCGGCGAGCAACCGGCCGGTCCCGGCGACCACGCCGTAGCGCCGTCCGTCGGGCAGCCGCCGCGCGAACACCTCGAAGACGCACCGACGCGAGGCGGCACCGCTGCGCAGGGCGGCCTCGAGCATGGTGAGCTCGTAGTGGTCGGTCAGCAGGGCCGTGCTGGACGAGCTGCTCGATGAACGTGGGGTCACCTCGGCAGCCTAAGGTGGTGGCCGTGCCGAGTGCCTTCCCCATCATGACGTCAACTGCGGTGATGTCCATCGCGCCTGTCGAGCAGAAGAGTGCCTCGACGGACGAGCTGACGGAGGTCGACGTCCCGTGGATCACGTTGGTGTGGAACGACCCGGTCAACCTGATGTCCTACGTCACGTTCGTCTTCCAGAGCTACTTCGGCTACTCCAAGTCCAAGGCCGAGCGGCTGATGATGGACGTCCACGTCAAGGGTCGCGCGGTCGTGTCGACCGGTGCCCGCGAGCGCATGGAGACCGACACCGAGGCGCTCCAGGGCTACGGCCTCTGGGCCACCTTCCAGAAGGACGACTGACGTGGCGCGGGGGTTCAAGCGACGCCACGGCCGCTATGTGGCCACCCTCGACGCGGTCGAGCGCGGTCTGGTCGTCGGGTTGATGGAGCAGGTGCTCGAGCTCATCGAGCCCGAGCAGGCGCCGAGCGGCGATGGCGCACCCGGCGCGGATGGCGCGGATGGCCCCTACGGTCCGGGCGGCGAGAGCGGTGGGGACGAGTTCGACCAGATCGTGGCCGGGCTGGGCGGGATCGGCATGGGGGTGTCGCTGTCCGCCGCCGACCAGGCACCGGAGCTGACCGGATCGTTCCCGCGGGACCGCGACCCGGCCCTCGAGCGGATCTTCCCGACGGCCAACCGCGAGGACGACCAGATCGCAGCGGAGTTCCGGAGGCTGACCGAGGGCGGCCTGCGGGACCGCAAGTCGGCCAACCTGACCACGGCGATCCGGGCGCTGTCCGGCATCGAGGACCAGAAGATCTCGCTCGAGCAGCCGCAGGCGCTGGCCCTGCTGATCGCGCTGACGGATGTCCGGCTGGTGCTGGGCGAGCGGCTCGGGCTCCAGCGGGACGACGACTTCGACCTGCTCGAGGAGCAGGTGTCGGGCCTGCCGCCGGACGACCCGGCCGTCTATGCCCTCGCCGTCTACGACTTCCTCACCTGGCTGCAGGAAACCCTCGCCCACGCGCTCACCCCCTGACCGGCCCTGACCACGTCCGTCCCGGGTGTGACACACCAGACGCCGTACGGATGAGGTCAGCAGGGGTGCGCGCACCTAGCCTTGACCCGTGGCGGATGCACCCATCGGGATCTTCGACTCGGGCTACGGCGGACTGACCGTCGCACGCGCCGTGCTCGACCAGCTCCCGCACGAGTCGATCGCCTACTTCGGCGACACGGCCAGGGCGCCCTACGGACCGCGTCCGATTGCTGAGTCCCGTGAGTTCGCCCTCGAGTGCCTCGACCGCCTGGTCGACCACGGCGTCAAGGCCCTCGTCATCGCCTGCAACACCGCCAGCGCGGCCGTCCTCCACGATGCCCGGGAGCGCTATGACGTGCCCGTGGTCGAGGTGATCCGGCCCGCCGTGCGTCGCGCCGCCCGGGCCACCCGCAACCACCGGGTGGGCGTCATCTCGACACAGGGCACCCACCAGTCCGGTGCCTACGTCGACGCCTTCGCCGCGGCGCCCCACCTCGAGGTGACCAGCGTGCCGTGCCCGCGGTTCGTGGAGTTCGTCGAGTCCGGTGTGACCAGCGGGCCCGCCGTCATCGACGTGGCCCGCAGCTACCTAGCGCCGCTCATCGACGGCGACGTCGACACCCTGGTGCTCGGCTGCACGCACTACCCCCTGCTCACCGGCGCGATCTCCTACGTGATGGGTGACGGGGTGACCCTGGTGTCGTCCGCCGACGAGACGGCCAAGGACGTCTACCGCGTGCTGGCCGACTCCGACGCGCTGCGCCCGGCCCACCTGCCGCCGCCGAGCCACGGGTTCACGACGACCGGTGACGCTGCAGAGTTCACCCGCCTCGCGCGCCGGTTCCTCGGTCCTGAGGTGGGGGCCGACAGCGACGCCGTCTTCGGGGACGCGGTCGTCCGCTCCGTCGTGACGCCCGTCGCCTCGGGAGGACCCCGATGAGGCTCACCGTCGTCGGCTGCTCCGGCTCGTTCGCCGGTCCCGACTCGCCCGCCTCCTCCTACCTGCTGCAGGCCGAGCACGAGGGCCGCACCTGGTCCGTCGTGCTCGACCTGGGCAACGGCGCCCTCGGCCCGTTGCAGCGCTACGTCGACCTGGCCGAGATCGACGCGGTGTTCATCACCCACCTGCATCCCGACCACTGTGTCGACGTCTGCGGCCTGTACGTCACCCGCAAGTACCGCCCCGGCGGCCGGGTGGAGGGGCAGCTCGCGATCCACGCACCCAGTGGAGCCGAGGAGCGGTTCGCCCTGATGTACCACGGGCTCGAACGCGGTGGGATGAGCTCCGAGTTCGCTGTCCACGAGCTCGCTGACACCCAGGTGACGCGCGTCGGGCCCTTCGCCATCACGGCATACCGGGTGAACCACCCCGTGGAGGCCTATGGCTTCCGCGTCGAGGCCGACGGGGTCGTCCTCGCCTACACCGGTGACACCGACTCCTGCGACGCGCTCACGCCCTTGCTCGCCGGGGCCGACCTGGCTCTGGCCGACAGCGCCTTCATCGACGGCCGCGACGACGACTCGGTGGGCATCCACCTGTCCGGCTCTCGAGCGGCCGCCGCCGCGGTGGCCGCGGGTGACGTGCAGCGGCTGATGCTCACGCACATCCCGCCCTGGAACGACCCCGAGGTATGCCGCGCGCAGGCTGCCGCCGTCTGGTCCGGTCCGCTGGACCTCGCCGTCGCCGGCAAGACCTACGAGCTCTGAGCCGAGTCCCCTAGGCTGCCGCCCATGAGCGAGCAGGTCCCGATCGACCGGGAGGCCGGTCTGCGGATGTACGCCGACTTCCTCCGCGCCCACCCGGACGTGCCTCCGCAGCCGGACGTGGAGGTGGTGTGCTTCGGCGACCGCCCGGACCTCGCCGACGAGCTCGGCGGCTTCATCGTCGACGGCTTCAAGCGGGCCACCGCGTCGCTTGTCGCCGGGTACGTCGCCGCAGGCGAGCCGCTGCCCCCGCTCGGCGCCTACTGGGTCTGTTGTGACGGGTCGGGACAGCCCCGCGCGATCCTGCGGACCACCGAGCTCCGGCTGGGGCCGTTCCGCAGCGTCGACACACAGTTCGCCTGGGACGAGGGAGAGTACGACCGGACCCTGCAGACCTGGCTGGCTGGCCACCGCAGCGCCTACGAACGGCAGTGCGCGCGGCTCGGCATCGAGTTCTCCGAGGACCTTGAGGTCTGCTTCGAGCGGTTCGTCCTCGTCTGGCCGCCGGACCTCGCCGACTGACCCCAGCGCGGACCGACGAGCTCTGAGCCGAGCCGTCTAGGCTGCCGCGCATGAGCGAGCCCGTCGAGGTCGACGTTGATGCGGGGCTGGCGATGTGGGCCGACTACCGCGCCAGCCACCCCTACCTGCCCGACGAGGGCGAGCCGCCGGTGGAGTGTTTCGGCGACAGCCCGGAGCTCGCCGACGAGCTGATCGCGTTCGTCACCGACGGACCGAAACGGGCGACCGCGGGACTCGTGGCCGCGTATGCCGCGGACGGCGACCCGCTGCCGCGGATCGGTGCGCACTGGGTCGCCTGCGACGGCTCGGGTGCGCCCCGAGTCGTGCTGCGGACGCGCGAGCTGCGGGTCGGGCCGCTGGACAGCGTCGACGCCCAGTTCGCCTGGGACGAGGGCGAGTACGACCGCTCCCTGGAGTCGTGGCTGGAGGGCCACCGGCGGTTCTTCCAGCGGGAGTGCGAGCGGATCGGCCTCGCCTTCTCGGAGCACCTGGAAGTGGTGTTCGAACGGTTCAGCATCGTCTGGCCGCCGGAGCTCGCCGACCTGGAAGCGCTCCGGACCCAGGAGACCTAGGCTCAGCCCATGGCCAAGACCCTCGCTGTCGCCCTCGCCCCCGGTGTGTGGCGCATCCCCCTGCTCGGTGACTTCGTCAACGGGTTCATCCTGCGCGACGACGACGGCCAGGTGACCCTGGTCGACATGGGCGTCAAGCAGTCCGGGGCCAAGGTGCTGGCTGCGCTCGCGTCCATCGGCTCAGGTCCGAGCGACGTCACCCGGCTGATGCTCACCCACGCCCACCCCGACCACGCTGGTGGTGCAGCGCAGGTCGCCCGCGCGACGGGCAAGGACTTCGGCATCCACGAGGACGACGCCCCGTTCGCCATGGCTGGCGCGTCGCCGCCCCGCGACCACGCGTTCCTGCTGGGCCGGCTGATGGACCGCCTCCCCGGAGGCGGCTTCGCAGCGCTGACGGTGGGGGAGACCTTCACTGATGGCCAGGTCGTGGCGTTCGGCAGCGGGGGCATCGAGGTGGTCCACACACCGGGGCACTCACCCGGCCACGCGGCATACCTGCATCGCGACTCCGGGGTGCTCATCACCGGTGACTCGATCTTCAACGTGCGCAGCCTGCGCTGGCCGATCAAGTCGTTCTGCAGCAACTTCGCGCTGACCCAGAAGACCGCGCACCGGTTGGGCGAGCTGGACTACACGACTGCGGCGTTCACGCACGGCCCGCACCTGGCGGACAACCCGCGCGAGCACATCCGTCGGTTCCTGGCGACGCACCCGCTGGTGGACTGACCTCGGCCTAGAGCCGGGCGCGCAGCCAGTCGAGGTCGGCGCGCTGGCCGTCGAGACCGCCCCGGGTCTCGATGACGACGGGCGAGCCTGCAGCCCGGACCGCACCGGCCAGCTCGTCCGGGTCGATGAGGCCCTCGCCGAGGTTGGTGTGGCGGTCGGCGCCGGAGTCGAACTCGTCGCGGCTGTCGTTGCAGTGCACGAGGTCGATCCGGCCGGTGATGGCCTTGACCTGGTCCACCGCAGTGGCGAGCGGGATGCCGCCGGCGTGCGCGTGGCAGGTGTCGAGGCAGAAGCCGACGTTGTCGGATCCCTCGGCGCTGCCGATGGCGTCCCAGACCCGGGCGATGCGCTCGAGGGTGCGAGCCATCGCGTTGTCGCCACCGGCGGTGTTCTCGAGGAGCAGCGGGATCTTCAGGTCGGTGGCCTCGATCGCTTTGCGCCAGTTGTCGAAGCCCTTGTCGACCTCCTCGGCCTTGTCGACGTGGCCGCCGTGCACGATCAGCCCTTTGGCACCGATCGCGGCCCCCGCGTCGATGAACTGCTGGAGCAGCTTGCGGCTCGGGATGCGGATCCGGTTGTTGGTCGTCGCGACGTTGATGAGGTAGGGCGCGTGGATGTAGAGGTCGATGTCGGCAGCCTCGGCGGCAGCACGCAGCGCCTCGGGCCCACCCTCGTACTCGTACTCCGGACCCTTGTAGCCCTGCGGGTTGCCGAGGAAGAACTGGCTGAGGCCGGCACCCCGCTCCTGGGCGGCCGTGATGGGGTCGGCCGAGTCGACGTGGGCACCGAGTCGCGGGGCCAGGGAGGTGGTGTCAGCCATGGGGACCAGCCTAGGCCGGGCGACTGACGCCCGACACGTCCCCGCTGCCCGCCCCTGCTCGCCCCCTGTTGGAAGTGAAACTTCCGGATATCCGGAAGTTTCACTTCCAACAGGAGCCGGGGTGTGGGGTGTCGGGGAGCACCCGGCATACCCCCGTTAGCCTTGCCGGCATGACTCGTCACGACGGCCGCACCCCCGACCAGACCCGCGAGGTGCGCATCACGCGCAACTGGCTCGACCACGCGGAGGGCAGCGTGCTCGTCGAGTTCGGGCGCACCCGAGTGCTGGTGGCGGCGTCGTTCACCGAGGGGGTGCCGCGCTGGCTCAAGGGCAAGGGCACCGGCTGGGTGACGTCGGAGTACGAGATGCTGCCGCGCTCGACCAACACGCGCTCCGACCGCGAGTCCCGCAAGGGCAAGGTCGGTGGCCGCACCCACGAGATCAGCCGCCTCATCGGCCGCAGCCTGCGCGCCATCATCGACACCAAGGCGCTCGGCGAGAACACCATCGTGCTCGACTGCGACGTGCTCCAGGCCGACGGTGGCACCCGCACCGCGTCGATCACCGGCGCCTATGTCGCGCTCGTCGACGCCATCGAGGACGCCCGCGCCAAGGGCCTGATCAAGAAGGACGCCCAGCCGCTCACCGGGTCCATCGCGGCCGTCTCCGTGGGCATCGTCAAGGGGGAGGCGGTGATCGACCTCGACTACCCCGAGGACTCGACCGCCGAGACCGACATGAACGTCGTGATGACCGGCGACGGACGCTTCGTCGAGGTGCAGGGCACGGCCGAGAACGGCGCCTTCGACCGCGAGATGCTCGACAAGCTGCTCGACAAGGCCACTGCCGGCTGCGCCGACCTCACCCGCAAGCAGCAGGAGGCGCTGGCAGCCACACCGCGGGAGCGCGTGCTGTGACTCGCGTCGTCCTCGCCACCCGCAACGACCACAAGGTCGGCGAGCTCCGCGCCATCCTCGCCGACGTGTGCGAGGAGCTCGGCCTCGAGATCGTTGGTGCGTCGGAGTTCCCGGGGGCGCCAGACGTGGTCGAGGACGAAGTGACCTTCGAGGGCAACGCCCGGCTCAAGGCCGAGGCGCTCGCCGCCTTCACCGGGCTCCCGTCGCTCGCCGACGACTCGGGCCTGGCCGTCGACGTGCTCGGCGGCGCACCCGGCATCTTCTCGGCGCGCTGGTCAGGTCGGCACGGCGACGACCAGGCCAACCTCGACCTGTTGTTGGCGCAGGTCGCCGACGTCAAGGACGAGCACCGTGCAGCGGCGTTCGTGTGCGCTGCCGTGCTCGCCCTGCCGGACGGCACGGTGCGTGCCACCGAGGGGCGTATGCCGGGTGCCTTGGCCCGAGAGCCCAAGGGCGCCAACGGTTTTGGGTACGACCCGGTCCTCGTGGTGGAGGGTGACACGCGCCACGCTGCCGAGCTGTCTCCCGACGAGAAGAACGCCATCTCGCACCGTGGCAAGGCGTTCCGCGAGATGGTCCCGCACCTGCGCGAGCTGCTCGGCTGAGCCCGCGACGAAACCCTTGTGCCAGAGGGGGGACTCGAACCCCCACGCCCGAAGGCACGGCATCCTAAGTGCCGCGTGTCTACCAGTTCCACCACTCCGGCGAGCGGCGTCAGTTTACGCAGACCCGTCTTCGAACAGGGCACCCTCTCCCGCCCCGTGGCGGTAGCCGCCCTTTCCGCGCCCGGCGAAGTTTGGCGTCTGTGCGTGGCAGTTCGGGCAGAGAAACCTCACGTTCTCGATTCGATTGTCGTGAAAGTCGCCGCTGATGTGGTCGACGTGCAGTGTCAAAGGCAACTCCTGCCAGTTGTTGCTCAGGTCGCAGAGTGCGCATCGATACGGAACGCCAGTCTCAATCAAGGCGCGGCGCAAGAATTCTGGCCGCATTCGTCTACTGCCGAACGGCACCTCACGGAGGATCTGGGCTGGCGTCAAGCGATTGTGGCCTCCACCCCGCCTGTGTCTGTCGAAGTGTGATGTATCGATCCCAAACTCCCGGATCTTGCGACTGATGTGCGCGTGCGTTCCCCCCGCTTGGGGCATCCCCAAGAATCGAAGAACACCCATGACGGAGTCGCAGGCGTCGACAGCCTCCTGTAGCAGTTCGGGTGTGTACTTGCGATGCCTCGTCCCCATCCACGAAACCTAAGGCGATGCACCGACGGTCGAGGAAGGTAGGCAAGACCACCAACCACGCGGGTTCGCGATCGCTGGAGCAGGACCTCGCTCCTGGGATCTGCCTAGACTCCCTCCATGCGGACCGGTCGGCTCGAGGCGTTCAGCGACGGGGTGCTCGCCATCCTCATCACCATCATGGTGCTCGAGCTCAAGGTCCCCGAGGAGCCGACGTTCGAGGCCCTGAGGCCGTCCCTGGTCGGGCTGTTGACCTACCTGCTGAGCTTCGTTTACATCGGCATCTACTGGAACAACCACCACCACATGTTCCAGCTGGTCCGGCACGTGAGCGGCGCCATCCTCTGGGCCAATCTCGGACTGCTCTTCATGCTCTCCCTGGTGCCGTTCACGACGGCGTGGATGGACGACACGCGGTTCGCGCAGCTGCCCGTCGTCGTCTACGGCATCAACCTGCTGGGGGCGGCCATCGCCTACTACGTCCTCCAGCTGACGGTCTTTCGCCGCGACGGACCGGACGGCCTGCTGCGGCAGGCGGTGGGGCGCGACCTTAAGGGCAAGCTGAGCCCGGTCGTCTACGTGCTCGGCATCCTCGGATCGCTCGTCGCACCGTGGATCGGCGTGCTGGCCTACGTCGCCGTCGCCGTCACGTGGCTGGTTCCCGACCGTCGAGCCGAGCGGTTCGTCCACGACCATGCCTTGGAGGACTGACCCATGACCCTTGCCGACGACGATCAGGACGAGCTGCAGTACCCCGGCGCCCTCGACGTCGCATCGTGGCGGCGTGAGGTGCACGCCCTGTATGCCGCGGTGCGCGCCGAGCCCGACCCGGTCGCCGCCCACGCGGTGTGGGTCGACACCCGTTCCCGACTCTTCCTCGAGCACCCCGCCTCACCGCGGCGGGACGAACAGCAGCTGCGGCACGCGCCCTACGACGCGGCATACCGGTTTGTCGTCGAGGTGGAGGAGGTCGGCGACGACCAGGAGCCGTGGGAGTTCAGGTCCGCGACCGACGGGATCGTGCCCTTCGCCGGCGCCGGGCGCGTCACGCTGGACGGCCTCGGGACCCTCGACCTCTGGTGGCTGAACTCCTATGGCGGCGGGCTCTTCCTGCCCGTCCGCGACGGCTCCGCCGGGAGCGAGACCTACGGTGCGGGGCGCTACCTGCTCGACACCGTCAAGGGCACCGACCTGGGCCGCGACGACGCCGGCCGCTGGGTGGTCGACCTCAACTTCGCCTACAACCCGTCCTGCGTCTACGACTACCGCTGGGTGTGCCCGTTGGCACCCGCCGCGAACCGGCTCGAAGCGAGCACGCCCGTGGGCGAGCTGCTTCCCGAGGGCTACTGAGGCGGCCTGTGTTCACGCTGGTCGGAGCGGACGGAATGCCTTGTGCGAGTGAGGTCCCCGGCACGGCAGACCCGCCGGACCGGCGCCCTCTTGATCCCACAAACCGCCACACGTGACCGCCGTTCCGGGGCAGTCCTGCTGCCCCGGAACGACGGCCCGCCAGTCACCGCTGTCGTCAGGGTGCTGCCGTGAGCCCTGCGACGTAGCCGGCGGCCTTGGGACTGCCCCAGCCGGTGGTGAGGTCGTAGCCCGACGTCGTCGGGACCCCGGGCACAGCACCCGGCGTGACGAACCCGTCGGAGCCGGTCTCCCACATCCGGTTGTCCTGCAGGACGCCGCTGGGTGCGGTTCCGTAGGTGTGCGGCGTGACGTCGCTGAAGGCACTGGCCCGGGGGAAGCTGCTCGCATAGATCGCCGCGTTGAGGTTGCCGATACCGGGCTTCCCTGCGGCCTTGCGTGACGCGTTGGCGATGGCGGTGACTGCCGCGACCTGAGGTGAGCTGGCCGAGGTTCCGCCGAAGACCCCCCACGCCGCGGGGCCTTCGATTTCGGGGAAGTACGAGTAGTAGACGAGCACGCCGCCGTTGACCGCCGCGTTCCACGCGAGGTCCGGCACCCCGCGGTGGGTGCCCACGACGCCGGCCACGGTCGACTGGTACGCCGGACGCGGGTAGACGCTCGAGAGGCCGCCTCCGGTGCCGATCGACGCCCAGCTCTCGTTCCAGACGGCCTGGCTGCTGCCGCCCTGGGTCCAGGCCCAGTAGAGCGGGTTGCGGCTTCCGTCGTCGTTGAACGGCTTGTCCTGCGTCGGCGCCCACGTCCAGCCGGACTGGACTTGCGTGCCGCCCACCGAGGTCACGTATGGCGAGGAGTTGGGGTAGCTCACCGACGGGTGGTCCAGCGTCTGCCCCTGGTGGTGTGCGCGACCGGTGCCGAGCGACCCGTCGTCACCGGACGACGCGAAGAACGTGTCGTGCTTGGCGAGTCCGCGCTGGAAGGTCTGGTCGAACTTCGCGAACTGGGGGGCCGCTGACGCACCGCCGAAGGCTTCCTCGCTGGTGCCGAACGACATGGAGAACACGGTCCCGGCGGGGTACTTGGCGATGGCCCAGTCGATCGCCTTCATGAAGTTGGGCATGCCCTGCACGCCCTGGGTCTCGGCCACCGGCGTGCCGACGAGCACGATGTGCGCCTTGGGAGCCATGGCGTAGGCCCACTGGACGTCGAGGTTGGCCTCGCCCGCCCAGCCGTCGGCGGACGTCGGCCCAGCGGTGCCGCTGCCGTTGCCGGTGGCGTGGGTGTAGTCGACCTTGCCGAGGGGAAAGACCGCTTCGAAGTCGGGGGTCGGCCCGTTGAAGGTCTTGGCGAAGAAGGCGACGTCGTTGGCCGCGGTGGGGCTGCCGTACGAGTCCACGAGGACGATCGTCTGTCCGGCTCCGTCCGTCGTGGCCGGGGTGAGTGGGGACAGTCCGTAGAAGGCACGGATCTGGTCGGGGGTGTAGCAGTGGATGGTCGTGGACACGCGCCCGTCCGGGGCGGGCCGCGTGCAGCTGGCTGGGTCGGCCGCGCCGGCAGCGGCACCGGCCGCATGGAAGGCGGACTCGGGTGCTCGTGCGGACAGAGAGGTGCCGGTGGAGACCGGCGTCGTGGTGCCGGCCAGGGCGGGTGCCCCAGCGGCGAGGCCGAGACATCCGGCCGCGGCTACCGCCAGGCCAATTCGAAGGGTCATCGTGTGCTCCCGTGATGGAGGGGTGGGGCCTCGTGGTCCCCTGGTGACACCGTGGGTGCGGCGTCACTCGCAAGGCTCCGTCCAAAGCACGAAATGTCCCCATGACAATTGTCATCACCGGGACGCCGACCCCGGGACCGCGGGAGGGCTGCGGACCGGGACCGGCTCTGACCGCCAGCGGGCCCTCCGGGTTCTAGAGTCGAGGGGTGAACCACCTGCTGCGTGAGGTGCTCCCGGCCCTTGGCCTCGACGAGGGGTATGCCGCGGCGCACCTCGACCTCGCGACCGGCAGTGCCCTGCCTGCCGCCCTCCCGGTCAACACCCTCGCCTGCGGCTCGGTCGCCGCGGCCGGCCTTGCCGGTGCCGCCCTGCGTGCAGGAGAGCGGGTGCACATCGACCCACGCCAGGTGGCGGTGTCCTTCCGGAACGAGCAGACGGTCAACGGGAAGCACGAGCCCGGATTCGCCCCGCTGTCAGGTTTCTTCGAGGCACGGGACGGCTGGGTTCGCACCCACGCCAACTATCCGCACCACCTGGTTCGGCTGCTTCGGGCGCTGGGTCTGGCTGAGGACGCCACCCGTGAGGAGGCCGCGGCGGCGATCGTCGACCGTTCGGCCCAGGAGGTCGAGGACGTCGTCACCGCCGACCACGGGATCGCGGTGCGGGTGCGGACAGTGGCCGAGTGGATGTCCTCGGAGGCGGGCCGGTCGGTGGCCGCGCACGACCTGCTGAGGGTGGCCGCCACCGCGACCGCCACCCCTGTCGAGGTGCCCCGTCGACCACGAGTCCTCGACCTCACCCGGGTGCTCGCGGGTCCGGTCGCCACCCGGGCCCTGGCGCAGCTCGGCTGCGACGTCCTGCGGGTCGACGGCCCGCACCTTCCGGAGCTCGAGGCCCTCCATCTCGACACCGACGCCGGCAAGCGCTCGACCCTGTTCGACCTGCAGGACGAGCACGCCCGGCACCGCCTCCACGAGCTCCTGGCCGAGGCCGACGTGCTGGTGACCGGCTACCGCCCCGGCGCCCTCGCGGCATACGGACTGGACCCCGACCACCTCGCCGAGCAGCACCCGCACCTCGTCTGCGCCACGCTCACCGCCTGGACCCCGAGCGGCCCATGGGGGAGGAGGCGCGGGTTCGACAGCATCGTCCAGGCGGCCACGGGGATCGCCCTCATCGAGTCACGAGACGGGGTCTCGCCGGGCGCGCTACCCGCCCAGGCTCTCGACCACGCGACGGGTTACCTCCTCGCTGCCGGGGTGCTGAGCGCCCTGCGGCGGCGGGCCACCGAGGGTGGTACGTGGCGGGTCGAGGCGCACCTGGCCCGCACCGCCCACTGGCTGCTCCAGACCGATGCACTCGACGGACCCGCCGCGCCGGTGGACGATCCGGCTCCGTGGCTGGTCGAGTCCAGCTCCGTGTACGGCCGGGTCGCGCAGTCGCGACCGGCCTTCGGGATCGATGACGCACCAAGGGAGTTCGCGTGGGTGGGTCGACGCTGGGGGAGTGACGAAGGGGTCTGGGACCCGACCGGCTAGGGCGCTGGGATGGTCCGCGGGTCGAACCCGAAGGGCAGCTCGAGCCGGTGCGCAGACATCAGGGCGTCATCGGTCAGCACGTCGCGGGTGGGCCCGTCCGCCACGACGACCCCGTCGGACAGCACGACCGACCTCGAGCACAGCTCGTAGGCATAGGGCAGGTCGTGGGTGACCATCAGCACCGTGACGTCGAGCGAGCGGACGATGTCGGCGAGCTCTCGCCGCGAGGCGGGGTCGAGGTTGGACGACGGCTCGTCGAGCACCAGGATCTCGGGCTCCATCGCCAGCACGGTCGCCACCGCGACGCGGCGGCGCTGGCCGAACGACAGGTGGTGCGGCGGCCGGTCGATGTAGTCGACCATCCCGACCTGGTCGAGGGCGGCGACGACCCGCGCCTCGAGGGCGGCTCCGCGGAGCCCGAGGTTGGCCGGCCCGAACTCGACGTCAGCCCGCACCGACGGCATGAAGAGCTGGTCGTCGGGATCCTGGAAGACCACGCCCACGCGACGCCGGATCTCCATCAGGTTCTCCTTGGCCACCGGCATCCCGGACACCGACACCGAGCCTGCGCCAGCCGTGAGGATGCCGTTGAGGTGCAGCACGAGTGTGGTCTTGCCGGCGCCGTTGGGGCCGAGCAGGGCAACGCGTTCTCCTTGGTGCACATGGAGATTCACGCCGAACAGAGCCTGGTGGCCGTCCGGGTAGGCGTAGGCCAGGCCCTGGACGTCGAGGATGGGGGCGCTCACAGCGCCACCGCCACGAGGAGCGTGGCCAGCGCCGCGGCGGGGAGCATGCCGGCCCGTCGCCACTGCTCGGCGGTCGCCGTCATGGGACGGGTCACCGGCAGCTGGCCCGTGTATCCCCGGGACAGCATGGCGAGGTGGACCCGCTCACCTCGCTCGTAGGAGCGGATGAACAAGGCGCCGGCGGTGGTGGCGAGGACCGGCCAGGACCGGATGCTGCGGGCCTGGAAGCCGCGCGACTCCCGGGCGACCTTCATCCGCGCCATCTCCCCGGTCACGACCTCGAGGTAGCGCACCATGAAGCCCATGATCTGCACGAGCTGGTCGGGCAGCCGCAGTCGTTCCAGCCCGCCCACGATGTGCCGTGGCTCGGTGGTCGTCGCGAGCACGAGGGAGGCCATCACCCCCAGGGTCCCCTTGGCCAGCAGTGCCCAGGCGCTGAGCAGTCCGCTCTCGGACAGCCGCAAGGGACCGACCTCGACCCGGGGCCCAGTGGCCACGAACGGCATCAGCAGGGCGAACACGACGAAGGGCACCTCGACCACCATCCGCTTGGCGTAGTAGCCGAACGGCACCCGGGAGCAGCGCTGGGCGACGAGGACGAGGGGGAGGTAGACGGCATACGCGGCGAAGGCCGTCCGTGGGGTGAGGACGACGGTGACGACAAAGCCCAGCAGCGCCACGAGCTTGGCGTGGGCGGGCAGCCGGTGCGCGAGCGAGTGCCCGTGGAAGTGCAGGTGGTGGCCGTGTCCTGCGCCCACGTCAGCCGTCGCCGTCGCTCGGGGAGTCGCCAGCAGCGCCGCCAGCAGCGCCGCCGGCAGTGTCGCCAGCCGTGTCGCGCTGGTCGCGGCGTCGGACGACAAGGAAGAGGCCACCGGCGAGCACGAAGACCAAGGTGGCGCCCACGACGCCCGCAAGACCGCGCGAGAGCCTGGCGTTCTCGACACCCCGGGTCGAGTAGCCGGCGAACGGCGAGCCGTCGCTGGCATGGGCGCCCGCAGAGTGCAGGAAACCCTTCTCGCCGGCCACGAACGCCAGTCCGTCGGGGTGGGTCGAGGCGTAGAACGACACGACACCGGCGAGGAAGAGCGACACGAGGATGCCGACGACGACGACCCGTCGGGTGCTCACTCGAGGCCGGGCCGAGGGAGATCCCTTGGGGGTCTCGGTGGCACCGGTCGTCCGGGCCGCATCGGTCTGGCTGCCGGGATCGGTCGCGCTGGTCGCGGGGCTGGCCTTGGTCATGCCGGCACCTCGTCACGGATGGTCAGGGTGCGCTGGCGCAGGGCGGGTCGCGCGCCGTAGACGAGGTCCGGGCGGACGGCGACGATGCTCGACACGGCCAGTGCCGTAATGGCGGCCTCGCCCAGCCCGATCAGGCTGTGGACGCCGACCATCGCGGTGGCCACGGTCGAGAACGGCACGTCGGCGACGCCTCCGATGGCGAACAGGACCGAGAACGCGAACGCGGCCGTCGGCACGGACACGAACGCCGCGACGCAAGCGGCCGGGACGACGGAGGCGGGGCGCCTGGGCAGCACGCGGCGCAGGGCGATGAAGACCAGCCAGCCGACCCAGACCCCGACGAGGCCCATCAGGGTGATGTTGGTGCCGAGTGCGGTGAGCCCACCGTCGGCCATCAGGGTCGCCTGGACGATGAGCACGACCGTGATCGCCAGGGTCGCCGTCCACGGGCCGACCAGCACCGCCGCGAGGGCGCCACCGAGGAGGTGGCCGGACGTCCCGGCGCCGATCGGGAAGTTGAGCAGCTGCGTCGCGAAGATGAACAGCGCGACCAGCCCGGCCAGGGGGGCAGTGCGGTCGTCGAGCTCGCGACGGGCGCCCCGCAGGGCCAGTCCCACCCCGGCTGCGGCGACGACGGCGGTGCCGACCGACGTGGGTGCGTCGAGGAATCCGTCGGGGACGTGCACGAGGTGCTCCTGCCTGCTCGGGTGGGCCGCCTGCTGCTGGGATAGGTTTGACGCAGGACGTGAACCAGCCTATTGCAAACTATTCGCAATAGGCACCTTGCCGGATTGGAGACCAACGACCGTGAGCGAGCGACTCAGCCCGGGTGACACCGCACCCGACTTCACCCTGACCGACGACAAGGGTGCCCAGGTCAGCCTGTCCGACCTTCGCGGCAAGAAGGTCATCGTCTACTTCTACCCGGCCGCGATGACTCCGGGCTGCACCACGCAGGCCTGCGACTTCAGCGACAACATCAACACCCTGCACCGCGAGGGCTACGAGGTGCTCGGCATCTCGCCCGACAAGCCGGAGAAGCTGGCCAAGTTCCGCGAGCAGGACGGCCTCACCATCCAGCTGCTGTCCGACGCGGACAAGTCGGTGATGAACGCCTACGGCGCGTTCGGCGAGAAGAAGCTCTACGGCAAGACCGTCCAGGGTGTCCTGCGCAGCACGGTGGTCGTCGACGAGTCCGGCACGGTGTCCAACGCCTGGTACAACGTCAAGGCCACCGGCCACGTCGCCAAGCTGCGCCGCGACCTCGGCCTGGCCTGACCCGCTCCACCCACCCGATCCACCGAGGAGCGCCGCATGAGCGACAACAGCACGAGCAAGCCGTCCAGCGAGCGCAGCAAGTCGGTCGACCAGATCGAGGCCGACATCGCCGCGGCGCGGGAGCGCCTCGCGGGCACCGTCGACGAGCTGCACACCCGCACGGCGCCGCAGGAGATCGCCCGCCGGCAGGTCGAGTCGGCCAAGACGAAGTTCACCGAGGCGACCCGCACCGAGTCCGGTGACCTGCGCACCGAACGCATCGCGGCGCTCGCTGCCGCCGCTGTCGCGCTCATCGGGTTGGGCGTCGTCCGACGCCGTCGCGGCTGAGTCCCACGCGGCCGGCTGCGGACCGAGGTCGCGCCACGGCACACGGAGGTGAGGTATGCCGCGGGGCCAGCCCCACGGCATACCTCACCTCAGCCGGCGACCGGCAGACCCGCCTCGCGCCAGGCCCGGAATCCGCCGACCACGTCGGTGGCCCGGCGAATCCCCAAGCGGAGCAATGCGTCCGCTGCCAGTGACGAGGTGAAGCCCTCCTGGCACAGGACGAGCACGCGGGTGTCGTAGGCGGCGATCGGGAGACGCGCCTCGTGCCGCGGGTCGAACCGCCACTCGAGCACGTTGCGCTCGACGGCCAGCGGGCCGAGAGGGGCCGCGACCTCACCCTCGAACGCACGCTGCGTCACGGGCCGGATGTCGACGAGCACGCCACGGCCGTAGAGCACCTCCTGGTAGGCCCCGCGCGCGCTGACCCGGTCCAGCCGGCTGCGGGCGTCGGTCAGCTGGTCGTCGATGCCCGCATAGGTGGGGGCTTCCCAGCCGCGGCCGCTCGCCGGTGCTGGCGTAGCCGTCGGGTCGCTGAACAGCCGCGTCTCCCAGTGCACGGTCGGGGCGCTCACCACTGCTCACCCGCCTTTTCGACACTGGTCTGGCGAAGCGTGGTGTCCAGCAGGGCGTAGCGGGTCATGCCGCGCAGGGCGGGGGAGTAGACGTGGACGGAGAGGGCGGGTCGGTCGCCGAGGTTGGTCACGTTGTGGATGTGGTGGGGACCGAACGAACGGCCCTCGCCCTCCCAGAGGTAGCGGTCGTGGGCCGCGTTGCCCGACCACGACTGCTCGGCCAGGTCGCCCTTGACGGTGAGGAAGGCTCCCTCGGACTGGAGGTGGTCGTGCCAGCCGGTCGAGGACCCGACCGGCCAGCGGATCAGCCAGATCTCGAGGTGGTCGGTGGCATCGAGCCGGTGCCAGCTGCGCTCGGTGGCGTCGAGGTCGACCTCGCGTTCGAGGTCGGGGTCGGTGGCGAACAGCCGTGCGGTGCGCAGCAGCTGGCTACGGGTGAAGCGGTTGACGCCGGGAGTGCCGGCGGTGGTGATGGCGGTCATGGTGTCTCTCCTGCTCGTGAGTCTGGGTCGAAGTGTCGGAATGCGGCGCGTGGCAACACATTCGGGGACACAGCGATCCCTGCGTCAGGAGCAGGTCGAGGTGGATGCGGTGGTATGCCGCGTGGCTGAGAAGGGGTGAAGCCATGGGTTCGTCTCCGGTTCGGGCGGCGCGCTCACAGAGGTGCGCCGGGGCTGGTGCGGGCTGGGGTCAGGCGCAGCAGCAACACCGCATGGCGCCGCCGCACATGGAGCCCATGTGCATGCGGAACGCCGCGGTGGTCGAAGACATGGCACCAGTGCAGCACGAGGTGCGGGGAGCCGTCCACGGGGAAGGGTCCCGTCTCGCAGATCGGACCATGCGGTGGGTCCGTTCGACGCGTCCGGGTCAGGCTGGGCGACTCTGCATCGTCAGTTCGTCACGGGCGTTGGGAACCTCGTGGATCTGACTACCTCAGGAGGACGTTCGATTGGCGGCGCTGAGTGCGCGTCTCGCGGAGATGTACTTCTCGTTGTCGGGTACCTGCCAGGCCTGTGGCGCGAGATCTTCTGCCTCGGCGGGTGCCAGCGGAAGGCGGATCACGAACGTGCTCCCGGAGCCGTAACTGCTCTGGACCGTGATGGTTCCGCCCATCAGCTGAGTCAGCTCCTTGCAGATTGCCAGACCCAAGCCACTACCGCCGTAGTTCCGGGTCGTGGACCCGTCGACCTGGTTGAACGACGCGAATATCGAGTCCTGGTCCTGCGCCCGGATCCCGATGCCCGTGTCGTCGACGCTGAACCTGACCACCTTGCTCGCACTGCCATCCCCGGCGGCGGTCGTTTCCGGGCCGACCGCGAGGGTCACCTTGCCTTGATGGGTGAACTTCAGCGCGTTGTCGAGCAGGTTGGTGAGAACTTGGAAGAGTCGCGCAGGGTCGCCGACGACCAGTTGCGGTAGTCCCGGGTCCAGGTGGCACTCGAATCCGATTTCGACCTGTGCCGCCCGTGGCCCGTACACGTCCGCCGCATCTTCAATCATGGCGTGGAGGTCGAACGTCTTGGGGGACAGCTCCAGCTGACCTGCCTCAATTCGGGAGAAGTCGAGAACCCCCTCGACCAGCGTCTTGAGCATCTCCCCCGAGCGGTGCATCTTTCCCAGCAGCTTGAGCTGGAGGGTGTTCAGGGGTGTGTCTTCCAGGATCTCGGCCGCAGCGAGCACGGTCGTCAGTGGTGTGCGGATCTCGTGACTCATGTTCGCCAAGAACATCGACTTGGCACGGGAGGCCTCAAGAGCCGCGTCCCGCGCCTCTTCCAGTTCTCGATGTGCGTGCTCCTCGGAGCGGAGCAACCGCGCGGTCCGTACGAACGCCAGCGCCACGACCGCTGTAGTGCCGATGAACAGCTGCAGCGGGTCGTCCGGCGCCCCACGGAGGTGAGCGATGAGCTCAAGGGCCGGAGGCGCCAGGAGAGGACACACCGCGACCATGAGCTGAGGCACCCGACCGCCGGTCGACGAGTCTGCAACCTCGGTGGTCTCGAAACCGGACCGCCATGCAGCGCGGGCCATGAGGACGGGAGCAACCATCCACGCGGGGTCCAGCCAGGTCTGCTGGAACGAGCTGCTTGGTTCCAACATGTAGGTGATGTCGGCGGCCAGCCACAAACAGGTTCCCACCGCGAACGACATGCCGGTGGCAAGACGGGCACCCCGGCTCATCAGGGTGCGGACCACCAGCGCAAGCAGGACGGCGTCCGCAATCGGGTACGCCGCCCAAACCGTGCGCACGAAGGGCGCGACGCTGTGGTCAGCCACGATGGGCCCAACGGAAAAGCTCCACATGGCCAGCACGCTGACGACGATGATGGTCCCCGCGTCGACGACGAGGTCCATCTCGGCCCTGGCGGGGCTCGCCCCACGACCCGTCACGAGCACCCGCCATAGTGCCGCGCAAAGGACGACGTAGGCGGCGAACCAGGGCGGGTCCGCAATCGACACGTCCGTACCGGCGCCCAGCTCGTCGAGCAGGGTCCACAGAGCGTCACCCAGCGCTGTCAGGAAGAGTCCTGCGGCGATCAGTCGCGGCACCAGTTGCTGTCCACGTGGTGCGCGCGCCGCGCCGATCCACGCGCCCACGCTGGCGCCCACCAGGACGCCGAGGTAGCAGAAGGAGACGAGCGCATCGTTGTCCGAGACCACGTGGACCAGGACTGCCGCGGCGACGGCGAGCGCCAGAGCGCCGCTCGCCAGCCGTGTCCTCGTGACCATTCAGGGACTCTACGATGCGGGCGTCCCCATCCTTGGACTGAACACAACTATGTGCCTGAAGGGACGAGCGCCGACCGCCAAGGAATGATCCCCTCAACGGGAGCCCGAGATGTTCTTCGGGTCCGAGGGTGGTCTCGTCAGCAGGTCAGGGTGGCGATGTTGCTGCCAGCCGGGCACCTTCGCTGAAGAAGGCCGTGATCGCTGCGACGTCGGCGAGCTCATCGACCAGCCGAGCGGCGCCGAAGGGGGCGTTCCAGAAGTCACCAGTCCGTGGGCGGTGTGGTCCCACGTAGGCGTACGGAAGTGCCAAGTAGTCGTCGCCAGGGGAGACACCGTAGTTGACCCCCTCCACAGTGGTGGCGACGTCGAAGTGTTCCGGCCAGAGGGTGCGCTCGGCATCTGGTCGGAACGCGCGCAGGGCGTTCTCGCCGAGGCGGAACGCCGTCTCGACCACGTGGACCGACGCTGGGTCGAGACGAACTGTCTCCGAGGGTGAGACATGAGGGCCGTCGTTGTAGACGTCATCCAGTGGGCTGGCCTCCAGCCCCGCCCTCAGCGCGGCGTCCGCGATGGTCAATCCGTCGACGGCGATCCGCGAGGAGGGTGTGACCAGCTCACCGCCGGCCAGCAGGACGATGGGACCGTCCCAGGTGCCGATGCCCTCCGGATGCACGCGCAACCGCAGGTCGCCGGTCTGGCGGAACCGCGGGCCGGCGACGACCAGCTCCGCCAGTGCGTGAAGGCTGCGACGGGTCTGGGTGTAGGTGTCGGTGGGTACGGCCATCTCGTCCTCCTCGAGCTCGGTGTGGACACCGGCGTGATCGTGAGACCAAGCATCCCGCGGACGACAAGAGGGCCGTCGCACAGCGATCGGCCCTCTCGTGGATAGTGCGCCATCAGGGACTGGAACCCCGAACCAGCGGATTATCCAAAGGGGATTCGCGTCGTTGCCCGTCCCAGCCCGCGAATGCCCCCCTCTGGCCTCCCTCAGGTCGCGGTGCATAGGCACGTTTGCGCTGATCAGTAGCCGGGTAGGCATTCGCCGTCACGGCGTCGGGGATCAGCGGGGGACGCAGCCACGGCGCCGTGACTCTCCACAAAACAGCATGGCGGCGAGTGCCTGTTCCTTGGCGCTCGTGAACCGGTCCCCTGGCTCGGACAGCTGCTGGTTGGACGCGCTCTCGGCGAAGATGACACCAGGCATGAGAACTCCATCCGTCGGGGCGGTCTGCCCTGCCCGAACCCCCGTCACATGCCCACTGGGCGGCACCTACACCTCACCTTAGGGAAATGGCGGACGCGTCGAGGGATTGATGAAGACCACGAGTGGGTAAGGAAGCGACATGCACGCCCGTCGGGCGCGCGCCCTGCGGAAGGAGGTCTTCGATGACCGACATGGAGATGGCCATCCTTGACTTCGAACGAGAATGGTGGCGTCACGCTGGTGCGAAGGACCGAGAGGTCTCCCAGCGTTGGGGCATCAGCGCCTCTGAGTACGACCATCTCCTGGCCGCGGTCGCCGTGCGTCCTGAAGCGATGGCTTACGACCCTCTGACGGTGCGGCGCATTCGCCGGCGACTCGTGCCCCCGAGTAGTAGGCGGTTCGGAAGTAGCTGACCGGACGATCGCGCTGGGATGCGTTCGCGGCACGGAGTTCAGCGTTCTTGGCCGCTGCCGGGCCGGTTCGTGATCGACCGCAGCCCGGCTCCGGCGTACGTCGCGAGAAGGGCTGGCAGGCAGAGCACGAGCAGGCTGGCGGCGCCAGGCAGGCCGGGCGGCTCGAGGTGATGAAGGCGATCAGGCGCGACAAGAAGCAGGATGAACGTGGCTGCTGCAGGCACCATCCCCAGTGCCAGGCCGGTCGCCCAGGCCAGGGACGGAGCCAGCGTGCCGAGGGCGAAAGCGGTGGCCAGCAGGACCAGGAGGACCACCGGGCCCGCGTCGTCCGAGTTGGGCAGCAGATCGACAACCAGGACAGCGACGGTGGCGCCCGACAAGGCGATGCCGTACCTGAGAGTGTGCGCCATGCAGACCTCCCGACAAGATCAACCCACGGAGTTGTTTCCGTCCCGCCACCGATGATGCAGTCCCCGGGACCTCAACCTGACCTGTACCCATCCGAGCCCGTTGGCCCTGGGTACATATCGTCGCGACACATCACGCCCACGGGCAACAACGGTGGGTCGCGATTGCGCGAGGGACGCGGAACCTGAAACTGCTTCTTTCGAGCGGATCGCGGCAGGTCCAGGCGCGCGAGGCCTCATTAGACGTCGTCGTGCCCGAGGGGTGGAGGCCAGTTCTCAGTGGGAGTCGGCCTGGGCAAGGAGGAGCGGGCCCTTGGTCTCAGAGAGGCTGACTGCTGGGCCACGAGCTCGGTGCGGAAGAAGCCTGCGGGGAGGCTGCCGGCTGTGACGCGGGGCGACTGATCAGCCCGTCCCCGGTCGATGTGGGTGACGCCCACCGGGATGCTGTTCAGGACAGGTGCTTGGGCTCCGGGGTCTTCTTGTGGTCCCAGTCCGAACCCGTGGGGTTCTGGGAGCTGCCAGGGGTCTCCGCCGACGTGGTGCCGTTCACCGCACCGGGGCCGGTGGCCGGCGTCAGGGACACCACCACCGACTTGGAGGTCGGCGTGTTGCTCCCGATGGCTGTCGAGTCCAGCGGCACCAGCGGGTTGGTCTCGGGGTAGTAGGCGGCGGCCGATCCGCGCGGGGTGTCGTAGCTGACCACGCGGAACCCGCGAACGCGGCGGTCGATGTCGTCACCGGCCCACCGCGTGGTGAGGTCGACAAGGTCGCCGTCGTTGAGCCCGAAGGCAGTGATGTCGTCGGGGTGCACGAAGACCACCTTGCGGCCCCCCTCGATGCCGCGGTAGCGGTCGCTGAGGCCGTAGATCGTGGTGTTGTACTGGTCATGGCTGCGCAGGGTCTGGAGCAGCACGTGGCCCTCGGGGACGTGGACGACCTCGATGGGAGAGGCGACGAACTCGGCCTTGCCTGACTTGGTGTCGAAGGTCCGGGTGTCGCGCGGCGGGTGCGGCATGATCATGCCGCCGGGCTTGCGGACGTTGACCTCGTAGTCCTCGCACCCGGGGACGACCTTGGCGATGTGGTGACGGATGACGCGGTAGTCGTCACGCATCGCCTTCCACTGCAAGCCGTAGCGGTCCCCGAGCGTCGCCTCGGCCATGCTGGTGACGATGTCGACCTCGGACCTGAGCTGGGGGCTGGCCGGTTCCAGCGGGCCGCGGGAGGCGTGCACGGAGCAGGTGGAGTCCTCGACGGAGATCCACTGGGCGCCACTGGCCTGGATGTCCTTCTCGGTGCGGCCCTTGGTCGGCAGGATCAGCGCGGTCTCCCCGCAGACGAGGTGCGAGCGGTTGAGCTTGGTGGACACCTGCACCGTCATGCGGACCTTGCGCATGACCGGGATCGCGGTGTCGGTGTCTGAGACCGCCTGCACGAAGTTGCCGCCGAGGCCCATGAAGAAGTGGACCTTCCCGTCGCGCATGCCGCGTAGGGAGTCGACGACGTCCAGGCCGTTCTCACGAGGCGGGTCGAAGCCGAACTCCTTCTGGAGGGCGTCGAGGAAGGCGGCGGGCGGTCGCTCCCAGATGCCCATCGTGCGGTCGCCCTGGACGTTGGAGTGGCCGCGCACCGGCAGCAGACCGGCGCCCTCGCGGCCGATGTTGCCCTGCGCCAGGGCGAGGTTGACGACCTCCTTGATGGTCGCGACCCCGTTGCGGTGCTGGGTCAGGCCCATCGCCCAGCAGTAGACGGTGCGCGTGGAGCCGCGCAGCATCTCGGCGGCCTGCGTGATGAGCTCGCGGGACAGCCCGGTCACCTCGACGACCCGGTCCCAGTCGACGGCGCGGACGTGGTCGCGCCACTGTTCGAAGCCCGTGGCGTGGGTGTCGATGAACTCGTGGTCGAGCGCGTCCCACTCGACGAGGAGCGAGCCGATCGCCTGGAAGAGGGCGAGGTCGCTGTTGACCTTCACCGGCAGGTGCAGGTCGGCCATGGCCGTGCCGTGCCCGAGGACGCCCTTGGGCTTCTGCGGGTTCTTGAACCTGACCAGCCCGGCCTCACGCAGCGGGTTGACCGAGATGATCTTCGCACCGTTCTGTTTGGCGATCTCGAGGGCCGAGAGCATGCGCGGGTGGTTGGTCCCGGGGTTCTGGCCGGCGATGACGATGACGGATGCGGTGTGGACGTCATCGAGCGTCACGCTGGCCTTGCCGATGCCGATGGACTCTTGCAGCGCGATGCTCGTCGACTCGTGGCACATGTTGGAGCAGTCCGGCAGGTTGTTGGTGCCGAACGCGCGGACGAACAGCTGGTAGGCGAACGCCGACTCGTTGGAGGCCCGCCCTGAGGTGTAGAACGTCGCCTCGTCGGGGCTGGCGAGCGAGCACAGCTCGGCACCGATGAGGTCGAATGCCTCGTCCCACTCGATCGGCTCGTAGTGCGTGCCTCCGGGCCGCTTGACCATGGGGTGGGTGATACGGCCCTGCTGGCCGAGCCAGTGCTCCGTGTGGGCGTCGAGCTCGGCGATGCTGTGCTGGGCGAAGAACTCCGGCGTGGCCCGGTCGCGGGTCGCCTCCTCAGCGACGGCCTTGGCGCCGTTCTCGCAGAACTCAGCCGTGTGGCGGTGGCCTGGGTCGGGGTCCGGCCACGCACAGCTCATGCAGTCGAAGCCCTCGGCCTGGTTGAGCTTGAGAAGAGTCTGCGCGGTCCGCTTCACACCCATGTGGTCGAGGGACCGCTTCATCGACACCGCGACCGCGGTGGGGCCGGCTGCGTGGTCCTCCTGACCCTTGACCACCAGGTCCGCCTCGGAGTAGTCGCCCTCGTCGTGCTTGGACATGCTGAGCCTCGTTCTGCGGGTGCGTGGGCAGCCCCTCGTGGGACGTGCGTGGGTCACCTCGAAAGTACCCACTCGCGCCCGGGACAAACCACTCGGAGGCCGTCACGTGTGTCGGGCCGTCACGGTCCCGAGGGAGCCAGGGAGCTCGAGAACGACGTCTGGCATCGAGGGTCTGTGGGGAGAGGAACGCCCAGATCAGATGGATACGTCTTGAGAGCAGTGCACACGTCGGCGCCGAACCCCGAACCCCGGCGATAAGAGTTACCTCACGTCGGGAAGCAACGAGCACCAACGGACCTCTGACCAGCAGTAATGGTGCGCCATCAGGGACTCGAACCCCGAACCCGCTGATTAAGAGTCAGCTGCTCTGCCAATTGAGCTAATGGCGCGCGAGGAGAGACCTTACAGGACGAAGCGGGCCGGGTGAAATCGGCTGACGCGACGGCTCATTCGCCCGGATCCCGGCCGGATTGGCGCCGGCCCGAGGCGACCAGGGCGGTCCCGCCAGCCAGGGCGAGAGCCGCGACTCCGACGGCCAGTCCGATCCGTAGTCCCCGCCCGCTGCCGGCCGCGTCCGCATCATCGGGGACGGTCGACGCAGCACTGCTTCTGGACGCGCTCGGAGTAGCCGGCAGCGGCGTCGCCGACGGCACGCTGGTCTCGGAGGCCGAAGGGGTGGAAGTGGCAGCAGCCACCGTGAAGGTCGTCCTGTCCGACACGGGGTGCCCGTCCTCGCTGACGACGCGGTAGGTCACGGTGTAGCGGCCGTTGGCCAGGTCGGGGGCGAGGGCCTGGGTGACGGTGCCGCCGTCGACGACCGTCTTGCCGGCGGAGACCACACCATCGGCTCCGGTCACCGTGACGGTCGCAAAGCTGGTGCTGATCGGTTCGTTGAAGGTCAGCACGACCTGCGTCGGCGTGGTGGACACCGAGGAGCCGTCCTTGGGGGAGATCGACTTCAGCGCGGCGTGGGCGTCGGCGCCGGTCGCCATGATGATCGAGCTGAGCACGCCGAGGAGCAGGCCGAGGATCGCGACCCAGACGCCGATCCGGATGACCCTGCGTTTGCCTTCGGAGTCCATGAACACGCGACCATCTTGCCTGACGTCTGCCGAGCCGAACCCGCGACCCCGCTGCCGCTGTCGCTCCACCCGCGGCGCGTCAGCAGCCGGTCAGCCCGCCTCAGCCGGTCCGCCTGCCTCAGCCGGTCCGCCCGCCTCGCGGGCCAGGCCCTCGACGTGCCAGACGAACCCGCGTCGGGCGTGCACCGCCGTCAGCCCACGTCCGCGAAGCACCTCGAGCATCGCCTCGGGCGGGTGTGTGAACGCCTGGAACCGGCGACCCGTCAGTCGCAACACAGCGTTTTGCGCGGAGACGAACGCCCTGCTGGCCAGGTTGCGCGGGGGGTGGCTGAACACCAGCAAGTGCCGGGCATGGTCGGCCGCCGCGCCCAGGAGCCGCTCGTAGTCGGGGTAACAGCAGACGACACGGTGCAGCACCACGACGTCGGCCTTGTCGACCTCGTCCGGCGCCTCGACGATGTCGTGCAGCCGCCGCTCCATCTGGTTGCCGAAGCCGGCTTCTTCCGCGAGCGCGCGGGCCGGGCCGTCGTAGGACGTCACGAGCTCGAGGTTCGTCGTCCGCGCCGCACCACGCTTCAGCAGCTCGAGCTGGATCTCGCCGACGCCACCACCGATCTCCAGCACCGAGGCGCCGGACAGCCCACGGCCGGCTAAGAAGTCGACCATGTCGCGCTCGGTCTGCCCGAGGCCGCGCTTGCGGTAGCGACGGGCCACCCGCCGGGCGAAGCGTGGCCCGAAGATCTCGTCGTACCCCTGGGGGTCGCAGCAGCCCGGCATACGCCCAGTCTCCCGGCGCGCGTCCGCCGGCACCAGAGCCGAGCGACGACGAAGGCCCCCGACCATCACGGTCAGGGGCCTTCGGTATTGGGGTGAGCGACGGGGCTTGAACCCGCGACCCCCGCGACCACAACGCGGTGCTCTACCAGCTGAGCTACGCCCACCATGCGTCACGACCGGACAAATGCCGGCCGCGGAAGCGACGCCAATAGTACCTGTTCCGGACCGGTGCTCGTGACCACCCCGTCGACCGCCGCCCAAGGCGAGGGGCGCGCTGCCGGCGACCCGGCGGCATACGGATCGGTCGTGGTCAGGGTCAGCTGTGGTCGACCACGTGACGCGCCGCGAGGCCCTTGGCCGTGTCGCTGTCGGGTCCGGGCGTCGGGACGAACACGGCCTCGCGGTAGTAGCGCAGCTCGGCGATCGACTCGCGGATGTCGGCGAGCGCGCGGTGGCCGCCGGACTTCTTGGGCGACCCGAAGTAGGCGCGCGGGTACCAGCGCCGCGACAGCTCCTTGATGG
The DNA here is from genome assembly GCF_006438965.1 of Pedococcus bigeumensis. Lineage (GTDB taxonomy): Bacteria > Actinomycetota > Actinomycetes > Actinomycetales > Dermatophilaceae > Pedococcus > Pedococcus bigeumensis_A. Next base: position 608,376 of record NZ_RCZM01000001.1, read on the forward strand.
AGGACACGTCGATGATGCGGTAGTGCAGGTGCGCCTCCAGCTCGGCCATGTCACGGGCGAGGAAGTTGCGGTCGGTGCCCACGGTGTTGCCACCCAGCGGCGCCTTGCGCGGCTCGGGCACCCACTCGCGGATGTAGGCGAGCACCTGCTGCTGCGCGTCGTCCATCGTCGTGCCACCGTCGAGCTCCTCGAGCAGCCCCGAGGTCGTGTGCATGTTGCGCACGAAGTCGTCCATCTGCACCAGGGCCTCGCCCGGCGGCTTGATCACGACGTCGACGCCGTCCCCGAGCTGGTTGAGCTCGAAGTCGGTCACGAGCGCCGCGACCTCGATGAGGGCGTCGGCCTCCAGGGAGAGTCCGGTCATCTCGCAGTCGATCCAGACGATGCGGTCGTTGACGGACTTTTCGGTGGGGGTGGCAGTCACCGGAACACCATATGGCCCCGCAGTGACAAAGCAGTGGCAAGGAAGCGACGAGGCAGTGCCACGACCGCCTCGACTACCCTGCCCGTCATGACGTGGGGACCAGAGCAGGGGTATGCCGCGGCCGCACCGCCCGCGGGCGGGCCCGCCTCGGGGGCGGCGGCCGCCGGTGGGACGGGTGCGACCGGCCGGGGGAGGTTGCGTGGGTGGTTGCTCGCGGGCTTCATCCTGGTTGGCTTCGGACTGGCTGCGATCGTCCTGTCCGTGTACTACGGGGCGACGCTCGGGTTCGTCACCACGCTGTTGGCGGTGGTGCTGGCGGCCATCCCGTTGGGCATCGTCATCCCCACCTTCCTGTGGCTCGACCGGTTCGAGGCCGAGCCGTGGCGCTACCTCGTCACGGCATTCCTGTGGGGAGCCCTCGTCGCGGCGCTCGCCGCCGGCGTCTTCAACACCGGGGCCAACATCGCCTTCCAGGCCGCGACCGGCCAGGACGACAATGCGATGCTCGCCACTGCCGTGTTCTCGGCGCCGCTCGTGGAGGAGGCGTGCAAGGGTCTGCTCGTCCTGCTGATCTGGTGGTTCCGCCGTCGCGAGTTCGACGGGATCATCGACGGGATGGTCTACGCCGGGGTCGTCGCGGCCGGCTTCGCGTTCACCGAGAACATCCAGTACCTCGGGATGGCCTACAGCGACGGTGGCGACTCGGCTCTCACGGGCACGTTCATCGCCCGGTGCCTGTTCACGCCGTTCGCCCACCCCATGTTCACCGTGCTCACCGGCATCGGCATCGGCATCGCCGCGACCACCGGCAACCGTGCGCTGAAGGTCCTCGCGCCGGTGGGCGGCTACCTCCTGGCGGCGCTCTCCCATGCGGTGTGGAACCTCGCAGCCATCACGGGCGGAGCCGGGATGCTGTCGGTCTACTTCATCGTCGAGGTGCCGATCTTCATCGCCTTCGTCGTGCTCGTGGTCTGGGCCCGACGCCGGGAGGGCCGCCTGATCGGGCGCCACCTCAGCGAGTACGCCGACGCCGGGTGGCTGTCGCCCAGCGAGGTCCGCATGCTGTCGACGATGAACGGCCGCCGGTCGGCCCGCGTGTGGGCCCGCACCTCCGGTGGTCGCAGCATGCTGCGGTCGATGCGGCGCTTCCAGGACACGGCCAGCGAGCTGGCCCTGCTGCGCGCCCGCATGCACCACAGCGCTGCCGATGCCAGGGCCCTGGAGACCGAGCGCGAGCTGCTCCAGACCATCACCGCCAGCCGCAGGGACTTCCTCGGGGCGTACTAGCGTGCAGGTCGTGCGCACCCAGGAGATCGCCTCGACCATCGCCCCCGACCTGATCGCGCTGCGGCGTGAGCTGCACCAGATCCCGGAGCTCGGGATGTCACTGCCCCTGACACAGCAAGCCGTCGTGGACGCGCTGAAGGGACTCGATCTCGAGGTCACCCTGGGGAAGTCGCTCTCCTCGGTCGTGGCCGTGCTGCGCGGCCGTGGCGGCGCCGGATCCAGCGCCGCGACCGGCGCTGGCGGCGGGCGTCCCGTGGTGCTGCTGCGCGGCGACATGGACGCGCTGCCGGTGACCGAGGACCTGTCGCTGGACTTCGTGTCGCGGCACGAAGGTCTCATGCACGCGTGCGGCCATGACCTGCACGTCGCGGGGCTGGTCGGCGCCGCACGGATCCTGCACGAGCTGCGCGACGAGCTCGAGGGTGACGCGGTGTTCATGTTCCAGCCGGGGGAGGAGGGTCCCGGCGGTGCGAAGCCGATGATCGACGAGGGCCTGCTCGAGGCGGCTGGAAGGCGCGTCGACGCGGCATACGCGCTGCACGTGTATTCGTCCGAGCATCCGCTCGGGATGTGGTTCGGACGTCCCGGGCCGCTGATGGCGGCAGCCGACGAGATCAAGGTGCGGGTCGTGGGGGAGGGCGGCCACGGGTCGCAGCCGTTCCGCGCCAAGGACCCGATCCCGGTGGCCTGCGAGATCGTCGTCGCCCTGCAGACCCTGGTCACGCGGCAGTTCAACGTCTTCGACCCGGTGGTCATCACGGTCGGCAAGTTCGCGGGCGGGACCAAGGACAACATCATTCCCGACGACGCGGTGTTCGAGGCGACGGTGCGCAGCCTCTCGGAGGTGGCGCGGGCCGAGGTCGCCCGCAAGATCGAGCTGCTCTCCACCCAGCTGGCCGAGGCGCACGGGCTGACGGCGGAGGTCGAGTACCTGCCGGGCTATCCCGTGACGGTCAACGACGACGCCGAGTATGCGTTCGCCAAGGACACGATCATCGACCTGTTCGGGGCGGATCGGTACACGCACCAACGCGATCCGGAGATGGGTTCGGAGGACTTCTCCTTCGTCGGGCAACTGGTGCCGAGCGCCTACGTGAACCTCAGTGCCTGCCCGGCCGCGGATTTCGACGCGGCCCCGGACAACCACTCGCCGAGAGCGGACTTCGACGACTCGGTCGTGCCCGACGGTGCAGCCCTGTTGGCCGAGCTCGCCCTGCGTCGGCTGGCGCAACTCAACGCGGGCTCGCCCTCGTCCTAGACTCTGCGGCATTGCCCCCGTAGCTCAGCTGGATAGAGCAAGAGCCTTCTAATCTCTAGGTCGCAGGTTCGAGTCCTGCCGGGGGCACCACTCGCGGGTCGATCGGAGCGAGGACGGGCCGGCCCCGACGGGGGGTCTGGTCGAGTGGCCACGACGCGCTGACGTCCGGGCGCGGCCGCCAGCGTGTCGTGGCCACTCGACTGCCGGACCCGCTACTCGGCAGAGACTTTGGCTCAGCCGGAGAGCTCGACCACGGCGACCGGTTCGTAGTGCGGGCGGCCCTTGCCTTCGCCGCGGTGGGACGCGAAGAGGGTGACCTCGTCCGCGGTCCAGGCCGGCCCGGCATACGCGTCGAGCACTCGCAGCCACCGGGTCGCCTCGAACGGGTGGCGCGAGCGCGCCACCGTGAGGTGCGGGGTGAAGGGGCCGCCCTCGGGGTTGGCGCCGGCGTGGCTGCAGGCGCGCCGCACGGCGCGGGCCAGACCCGCGAGCGACTCCAGGGACTCCGGCTCGCCGTCGACGCCCATCCAGGTGACCCGGGCTTCGTAGGGGTTGGGGAACGCCCCGCCACCCTTGATGCGCAACGGAATGGGGCTGCGGTCGCCCACCGCCTCGGCGATGCCGTCGACCAGGCTCTCGACCAGGCGGCTGGGCACGTCCGCCATGAACGCGGTGGTGACGTGCCAGAGGCTCGAGTCGGTCCACCGCAGGTCGGGCCCTGCGTCCCGGCGGGGGTCGAGGAACTCGGCGAGATCCTCCAGGGCTGCCTCGGTCGGCACGACGGCGGCAAAGATGCGCATCGCCCCATTGTGGCGGGGGCGGGCTCGATTAGATTGGACGCCGGGAGGAAGGGGCCAACCATGAAGCTGATGTCGGGGCGGCTCGACTGGAGCCTGCCGCGCACCTGGTTCGTCACCGCCCGGGTGCTCGAGGTGACGGCCGGCGTGGCGCTCGCCGGGTCGGCCTACCAGTGCTGGCTGGTCTTCCGCACGTCGACCCAGGCCTTCGGACCCAACGGTGAGATCCTGCCCGCCGGCCCTCCGTTCCTCGACCGGATCGCGCTGTTCGCCATCTACGGGACCGGGTTCGGGCAGTCGCCGGTCAGCGCCTTCCTGGCCTGTCTGCTGGTGCCGGCGGTGCTGGCCGTGCTGCTCTTCGCCCAGCCGGTGGCTCACTCCGCGCTGCTGCGCTGGGAGGTCCTCGCCGTCGGGTCGGTGGTCGTCCTGCTGAACGTGTTCCTCCTCGCCTCGGCGGCCGTGGGACTGGTTCGCGGTGACCCCAACGCGCCGACCGACGGCACAGCCACGTACTACGGCGGACCCAACCCCACCGAACAGGTGCTCAACGGGGTACCCATCCCGGTCATCTGCCTGCTGCTGATGGGGCTGTCCGCGATCTGGTGGCTGCGCCTCCCAGATGAGTTCGACGAGTCGGACGCAGAGCCGGACGGCGAACGCGCACGAGAGCGGCGACGGTGGCGCCCAGCACCGGCACAGGACGCCAACATCGACGACCTCACCCTCGAAGGTGTCGAGCTGATCGAGCCCGTCGAACGCCTCCAGCCACGAGGCGGCGGCAGCGACGGCTCGACGGCCAGCGGCTACGACGACTACTTCCGGCGCTTCTAGCCGCCAGGCGCTCCCAGCCGTCGGCCGCTCCCAGCTGTCGGCCGCTCCCAGCCGTCGGGCGCTCCCAGCCGACAGGCCCCTCCAGCGCTCGGGCCCTGACCCCTTCGGACGGGCCGTTGCGGTCGACGGTCCGGACCGGATGTCACCGCCCTCCGCTGGGGGCGGATGTCGCGCTCGTCCGTTTGGACAGGATCTTTACCGAACGCCTGCTCCGACCGGGTCTGTCGCGCACGGTGCATGGCGTCCGGTTCGTTAGGCTTGCGGTGTGATTTCAAGGGACGACGCCATGTTGATGCTGGGCGCCGTGACGACCCTCCGTGAACGGGTCGAGGAGGCGGATCTGCCGCTCGACATCCCCGACGTCGTGACCGGCCGGGCGACCCGCGACGCGCTCCTCAAGCAGCTCGACGACTACGTCATCCCGCGCCTGCGCTCGCTCGACGCACCCCTGCTGGCGGTCGTGGGTGGCTCGACCGGTGCGGGCAAGTCGACCCTGGTGAACTCCATCGTCGATGCCGAGGTGAGCCGGTCCGGGGTGTTGCGTCCGACGACGACCACCCCCGTCCTGGTGCACCACCCCCAGGACGAGCGGTGGTTCTCCGACGACCGCGTGCTGCCGGGACTGAGCCGCGTGACCGGTGCCCCGAGCAAGGACGACGGGGGCAACGCGCTGCGCATGGTCGCGTCCACCTCCCTGCCGCCGGGCATGGCCCTGCTCGACGCGCCCGACATCGACTCGGTCGTCAGTGCCAACCGCGCGCTCGCGACCCAGCTCCTCGCGGCGGCCGACCTCTGGCTCTTCGTCACCACTGCCGCCCGGTATGCCGACGCCGTCCCGTGGGACCTCCTGCGGCAGGCGTCTGAACGCGGCACGGCCGTCGCGATCGTGCTCGACCGGGTGCCGCCCGAGGCGATGGCCGATATCCGCAGCCATCTGGCGTCGATGCTCCGCGAGCAGGGGTTGTCCACCGCACCGATCTTCGGCATCCCCGAGGCCGGACTGACTGCCGAGGGGCGGCTGCCCGAGCAGGACGTGGCCCGGCTCCGTTCGTGGCTGACCGCGCTCGCGAGCGACGCGCGCGCCCGCTCGGTCGTCGTCACGCAGACCCTCGACGGCGCTCTCGGCAGCCTCGACGCCAGGGCCGACGTCCTCGTCGACGCGACCCACCGGCAGGCCCACGCGGTCGCCGCGCTGAACAAAGCCTCCCACGTGGCATACCTCGACGCACTGTCCAACGTCGAGCACGGCATGACCGACGGCACCCTCCTGCGCGGCGAGGTGCTGGCGCGGTGGCAGGAGTACGTCGGCACCGGCGAGTTCTTCAAGCAGGTCGAGTCGACGATCTCCAAGGTGCGTGACCGGATCACCGCGGCGCTCAAGGGCCAGGCGCCGCCGGCCGGTGACCTGGGCGAGGCGCTCCAGACCGGCGTCGCAGCCCTCATCAACGCGCAGGGCCAGGGGGCCGCCGCGACCGTCGCCCGCCAGTGGCGTCAGCTCCCCGGCGGCGACTGGCTGCTCGACCAGACCCCCGAGCTGGCCAAGGCGTCACCCGACCTGTCGCCCGCGATCGAGCGACTGGTCCGGGACTGGCAGGGCGAGGTCCTCGAGCTCGTGCGCGGCGAAGGCAAGGACCGCCGCACGACGGCCCGCATCGCGGCATACGGCCTCAACGGCATCGGGGTGATCCTGATGCTGGTGGCCTTCGCCCACACCGGCGGCCTGGTGGGCGCCGAGGTCGGCATCGCCGGAGGGACTGCTGTGCTCGCCCAGAAGGTGCTCGAGGCGATCTTCGGCGACCAGGCCGTGCGCGACATGGCGACCAAGGCGCGCAAGCGTCTGCTCGAGCACGTGCAGGAGCTGTATGCCGCGGAGCGACTTCGGTATGCCGCAGCACTCGACGGGGTGGGAACCAGAGAACGCCAGGCAGAGCGCTTGGCGGACGCGGCAGCAGCGGTGAAGGCGGTTCGATGAGCCCGGTGAAGATGGGCCGCAAGCAGGTCAAGTCAGTGAGTGGCGAGGAGCTGACCGCGCGGTCGCGCGCCCTCGAACAGGCGGTGGCGGCAGGCGGGCCCCAGCTCGACCCCGCGGGTGTTGCGTCGGCCCACGCCGTCGTCGCCAAGATCACGCAGCGGATCTCCAAGACAGGCAACCACACCGTGGTCGCCCTCGCCGGGGCCACGGGTTCGGGCAAGTCCAGCCTGTTCAACGCACTGGTGGGCTCGACCGTCGCCCTCGTCGGCGCACGGCGCCCGACGACCTCTCGACCCGTCGCAGCAGTGTGGGGCGACGAGGATGCCACGGACCTGCTCGACTGGTTGTCGGTCGCCCAGCGGCACCACGTGGACCCGCCGCCGGAGTCCGATGACGCAGGCCCCGGGACGCCCTGGAACCTTGACGGCCTGGTGCTGCTCGACCTGCCTGACTTCGACTCGCGGGTCGAGGCCCACCGTGCCGAGTCCGAGCGCGTGCTCGAGCTCGTGGACGTCTTCGTCTGGGTGACCGACCCCCAGAAGTACGCGGACGCGCGCCTGCACGACGACTACCTGCGCACCCTGTCGACCCACGACGCCGTGACCGTGGTCGTGCTCAACCAGGCCGACCGCCTGTCTGGCGAGGCGATGAGCCAGATCCGCGGCGACCTCGCGCGGCTGGCCGCCGAGGACGGCATCCCCGGCGTCCAGGTGATCGCGACCTCGGCCGCCACCGGCGCGGGGGTCGACGACCTCCGGCTGCGGCTCGCGACGGCGGTGGCCGCCCAGAACGCCGCCCAGCACCGGCTCCTCGCCGACATCTCCGCCAGTGCAGCCTCGTTGCGCGGGGGAGTCGCCCTCTCCGAGCCGACGCTCTCCGACACGGTGGACTCCGAGCTGGTCGACGCACTTGCTCGTGCCGCAGGCATCCCCACGGTCGTGGCGGCCGTCGAGCGGGACTACCGCAACCAGGCCTGGGGTCGCACCGGATGGCCGTTCACCCGCTGGGTGCGCGCGCTGCGCCCCGACCCGATGAAGCGGCTGCGACTGAACACGCGGGACGCCGTGGAGGAGAAGCTCGCCGTCACGGCGGGCGACGTCCGCACCGTGCTGGGCCGGTCCTCGCTCCCACCGCCCACACCGGCCGCGCGGTCTGCGGTCGAGCTGGCCACCCGCCGGGTCGGGGACCAAGCCGCCGAGGGCCTGCCCAACCGTTGGGCCGAGGCGGTCGCGGACGCAGCCACGCCACCGGGCCCCGAGCTGGCGGACGCGCTCGACCAGGCTGTCGTGGGCACATCGCTGAAGATGAGGGCACCCATGTGGTGGCGAGCTTTCGGCCTCGCCCAGCTCGTCCTCGCGTTCATCGCGGTGCTCGGCATCCTCTGGCTGGCCGTGCTCGTGGTGATGGGTTGGCTGGCGCTCCCCGACATGGACACCCCCCGGGTCGGGCCGCTGCCCTACCCGTTGCTGATGTTCGCCGGAGGCCTGCTGCTCGGGCTGGCGCTGGCCGCGTTGGCCCGCACGCTCGGACGCACCGGCGCCCGTCGCCGCGGACAGCAGATTCGACGCCGGTTGACCGACCAGATCGCCGAGGTGGCGCGTGAACGCATCGTCGGACCGGTGCGCGCTGTGCTGGAGCGGCACCGCACCACCCGCGAGTCGCTGGACCGGGCGGAAGCTCGGCTGGCCCCGGCCAGCACGCGCCGCTGACGACTCTGCCTGGTACGGCGCCGATGCGGCGCGGCCTGCACACAGCCGGCCGCGTCTGACCCTTGTCGTCCACAGCGGGCGCTGCGCGCTCTCGTCCGTGCCTGCCGGACCCACCACAGTTGCGTCAAACCCAGAGGGATTGACACAGATGAGGTGAGTGAGATGAACGAGTCCTACATCACGGTGACCGGCCGGGTCGTCGCCGATCCGGAGTCACGCACGACGCGCAACGGAGTGCCGTTCGCGGCCTTCCGGTTGGCGTCGACGGTGCGCCGGCTGAACCCCAAGACGCGCGACTACGAAGACGCGGGCACCAGCTTCTACAACGTCACGGCGTTCAGGTCGCTTGGCGCCAACGTGGCCAACTCGCTCAAGAAGGGCGAGCCGGTGGTCGTCTACGGACGCCTTCGGGTCAACCAGTGGATGCGGCAGGACAACACCCACGCCACGTCGGTCGAGATCGACGCCTACAACGTCGGCCACGACCTCAGCTGGGGGACCACATCCCTGACCCGCGTGACGCGGGCGCAGCTGGACACCCACGACCGGATGGCCGACGACGGTGTCCAGGACGCGATGGCGTCGCTCGAGGGCGAGGAGCCCGCCCAGGAGGAGGACTTCGCCTCGTACGACTCCGGCGACCTCGCGGGGCGACGCACCTCCGGTGAGGACGGCTCGGAAGCGGACGCCGCGCAGACCGACGACTACGTGGTGGCACAGGAGCCGACCGGTCTGGTGTCTCGGGAGGACGGGGAGCGCGAGCTCTCGGCCGTCTGACGCGGATTCGGGCGTGGGGGCGCCGGCCGATAGCCTTGCCCCCATGCCTGAGTTCATCTACGTCATGTCGAAGGCCCGCAAGGCCCACGGTGACAAGGTCATCCTCGATGACGTGACCATCTCCTTCTACCCCGGCGCCAAGATCGGCGTGGTGGGACCCAACGGAGCCGGCAAGTCCTCGGTCCTGAAGATCATGGCCGGTCTGGACCAGCCCTCCAACGGTGAAGCCCGCCTCACCCCCGGTTACACCGTGGGGATCCTCATGCAGGAGCCCGAGCTCAACGAGGAGAAGACGGTCCTCGGCAACGTCGAGGAGGGCGCCGGCGAGATCAAGGCGAAACTGGACCGCTACAACGCGATCTCCGTCGAGATGGCCGAGCCGGACGCCGACTTCGACGCCCTGATGGAGGAGATGGGCAAGCTCCAGGAGGCGATCGACTCCGCCGACGCGTGGGACCTCGACTCCCAGCTGGAGCAGGCCATGGACGCACTGCGCTGCCCTCCGCCGGACGCCGATGTCACCGTGCTGTCCGGTGGTGAGCGCCGCCGGGTTGCGCTGTGCAAGCTGCTGCTGCAGAAGCCCGACCTGCTCCTGCTCGACGAACCCACGAACCACCTCGACGCCGAGTCGGTCCTGTGGCTCGAGCAGCACCTCGGCGCCTACCACGGTGCCGTCGTCGCAGTCACCCACGACCGGTACTTCATGGACAACGTGGCCCAGTGGATCCTCGAGCTCGACCGCGGTCGCGCCTACCCCTACGAGGGCAACTACTCGACCTACCTCGAGAAGAAGCAGTCCCGCCTCGAGGTCCAGGGCAAGAAGGACGCCAAGCTCTCCAAGCGCCTCAAGGAGGAGCTGGAGTGGGTGCGCTCCAACGCCAAGGCCCGCCAGGTGAAGTCCAAGGCCCGGCTCGCTCGCTACGAGGAGATGGCCGCCGAGGCCGACCGCACCCGCAAGCTCGACTTCGACGAGATCCAGATCCCGCCCGGCCCGCGGCTCGGCTCGACCGTGATCGAGGTCAAGAACCTGAAGAAGGGCTTCGGCGACCGGGTCCTCATCGACAACCTCTCGTTCACGTTGCCCCGCAACGGGATCGTGGGAGTCATCGGCCCCAACGGTGTCGGCAAGACCACGCTGTTCAAGACCATCGTCGGCCTCGAGGAGGCCGACGATGGCGCCGTGAAGGTCGGCGAGACCGTCAGCATCTCGTACGTCGACCAGAGCCGCTCCGGCCTCGACCCCACCAAGAACCTGTGGGAGACCGTGTCCGAGGGCCTGGACTACATCCAGGTCGGGCACGTCGAGATCCCGTCCCGCGCCTACGTGTCGCAGTTCGGGTTCAAGGGCCCAGACCAGCAGAAGATGACGGGCGTTCTCTCCGGTGGCGAGCGCAACCGGTTGAACCTGGCCCTGACCCTCAAGCAGGGCGGCAACCTGCTGCTGCTCGACGAGCCGACCAACGACCTCGACGTCGAGACCCTGGGTTCGCTCGAGAACGCCCTGCTCGAGTTCCCCGGGTGCGCCGTGGTCATCAGCCACGACCGGTGGTTCCTCGACCGGGTGGCGACGCACATCCTCGCGTACGAAGGCACCGACGAGAACCCGGGCAACTGGTACTGGTTCGAGGGCAACTTCGAGTCCTACGAGGCCAACAAGGTCGACCGTCTCGGTGCCGACGCCGCGCGCCCGCACCGCGTCACCTACCGCAAGCTGACCCGCGACTGACGTTCCCGTCGCGTCGTTCGGCGCCGTCGGTCGGGCTCTAGGACCCGCCGATGGCGCCGATCACGACGACGAGCAGCACGGCTCCAAGCAGCAGGAAGATGCTGAACCGCTTCCAGATGCTGGGTCGCAGCTGTTCGCCTCCGAGCAGCTGGAGGGCCTCGGCATCAGTGACGCCACGAGTCGCCCAGCCCTGTTCGGTGGCGGTCGCCACCGCGTACGTGTAGCCCCACGTCGTCGTGAAGACAAACATGAGGTGCAGGTAGCGGTAGGTGAGCAGCACCGCCTGCTGCGGCGACATCTGACGGGTGATGTTCTTGCGACCCCAACCCCAGAACAACATCGAGACCCCCGGGTCCATGCGGCGACCCCTGCGGCGCCGCGGCGACTATAGGGGCAGGATGGGCAGATGCGCCTCGGACTGCAAGTTTCGTACTTCTCCTGGCCGGATGCCCCGGCCTCCATCGGGCCCACCTTCGGGCGGATCGCCCGCAACGCCGAGGGGGCAGGGCTGACCAGCCTCTGGGTGATGGACCACTTCTTCCAGATCTCCAGCATCGGGCCGCCCGAGCTGGACATGGTCGAGGGCTACACCGCCCTGGCCTTCGCAGCCGGCCAGACCAGCCGGATCGAGCTCGGCACCCTGGTCACCGGTGTCACCTACCGGCACCCCGGACTGCTGGCCAAGATCGTGACCAGCCTCGACGTCCTCTCCGGTGGCCGGGCCTGGCTCGGGATCGGCGCGGCCTGGAACGAGGACGAGCACCGTGGACTGGGCGTGCCGTACCCGTCGACGAAGGAGCGGTTCGAGCGGCTCGAGGAGACGCTGCAGATCTGCCTCCAGATGTGGGCGGGTGACGAGAGCCCGTATGCCGGGCAGCACTACCAGCTCGACCGTCCCCTGAACGTGCCGCAGAGCCTGCGTCGACCGCACCCACCGATCCTCATCGGCGGTGGCGGTGAGAAGAAGACGTTGCGGCTCGTGGCGCAGTACGCCGACGCCTGCAACCTGTTCGACACCGGGCTCGGGCCCGATGGCATCCCGCGCAAGCTCGAGATCCTGCGCGGTCACTGCCAAGAGGTGGGTCGCGACTACGGGCAGATCCGTAAGACGGCACTGGCCCGGGTCAACCTCGGCCCGGCAGGGAGCACCGCCCCGTCCGGCGAGCCCTGTGTGTCGGTCGACGAGACGGTCGAGCGGTTCGGCAGGCTCTGCGAGGCGGGAGTCGACGACCTCATCCTCAGCATGGGCAACGACGCCGACGACGCGGTGTACCCGTTGCTGGCCGACGTCGTCGGTCAGGTCGGATCCTTGACGACGCCCGAGCGGACCCAGCCCTAGAGCTAGCTCGCGCGGACGAGACGCAGGCCGAGCTCGGCGTAGGCCGCGCCGATGGCTTCGGGAGTGCGCTTGATCTCCGGGTCGTACCAGCGGGCGACGTCGACGGCCATCGACATCAGGGCCAGCGTGGTGTCGGGCACGTCGTCGACGGTGAACTCGCCGCTGGCGACACCGGCCGTCACGACGTCCCGCACCACCGCGTCGATCTGCTTGCGCAGCGTGAGGACGGCGTCACGGTGTTCGGACGTCAGGTTCGCGAACTCGTACTGGACGATGCGGGCGACCCGGAAGTGCTCCGCGTGCCACGTGGCGAACCTGCCCATGATGGCGCGCAGCGCCTCCGTGGGGGTGGACGCGCCTGCGGCTGCCGCGAGCAGCATGTCTCGCGCCACCTCGTGCCCCTCACGGCTGAGCTGGTAGAGCAGCTCCTCCTTGGAGGCGAAGTGCACGTAGACGCCCGCGGGGGACAGGCCCGCCCGGGACGCGATGTCGCGGGTGGTGGTCGCGTGGAAGCCCCGGTCCGCGAAGGCCTCGGCCGCTGCCTCGAGCAGTCGGTGAGGGGTGTCAGTGACGGAGTCGACCGAACGCGCGGGGCTGGACATGGTTGACAGCATGCCCCAGTCATCGCAGACTAAGCAAGCGCTTAGTTACCTGTGTCAGTGTTGCCTGTTCAGCGTCAAGGAGAGCCATGCCCCGCAATGTCTACGGTCCCGATCACGAGGCCTTCCGCAGTTCGGTCCGCGAGTTCATCGAGCGGACCCTCAAGCCGCGCGCTGAGCAGATGCTCGAGGTCAAGTCGGTCGACCGTGACATCTGGAAGGAAGCCGGCAAGCAGGGCTTGTTCGGCCTCGACATCCCCGAGGAGTTCGGCGGCGCGGGCGCGGAGGACTACCGCTTCAACGCGATCGCGGCCGAGGAGATCGCCGGCTTCAACTTCGCTGTCTCCTCCTGCTTCGGGATCCACTCCGACGTGTGCCCGCCCTACATCGTGGACCTCGGCACCCAGGAGCAGAAGGAGCGCTGGCTGCCGGGCATGGCCAACGGCGACCTGATCTGCGCGATCGCGATGACCGAGCCCTCGGGTGGGTCGGACCTCGCCGCCCTCAAGACCACCGCCGTGCGGGACGGCGACGGCTGGATCCTCAACGGTTCCAAGACCTTCATCACCAACGGTTACCAGGCCGACCTCGTCATCGTCGCCGCCAGGACCGACCCCTCCAAGGGCGCCAAGGGCATCACCCTCTTCATGGTGGAGGCCGGCATGGAGGGCTTCAGCCGGGGCCGCAAGCTCGACAAGGTCGGACAGGAGGAGGCAGACACCTCCGAGCTGTTCTTCGAGGACGTGCACCTTCCCGACACCAACCGGCTGGGCGACGAGGGACTGGGCTTCATCTCGATGATGCAGCGGCTGCCGCAGGAGCGCGTCGGCGCGAGCGTCGCCAACACGGCCCACGCCTTCCAGATCTTCCGCGAGACCGTCGAGTACACCAAGGAGCGCAAGGCGTTCGGCCAGCCGATCGGCGCGTTCCAGCACAACAAGTTCAAGATGGCCGAGCTGCAGACCAAGCTCGAGGTCACCCAGGCCTATGTCGACGACTGCATCGCCGCGCACGCCGAGCAGAAGCTCACGGCGATCGACGCGGCCAAGGCGAAGTGGTGGTCGGCGCAGGTGCAGAACGACGTGCTGGACGAGTGCGTGCAGCTCTACGGCGGCTACGGCTTCATGAACGAGTACCGCGTGGCCCGCGCCTGGCGCGATGCCCGGGTCTCGAAGATCTGGGCCGGGTCGAACGAGATCATGAAGGAGCTCATCGGCCGGGACCTCGGTCTCTGACGTGGGGGTCCACGACGGCGCGGTGGCCATCGTCACCGGCGCCTCGCGGGGCATCGGGCTCGGCATCGCCGAGAAGCTGGTGGCCGAAGGTGCTCGGGTCGTCATCACCGCCCGTAAGCCCGAGGCGTTGGCGGAGGCTGTCGCCCACCTGGGTGGCGAGTCGAAAGCCCTTGGTGTCGCGGGGAATGCGGCGGATGCGGCGCACCAGGACGAGGTGATCCGGGCTGCCCGCGAGACGTTCGGCGGCCTTGACTACCTCGTCAACAACACGGGGATCAACCCGGCCTACGGTCCGATCATCGACACCGAGCTCGACGTCGCCCGCAAGATCATGGAGGTCAACGTCCTCGCGGCGTTCTCCTGGACCCAGAAGGCGATCGCCGCTGGGATCAGCACCGGCGAGGTGCCCGGGTCCGTGGTCAACGTCGCGTCCATCGCCGGACTCGGGGCCACCGGTTCGATCGGCTGGTATGCCGTGAGCAAGGCCGCGCTGATCCACCTCACCGTCGAGCTCGCCTACCAGCTCGGCCCGCAGCTGCGCGTCAACGCGGTGGCCCCGGCCATCGTCAAGACCCAGTTCGCGCAGGCCCTTTACGAAGGGCGCGAGGAGAAGGTCGCCGCCGGCTACCCGATGAAGCGACTCGGGGCTCCCGAGGACATCGCGGGTGCCGTGTCGTTCCTGCTGTCCAAGGACGCCGGCTGGGTGACCGGTCAGACGCTGGTCGTCGACGGCGGCGTCACGCTCGGAGGCGGCCTGTGACGCTCGACCTGGCTGGCCGCGGCGTCGTCGTGACGGGCGCCGGCCGGGGGATCGGCGCCGCCTACGCGAAGGCGTTCGTGGCAGCCGGCGCACGAGTGGTCGTGAACGACCTCGACCCGGCGACGGCGACCTCCACCGCCGACGAGCTCGGCGCCGTGGCGATCCCGGGGGATGCCTCGAGCGAGGCGGGTGTCGCGGCGCTCGTCGACGCGGCACGTGCTGAGCTCGGCCAGATCGACGTGTTCTGCGCCAATGCCGGCGTGGCGCGTGGCGGCACCGAGGCCGTCGATGAGAAGGCGTGGGAGGTCTCGTGGAACGTCAACGTGATGGCCCACGTGCGCGCTGCCAAGCTGCTCGTGCCCGACTGGCTGGAGCGTGGCGGCGGCACCTTCGTGACGACCGCGTCGGCTGCCGGTCTGCTCTCGATCCCCGGTGCTGCGCCCTACGCGGTGACCAAGCACGCGGCCGTCGCCTTCGCCGAGTGGCTGTCGATGACCTATGGCGCCAAGGGAGTTCGCGTTCACGCGGTGTGTCCGCAGGGCGTGCGCACCGACATGTTGTGGAGCTCCGGCTCGGCGGGCCGCGCCCTCATGGAGCCGGGTGCGGTGGACCCCGACGATGTTGCCCGCGACCTGGTGGCTGCGATGGAGGATGGGCGATTCCTCGTCCTGCCGCACCCCGAGGTCGCCGAGATGTATGCCCACCGTGCTGCCGACCCGGACCGCTGGCTCGCCGGGATGCGCAAGATGGCGGCCGCCCTCCCGGCGGTCACCATGGGCACCGACTGAGGCTGCCCGACACCGACCGCGACCAACACCGACCCGAGGAGCACCCGTGCAGGCATGGCAGGTCACCTCCCTCGGCGAACCCGCCGACGTCATGTCGCTGGCCGACATCCCGGGTCCCAGCGTCCAGCCGGGCCACCTGCGGGTCCGGGTGCTGGCGGCAGCCCTGAACTTCCCCGACGTGCTGATGGCGCGCGGTCACTACCAGGTGCGTCCGGACCTGCCCTTCACTCCCGGGGTCGAGGTCTGCGCAGAGGTGCTCGACCTCGGCGAAGGCGTTTCGGGGTTCGCCGTCGGGGACCGTGTCGTGGGAACCACTGCTGTGCCGCACGGTGGACTCGCCGAGCAGGCCCTGATGCCCGCGTCCGGCGCGTTCCCGGCGCCCGAATCGCTGGCCGACGCGGAGGCGAGCGCGCTGACGATCGGCTACCAGACGGCATACGTGGGGCTGGTCCGTCGGGCTGGCCTGCAGGCTGGCGAGACCCTGCTGGTGCACGCCGCAGCCGGGGGAGTGGGCATCGCCGCCGTGCAGGTGGGCAAGGCGCTCGGTGCGACGGTGGTCGCGGTGGTCGGTAGTGCCGCCAAGGCGGAGGTCGCCCGCGCGGCGGGTGCGGATGTGGTGGTCGACCGCTCGGCCGGCGACCTCGTGGCTGCCCTGAAAGAGGTCGTGGGGCGCTCGGGTGCCGACGTCGTGTTCGACCCGGTGGGTGGCGCCGCCTATGAGGCGTCGACCAAGGTCGTCGCATTCGAGGGGCGGATCGTGGTTGTCGGCTTCACCAGCGGGACCATCCCCGCTCCGGCGCTCAACCACGCCCTGGTCAAGAACTACTCGATCCTCGGCTTGCACTGGGGGCTCTACCTCCAGCGCGACCACGCGGTGGCCGCGGCTGCCCATGCCCAGCTGACGGAGTGGGCTGCCAGCGGGATCGTCAATCCCTTTGTGTCCCAGCAGGTTCCGTTCGAGGATGCGCCCAGCGCTCTCACCCGGCTCGGCGCCGGGGAGAGCACCGGGCGCATCGTCGTCCTCTGCAGCTGACGTCCGACACAGGCAGCCGGCTCAGGCTGCGAGGTCCTGGGCGACCTTCTCGAGGGCGTCGTAGGAGTCGTTCATGCCGGACTCCATGCCAGACGCGAGCACCATCTGGACCGTCTCAGGCGAGTCGTAGGTGATCACGGCCCGCATAGTGGTGAAGCCGTCCTGCTCGGTGAACGTCGACTCGATGACCGACTCGGGGCTCTGGATGTTGTCGAAGATCTCGGTGTGCACCATCCGGCTGGGCGGGTCCAGCTCGCGGTACTCGCCCGAGAACGACACCTCGTCGCCCGCGGAGTTGGTCTGCGCGAAGTGCCACTTGCCGCCGACGCGCAGGTCGACCTCGCAGATCGTGACCTCGCCATGGCCGGCACCCCACCACTGACGGATGTGCTCGGGCTGGGTCATCGCCTCGTAGACGAGGGCGGCTGGGGCGGTGAAGGTCCGGGTGATGACCAGCTCGCTGCCTTCGTGGGTGAGGGTGGCGCGCTGGTTGGTCTCGGCTGCTGCGTTGCTCATGACTTCTTCTCCTGTTCAGCGGTGGGAATGTCGGTCCGCCGGACGGGGAGTGCGGCCCCCTGGAGGCGGGTGAGGTAGGCGTCGAGGTGGTCGAGGTTGGCCTCCCAGTGGCGGCGGTACTCCTCGAGCCACGACGTCGCGCTCTGCAGTGGCGTGGCGGTGATCCGGCAGTTGCGCCGCTGCCCGTCACGGTCCTTGGCGACCAGCCCGGCCCGCTCCAGCACAGACAGGTGCTTGGAGATGGCCGGCAGGGTCATGGCGAACGGCTCCGCGAGCTCACCGACCGTGGCGTCGCCCCCGGCGAGACGCTCGAGGATCGCGCGTCGGGTGGGGTCGGCCAGGGCGGCGAACGTGGCGCTGAGCGGGTCGTGGTCCATTGTCCTTAACCGATCGGTTTATTAACTACATCGGAAACTATCAACCCGGGTCAGCCCCGCTGTCAAGGGGTATGCCGCGTGGGCGGCGTAGCGTGGCGCGGTGCCCGATGCGCGTCGTCCCGATCGAGCGGCCCCACGCAGCCAGAGCCTGGCGCCGTGGCTGCGAGCTTCCTTCGGCGCGCCGAATGCGTTGTACGCCAACGGGTTTGGTTGGCTGCTGGGGCGGCGGTTCCTCCGGCTGTCGCACACGGGGCGGCGCAGTGGACGGACCTTCCACGTCGTCCTCGAGGTGGTGCGCTACGACCGGACCACCGGCGAGGCGACCGTGATCTCCGGCTTCGGTGAGACGGCCGACTGGCTGCGCAACCTGCGTGCCGGTGGTCGCGTCGAGGTGGACTTCGGCCGCGGACCGAGCCCCGCGGCATACCGGGTCCTGGGGCTGGACGAGGCGGAGGCGACCTATGCCGCCTACGAGCGGCGCAACCTGCTCATCGCGCCACTGGTGCGGTGGACCCTGACGGCCCTGCTGGGTTGGACCTACGACGGCAGCCGGGCGGCTCGGCGCCGGATGGTCGCCGAGCTCCCCCTGGTAGCGCTGCGGCTGGCGGCACACCGGACGGCTCGACCGCCTCAGTCGAGTGGGCCACCCGCCACATAGATGACCTGGCCGGAGACGAAGCCGGCGTCCTCGGAGCAGAGGAATCCGATGGTGGCGGCGATGTCCTCGGGCTGGCCGACCCGCTGCACCGGGATCGCCGCGGCCGAGTGGGCGATGAAGTCCTCGAACGAGACTCCGAGCCGCTCAGCCGTCATCTTGGTCATCTCGGTCTGGATGAACCCGGGAGCCACCGCGTTCGCGGTCACACTGAACTTGCCCAGCTCGATCGCCAGGGTCTTGGTGAAGCCCTGCAGTCCGGCCTTGGCAGCCGAGTAGTTGACCTGGCCCCGGTTGCCCTGGGCGGAGCTGGAGGAGAGGTTGACGATGCGCCCGAACTTCTCCTTGGTCATGAAGCCCTGGACGGCGCGCGTCATCAGGAAGGACCCGCGCAGGTGCACGTTGATCACGGCGTCCCAGTCGTCCTCGGTCATCTTGAACAGCAGGTTGTCGCGGGTGATGCCCGCGTTGTTGACCAGGATCGTGGGGGCTCCGAGCTCGTCGGCGACGCGCTGCACGGCGGCTTCGACCTGCGCCGCATCGGCCACGTCGACCCCCACTGCGAGGGCCCGTCCACCGGCGTCGGTGATGGCAGAAACCGTGTCTGCACAAGCTGACTCGTCGAGGTCGAGCACCGCAACGGCATGTCCGGCGGCGGCGAGTCGCTTGGCGGTGGCAGCGCCGATGCCGCGGGCGGCTCCGGTGACGATCGCGGTGCGCGGGGTGCTCATGAGGACTCCTGGGGGTTGGCTGGGGGTGGGCTGGGGATGGGCTCAGGTGCGGTGGGGCGGTCCAGGAGGCCGAGCGGGGACCCGGCTGGTGGACAGATCTGGGGAAGGTGTGCAGGTCAGTGTACTAAGCGTGCGCTTACCCGTGGGGTGGGCGGTGGCGTGAAAAGGTCGTGGGCTCGGGCACAATGAGAGGCGCTCGGGGCCGCTGAAGTCCTCCCGCGCCGCAGCTGGCCCCAGCCCCGGCACCACACGACGAAGGCGATACATGGAAATCTGGCCCGGCAAGTCCTACCCGCTCGGCGCCACCTACGACGGCACAGGCGTGAACTTCGCGCTGTTCTCCGAGGTGGCCAACAAGGTCGAGCTCTGCCTCATCGACGACGAGGGCGCCGAGACCCGCGTCGAGCTCCCCGAGGTGGACGGCTTCGTGTGGCACGCCTACCTGCCCGGCGTCCAGCCCGGACAGCGCTACGGCTACCGGGTTCACGGCCCGTACGACCCCGCGAACGGTCACCGCTGCAACCCCCAGAAGCTGCTGCTCGACCCCTACGCCAAGGCGATCGACGGGCAGCCGGACGGCGACCAGTCGCTGTTCTCCTACGACTTCGACTCGCCCAGCGAGGACCCGTCCAGGGCCAATGTCGAGGACAGCCTCGGTCACACCATGATGGGCGTGGTCATCAACCCCTTCTTCGACTGGGGCCAGGACCGCCTGCCGCGCCACGAGTACCACAACACGGTCATCTACGAAGCCCACGTGAAGGGACTCACCGAGACCCACCCCGACATCCCGGAGGAGATCCGCGGCACCTACGCCGGCATCGCCCACCCGGTGATCATCGAGCACCTCAAGGGCCTCGGCATCACCGCCATCGAGCTCATGCCGGTGCACCAGTTCGTCAACGACTTCACCCTGCGCGACAAGGGGCTGTCCAACTACTGGGGCTACAACACGATCGGGTTCCTCGCGCCGCACAACGGCTACGCGGCATACGGCACCCGCGGTGAGCAGGTGGCCGAGTTCAAGGGCATGGTCAAGGCGCTCCACGAGGCCGGCATCGAGGTCATCCTCGACGTGGTCTACAACCACACCGCCGAGGGCAACCAGCTCGGCCCGACCATCTGCTTCCGCGGCATCGACAACGCCGCCTACTACCGGCTCGTCGACGACGACAAGGCGCACTACTACGACACCACCGGCACCGGCAACAGCCTGCTGATGCGGAACCCGCACGTCCTGCAGCTGATCATGGACTCGCTGCGCTACTGGGTGACCGAGATGCACGTGGACGGGTTCCGGTTCGACCTCGCGGCGACCCTGGCGCGCCAGTTCCACGAGGTCGACAAGCTGTCGGCGTTCTTCGACCTCGTCCAGCAGGACCCCGTGGTCAGCCAGGTCAAGCTGATCGCGGAGCCGTGGGACGTCGGCGACGGTGGCTACCAGGTCGGCAACTTCCCGCCGCTGTGGACCGAGTGGAACGGCAAGTACCGCGACACCGTCCGCGACTTCTGGCGCGGCGACAGCGCGACTCTCGGCGAGTTCGCCTCACGCCTCACCGGTTCCAGCGACCTGTACGAGCACAGTGGCCGCAAACCCATCGCGTCGATCAACTTCGTCACCGCCCACGACGGCTTCACGCTGCGGGACCTGGTGTCCTACAACGAGAAGCACAACGACGCCAACGGCGAGGACGGCAACGACGGCGAGAACCACAACCGCTCCTGGAACTGCGGCGTCGAAGGTCCTTCGAAGGACAAGAGGGTCAACGCACTGCGACTGCGCCAGCAGCGAAACATGCTCGCGACCCTCCTGCTCTCGCAGGGAGTCCCCATGCTCCTGCACGGTGACGAGCTCGGGCGCTCCCAGGGCGGCAACAACAACGGCTACTGCCAGGACAACGAGATCTCGTGGATCGACTGGAAGCTCGACCAGGACCAGCTCGACCTCATCGCGTTCACCCAGAAGCTCGTCGAGCTGCGTCGGGACCACCCGGTCTTCCGTCGCCGCCGGTTCTTCGCCGGGTCGGCTGACCACGGTGGCGAGAGCGCGGTGGGTGACATCGCCTGGTTCGAGCCCGGTGGCAACCACATGGACGAGGACTCCTGGGCCAACGGGTACGCCCGGTCGTTGATGGTGTTCCTCAACGGCCAGAGCATCCCTGAGCCCGACACCCGCGGTCAGCAGACGCTCGACGACCACTTCCTGGTCATCTTCAACGGCCACCACGACGTCCTGCCGTTCGTCCTGCCCGGCAAGGAGTACGGCGAACGCTGGGTCACCGAGCTCGACACGTTCGCGCAGGAGGTCGAGGCCCGGGAGTACAAGCCCGATGCCAAGGTGAAGGCGCACGGTCGCAGCGTCATCGTCCTGCGCTGCCCGCGCCCGCTCCCGTCAGGCTCGCCCGCTGGAGCGGCCGCCGCCCGCCGATGAACGAGATGCAGACAGGTATGCCGAGTGGTGCAGCGCCGCACCGTCCGGGCCCCGGGCGGGTGGTGCCGTCCTCGACGTACCGGTTGCAGGTCCAGCCCGCCTTCACCTTCGACGATGCGGCTCAGCAGGCGGACTACCTTGCGGCACTGGGGGTTTCGCACGCCTACTTGTCGCCGATCCTTGCGCCGACGCCGGGGTCGGCGCACGGTTACGACGTGGTGAGCCACGAGTTCCTCAACGAGGAGGCCGGCGGGTCGGCGGGCTTCGACCGGCTGACCACGGCGCTTCGCGGTGTCGGGCTCGGCACGGTGGTCGACGTGGTGCCCAACCACATGACCACCCCGACGCCCGCCTCGCTCAACCATCCGTGGTGGTTCCTGCTGCGTGACGGTCGCGAGTCCGACCACGCCCACTGGTTCGACGTCGACTGGGAGGCCGAGGAGGGCCGCGTGCTCGTCCCGGTCCTGGGGCAGTCCTTGGAGTCGGTGATCGCTGACGGTGAGCTGTCGGTGGAGGCTGGCGGAGGCCCGCACGGCAACGAGACCGTGCTGCGCTACTTCGACCACGCGTTTCCCGTGCGGCGCGGTACCGAGTCCTTGGATCTGCCGGATCTCGTTGCGGCCCAGCACTATCGGCTCTGCGACTGGCACGAGGGTGGTAGCCGCCTCAACTACCGCCGCTTCTTCGACGTGACGACGCTGGCCGCCGTGCGGGTCGAGGACAACGACGTCTTCGACCACACCCACCGGCTGCTGCTCGAGGAGTTCCTGGCCGGCACCGTCGACGGGTTCCGGATCGACCACCCCGACGGGTTGGCCGACCCCGGTGGCTATCTCTCCCGTCTGGCCGACGCGACCGGGGACGCCTGGGTGGTGGCCGAGAAGATCCTCGAGGGTCACGAGCAGCTGCCGGCGGACTGGCGCTGCGCGGGGACCACGGGCTACGACACCCTGCTGCGGGTGCAGCAGGTCTTCGTCGACCCGGCGGGCGAGACGCCCTTGACCGACCTCCTCACCGAGCTGGTGGGGGAGCGGCAGGACCTCGATGACATGGTCCTGACCGCCAAGCAGCAGGTCGTGGCGCAGGTTCAGCTGGCCGAGGTCAACCGGCTGATGCGGCTCATCGGCCGCGTCCTCGTCGGCGAGGACCAGGACGCCCTCCGGCGAGGGCTCGAGGCGCTGCTCGTCTCGATGGACCGCTATCGGGCCTACCTGGTCCCCGGTGCTGAGGCCGAGCCGGAGCAGCTTGCCGTGCTCGCGCACGCCGAGGCCCGGGCGGCTCAGCTGGTCTCGGAAGAGGACCGGGACGCCTTGGCCCTGGTGGCGCAGCTGGCGTCCGGAGGACACCTGCCGGGCGCCCAGATCGACACCCGCGGCGCCCAGCGCGAGTTCGTCGTCCGGTTCCAGCAGACCTGCGGCCCCGTCATGGCCAAGGGCATCGAGGACACCGCCTTCTACCGCTACGCCCGCCTCACCGGTCTCAACGAGGTCGGCGGCGACCCAGGCCGGGTCGGTCTGGCACCCGACGAGCTGCACTCCTTTGCGGCCCGACAGCTGGCCACCTGGCCGACCACCATGACCACCCTGGCCACCCATGACACCAAGCGCTCCGAGGACGTCCGCGCGCGCCTCTCGGTGATCGCGGAGCGTCCGGCCGAGTGGGCGAATTGGGTCCACACAGCGCGCGAGCTGGGGGCGCCCCATCGCGGCTCGCGGCTCGACCCTGCCACCGAGTACCTCCTGTGGCAGACCGCGGTCGGCACCTGGCCGATCAGCACCGAGCGGCTGCAGGGCTATGCCACCAAGGCGATCCGCGAGGCCAAGGAACACACCACGTGGACCGAGCAGGACACGGTCTACGAAGCGGACGTGGCCGCGTTCGCCGAGGCCCTGACCACCGAGCCCGCGCTCGGCGACCATGTGGCGCAGTGGGTCGACCTGACCGCACCAGCGGCCCGCGCCGTCACGCTCGGGCAGAAGCTGCTCCAGCTGGTCCTGCCCGGGGTCCCGGACGTCTACCAGGGCACCGAGCTCGTCGACCTCTCGCTCGTCGACCCCGACAACCGTCGTCCCGTCGACTACTCGGTACGCCGGGACCGGCTGGCACACCTCGACGCCGGCGAGGGCCTGCGTGACCTCGACGACGAGAAGCTGCTCGTGACCTCACGCGCGTTGCGCCTGCGACGAGACCACCCCGAGTGGTTCATCGGCGAGCACGCCACGTATGCCGCCGTCCCTACCTCGAGCGAGCACGCCGTGGCCGTCGGTCGTGGCGACGCCGAGGGGATTCAGGTGGTGGCGGTCGCGACCCGGCTCGACGACCGGCTGCGCGCCGACGGAGGCTGGGGCGCCGCGGGCGTCGCACTGCCGGAAGGAGACTGGGTGGACCTGCTCACCGGGGCCGCCCTCACCCGACCGGCTGACGGCGAGGTCGAGCTCGCCGTGCTGCTGCGCGCCCTTCCGGTTGCCCTGCTCGTGCGACATGAAAGCCTTGAGCCGCGATGAACACGGCTGACACTGACCCGAGACTCCTGCCCGGACCGGAGCTCACCGTCTGGGCTCCCCACGCCCACGGCGTGGAGGTCGAGTGGTCCCTCGACGACGACGCCGCCCAGCGCTCCGCCATGGAGGCCAAGGGCGACGGCTGGTGGCGCTGGCAGGCTCCGTCGCTGCCCGAGTCGGGGCCGGCGGCATACCCGTGCCTGGACTATGGGTTCCGCCTCGACGACGGTCCGGTGACCCCGGACCCGCGCTCCGCGTGGCAGCCGCACGGCGTGCACGGCGAGAGCCGCTTCTTCGATGCGACGGCGCACACCTGGCGGGACGCCACCTGGGCGGGGCCCCAGCAGGGGGAGGGCGTACTGGGTGGCGTGGTCTACGAGCTGCACGTCGGGACATTCACGCCCGAGGGCACCCTCGACGCCGCGCAGCGGCGGTTGCAGCACCTGGTCGACCTCGGTGTCGACGTGGTCGAGCTGATGCCGGTCGCGGCGTGGCCGGGACGCTGGAACTGGGGCTATGACGGCGTCGGGCCGTGGGCGGTCGATGACGAGTACGACGGCCCGGCAGCCCTTCAGCGGTTCGTCGACGCGTGCCACCGGCTGGGGCTGGGCGTCTGTCTCGACATGGTCTACAACCACCTCGGCCCGGTGGGGAACTACCTGTCCAGGTTCGGGCCCTACTTCTCCGACGACCACCAGACTCCCTGGGGTCCTGGGCTCAACCTCGACGGCCAGGGCAGCCTGCACGTGCGGCGCTGGATCATCGACAACGCGCTGCGGTGGTTCGGCGACTTCCACGTGGATGCCCTGCGACTCGATGCCGTGCAAGAGCTGCAGGACGACTCCGCCCAGCACGTGCTCGCCCAGCTCGC
The DNA here is from genome assembly GCF_006438965.1 of Pedococcus bigeumensis. GTDB lineage: Bacteria > Actinomycetota > Actinomycetes > Actinomycetales > Dermatophilaceae > Pedococcus > Pedococcus bigeumensis_A. The sequence continues at coordinate 632,993 of NZ_RCZM01000001.1, forward strand.
AGACGAGGTCGCGGTGCTCAGCGCTCGGCTCGGCCGACCCCTGGACCTGATCGCGGAGAGCGACCTCAACGACCCACGGACGATCACGTCCACCGCCGAGGGCGGTCTCGGTATGGACGCCCAGTGGGACGACGACGTGCACCACGCTCTGCACGTCGCCCTGACCGGTGAAACCCAGGGCTACTACGCCGATTTCGCCGGGCACTGCCCGGCGATGCCGGACGCCGGACCCCTGGCGGTCCTGGCCAAGACCATGACCAGGGCGTTCCTGCACGACGGCTCCTGGTCGAGCTTCCGCGGCGCGAACTGGGGTGTGCCGGTCGACCCTGCACGCGTGGACGGGCGTCGGTTCCTGGGCTACCTGCAGACGCATGACCAGGTCGGCAACCGGGCCGTGGGTGACCGCATCTCCGCCGTTGTCACTCCCGGACGGCAGGCGATCGGCGCCGCCCTCTACCTCACCGGGCCGTTCACCCCGATGGTCTTCATGGGGGAGGAGTGGGCGGCGACGACGCCGTTCCAGTTCTTCACCGACTTCGACGACCCCGCGATGAAGCAGGCCGTGACCGAGGGTCGGCGACGCGAGTTCGAGGCGCACGGCTGGGCCGCCGAGGACGTTCCGGACCCGCAGGACGAGCAGACCTTCCGCCGCTCCCAGCTGGACTGGGCCGAGCTGCACGAGGACGACAACGCGCGGATGCTGGCGTGGTACCGCGACCTGATCTCGCTGCGGCGCAAGGAGTACGACCTCAACAACGGACGGCTCGACACAGTCGGGGTGGACTTCGACGAAGGTGACGGGTGGTTCGTCGTGCGCCGCGGCACCTTCCGCATCGTCCTGAACCTGGCCGCTTCGCGGTGGACGGTGCCCCTCGATGACGCGCCGGAGAGGGTCGTGCTGGCCTGGGAGCCGGAGCAGACGCGGCTGCGCGGCGCCGGCGTGCACTTGCCGCCCTTCACGGCGGCGGTCGTCCGGATGGGTCAGTCGACGCCGAGGTTGTAGGTCACCAGGTCGGTCTCCACAGCGAGCCGGTCGTAGGCCTTGCGGGCTCGTTCGTTGGATGCGCGGGTGATCCACCGGACCTGGCTCCAGCCGCGTTCGCGCGAGCGGGCCTGTAATGCGGCCAGCAGGGCGTCGACGACTCCGGTGCCACGGTGCTCCGGGGCGACGAACAGGTCGTCAAGGAAGCACGCGGTGCTGCCTTGCAGCGGCCTCACGAACGGCCGGTAATGAGCGATACCAACGGGTTCAGCGTCGACTGCGGGCCTCGCGACGATGGCCGCGAGCTCGTGCGCTGGGTCCATCAGCCATCCCCAGACCACGGCAGAGACCTCCTCGGGGCGGGTGGACTCGTAGAAGTCGAGATAGCCGCGGTGCAACCGTGCCCACGCGGGGTGGTCGGCCTCGCGAAGGTCGTCCACCACCCACTGCGCAGGGTCGCGGGGCACGGCTCAGGACTCCTTGACCCGGACCATGCCCTCTTGCGCCACCGTGGCGACGAGGGTGCCGTCGGCGGCGAACATCCGCCCGGTACCCAGGCCCCGTCCACCGGATGCCGAGGGGGACTCCTGGCTGTAGAGGATCCATTCGTCGGCGTGCACGGGCCGGTGGAACCACATGGCGTGGTCGAGGCTGGCGGGCCGGAGCCGCGGGTCGGTCCAGGTCAGCCCGTGCCGGCGGATGACGGGTTCCAGCAGCGTGTAGTCGGAGGCGTAGGCGAGGACGGCGGCGTGGACGAGCGGGTCGTCGGGCAGCTTGCCGATCGCCTTCATCCAGACACTCTGGTGAGAGCTGAGCTCCGGGCCGGCGGCGATGAAGAGGTTGTTCTCGACGTGCCGCTGCTCGATGGGTCGCTTCAGCAGGTGACGCGCACCCGGGTGGTCGATCCCACCGAACTCGTCAGCCAGCGACCGCAGCTCGTCGGGGCCCGGGACCTCGGGCATCGGGTCCTGGTGGTCCAGACCGCCCGACGCCTCCTGGAACGAGGTGATCATCGACAGGATCGGCAGGCCGTGCTGGATCGCGTGGACCCGCCTGGTCGAGAACGAGTTGCCGTCGCGCATCCGCTCCACCGCGAAGCGGATCGGCATGGTGTCGTCGCCGGGACGCATGAAGTAGCCGTGCAGCGAGTGGATCCGTCGAGGACCGTCACCGTCGTCGACGTCCTGCATCGTGCGGCCCGCGGCCATCACGCACTGGGCGAGCACCTGACCCCCGAAGACGCGCCCATGGGGCATCTTCTGGCTGCGCCCGAGGAAGACCGTGGCGCCCGACTCGCCGAAGTCGGCACGGTCCCCGACCCCTTCGACGGTGATCCGGGCGGTGCCCAGCTCCTCGAGGTCGAGGGTGTCGAGCAGGTCGGCCAGCGGATCGAACTCGGGGGCGTTCTCGTCGGTCACGCACCGACCCTAGCGGGAGCGCTCACCCGCTCACGCAGCAGATCGACGGCCCGCCTGGCCGCCGGGTGGTGCTCCACCGAAGCCTTGACCGCGACGTACACGTGTCGCACCGGGGTGGGGGAGACGAGGGGGATGGCGACGACGCCCACGGGCAGCTGGGCCGTGCCGAGGCTCGGAAGCACGGTGACCCCAACCCCTGCGGCCACGAACGAGATCGCGGTCGGGTAGTCGTGCGTCTCGATCCGGAAGTCCGGCGTGAACCCGGCCTCGGTGCATGCGTCGAGGATGACTTGTCGGCAGAAGCCACGGTTGAAGTCGTTGTCGACCCAGCGCTCGGGAGCGAGCTCGCCCAGGGCCACGTGGGGTTCGCCGGCCAGCGGGTGGTCCACCCGGACCACCACGACGTAGGGGTCGTCGAGCAGGTGGTGCACTGTGGACTGACCGTTGCCGGCGGACTCGCGCAGGTGCTCAGCGGCGCCGCCGACGAAGATCTCGATGTCCGGGTCGGGGTGCTCGTCGCCGAGCAGCTCGATCAACCGCAGGTCGAGACGCAGGTCGGGGAACTCCTGCATCAGTCCCGCGACGACAGGGGGGATCCAGGCCGCCCCGGCCGAGGCGAAGTAGCTGATCGACAACCGCCCCACCCGGCCGGCCCGCAGGTCACCGACCACGCCCTCGATCCCGCTGAGCGACTCGAGCACCCGACCTGCCTCGTCGGCGAGGGTCCGCCCAGCGGCCGTCGGCTCGATGCCGCGGCCCTTGCGTTCGATCAGCAGCAGCCCGGTCTCGCGCTGGAGGGTGGCGAGGTGCTGGCTCACGGCGGAGGGGGTGTAGCCGAGCGTGGTGGCGGCTGCGCCCACCGACCCGGTGGCGACGACGGTGCGCAGGACGCGGAGGCGGTGGACATCGAGCATGCCGCGACTGTACAGCGCTACTTAAGAGAAGTGAAGGAATCGTCGCTTGTGCTGATGTGTCGTCGGCCGTGACGATGGGTGCGTGACCACCCTGACCAGCCCCGTCCTCGAGCCGTGCGACCAGCCCACCGGCTCGCAGACCACCAACCTGCCGTCGATCACGCGATCCGATGGCACCGCGACCAGGGCAGTGCTGGCGGCGGGCGTCACCATCGTCCTGTGGGCGTCCGCCTTCGTCGTGATCCGCAGCAGCGGAGCTCACCTGTCGCCGGGGCCGATGGCCTTGGCCAGGGTCGCCGTGGCCACCCTGGTGCTCACGCCGTTCGTGCTCCGCGGATCGGCTCGCCGGGCGGGACCGCTTCTCCCGCGGGGCCGGGCGATCCTGCCGGTCGTCGGCTACGGCGCCCTGTGGTTCGCCGGCTACAACGTCGCGCTCAACGCCGCAGAGCGGCACGTCGACGCCGGTACGGCAGCCCTGCTGGTCAACATCGCACCGGTGCTGATCGCCATCGGTGGCGGGCTCTTCCTGCGGGAGGGCTTTTCGCGCCCGCTGTTCCTCGGGTGCGCGGTCGCCTTCGGTGGCATCGCCCTGATGGCCACGGGGTCGACCGGCGAGCGCGACATCCTCGGCATCGCCCTCGCCTTGGTCGCGGCAGTCCTCTACGCCTCGTCGGTGATCATGCAAAAGGTCACCCTCCGCAGCATCGACGCGCTGCGTGCGACCTGGCTCGGCTGCGTGGTCGGCACCGTCGTGACGTTGCCGTTCGCCGGCGAGCTCGTGCGCGAAGCTCAAGGTGCGCCGCTCTCGGCACTGCTCGGCGCGGCATACCTCGGCGCCTTTCCCACCGCCGTCGCCTTCACGACGTGGGCCTACGCACTGCGCCGTATGCCGGCTGGTCGCCTCGGTCCGTTGGGTTACCTCGTGACGGTGCTCTCGGTGCTGATGTCGTGGGCGTTCCTGTCCGAGGTGCCGACGGTGCCCGCCCTGGTGGGTGGCGGGATCTGCCTGGTGGGCGTGGTCTTCAGCCGGTGGCGTCCGCGCTCACGCGACGAGGGGTGAGCGGCCGTGCCGCGACGGACGGGCGGACTGCGCATCGGCCCAGGCCAGGGCGAGGCGCTCGACGGCTTCGTCCACCACCTCGGAGGCGTGCCCGGTGAAGGGCAGTCGCAGGAACCGCTCCATGCCACCCTCGACGGCGAACTGTGCACCGGGGGCCAGCACCACACCGCGGTGGTCTGCCGCCGCGCACAGCGGCGTGGACAGCGCGTCGGGCAGCTCGACCCACAGGCACAGGCCACCCTCCGGCATCCGAAAACGCCACTGTGGCAGGCGATTTCGCAGCGCATCGACGAGCGCGTCGCGAGTGGCGACGATCGCGGCCCGGCGCTCGTCGACGATCTGCGCGCGGTGTCCGAGCAGGTCGGTCAGCGCCAGCTGTTCGAGGACGGGCGCACCGAGGTCGAGGGTCAGCCGCGCGCTGACCAGGGCGGGCATCAGCTCGCGTGGTGCCCGGATCCAGCCGACGCGCAGGCCTCCCCAGAACGACTTGCTCGCCCCGCCGAGGGTGACCGTGCGCGGGTGGTGGGCTGCGAGCGGCCGCGGCATGACCAGGTCGGGGTCGTGGGCCAGGTCGACCAGCGTCTCGTCGACGATGCCGACCGTGTGGGTTCCGGCCAGCGCGTGGCCCAGGGCGGCTCGCTGGGTGTCCGGCATGAGGGCGCCGGTGGGGTTGTGGAAGTCGGGGATGAGGTAGGCCGCGCGAGGAGCGGTCTGGCGCAGTGCCGCATCGGCCGCCCCGATGTCCCAGCCGTCGCGGTCGAGAGGGAGCGCCACGGGCCTGGCGCCGGAGCGGCGCAGCGTGTCGATGGCGTTGGGGTAGGTCGGGCTCTCCAGCAGGACCCGGTCACCGTGGGAGAGCAGGGCTCGCGCGGTCACCGCGAGGCCGGCCAGGGCCCCGCTGGTCACCATGATCTGGTCGGGCGTCGTCGCGAGGCCCCGCTCGGTGAAGCGGTCGGCGAGCGCCGCACGCAGGCTGGTCAGGCCGAGCGGGTGGTAGCCGGTGCCGGCGAGGTAGCGGGGGAGCTCCAGCATCGCGCGCTCGTAGGCCGCGACCGTCCCGGCAGGGGCACTCATGGAGGCACAGGTCAGGTCGATCACGTCGCCATCGAACTGGTCCGACGCGGGTTGCAGGGCGGTGCCCTGACGGCGGTCCGGCTCATCGCCCGGGAGTGCGGCCACGCTGCCCGAGCCCTGCCGGGAGGCGAGGTAGCCGCGGTCGCGCAGCTCGGCATACGCCCTCGTCACGGTGGTGCGGCTGACCCCCAGGGCGTTGGTGAGGTCACGCTCGCTGGGCAGTCGGGTGCCCGCCGGCAGCCGCCCGTCGGCGACGAGCAGGCGGACCGCGTCGGCCAGCCCGCGGTAGGCGGGCGTCGTCTCAAGGGCTGCTCCCAGCATGGGGACCAACCGGGATGCGGAGATGCTTCGAACCACCATGCAGACCACTTTTGCACGATTGGATATGGAAGAACAGACCAATGAAGGCCAATCTTGGCATCATGACCCGCACCAACCTCGCCCCGATGACCCCGCTTCAGCAGCTGCGCGCCGGACGGACCACCCGCCGGCTGGCCCAGCTCGCCGTGGGGCTGACGCTCTACGGGGTCTCGATGGGCATGATGGTGCGCTCGGGTCTCGGGCTCGACCCGTGGGATGTCTTCCACTACGGGATCGCCCAGCACCTGCCGGTCAGCTTCGGCACCGTGACGATCATCGTCGGGGCGGCGGTGCTGTTGCTCTGGATCCCGCTGCGGCAGTGGCCCGGCCTCGGCACGGTGGCCAACGTGATCGTGATCGGCCTGGCCACCGACGCCACGCTCGCCCTGCTCGAGGCACCGGACCTGATCGCGGCCCGGGTCGGCCTCCTGCTCGGAGGGATCGTGCTCAACGGCCTCGCTGGCGCGCTCTACATCGGCAGCCAGTTCGGACCGGGACCTCGCGACGGCCTGATGACCGGTCTGGTGCGACGCACGGGCGGCAGCTTCCGCCTGGTCCGCACCAGCATCGAGATCACGGTGCTGGCCGTGGGCTGGCTGATGGGCGGCGTCGTCGGGCTCGGCACGGTGCTGTATGCCGTGCTGATCGGCCCGGTCGTGCAGGTCTTCCTGCCGATCTTCACCGTGCCGCTCGACCTGCCCCGCGACCCCCGCTCGGCGGCGTCAGGCGTCGATGGCCAGCACGAAAGGCAGGACGCCAGAGGCGCCGGCCCTGCGCAGGGCAGCAGCGGCGACGGAGAGGGTCCAGCGCGAGCTGGCGACGTCGTCGACGAGCAGGACGGGGCCGTCCAGCCCGCGTAGCGCCGCCGCCTGCTCGGGGCCGACCTCGAGCCGGCCCCACACCCCGGCCAGCCGGAAGGCGCTGTTGCCACCCGCCTCGCCGACCGGTCCGCCGTCCACCGGGTCGAGGGCGCCGAGCCACTGCATCCGCCCCATCTCGGAAATGCCCTTGGCCAGCGACTCGGTCAGCAGCGGGCGGGTGCGCGAGGGCACCATCGCCACGGCGACCGGGCGCTCCGCCCAGCCCCAGTCCCGCAGGATCGGGACACACGCGCGCAAGAGCTCCGGGGGCACCTCGGCATCCGGTGCTCGCAGCAGGGTTCGCAGCTGCTGGCCCCAGCCGAGGTCGGTCAGTCGGGCGACCGCACGCCCGGTCTCCATCGCCTCGTCGGGCTTGATCTTGCCCCGGACGGGCACACCCAGCCGGTCCATCCCCGAGGGCCACTGGGCGCGGGACTCGAGCTCGACACCCGCGCGCTCCAGCCTGCCCCGGGCGGTGGTGACCGCGGTCTGCGGGATCTCGGTGGGGAACCAGACTCCCGCGCACGAGTCGCAGCGTCCGCACGCGGCAGCAGAGTCGTCGTCCAGCGACTCCTGGAGGAAGGCCATCCGGCACTCGGTGGTCTTCTCGTAGGTGACCATGAGGTCCTGCTCGCGCACCCTGGCGGCGGTGACCCGGGCGTAGCGCTCGGCGTCGTAGCTCCACGGCTGGCCGGTCGAGGTCCACCCACCGGGCACCCGCTGCACGGCACCGTCGACGTCGAGCACCTTGAGCAGCAGCTCCAGGCGGGTGCGGCGGATGTCGACGATCGACTCCAGTGCGACCGTCGAGAGCGCCTTGCTGGACTCGGCGAGGGCGGTCAGGACGGCATCGGCCTGCTCCTGGCGGGGCATCGAGGCAGAGGCGAAGTAGGCCCAGATGTCCTTGTCCTCCGGCCCGGGCAGCAGCAGCACGTCGGCCCGCTCGGTGGCCCGGCCGGCACGACCGACCTGCTGGTAGTAGGCCACCGGTGAGGAAGGGGCTCCGAGGTGCAGGACGAAGCCGAGGTCGGGCTTGTCGAAGCCCATGCCCAGCGCTGACGTCGCGACGAGGGCCTTGACCTGGTTGTCGCGCAGCATCCCCTCGAGCCGCTCGCGGTCGGCCGGGTCGGTCCGGCCGGTGTAGGCGCGCACCTGGTGGCCGGCCTCGCGCAGCGCCACCGCGATGTCCTCAGCAGCCGAGACGGTCAGGGTGTAGATGATGCCGCTGCCGGGCAGCGAGTCGACGTGGGCGAGCAGCCACGCCAGTCGCTGCTCCGGTGAGGTCAGTGGCATGACGCCGAGCCGCAGCGACTCCCGAGCCAGTCCGCCGCGCAACGTCAGCACGTCATGCCCACCGGCGCCGAGTTGTTCGACGACATCGGTGACGACGCGGGCGTTGGCCGTGGCCGTCGTCGCGAGCACGGGGGTGTCGGCCGGCAGGGTGGTGAGCAGGTCGCGGATGCGGCGGTAGTCGGGGCGGAAGTCGTGGCCCCAGTCCGAGACGCAGTGGGCCTCGTCGACCACGAGGAGCCCGCACCGTCGCGCCAGGTCGGGAAGCTGCTCGTCGCGGAACCGTGGGTTGTTGAGTCGCTCGGGACTGACCAGCAGCACGTCGACCTCGTCGGCGGCCAGGGCTGCCGAGACCTGGCCCCACTCCTCGGCATTGGCGGAGTTCATCGTGACGGCGCGGATGCCTGCTCGGCCGGCTGCGGCGATCTGGTCACGCATCAGCGCGAGAAGTGGCGACACGATGACGGTCGGGCCGGCGCCCTCTGCTCGCCGCAGGGCCGTCGAGACGAAGTAGACCGCGGACTTGCCCCAGCCGGTGCGCTGCACGACCAGCACCCGCCGGCGCTGACCCACCAGCGCCTCCACGGCCTCGAGCTGCCCGTCCCTGAACTCGGCGTCCTCACGCCCGACGAGGCGCCTCAGCACGGTGGTGGCCTGGGTGCGCAGGTCGAGGGCCGCGGTTGTCTCCATGGCGACCACCGTATGCCGCCAGCCCGACACCCCTGCGAGGATGTCCACATGGCCCCCGATCCTGTGACCGAGCGCTACCGCGTGAACGTGCCGTTGCGGTGGAGCGACATGGACGCCTACGGGCACGTCAACAACGTGCAGTTCCTGCGGCTGCTCGAGGACGCCCGGGTGATCGGCTTCGAGGACTGGTTCGGGCAGGACCGGTCCGTGCTGTCCGAGGGGATCCTCGTGGCCCGCCACGAGATCGAGTACCTCGCGCCCCTCCTCTTCCGGGTGCCGCCGATCGTGGTCGAGATGTGGGCCACCAAGATCGGCGGAGCCGGCTTCGACCTGGCCTACGAGGTGCGCGACGGGCGGGCCGCGTCGGAGGGCGGTGACGGCGACACCATCTATGCCCGCGCCGAAACCACCCTCGTCCTCTACGACTTCACCACCAGCACACCCCGCCGGATGGACCCTGACCTGCGCGCCATGCTCGAACAGCACTCCGGCGCCCCGGTGCCCTTCCGTTGGCGCCGACGCTGATGGAGCTGACCTTCCCCGATGTCCAAGGACTCGACGACCTGCGCACCTACGTCGCCCGCGCCAAGGCGGCTGATGACGACGGTGCGATCCGTCTCCAGGCGCAGGGCCAGACCCTCGCCGCCTACGTCGGGGTGCTCCCCGGCAGCGGCCTGATGGCCGAGGGCGTCGTCATCGGCCTTCGAGCGATGCCGTTGGCCGCGCCCGCGCACGTCGACGTCACCGTCTCGCTGGCCGCGCTCACCGACCGGCTGGCACGGGAGACAGGCTCGACTCTGCCCCTCCCGCCGATGACCGTGAACGTCGCCTGGGCGGCGATGGCGCCACCGCGCGGCGGGTGGGAACGCGTCGGTGCCGTGACCGCCGAGGATGTGTATGCGGTGGCGCGGCAGGGCATCGAGGAGGTCGCCTCCGGTGCGCCTTCAGATGCTGGTGGGGCGGCGGTCGCCGCCCTCCGCAAGCACGTGTGGGGCCGACTCACCACGACGACGCCGCCGGTCCCGGCGGGCGGTGCGTTCGCGGCATACGTCCTCGGATTTGTTAAGGGTGATGGCGTCGCGCCAGGGTCAGAGGTGACGGTGTGGGCGCACGGCCGCTGGACGCGGCTGTCGACGCCCACGGGTCACGTCCTGATCCGCTGACCGGCCACGGCCACGAGCGAGGCGACCACGCTGAGTCCCAGCCACATCGTGACGAAGACGGGGATGTCCTGACCCGCGGTCGTGTGCCTGGCCGCGAACACCGCTCCGGCTGCCGCGATGCCGAGCACCGAGCCGAGCACGTCGGCGAGCTGGAGCGATGATGAGGTCGAGCCGTGGTCGGCCGCCGGCGTCAGCATCAGCGAAAGGACCGACAGGCTCGCGGTGCCCAGGCCCATGCCGAGGCCACAGGCGACCAGCGCCACCGCGATCAGCCAGGGATGCCAGCCGAAGTGGGTGACGGCCACGACGCCGAGCAGGCCGGTCGTGAGCAGCAGACCTCCGGCGCTGACGAGCTGGTAGCGGCGCCCGGCCCACCGGTCGCGGCCCTGGATCCACGACCCTGCTGACCAGCCGAGTGAGCCGACGGCCAGGATCGTGCCGGCGGTGGCGAGGGACTGGCCGCGCTCGTTGACCAGCATGAGCGGGATGTAGGTGATGGTGCCGAAGAACGAGCAGGTGAGCAGGAACCGCGCCAGCATCACCGACGGCAGTCCGCGTCGCATCAGCCACGTGCCGTGGGGGAGGAGCATCGGGGCGGTGGTCGCGATGCCCAGGACACCGATGACGGCGACGACGGTCTTGGCGGACCAGGTGAACTCGAGGTCGTGGGTGCCCCACTGCAGCGCACCCGCCGAGGCGGCGATGAGGACCCCGAACCAGGCGGCCCGCGCATGCTCCCGCCGGTCACGGCTGGAGTGGTCGATCCCCTCCCTGGCGCTCGCGATCTGTCTGCGCCGCGCCAACACCATGGCGAACGCCACGACCACGGGGAGCACCACGAGCCAGAACACCCAGCGCCACGACCAGGTGGTGGTGACCCACGCTGCGATCGGCGGACCGAGCAGGGAGGGCAGGACCCAGGCGGCCGAGATGACGCTGAACACCTTGGGGCGCAACGACTCCGGATAGGCACGGCCGATGACGACGTAGCCGGCGACGATGATCAGACCAGCGCCCAGACCCGCCACGCCGCGCCCGGCGAGGAACGGCCCGAACGACTGCGAGCCGCCACACACGGTGCAGCCCGCGGCGAAGAGGAGCTGCCCGGCGAACAGGGACGGCAGCGGGCCGGAGCGGTCGCACCACACCCCCGCGAGGACGATGCCGAGCAGCTGGGTGGTCAGCATCACCGAGAAGGCGAGCCCGTAGGACCGGACGGCGTCCAGCTCGCGGGCCGCGGCAGGCATGGCTGTCGAGACCGCCATGCCCTCGAACGCGATGACCGTGATCAGGGCCAGCAGCGAGATGGACAGCAGCAGGAACCGCGGGTGGAACACACCGACACGCGGCTCACCTGACGTGGTCGTGGTCACTGGCTCAACGGTACGCCGCGCTCGGCGAGCACCTCGGCAAGGGTGTCGATGCGGTCCGACACGATCCCGTCGACGCCGAGGTCGAAGAGCCGGTGCATCTCGGCCGCGTCGTCGATGGTCCACACGTGCACGTGCTTGCCCATCGCGTGGACGCGTTCGACCAAGGCCGGCGTCACCAGGTCGAGCCGGCGACCGCCGACCAGGTGGCCCGTCGGGACCTGCAGGACCGCGGCGGGGGAGCGGAGCCAGGAGGCGATCCGTTGCGGCGCCAGGCGCAGGGCAGCGACCTCGGCCGGGCCCGTCGCGGTGGCGAGGCGGGGACCGAGCAACCTGCGGACGGCGCGCAGCCGGCGGTCCGAGAAGGACCCGACGCAGACCCGGTCGATGGCCTTGTGTGCCCGGATCACCTCGACCAGCGGCCCGATGGCGCCGGGCGCCTTGACGTCGATGTTGATGCGGGTGTCGGGGAACTCCTCGAGCAGGTCCGAGAGCAGTGGGATCGGCTCCCTGCCGTTGATCCTTGCGGACTGCACTGCGGCGTAAGGCAGTTCGGCGATCCGGCCGCCCTTGTCGGTGACTCGGTCGAGCCGCAGGTCGTGGAAGGCGAGCAGGACGCCGTCGGCGGTTCCGTGCACGTCGGTCTCGAGGTAGCGGTAGCCCAGCCGCACCGCCTCGCGGAAGGCCGCCATGGTGTTCTCGAGGTGCAGGTTCGCCGCGATCTTGGCACCGCCGCGGTGGGCCAGCCCGATCGGCGTGGGTGCGTCGAAGTAGGCGAAGTCCGCTGCTCTCACGGCGTCAGTCTGCCGTGAGAGCAGCGGACCTGCTCAGGGGGCTGCCCAGACCGTGGTGTCGGTCGGCACCGAGCCGTCCGAGGTCAGCGGACCGGAGGCGACGAGGACCGACGCGCCGTCGGGCAGCGCCACCGGGTCGGCACCGAAGTTGGTCAGCACCAAGGTGTCCTTGCCCTGACCGGTGTTGACGAGGGCGATCACGTCGTCGCCGAAGCCATCGATGAACTGCAGGCCACCGGTGCCCAGGTCGCGCTCGCGGCGGAGGCGCAGCAGCCGGCGGTAGAGCTCGAGGGTCGACCCGTCCACGCCGTCCTGCTGGTCGACGGCGTACTCGCCGTAGACCGCCGGCTGGGGCAGCCACGTCTGGTCCGAGGGGCCGAAGCCGAACGACGGAGCGTCCTTCGCCCATGGCATCGGGACCCGACAGCCGTCGCGGCCGAGCTCCTTGCCGCCCGAGCGCAGGAACGTCGGGTCCTGCCTGACCTCGCCGGGCATGTCGGTGGAGTCGGGCAGGCCGAGCTCCTCGCCCTGGTACAGGTAGGCACCACCGGGCAGCGCCAGCATCAGCTGGGTCGCCGCGCGAGCCCGCTGGAGGCCGAGCGCCCGGTCGGGCTGCGGGTCGTCGGCACCGATGCCGTTGGGGCGGCGCTTGCCGACGGGCAGGCCGAGCCGTGAGGCATGCCGCACCACATCGTGGTTGGACAGCACCCAGGTGCTCGGGGCGCCGACGGAATCCGCTGCCACGAGGGAGGACTCGATGACCTCGCGCAGGTCCGGGGCACGCCACTGGCTCATCAGGAAGTCGAAGTTGAACGCCTGGTGCATCTCGTCCGGGCGGACGTAGCGCACGGCACGCTCCTGCGGGCGGACCCACGCCTCGGCCACGAGGATGCGGTCCGGCTCGCCGTACTCGGCGAGCACCTTGTGCCAGCGGCGGTAGACGTCATGGACCGAGTCCTGGTCCCACATCGGCGGCTTCGGCGAGCCGGCCTTCACCTCGCCGTCGAGGATGTGCAGCTCGACGTCGTAGTCGGGCAGCCCCTTCTCCTTGATCAGGCCGTGGGCGACGTCGACGCGGAAGCCGTCGATGCCCCGGTCCAGCCAGAAGCGCAGGATCGACTCGAACTCGTCGCCGATCTCCGGGTTGTCCCAGTTGAGGTCGGGCTGCTTCACGTCGAACAGGTGGAGGTACCACTGGCCGGGCTGGCCATCGGCCTCGGTCACGCGGGTCCAGCCATCGCCACCGAAGACGGAGTGCCAGTCGTTGGGCGGCAGGCTCCCGTCGGCGCCCTTGCCGTCCTTGAAGATGTAGCGGTCACGCTCGGGGCTGCCCGGACCGGCGGCCACCGCGGCCGTGAACCACTCGTGCTCGTCGCTGGTGTGGTTAGGCACGAGGTCGACGATCACCTTGAGGCCGAGCTCGTGGGCCCTGGCGACCATCGCGTCCGCGTCAGCGAGGCTGCCGAACAGCCCGTCGATGTTGCGGTAGTCGGCCACGTCGTAGCCGGCGTCGGCCTGCGGTGACTTGTAGAACGGGCTGAACCAGACCGCGTCGACGCCGAGAGCCTTGAGGTAGTCCAGCCGCGCGGTCACACCGGGCAGGTCGCCGATACCGTCTCCGTCGGCGTCGGCCCAGGACCGCGGGTAGATCTGGTAGATCACGGCATGGCGCCACCAGGCGGCGTCGGCCGAGGCGGCGGGGTGGATGAGGTGCATGGAGAGGGTCGTCGTCACGGTCAACCATGCTGACGCATCGAACGCGTTCGGGGAAACCGGCCTGCCACCGTCTTACCCAGCGGAACCGTCATTCTCGGCGGCTGCGCGACGAGGCGCGGAGGCATGCCGCCGACTTGTTGCCGACTCGTCGTCATCGACGCCCTGAATCGGTCGGCCGTGACGATCTGCCGGCAACAGGTCGGAGACCGTCCGGACTTATTGCCGACTCGTCCTCATCCAACTGTCCGAATGGATCCCGGTGACGATCTGCGAGCAACAGGTCGGAGGCCGTCCGGACTTGTTGCCGACTCGTCGTCATCCAACTGTCCGAATGGATCCCGGTGACGATCTGCGAGCAACAGGTCGGGGAGGCGAACAGCGAGGTATGCCGCGGGGCCGGGCCACGCGGCATACCTCGCCGTGCGTGGTGGCTCAGTCCTCGAGCGAGTTGACCATCGAGTGCGCGGCACGCTCGAGGTAGTCGCGCAGCAGCAGGTCGTTCGCCGGGGGCAGGTCGAGGGTGTCGACGGCCGCCATGATGTGGTGCAGCCAGCGGTCGCGCTGGGTCGGCGTCACCTTGAACGGGTGGTGCCGCATCCGCAGCCGCGGGTGGCCGCGCTGCTCCGAGTAGGTCGTCGGCCCGCCCCAGTACTGCTCGAGGAACATCCGGAACCGCTCCTCGGCCGGGCCGAGGTCGTCCTCGGGGTAGAGGGCCCGCAGCGGCGGGTCGGAAGCGACTCCGCGGTAGAACTCGTGGACCAGCTTGCGGAACGTCTCGTGCCCGCCGACCTGGTCGTAGAAGCTGCCGGACTGGTCCCCGCCGGGGGTCTGGGGGGTGCTGCTCACGGGGTGCCCCCGCCCGCCGGGCCGAACGGCGTCATGACCGGGGCCTTGATGCCGTTGGCGTCGAACGCCGCCTTGACCCGTTCGCGGATCTCGCGTGAGACGCCGTACTGCTGCTCCGGCGCGGTCTTGGCGATGACACGGATGGTCACGACCGAGCCCGTCATCGACTCGACGCCCACCACCTGGGGCTCGTCGAGCAGCCTGTCCTGCCACTCGGCGGACCCGTCCAGCTCGTGCACCACGGTGCGGATCAGGGGGATCACCTTGTCGAGGTTCTCGGAGTAGGCCACCGGGATGTCGACCATGGCGGTGGACCAGCCCTGGCTCTTGTTGCCGATCCGGATGATCTCGCCGTTGCGGATGTACCAGACGACTCCCTGCCCGTCGCGCAGCCGGGTGACGCGCAGCGAGACCTCCTCGACGGTGCCGATGGCCTCACCGGTGTCGATGACGTCGCCGACGCCGTACTGGTCCTCGAGGATCATGAAGATCCCGGACAGGAAGTCCTTGACGAGGCTCTGCGCGCCGAACCCGAGGGCCACCCCGCCGACCCCGGCTGTGGCGAGCACGGGGCCAAGGTTGATGCCGACGGTCGTCAAGACCGTGAGGACCGCGATCATGACGACGATGAACGTGACCATGCTGCGCAGCAGCGAACCCATCGTCAGGGTGCGCTGACGGTGTCGCTCGTGGGCTGAACCGGTGGCCTGGGCGAGGACGCGCCCCGCTCGGCTGGTCTCGCCCACTCGCCGGGCGTCGGAGCGCGCCAGGGTCGTGGCGACCACTCGGCCGATCGACCGCAGCGCCAGCCATCGCAGGATGACGGCCGCCAGCACGGTGATGACGATGTTGAGTGGCTTGCCGGTGAACCAGTCCCACGCCGAGTGCGGCGTGATGTCCATCAGAACCTGCAGGCTGAACCAGTTGAAAGCCTCAGGCATCGGCATCTCGCTGCTGGGCGCGCAGGGCGCGCGCGACCGGGTCGCGGTTCTCGGCCACCATGCGGCGCAGGGCCGCGTGCGCCTCGGGGTGCGCGGTCAACCACGACTGCGTCGCGTCGTGCAGGCGGGCGTCGGCGAGCGCTGTCGGGTAGAAGCCGCGGACCAGGATCTCGATGATCGCGTGCGACGTCTTGGTCTCCACGGTGTCGAGCATGGCGTGGTACTTCTCGACGTAGGGCTCGAGCAGGCTCGTGTCCTGGACCGTCCCGAAGCCCGCGGCGACCGCCTCGAGCACCGCGTTGGTGAGCCCGTCCTCCTCGACGCCGCGGCGCCAGGCGGTGGCCTTTGCCTCCGCGGTCGGGAAGGAGGCGCGCGCCTGCTCGGCGCGTTCGTGACCGGTTGCGGTGTTGTCGCGCTGCTGCTCCGCGTCGATGTCCGCGGGGGTCGCAGCGCCGCACGCGGCCAGTGAGATGAGCAGCCGCCACCGCATGTCGGTGTCGACGGCGAGCCCGTCGAGCACCTGCGTGCCGTCGAGCAGGGCGCGCAGGTATGCCGCGTCGTCGCCACCGCGCTGCTGCGCGGCAAAGGCCCCCACCAGCTGGAGCTGGGCGTCACTGCCGGGTGCGGCGGCCAGCGCGAGCTCGCGCAGCCCGGCCACGGCCTCGGCGGTGGTCTGCTCCCGGTGCTCGGGTGCGAGATAGAAGTGGAGGGTGGTGGACAGCTGGCCGAGCAGGGTGCGCAGCAGGGTCGAGTCGGTCTCGCCGGGGAGGGAGGCCAGCACGAGCTTCACGAAGTCACGAGCGCCCATCTCGGCGTCCCGGGTCATGTCCCACGCGGCGCCGAGCACCAGCGCGCGGGGCAGGCTGTCCTGGAACCCGCGCGGGCGGGCAATGGCCGTGGCGAGGGACCGCTCGTCGAGGCGGATCTTGGCGTAGGCGAGGTCGTCGTCGTTGACCAGCACCAGGTCCGGCACCGGTCGGCCGATCAGCTCTGGCAGGTCGGTCGAGTCCCCGTCGACGTCGAGCTCCAGCCGATCGGTGCGGACCAGCGTGTCGTCGACGACGTCGTAGAGACCGACGGCGAGACGGTGCGGTCGCAACGTCGCGAAGTCCGGGGCATGGGTCTGGGAGATCCGCGCCGAGGAGATGAGGCCCTGGTCGTCGGTCTCGATCTCGGGCCGGAGCGTGTTGACGCCCGCGGTCTCGAGCCACAGCTTGGACCACGTGCCGAGGTCGCGGCCGGACGTCTGCTCCAGCTCGTGGAGCAGGTCGGCCAGGGTCGTGTTGCCCCATGAGTGCTTGGCGAAGTAGGCCCGCAGACCGGCGGTGAAGGGCTCACGACCGACGTAGGCGACGAGCTGCTTGAGCACCGAGGCACCCTTGGCGTAGGTGATGCCGTCGAAGTTGACCTCGACGTCCTCGAGGTCGTGGATCGGGGCGACGATCGGGTGGGTCGAGGAGAGCTGGTCCTGGCGGTAGGCCCAGGCCTTCTCGGAGGTGCCGAACGTCGTCCAGGCGCTCGCCCACTCGGTGACCTCCGCCTGGCAGGTCGTCGACGCCCACTCGGCGAACGACTCGTTGAGCCACAGGTCGTTCCACCACTCCATGGTCACGAGGTTGCCGAACCACATGTGGGCGAGCTCGTGCAGCAGGGTGAGCGCCCGCCGTTCGACCAGGGCCTCGGTCACCTTGGCGCGGAAGACGTAGATCTCGCTGACCGTGACGGCCCCGGCGTTCTCCATCGCGCCCATGTTGTACTCGGGCGTGAAGAGCTGGTCGTACTTCTCGAACGGGTACTCGCAGTCGAACTCGTTCTCGAAGAAGGCGAACCCGAGCTTGGTGCACTCGAAGATGTTGTCGGCGTCGAGGTGCTTGAGCAGCGACTGGCGGCAGAAGATCCCGAGCGGGACGGTGCCCCGTCGCGTCTGCACCTCGTCACGGACCACGGCGTAGGGACCGGCGACGAGCGCGGTGATGTAGCAGGAGATCCGCGGGGTCGGCGAGAAGGCCCAGGTCGCGGTGCCCTCACCAGCGGGGGTCGGCTCGGGGGTGGGGGAGTTGGACACAACCTGCCAGTGGGACGGCGCGGTCACGGTGAACCCGAAGGTCGCCTTGAGGTCGGGCTGCTCGAAGACCGCGAACATGCGGCGGCAGTCAGCCACCTCGAACTGGGAGTAGAGGTAGACCTCGCCGTCCGCGGGGTCGGTGAAGCGGTGCAGCCCCTCGCCGGTGTTCATGTATGCCGCGGTCGCGTCGACCGTGAGCGTGTTCTGCTCCGCTGTCGACGGGAGGCTGAGGCGCACCCCGTCGAAGTGCGTCGCGGGGTCGAGCGCCTCGCCGTTGAGGGTGATCGACTCGACCGATGGCGCGATGAGGTCGATGAACGTCGACTCACCGGGCTCGGTGCACGTGAACGTCACCGTCGTCGTGCTGCGGAACGTGGTGTCCGAGGTGGTGAGGTCGAGGACGACGTCGTAGTGGTCGACGGCGATGACGGCGGCGCGGGCGGTGGCCTCGTCGCGGGTCAGGTTCTTGCCAGGCAACGGTGCTCCTGCTGAGGTTCGGGGGGTGTTCGAAGGACTCGGCCGCCATCCTCGCACGCGTGACGGGGTCGAGGACCACCGCCGGGAGCACCGCTTGTGCGGGTCTGCAGGGCCAATGGCAGGATTGGGGGTGTGAGTGCCACCGAGACTGCCGAGACCCGTTCGTCCGCCGAGTTCTGGTTCGACCCGCTCTGTCCGTGGGCGTGGATGACGTCCCGCTGGATGATGCAGGTCGAGGAGGTGCGTCCCGTGGACGTGACCTGGTCGGTGATGAGCCTGGCGGTCCTCAACGAAGGGCGCGACCTCCCTGACACCTACCGCGAGATGATGGACCGGGCCTGGGGGCCGGTGCGCGTCATCATCGCGGCGGCCGCCGAGCACGGTGACAAGGTCATCAAGCCGCTCTACGACGCCATGGGCACAAGCATCCACCTCGGTGGGGAGAAGGACTTCGCCAAGGTCATCGCCGGCGCGCTGGAGGAGGTGGGCCTCCCGTGGGAGCTCGCCGAAGTCGCCGACTCCGATGTCAACGACGCCGAGCTCCGCGCGAGCCACCAGCGCGCCATCGACCTCGTCGGTGACGACGTCGGCACACCGGTCATCGCGGTGAACGGCGAGGCCTTCTTCGGGCCCGTCGTGAGCCCTGCCCCCAAGGGCGAGGCCGCCGGACGGCTGTGGGACGGCTGTGTCCTCGTGGCGGGCACGCCCGGGTTCTACGAGCTCAAGCGGTCCCGGACCGTCGGCCCCATCTTCGACTGACGGACCACGACCGACTGACCCTGCACACGGACTCGAGGAGCACACCAGATGCGCGTACACATCGGCGGCGACCACGCGGCATACGACCTGCTCGGTGAGCTGGTCAGCTTCCTCGAGGCCAAGGGCCACGAGGTGACCAACCACGGGCCCCACACCATGGACGCCGAGGACGACTACCCCGTCTTCGTGCTGCGTGCCGCGCAGGCCGTGGCGGCCGACCCCGAGTCGCTCGGTGTGGTGCTCGGGGGATCCGGCAACGGCGAGCAGATGGCGGCCAACAAGGTCAAGGGCATCCGTGCGGCGCTGTGCTACAACGAGGAGCTCGCCACCCTGGCCCGGGAGCACAACAACGCCCAGGTGATCTCGATCGGCGCCCGGATGAGTGCCGTGGAGGAGTCCAAGGCGATGGTCGCGGCCTTCCTGGCCACACCGTTCTCCGGCGCGCCTCGCCACCAGCGCCGGATCGACATGGTCGAGGCCTACGAGCAGGACGGCACGCTCCCTCCGACTCCCTGATCTGCGCGGATGTCGCCCGCGTGGGACTGAGCTCCCACTACGCTGGAGCGGTGGGCTGCAGGGGACCGGCCCATCCATCAGACGCCAGGGGTGCCGAACACCTGCCTTGCCGAAGGATCTCTCGTACGTGGACATCGACAGGACGGTTATCGCTCGCCGCTCCCTCATGTCCCGGGTCCAACGAGAGCGATACCGTTTCGCCCGGTGGGACACCGCCCTCATTGCCATCGCCCTGGTGGTGGTCAACACCGGGCTGTGCTGGTCGATGTCCATCTGGAAAGAGCAAGTGCCCTTCTCGGCCTACGTCCCGGTGGCCGTCCTGGCCGGACTGTTCCTGACCCCACAGGTGCTGCTGGTCGTTGACATCTGCATCTTGGTTGCAGGGGCCTACACGATCAGCGACAAGGGCCCCAGCGCAGCTCTGTTCGGTGCGTACGGGGTCCTGGTCCTCGTCATGGTCATCATGTTCTGGGTGGCGACCTCGCGGGCCCGGCTCGGGGTCCAGGGGAACCTCGGCGAGTCGATGTTGGTCGACCTGCGCGACCGGCTGCGCACCCAGGGCGAGCTCCCGGAGCTGCCGCCGGGGTGGGGCGCCGAGCTGTCGGTGCTGTCGGCCTACGGCGACTCGTTCTCGGGTGACTTCCTGGTCACGAGCAAGTTCGGCGACGTCCTCGAGGTCGTGCTGGTCGACGTGTCGGGCAAGGGCATCGCGGCGGGCACCCGCTCCCTGCTGTTGTCCGGGGCCTTCGGCGGGCTGCTCGGCTCGATGCCCTACGACCGGTTCCTGCCGGCGGCCAACTCCTACCTGCTGCGCCAGGCCTGGGACGAAGGCTTCGCCACCGCAGCCCACGCCATGATCAACCTGACGACCGGCGAGTTCAGCCTCGGCTCCGCCGGGCACCCACCCGGCGTGCGCTTCTCGGCAGGCTCGGGCCGGTGGGAGGTCCTCGAGGGTGACGAGGGCCCGGTCCTCGGCGTGACCGAGGGACTGGCCTTCCCGCGGATCCACGGTCAGCTCGGTCGCGGCGACGCCCTGCTGCTGTACACCGACGGCGTCATCGAGGTCCGCAACCGCGACCTCCGCGACGGCATCGACCGGATGCTCGGCACCGCGGAGCGGATGATCGGCAAGGGCTTCGAGGGGATGGCGGCCAAGATGTGCGCCGCGGCCCGGGCCGGCGAGACCGACGACCGTGCAGCCGTCCTGGTCTGGCGTAGCTGAGCAGCAGCGCCCTCAGCTGGCGGTCGTGGCTGCCTGCCGCGATGCGGCTCGTCGGGTGATGTCCGCGCACTCGAGGCAGACCGACTCGGGGATCACACCCAGACGCATCAGCCAGCCGAACACGATGCAGCCCACACAGATCCCGGCGATCGACTCCAGGGCCGGGAAGACCACCATGATCGCGCCGATCAGGATCACCGGGACCGACGTCCCGGCCAGCCACAGCACGGTGGCGGCCACGGTGAACACGGCGCCGACGGCTGCGGCGAACCGCTTCGGCAGCCCGGCCGTGTAGCGCGGCTTCGCTGCCACCCGCGGCCGGATCCAGCGGTTGACGAGGATCGCGATCGGGCTGGCCGACGGGCCCCACCCGGCGCGCAGCACGAAGTCCACCGCCAGCACGGCATACAGCCACCACTGGTGCGCGGCGAGGGCCACGACCGCGAGCACGAGGATGACTGCCGCGATGAGCCGGACGGTGACGTCGTCCACGATGTTCGGGAATCGGGAGATACGCATGGCTACATTATGGGTTACATAAGCACCAGTTATCGACACGTGTGTCGCAGGTCAAGACACGGTCGCGTCCCTGCCTACGCTGGTGACGTGGACATCGACGGGCGCGTGCGCTCCTTCAACGCGCGCAGGGGACGGCTGTCGGCACTCACCCTGGAACGCATGGAGCAGCTGGGGCCGAAGCACTCGATCGCGACCGACGGGCCGTTGGTGCCGCAGGAGGCGTTCGGGCGGATCGCCCCCGTGGTGCTCGAGATCGGCTGTGGCCACGGCGCGGCGGCACTCGCGTACGCCGCCGCCCATCCCGCGCACGACCTCCTTGCCGTCGACGTCTTCACGCCGGCTCTCGCCCGGATGTTGGCCGAGGCTGACCGGCGTGGCCTGACGAACCTGTGGATGCACCGCGGTGACGCCGTGGAGCTGCTGGCCGAACGGGTGGCGACCGCGTCGCTCACGGCGGTCCACGTCTTCTTCCCCGACCCGTGGCCCAAGGTCAAGCACGCCAGGCGGCGCTTCATCTCCCGTGACATGCTCGACCTGATCGCGTCACGGTTGGTCCCGGGTGGCCGTCTGCTCGTGGCGACCGACCATGACGGGTATGCCGCCCACGTGCGGTCCGCGTTCGAGGCGCACGGCGGGTTCGTGGTCACCGAGGGCGACCGGCCGTCGTGGCGGCCGACCGACGGCTTCGAGGACAAGGGGCTACTGGCCGGGCGCCGGGTCAGCGAGTTCCGCGCAGAACTGCGCTGAGCCGCTGGCGGCCGCCAGCCGCCAGCACCCGCCCGCGGCCGCGGCCGAGCCCGGCCGGCAGCCGCGGCAGGGGGCGGCCGGCAGCTCAGCGCAGCTGCGGGACAGCCGCGAGGAGTGTCTTGGTGTAGGCGTCCTGCGGGTCCAGCAGCACCTGTTCGACCGTGCCGCTCTCGACGATCGACCCGCGGTACATGACGAGGACCCGGTCCGCGATGTTCCAGGCCAGTCCCAGATCGTGGGTGATCACCAGCGCGCCGAGCCCCAGCTCGTTCTTCAGCCGCAGGAGCAGGGCGAGGATCTCGCCCCGGACGGAGGCATCGAGCGAGGCCACCGGCTCGTCCGCCACGAGGAACTCGGGCTCCAGTGCGAGGGCGCCGGCGATGACGACCCGCTGGCGCTGACCGCCAGAGAGCTCCTGCGGCAGCGACGAGGTGAAGCCCGAGGCGGGGCGTAGCTCAGCGCGCTCGAGTGCCGCAATGGATTCCGAGTTACGACCGCATTTCGTAGGAAATTGACGGTCACGGCGCGCTGGCGATGCCGTCCGAGAGATCGCGGGCAGGGCCATGACGGCAACGACGAAGGCCCCCGTGGCCCGGAGTGGATCCCGGGCCACGAGGGCCTGACTGAGCGGGCGACGAGAATCGAACTCGCGTAGCTAGTTTGGAAGACTAGGGCTCTACCATTGAGCTACGCCCGCGTGGACCGGCCGCCGTCAGGGCGTCAGTTCCGAGGCGTTAGCCTAATGCCCGCGATCGTGTGGCCAGAAATCGGCTCGCCATCGACGGGGTATGGCGCAGGTTGGTAGCGCGTCCGCTTTGGGAGCGGAAGGCCGCCGGTTCAAATCCGGCTACCCCGACCACAAGCAAAGAGGTATGCCGCGTGGCCGACTCGGCCACGCGGCATACCTCACTGCAATGCGGGGGTGGTCAGCTCTTGCCGCCGCCTGCGCGGAACTGCAGCCAGGCGTCGCTCATCCGGTCGGCCTGACCCTTCGTGAACATGTTCATGCAGGAGTCCTGCGAGTAGTCCATGAAGTTGTGGATCGGGTCGACGCCGGGGGCGGGACAGGTGTCCGCGCCGACGGGACAGTCGAACTGCGGCATCGCCTCGGGCGCGGTGTCGGCCACCCAGTCGCCGTTGGCTGCGCAGCCGTGGGCGAAGGTGTGCTCCAGCATCAGCCAGTGGCCGACCTCGTGGGTGAGGGTGTCGCCGAGCGAGTACTTGCCGGCTGTGCCGCCGGGCATCGACTCGTCGAGCATGACGACGCCGTCGATGTAGTCGCGGCCGTTGTTGTAGCCCTTGGGGAAGTAGGCCCAGCCGAGCAGGCCACCGCCGATGTCGCCGGCATACACGTTGAGGGTGCGGGCGTCGCCGGTGTAGAGCGACTGCTTCATCTGCTTCTCGACGCCCTGCTTGCTCGGGACGACGTGGTACCAGGCCTCGTTGACGCTCCAGGTCACGTTGGAGAGCGAGAACCGGAAGGGGGTGTTCGCCGCGTCACCAGCCGTCTTGCCGGAGTACGAGTCGTTGAGCACCGTCATCTGGTCGGCGATCAGCTTCTGCCAGCGGGCCTTCTCGGTGGCGGTGTTCTCGTGGTCGGAGACCATGTGGAAGACGGTCGGGATGGTGACGCTGCCGGCTGGCAGCGTGGTCCGGTCGGTGAGCACGCCGTAGGCGTTGGCCTCGTTCTTGGAGTACAGCTCCGGCTCGGCGCCCTTGGAGCCGGCCTTGACCCGTGCGCCGCTGGCGGCGCTGTCGGCGGCCCCGGGCAGACAGGCTGCGGCACCGGGGGAGGTGACGGCTGCGGCGTTGACGGTGGCGCTGCCGCCGCCGAGCAGTGCGAGGGCTGCAGCGGCGGTCAGTACGCCGAGTCGAAGCGGGGTGCGGATGCGCATGGACATTCCCTTCGGAGGTGATCCCCCGCCTGCGGTGGTTCCGGGGGCCTTGGGGACGCTACCCGGCGAAATGTCCTGGTGGGAGGTACCGATGACGGAGATTTTCCTCCCCCGGAACGGTCACAGGCCGTACTCCTCCAGCAGCCGGAGCCAGATCTCGCTCATCGTCGGGTACGAGGGCACCGCGTGCCACAACGTCGTCAACGGCACCTTTCCGACGATGGCCACCGTGGCTGCGTGGACGAGGTCGGCGGTGTCCTGGCCGACGAAGGTGGCCCCGACGAGGACGCCGTTGTCCTCGTCGACGACGATCCGGGCCTGGCCCTGGTAGCCCTCCGCCTGCAGCCCGGCGCCGGCGGCCGAGTCCATCGGCAGGTCCACGACCCGGATCCGTATGCCGGCTGCGCGCGCCTCCTCCTCGGTGAGGCCCGCGGCCGCCACCTCGGGGTCGGTGAAGACGACCTGCGGTGACCCGAGCGCCACCGCCCACGGCGTGGTCTTGCCGGCGTCGGGCTCGCGCCCCGCTACCCGGGCACCGATGAGGTCGCCGACCGCGCGGGCCTGGTACTTGCCCATGTGTGTGAGGAGCGCCCGCCCGTTGACGTCGCCCACGGCATACAGCCAGGGCTTGTCACCGCTGACTCCCTCGACCTCCATCTGGTCGGTGACGCTGACGTAGCCGGAGCGGTCGAGCCGGCCGCCCACCTCCTCGACGCCGAGGCCCTTGGTGGCGGGGGTGCGGCCGACGGCCACGAGGAGCTCGTCCGCCTTGAGGGTCTTGCCACCGGACAGCTCCACGGTGACCTCGCCGGTCGGGCCGAGGCGGGACACGGACTCCGCCTTGGTCCCGAGCAGGACGTCGACGCCGTCGCGCTCGAGGGCTTCGGCGACGGCCTTGCCCGCAAAGGCCTCGTGGCGCCCGAGCAGCCCGTCTGCCCTCTCGACGATGGTGACCTTCGAGCCGATCGCGGCGAACACCTGCGCGAGCTCGCACGCCACCACGCCGCCACCGAGCACCGCGAGGCGGTCGGGGATCCGGCGACTCGTGGTGGCCTCGCGGTTGGTCCAGGCGTTCGCCTCACGCAGGCCGGGGATCGGCGGGACCGCGGCCATCGTGCCGGTCGCCAGGACCACGGCCTGACGCGCTCGCAGGGTCCGCCCGCCCACCTCGACCGTGCGCTCGCCGACGAGGCGGGCCGCACCGCGCAGCAGGGTGATGCCGACGTGGTCGAGCCAGCCGACCTGGCCGCTGTCGTCGAGGGTGTCGCTGGTGCCGACCCTGTTGATCCAGGAGTCCCGGCGGGCGAGCACCCCCTGCGGGTCGACGTGGGCGCCCTCCGAGCCCTGGACGCGCTGCGAGGCCCTGGTCGCGTGGATCGGTCGGAGGAGGGCCTTGCTGGGCGAGCAGGCGTAGAAGCTGCACTCGCCCCCGACCAGGTGCTTCTCGATGATCGCGACCGTCAGACCGGCCTTGTGGGCGCGGTCCGCGGCGTTCTCGCCGACCGGCCCGGCCCCGACCACGATGACGTCGAACTCCTGCGGCAGCTCTTCTTCAGGCATGACCTCAACGTAGACGGCGCGCCCTCTCGCTGCGCGCGGAAAGGTGCTGAGTGCGCGGAGAGGAGAACGGCCCCGGGACAGGAGTCCCGGGGCCGTTCCATCCTGTGATCCAGCCGTGCTGTCAGCCGTGGTGTCAGCTGGCTCGTGAGCAGCGCGTGGTCATCAGGGGAGGGTCAGAAGGCGGACGTGCCGTTCGGGGTGCCCAGACCGGTGGGGCCGTCCCAGCCGGACTTGGCGGTGCACCAGGAGGCGCACGAACCGTTGGACCCGGAGGTCACGTCGAACAGCCCAGCCTGGTTGGCGTACGGCAGGGTGTTGGCGTAGCCGGCCGTGTTGCCGCTCAGCGCGTACACCGAGGCGACGATGGGAGCCGAGAGGCTGGTGCCACCGTACTGGGCCCACGACGAGGAGGTCCTCGAGGTGGGTGCGTAGGTCGCCAGACCGGTCGCCGGGTCGGCGACCGCCGAGACGTCCGCGATGGCGCGGCCGGTGCAGTTGGTCATCGCAGTGGTCTGACCAGCGGGCGCGGCGTTGAGGGTGGTGCAGCCAGAACCGGCGCCGTTCCAGGCCGACTCGGACCAGCCACGCGCGCTGGAGTCCTTCACCAGCGAGGTGCCGCCGATCGCGGTGACGTAGTGCGAGGAGGCCGGGAAGCTGCCGCCCTGGTAGCCGTTGTCACCGGTCGACGCCGTCACCGCGATGCCCGGGTGGTTGTAGGCCGCGCCGTACGAGCTGTCCGCGAGGTCACCGCCACCGTAGCTGTTCGAGATGGCGGCGACGCCGGCCTGCTTGGCGGCCGTGTTCACCGCCGCGCCGAGGTCGGTGAGGCTGGCGCTGTTGGCCTGGACGAGCACGATCTTGCAGCTCGGGCAGGTCGCCGACACGGCATCGAGGTCGAGGGCCTGCTCGCCGGCCCAGCCGGTGTTGAACCGGGGGAGGGACGTCCCACCGGTCTGGTTGATGACGCGCAGGCAGCCGTTGGCCGTCGTGCAGGCGGGCAGTCCCCACTGGGCGCGGTAGACACCCAGGTCGCGCTCAGCGTTGGGGTAGCCGTAGGCGTCGACGATCGCGACCGTTCGTCCCCCGGTTGACAAGCCGGTCACCTTGTAGGCGCTCTGGATGTCGGTGGGTGTCTTCCCGGAGATGGCGTGAGGAGTGATCGGACTGCCTGTCGGGCTCACCGCCTGACCGTTCGCGTCGACCAGCTTGAGGGCGTGGCAAGCCGCGACGGTGGGGGAGCTCGGTGTGGCGCACACGCGATCGGCGTGGGCCCTGGGGGAGGGAGTCGCTGATGCGGCGGTGACCGCGGTCGTGACAAGCCCCAGGGATGCCGAGGCCGCCAGCGCGACGGAGAGGATCTGCTTGCGCATTCGAAAGGTCTCCTGACGTGGGAAAAGGGCGGCCAGTACCGCCCAACAGGTCGACACTCACGTGCAACATGTTGGCTGGCAATGGATTTCGGTGCTCGACCTTCGTACTGGCGAAGAAATGGCGAGCCACGGGGACAGCCTTGACGGAAAGTCGTGACGGATGTCATGGGCATCCGCCGGAGCGGTGTGGGCGTGTGACACGCGGCATACTCCTGAGGCTGGTGTGCCGTCGGTTCGGAGCGTGGGCGCGCAGCGGCTACCATGAGGTTTTGGCCCGGTCGCCGCCTGTCACAGCCGGCGCAGCGGGCCTTCGCATTGTCCCGTTCGCAGTGTTCACCAACATTGCGAACGCATCGTGCCCCGCCCCAGCCCCGCGACCTTGGAGTATCCCGCAGTGAAGAGTGCCGTCGAGACCCTGAACCCGACCCGGGTCAAGCTGACCGTCGAGGTGCCGTTCGAAGAGCTCAAGCCGAGCCTCGACGCCGCCTACGCCACCATCGGCTCACAGATCCAGGTGCCCGGCTTCCGCAAGGGCAAGGTCCCCTCGCGCATCATCGACCAGCGGGTCGGTCGCGGCGCGGTCCTCCAGGAGGCCGTCAACGAGGCACTCCCGCAGTTCTACGGCCAGGCCGTGGAGGAGAACAAGGTCCGCCCGATCGGTCAGCCCGAGGTCGACGTGACCGAGGTGCCTGCCGAGGACGGTCAGGACCTCAAGTTCACCGTCGAGGTCGACGTCCGCCCCGACGTCGAGCTGCCCGAGGACTTCACCGGCATCACCGTCGAGGTCGACGAGGCCAAGGCGTCCAACGAGGACGTCGAGGGCCGCCTCATCGCGCTGCAGGAGCGGTTCGGCACCCTCAAGGGCGTCGAGCGCGCCGTGGCGAACGGTGACTTCGTCTCCATCGACCTCAAGGCCAGCATCGGCGACGACGAGATCGACTCCGTGACCGGCATCTCCTACGAGGTCGGCTCGGGCAACATGCTGGACGGACTCGACGAGGCCCTCACCGGCATGGCGGCCGAGGAGACCAAGTCCTTCACCGCCCCCCTCGCCGGTGGCGACCGTGAGGGCGAGGACGCCGACGTGGTCGTGACCGTCCAGTCGGTCAAGGTCCGCGAGCTGCC
Source organism: Pedococcus bigeumensis (assembly GCF_006438965.1). Lineage (GTDB taxonomy): Bacteria > Actinomycetota > Actinomycetes > Actinomycetales > Dermatophilaceae > Pedococcus > Pedococcus bigeumensis_A. The sequence continues at coordinate 660,726 of NZ_RCZM01000001.1, forward strand.
GCCGCTCGACGACGACTTCGCCCAGCTGGCGTCGGAGTTCGACACCCTCAAGGAGCTGCGCGCGGACGTCACCAAGCAGGCCGACCAGGCCGCCAGGTTCGAGCAGGGCGTCCAGGCTCGTGACAAGGTGCTCGAGCACCTCCTCGAGACCATCGACATCCCCGTGCCGGACGGCGTCGTCGAGGCCGAGGTCAACTCCCACCTCGAGGGTGAGAACCGCCTCGAGGACGACGAGCACCGCGCCGAGGTCGACGCCAACACCCGCAAGGCGCTCAAGGCCCAGTTCCTCCTCGACGCGATCGCCGAGAAGACCGAGGTCAAGGTCGAGCAGCCCGAGCTCATCGAGTACCTCGTGATGTCGGCCCAGCAGTACGGCATGGACCCGAACCAGTTCGCCGAGGCCATCGACCAGCAGGGCCAGGTGCCCTCGATGGTGGCCGAGGTGGCCCGCCGCAAGGCGCTTGCCGCCGTCCTGGAGCAGGCCAAGGTCGTCGACACGGCCGGCAACCCGGTCGACCTCAACGAGGTCACGGCGACCGACGTCGCCTCGCAGCTGTTCACCGGTGACACCGAGGGTGGCCACGAAGGTCACGACCACGGCGACGACGAGGACCACGAAGGTCACGACCACGCCTGATCGACTTCACCGGGCATAACCGCCCAAACCGTATGCCGCTCACGCCTCCGGGGTGAGCGGCATACGTCATTTGGGTGACCCGGAGGAGGGCCGTCGCACCCGACGATGAGGTATGGACACCATCTCCTTCCACAAGTTGCGGACCGCGGTGCAGGAGAACGCCAACCCGGCGGACGACCTCGCCGCCAACCGCCTTCGCCACTCACTGCACAGCGCCCTCACCGGAAGTCGGCTGTTCGCCGAGGTCGAGTTCGGGCACACCGAGGACCCGAACCAGATGGTGATCGGTGTCTGTCGCTGTGCCGACGACGTGCTGCCGTGGGAGGCAGGGATGGGCGTCGAGCGGCTCTGGCAGACCGTGGCCGCCGACGCGCAGTGGGAGGCCCACACGGTCGGCTGCACCGACACCCTGATGGAGTTCGAGGCTGCGGTGACCGTCGACGAGAGCGGTCACTACGTCACCGTCCACCTGGTGGCGGAGCCGTCCGAAGCCACCAAGGCAGTCATCGTCCAGCGGGCCGATGAGGCCGCCGAGGCAGCTGCCAGCGAGGCGATGAGCACCCTTCCGTCCTGACGCCCTCGGACCGCCGATCGCTGACGCCTTCCGACCGCCGATCGCCTGTCGCAAACCGGCATGGCGGTTTCGCGACGGAATGTCCGGAACTGGCGGACACCCCATGGGGGTGTGGGCTAGCCTGCCGCCGGGGGGCAGGGGAAGGACAGGCTGCGCCCCGTCCCAGCTACCCTCAGAACGTCAGGAATGCCCCCATGCGTCGACCCCGTCGGTCCACCTCTCTCGCCCTCGCCGTAGCCGGACTCGCGGTCATCGCAGCCACCGGTGCGCCGGCCCAGGCTGCCCCTGCCATCACCGGCCCCGGCGCTTCCGCTTCCGACACCGCGATCGGCACCTACTTCCCGATCACCAAGGACCAGCGGATCCTCGACACGCGCAGCACGCTCGGCGGCCACAAGGGTGCGCTCGGCGCGAAGAGCGAGTTCGCGCTCCAGGTCGGCGGGGTCGCCGGGCTGCCCACGGGTGACAACGCGTCCGCCGTCGTGCTCAACCTCACCGGTGTGTCTCCGACGGCGGCCACGTACGTCACGGCATACCCGTCAGGGACCACCCGGCCGACCGTCTCGAGCATCAACCTGGCGCCCAAGTCGGTGCGCTCCAACCTGGTCACCGTCCCCGTCGGGGCCGATGGCAAGGTGAAGCTCTTCAACAACGCCGGCTCGCTCAACCTGGTCGTGGACGTCATGGGCTTCTACGCCCGGACCGACGTCCAGGGGACCTACGGCATCGGCAGCATGTACTACATCTCGAACCCTGAGCGGCTGTTCGACTCACGCAGCGACGGTGGCGCGCTGGCCGCCGGCGACGGGGTCGACCTCAGCCTCGACTACGGACCCACGGACAACGCCAACGTCCGTGCCTTCGCCGTCAACATCACCGCCATCTCGCCGACCGGGAGCGGGTACATCACCGCCTGGGACGGCAGCACCGCGATGCCCAACGCGTCGAGCGTCAACTTCGTCAAGGGCCAGGTCGTGCCGAACATGGCGGTCGTGCCCACCTCCACGAACGATGCTGGCGAGCCCACGATCGCGGTCGTCAACGGCAGCTCCAGCGCCGCCACCAACGTTGCGGTCGACATCGTCGGCATCTACGCGGCGAACGGCACGTCGGGTTTGCGGTTCACCCCGCTGGCTCCCACGCGGATCGTCGACACCCGCAACGGCACCGGCGGTTTCAAGGGCCTCATCGGGGCCAAGGTGACCAAGAAGTTCCAGGCGCCCGGGAGCGTTGCCATCGACCCCACGTTCGCCCTGGTCGGGAACGCGACCGCGATCTCGCCGACCGCCGCGACCTTCCTGACCGTCTTCGCTGACGGCGACGCGCGTCCGGCCGTGAGCAACCTGAACGCCGTCGCAGGGGAGACGGTTGCGAACGCCGCGGTCGTCAACCTCGGTCCCGGCAACCTCTTCGACGCCTACAACAACGCCGGGAGCCTCAACCTCGCGATGGATGTGGCCGGCCGCTTCGACGAGTTCACCGTCCCAGCCGTCGGGCTCGCCACGTCCGCCCCGACGAGCGCGCCCGTGCTCGGCTCGGTGCAGGTCGCCCGCCGCTGAGTCGGTAGCTGCCTTCGGTCACGACCGGTGCCCTGGTCGTGACCGAAGGCAGCACAGTCCACGCGGTGACGGTGCCGGTGACGGACTCAGTAATGCAGGTCAGGGAGTCGGCCGGGGGCCGGACAGGGGGAGCAGTGCGCGTACTCGCTCGAGCAGTGGTGGTGTCCGTGTTGTGCACCATGGTCGTGGCTTCGGTGGCGGCCACCGGGTCGGCAGCGGGACCGGCTGCGTCCGGTGCAGCACCGGCAACCTCGTCGGTGGCACCCACAGCCCCCTACACCGCGGCGACTCTGGCGTCGGGCGGAGGTGGCAACACCGTCCTGGACTCACGCGTCGGCACTGTGACGGCGACCAAGTTCCAGGGCGATCTGATCCAGCTGGGTGCCACCGATGGTGACGGAAACTCGTACACAGCGTCCGTCTCACCGAAGGAGGGGACGTCCTGGGTGGCCGGCACGAGGGTGCCCATGACCAGCCAGACCAGCGGCGGGATGGAGGCCTACGTCAATGTGGCCAGCCCCACGGGAGGCACCTGTTGGTTGCGCGGCGGCACGGTCAGCGTCATCGAGGTGACGCGTGACGGTGCTGGCGACATCACGTCGCTGGCCCTGGATTGGTCAGGCACCTGTGAGGACGCGAACAGCACACCCACGATCGGACAGTTCCGGTACAACTCGTCCGTCCCCTACAGCGGTCTGACGGGGACGAGCGCCCTCACCTTTTCCTACGCCACCATCGGCCGGGTCGGTCCGGCCAAGACGATCACCATGACCGCGCGCGGCTCCGCTCCCATCGAGGTGGCGGACCTCATGCTCCTGGGCTCGGACACCCCGTGGCTGGTCATCACCGCGCAGACCTGCAAGGGCAAGACCCTGGCCGATGGCCAGACCTGCACGGTCACCGTGGCCCCGGCCCCACGCTCCGACAGCGGAACCGTCGACCAGCTGGTCGTCCTCGTGGGCGCGGACACCAGGTGGTACGGAACTCATGTGGAGGTCAGCGGCCAGCACCACGCCGAGGGGACCTACCAGCCCATCACGTCGCGGCGCGCGCTGGACACGCGATCGGGGCTCGGGGGCACCAAGGGAGTGCTCGGCGCCCGACGGACCCTGAAGTTCAAGGTGACCGGTGACACCGTGCCCACGCCCAGTCGAGTGCAGGCCGTGGTGCTCACGCTCACTGCTGCAGGGACGACGGCGGCCACTTACCTCACGGCCTACCCGGGGGACAAACCACGCCCGACTGCGTCCAGCCTCAACGCTCCGCGTGGCTACACGGGTGGCAACACGGTGACGGTTCGCCCTGATGCCTCGGGATATGTGACGGTGTACAACAACACCGGTTCGACGCACGTCATCGCGGACGTCCTCGGCTACTACAACAAGAGCAACGACGGTGCCCTCGCAGTCGGCGGTGACTACCACCTCACCATGGCGCAGCGAATCATCGACAGCCGAAGTGGTTTCGGTCGGCTCAAGCCGGGCTACTACGTCGACATCGACTGGAAGTACCCCGAGTCGGCCAACCTCGGCGAGCTTCGCGCGTACGCCCTGAACGTGACCGCGACGAGCGCGACAGGTCCTGGCTACCTCACCGCCTGGAGTGGCTACGGCGACCCGCCGAATGCGTCGACGGTCAACTTCGCGAAGGGCAAGACCGCGTCCAACACGGTCATCGCCCCGGCCTACTTCACCCAGCGCGGAAACGACTACGGGCCGGGCTTCGCGCTCTACAACGGCGCGAGCACGGCCGCGGTGCACTTCGTCATCGACATCGTCGGTGTCTACACCGAGACGGGTCACCCCAACGCCCTGCGGTTCACACCACTGGCCAGCCCGACCCGGATCCTGGACAGCCGCAAGGGACTTGGCGCCTCGACCTGGGCTGCCGGCACCACCCGACAGGTCTTTGCCCCGAGCCCGGCAGCGACCTACGACACCTGGGCGGTGGTCGGCAACGCCACCGTCGTCGCACCCACGGCCCCGACCTACATGACTTTCTTCGAGCCCGGGACGACGAGGCCCCCGACGAGCAACGTCAACGCGGGTATCGGTGAGGTGGTGTCGAACGGCGTCGTCGCACCTCTCGCGGTCGGCAACATCTTCAACGGCTACAACAACAAGGGCACCGCCAACGCGCTGTTCGACGCGGCCGGCCGGCTGGACGTCTATCCGGCCAGCTACGAGGTGCTGTCCGGGGCCCAGACCCTGGCCGGCTCGTCACCAGGTGGTGCCGCCCTGGGGTCATCGCTTGCGTCCGCCATGGCGCACCTGCCGCGCGGCACCTCGCTCGTCACACCGGAGGCCGTTCCGGCGCACTGACGCCGTCAGGGAGTCGGCGCCGTCGCCGTCGTCGTCCCGATCCTCAGGTCGGTCGGCTGGACGGCGTCGTCGGGGCGCTCGCCGTCCAGCAGCTGACGAAGCATCTCGCCCATCAGCCGCCCCTTGGCGAGGCCGTGCTGGTCGATCGTGGTCAGCGTCCCGGAGAACCACGGCAGCTCCACCCCGTCGAAACCGGTGACGCTGAGGTCGTCCGGCACGCTCAGCCCGAGGTCGTCCGCAGCCCGGATCACGCCCATGGCCAGCAGGTCGGACTGGGCCACGATCGCCGTGGGCCGCTGGGCGACAGGCACGTCGAGGAGCAGCCGGGCCGCCATGGCTCCCTGCTCGACGTCGGGGATGGAGGTCTGCGCGAGTTGGGGCGGCTCGTCGCCCCCACCGGCACCGGGACCGAAGACGTCCAGGAACCCCTGCGCCCTGTCCCTCGTGTCCGAGAACTCTGCTCCCGCCAGGTCGTCCAGGGTGGCGAGCCCGGTGGGGGAGTCGTGCCGCAGCGGCATCATCAGGTGCGCCACGCGCCGGTGTCCCAGCCCGGTCAGGTGCCGCCCGAGCCGGACCGTGGCGCCGCGGTTGTCCAGGGCCAGGTGCGCGATGCGGGGGTCGGCGGGTGCGCCGTCCCCGAGCATCGGTATGCCGCGGGCGGCCAGGTGGTCGACCGCAGGGTTCGTGTCGGGGCCGCACAGCGAGAAGACGACCGCATCCAGGGCGGTCGCCGAGAGCTGGGTGATGGCGCGCTCGGGGGCGCCGGCAGGCTGGGCGATCAGGAGCATGCCGGCGGGGATCTCGTCGAGCACCTGGGACAGCCCGTCGAGGACGCTCACCGCGAACGGGTCGCGGAAGGCGTGCAGCAGCCGTCCCTCGACGACCACGCCCACCACGCCCGAGCGCCCGTGCCGCAGGGACGACGCGAGGGGGTCCGGGCCGGCATACCCGAGCTGCTCTGCAGCCGCGCGCACCCGGGCCACGGTTTCGGCGGCGACGGGGCCCTTGCCGCTGAAGGCGAGCGACGCCGTCGACGTCGACACCCCGGCGGCCTGCGCGACGGCGCGCAGGGTCGGTCGAGGTTGACGAGGGCGACTCATGGGGGAGACACTATCGAATCGATTCGATAGAATCGATTCGATCACTCAAGAAGCGTCCCGAGAGAGCCCGTCAGTGACCCAGCCCGCCACCCCCGACACCACCCCTGAAGCCACTGAGGCCGCCTCCCCGGCAACCCCGCAGACCGCGCCGACCACGACCCCAACCACCCCCTCCGCGACCGTCCTGGCCCGCGCCACCCGGGCACGCATCGCCGTCTTCATCGTCTTTGCGCTCGCAGGTGTCGCGTTCGCGACCTTCGCGTCGCGGATCGCGGACAGCAAGGCCTCGCTGGGACTCACCGCCGGCGAGCTGGGGCTCACCCTGTTCGCCGCGTCGGCCGGCTCGCTGACGGCGCTGCCCTCCGCTGGTCGCCTCGCAAGCCGGTTGGGTGCCTCCCGGACCATCCAGCTCGGCATGGTCTTCGGGTTCGCCGGCCTGGTCGTGATCGCGGCGGCCGTCGACCTGTTCGAGTCGCGCTGGGTGATGGCGGTCGGTCTCTACCTGCTCGGCATGGGCGTCGGTGTCTGGGACGTCGCGATGAACCTCGAGGGCGCCGCCGTCGAGCGGCTGCTGGGCAAGACCGTCATGCCGCACTTCCACGCCGCGTTCTCTGGTGGCACCGTGCTCAGCGCCCTGATCGGCGCGGGGATGTCCTGGGGGCACATGCCGCTGCTGGTGCACTTCGCCATCGCGATCGTCATCTCCGCCGTGCTCGGTGTGTGGGCCTTGCGGTCCTTCCTGCCCCGCGATGCGGAGGTCTCGGACGCGGAGGAGCAGGAGGCTGCGGCGTCCGCTGGGACCACGCCCAAGTCGGCCTGGTTGGAGCCCCGCACGCTGATGATCGGGCTGGTCGTCCTCGCGGCCGCGTTCACCGAGGGCACCGCCAACGACTGGATCTCGGTCGGCTTCGTCGAGGGACACGACGTCCCCGCCTGGGCCGGAGTGCTCGCCTTCGCGGCGTTCCTGTCCTTCATGACCCTCGGGCGCCTGGTCGGCACGCGGCTGCTCGACACCTATGGCCGGGTCCCGGTGCTGCGGGTCACCTTCGCGATGGCCGCCGTCGGCTCGCTCATGGTCATCTTCGGCCCCGCATGGCTGGCCTACCTCGGCACCGCCGTGTGGGGCGTGGGGGCGTCGCTGGGCTTCCCCGTCGGCATGAGTGCCTCGGCCGACGACCCCGCCCGCGCCGCGGCGCGGATGTCGGTCGTCGCCACGATCGGCTACACCGCCTTCATCGCAGGCCCGCCGCTGCTCGGCTTCCTCGGCGACCACTTCACCGTGCTCCGAGCCCTGATGGCGGTCACCGTCATGGTGGCGCTGGCGATGCTGGTCATCCCGGCCACCCGGGAGCTGGCCCGCCGACCGGGCTGAGCCGCCTTCGCCGGGCGGCTCACCTTGAGCGCTGTGCGCTCAGGGCGAACATGGAGCGGATCGGGGACTTCCGCACACCATGACCGCGTTAGGGTCACTGACAGGCAAGGACCTCAAGTGATGGAGACATGGTGAACGAGATTGTCGCCGCGGGCGAGGGCCCGCAGGGTGGTCTGGACGACCACATCTACAACCGTCTGCTCAAGGAGCGGATCATCTTCCTCGGCTCCGACGTCCGCGACGACAACGCGAACGCGATCTGCGCCCAGCTGTTGCTGCTCGCCGCCGAGGACCCGAGCAAGGACATCTGGCTCTACATCAACAGCCCCGGTGGCTCCATCTCCGCGGGCATGGCGATCTACGACACGATGAAGTGGATCCCGAACGACGTGGCCACGGTCGCGATGGGCATGGCCGCCTCGATGGGGCAGTTCCTGCTCTCCGCCGGCACCCACGGCAAGCGCTACGCCACGCCGCACGCCCGCGTGATGATGCACCAGCCGTCCGGTGGCATCGGTGGCACGGCCTCCGACATCAAGATCCAGGCCGAGCAGATGCTCTACGTCAAGAAGCAGATGGCCGAGCTGATCGCCGAGCACACCGGTCAGACCAAGGAACAGATCGAGAAGGACTCCGACCGCGACCGCTGGTTCAGCGCCGAGGAGGCCAAGGAGTACGGCTTCGTCGACCACGTGTTCAGCAGCGCCGCCCAGGCCGGTGGCCGGGGCGCCAGCGACGACAACCCGGTCACCGGGGACAAGTGAGGGATCGAGACATGAACGCGAACATCAACCCCTCCATGCACGGCGGCCGCCAGGGTGGCCTGCACGTGCCCGCCGGCTACGCCAGCCCGTCGAGCCGTTACATCCTGCCCCAGTTCGAGGAGCGCACCTCCTACGGCATGAAGCGGCTGGACCCCTACACCAAGCTGTTCGAGGACCGCATCATCTTCCTCGGCGTGCAGGTCGACGACGCGTCCGCGGACGACGTCATCGCCCAGTTGATCGTGCTGGAGTCCCAGGACCCCGACCGCGACATCCTGATGTACATCAACAGCCCCGGTGGCTCGTTCACCGCGATGGCCGCGATCTACGACACGATGCAGTACATCCGGCCCGACGTGCAGACGTTCGTCATCGGCCAGGCCGCCTCGGCCGCCGCTGTGCTGCTGTCGGCCGGAGCCAAGGGCAAGCGGTTCGCCCTGCCCAACGCCCGGATCCTCATCCACCAGCCCGCCCTCGAGGGCGGCATGGGTGGACAGGCGTCGGACATCGAGATCCAGGCCAACGAGGTGCTCCGCATGCGCACCTGGCTCGAGGAGACGTGGGCACAGCACTCCGGTCGCACGCCCGAGCAGGTTCGCAACGACATCGAGCGCGACAAGATCCTCTCGGCGCAGGAGGCCAAGGAGTACGGCCTCATCGACGAGGTCCTCGCCTCCCGCAAGGGCACCCTCGAGGACTGACCCTCACCGGGGCTCGTCCCCGACCCGCACCGTCCGGTATGCCGCCCGCTCACCCAGAGCGGGCGGCATACCTGCGTGGTGGCACCATGTGCCCGCGAGTTTGAAGGACCGTGCGGCCCAGGGCGCCCACGATCCTTCAAACTCGTCGGGCTCCCTCGCACCCAGGCCTGCTCGTCGTGTGGTCCTTCGTGGTCGTCGACCGGGCTGGGACAGGCACTCGGGGGGCGAGCGGCGTGTTGTCCGCCCTCAGCGGACAAGGGCGACGAACGGCCGACTCGGCGGTTTCAATGGAGCGAAGGCGGTCCTTCGCGCTGTAGCGTCGGAGCGTTGCTCGTCCGCGATGGACGGTGCACCGTCAGGCAGATTCGTCAGACAGACCGGAGGACTTCGCGTGGCACGCATGGGAGAGAGCGGCGACCTGCTGAAGTGCTCGTTCTGCGGCAAGAGCCAGAAGCAGGTCAAGAAGCTCATCGCCGGTCCCGGCGTCTACATCTGTGACGAGTGCATCGACCTGTGCAACGAGATCATCGAGGAGGAGCTCGCCGAGTCCTCCGAGCTGGGCCTGGACGAGCTGCCCAAGCCGCGCGAGATCTTCGAGTTCCTCGAGAACTACGTGATCGGCCAGGACGTCGCCAAGCGGTCCCTCGCGGTCGCGGTCTACAACCACTACAAGCGGATCCAGGCAGGCGAGGCGGGCTCCGGCAAGAAGGACGCCGAGTCCGTCGACATCGCCAAGTCCAACATCCTGCTGATCGGGCCGACCGGGTGTGGCAAGACCTACCTCGCGCAGACCCTGGCCAAGATGCTCAACGTCCCGTTCGCCATCGCCGACGCCACGGCCCTGACCGAGGCCGGCTATGTCGGCGAGGACGTCGAGAACATCCTCCTCAAGCTCATCCAGGCCGCTGACTACGACGTCAAGAAGGCCGAGACGGGCATCATCTACATCGACGAGGTCGACAAGATCGCCCGCAAGTCGGAGAACCCGTCGATCACCCGTGACGTCTCCGGGGAGGGCGTCCAGCAGGCGTTGCTCAAGATCCTCGAGGGCACGACCGCGTCGGTCCCGCCCCAGGGTGGTCGCAAGCACCCGCACCAGGAGTTCATCCAGATCGACACGACGAACGTCCTGTTCATCGTGGGTGGCGCGTTCGCCGGTCTCGAGAAGCTCATCGAGTCGCGCAACGGCAAGAAGGGGCTGGGCTTCGGCTCCGAGCTGCACACGCCCAAGGACCTGGCCGACTCGATCCACGAGGTGATGCCCGAGGACCTGATGAAGTTCGGGCTCATCCCCGAGTTCATCGGCCGCCTCCCGGTCATCACCACGGTCAGCCCGCTGGACCAGGAGTCGCTCGTGACGATCCTGTCCAAGCCGCGCAATGCCCTGGTCAAGCAGTACAAGAAGATGTTCGAGATCGACAACGTCGAGCTCGAGTTCACCGACGACGCCCTCGAGGCCATCGCGGACCAGGCCCTCAAGCGCGGCACTGGCGCCCGTGGCCTGCGCGCGATCATGGAGGAGGTGCTCATGCCGGTGATGTTCGACGTCCCCAGCGACGAGGGCATCTCCCGCGTGGTCGTCACCCGCGAGGTCGTCCTCGACAACGTGCTACCGACCATCGTCCGTCGCGACGAAGAGCCCAAGCGCACCCGCAAGCGCTCGGCCTGAGCGAGCGCTTCACCAGCAGTCACCTCGTGAGGGGCCGTCCACTCCGGTGGGCGGCCCCTCACGCATGCATCGGTATGCCGCGTGTCCGCGTCGTCACGTCACCGTACGGTCCGCCGGGCACGCGACTTGTTGCCGGCAGGTGGTCACGGGTCTGCCGATTCCGGGGTCTGGTGACGCGCAGGTGGCAACAAGTCGGGACGGGCTGGGTCAGGGGCGGGGGCGGTCCTCGCGGCTGAGCAGCCAGACGCTGAAGGTGAGCAACGCGACTGCTGCGATCGCGGCATACGTCAGCGACACCTCGCCCTTCACCGCCTCCTGGCCGGACAGCATCGCCACGGCCCAGACGGGCACCGTCACGGCGGCCACGAGGGCGCCACGACGCGTCCAGCGCCGCAGGCTGAGGCGCGGCACTGGCACCTGTCCGGGCAAGCTGGCCGCGAGGCTCGCGGTGAGGTGCAGGACCAGTCCCGCCCAGGCTGCGACCAGAAGTCCGACCCAGGCAGCAGTGTCGGCCGGGACGGGCACGGCGGACAGCCAGTGCAGGACGTGACCCCCCAGCAGCACCGTCACGAACACCGAGTCAGGTTCGATCGCGGCGTAGACGGTCAGCGCCAGGAGGACCACGGCGGCCACGATGATCGGGTGCGGCGAGGCGGCCAGCGTCAGCACCAGCAGGGTGAGCGAGGCGGTGACGAGGATGCCACGGAGCACGAACTGGGAACGGGACATCAGCGACTCACCACCCGGGGCGCACGGGACCTGCGGCCCAGGTCACGGAGCACAAGGTCGAGGGTCCCGGGTCCGGCCCACGGGACGATCGGCACGCCGGCCTGACGGGCCCGGGTCATCTCCCGGTTGCGCTCGAGGAGCCGGAGCCGCCAAGCCAGCCGGGTCTCATCGGGATGGTCGTCGGCGGCGGACGACAGCTGTGCGAGCCCGGCCAGCGGGATGTCCGGGGTGGCGAGGTCGGACGGCAAGGTGTCGACGGTGACCACCGAGATCCCGCGGCGCGACAGGGCGACCGCATGGGCCAGCACCTCGGGGGAGATGGCCGGTGTGAGGATGACGGCGAGGGTTCCCGCGGAGACGTGGTGGCGCAGCTGGGAGCGCAGCCGCTTCTCGTCGCTGACCGTGCCGTCGGCGACCCTGACCCTGGCCAGGAGGTCCAGCAGGCGCCTCAGGTGGTTGCTTCCGGCGGCGGCCTTGACGTGCGGCAGGTCCCGGGCGCCGAGGACGAGCAGCCCGACCCGGTCGCCGGTCCGCAGGTAGTGCTCGGCGATGGCCCCCGCTGCACGAACCGCGTTGTCCAGGCTGCTGGTCGAACCCCCGACACCCTCGCTCTGCCCGATGTCGTTCATGGCGTCGACGAGCAGCAGGATCTCACTGTCCTGGTCGGCGTGCGTCGCGGTGACGTGCAGCTCACCGGTGCGCACCGACACCGGCCAGTGCACACGGCGCAGTCGGTCGCCGAAGCGGAACGGGCGGATCTGGTCGAGCTCGCCACCGCTGCCCTGGTGGTGCGACCGGTTCTGTCCGACCAGACCGTCGGGACGGGGGACAGGCACGCGGGCGGTGAAGGTGTCGGGCAGGGGCACCGTCGGGATCGCCGGCAGGGACACCGACTGCGGCTCCCACCGGAAGCCGCCGAACGCCCCGCTCACGGCAACCGTCGCAGGTCCCAGCGGGCGCAGACCCCAGCGAGTGCTCTGACAGATGATCTCGAGCGTGGTCGGTGCGCCGGCGCCAGGCGCGAATGCGGTTGCGGCTGCACGCAGCCCGGGCGTGAACAGCGTGTACGGCGTGGGCAGCAGGACCAAGCCCGCCTCCTCGACGCCAGGCCCGGGCGTGATCGTCGCGACCCACCTGGTGGCCTGTCCCTCGCGCAGCACGGGATGCGCGATCGCGGCACGGACCACCGGTGACGCGGTGGGCCTCGTGGCCGTCGCCCACAGCCCCACGAGGAGCAGGGGTGCTCCGAGCACCAAGGCATCGGGTCGTCGCAGCACGACGCCTGCACCGACGAACAGCAGGCCGAGGAGCACAGCGCGGATGTGCGCCGACGTCACTCGCCAGCGCGCCTCCAGCCGTTGCCCGGGGGCAGCTGTCATGGACGCTCGAAACCGGTCCGCGGGCCGCCTGACGTGGCAGCGGGGGTGGGCACGGACGAGAGCACGCTGTCGACGACACTTGCCGCCGAGACGTCGTTCATCCACAGTTCGGGTCGCACGGTGACGCGGTGGTCGAGGCAGGCGTGCGCCACGGCCTTGACGTCTTCCGGGGTGACGTAGTCGCGGCCGCGCAGCACGGCATACGCCCTCGAGGTGAGCAGGAGGGCGAGCGAGGCGCGAGGCGAGGCACCCATCAGCAGGTTCTGGTGGGTGCGCGTCGCGGCGACCAGCCGCACGCAGTACTGGCCGACCCCCTCGTCGACGGTCACCGTCTCGACCGCCTGCTGCATCTCGATGAGCCCGGCGCCGTCCGTCACGCTGGCGACCACCTGGGCCTCCTGCTGGCGCGCCATCCGTCGCTGCAGCACCTCCCACTCGTCGGCGGCGCTGGGGTAGCCGAAGCTCACCCGCAGCAGGAACCGGTCGAGCTGCGCCTCCGGCAGTGGGTAAGTCCCTTCGTACTCAACGGGATTCGCGGTCGCCAGCACATGGAACGGCTTGGGCAGCGCGAAGGTCTCGCCCTCGACGGTGACCTGTCCCTCCTGCATCGCCTCGAGCAGGGCGGACTGGGTCTTCGGGGGCGTCCGGTTGATCTCGTCGGCCAGCAGCAGCCCGGTGAACAGCGGTCCCTTGCGGAAGGTGAACTCGTGGGTCCGCTGGTCGTAGAGGAACGACCCGGTCAGGTCGCTGGGGAGCAGGTCTGGTGTGAACTGGGCCCGCGCGAAGTCCAGCCCCAACGCCTGCGCGAACGACCGTGCGGCCAGCGTCTTGCCGAGCCCGGGGAAGTCCTCCATCAGCACGTGGCCGCCGGCGAGGATGCCGGACAGCACGATCTCCAGGCTCTGCCGCTTGCCGACGACGGCGCGTTCGACCTCGGTGAGGATGGCGGTCGCGCGGGCGGCGACCTCGTCGAGGGTCAGGGTCACTTAGAGCTCCTCCAGGGTGGTGATGAACGCCGCGAGCTGGGCGGCGGTGACGCGGGTGGTCGGGGGGCCGGCGAGGTATGCCGTGAGGTCGGGTCCGAGCGCGGCCCGGCTCTCGTCGGTGCCGGTCAGGCCGCGACGGTCCCGCAGCCGCTCGACGGCGAGGCCGGTCAGGGCAGCGTGGATGCGGGTGGCGGACACGGGGTTGCCCGTGGCGGTGTCGCGCAGGTCGACGGCCAGCCGGCTGATCCGGGAGTCGGCACCTCTTGGTGGGGCGGACTCCGTGAAGGTGTTGTCCCAGTCGGTCGACTGTCGTGACTGCCACAGCCACTGGGCGAGGATGCCGAGGGCCGCGAGCAGGCTGGCGGAGGCCAGCAGCATCCCGGCATTGCCGAGCACGGGCACGGACACGACGAGCGCACCCACGGCCACGCAGCCGGCGAGGACGACGAGGAGCAGCTGGGCCGGCGCCAGGCCGACGAGGCGACGGATCACCGGGACGAAGCCCTGGTCCGGTCGGCCGTGGCGGCCCGGGCCTGGGCCATCAGGGAGACGGTGCGGCGCAGGTCGGCTTGCACCTGGAGGAGGGCATCGCGGGCGGTGGCCCGCTGCTCCTCGGCGACGGGGTGGCTGGAGAACCGCGCCTCGCGGTACAGCGCGGCCAAGGTGTCCAGCGGTGTCCGGTCCACGCGGTAGGAACGCAGCACGCTCGTGACCAGCTCAGCCGACGTGCGCGAGTCGTCGTCGCGCACTCCTGCGCTCCTCACGGCGTCCTCGAGGGCCACCCACGCGGCGATGACGGCGTTGGCGGGGGTGCCGCGGGCGAGGAGCTGTTCGCCCTCGAGCGCCCCTTCGAGCAGGGCTTCGGGGAGCACGTCCACGGCCTCCTGCTTACCGGTGTCGACCTCACGCGTCGCCCACCGGTCGCGCAGCGCCCTGCCGATGGCCACGAGGACGACGATGACCACCACGGCCAGCACCACCTTCATGGCGAAGCTGACCAGGCTGACCAGCACTGGGTCGCTGGCGCGGACATCGGCCCGTTTGAGGCCTTGGTTGGTGGCCGACAAGATCGGTCCGGGCCCGTATTCCTCGCCGGGCTCCTTTGCCTCCGTGCCGGAGAAGTCCTGCCGCGCGAACACGCCCACAGGGCCGGCGGCGGACACCCAGGCAGCGAGGAGCAGCGTTCCCGCTGCACCCAACCCCAGACCCAGCCCGCGTCGTGTCACGGTCATCGACCCTAGGCAGCGGGGCCGGTCATAGCGAGCGGACCCGGTGAATCGGAGACAGTTTGTTATCCACCGATGAGTTTTTCGGGCTCGGCCGGTCTGTCTTGATGTGGCACCTGTGTGCCTAGGGTGGACATGATGGTTGGACGACCGGAGGAGGACCTGATGACCGAGGTGCGCGAACGGGCCGAAGTGGCGGACTTTCCCGAGGCCACGGACGGCTTCAGGCGCGAGCTCACGGCCCACTGCTACCGCATGACCGGGTCGATCCACGATGCGGAGGACCTCGTCCAGGAGACCTACCTGCGGGCGTGGCGGGCCTATGCCGCCTTCGAGGGCCGGTCCTCGGTGCGGACCTGGCTCTACCGGATCGCCACGAACGTCTGCCTCACCGCGCTCGAGGGCAAGAACCGCCGGCCGCTGCCTGCGGGCCTGGGGACGCCGTCGAGCAACGCCGGGGACCAGCTCGTCGAGTCCACTGAGGTGTCGTGGCTCGAGCCGGCGCCCGACCCGATGGTGGCAGGGGAGTCGTCCGACCCGGCTGCGATCGTCGCGCAGCGCGAGAGCATCCGGCTGGCCTTCGTCGCAGCCCTCCAGCACCTGCCGGCCCGCCAGCGTGCCGTGCTGATCCTTCGCGACGTGCTGCGGTGGAAGGCCTCCGAGGTCGCCGAGGCGCTCGAGACGAGCGAAGCCGCGGTCAACAGCGCGCTGCAGCGGGCTCATGCCCAGCTCGCCAAGGCCAACGTCTCCCAGGACGAGGTGGAGGCCGACCTCGACCCACAGCAGCAGGAGATGCTCGAGCGCTATGTGAAGGCCTTCTGGGACAAGGACATCAACGCCATCGTCGGGATGCTGACGCGCGACGCCGTCTGGGAGATGCCGCCGTTCACCGGCTGGTACGTCGGTGCCGAGAACATCGGGCGGCTGATCGACAGTCAGTGCCCCGGCGGTGTCCACGACATGCCCATGGTGGCGACCAGCGCCAACGGGCAACCCGCGTTCGGCCTCTACATGCGCCAGCCCGACGGCACGTTCGCCCCGTTCCACCTGCAGGTCCTGACCCTCGACGCTGCGGGCAAGGTCAGCCACGTGGCCGCCTTCTTCGACCAGGCGCTGTTCGAGACGTTCGGTCTGCCGGCCACGCTCCCGGCAGACCACTCCGGTCCCGCGTGAGGTCGACGATGCCCACCGCGACCGGTCAGATCCGGCCGCCCAGTGCAGTCGAGCTGCTCGAGCGGGCCATCGCCTACACCCGCGCCAGCCTGGTCCAGGTGACCGAGGCCGACCTCGACCGACCGACACCGTGCCAAGGGTGGCGGCTGCGTGACCTGCTGGGCCACATGGACGACTCGCTGGAGGCGATGGCGGCTGCGGCGCAGGCCACCTCGCTCAGCCTGGTGCCGACCGAGGCGCCGAGCGAGGGTGCCGACCTGCTCGACAGCATCTGCCTCCGGGCCAGGGGTCTGCTGAGCCACTGGCACCCGGAGCGCGACGGAGCTGTCGAGCTGGGGGAGCTGAGCCTGCCCCGAGAGCTGCTCGGAGCCGTCGGCGCGCTCGAGATCACCCTGCACGGCTGGGACGTCGCGGAGGCGATCGGTCGGCCGAGGTCGATCCCGTCAGGCCTGGCCATGGACCTGTGGTCCGTCGCGCGTGACCACGTCACGGAGGCTGACCGGCCGTTCCGCTTCGGCCCGCCGGTCGAGGTCTCGGACTGGGCGACGCCGGCCACGCAGCTGCTGGCCCACACGGGACGGTCGACGCGGTGGTGAACCGGCGCCCAGGCCGACCCGCAGACCGGTAGAAGTTTGGAGCCCCACCCGCGAGGATGGGGCCATGACCTCGGGGTACCGGTTGCGCAGCGGTGACATCGGCCCGATCCAGCAGAGCCCGGTGACCTGCGGTTCCGCCTGCCTCACCGTCGCGCGGATGCTCGTCAACCCGGCGTTCGCCCGGTGGATCGTCACCGGCGAGGGACCCCGGGGCGACGCCCCGGCCGGGGCGACCGAGAAGGAGCGCTTCGCGGCATACGAACGCGTCGTCATGGGGCGCACCAACCGCCTGTATGCCGGCGGTAGGCGACTCAACGTCCCGTGGCCCCGCTCGCTGGGGACCCCCCCGTGGGGTGCCCGCAAGGAGCTCGAGTTCGGGGCCGCCAGGCGAGGCACCGACTACGAGCTTCGGGCCGTGCGGCCGCTCACGCGGGGCGCACTGCGGGAGGCGCACGCACGGCTGGTGGAGGTCGTGGCCGACGGTGAACCCGCGCTGCTCTACATCGGCAACGGGGTGCTGCCGCGCCACGTCACCCTCGTCCTGCCGGGTGACGGGGACCGTGTCCTGGATGTCTACGACCCCGCGACCGGGCAGGTGACCCTGCTCGACGAGGGACGGTTCGCCAGCCGCGAGCTGCGCATCGCAGGTTGGGATGTTCCGTGGATCACGGTGCAGCCCAACGGAACTCGCCGAGCTCAGGCCTTCGGCTTCTCCACGGGGATCAGCTCGGCGTCGCGCACCTCGGGAGTCTCGGCCTCGGCGTAGTCGATGGTGCCGGTGATCCGGCCCGCCGCGCGCAGGTCCGCCTCGGCGAGCCGGACCCGGTCAGCCCACTCGCCAGAACCGGCCAGCACGATCGAGGCCACCTCGGCACGCATGCCGACCTTGGCCTCCGACTTGGCCTTGCGCACACCAGCCAGCGCCTCGCCGACGGCGGTCAGGAGGGCAGTGTCGCCACCCGATCCGGCCGCCGCGTCCGCGGTGGTCGGCCAGGGGGCCCGGTGGACCGAACCCTCGTGCCACCACGACCACACCTCTTCGGTGACGTAGGGGAGCATCGGCGCGAACAGCCGCAGCAGCACGTCGAGGGCGATGCGCAGGGCAGCCCTCGCCGACGCAGCCTCCGCCTCTCCCTGGCCGCCGTAGGCGCGGTCCTTGACCAGCTCGAGGTAGTCGTCGCAGAAGGTCCAGAAGAACGTCTCGCTCACCTCGAGCGAGCGGGTGTGGTCCCAGGCCTCGAACCCCGCCGTCGCCTTGGCCACGACCTCGCCGAGCTGGGCCAGCATGGCGCGGTCCAAGGGGTTGGTGACGGCCACGTCCAGGTCGCCATCGACTTCGCCGCTGCCCTGGATGTCGACTTCGCCGAAGGACAGCGCGAACTTCGTCGCGTTGAGGATCTTGATGGCCAGCCGCCGGCCGACCTTCATCTGGCCGGTGTCGTAGGCCGCGTCGGCGCCGAGGCGACCGCTCGCCGCCCAGTAGCGCACCGCGTCCGCGCTGTGCTCCTTGACGACGTCCTCCGGGGTCACGACGTTGCCCTTGGACTTGCTCATCTTCTTGCGGTCGGGGTCCAGGATCCATCCGGACAGCGCCGCGTTGTGCCACGGGACGGTCCCGAACTCGAAGTGCGAGCGCACGACCGTCGAGAACAGCCAGGTGCGGATGATGTCGTGCCCCTGCGGGCGGACGTCCATCGGGAAGACCCCGGCGAACAGCTCGGGGTCGTCGCGCCAGCGACCGGCGATCTGCGGCGTCAGCGAGGAGGTCGCCCAGGTGTCCATGATGTCGGGGTCGCCGACGAACCCGCCGGCCTGGCCGCGCTGCGACTCGTCGTAACCCTCGGGTGCCTGGGCGGCAGGGTCCACCGGCAGCTGGTCCTCGGCCGGAACGAGCTGCTTGTCGAACACCGGGTCGCCGTTGTCGTCGAGGGGGTACCAGACGGGGATCGGCACGCCGAAGAAGCGCTGCCGCGAGACCAGCCAGTCTCCGTTGAGGCCGCTCACCCAGTTCTCGTAACGGGCCTGCATGAACCCCGGGTGGAAGGCGACCTGCCGGCCACGCTCGATCATCTCGGCGTTGAGGTCGGCGTCGCGCCCGCCGTTGCGGATGTACCACTGCCGCGAGGTGACGATCTCGAGCGGCTTCTCGCCCCGCTCGTAGAAGTTGGCCTTGCGCTGGGTGGCCTTCGGCTCACCGTCGAGGTCACCGGACTCCCGCAGCGCCGCCACGATCGCCTCGCGCGCGCTGAACGTGGTCTTGGTCGCGACCTGCTCGGCGAACAGCTGCTCGCCCGGCCCGCCCGCGAGCCACTCCGGCACCTCGGCCTGGATCCGGCCCGAGCGGGTGATGATCGACCGGGTCGGCAGCTGCAGCTCGCGCCACCACAGGACGTCGGTGAGGTCACCGAAGGTGCAGCACATGGCGATGCCGGCGCCCTTGTCCGGCTCAGCGGCCGGGTGCGCGACCACGGGGATCTCGACGCCGAACAGCGGCGAGCGCACCGTGGAACCGAACAGGCCGGCATACCGCTCGTCGTCGGGGTGGGCGATCAGCGCGACTGCGGACGGGATCAGCTCGGGTCGGGTGGTCTCGATGTGGATCGGCCCGTCCGCGCCGTGGAAGGCCACGCGGTGGTAGGCGCCCGGGTAGTCGCGCGCCTCCAGCTCGGCCTGGGCGACGGCGGTCTGGAAGGTGACGTCCCACAGTCCCGGCGCCTCGGACTGGTAGGCCTCGCCGCGCGCGAGGTTGCGCAGGAAGGCCTGCTGCGCCGTGGCCCGCGAGTGGTCGTCGATGGTGCGGTAGGAGATGTCCCAGTCGAGGCTGAAGCCCATCCGCCGGAACAGCGACTCGAACGCCTTCTCGTCCTCGACGGTCAGCTCGTCGCACAGCTCGATGAAGTTCTGCCGCGAGATCGGCATCGTGTCGGCGGCCTTGAGGCTCTTGGCGTCACCACGGTGCGGCGGCTGGAAGTCTGCGACGTAGGGCAGCGAGGCGTCGCCGCGCACGCCGTAGTAGTTCTGGACGCGCTTCTCGGTCGGCAGGCCGTTGTCGTCCCAGCCGATCGGGTAGAACACCTCGAGGCCCTGCATCCGCTTGTAGCGGGCCATGCAGTCGGTGTGCGTGTAGGAGAACACGTGCCCCATGTGCAGGCTGCCGCTCGCGGTTGGCGGCGGGGTGTCGATCGAGAAGACCGCCTCGCGACCCCTGGCCAGCGCCGCGGCACGGTCGAAGGTGTAGGTGCCCTGCTCCCGCCATACCTGCGCCCACGTGTCCTCGAGCCCGTCGATCGAGGGCTTGTCGGGGATCGTGGCAGCGCTGGACGAGGTGGGTGCATCGGTCATGGCGCGATCTTCCCATCCCGCTCGGGGTGGTTGCGAACCGGTTGGCGGGTATGCCGCCTGCCCGGGTCTGCCCTCATGCCGCCGCGAACGCCGTGGCCGACCCCGCTAAGTGCGCGTATCGGCCGCCCTTGGCGAGGAGCGAGGCGTGGCTCCCCTTCTCGACGACCTGGCCGTGGTCGAGGACGGCGATCTGCTCGGCGGACTCGATCGTGGTCAGCCGGTGCGCGATGGTGATCGTGGTGCGGCCGGCGCTGAGGGCGTCCAGGGCGTGCTGCAGCTCGCGCTCGGTGTCGTTGTCGAGGGCGCTGGTCGCCTCGTCCAGGACGAGGACCCTGGGGTCGCGCAGGAGTGTGCGGGCGATGGCCAGGCGCTGCTTCTCGCCGCCGGAGAACCGGTGGCCGCGAGCTCCCACCATGGTGTCCAGCCCGGCGGGCAGGCTCGCCACCAGCTCGTCGATCTGGGCGGCGGCCAGGGCGCGCCACAGCTGGGCCTCGCTGGCGGCAGGCCGGGCGAGCAGCAGGTTGTCGCGGATCGAGGCGTGCACCAGGTAGGCCTCCTGGGAGACCACCCCGACGATGGCAGCCAGGTCGTCCGAGGACAGGTCGCGCAGGTCGTGTTCGTCGATGGTCACCCGGCCGGAGCCGGGGTCGTGCAGGCGGGAGACGAGGGCGGCGAGGGTGCTCTTGCCGGACCCGGTCTCGCCGACGAGGGCCAGGGTCGTTCCCGCGGGGACCACCAGGTCGATGTCGCCAAGTGCTGGGATTGCGCTGTCGGGGTAGGCGTAGCTGACCCCCTCGAACCGGACCTCGCCCCGGATGGTCGTCGGGTCGATCCGGGTGGGATCGGCCGGGGGAGCGACGTCGACGGGCAGGTCGAGGTAGCCGAAGATCCGGCTGAACAGCGCCATCGAGGAGATCCACTGGGCACCGAGGTTGAGCAGCCCCATGAGTGGGCGGAAGATGCCGGACTGGAGGGCGGTGAAGGCGACGAGGGTGCCGATGGTCATGCCACCGGAGGTGGCCGGGAACCCGGCGGCGAGGTAGATCGCAGCGGGGATGGCGGCGAACACGATGCTCATGGTGGCCATCCGCCACCGGCCGGCCAGCTGCGAGCGGATCTCGAGGTCGACCAGGCTGGTCGAGGTCTCCTCGAACCGGCGGGAGGCGGTGCCGCTGGCACCGAGGGTCTTGGTGAGCAGCACTCCGCTCACCGACAGGCCTTCGTCGACCTGGGTCTGCAGGTCGGCGAGCCGGCGCTGTTGCTGGCTGGTGATCTCGCGGCGCGCGAGGGCGACCCGGCGGGTCAGCCAGACGGCCGGCGGGATGACCAGGAGGGACAACAGGCTGAGCCGCCAGCTGAGGGCCACCATCGCCACTGCGGTGCCGACAGCGGTGGTGACGTTGGAGGCCACCGACGTGGCCGTGCTCGTGACGACCGACTGCATGGCCCCGATGTCGTTGGTCAGGCGGGACTGCACCTCACCACCACGGGTGCGCTTGAAGAAGTCCATCGACTGTCGCTGCAGGTGGTCGAACACCTGGGTGCGCAGCGTGTGCATGATCTGCTGGCCGAGTCCGGTGGACAGCCAGGTCTGGACGACGCCCAGCAGGGAGCTGGCGATGGTCACGGCGAGCATCCCGGCCACGGCGAGGACCAGCAGGCGAAGGTCCTGGTGGGGGAGCGCGTCATCGATGACGGATCGGATGAGGAAGGGCTGGGCGAGCGAGATCGTCGAGGAGGCCACGATGAGGGCCATCACGAGGCCGATGGTCCAGCGGTGCGGGCGGAAGAGGCCGGCCAGTCGCGAGAGCGGGACGGGCGACTCGGCCAGCTGCTGGCGGTCGGCCCGGGACGGCTTCATGGCGCCGCGTCCTCCGCGGTCCCCCGGATCGCGGGTCGGGTTCGGGTCGAGGTTCTGGGTGTTGTCCAAGCGACACCACCTCTTTCTGGTTGCGTTGCGCCGATATTGATGAGGTTACCTCACAATGATGTAACAGGACAAAGGGCCGCTAGCATTCCCGCATGACCGAGACCGACGGACAGGAGCCGCTCTCCGAGCTGCTCATGCGCAGTGCGAGGGCGATGCGTCGTCGCTGGTCCGACAGCCTCGCGCCGTGGGACCTGTCACCCCACCAGGCCCGCGCCCTGCGGGTGGTGCGCCGGCACGAGTCCGCGCGGATGGGGACCATCGCGGCCCACCTGCGGATCGCGCCGAGGTCGGTCACGGAGGTGCTGGACGGGCTGGAAGAGCGCGGCCTGGTCCGCCGCGTCCCGGATCCCACGGACCGTCGTGCCGTCCTCGTGGAGCTCACCGACGCCGGGCTGTCGCTGCTCGCAGAGGTGGACGCGGCGCGCGACGGTGAGTCCGCGACCTACCTCTCGGTGCTCTCGGTGCGTGACCGCGCGCACCTCGCGCGGCTGCTTCGCAAACTTGACCCCTAGGGTTGGCCCATGGAACCCGTCTACACCCCCGTCATCGGGTTGGCCCGTGCCCTGTTCGCCGCCCAGGGGCTCAAGATCACCATGTCGGGCGTCGAGCACGTGCCTTCCCATGGGGGCGCGGTGATGGCGATCAACCACACCGGCTACTTCGACTTCACGTATGCCGGGTTGGTCGGTGTGAAGGCCGGGCGCTACGTGCGGTTCATGGCCAAGAAGTCGATCTGGTCCAACCCTGTGGCCGGCCCGCTGATGAAGGGGATGAAGCACATCCCGGTCGACCGCGAGGCCGGTCTGGGGTCGTTCGATGCCGCCCGCGACGCGCTGCGCAGCGGTGAGATCATCGGCGTCTTCCCCGAGGCCACCATCTCGAGGTCCTTCGAGCTCAAGGCCTTCAAGTCCGGCACCGTCCGCCTTGCGCAGGAGGGCGGCGTGCCGATCCTGCCGGTCACGATCTGGGGTTCGCAGCGGGTCTGGACCAAGGGCCAGCCGCGCAAGATGGGCCGGCACGGCATACCCCTGCTCATCACGGTCGGCGCCCCCATCGAGGTCGGCGCCGACGAGAAGCCGGGTCTGGCCACGATTCGGGTGCGGGCCGCCATGGAAGCGCAGCTGCGCGCCGACCAGGACCGCTATCCCGCGTGGCCGGCCGCGGAACGGCACCTGCTGCCGACCCGGCTCGGCGGAACTGCCCCGACCCCCCAGGAGGCCGACGCGATGGACGTCGCCGACCGCAAGAGCCGCCGCACGTCCTGAGTCCGCGGTAGCAACCGCGTGAGGGGTCCCCGCGCAGGGATGAGCCTGTGCTAGGCCTTGGTGCCCTGGTGGTGGCCGTGGGCCTTGGCTGCCTTCGCAGCCTTGGCCTTGGCTGCCTTGGCTGCCTTGGCTGCCTTGGCCTTCGCTGCCTTGGCGTCCGCCTTGGCAGCTCGTGCTTCGGCCTTGGCTGCCGCCTTGGCGGCTCTGGCCGCGGCCTTGGCCGCCTGCTTTGCTGCCCTGGTGGAAGCCTTGTCCGTGCCATGGGTGCTGCCGTTGCCCACCGTCACGACCGGGCCGCTTGCGGGCGGCGGGAGGACGGTCTGCGGCCCCGCGGGAGTCGTGGGCGTGGTGGGCGTGGTCGGCGTGGTGGGCGTGGTCGGGGTGGTCGGCGGGGTCGGGGTTCCGGTGGGTGTCGACGGGGTCGAACGCTCCGGGACGACATAGGACGCCAGCACGATCTGGGTGACGGTGGACCCACGCTGGATGGACACCGGCTGCGTGTCACCGCCGCCGGTCCCCGGCTGCACGGCAGGCTGGGTGGTGCCCGGCTGTGACCCGCCGCCGGTCCCACTGCTGCCACCAGGTTGGGTCTGCGGGTTGCCGACCGTGCTGCTGTCGCCGGTGGACGGCGGGAAGGGTGTCCCAGGAAAGACCGGACCCTCAGCGGTGACCAACGGCGGGTTGCCGTGGTCGCCGAGGATTCCGTCGACGGCGGCGGTCAGGAGGCCGCTCATCGCGGCAGCAGTGCCCATGCCGCCGAGGGCGACCAGCCAGACGGTGGCAGCCACCCCGGTCTTGGCCGACCGGCTCGGAGTCCCGGTCGGCGAGCCGACGGCTGTCAGGTGGAAGGCGCTGGACGGCGCCTGGGCGAGGGACGCGATGCCCAAGGGCTCGACCGGCGCCGGCTCGGAGAGGCTCGCCTCAACGGCCTCGGCCCAGGCAGCCCCCTTGCCCATCGGCGCAGCAGCGGGTGCCGCATGGGGTGCCGCATGGGTGAGGGCGGCGGTGAAGAGGGGGGTGACGAGCCGTAGGTCGGCAACCTCATCGGGGCGGACCGGTGCGCGGAGTGCGTCGATCAGCTCCTCGAACGACATCGTCAGGCGTTCCTGCCCCTGCTGCACGAGGGCGAGCACAGCACCCGGGTCGTGGCCGGTCAGGCGGGCCGTGGCTTCGCGCCCCAGGTTGGCGATGACCCCCATCGCCAACACATCCGCCTGGTCCGGCGGGCAGGCACGGAGCACCTCGATGGCGCGGTCCACGTCGTCCGGGTCCGTCGGGGCCGGGCCCGTCGCGGAGCTGACACCGTCGGTCCGCAGCCTGCCGGTTGCGGCTTCACGCGCAGCGCCGACGACCAGCTCGAGCCAGGTGTCGTCGTCGGCCGGGCAGACCTTCAGCTGGAGCAGGACCGTGGCCCAGGCGTCCTGGGCCAGCTCGTCGAGCTCGGCCGGGCCGGCGTCGGTCGTGACCCGCAGGTAGCGCAGGAGGACCGGGTTCGTGGCTCCATACAGGCGTGGGTAATCGTCCTCGATGCCGCCTTGGGCTCCGAGGAGGTATGTGGCGATTTCCCCCGGCACGGGACCATTGTGCTCCCGCGGTCGGTCGATCTGCGTCAGCCGTTCGGTTGAGGATTGGCCGATTTCCGCCGGACGGACCCGGTCGTCGTGCTTGTGGGCGCTCAGAGCGGGTGACCGAGATGAGCCATCGCCTGGCGCAGCAGCACGCCGTGGCCACCGTCCATCTCCTCCAGGAGCGAGGGTGCGACGGCCTCCTCGGGGGTGAGCCAGGCGAGGTCGAGCGCGTCCTGCTGGGGTTGGCAGTCACCGGCCACCGGGACGACGAACGCCAGTGACACCGCGTGCTGCCTCGGGTCGTGGAACGGCGTGACCCCAGGCGTCGGGAAGTACTCGGCCACCGTGAACGGCTGGGGGCTGGCCGGGATCTGGGGGAGGGCCATCGGGCCGAGGTCTTTCTCGATGTGCCGGATCAGGGCGTCGCGCACGCGCTCGTGGTAGAGCACGCGGCCCGAGACGAGCTCGCGGTTCATCGCTCCGTCGGACGCCCGCAGCAGCAGGCCGATGGCCGTCACGGCGCCCCGCTCGTCGACGCGCACGGGCACTGCGTCGACGTAGAGGATGGGAAGCCGCTCCCGCGCTGCATCGAGCTCCTCGCGGGTCAACCAGGACTCACTGCGGTGGAGATCGATGCTGCTCATGCCCCCGTTTCTACCAGTGACCCGGTCGGTCCCTGACGGGAGGCGGTGTCAGGACCAGTAGACGCGGCCCGGGTTGAGGATCCCCCGCGGGTCGAACAGGGCCTTGACTGCCCGCTGGCGGTCCAGCTCGCGTTCCCCGAGCTCCTGGGCCAACCACGGCGCCTTGAGGGTGCCCACACCGTGCTCGCCGGTGATGGTGCCGCCCATCTGCAGGGCCGCGGTGATGATCTCGGTGAATGCGCGATGGGCGCGCTCGCGGCTGGCGGGGTCGGCGGCGTCGAAGAAGATGCTCGGGTGCAGGTTGCCGTCGCCCGCGTGCCCGGCCATCACGACCTCGAGGCCGTGCTGCGCGCCGATGGCCTGCCCGGTCCGGATCAGGTCGGTGAGTCTCCCGACCGGCACACAGACGTCCTCGAGGTAGCGCGCGCCCTTCGCCTCGAGAGCCGGGCTGAGCGCGCGGCGGCCCGCGAGCAGCAGGTCGGCCTCGGCCGCGTCGTCGGCGACAGCGACGTCCACGGCACCCGCGTCGGCGAGCAGCACGGCATACCGCTGCACGTCCTCCGCGGTGTGGTCCGGACGGTCGGACTGGACGAGCAGCACGGCCTCGCAGTCCTGCGGGAAGCCGTAGTCCGCCAGCGCCTGCACCGCCGCCACGGCGGCCCGGTCGAGCAGCTCGACGAGCGAGGGCACGTGGCGTTCGTGGCGCAGCGCGACGATCGCCTGTCCCGCCGCGTCGAGCGAGTCGAAGGTCGCCAGGACCGTGAGCGCGGGGTCGGGCGCGGGGAGCAGCCGGGTGGTGACCTCGGTGACCACGCCGAGCGTCCCCTCGGACCCGACGAAGAGCCCGGTGAGGTCGAGGCCGGCCACTCCCTTGGCGGTGCGGTGGCCGGTGCGGATCACCTCGCCGCCGGGCAGCACCACCTGGAGTGCGCGCACGTAGTCGGCCGTGACGCCGTACTTGACGCAGCACAGGCCACCCGCGTTGGTGGCGACGTTGCCGCCGATGGTGCAGAACGCCGAGCTCGCGGGGTCGGGCGGGTAGAAGAGCCCCTGCGCGGCCGCGGCGTCCTTGAGGTCCTTGTTGATCACGCCCGGGCCGAGCACGGCCAGGCCTTCGAGCGGGTCGATGGTCGTGATCGAGTCGAGCCCCTCGGTGTTGAGCACCACGCCGCCATCGATCGCCACCGAGCTGCCCGTGAGGCTGCTTCGTGCGCCTTGTGGCACGACCGGTGTGCGTGTCTCGTGAGCCCAGCGCATCACCTCGACCACGTCGTCGAGGTCGCGAGCCCGAACCACCTCGAAGTCCCCGGGCGCAGTGGCACCGACCGACTCGTCGGTCGCGTAGGTGGCCTTGACGTCGGGGTCGGTGACGGTGCGGATGGGCAGCGAGGTGTGCGTGCTCATCCCTGCAGCGTATGCCGCGTGGCCGGCGCGTCGCGGAGGTGCGCCCCTTGGTCGAAGCCCACGTCCGCGTCGGAGTCCATGTCCGCGTCGAAGCCCACGTCCGCGTCGAAGGCGGCTCGACGGGAGGCGCGGCGCAGGGTCCCGAGGACGGCCCGGCCGGTCACGGCGATGAGGACGACGTTGGTCAGGGCGCGGCCGAGGTCCCACCAGAGCGAGGTGGCGGCCGAGAAGACCCCGAACCGGCGCAGGTTCTCCCACGGCGCGGCGCCGGCCACGAACGACAGGTCGCTCTCGAGCCCGCTGGCGAACGGCCAGAAGGAGAAGTTGAGGGCGACGCCGTAGAGCAGACCCGCGACCGCCCCGTAGCCGGCGAGCAGCAGGACCTCCCACCGGGCGGGAACCCGCGGCAGCAGACCGGCGCCGAGGCCGACCCAGGCGGCACCCAGCATCTGGTACGGCAGCCAGGGCCCGACACCGCCCGTGATCAGCGCCGAGGCGAACAGCGTGGTCGACCCCAGGACGAACCCGAAGCCCGGACCGAAGACGCGGCCGCCGAGGATCAGCAGGAAGAACACCGTCTCCAGGCCTGCGGTGCCGGCGCCCAGCGGACGCAGCGCAGCACCCACGGCGGACAGCACCCCGAGCATCGCCACGGCTTTGACGTCGAGGCCGCCCTCGCTGATCTCGAACAGCACCACCGCCATGAGCAGCGGCAGCAGGAGGGCGAAGACGAGGGGGGCGTCGGCATTCTGACCGAGCCGGGAGTCCGCTGTGGCGAACAACGGCCACCCGAACGCGAGCAGGCCCGCGAGCGAGACGAGGACGAGCGCCACCGTGGAGCGGGGCCGCAGCGCGATGACGCTGATCGGGGGGGCCATCAGCGCGAACCTCCCGCGGTTGCCGTGAGGGCGGACTCCACCTGGTCGAGCCGCAGCAGCCGCAGGGGGGCCAGCACCTTGGCCACCTGGGGTGCGAAAGCGGGGGAGTCGCAGAGGACGTCGGTCGCGGGTCCGTCGGCGACGATCCTGCCCTCGGACATGACGATGACACGGTCGGCGACGGTGGCCGCGAACTCGACGTCGTGGGTGGCCACGGCCAGGGCGCTGCCGTTGGCCGCGAGGTCGCGCAGCAGACCTCCGAGGACCGCCTTGGCGGGGTAGTCCAGACCGCGGGTGGGCTCGTCGAGCAACAGTGCGGCGGGGGCGGCAGCGAGCTGGATCGCCAGGACCAGGGCGAGCTGCTGCCCCTCCGACAGGTCGCGGGGGTGGTGGTCGTCCGGTATCCCGGGGGCCAACCGGTCGAGGGTGGCGCGCGTGGCGCCGGGCTCGGCTCCGGTCTCGTGGTCGGACTGACGACACTCGGCTCGGACCGAGTCGAGGTAGAGCAGGTCGGGCGCGCTCTGGGGTACGAGTCCGATGTGGCTGCGCCGGACCTTGGGCGACTCCGTGGCGGGGTCGACGCGGGTTCCCGAGGCGGCCAGGACCGAGACGTCACCGGCACTCCGAGCCGCTGTCCCGTGCAGCGCCCACAGCAGCGAGGACTTGCCAGCACCGTTGCGGCCCATGAGGACTGCGACCTCACCGTCCCGCAGGGACAGGTCGACCGAGCGGACGGCTGCCACCGTCCCGTGGGTGACCTCGAGCTCCGTTGCGACCACGCGCTCGCCAGCGGGAGGTGATCCCGGTCCAGTGGCCACGACACGCTGACCGACCCCGGACGGCGCCGGCGTGTCGTGCACTCTGGACTCCGACGGACCCGGCGACGTGGCCGACGAGGCGAGGAGGTCCGCCCGCAAGGTGGTCGCGGCCCGCCGGGCGTCCCGGATGGTCAGCGGCAGCGGCTGCCAGCCGGCCCATCGGCCGAGGTGGACGACCGGTGGGGCGAGGGGTGCGCTCGCCATGACGTCACGCGCCAGACCGTGGCTGACCGTGCCGTCGTCCGCGACCAGGATGACGCGGTCGGCGGTTCCGACGATGCGTTCGAGGCGGTGCTCGGACAGCACGACCGTCAGGCCGAGGTCGTGGACCAGCCGGGACAGCGTCGCGAGGACCTCTTCGGCGCCGGTCGGGTCCAGGGCCGAGGTGGGTTCGTCCAGGACCAGCAGGCGGGGGCTGGCAGTCAGCACCGAGCCGATGGCGACGCGCTGCTGCTGTCCGCCGGACAGGTCACGCAGCGGGGCGTCGCGCAGGTCGGCGATCCCGAGCAGGTCGAGCACCTCCTCGACCCGGCGTCGCATGGCGGGCGGGTCGAGCGCGAGCTGCTCGAGCGTGTAGGCCAGCTCCTCCTCCACGGTGTCCGTCACGAAGCCGGCCAGCGGGTCCTGGCGCACCACGCCCACCACCTCCGCGAGGTCGCGAGGGCGGTGGGTCCGGGTGTCGCGACCGCAGACGGTGACCCGGCCGGACAGGTGGCCTCCGGTGAAGTGCGGGACGGTGCCGTTCACGGCCCCGAGCAGGGTGGACTTGCCCGAGCCTGTGCGTCCGGTGACGACGACGAGCTCGCCCTCCTCGAGCACGAACGACGCCGAGCGGAGAGCGGGCCTGGAGCTTCCGGCATACCGGATGGTGACGTTGTCGAAGACGACGGGAGCGCTGGCGTCGGGAATGACCGGGGTGGCGGGGTGGATGTTCATCGGGTGCCATCCCGTCGCGCCACCGGCGGGTCAGGCGCGACGAACGTGGGCAGGGCTGCGACGAGGATCCCGAGGACTGCGAGCAGGGGGAGTGCCGGCGCAGCCAACGGCTGCACCGGCAGCGCCAGGGAGTCGGGGGCGTGTCCGGCCTGGACCACCATGAGCACCGCCGCCACGACGCCGGATCCGGCGACGAGCCACTCGGGGAGCCCCCAGGGGTCCGGCCGGTAGACGCTGCGCTGCACGCTGCGACCACCGACGCGCATGCCGATCGCCGACAGGGCCAGCCCGAGGACGAGCATCGGCATCCCGATGAGGGTCGGTGCGGTGCCGTCGAGCAGCCCGTACATGCCGATGCCGGCGCCGAGGAGGCCAGTGAGGGTCAGGGCCCCGGTGAGCCGACGGGAGCTGGTCGACTGCGCGGTGCGTCGGCCGTAGCCGCGCGAGTCCATGGCCGAGGCGAGGGCCAGCGACCGGTCGAGCGTGTCCTGCAGGACGGGCAGGGCGACCCGGCCGACCGACCGGATCCCGGCACCGCCCTCGCCCCGGAGCACCCGCGCGCGGCGGACCCGCTGGACGCTCTCGGCGAGCTGCGGCGCCACGGTCACCGAGATGACGACCGCGGTGCCGATCTCGTGCAGGGCGCTGGGCAGGGCGCGCAGCAGCCGCTTGGGGTTGGCGAGGGCGTTGGCGGCGCCGATGCAGGCGATCAGGCTCGCGAGCCGCAGGCCTTCTGCAGCGGCGGCGAGGATGCCTTCGAGGTAGAGCGGGCCGAGCAGGGTGATGCCGGGTAGCTCGACGCTGGGCAGCGTGTAGAGCTTCATGGTGCCGAACTTGTAGCCCACCAGGACATGCAGCGCGACGCGCAGGACGATGATGAACGCGCCGAGCACGAGGTAGAGCCGGAAGGCGCGGGCCCACGGCGAGCTGCCGCGCTTGGCCGCGACGACCAGGCTCGCGACGCTCACCGCGAGCAGGAGCAGCAGCGGGTTGTTCGTGCGCGAGCAGGCCACCGCGAGCCCGATCGCCCACACCCACCAAGCGACGGGGTGCAGGTGACGGGACAGCGGTGTGCCTGCTGCGCGCACGGAGCCTACGTGGTGGTTCGGCGACGCACCGCGAGGTATGCCGCGCCGGCACCGACCAGCCCGACGAGGCCGAGCCCGGCCAGCAAGGTCATCGGCGTACCGGAGCCGGGGTCGGCCGCTGCGGCAGCGGTCCTCTCGCCGGAGCCGGTGCTGCCGTTGGGGGACACTGTCACCGAGCCGGTCGCCGCTGTCGATGTTGAGTCGTTCGGTAGGACAGTGGTGGCTGACGGCTTGACCCCGGGAGTGGGGCCGGCCGACGAGCCGGAGGCAGCGCTTCCTGCCTGAGGCGTCGTGCCGGACGTGCTCGAACCGCTGGGCTTGGCCGGGGTGGTGCCCGCCGGCTTGGGCTTGGCGGCCGGCGGCTTGCTCGACGAGCTGGACGGACTCGGCCGGGGCGTCGGCTTCGGCTGGGGCTTGGGCGCCGCAGCCGGGGGCGCGCTGCTCGGCGCGCCCCCAGACCCGAAGGCGAACCCGATCACGCTGCCGGGCGCCGGGTTGTAGCCCGCTACACCCACCTGGCTGTAGGTCCAGGAGCCCCCGCGTAGCGCGTGGTAGAACGCCCAGTAGGCGTCAGCCGGCGGCATCTGGATGCACGGGTCGCTCGCGGGCGTGCCGTTGATCCGGCACACGACAGTGCCCGGGTACCGCTGCGGGCTCACGACAGCCGCAACCGCCCTGAGGGCCGACATCGCGGAGGTGGGGTCGCCGGACGCGCACGAGGTGGTGCTGGAGGAGCCGTAGTCGATGACGACGGTGACCCCGGAGGTGCCGGAGCAAGCCGCCGCTTGGGCGGCCCCACCCGGGAGGGTGAGGCCACCGGCGACGACGAGCCCGGCGACTGCGGTGAGGCGGGCAACGGTCCGCATCAGGCGTGCGCCCCCTTCCTTCGCGCCAGGACGATGGCGCCGACACCGGCTGCGAGGAGCAGGGAGGCCACCAGCAGCGTCGCCGCGATGTTGCTGCCGGTGAATGCGAGTCTGCCCGGGGCGGCCGATGCGGCCGGGGCCGCCGCCGGGTCGGCCGGCGAGGAGGTGGAGCTCGTGCCGCCCCCGCTCGAGGTGCTGGTCGTCGTGCTGGTGGTCGTGCTGCTGGTCGTGCTCGACGTCGTCGCTGCGCAGGCCAGGTCGGGCGCGGTGGCGTCCGCACCGGTGGCAGACACGGCGAACAGTGGTGCGCCGGCCAGCGCGAGCACGGCCTGGGACGTGGCCCGTCGGTCCTGGTCGGTCACTGCGGTTGCGGCTGCCTCGGCCGCCGCGTTGTAGGCGATTCCCCCGCGCAGCGCCACCGGTGCCGTGCAGCCGTACTGCACGGAGCGCAGGTAGGCCTGGGCGGCACGGGCCTGTGCAGAGCGTCCTCCCGCGAGGAACGCCTGGCCGGCCAGACCGGTCGAGTTGGCGTTGACCTCGGCGGTCGGACCTGCGCCACCAACGCCACCACCGGCCCGCTGGATGCCGGCGAGGTAGTCAAGGCCCTGCCCGGCGTCCGCGTCTGCGGTCCCCGCCGCAGCAATGAGGGCCTGAACCGCGAAGGCGGTCACGTCGGGGTCGCTGGTGCAGGGCGAGGCGCCGAAGGAGAGACTGAAGCCGCCGTCGGTGCACTGGTTGGCACGGATGATGCTGACCGAGGCGGCACTCGGGGTCTGCCCGGCCCGGATGAGGCTCATCACGGCCAGCGACTGACCGATCAGGTTGGAGTAGTCGGCGAACGGGCTCTCCGGAGTGCCGGCACCGGACTTGTCCGAGAAGCGGCCACTCGGCTTCTCGAGCGACTGGAGGCTGGCGATGAGGTCGACCCCGCCGAAGGCCCGCGGGTTGACTCCCTGCGCGCCGGCCACGAGCAGGGCCTTGGCCAGGGCGCCGGCGTAGAGCTCGGTGGCACCGTAGGCCGGGCCGATGTATTCGTTGATGTGGTCCGCGGCGTACGCGGTGGCGGCAGTGGCCTCGGTCTGACCTGCGCCGGCGGCGTCGAGCGCCAGCACGCCGTCCAGGGTGAGTCCGTAGTCGGCGTAGTCGACGCCGTCAAAGGTCTGCGAGAAGTGGTGTCCGCCGGTCGCGAGCTCGCGCTCGAGGAAGCCCGCGGCGACGAGGGTCGGATCCGTCGAGGTCTCCGGGAGTGCGGCGGCTGCCCTCAGGCCGTAGCGCGCGGAGTCGCCACCCAGGACCAGCCCTGCGGTGGGGGAGGTGCTCTGCTCGGTGGTCGACGTGGTCGATCGCGACCTCGTCGCGGTCGGGGTCGTCCCAGTCGGCGTGCCGGTCGCGGTGCCCGTGGTGGGCTCGCTGGACGTCGTGGTCGAACCGGCGGTCGACGAGGTGGCGGCGGGCGTCGTCGTCGAGCCGGTGGGTTCGGCGGTCGTGCTCGCGCCCGTGCTCGTCGTACTCGTGGTGGTGACGGGGGTGGGCTCGGTCGTGCCGGCGAACGCCGCGCCGGGCAGGACCAGAGCGACCCCCAGGGTCAGGGCGAGGGCAGCGGCCGTGCGGGCGCTGCGAAGGGTGCGGTGCATGATGCCTCTCAATGCGAAAGGTGTCGCGACGGGTGCACCGGCACCAGAACGTGAAAGACCCCCGGCGTCGCAACAGCGACATCGGGGGGCGGCCTCGGACCTGGTGTCCGGGCTCCGCCCCGCGTACCTCGACGGAAATGGAGCCGCTTCGCGATCCAGGTGTTCCGGCTCGCCGCGTTTCAAAGCGGCCTACGGTTGCGGGTCAGCGCCGGAGTTGGACCGGCTTCCCCTGGTTGTCGCGTCGTGGTGTCGCCCTGGGGCAACGCCGCTCAGACTACACCGCACGAAGGCCGCCCCCACCCGTCAGCACGTGCCGTTCGTCACGGCCCGCTAGACTCGGGTGCACAGGCACTGAACCGGCCATCACCGGGGAGCCTCCGGAAGAACGGTCACGGCCACGCGGCATACCCGCGGGGTGGTGGCTCACTAGAACCGGACGGGTGGGTCCGTCACAACCTTGCGCAAGAGCGGTCGTATGCCGCGGGCCCACCTCGGGCGCGCGACTGCGGCAAGCGAGGTGGCACCGCGGTGCCGCCGGGAATCCCGGCGACGTCGTCCTCGTGTGAGAACACGAGTGATGCGAGGACCGCCGACCATGACCTACCCCAAGGTCTCCAGCGACACTGCTTCCAGCGACGTCCCGGGGGCTGCCACCGGCGTGCCCGCGTCGCCCCGGTTCCCCGAGATCGAGGAGCGCATCCTCAAGTACTGGGACGAGGACGGCACCTTCGTCGCCTCGGTGGAGAACCGGTCGGCCGGCACCAACGGCGACAACGAGTTCGTCTTCTACGACGGACCGCCCTTCGCCAACGGACTGCCGCACTACGGCCACCTGCTGACCGGATACGTGAAGGACCTGATCCCGCGCTACCAGACGATGCGCGGTCGCCGGGTGGAGCGCCGGTTCGGCTGGGACACCCACGGGCTGCCTGCCGAGCTCGAGGCGATGAGCCAGCTCGGCATCAAGACCAAGGACGAGATCCTCGAGATCGGCATCGAGAAGTTCAACGAGAAGTGCCGCGAGTCGGTGCTGAAGTACACCGGTGAGTGGCGCGACTACGTCACCCGCCAGGCGCGGTGGGTCGACTTCGACAACGACTACAAGACGCTCAACCCCGACTACATGGAGTCGGTCATCTGGGCGTTCAAGTCGCTGCACGACAAGGGCCTGATCTACGAGGGCTTCCGCGTGCTGCCCTACTGCTGGAACGACCAGACTCCGTTGTCCAACCACGAGCTGCGGATGGACGACGACGTCTACCAGATGCGTCAGGACCCGGCCGTGACCGTCGGTGTCCGGCTGTCGACCGGCGAGCTCGCGCTGGTCTGGACCACGACGCCCTGGACGCTGCCGTCCAACCTCGCGGTGATGGTGCACCCCGACATCGACTACGTCGTCGTCGAGGCGTCGCTCCCGACGGGCAAGGCCGAGCGCTACGTCATCGGCGAGGAGCGGCTGCCGTCCTACGCGCGCGACCTGTTCGGCGACCCGCAGGCCGACGTCGAGTCCTTCGTCGTCGAGCGGCTCAAGGGCCGCGACCTGTTGGGTCGCTCCTACACGCCGCCGTTCAGCTACTACGCGGGCCACGAGAACGCCCACCGCGTCGTCGAGGCCGACTTCGTGACGACCTCCGACGGCACCGGGCTGGTGCACAGCGCCGGCGCCTTCGGTGAGGACGACAAGGTCGTGACCGACCGCGAGGGCATCGAGCCGGTCATGCCGGTCGGCCCCGACGGGTGCTTCACCTTCCCGGTGTCCGAGTACGAAGGCATGCTCGTCTTCGACGCCAACCTGCCGATCATCGACGACCTCAAGGCCGCCACCCGAGGTGAGGCCGCACACGGCTCGGTGACCGAGGGCACGGTGCTGCTGCGCCGCGAGACCTACGACCACTCCTACCCGCACTGCTGGCGCTGCCGGCAACCGCTGATCTACAAGGCCGTGTCGAGCTGGTTCGTCGAGGTCACCAAGTTCAAGGACCGGATGCTCGAGCTCAACGAGCAGATCGCCTGGACGCCCGACCACATCCAGAACGGCCAGTTCGGCAAGTGGCTCGACAACGCCCGCGACTGGTCGATCACCCGCAACCGGTTCTGGGGCAGCCCGGTGCCGGTGTGGCGTTCGGACGACGCGCAGTACCCGCGGCTCGACGTCTACGGGTCCTTCGAGGAGATCGAGCGCGACTTCGGACGGCTGCCGCGCAACGCCGACGGCGAGGTCGACCTGCACCGTCCCTTCGTCGACGACCTCACCCGGCCGAACCCCGACGACCCGACCGGGCAGTCGACCATGCGCCGGGTCGAGGACGTGCTCGACGTCTGGTTCGACTCGGGCTCGATGAGCTATGCGCAGGTGCACTACCCGTTCGAGAACGCCGAGTGGTTCGAGCACCACTTCCCGGCCGACTTCATCGTCGAGTACATCGGGCAGACCCGCGGCTGGTTCTACATGCTGCACATCCTGTCGACGGCGCTGTTCGACCGGCCGGCGTTCAGCTCCGTGATCTGCCACGGCATCGTGCTTGGGTCCGACGGCCAGAAGATGTCCAAGTCGCTGCGCAACTACCCCGACGTGCGCGAGGTCTTCGACCGCGACGGGGCCGACGCCATGCGCTGGTTCCTCATGGGCAGCCCGATCCTGCGCGGTGGCAACCTCATCGTCACAGAGCAGGGCATCCGGGACGGCGTGCGCCAGGTGATCATCCCCTTGTGGAACACCTGGTACTTCTTCTCGTTGTATGCCAACGCTTTTGGGCAAGGCAATGGCTATGAGGCGAAGTGGTCCACGGCATCGACCGACCCACTCGACCGCTACCTGCTGGCCAAGCTCGGCGAGTACGTCCGGACCATGCAGGAGCAGCTGGACGGCTACGAGGTCGCCAACGCGTGCGAGACCACTCGTGGCTTCCTCGACGTGGTGACCAACTGGTACGTCCGCCGCTCCCGTGAACGGTTCTGGGACACCGGCGACGGCTCTGGCTCGGGCAAGGGCGGCGCGGAGCAGGCCTTCGACACGCTCTACACCGCGCTCGAGGTGGTATGCCGCGTGGCCGCGCCGCTGCTGCCCCTCACCACCGAGGAGATCTGGCGCGGGCTCACGGGCGGTCGGTCGGTGCACCTCACCGACTGGCCGGACCACACCGACCTGCCGGACGACCACGCGCTGGTCTCCGGCATGGACCGCGCCCGTGAGGTCTGCTCGGTGGCCTCGTCGCTGCGCAAGGCCGGCGGGCTCCGGGTGCGGCTGCCCCTGAACGACCTCACCGTCGTCACAGCGCGAGCGGCGTCGCTCAAGGACTTCGGCGCGATCATCGCCGACGAGGTCAACGTCCGGACGGTCACCCTCCGTGACCTCGGCGATGCGACCGAGGCCGACTTCGGCATCACGCAGCGGCTCACCGTCAACGCCCGGGCGGCGGGTCCGCGTCTGGGTCGCGAGGTGCAGACGGCCATCAAGGGCAGCAAGTCCGGCAACTGGTCCGTGGCGGCCGACGGCACGGTGACCGCCGGTGGCCTCGACCTCGTCGAGGGGGAGTACACCCTCGAGATGGTCGTCGACGCCGCGCAGCAGGGCGGGGCCAGGGCCACAGCGATGCTGCCCGGTGGCGGCTTCGTCGTCCTCGACACCGAGGTCACGGCCGAGCTCGCCCAGGAGGGCCTCGCCCGCGACGTCGTGCGGGCGGTCCAGCAGGCCCGGCGCGATGCCGGCCTGGACGTCTCCGACCGCATCTCGTTGACAGTCACCGGTTCCCAAGCCGTGTGGGAGGCCACGGTCGCGCACCAGGCGCTCATCGTCGAGGAGACGTTGGCGAGCCAGTTCGGCTCGGCGCCGCAGCTTGACGCGCTGCCGGATCGCGAGGACGTCGCCAAGGCCACGGTCGGTGACGGGGAGCCGATCCGCATCAAGGTCATGAAGCTCTAGCCGGAGTCGGACCCGCCTCCGCCACGGAGGCGGGTCTTGATGTCGGGCTTGAGCACCTTGCCGACCTTGGAGCGGGGCAGCTCGCTCCAGACGTGGATGGCCTTGGGCGCCTTCACCCCGCCGATCCGCTCCCTGACGAAGGCGACCAGCTCGGCGGCCTCGACCGCCCGCCCGGGCAGCACCTGCACGACGGCCTCGACCCGCTCGCCCCACTTCTCGTCGGGCAGGCCCACGACGGCACAGTCCTGTACGTCGGGGTGCTGCATCAGGGCCTGCTCGACCTCGGTGGAGTACACGTTGAAGCCGCCGGTGATGATCATGTCCTTGGCCCGGTCCACGATGAACAGGAAGCCATCCGGGTCGAGATAGCCGATGTCGCCGGTGTGGTGCCAGCCGTGCAGCGACGCCTCGGCGGTGGCATCCGGGTTCTTGTAGTAGCCGGGCATGACCAGCGACGAACGGATCACGATCTCGCCGCGCGCTCCGTGGGCCAGCAGCTCACCCACCGGGTCCATGATCGCCACGGTGACCAGTGGCGACGGACGTCCCGCCGAGGACAGCCGCTCCGTCGCGATTGTCCCGTCGGCCCGGAAGTGGTCCGCCGGCGGCATCATCGAGACCATCATCGGCGCCTCGGTCTGCCCGAACAGCTGGGCCATCGCCGGCCCGATCCGCGTCAGCGCCTCCTCCAGCCGGGCCGCGGACATGGGTGCCGCGCCGTACCAGAAGCACTGCAGCGACGTCAGGTCGGTCGAGTCCAACCGGTCGTGGCCGAGCAGCATGTAGATCAACGTCGGCGGCAGGAACGTGTGGGTGACCCGGTGCCGCTCCACGAGGGACAGGAAGCCGCCCACGTCGGGGCTGCGCATGATGACGACCTCGCCACCGTGGCAGAGGATCGGGAAGCACAGCACTCCCGCGGCGTGGGTCAGCGGTGCCAGGGCGAGGTAGACGGGTCGTCCCTGGAACGGGTAGCCCATCAGGGTCAGTGCCGTCATCGTCTCCAGGTTGGTCCCCGTCAACATCACGCCCTTGGGCCGCCCGGTGGTCCCGCCTGTCCCGACGATCATCGCGAGGTCTTCCACGGCGGGGAGGTCGACAGGGGGTTCGACCTCCCCGCCAGCCAGGAAGTCCGTCCAGGTGACCGCACCGGCCACCGAGTCGTCGAGGCACACCCAGGTGTGCACCTTCGGGAGGTCGTCGCGGATCCGCCCGACCAACGGGGCGAACGACGCCTGGAACACCACCACCGAGCAGTCGAACAGGTCGAGCAGCTCGCGGTTCTCGGCCGCCTCGTTGCGCGGGTTGATCGGGCACCACACGGCTCCGGCTCGGCTGATCCCGAAGACGCACGAGAACGCCACCGGGTCGTTGGCCGACAGGATCGCCACCGTGTCGCCCGGTCGGACGCCACGAGCGGCCAACGCGGCGGCGACGCCGAACGACACCTCGCGCACCGCGGCATACGTCATCGACACACCGTCGGTGGTGAGGCAGGGGGCCTCCGGGCCGAGGGAGGCACCCTTGTCGAGGTAGTCGACGATCCGCATGGTGCGCGCTCAGCGCTCCACCGTGACGACCGGCTCCATCACCAGTCCGAACGAGCGGAGCACCCCCAGCAGCTCGCGGTGCCCGAAGGCCTGGCACGCCGAGGCGAATCCCGCCCGTAGCGGTGGTTGCTGGATCAGGCTGTAGGCGGCGTAGGCCTGGAGTAGGCCGGTCTGCTTGTAGTTCTGGTTGCCGTGGATCACGCAGTGCGCGCGACCGAGCGGACCGGAGGCGTGCACCGAGTCGAGGGACTTGTTGATCCGGGCGTACTCGCGAGGGGGCATCTGGTTCATCACCTGTGCCGCGGTCGCGTCGAGGGCGTCGTACTTCGCGTCGCGGTCCATGTCCTTGGTGGCTTCGAGGGCAGCCGCCACGATCTGCGGCACCCCGAGCATGAGGGGCTTGTTGAAGACGCCGCCCAGGGCCCTGACGTTGGCGACGCGCGGGTCCTTGCGGAACCAGACCGGGTGCGACGTGCCACCCCACGGCAGGGCCAGCGCCAGCTCGTGCTGACCGGGGATGGCGAGCTGGTAGAGGCCTGCGTCGGCGTCCCACTCCTGGTACTGGTTCTGCTCGAGGTAGTGCGCCTTGGACATCGCGGCGTTGACCAGGATCGTCTGGGTCGAGGCGATCGTCGGGCTGCCACCCCAGAACACGGCGACGTCCAACGTGTCCAGGCCTGGGTTCTCGAGGCAGATCTGCGCGGCGATCTCACCAGTCGTGTACATCTGCGCGACACCGGGGGAGAGCAGCAGCCCGGCCGCCCGGAAGTCTGCGCCGTACTGCTCGTCGCAGGTGATCAGCCAGTCCTGCTCGCCGGTCGTGTCGACGTAGTGCGCGCCTGCGGCGAGGGCGGCCTCGACGACCTCCGGACCGTACCTCGCGAACGGCCCCACCGTGTTGCACACGACGGACGCGCCGCGGAACAGCTCGGTGAGCGCCTCGACCGAGTGCTCCACGGTGGACACCTCGTACTGGGCCGTCTCGATGCCGGGGACGTTGGCGTTCATCGCGGCGTCGAGCTTGTCCGAGTCGCGGCCGGCCGCGAGGAAGGGGACGTTGAACTCGCGCAGGTACTCGCAGACGAGGCGCCCGGTGTAGCCGGAGGCGCCATAGACGACGACGGGCTTGTCAGTCATGGTGATTCGAGCCTTTCGTGGATGGCTGGCCGAGCTGGGGAGGTATGCTGCGTGGCCGGCTCAGGGGCGGGCCGGCCACGCGGCCGTCAGGACCGGATCGGAGGCTGGGTCACATGCCCATGCCGCCGTCGACGGGCAGGCCCGCGCCGGTGATGAACTTGGCGGCGTCGGAGGCGAGGAAGACGACGGCATCGGCCATGTCGTCGACCTGGCCCAGGCGGCCCGACGGGGTCAGCTCGATGACCGCTCCGACGGCGGCCTCGGGGGACGGGAACAGGCCGAGGGCGGCGACGTCGTTGGCCAGGCCGGCACCCATCGCGGTCGGCACCAGGCCGGGGTAGATGCAGTTGACGCGGACGCCGTAGCCGAGCTTGCCGGACTCCATCGCCGCGACCCGCGTCAACCGGTCGACGGCTGACTTCGTCGCGGAGTAGACGGCGATTCCCGGGAAGGCGATCGTCGCGGCGACCGAGGCGACGTTGATGATGGCCCCGCCGTTGCCGGCAGCCCCACCCGGACGCATGGCGCGCAGGCCGTGCTTGATCCCGAGCGTGGTGCCGAGGATGTTGACCTCGAGCATCTTGCGGATGTCGTCGGCCTGGACCTCGGTGAGCAGGCTGGTGATCTCGATGCCCGCGTTGTTGACGAGGATGTCGAACCCGCCCAGCCGCTCGACCGTCTCGGCGACGGCGGACTCCCAGTTGGCGTCGTCGCTCACGTCCAGGCGCACGAAGCCGTGGCCCTCGCCGAGCGCGGCGGCGGTCTGCTCGCCGCTGTCCTGGACGTCGGCGATCATCACCGTCGCTCCCGCTGCGGCCAGGGCTGTGGCCATGCCCTCCCCGAGGCCCTGCGCGCCTCCGGTGACGAGGGCCTTGCGGCCGCTGAGGTCGATCGAGGTCATGGCGGGCTCCTTTGCCTGGCCGACGGGACGCGGTCCACCGTGGTGCGACGGGCGCGATTCACCGGGTGTGGGGCGCCGACCGGCTGCGCACTGTGGCAGCAGCCGGTCCGCGTGGGCTCACCTTGCTCCCCGTCCTTGACACCTGTCAAGAGTTTGTTTGACACTCGTCAAGACACGCGGGCCGGATATGCTCGACCCGTTCGCTAAACGCCTCGCGGCTGCCTGCCGCCGAGTCGTGGACGCCGGAGAGGAACCCCGTGACCCAGGTCGTGGAACCGGAGCTGGACCGGTTCGAGCGCAGCCGCGTCGACAAGTTCGAGTCGCGCCGTGGCGAGCTCGCCGACGCCACCCTGGAGACCCTCGGCGAGCTCGGTTTCGCCCGCACCAGCCTGCGGGTCATCGCCCAGAGGACGGCGTTCTCGCACGGGGTGCTGCACTACTACTTCCGCGACAAGGTCGAGCTGATCACCTTCTGCGTGCGGCGCTACAAGGAGCACTGCGTCACGCGCTACGACGAGGTGGTCGCGCAGGCCACCGACGCCGACGAGCTGGCCCTGATGTTTGCCGATGCGCTCGTGGTCACCATGCAGGAAGACACGGCGATGCACCGGCTCTGGTACGACATGCGCGCCCAGGCGATGTTCGAACCTGCCCTGCGCCCCACCGTGGCAGACCTGGACCGTCAGCTCGAGGAGATGATCTGGCGCGTCGTGAAGGCCTACGCCGTGCTGGGCGGACGGACGACCGCGGTCCCCTCGCTCACGGCCTACGCGGTCTACGACGGGCTCTTCGAGAACTGCCTCAGCCGCTACCTCGCGGGCGACGAGGCCGCATCGGACCAGCTGCGCGAGGGCGCGGGCTGGCTGATCACCACGGTCACCAAGGCCTGACACCGCCCGGGGTCCGTCAGGGCGGTGGCTCGAGGGGACGCCGACGTGGTGGAAGATTGACCCATG
The DNA here is from genome assembly GCF_006438965.1 of Pedococcus bigeumensis. Lineage (GTDB taxonomy): Bacteria > Actinomycetota > Actinomycetes > Actinomycetales > Dermatophilaceae > Pedococcus > Pedococcus bigeumensis_A. The sequence goes on from NZ_RCZM01000001.1 coordinate 702,351, forward strand.
CCTGCCCCTGATGCCGCCCAGCGCGAAGCCGCGCACAACCTCGAGGTCATCAAGGCGATGCGTGAGGCCGAGGACGCCATCCTCGCCCGGGCCCCCGAGCACGACCTGCAGCCCAGCCTCGACCGGATCGCCGCCGTGATGGAGCTGCTCGGCGACCCCCAGCGCAGCTACCCGGTCATCCACCTCACCGGGACGAACGGCAAGACGTCGACCACCCGCATCATCGACTCGCTGCTGCGCGAGATGGGGCTGAAGACGGGCCGGTTCACCTCGCCCCACCTGCACAGCGTGCGCGAGCGCATCGCCTTCTCGGGGGAGCCGATCAGCGCCGAGAAGTTCCTCGCGGCCTACGACGACGTGCTGCCGGTCATCGAGATCGTCGACGCCCGCTCGGTCGCCGGGGGCGGTCCGCGCATGACCTACTTCGAGGTCCTCGTGGCCGTGGCGTATGCCGCGTTCGCCGACGCCCCCGTCGACGTCGCCATCGTGGAGGTCGGCCTGGGCGGCAGCTGGGACGCGACCAACGTCGCCGACGGGACGGTCGCCGTGGTCACGCCCATCGCGCTGGACCACCAGCACTTCCTCGGCAACGACGTCGTCGACATCGCCACCGAGAAGTCCGGGATCATCAAGGCTGGCGCACTCGCCGTCATCGGGGTGCAGGAGACCGATGTCTCCCAGATCCTCGCTGACCGGGCGACCGAGGTTGGCGCGCGGGCCGCCTTTGAGGGCAACGACTTCGGGCTGCTGACACGGGATGTCGGTGTCGGGGGCCAGCAGATCGCGATCCGCGGCCTGGGTGGCGACTACGAGGACCTGTTCCTGCCCCTGCACGGGGCGCACCAGGCGCACAACGCGACGCAGGCGCTGGTCGCCGTGGAGGCGTTCTTCGGCGGAGAGCAGCGGCTGGACCCTGACATCGTGCGCGCCGGCCTGGCCCGGGTGGCCTCGCCGGGTCGGCTGGAGATCGTGCGGCGCTCACCGACGGTCATCGTCGACGCGGCCCACAACCCCGCGGGTGCGATGGCCCTGCGGGACGCCATGGAGGACTCGTTCAACTTCGCCAAGATCGTGGGCGTCATCGCGATCCTGAAGGACAAGGACGCCACCGAGATGCTCGAGATCCTCGAGCCGGTGCTCGACCACGTCGTGGTCTCGCGCACCACCTCGCCGCGCGCCATGCGCCCGGACGACCTGGGCGAGCTGGCCATCGAGATCTTCGGCGAGGACCGCGTCACGGTGGTCCAGGATCTGCCCGACGCGGTCGATGTCGCGGCCGGGATGGCCGACGAGGGCGGTATCGGGGGCGGGGTGCTCGCAACCGGTTCGGTCACCACGGCCGCAGAGGTGCGCATGCTGCTCGGCGCCACCGACGTCTGAACGGACACGGCCCCGTAGGGACGTGAGCGGCCGCTGGAGCCCCTGGGGCCGCGGACACGACTGCGGACCGGGTCACCCTCAGGTGCGCCGGCCCGCCACGGGCACCGCTACTTCTTGCCGATCTGCCCGACGTCGAGGTGCGTCTTGGCATCCGCCTTGGCGTGCTTGTCGGCGCGCTTCTCCTTGATGGACTTGCCCGCCTTCTTGGCGAGGTGTTGTCGAGGTGACTTGTCGGCCATGGCTGTGCTCCCAGCGCTAGGAAGCCTGAATGACTCCGTGACCTGACACTACGCCCCCGCCTGAGCACTATGGCAGCGTGATCGCGATCCCCGTGCGGTCCTCGCCCGGTGCCAGGGTGATCGGGGTGGCCTCGTCGGGGGGCACATTCCCCTTCCAGCAGACCTGTGGCTCGGCCAGTCGCCGGTAGGCGCAGGCGGTCGTCGCACCGGGGTGTGCAAACCGGGCCCAGGTGGCTGGTGACTCGACGCTGGACGACGAATCAACCCAGACCGAGCCGTTGGGCCTACGCAGGCGGATGCCCGTCTGAGCCGTGACCGGGGTCCCGTCAGGGTTTGACAGCGTGCCGCTCAGCCGGGCCAGCGGCTCGGCGACCAGGTCGGTGGTGGTGGTGGCTCCCGCCGTGACGTCGAGTGCCTCCGCGCCGGCGTCGCGCATCAGCGCCGCAGTGGTTATCGGGCCGGGCTGCACGTCGGGATACCACTCTCGGGCGAGTCCGAAGGGCGTGGCGAGCGCGGAGCCGGGACCGGCGAGCGACAGGTAGTTCTGGCCGGCAGGCACGCCGCGGAGGAACCAGGTGCCGTCGGAGATGGTGGTGCGGAAAATCCTCGTCGTGTCCAACCGGTAGATCCAGACCTGTCCAGAGGTGAGCTTGCCACCCGAGGTGTCAGTGGCCGTTCCACGCAACACCCCGGCCGGTTGGAGCGCCACGTCGACCCCGGTGGCACTCTCACCGAGCCTGAGCGTGACCCGGTCTGGGTTGGACCATGACCCGTAGCAGTCCGAGGCGTAGTCGTAGGTGGGCATGGAGTTGACGATGGGCGAGCCGGCGCACACCAGGGTCGACGTCGCGGACGGCGGAAGGGACGCCGAGTAGCGCCCGTCGGCTCCGGAGTACGCCAGCAGCGGCGACGTCCCAGTGCTGCCGTACACAGGAGACTTGTTCAGCGGCGCCCCCTGCGTGGAGGTGACCGTCCCGGAGATGGCACGCTCCGGGTTGACCCAGCCGACGACGTCGACGACCACGTGGACGGCCTGCGACGATCCGTTGGCGATGACGAGGTCCTGGATGGTGCGCGCCACCACGAGGTTGGTCGTGGCTCGACCGGGGACGAAGTTGACCATCGAGGTGGAGTTGTCGCCGACCTGGGACGAGGACACTCGGAGATAGCCCGGAGCGGTGGCGTCGGTCGCGGTGACGGCGACCACGGCCGCCGCGGAGTTGGTCGGCCGGGTCGCACTGTTCAGCCCCACGGTCAGCGGGGTGCCCGGCGCCACCGGCTCGGACGTACGGGTGTCGACGAGGCGGGTCGGGGCGACTGGGGTCACGCCGGCCAGGGCGCTCGCGCCCGACCCGCTCCGGACGAAGCCCTGGGCATCGACCACGAGGTGCGCCGGTGCCGAGGAGCCGTTGTAGACCGTGACCCGACCGTTGAGGCCGACCTTCGCCAGGGTGCCCGCGGCGCGGGTCTCGCCCGCACCGAAGTTGAGGTTGGCGGCGAGCGGCTGGGTGGTGCCGGTCGGGTAGGCCGTGAGGTACCCGGCCCGCGCGTTGCCGGTCACCGTGAGGTTGAGCCAGGCCGCCGCGACGTTCGTCGGGGGCAGCCCACCCGCTCCGGCGACCTGGACGTCCAGACTGGAGTGGGCTGGAATCGCGACGCGCTTGGTACGGGTGTCGAGGATGCGGCTCGGGTAGATCGTCTGGGTGCTTCCGTTGACGGTCGCGGGGCCGGCCGACAGGTAGCCCTGGACGTCGACGAGCACGTGCGTCTTGCCGGTCGACCCGTTGTGGACCTGGATGCAGCCCACCAGCCCGAGGGGGACGATCGCGAGGTTGGAGGTGGTGGTCCCCGGCGTGAAGTTCAGGGTGGACACCACCGGAGGGGCGTCGTCGCTGAGGGCGGAGGCGGTGAGGTAGCCGGCGGCGGTTGGGCTGACTGCCGTGAGGTTGACGACCAGCGCCGCTGCGTCGTTGGGGACGCTGGGAGTGTTGTCGCACACGCTACGGTCCTCGCCCGGGTTCAGCGGCGTGTCGGTGCGCGAGTCGTAGAGCCGCTCGGGCCTGATGCTCCCGACGATGCCCGCGGCAGCAGGAACCACCGTGGCCGGTGCCACCGTGGCGGGCGCCACCGTGGTCGCGGTGCTCGTGAGCCGGGTGGGTCCAGCTGACGCCGAGCCGGCGGCACACAGGGCCATGACGACCGTGGCCACCGTGGCCAGGGACGCGGTGGCGCCGCTGGGCAGCAGGCCGCGACGGCGCGAGGACGGACGACGGTGCACAGACAATGGAACCCCCTGGAACTGCGCAGCGCGACGCGCTGCGGCACAGGAACTATAGACAACGGTGTGACTCATTTGGTCGATCTGGGCCGCAACTTTCCGGGGGACGAGGGGCCCGATGACGACACGGCATACCCTCGAAGCATGTTCGGGAAGCTGATCGTCCTCGTCATCGTGGTAGCCGTGGTGTTCTGGCTGCTCACCAAGTTCCGTGACTCGAACCGGGGCGGTCGATGAGGGGGATCGTCTTCTACGGCGCGCTCGGCAAGTTCACCTGGCGGATGCTCGCGACCGTGCTGGGCAGCCAGGGAGTGGTGGTCTTCCTCGGCGCCCTGGTGGCTCGTGGCCTGGCCAGCGCCGAGGGCGACGACCGCAGCCACGCCTGGCTGTGGATCGGTGTCGGGCTGGCCCTGCTCTGCTTCCTCGCGGCTGGCCTGATGCGGCGGCCCTGGGGGGTGACACTCGGCTGGGTGGTCCAGGCGCTTACCTTCGCCAGCGCGTTCGTGGTGCCGGCGATGATCGGCGTGGGGATCATCTTCCTCGTGCTGTGGGTGGGCTCGCTGGTGCTGTGCCGCCGGGTGGAGGACCAGGTGGCGGCCCGGCAGCAGGCCGGCGTCGCCCCGCAGTAGCCAGCACCGCCAGGGGGAGCCACAGCTTGGCCGGCCAGATGGCCGCCCGCTCGGCCAGCCCCGACCAGTGCTCGGCGCCGAGCACCCCCACGAACGCGAAAACGCCGAGCAACGCGACAGTGGCCAGCGCCAGCCCGGCGCGTCGGACGGGACCGGGGCCGAGCAGGCGGGCATGCAGCAGGAGAGCCAGCGGCTGGGCCGCGAACACCGGCACGGCGACGACGGAGTGCGCCATCGGGTGCGCGTCGACGGGCAGCAGCCCGACGCCCACGGACCCCAGCCCAGCCAGGACCCACAGCCAGCCCACGAGCGCGGCTCGTCCGCGTTGCCGAAGCAGCGGCACCGCACCCCACGCCTGGAGCACCCCGAACGCGATGAACGCGACGTTCATCAGCAGCGGGGCCGACGAGCAGCCGCCCTCACCGGGGGAGCAGGACGTGCCGAGGGCACTGATCGTGTCGTCCGCCAGCGAGTAGCGCACCCCCGCCAGGACGGCCAGGGCCACCTCCACGACGAGGTAGGCCGGCTGGACCAGCCACGCGGCATGGGTCACGGCCGTCCTCGGTCCCGCCACCTGGTGCACACCGTGACGCTAGTCCCCGTGGTTGCTCGGTAGGCTGGCCGGTGTGACGACGCAGACCGAACGTTCCCTTGTCCTGGTCAAGCCCGACGGGTTCGCCCGCGGCCTCTCCGGCGAGGTACTCCGCCGGATCGAGGCGAAGGGCTACACCCTCGCCGCGCTCGCGGTGACCACCCCCACGCGTGAGCAGCTTGCGGAGCACTACGCCGAGCATGAGGGCAAGCCGTTCTACGAGCCCCTCGTCGAGTTCATGTCCAGCGGCCAGGTGACCGCCATCGTCATCGAGGGCAACCGCTGCATCGAGGGCTTCCGTGCCCTCGCCGGCGCCACCGACCCGACCGCAGCCCTGCCCGGCACGATCCGCGGCGACCTCGGCCGCGACTGGGGCAAGAAGGTCCAGGAGAACATCGTGCACGGCTCGGACTCCCCGGAGTCGGCCGCCCGCGAGATCGCGATCTGGTTCCCGAATCTCTGACGCCCGGCACGTCTCGGCGCGTCGAGACGCGCCCTAAGAGGTCTCGAGGTCGTCCAGACCGCTGATCACCACTTCAAGGAGCGCGGCCAGCTGGTCGCGCTCCTTGCGTGTCAGGCCCGCGAGCGTGTCCGACTCGACGACGTTGGCCTCGCGCACCGCCGCCCCGAACAGCTCCCACCCCTGGTCGGTGAGCTCGACGAGGACGCGGGTGCGGTTCTCCGGGTCGGGGGAGCGGCGCACCACCCCGCGCTCGGTCATCCGGTCCAGGCGGTGCGTCATCGACGACGCCGCCACGTTGGATGCGTCGGCCAGCCGGCTGGGGGTCATCGGCTTGCCGTCCGCCGTGGCCAGCTGGGCCACCACCGACCACTCGCCGTGCGACAGGTCCAGGTCGATGAGCTGCCGGGTGTACCACTGCTCGAGCTTGCGGCTGAGCGAGTTGACGGCGGTGATGACGCGCTGGACCGACTCGTCGCCGCCGGCTGCGACATAGGTGGCGACGGCTTCGCGGTACTGCTCTTGGGCGCTCTGGGCGCCCTCCGACCTCGGAGGCATGCCGTCATCTTCGCATGCTAAGATTTCGACATCGAAATATTCGAACTCGAAGAACTGTTGAAGTGACCATGCGCGCCCGTCTGTTGATCCTCGCCTCCGCCGTAGCCATGCTCGGCTGGGGCACCGTCCTGCCCTACCAGTACGCCTACGCCGCCACCACGCGCGGGTGGGGCTCGCTGGTCGCAGCAGCCGCCTCGAGCCTGTTCTCGGTCGGCGCGCTGCTCGCTGCCCCGGTGGGTGGTCGCCTCGCCGACCGCATGTCCCCGGTGAAGGTCGCGGTGGCGGCCAAGGTCGTGGCGGCGGCGGGCGCCGCCTCGCTCATCTGGGCCGGCGGTCCGGTCTCGTTCCTCGTCGGCATGTTCGTCTTCGGGCTCGGCATCACCGCTGCTGGTCCCGCGCAGTCGGTCCTCGTGCTGCGCTGGGTCGGTGGCACGGACCGGCGTCGGGTCTTCGCCTGGCAGTTCACCGGCCAGGCCCTCGGGATGGCCGTCGGCGCCTTCGGTGCCGGCTACGTCGTCGACCTGGACCGCGCGTCGGGCATGTGGCCCGCGTTCGCCGCGGCCGCGGCCGGCTTCCTCCTCTCCGGTGTCCTCCTGCTCGCGGCCGGCGCCCGCCGCTGGGGTATGCCGGTCGGCTCGGCCGAGGATGCCGCCCTCACCTCCCAAGGAGTCGGGACGGCCAGCCCGCGCGAGGCACTGCGCGCCATCTGGGCGATCCCGGCACTGCGCTGGACCGCGCTGATCACGGTGACCCTGGCACTGGGCTTCTACGCCCAGTTCGAGTCGGGGCTGCCGGCCTACGCGCTGACGGTGCTGCACGTGCACGAGACCACGATCGGGCTGGCGGCTGCCGTCAACTGCGTCGTCATCATCGCCCTGCAGATGCTCGTGGTGCGGCTCACGGCCAAGCGCAGCGGGGCCACCCTGCTCATGGGCGTGGGCGCCATCTGGACGCTGTCCTGGCTGGTGCTGGCTGCGTCGTCGCTGGCTCCCGAGCTGTCCGCGGCGCTCTTCGTGACGACCTTCGGGATCTTCGCCGTCGGCGAGACGATGTACGCACCGGTGCTCAACCCACTGACTGCCAGCCTGGCTCCGTCCGGACTGGTCGGCACCACGCTGGGCATGTTCACCGCGCTGCAGACCGGAGTCTCGGCGGTCGGTCCGCTGGTCGCGGGAGTCATCCTCGGTGCCGGGCTCGGCAGCCTGTTCATCGGGCTGCACGTCGCGATCAGCCTGCTCGCGGTCTTCGGTGCCTGGCGGTTGCGCGCCGCAATGCGGCCCAGGACGTCGTCCGCCCAGCGTCGCGTCGACGCCGAGCTGGCCGCCTGACAAAGCCCCGCGAGCGGCGGCCAGGCACGCGGCATACCGTCACATCTGTCACACCAGCCCCACAATCGGGACGGCTCGGGCGCGGCTCCCGGATCGGGGTCAGGTGCCGACCTAGCATCGCGGGCGTGAGAGGTGGTGTGCGCGGCTGGATGACGCTGGGTCGAGACCTGGCGATCGACCTCGGCACCGCCAACACGCTGGTCTACGAGCGGGGTCGCGGCGTCGTCCTCGACGAACCGTCCGTGGTCGCCATCGAGGCCGGCACCGGCAAGCTGATCGCTGCCGGCACGCGCGCCAAGGAGATGCTCGGTCGCACGCCGGGCCACGTGCGTGCGGTGCGACCACTGGCCGACGGGGTCATCTCCGACGCCGACGTCACCGAGCAGATGCTGCGGTACTTCGTCGACCAGGTGCGGCCCTCGCGCCTGATCCGTCCCCGCATGGTCGTCTGCGTCCCGAGCGAGGTGACCGGTGTCGAGCGGCGTGCCCTCGAGGACGCCGCCGTCCGCTCGGGTGCTCGTCGGGTCTACGTCATCGAGGAGCCGATGGCCGCTGCCATCGGCGCGGACCTGCCGGTCAACGAGACCTCGGCGTCGATGGTCGTCGACATCGGTGGCGGCACGACCGACGTGGCGGTGATCAGCCTCGGCGGCATCGTCACGGCGAAGTCCGTGCGCGTCGGCGGCGACGAGATCGACGAGGCGGTGATCGCCCATGTCAAGAGCGAGTACTCGCTGCTGCTGGGGGAGCGCAGCGCCGAGGACATCAAGGTGGCGGTCGGGTCCGCCTTCCCCCTCAGCGAGGAGACGAGCACGCGCGTGCGGGGCCGCGACCTGGTCAGCGGGCTGCCCAAGACGGTCACGATCTCCAGCCAGGAGGTCCGTCGTGCGATCGAGGGGCCGGTGCTGCAGATCGTCGAGCTGGTCCGCGCCACCCTCGACGTCTGCCCACCTGAGCTGGCCGGCGACATCCTCGACAACGGCGTCACGCTGACCGGCGGGGGAGCCCTGCTCCGCGGCCTCGACGAACGGCTCCGCCACGAGCTCGGTGTCCCGGTGCGGGTCGCCGACGACCCGCTGCGGGCCGTGGTGCGCGGCTCGGGCCGCTGCATCGAGGAGTTCTCCACGCTCGAGCGGGTCCTCATCGACACCCGCCGCTTCTGACCGATGCGAGTCACCTCCAGACGACGGCTGCTCGTGGTGCTGCTGGTCCTGACCGTCGCAGTCCTCGGTCTCGACGTGTCCGGAAGGGCAGGGGTAGGGCCGCTGCGTTCGGCCGGTGGCGCCGTGCTGGGGCCTCTCGAGCGGCTGCTCTCGCCCGGCGACGGAGCGGCAGCACCCGATGCCCAGTCGGCGCGCGACGCGTTGCGGCTCGATCAGGCGTCACAGCAATCCGTTGCAGGACAACAGCTTCGCGAGCTCATCGACTCACCTGACCTTTCCGGTCGTGAGTTCGTCCCCGCTCGGGTGGTCGGCGTCGGTCGTGAGGGCGCTGCCGGGCCCGAGCGGGTCACGCTCGACGTCGGGTCCCGCGACGGGGTGAGGGCCAACCTGTCCGTGGTGAGCTCCGACGGGCTGGTGGGCCGCGTGGTGGCGGTCTCGCCGTGGACGTGTGACGTGCTGGTCGTCGGCAGTGCGGACCTCGTCGTCGGCGTCACGGCCGGTGCGGGCGGCACGCTCGGCTCGGTCGGCAGCGGGGCGCAGGGCGAGCACCGCCGCCCCGCGGGCGAGCTCAACCTCACGGTCGTCGAGCGCGGCGCGGTGCGACCCGGCGACGTCGTGACCACGCTGGGCAGTGTCGGCGGGTCGCCCTTCCCGTCCGGCCTCCGGGTCGGGAGGGTGACGAGTGTCGACGAGGTGCCTGGCGACCTGACCCCCACGGCAGCCGTCCGCCCCGCCGTCGACCTGACCACGCTCGGAGTGGTCGGCGTCCTGCGCACCGGCCCGCGGTCCACGCCACGACCCGCCCTCACGGGCGGAGGCTGACCCGTGCCCGTCCCCAACCTGGCCGTCACCGCCCGTGGCCTCCTGCTGCTGGTCGCGGCGGTGGCCTCGGTGACCCTGGCCGCCCGCTCCCAGCTGGCGTTGCCCGACCTTGTGCTGCCCGTCGTCGTCGCGGGTGCACTGCGCACCGGCGCCTCCCGTGGCGCACTCCTCGGGCTCGCCGGCGGCTGGCTGGTCGACCTGATGCCACCCGGTTCTGCGGTGCTGGGCACGGCTGCCCTCGTGTATGCCGGTGCCGGCCTGCTGGCCGGGGCCGGTCGGCGCGAGGGGGATACGCCGTTCGGCTGGGTGGCCGTCGTGGGTGCGGCCTGCGCCGTGCTCGTGACGACCGGACGACTGGTGGTCGCCGCCTTGTCCGGTGCCGCCGTCGAGTGGCCGCTGGTCGGGATCCGCCTGGGGCTCACCGCGCTGCTCTGTGCGGTCTTGGTGCCCGTGCTCGTCAGCCTCGAGCAGCGGCTGGCGCGGGGACGACGATGAAGCCGCTGTGGCGGCCATGACGCGCTCGTCCGTCGTGCGGGACCACTCGACCCGTGTCTGGGTGCTCGCCCTCGTGGTCCTGTGCTTCATGGGAGCGCTGCTCGGGCGGCTGGGGCAGGTCCAGATCGTGGGTCACGCGGACTACCAGCGGGCGGCGGCGACGCTCAACACCCGCACGGTGACCGAGGCCGCTGTCCGGGGCCGCATCCTCGACCGCAACGGGGTGCCGCTCGTCGACAACACGACCGAGACGGCTGTCACCGTCGACCGAGCGGTGCTCGTCGATGCGAAGGATGGTGGTCGCGACCTCGTGCGGCGAGTGGCAGCAGTGCTGGGCGACCCGTTCGACCTGCTGTGGGGGCGTACCCAGCTCTGCGGCGTCAAGGACGCGCCGCCGGCTCCGGTCTGCTGGGCAGGGTCCGCCTACGTACCGATCCCGTTGACCAGCGGTGCCGACCCACGCAAGGCGCTGAGCCTCCTCGAACGTCCGGATCTCTATCCAGGAGTGGGGGTTTCGGCTCAGCCGGTGCGGGAGTACCCGGCCAAGGGGACCGTCAACGCCGCCCACCTCCTTGGCTACCTCGGCCGGTCGAGCGCCGAGGACCTGTCGGCGTCGAAGGGCTCGATCGGTGACCTCGACCTGGTCGGTCGGTCCGGTCTGGAGCAGGAGTACGACACCCGGCTCCGGGGCACCCCGGGGTCGAGCACGGTCGCAGTCGACCCGCGGGGCATCGTCACCAGCACCCTCGGACAGACCGACCCGGTGCCCGGCCAGGACGTCGTCACCAACGTCGACGCCCGCGTCCAGTCGGCAGCGGAGAGCGCCCTGGCATCGGCCGTGGCCACTGTGCGCACCCACGGCCACCGGGCCGACTCGGCTGCGGCGGTGGTCCTCGACGTCACGAACGGCGGAGTCGTCGCGGCAGCCAGCTACCCGACCTACGACCCGGACGTGTGGACCGGAGGTGTCACCCCGGCCGGGCTCGCCCGTCTCACCGACCCTGCTGCCGGGACGCCGTTGGTGTCCAGGGTGACGTCCGCTGGGTTCTCGCCGGCCTCGACCTTCAAGGTCGTCAGCCTTCCCGCCGCGGTCCGCGCCGGCAACTCGCTCGCAGGCACCTACAACTGCACGTCCAGCTACACGATCGGGAACCGCCGGTTCGCCAACTTCGAGTCCCGCGCCTACGGCCCGATCTCCCTGCGCAAGGCCGTCGAGGTCTCCTGCGACACGATCTTCTACGACTTCGCCTACCGGTCCTGGCTGGCCCAGGGCGGGCTGGGCGCGAAGTCGGACGCCAGGGACCCCTTCGTCGCGATGGCCGACGCGTTCGGGCTGGGGCGCCCGACGGGCATCGACCTTCCGGGGGAGCAGGCCGGGCGGATCCCCGACCGTCAGTGGAAGCAGCAGCAGTGGGAACAGACCCGCGTGGAGACGTGCAAGCGGGCCAGGTCCGGCTACCCGGAGGAGGCCGCCACGGACCCCAGCCGCGCGGCATACCTGAAGGAGCTCGCCATCGAGAACTGCCGGACCGGCTTCCAGTTCCGCGCCGGGGACGCGGCGAACTTCGCCATCGGCCAGGGCGACATCACGGTCACGCCGCTGCAGATGGCGCAGGTCTACGCCGCGATCGCCAACGGCGGGACGCTCTGGAAGCCGGAGGTCGCACGGGCCTTCGCGGCACCGGGCGGGACACCCCAGCCCGTGGCGGCGGCCAAGGTGGGGACGGTGGCCTTCCCGCCCGGCACCTTGGCCTTCCTCCACGACTCCCTGCGGGGCGTCGTGACGTCGGGTACGGCCAAGGATGCGTTCGCCGGCTTCCCGCTCGACCAGTGGCCGGTGGCGGGCAAGACCGGCACGGCCGAGGCGTTCGGCAAGCAGGACACCGCGTGGTTCGTGTCCTATGCACCGGCCACCAAGCCGCGGTATGCCGTGGCGGTGGTGGTCTCGCAGGGTGGCACCGGGGGCGAGGTCGCTGCACCGGTTGCCCGCAAGATCCACGACGTCCTGCGCACCCTGAAGTGAGGTCCTGCGACTGCTGGAGCAGGGATGGGCGAGGTGTGGCACCGGTGCGACAGTCAGTAGGCTGGCTGTCATGGCTGACTTCGATGTCGTAGTTCTCGGTGCTGGTCCTGGTGGGTACGTCGCGGCGATCCGCGCCTCGCAGCTCGGTCTCAAGGCCGCGGTGGTCGAGTCGAAGTACTGGGGCGGTGTCTGCCTCAACGTCGGGTGCATCCCGTCCAAGGCGCTCCTGCGCAACGCCGAGCTCTCGCACATCCTGACCCACGAGAAGGACAAGTTCGGGATCGAGGGCGACGCCACGATGTCGTTCGGCCCGACCCACGCCCGCTCGCGCACGGTGTCGGCCGGCATTGTCAAGGGTGTCCACTTCCTGATGAAGAAGAACAAGATCGAGGAGATCGACGGCTGGGGGACCCTGACCAGCGCCACCTCGATGGACGTCGCGCTCAACTCGGGCGACAAGCGCACGGTCACCTTCGACAAGCTCATCATCGCCACCGGCGCGACGACCCGGCTCATCCCGGGCACGTCCCTGTCGGACCGCGTCGTGACCTACGAGGAGCAGATCCTCACCGACCAGCTGCCCGGCTCGATCGTCATCGCCGGCTCCGGTGCGATCGGCGTCGAGTTCGCCTACGTCATGAAGAACTTCGGCGTCGACGTGACGATCGTGGAGTTCCTCGACCGGATGGTGCCGACCGAGGACGCCGAGGTGTCCAAGGAGCTGCTCAAGCACTACAAGAAGCTCGGCGTCACGATCATGCTCTCGACCAAGGTCGAGTCGATCGACGACAGCGGTGAGAAGGTCAAGGTCACCGTCTCGCCCGCTGCCGGCGGTGACTCCCAGGTCATCGAGACCGACAAGGTCCTGCAGGCGATCGGGTTCGCGCCGCGTCTCGAGGGCTACGGCCTCGACGCGCTCGGGATCGCGACCGAGCGGGGCGCCATCGTCATCGACGACCACTGCCGCACCAACGTCGACAACGTCTACGCGATCGGCGACGTGACGGGCAAGCTCATGCTGGCCCACACGGCCGAGGCGCAGGGCGTCGTCGCGGCAGAGACCATGGCGGGCGCCGAGACGATGCCGGTCGAGTACGACTTCATCCCGCGAGCGACCTATTGCCAGCCGCAGATCGCGTCGTTCGGCTACACCGAGGCACAGGCCAGGGAGAAGGGCTTCGACGTCAAGGTCGCGAAGTTCCCGTTCTCCGCCAACGGCAAGGCGATGGGGCTCGGCGACGCCGTCGGCTTCGTCAAGGTCGTGGCCGACGCCACGCACAACGAGATCATCGGCGCCCACCTCATCGGCCCCGACGTCACCGAGCTGCTGCCCGCGCTCACCCTGGCCCAGAAGTGGGACCTCACCGCCGACGAGGTGGCTCGAAACGTGTTCGCCCACCCGACGCTGTCCGAGGCGGTCAAGGAAGCCGTCGAGGGCATCGCCGGCCACATGATCAACCTCTGACCGCCTTCGGTCCCCAACTCATCGTCCGCCCAGGACAGTTCGGAGTCCCCGGTATGCCGCGCGTCCGCCTGCCGATCACGACCGAGCGGCTCGTGCTGCGCAGCTTCCGGCCCGGTGACGAGGACGACGTCTTCGCCTACCGGTCGGTCCCGTCAGTGGTTCGCTACATCCCGGGGGAGCCCAAGACCCGCGAGCAGGTGGCCGACCTGGTGGCCGAGCGTGCGACCGCGGGGCGGATCGAGGAGCAGTCCCCGAACCTGACGCTCGCGGTGGAGCTCGACGGCCGCGTCATCGGTGACGTGCTCCTCCTGCTCGACGGCCTGGGTGGCAGGGACGGACGGCAGGCAGAGATCGGTTGGGTGTTCGCGCCAGACGTCGCCGGCCGCGGGTACGCCACCGAGGCGGCCCGGGCGATCACGGATGCCGCCTTCCGCGAGGTCGGGGTACACCGGGTCTGGGCCGAGCTCGAGCCCGAAAACACCGCGTCGTCGGCGGTCTGCGAGCGCCTCGGGATGCGCCGTGAGGCGTTCTTCCAGAAGGCCTCCTGGTTCAAGGAGCGCTGGACCGACCTGGCGATCTACGCGATCCGCGCTGACGAGTGGTCCGGTGACCAACCCGTCCCGACGGTCTCGGACGAGCTGACCGAGACCGAGTCCTGATCGGCGAGGCTCCCGCTCCGTCATCGGAGCGGCGTTCACCGTTGCCTGCGCTCACCGGGCTGCGGGTGCTTGCTGCGTCCTGGGTGGTGCTGTTCCACTATCGCCCCGACCTCGAGGCACTGGCGCCGTGGACGACGCCCGCCGACACCTTCATGCAGGCCGGCTACCTCGGCGTGGACCTGTTCTTCCCCCTCAGCGGGTTCATCCTGGCCTACAACTACGCGGACTCGATGAGCACCTTCTCGCGGCAGTCCGCGATCTCCTTCATTCGCAACAGGTTCGCGCGCGTCTGGCCGGTGCACTTCGTGGCGCTGAACGTCGACCTCGCCATGGCGGTCGCCATGGGCACGCTCGGGATCGGCGAGGGAGGGCACCGACGCACGCCCGCGGCATACGGACAGAACGTGCTGATGGTGCACAACTGGTTCAACGACCGGCCCAGCTTCAACGGCCCGGCCTGGTCGATCGCCTCGGAGTGGTTCGCCTACCTGCTCGCACCGTTGCTCTTCGTGCTGGTGGCGCGCGTGGTGCGGGCCCGTACCTCGGTGCTCTTCGCCGCCCTGTCGTATGCCGCGATGCTCACCGTCTTCGCCCTGTTCGCCCTGCCGAACGGCAACCTCGAGCACATGTTCTACGTGCGGATCATGGGTGAGTTCATCGCCGGGATGTTCCTCTGCCTGGCCTGGGTGCGCGGCGGCCTGTCCCTCGGACGGCTGGCACCGCTGCTTCCGGTCGTCGTGCTGGCCGTCGCACTCGTGCCGGCGGTCTCCTCCAGTGACTACTGGATGGCGCCGGCCATGGGGCTCGTGGTCGCCGTCGTCGCGAGTGCGGGTGGCTGGGTCGGCTCGTGGCTGTCGACGTCGTTCATGGTGGCAGCGGGAGAGGCGTCCTACTGCCTCTACATGACGCACTACCTGATGCGCCCGGTCGTCACCTGGCTGCGCGAGTGGGGTGACGACGCCTGGTGGTCCGCCGCCTTGGCAGTCGCGGCACTCGTGCTGGCCCTCGGGGCGGCCGCCTGGCTGATGCACGTCCTGGTCGAGCGCCCGGCACGACGACTCGTGCACGTCCGCAGCCGCACCCCCGAGCCAGCCCCGGTCGGTGCGGGCCATCATGGACCCCAACCCGACCGAGAGGACTTCGCATGAGCCACACCGAGCCCGGTTCCCCGTCCCCGACGCCGTCAGGACTCAGTGCCGCTGCGTTCGCGTCGATGGCGGCGCGCGCCGTCACCCAGGTGGCGGCCGCGCAGACCGACGCGGTCGCCCGGGCCGCGCGCCTGATGGCCGACTCGGTCGAGGGCGGTGGTGTGCTGCAGGCTTTCGGCACCGGCCACTCGGAGGCCTTCGCCATGGAGATCGCAGGGCGGGCTGGTGGGCTGATCCCGACGAACCGGTTGGCGCTGCGCGACGCAGTCGCAGCGGCCGGGGTGGACACCGACCCGGAGGCTGCCGGACTGCTGGAGCGCGACGCGTCGCTGGCGCAGCACATCTACGACCTGGCCCTGGGCGCCGAGCCCCAGGACGTCTTCCTCATCGCGTCGAACTCTGGGGGCAACGGCAGCATCGTCGAGCTGGCGCGCCTCGTGCGGGAGCGTGGGCACAAGCTGGTGGCGGTCACCTCGATGGACCACACGACCCGGATCACGTCTCGACACCCGAGTGGGCTGCGACTCTTCGAGGTTGCCGACGTCGTGCTCGACAACGGAGCCCCCTACGGGGACGCGGTCCTCCCGCTGCCCGGTGGGGGAGCTGCTTGCGGCATCTCGTCGATCACTGCGGCGCTGCTCGCACAGATGATGGTCGCCGACACCCTGGCCCTGCTCCTCGAGCGCGGGATCACGCCGCCGGTGTACCTGTCGGCCAACATCCCTGGCGGCGACGAGCACAACGACGAGCTCGAGGCCCGTTACGCCGGCCGGCTCCGTCGCCTGCTGTGACAACGGCAGCTGCCACTGCGGCGGAGGCCGGCCGGTGAACCTCGTCATCGGCCTCGACGTGGGGGGAACGAGCAGTCGGGCACTGGTCGCCGACCTCGCCGGGCGACGCGTCGGCGTCGGCATGGGTGGTGGCGGCAACCCGTTGTCGCGCGGTGTCGAGCCGGCCGTGCGGGCCATCCGTTCGGCCCTCGAGCAGGCCCTCGTCGGTGTCGACCCTAACGCGGTGGCCGGCAACGTCATCGGTGCCGCGGGCTTCGGTTCACGATCGCCGGCCCACGGCGCACTCGGCGAGATGTGGAGTGATCTGGGGCTGCCCGGCTCTCCGGTGATCGGAGGCGACGCCGAGGTGGCGTTCGCGTCCGGGACGGCAGACCTCGACGGCTCGGTCCTCATCAGCGGCACGGGGGCCGTCGCGTCGCACTTCGTCGACGGCATGGAGGTGGGCGTTGCGGACGGGCTCGGGTGGCTGCTCGGCGACCACGGCTCAGGGTTCTGGATCGGGCGCGAGGCGGTGCGGCACTGCCTCGGGCTCGCGTACGCCCCGGACGGGGTCCTCGCGCCGGCCGTGGCCCAGGCGCTCCTCGGACGCCCTGACGCGACCCGGTCCGACCTCATCGCAGCGACGTACTCCGCGGCGCCCGTGCGCGTCTCGGAGCTGGCGCGGGCGGTGGTCACCGCCCAGGAGGCGGGATCCGTGGCCGCTGCGTCGATCCTCACGGCAGCAGCCGACAAGCTGGTGGAGACGCTGGCGCTCGTCAGGGCGCCGGGCGCGCAGACCGTCGTCGTGCTCGCGGGTGGGATGCTCCAGACGGCCCACCTGCGCGCGGGGGTGCGGGGGCGGGTCGCCGCCCGGTGGCCCGGCTCGGTCATCGCCCGGTCCGGTTCAGGTGCGGCCGGTGCGGCGTGGCTCGCCCTCCGTCGCCTGGGTGTCGACCTCCCCCTGTCGCAGCACGCGACCCTCACCGCTGCCCCCTGACGCCGGCCTCCCGTCGGTGCTGCGGGCTACTTCTTCGGCTTCTTCACCTTGGGCGGCAGGGTCGCGATGTGGTCGCGTGCCCGGTCCGTCCAGGCGGACACCTCTTCGTCGGGGAGCTCGGACGGGAGCGAGAGCCAGCCGTTCATCGGCCGTTCCGCGGGTCCGAAGGGACCTGCCCCGGGCAGCTCGCGGAGCTCGGCCAGGCCGTCTGCGTCGAGCTTGACCCCGATGTCCTCGGCAAACAGCCCGGCGAACATGTTGCCCTTGACGAAGGCGCCCACGCTGCCGAACATCGGCTTGATCTCGACGCCCGGCGCCTCGCTGATGAGGCTGCGGAAGCGCGCCTTGGCCTGGTCCGTGTGCTTCGGCATCTGCATGTCCACATCCAACCACCGAGCCGTCACGTGCGGACCTGCCGCGATCACCCATGACGTTGTTAGGCTCCCGGCATCACCAGCACCCGGAGGACTTCATGACCTTGCGAGGAACGGCGCGACGGACCCTTGAACCGGTTCTCGGCGTTGAGCGCACCAAGCGGCTGAGGCGGGCCGAGCGCACCTGGCGCCGCAAGGCGGCCAAGGCGATCTCGCCCGACGCCCCGCAACGGCCGGGCTCGGTCCAGCAGGGCCAGAAGCCCGAGAAGTTCCAGCCGTCTGACCCGTTCGCCGCCTTCCCGAAGCCGTCGTCCACCCTGCACGAGATGCTCGGCCGGCTCCATAAGCGGATCCAGCCGGAGACCTATCTCGAGGTCGGCGTGCGATGGGGCGACAGCCTGACGCTGGCCCGGTGCACCTCGGTCGGGATCGACCCGGACTTCAAGGTCACCCAGGAGCTGCACGGCCCGATGCACCTCGAACGCACCACGAGCGACGAGTTCTTCGCCCGGGACAACCCCCTCGCCGTGTTCGACGGCCGACCGGTCGACCTCGCGTTCATCGACGGGATGCACCTCGCCGAGTTCGCCCTGCGCGACTTCATCAACATCGAGCGGCACATGGCTCCGGGTGGCGTCGTGGTCTTCGACGACATGCTGCCGCGCAACCCGCTGGAGGCGGCCCGGGACCGCAAGACGGTGGCCTGGGCAGGCGACGTCTACAAGGTCGTGACCGTCCTGCGTGAGCACCGGCCCGACCTGGTGGTGCTGCCGCTCAACACGAGCCCGACGGGCACCCTGGTCGTCCTCGGCCTCGACCCGACCTCGACGGCCCTGGACGAGCGCTTCGACCAGCTCGTGCCGTTCCTGGAGGCCCTCGACCCACAGGACGTTCCCGAGGACCTGCTGGGCCGCAGCACAGCCCTGGAACCGGGTGTGCTGCTCGACACCGTCGACTGGGACACCCTCCGTGCACTGCGCCACCGCCCGGTCGGTGACAGCGAGCTGCGCGCCTTCGTGGACCGGCTCCGCGAGCTGCCCACGCTCGGCTGAGCCCTGTGCGCAGCGCAGCCCGCCCTGCGTGGTCGGGCTGCGTGTGGGCCGCGTGTCGGGCTGGCCGTCCCGGATTAGGGCGCGGCAGCACGCCGCTGGTAACCTGTGACTCGCCGTAGACCGGCCGCGGATCCAGAGAGCCCAGGTGAACCAGCCCTGGCGCACCGCGCAACGATCACACGAAGGAGCAGTGCCGACCCATGCCGTTGAGCCTTGACGTCAAGAAGAAGATCATGTCCGAGTACGCCACGCACGAGGGCGACACCGGTTCCCCGGAGGTCCAGGTCGCGATGCTGACGCAGCGCATCCTCGACCTCACCGAGCACTCGCGCCAGCACAAGCACGACCACCACAGCCGCCGCGGCCTGCTCCTCCTGGTCGGCCAGCGCCGCCGGCTCCTGCGCTACCTCGAGAGCGTCGACGTCGAGCGTTACCGCTCGCTGATCAAGCGCCTCGGTCTGCGCCGCTAAGCATTCGACAGGGACGGTCCTCCATGAGGGCCGTCCCTCTCGCATGGGGCCGGCACTTGACGCCGCCCAGCACGACAGCTGAACCAGTTCGACAGAAACCAGTGCACAACGACGATGCACCGGGACTACAGATAAAGAAGGAGGGCCCAATGGAGGGTCCAGAGATCCACTTCGCCGAAGCGACCATCGACAATGGTTCGTTCGGCACCCGCACGGTCCGGTTCGAGACCGGACGCCTGGCCAAGCAGGCCGGTGGCGCAGTTGCCGCCTACCTGGATGAGGACACGATGCTCCTCTCCACCACCACCGCCGGGAAGCACCCGCGCGAGGGTTTTGACTTCTTCCCCCTGACGGTCGACGTCGAGGAGCGGATGTATGCCGCGGGCAAGATCCCCGGCTCGTTCTTCCGCCGCGAGGGCCGCCCGTCCACCGACGCGATCCTCACCTGCCGCCTGATCGACCGCCCGCTGCGCCCGACCTTCAAGAAGGGTCTGCGCAACGAGGTCCAGGTCGTCATCACGGTGCTCGCGCTCAACCCCGACCACCAGTACGACGTGCTCGCCATCAACGCGGCCAGCGCCTCGACCCAGATCTCGGGTCTGCCCTTCTCCGGTCCGATCGGTGGCGTCCGCGTCTCCCTGATCGACGGCCAGTGGGTCGCCTTCCCGAACTTCTCCGACATCGAGCGCTCGACCTTCGACATGGTCGTCGCCGGCCGCATCGCGGGTGACGACGTCGCGATCATGATGGTCGAGGCCGAGTCCACCGAGTCGACCTGGAACCTCGTCAAGAACGAGGGCAAGCAGGCCCCGACCGAAGAGGTCGTCGCCGAGGGCCTCGAGGCCTCCAAGAAGTTCATCAAGCTCCTCTGCGAGGCGCAGGCCGACCTGGCCAGCAAGGCTGCCAAGCCGGTCCAGGAGTTCCCGGTCTTCCTCGACTACGAGGACGACGCGTTCGCCGCCGTCGAGTCGGCCACGTCGGCCGACCTGGCCGACGCGCTCACCATCGCGGACAAGCAGGACCGCGAGGGCCGCATCGACGAGCTGAAGGACTCCATGAAGGAGAAGCTCGCCGGTGAGTTCGAGGGCCGCGAGAAGGAGCTGTCCGCGGCATACCGCTCCGTGCAGAAGAAGCTGATCCGTCAGCGCATCCTGCGCGACAAGGTCCGCATCGACGGCCGTGGCCTCGCCGACATCCGCGCCCTGGGCGCCGAGGTCGAGGTCCTGCCGCGCGTGCACGGCTCGGCCATCTTCGAGCGCGGCGAGACCCAGATCATGGGTGTCACCACGCTGAACATGCTCCGCATGGAGCAGCAGCTCGACACGTTGTCGCCGGTGACGCGCAAGCGCTACATGCACAACTACAACTTCCCGCCCTACTCCACCGGTGAGACCGGTCGGGTGGGTTCGCCCAAGCGTCGCGAGATCGGTCACGGAGCGCTCGCCGAGCGTGCCCTGATGCCGGTGCTGCCGACCCGCGAGGAGTTCCCCTACGCGATCCGCCAGGTGTCCGAGGCTCTCGGCTCCAACGGTTCGACGTCGATGGGCTCGGTCTGCGCATCCACCCTGTCGCTGCTCAACGCCGGTGTGCCGCTGCGCGCCCCGGTCGCCGGCATCGCGATGGGCCTCATCTCCGAGGAGGTCGACGGCCAGACGCAGTACGCCGCGCTGACCGACATCCTCGGTGCCGAGGACGCGTTCGGTGACATGGACTTCAAGGTCGCCGGTACCCGCGAGTTCGTCACGGCCATCCAGCTCGACACCAAGCTCGACGGCATCCCCGCCTCGGTGCTCGGTAGCGCGCTGACCCAGGCCCGCGACGCGCGCCTGCACATCCTGGACGTCATGACCGAGGCGATCGACGCACCTGACGAGATGAGCCCCTTCGCTCCTCGCGTCATCTCGGTGCAGGTCCCGATCGACAAGATCGGCGAGGTCATCGGGCCGAAGGGCAAGATGATCAACCAGATCCAGGACGAGACCGGCGCCCAGATCTCGATCGAGGACGACGGCACGATCTACATCGGTGCGACCGACGGCCCCTCGGCCGAGGCCGCCCGTGCGCAGATCAACGCCATCGCGAACCCGCAGATGCCGGAGATCGGCGAGCGCTTCCTGGGCACCGTGGTCAAGACCACGACGTTCGGTGCGTTCATCTCCCTCCTGCCGGGCAAGGACGGCCTGCTGCACATCTCCGAGGTGCGCAAGCTCGTCGGTGGCAAGCGCATCGAGGCTGTCGAGGACGTCCTGGCCGTGGGCCAGAAGGTCCAGGTCGAGCTCAAGGAGATCGACCCGCGCGGCAAGCTGTCCCTCGCTGCGGTGCTCGCGGAGGGTGAGGGCGACGACGCCCCCGCCACCGAGGGTGACGCGCCGGAGGCCAGCACGGCGGACGTCAACGGCACCGAGGGCGACGCCCCCGAGGCCAGCGAGTCCACCGACGACCGCGGCGAGCGTCGCGAGGGTGGCCGCGGCCGTCAGCGCAACCGCCGCCGTGGCAGCGGTGACCGTGCGGACGGCGGTTCCTCGGAGAACACCGAGGGCTGAGCTCCACACACCAGCAAGGCCAGCGGGCCGGCATACCTCTTGGGTATGCCGGCCCGCTGGCTTTGGGTCCCTCCCACCCCTGGACCGGGGGAGCGCCGCTCCTAGAATTCCCTCAACGCTCCTTCACCGACCTGGACCAGAGGATGAGGCATGACTGACGACCGGACGTTCGTGGTGATCGGTGGCGGCCTGGCAGGCGCCAAGACCGTGGAGGCGCTGCGCGAGCGCGGCTTCGAGGGGCGCCTCGTCCTCTTCGCCGCCGAAGCGCACCTGCCCTACGAGCGACCGCCACTGTCCAAGGACTACCTCAAGACCGGCGAGAAGCTCGAGGACGTCTTCGTCCACGACCAGGACTGGTATGCCGCGCACGACGTCGAGGTGCGCACCGGCACCAGCGTCGCCGCAATCGACCGCGACGCCAAGCAGGTGCTGACCGACTCCGGCGAGCGGACGGCCTACGACCGGCTGGTGCTGGCGACCGGGAGCTCGCCGCGGCGGCTGGGCATCCCCGGGGCCGACCTCGAGGGTGTCTTCTCGCTGCGCACCATCGAGGACAGCCAGGCCATCCGGGCGGTCCTGGTCCCGGGAGGGCGGGTCGTCTTCGTCGGCGGCGGCTGGATCGGGCTCGAGGTGGCCTCCGCGGCCCGTGAGGCCGGCGCCGAGGTCACTGTGCTGGAGTCGCTGGAGCTGCCGCTCGTGCGGGTGCTCGGCCCTCAGGTCGCCCAGGTGTTCGCGGACCTGCACCGCGATCACGGCGTCGACCTGCGCACCGGCGTGACCGTCGATGCGCTGGAGGGCGACACCTCTGTCACCGGCGTGCGGCTGGGCGACGGCTCGGTCGTGCCCGCGGACGCTGTGGTCGTGGGGATCGGGGCCGCGCCCAACGTCGAGCTCGCGAAGGAAGCCGGACTGGACGTCGACAACGGCATCACCGCCGACGCGGTGGGCCGCACCAGCGACCCGGACGTCTTCGCGGTGGGCGACGTGGCCAACGTCGAGCACCCGTTCCTCGGACAGCGGATCCGCGTCGAGCACTGGGCCAACGCCCTGAACCAGCCCCAGCTGGTCGCCGCCGCGATGCTCGACCAGGAGGGGCCGGAACCCGAGCTGCCCTACTTCTTCACTGACCAGTACGACCTCGGCATGGAGTACCACGGCCTCGGCAACCCCGATGACGAGGTCGTCGTCCGCGGCGATCTGGCGGCCCGGGAGTTCGTCGCCTTCTGGCTCCGGGACGGCCGCGTCACCGCCGGGATGAACGTCAACGTCTGGGATGTCGGCGACGCGATCAAGGCCCTGATCCGCTCCTCGAGTGCGGTCGACACGGGCACGCTGGGCGATCCCGGCGTGCCGCTCGAAACGTTGACCTGACCTCTTCCCCAACAGCCCCGTCCCGCTGCACCGACCATCACCGGGTGGTCCTGTCGTGAGGCGGGCTGTCGTTAGGCTGGCCCCGTGAGCAACATCAAGGTGGCCGTGATCGGCGCAGCAGGACGCATGGGCGGGCAGGTGTGCCGGGTGGTGACCGACGCGCCCGACCTCGAGCTGGTCGGGAGATACGACCAGGGCGACGACCTCGGCGACCTGGGGGGAGCGACGGCGGTCGTGGAGTTCTCGGTCCCGAGCGCGTCACCGGCCAACGTGGCGCACTGCGTCGAACGTGGTGTGCACGTCGTCGTGGGGACCACCGGCTGGGCTGAGACCACGCTGGCGACCCTGCGTGACCAGCTCGAGCAGCAGCCGTCCGTGGGCGTCCTCATCGCGCCGAACTTCGCGATCGGCGCCATCCTGATGATGCGGTTCGCGCAGCAGGCGGCGCGGTTCTACGAGTCGGTCGAGGTCATCGAGCTGCACCACCCCAACAAGGTGGACGCCCCCTCGGGCACCGCAGCCCGGACCGCCAGCCTCATCGCCGCGGCCCGCGCCGATGCCGGCCTCGGTGACGTCCCCGACGCCACCACCCAGGACCCGGACGGTGCCCGCGGGGCTCGCGTCGACGGCATACCGGTCCACTCGATCCGGTTGCGCGGGCTGGTCGCCCACCAGGAGGTCCTGCTCGGTGGCGAGGGCGAGATGCTCACGCTGCGGCACGACTCCTTCGACCGGACGTCGTTCATGCCTGGTGTCCTCGCGGGAGTCCGAGGGGTGGCCGCCCACCCCGGGCTGACCGTCGGGCTCGAGCACTACCTCGGCCTGGACGCCTGAGTGCGCGAGAAGGTCACCGCACTGATCCTGCTCGTGGTGCTGGGGTTCTACTCGGCGACGATCGGCTGGCGCGGGGTCGAGCTGATCCGCGACGGGCGCCTGGTGCCAGTGCTGTTCGGTGTCGCCGTGATCCTCATCCCGGTGGTCGCGCTGCTGGCTATGGTGTCGCTCGTGCGGCTCGCCCGGGACGGCTCGCGGATGATGGCCCAGGCGCGGGAGTCCGGGGCGCTCGGGCCGTGGGCCGACGAGCTCGAGCAGGCCGAGACCTGCCGAGTCGCCAAGGACCGCAAGGGCGAGCAGGCGCACTACCGCGCCGCGGTCCGGGCCTGGCGCACCTCGCGTCCGTAGGGCCTGCGGCATAGCGTGGGCGCATGCATCGTTCGCGCATCGGCATCGTCCTCATCGACCACCCCAGCGACCACCATGACGACGCCCTGGCGTTCTGGGCGGGGGTCCAGGGTGTGCGCCCCGTGGTCGACGGGCCGTACGCAGGCGTCGGCGAGGTCGGGTCGCTCAACCTGGAGGTCCAGCGGCTCGAGGATGGACCCCCACGCGTCCACCTCGACATCGAGACCGACGACATCCGCGCCGAGGTTGCGCGGCTGACGGCGCTCGGTGCGACCGTCGTCGACGACCGCGACCGCTACGTCATCATGGCCGACCCGGGCGGGGTGGTCTTCTGCGTCGTCGGGATCCAGACGGGTGACCGGTTCCTCGAGGACGCGCAGGAGTGGCCCTGACCGGTGGGGTCAGGGCAGGCCCAGCAACCGCAGTCCGGCGGCGACGGCCGCGCCGAGGATGACCACGACGATGAAAGGGGCCCGCAGCAGCAGCGCCACGATGGCCACCCCGACGGCGGCCGCCCGGGAGTCGAGCGTGATTGCGCCCGAGCTCGACGTCAGGGTCTGCACGCCCACCAGGGCGGCCAGCAGGGCGATGGGCAGCGCCGACGTGATCCGGGTCGTGCGTTCGCCGTCGAGCCAGGACGCGGGCACGACGTAGCCGAGGAACTTGAGCACGAAGGCCAGCCCACCCGCGATCAACAGCGCAGTCCAGGTGCTCACGGTGCCGCTCCCGCGGCTCCGGCGGCTCCCGCGGTGCCCGCAGGGCCCGCATGACCCTGGTCGGGCCACCGGTGCGGGGGCGGTGGGTCGTGGTGGGCGCGTCGCCAGACACCGGCCAGCAGGGCCGTGCAGGCGGCAACGAGGACCGGCACACCGGCTGGCGCGTGTGGGGCGACGAGCACGGCGATCACTGCGGCCAGCACCGCTATCGCCACGGCGTCCTTGGACTTCAGCCGCGGCCACAGGAGAGCGCAGAACGCGGCTGCAGCGGCGGCGTCGAGCCCGTACTGACGGGGATCGCCCATGGCGTCACCGACCACCGCGCCGACGAGCGTCGTGGCATTCCACAGGACGAAGACCCCCAGGCCGGTCACCCAGAAGCCGAGTCGGGCACCAGCGGTCTCGGGCTGCGCCACGCCCACGGCCGTCGACTCGTCGATGGTGAGGTGGGCCGCGAGGGCCTTTCGGAGTCCGCGAACATCCAGCATCCGCGAGACCTGCAGCCCGTAGAGACCGTTGCGGACGCCGAGGAGCGTGGAGGTGGCGATCGCGGCCGGTCCGCCCGACGCGCCGGCGGCGATGACGCCCACGAAGGCGAACTGCGAGCCGCCCGAGAACAGCAACAGTGACAGGACCTGCGTCTGCAGGATCGACAGCCCAGCGGCCACCGACAGGGCGCCGAAGCTGATGCCGTAGGTGCCGGTCGCCACGGCGACCGACAGGGCCTGGCGCACGACCTGAGAACGTCGTTCCGGGGTCAGTGCGGTGCTGCCCACAGGCCCGGCCGGGCTCACTGGCCGGGGGGCTCTGGGGTGATGTCGGCGACCAGCCGGACCTCACGCGCGGTCTCGCCGTCGGGGGAGACCACCCGGTCGCGGAACGCGCCGTCCGGGTCCAGCCCGGCGTCGAGCAGGAACGCCCGGGTCGCCTCGTCGCTGGCCAGCACCCAGGTGTGGAGCCGGTCGGCGCCGGCTCCGCGCAGGGTGTCGACGGCCGCGTTGAGCAGCCGAGACCCGTGGCCGACCCGTCGCGCCTGCGGGTGCACGCCGAGCGCCGACAGCTCGCCGGTCCCCGGTGAGGCGTCGGGGTCCTGGCTCGGTCCGATGGCGGCGAAGCCCACAACCTGGTCACCTGCGCACGCCGCGAGCAGCCGGTAGACGCCCTGAGGCGGGGCCGCCAGAGACTGGCGCCACACCGAGGCAAAGGCTTGCGGCTCAAAGGTTTCCAGCACCTCGGCGGGCAGCACCTCGGCATACGCCTCGCGCCACACGGTGGCCTGGACCAGTCCCACGGCCGGGGTGTCGGTCTCGCGCGCCACCCGCACGCTCGCGTCAGCGAGCGGTCCGGGGCTGTGGGGGGAGTGTCCTGCGTGGTCGTGCTGGTGAGCCATGCCCTGCATCCTGCCATCGGTGACGCACGGAACCGGTGGCCGGTCGACCGGTGGAAGGCCCGAGGGGTCGCGGACGGGCCAGACGAGTCCGGCGCGTCAGGGGCGTCGGACCCGCTGGTAGGTGACCCAGCTGAAGCCGTCACGCGGTTCGCGGCCGACCTCGTGCCACAGGTCCGGCTCGATGTCGGGGAAGCGGACGTCGCCCTCGGGTGACTGGTCGACCTCGGTGATCAGCAGCCGGTGCGCCCACGGCATGGCCTCGGTATAGATCTGGCCGCCACCGCAGACGAACACCTCGTCGGCCGGCCCGGCCAGCGACAGCGCCTCGCTGAGGGAGTGGGCGGTTTCGACCTCGGCGTGGCTCCACTCGGCCTGGCGGGTCACGACGATCGTGCGGCGCCCCGGGAGCACCCGGCCGATCGAGTCGAACGTCTTGCGGCCCATGACCATCGGGTGGCCCATCGTGGTCTGCTTGAAGAACGCGAAGTCCTCGGGCAGGTGCCACGGCATGTCGTTCCCGGCGCCGATGACGCCGTTGCGGCCGACCGCGGCAATGAGCGTCACGTTGGTCATGCGCACAGGCTAGCGACAGGCGGACCGGGCCCACCCGCTCCGCGTGGCTCAGACGGCGATCGGCGCCTTGATCGACGGGTGCGGGTCGTAGCCGACGAGCTCGAAGTCACCGAGGTCGAACTGGTCGATGTCCTTGCCGGACGCGATCTTCATCTGGGGGAGCGGTCGTGGCTCTCGGGTCAGCTGGAGCCGGGCCTGCTCGACGTGGTTGGAGTAGAGGTGGGCGTCACCGAGGGTGTGCACGAAGTCGCCGGGCTCGAGGTCGCAGACCTGCGCCACCATCATCGTCAGCAGCGCGTAGGACGCGATGTTGAACGGGACACCGAGGAAGATGTCGGCCGACCGCTGGTAGAGCTGGCACGAGAGCTTGGCACGGTGGCCGTCCGACGCGGGCGTCACGTAGAACTGGAACATCGTGTGGCAGGGCGGCAGCGCCATCGAGTCGACGTCGGCGACATTCCAGGCGGACACGATGTGGCGGCGGCTGTCGGGGTTGGTGCGGATCGACTCGATGACCTTGGCGATCTGGTCGACGGACCGGCCGTCCGGTGTCGGCCAGGACCGCCACTGGTAGCCGTAGACCGGCCCGAGGTCTCCGTTCTCGTCAGCCCACTCGTCCCAGATGGTGATGCCACGGTCCTGCAGCCACTTCACGTTGGAGTCCCCACGCAGGAACCACAGCAGCTCACCGATGATCGACTTGAGGTGCAGCTTCTTGGTCGTGAGCACCGGGAAGCCGTCGGAGAGGTCGAACCGCATCTGGTAGCCGAACACCGATCGGGTGCCGGTGCCGGTGCGGTCGGACTTGTCCGTGCCGGTCGTCATGACGTGGTCGAGGAGGTCGAGATACTGCTGCACGGACGCAGCGTAACGCGAGCCGACGACACCCGCAGGGACCCGACCACAACCTCCAGGTATGCCGCGTGGCCGGCCACGCGGCATACTTGGTCGTCCGTGGCGGGGAGGGCCGGTTGGCGCCACGCGACGGCGCCTTCCCGCCAAATTCGCGCCCGCGCTGTGTGCGGGCGACGGGCGATGCCCGTGAGGGCGATAACCTGCGGGTATGAGTGCGACGTCTCCGTTCGGCCGGGTGGTCACGGCCATGGTCACCCCGATGCGTCCCGACGGATCCGTGGACCTCGATGCCGCCCAGCGGGTGGCCGCGCACCTCGTCGACCACGGCCACGACGGGCTCGTCGTCAGCGGCACCACAGGGGAGTCTCCCACCACCACCGATGCCGAGAAGGTCGAGCTGCTCAAGGCCGTCCTCGAGGCAGTCGGTGACCGCGCGGCCGTCACCGCAGGGGCGGGCAGCAACGACACCGCCCACTCCGTCGAGCTCGCCAAGGCGATGACCCAGGCCGGCGCGCACGCCCTGCTCGTCGTGACGCCCTACTACAACAAGCCGCCGCAGGAGGGGATCGCCCGCCACATCGAGGCCGTCGCCGACGCGAGCGATCTGCCGGTCATGGTCTACGACATCCCCGGACGCACCGGGACGCCGATCCACACCGAGACGCACCTGCGGCTGGCCCAGCACCCCCGCATCCGGGCGGTCAAGGACGCGAAGGGCGACCTGTTCGCGGCCGCGGACATCATGCGACAGACCGACCTGCTGTGGTTCAGCGGCGACGACGCCCTCAACCTGGCCCACCTCACCAACGGCGCCATCGGCGTCGTCTCGGTCGTCGGCCACGTCGCCGGCGACCTCTATGCCGAGCTGGTCGCCTCCGTGGACAAGGGGGACCTCTCGCGCGCGCAGGAGCTCAACCGGCAGGCCATCCCGGCCGTCAACGCCGTCATGAACATCACGCAGGGAGCCATCATGGCCAAGGCTGCGCTGGTCGAGCTCGGGGTCATCGACTCCGCGACCGTGCGCCTGCCCCTCGTCGAAGCCACCCCCGACCAGGTCGCGCAGCTGCGCACCGGTCTCACCGAGTCAGGACTTTTGTGAGTCATCCCCACCCCGAGCTCAACCTGCCCCGGCCGCTCGCGGCCAACGGCGTCCGCATCATCGCCCTCGGCGGCCTCGGCGAGGTCGGCCGCAACATGGCCGTCATCGAGCACGCCGGCCAGCTGCTGATCATCGACTGCGGCGTGCTGTTCCCCGAGGACCACCACCCCGGCGTCGACCTGATCCTCCCGGACTTCGAGTACATCGAGGACCGGCTCGACGACATCCAGGCGATCGTCCTGACCCACGGTCACGAGGACCACATCGGGGCGGTGCCCTACCTGCTCAAGCTCAAGAGGGACATCCCGATCGTCGGCTCGATGCTGACCCTGGCCCTCATCGAGGCAAAGCTCAAGGAGCACCGGATCACCCCCTACACCCTCGGGGTCAAGGAGGGGATGCGCGAGAAGCTCGGCGTCTTCGACTGCGAGTTCGTGGCGGTCAACCACTCCATCCCCGACGCGCTCGCCGTGTTCGTGCGGACGCCCGGCGGGACGATCCTGCACACCGGTGACTTCAAGATGGACCAGCTGCCGCTCGACAACCGGCTCACCGACCTGCGCGCCTTCGCGCGGCTGGGGGAGGAGGGCGTCGACCTGTTCATGACCGACTCGACCAACGCCGAGGTCCCCGGGTTCACCACGCCCGAGAAGGACATCGCCCCGGCGATCGACAAGGTGTTCCGCGACGCCGAGCGACGCATCATCGTGGCCTGCTTCTCCTCGCACGTGCACCGGGTCCAGCAGGTGCTCAACGCCGCCGAGCAGGCCGGCCGCAAGGTCGCCATGGTGGGCCGCTCGATGGTCCGCAACATGGGGATCGCAGCCGAGCTGGGCTACCTCCACGTGCCCGACGGCGTGCTCGTCGACGTCAAGAAGCTCGACAACTTCCCGGACGACAAGGTCGTGCTGATCTGCACGGGTTCGCAGGGTGAGCCGATGGCTGCCCTGTCCCGGATGGCCAACCGGGACCACCGCATCGACGTCGGTGTCGGTGACACGGTGCTGATGGCCTCGTCCCTGATCCCCGGCAACGAGAACGCCGTCTACCGGATCATCAACGGCCTGATGCGGCTCGGGGTCAACGTCGTCCACAAGGGCAACGCCAAGGTGCACGTGTCCGGCCACGCCAGCGCCGGCGAGCTGCTCTACTGCTACAACATCGTCAAGCCGCGCAACGTGATGCCGGTGCACGGCGAGTGGCGACACCTGGTGGCCAACGCCGAGCTCGCGGTCCAGACCGGCGTCCCGCGCGAGCAGGTCGTGCTGGCCGAGGACGGTGTGGTCGTCGACCTGGTCGACGGTGTGGCCCGGATCGTCGGTGCGGTGCCCTGCGGCTACGTCTACGTCGACGGTGCCTCGGTCGGCGAGTTCGACGAGGCCCTCCTCAAGGACCGCCGCATCCTGCGCGACGAGGGGTTCATCTCCGTCATCGTCGTGATCGACTCGGCCACGGGCAAGATCGCTGCCGGCCCGGAGATCCAGGCCCGCGGGTTCGCCGAGGACGACGAGATCTTCAGCCAGGTGCGACCCAAGATCGAGCAGGCGCTCGCTGAGGCGACCGGCAACGGTGTCACCGACTCCCACCAGCTCGAGCAGGTCATGCGCCGGGCGATCGGTGGCTGGGTCGGCGGCAAGATCCGCCGTCGCCCGATGATCATCCCGGTGGTCATCCAGGCCTGAGGTCCGGGCAGGTTCGTCGGCGACGGCGGAGCGGCCGGGTATGCCGCGTGGGCGGCTACCAGGGGCGGGCGAGGTCGAGCGCCCGCGGGTCGTTCACGGGCAACCAGCCCTGCGACCCGTGGACGTACTCCGCGCGCGGGCCGTGCTCGGCCAGCTCTGCCACCGCGGCGAGCAGTCGCTCGACGTGCTCGGCGGTCGTGGCCAGTCCGACACTCGCGCGGACGGCGGTCGTGGATGCCGCGGCATACGGGTCGTCGAGCAGTGCGTCGACACACAAGTGAGCGCAGAACTTGCCGTCCCGTACCCCGATGCCGTGCTCGGCGGACAGCGCAGCGGACACCAGTGAGGAGTCGACGCCGTCGACCGTGAAGGTCGCAACGGCGACCCGCTCGTGGTCGGGGGTGAAGAGCGAGTAGGTCTGCACGCCGTCGATGGCGTCGAGCCCGTCGAGCAGCCGCCGGCCCAGGGTGCGCTCGTGCTCCTCGACCGCCTCGGCGTGGGTGCGCAGGGCGTGACACGCGGCGGCCAGGGCGATGGCGCCGATGACGTTGGGGCTGCCACCCTCGTGGCGTGCGGCCCCCTCCTGCCAGACGACACCGCGGCTGGTGACGGACTTGGTGGCCCCGCCGCCAGCGAGGTAGGGCGCCGCCGCGTCGAGCCAGTCGGCGCGACCGGCCAGCACACCGGTGCCGAACGGTGCGTACAGCTTGTGGCCCGACAGGACCACGTAGTCGACACCGAGGTCGTCGAGGTCGACCCGGCGGTGCGGCGCGTACTGGGCGGCGTCGAGCACCACCCGGGCACCGGCCTTGCGGGCGATCGCGGCCAGCTCGCGGATCGGCCAGATCTCCCCGGTGACGTTGGAGGCGCCGGCGAGGACAACGAGCTTGTTCCGGCCGCGGTGGTCGCGCAGGGCGGCTCGCAGGAGCACCTTCGCGTCGCCGACGCTGCCGGGGACGGGCAGCCGGTGGGTCCTGCGCGCCGACCAGGGGAGCAGCGCCGCGTGGTGCTCGGTCTCGAAGACGAAGACCTGCGTGTCGCGCGGCAGGCAGCGCGCGAGCAGGTTGAAAGAGTCGGTGCTGTTGCGGGTGAAGACGACCTCGTCGCCCTCGCGCGCTCCCACGAACGACCGCACCTCGGCCCGGGCCTGCTCGTACCAGGCCGACGTCACGCGGGAGGCCCAGCCGTTGCCCCGGTGCACCGAGGAGTAGGTGCGCAGCGCGGTGTCGACGGCCTTCTTGACGCTGACCAGGGCCGGGGTGGACGCGGCGTGGTCGAAGTTGGCGTAGTCGACGGCGCCGTCCAGGGTCGGCACGAGCAGGGACTCGGACACCACGCTGGGGAGGGTGCCCACCTCGCCGAGCGACCTCGCCCCGGTCAGCGACCTGGCGTCGGGGACCGGCCGGAGGTGGGTCTGGGTGCGGGCGTGGGCCAACGGGGCGGTCCGGCGGAAGGCGGGGGGCGGGGTGCTCGCGATCGACATGGGGTACAGCTCCTGGTCCGGGTGGGACCCGAGAGACTGCTCACGAGTCCGCGCTTGCCGGCTGCAGACGCAGACGGCCCGGTCGTCACCCGGAGCACCCCACCGCGGAGGAGGGTTGCTGGTCAGCAAGCCGGGGCTTCGCGCTGACACTCATGACCTGTGTCCGAGGGTAGGGCCGCTGCTGCTCGTGATCCAGTAGGTGGTCGGGGGTTCCCGTCATCTGAGATGACCGGCCGCCCCAGTCAGGCCCCGCGGGGTGTGCCGTCTGGCGGTGGTCGGCCGATGGCCGTCCCGCGCACCGTCCCCCAGATGCGCGCCTGCGCCGACGACCATCTCTGGTCGTCGGCGCAGGCCCCGCCAGACGCAAGGCTCAGCCTCCCACCCGGCCAGTGCCTTGGTAAGGGCTACCTGCCCTGACTGCCCGATCGGGGAGCGCAACTCAGCCGTTCGGACGATCAGCAACGGGCCGGTCACGGGCAGCTGCGCCCGTGACCGGCCCGTGGTGTGCCGCTGTCCTCGAACCTCGCTGGTTAGCCCAGCCACCCCACGACGTCCAGGATGACGTCGGCGGACCGCAGGCTGTACACGTTGACCTTGCCGTCGCTGCCGATACGGGCAATCACCTGGTTGGAGACCGTCTGAGCGTCGGTGTAGTTCAGGTTCGACGCCGTGGGCAGAGCGTTCCCGCTCGGGAAGACGGTCGCATACCCGCTACCGCCCGGTGCCACGATCGTGACGTTGAGGATCACACCCGCCGCAGTGCTCGGTATGCCGGCCCTGCCGCGGATCTGGAACGACCTGATGCTGCCTGCACCGAGCCGTGGCCCCTCCGCGCCGCGCGTGTCGGCGATCCGGGTCGGGGTGACGGTGCTCATCCGGGTACCCGGAGCCGGGTCACCGGCCAGGTACCAACCCACGACGTCCATGAGCAGGTGTGTGCTCCCAGCCGAGTTGAAGACCGTCACGTCGCCACCAGTGCCGAGCGGCATGGTCACGAGGTTGGGCACGGTCGCGTTCGGCTTGAAGTTCAGGCTGCTGGCCGTCGGCCGGGTGCCGCCCGCGGGGTAGACCGTGAAGTAGCCCTCCTTGGTGGGGGACACGGCCGTGACGTTCATGACGACGGCCTTGGCATCGGCCGGGACGCCGCCGAGGCCGGCGACCTCCATCACGCGTGCCTCGCCACCCGCGAGGGGCTTGGCCGGTTGGCCACCGCCACCACGGGTGTCAGCGATACGCGTCGGGGAGCCCGCCGGGGTGTATCGGGTACCGCGAGGCAGGGTGCCGTTGGAGTAGTAGCCCACCACGTCGAGGATCACGTGGGTCGAGCCGCGGTTGTTGTACATCGAGATACGACCGGAGGCGTCGACCGGAACGGTTGCGTGGTTCGCCACCGTCTGCCCCGCCACGAAGTTGAGCGCCGAGACGGTCGGCTTGGTCGTGCCGGCCGGCCACAGCGTCAGGTAGGACGCCTTGGTCGGCCCGGTGACGGTGGCGTTCAGCACCACGGCCGAGACGCCGGTCGTCGGCACTCCACTTGCGCCACCGACGACCGAGACCGCTCGGCTCTGGCCCTCACCCAGTGGGAAGTTCTGGCTGCGGGTGTCGAGGACGCGGTAGGGAGCAACGGCCGTGAGCTCGCCAGAGGTGCTGCGGTCGCGCGTGAAGGACCCACGGACCGAGGTCGCCAACGCGGCGCCCGCCGAGTCGAGGGCCGTGACCCGCCAGTAGATGGTGCCGTTGGGCCACGCCGGGCTCAGCTGCCCAGGCGCCCAGGACGTCATGTCCGTCGTCACGTTCTCGATCAGGCCCGAGAAGGTGTCGCTCGAGCTTGCCTCCACCTTGTACCGCGTGGCGCCGGGGACGGTGGTCCAGGAGAACAGCAGGGAGGCATTGCTCACGGTGGAGCCCTGCGTCGGGTTCACCAGGACTGGCTTGGCCGCCTGCACCGTGAAGGTCGACAGCGCCGTGTTGACCTCCGCGGACCAGGAGCCGGCAAGGCCGTTGGGGTCGATGCGACGGACTCGCCAGCCGTACTGGCCGGCAGTCAGGGGCGTGACCGGGATGGCGCTGGTCGACCGGGTCGTGATGGAGGCGACCCGGTTGGTCGGCGAAAGGGCATCGCCGGGGTTCTTGTAGATCTCCACCTCGTACTGACCCGAGTAGGCCATCGCGTCCCACTCCAACAGTGGTGCCGAGGCGACGATCGTGTTGGCCGTCGGCGTCAGCCCTGTCGGTGCGGCCAGCTTCTTCGAGAACGTGATCGGCGTGCTGAAGGTCAGCGGGTTGCTGCTGTTGTCGAACGCCTGGACCCGCCAGTACAACGGGCCGTCGGGATAGGTCTTCAGGTCGGCTGTGTACTCGGTCGAGTCGACCTTGGGACTGGTCTCGATGACGTTGGTGAAGTTCTCCGTCGTGGAGACCTGGACCTGGTACCAGGCGGCCTCCTGGGTGACTCCCTTGACCTGGTTGGCGAACAGGTAGTCCTTCCAAGCGAAGCGGACCTCACCGGTGGTCTCCTGGTAGCCGCTGACGGGGGACTCCGTGGTGACCGCTACCGACTGCTTGCGGAACGCCCGGGCGTCAGGGAAGACCGTGCTGTCGAAGGTGCCGCACTCGGCCGGGCTGTAGCAGGACCGCACATACCAGTAGGTGGCCTGGCCGGCCTGGCTGTCCGGCAGGGACTCGGCGGGCGTGAACTGCGTGTGATCGGTCCGGAACTCGTGGGTGATGTTGGTGAAGTCAGGGTCGGTGGCGAGGTACAGGATGTACAACCCGGCCCCGGGGACGGGGTTCCACTTGAAGGTGGGGGTGTCGTACTCCACGGACGTGCACGAGTTGAGGGGGCAGTTCGTGGGGGCGGTGAGCGTGGCTCCGGGGAGCGTCTGGATGTGGAAGGTGCCCAGCGGCGAGTCAACGCTGCCGGCGGTGGTGTTCGCGCGGACGAAGTAGTCGTAGTCGCCCGTCGACAGCAGGCGACCAAGGGGTGAGGTCAGGCTTCCCGTGTAGGCATAGGCGGTCGCGTTGGTTCCCGTGGCCGTCACTGCCGAGAAGGAGTTCGCGCCGTGGCGGGAGAAGTAGACCTGGTAGGTCGTGGCGTTGGTGACAGCCGGCCACGTCATCAGCGGGGGGAGGTACGCCGCGATCGCCGTGGTCGTCACGGGCGAGGGAGAGGACGCGACGCCGGTCGGGCGGTTCCACGTGAAGGTGCGCCAGCCACCGAGCGGGATCCGGGTGGGCTGCCCGTCGTTGAAGTTGGAGTTGTTGTTGTCCTCCAGGCCCTGGACGGTCCACTGCCACTCAGAGCACTTGGAATCGAGGATCTCAGGCACGTAGGTCGTGTTGTAGGTGTAGGCGGTGACCGTGGCGCAGGTGACGTTCGGCGGCGGGTTGATCGCCTGGAGGGTGACCTTGTACAGGGCGATGTTGGTCGCGCCGTTCCACTTGAGAATGGGCACGGTCACCGTCTGTCCGTTCGCGGGACTGAGGGTGGTGAGGCCAGGCTGCTCGTACAGGAAGGACCGCCCAGTCGTGAACTGGCCGTTGGTCGCCGGCGACTCAGGGCCGTCGAGGGCGCGGACCTGCCAGTAGGCCACGACCCCGGGGCGCACGATCAGCTCGCCGAGGGCGTTCTTCGGCTGGCACGTGGTGCTCGTGTTCGGCAGGACCCGCCAGAACGGGGTGAGGGTGGTGTGGTTGGTGAAGCAGCTCGCGACGCGGTCAGGGGAGAACGCGCTGTCGGAGCTGAACCGCACCTCGTAGTTCGAGGCCCCTCGTTGCGGGGTCCACGACAGTCGCGGCTCGGTCAGGTTGTAGTTCTGGTCGGTCGGGGCGATCAGGGTGACCTGCGGGCTGGGGCTCGGCGCCGTGAGCGTGCCGTTGGGCAGGGCGACCTCGTCCGTCGAGGTGGCTGGCCAGGATCGCGTGAAGGTCCAGGTCGCAGACCAGGGCCCGGGCTCGGCCGTCTGGGCGGTGCTCATCGCACGGACCCGCCAGTAGTACGCGCCGGCAGGGAAGTTGAGAGCATCGGCGGCCGTGATGTCGTTGTCGGAGAACCGGGTCGACACCACCTTGCGGCCACGGGTGTTGTCCGCCCCGCGGACGACAGGGTTGTTGAAGTTCGCGTCCGGGCTGACCTGGATCTCGTAGTAGGCAGCCCCGGCCATGGGTGCCCAGTCGAGGGTCACCTCTTCGATCGACGGGGTGTTGGTGCTCGGCGGCGACACGAGGGTCACGGGTACCGCGCCCCACGCCATGCTGTAGGACCGGGGGGTCGACCACTGCGAGTAGACGCTGGTGCTGCTCTTGGCCCGGACCCGCCACCAGAAGGTGTTGCCGAAGACCGGCGGGGTGGTGGGGGCGTAGCTGAGGTTCGTGGTCGCGATGGGCGCGGGGGCACCCACGAAGAGGGCGTCGTCGTCGATCTGGATCTCGTAGCCCTTGGCGCCGGCCAGTGCGTTCCACTGGAAGAACAGCGGGTCTGCCGGGTAGACCAACGAGGCCCCGTCGACGGGCGAGACCGCGGCGGGTGCGTTGCGCGGCTCCTTGGTGAAGGTCGACTGGGCGAAGGGCCCGGAGGCGTTCGCGCCGTCACTGGCGCGGACCCGCCAGTAGTAGTCGCCGACGGGAAGGTCGTTCGGGGGAGTGGCCTTGGTGTTCGCGGTCGTCTGGGTGAACGACAGGGTGCCGGAGAAGTCGCTGTTCGGCGAAACCTGCACGTCGTACTTCACCGCACCGCTCGTGGCGTTCCACCCGAGAACGGGGTTGTCGGGGTTCGACGCTCCCGCCGCCGGCGTGGTGATCGCAGGGGCTGCAGGCGCAGCACTGGCCGGCGAGATCGGCCCCAGTGGTGTCAGCAGCGCTGCCAAGAGCCCTGCAATGACGACGGACGCGAACTTGCGCATGAATTTCCCCTGCCAGACGGCCACATTCGATAAGTGCGCAAGCAGGCCGCTAAGGCCAGCGCAGCCGCAAGGCTGGCACCTCCTCCCCACGCGCGCGTTCAAGCGGACATTTCGTGTCCGAACTCGTGGTCTGGCATCAGCCGTTCGGCTGATGCCAGACCGATGGCGCAGCCGGCGTCCGGCCAGCCACCCCGGCCATGGGCAGGACTTTGCCAGCGGTGATACGCGTGTGACGCGTGTTTCCGGTGTGACCTTCGCGTAGCCTGCGGAGCATGGCGACACGTCCGTCCTCTTCGCGAGGATCAAGCGCAGGGACTCGATCCAACGCGGGGACGCGCTCCTCCGGTGGCCGGGGCACTGCAACCCGCCCGGCCAACCGCAAGAGCAGCGCACCCCGCAAGTCCCCCGCACGCGGCAAGACCAGCGGGGGTGGGCTGCCGCTGCCCGTGCGCGCCGTCAAGGGCACCTGGATGGGCATGGCCCACGTCGCCGGCGGAGCGGTCCGCAGGGTCGGTAGCAGCGCTCGGGACCTCGAGCCGGAGCACCGCCGCGACGGGATCGGCTTCTCGCTCATCGGCCTGTCGATCGTGGTCGCCGCCCGTGAGTGGTGGGCCTTCGATGGTGCGATCGGCGACGTGATCCACGCGATCGTGGCGGGCACCTTCGGCGTCGTCGCGTATGCCGTGCCGCTGGCCCTCCTCTTCCTGGGCATCCGGTTCCTGCGCGCACCGCAGGAGGACTCGGCGAACTCGCGCATCGGGGTCGGCCTCGGTGCGCTGGCCTTCGCCGCCTCCGGTCTGGCCCACGTGGCTGCGGGGGTCCCGACCCCTCCCGGGGGTGCTGACGCGATGCGAGCTGGCGGCGGCATCATCGGCTTCCTCGCCTCCAGCCCGCTGGAGGCTGCGGTCTCCGTCTATGGCACCGTGCCGATCCTGCTGATGCTCGGTTTCTTCGGCCTCCTCGTGATGACCGCGACGCCGGTCCACATGATCCCGACCCGCCTGGCAGAGCTGCGCGACCACCTCCTGCACCGGGGGTCCGTCGACACCGAGACCGACCCGCTCGCCGTGGCCGCCGAGGAGAAGCCGAAGCGACGTCGCCGGGTGATCGATCCCGAGGGCCCGCTCGAGGGCGACGAGGCCTTCGAACAAGCCGCCCTGGTCGCGCCCGACGGTCGTCGGTTCCGCCCCGGCGAGAAGCGCCCGACCTCGCCCGGCGTGCTGGCTCCCTCGGCGACCGGTGAGCCGACCGCATCGACCGCCCCGGTCAGGGGTCCGGCCATCGAGGTCAAGGCTGCTCTCGAAGCGCCTCCCACGACCCCGCTTCCGCAGCGCGTCGAACAGCTGGCCCTGGCCGGCGACATCACCTACACGTTGCCTGACAACGCACTCCTCGAGCCAGGCTCGCCGCACAAGACCCGCAGTGCCGCCAACGACCGTGTCGTCGAGTCACTCACCGAGGTGCTCGACCAGTTCGAGATCGACGCGCAGGTCACCGGCTTCTCGCGTGGTCCGACCGTGACCCGCTACGAGGTCGAGCTCGGCCCCGGCATCAAGGTCGAGCGAGTCACTGCCCTGTCCAAGAACATCGCGTATGCCGTCGCGTCGGCCGACGTCCGCATCCTGTCCCCGATCCCGGGCAAGAAGGCGATCGGCATCGAGATCCCGAACGCAGACCGCGAGAAGGTCAGCCTCGGAGACGTGCTGCGCAGCCAGGCGGCGCGCGGCAACGAGCACCCGATGGTCATGGGCGTCGGCAAGGACGTCGAGGGCGGCTATGTCATCGCGAACCTCGCCAAGATGCCGCACCTGCTCGTGGCCGGCGCCACCGGCGCTGGCAAGTCCAGCTTCGTGAACTCGATGATCACCTCGATCCTGATGCGGGCGACGCCCGACGAGGTGCGCATGGTCCTGGTCGACCCCAAGCGAGTGGAGCTCACGGCATACGAGGGGATCCCGCACCTCATCACCCCCATCATCACGAACCCCAAGAAAGCCGCCGAGGCGCTGGCCTGGGTGGTGCGCGAGATGGACACCCGCTACGACGACCTCGCGCAGTTCGGGTTCAAGCACATCGACGACTTCAACAAGGCGGTCAAGGCCGGCAAGGTCAAGCCGCTGCCGGGCTCGGAGCGGGTCATCCACCCGTACCCGTACCTGCTGGTGATCGTCGACGAGCTCGCCGACCTGATGATGGTCGCCCCCCGCGACGTCGAGGAGTCGATCGTCCGTATCACCCAGCTCGCCCGCGCGGCCGGCATCCACCTGGTGCTGGCTACCCAGCGACCGTCGGTCGACGTCGTCACGGGTCTGATCAAGGCCAACGTGCCGTCGCGGATGGCGTTCGCAACCTCGTCGCTGGCCGACAGCCGGGTGGTGCTCGACCAGCCGGGCGCCGAGAAGCTGATCGGCCAGGGCGACGCGCTGTTCCTGCCGATGGGGTCCTCCAAGACGATGCGCGTCCAGGGGGCCTGGGTCACCGAGTCCGAGATCCAGCAGGTCGTCAAGCACGTGACCGGCCAGCTCAAGCCGAGCTACCGCGAGGACGTCACTGTCGTCGCGACCAAGAAGCAGGTCGACGACGACATCGGCGACGACCTCGAGCTGCTGCTCCAGGCAACTGAGCTCGTCGTCACGACCCAGTTCGGCTCGACCTCGATGCTGCAGCGCAAGCTGCGGGTCGGGTTTGCCAAGGCCGGGCGGCTGATGGACCTGCTGGAGTCCCGCGGCGTGGTGGGGCCGTCTGAGGGCTCCAAGGCGCGTGACGTCCTGATCAAGCTCGACGACCTGCCGATGACGCTGGCGCTGATGCGCGGCGACGAGGTGGCCGAGATCGAGCCGGTCTTCGACGGAGAGGCGGCAGGTGCGGCCGACGCCGGCGTCGAGCACACCGACGAGGTCGTCATGCCGGCCGGCTACAGACCTGGGTACGCCCCGGACTCGCGCTATGACAACGACCCGGTGGCCAGGGGCCTGGCCGGTCGGGAAGAGGTCGAGGCGTCCGTGGACGCGTGGGACCTCACCGGCCGCGAGTGACCCCTCGGGACTGACCTGCCTCGGACGAGGACGGGTGGTGGGGTCGACAAACGCTGAGACAGGGGACACGGGATGAAATAGATCGCGTGTCCCCTGTCGTTGCGCAAGGGTGACTGCCGCCCCCGAGACCCTCACTGACGCCACCGCTGCGACTCCCACCAACACCCCGACGCACCGCACCACCGCGACGCCGACCAGCGACCGACCCGTCGTCAGGACGCCCGACGCACCGGACGCCCCCACGGGGCGTTCCTACGTCCGCTTCGTCCTCGTCCTCGGCGCACTGATCGCGATCGGCCCGCTGACCATCGACACCTACCTGCCCGCTCTGCCGTCCATCACTCGCGACCTTGCGGCGTCGGAGTCGGCTGTTCAGGGCACCCTGACCGGCATCCTGCTCGGGATGGGCCTCGGCCAGCTGCTCGTCGGCCCCCTCGCGGATGCCGTCGGTCGCCGCCGCCCGCTGATCGCCGGACTTGCCCTGCACATTGCGGCCTCGGTGTTCTGCGCGTTCGCCCCGACCATCGAGCTGCTCACCGTCGGACGCGTGATCCAGGGTCTCGGCAACGCGGCGGTCGCCGTCGTCTCCATGGCGATGGTGCGCGACCTGTTCGCGGGGTCGGCTGCAGCGACGATGCTGTCCCGCCTGATGCTCGTGATGGGGCTGGCGCCGGTGCTGGCTCCGACCCTCGGTGGCTTCATCCTCCAGCTCACCTCGTGGCGTGGCGTGTTCGTCATCCTCGCGGTCGCGGGCACGTTGATGGTGACGCTGGCGAGTCTGGCCCTGCGCGAGACGCTCCCGGTCGAGCGTCGGCGGGCCCTGGCCCTCCGGCCGGTGCTCAGTACATACGGCATGCTGCTGCGCGACCGAACCTTCGTCGGGCTCGTCCTCATCAGCGGCCTGATGTTCGCCACCCTGTTCTCCTACATCGGCGGCTCGTCGTTCGTGCTGCAGGACATCTATGGCCTCAGCGTCACCCAGTTCGGGCTGGCTTTCGGTCTCAACTCGCTGGGCTTCCTCACCGGTTCGCAGCTGAACCCGTTCCTGCTCAAGCGGTTCGCGCCGCGCCAGCTGGTCCGGGCGGGCGTGTCGATCGGTGCCGTGGCCGCGTTGGTTCTCCTGGCGTCGGCAGCCACCGGCATCGGTGGGCTGACCATGATCCTCGTGCCGCTGTGGTTCCTGCTGTTCGCGTGCGGCCTGACCCTGCCGAACACCCCCGCGTTGGCGCTGACTCGTCACGGTGAGGCCGCCGGCACCGCCGCCGCGCTGCTCGGGGCGTCGCAGTTCGTCATCGGTGGTGCGGCCGCTCCGCTCATCGGCGCAATGGGTTCGGACTCGGCAGTGCCGATGGCGCTGGTCATGGCGGTCACCGCCAGCCTCGCCGCCGTGGTCGCCGCGCGCACCCTTCGGGTCGAGGTCGTCACCGCCTGACGCGGCACGACGCCGGCCACCCGGCATACCCCGCGCCTGCTGTCGCAACGCGCGGGTGGTGTGCGGCGCACCCCTAGGGTGTTCGTCATGCGCGATTGGTTCAAGGCGGTCAAGGGTCACCCGAGCGGGGTGCTCCTCGTGGCCCAGCTGCTCGAGGTGCTCGCCTACCCCTTCGCGGGAGACACGCCGCTGGGGCGCACGCTCATCGGCGTCTTCGGGGTCCTCGTGCTTTCCATCGCGGTGTATGCCGTGCGCGCGACGCCCGCCTTGACGTGGGTCGCGGTGGTGCTGGGTGTGCCGGTCGTGGCGCTCACGATCGCGGAGGGGTTCGTCCCCGCCAACGATCAGGTGGTCTTCTGGTCGGCGATCCTGCACGCGGCGTTCTACGGCTACACCGGCTACGGCCTGATCCGCTACCTCTTCGACGACTCGTGGGTGACTCGCGACGAGATCTTCGCGGTGGGGGCGAACTTCACCGTCGTGTCCTGGATGTTCGCCCACCTCTTCATGGCGGTGCAGGTGGTCTATCCGGGGTCCTTCACCGCCTTCCAGGGCGAGGGGCACCGCACCTTCCTCGAGCTGCTCTACCTGTCCTTCGCCAACCTCACCAGCGTCGGGCTCTCCGACGTGTCGGCAGTGCTGCCGCTCGCGCGGTCGGTCGTGATCATCGAGCAGGTCGCGGGCGTCATGTACGTCGCGTTGATCATCGCTCGTGTCGTGGGCCTGACCATCACCCGCTGGCGCAACTAGGCCGTCGCTGGCGGGTCCTCGGAGACCGGCTGGTCCTCGGATGACGGCTGGTCCACTGAGGCCTGCTGGCCGTCGAGGTCCTTGATGGTGGCCAGGCTCGGGCCGCGTTGCTGCTGCAGCTCCTTTGCGCCCGCCTCCGCGTCCCGCATCACCCGCAGGATGTTGCCGCTGGTGAGCTTGCCGAGGTCGTCGTCGGACCAGCCGCGGTCGGCCAGGGCCGCGAGCAGGCGCGGGTAGCCGGTGACGTCCTCGAGCCCTTCGGGCAGGGTCGCCACCCCGTCGTAGTCGCCGCCGAGGCCGACGTGGTCGACCCCTGCCACCTCGCGGACGTGCTCGATGTGCCGCACCACGTCGGCGAGCGTGGCCTTGGGCGTGGGGTGGGTGAGGGCGTGGGCGTCGTAGAACGTCGAGTAGGCATCCGCGTCGGCGGGTGTGATGCCCTGGGCCGCGGCCACGTCGTTCAGCTCCTGACGCCAGGCAGCCGCCTCGGGGCTCACGAAGGTCGGCACGAAGGTCACCATGCAGACGCCGTTGTTGTCGCGCAGCAGCTCCAGGACGTCGTCGGGCGCGTTGCGCGGGCTGTCGCAGACCGCTCGGGCCGAGGAGTGGCTGAAGATGGCCGGCACCTCGGCCACCCGCAACGCGTCGCGCATCGTGTCAGGGGACACGTGGGACAGGTCGACGAGCATCCCGATCCGGTTCATCTCGCGCACGACCTCGACACCGAAGGCCGAGAGCCCTTGGTGGACAGCCACATCCGTCGCGGAGTCGGCCCAGTCGACGTTGCTGTTGTGCGTCAGGGTCATGTAGCGCACACCCAGGACGTGCAGCATCCGCAAGGTCGCCAGCGAGTTGTTGATCGAGTGGCCACCCTCGGCGCCCAGCAGCGACGCGATGCGTCCGGACTCCCAGGCGGCGGCGACGTCGTCCGCGGTCCGGGCAAAAGCCAGTTGGCCGGCATACCTCGCCACCATCTGGTGGCCGGCGTCGATCTGCTCCAGGGTGGCACTCACGGCGTCGTCACCCGCGAGCGACGCGGGCACGAAGACCGACCAGAACTGGCCACCCACACCTCCTTGCACGAGCCGGGGCAGGTCGGTGTGCGTCGGGGTGCCCCCGGCTTCGATGTCGAGGCGGTCGAAGTCGTAGCCGACCTGCTGCCGGGCCTCCCAGAGGAGGTCGTTGTGCCCGTCGATGACGGGGTGGCGCTCGAGGAGGGCGCTGATCCGGGCGGTGGTCGCATCGGCTGTCGCGGTCATGGCGCCACGCTACCCACCCTTAGAGTGGAGCCCATGAGTTCGACGGCACAGAGCAGTTCAACGGCTCAGCGCAGCGTCGCCTTGGTCACCCTGGGCTGCACCCGCAACGAAGTGGACTCCGAGGAGCTAGCCGGTCGGCTGGCCGCCGAGGGGTGGCTGCTCGTCGACGACGCCGACGATGCTGACGTCGCCGTGGTCAACACCTGCGGCTTCGTCGAACAGGCCAAGAAGGACTCGATCGACGTGCTCATCGAGGCCTCCGCGCGCAAGGGGCACTCGAAGACGCAGAAGGTGGTCGCGGTCGGCTGCCTGGCAGAGCGCTACGGGCAGCAGCTGGCCGACGAGCTGCCCGAGGCCGATGCGGTGCTGGGGTTCGACTCCTACGCCGACATGTCCACGCACCTGCGCGCCGTCCTCGACGGCCACAAGCCGGCCTCGCACGTTCCGTCCGACCGCCGCCAGCTGCTCCCGCTGTCGCCGACGCAGCGACAGGGCGGGTCCGCTGGAGTCGCGCTGCCGGGACACGGCATCCCCACTGATCCCACGTCCCCCGAGCAGACGTCGTCGGAGCCGCTGTCGACGGCGCCGGTCGACGTCACCATCGACGGACCGGTCCCCGCGTCAGGGCCCCGCGTGATCCGGGCCCGTCTCGACGGCCGTCCGTGGGCCCCGCTCAAGATCGCCAGCGGGTGCGACCGGCGCTGTGCGTTCTGCGCCATCCCCATGTTCCGCGGCGCCTTCGTCTCGCGGCGCCCGCACGACATCATCGCCGAGGCGCGGTGGCTGGGGGAGCGCGGCGTCAAGGAGCTGTTCCTCGTCAGCGAGAACTCCACGTCCTACGGCAAGGACCTCGGCGACATCGGTCTGCTCGAGAAGATCCTGCCCGACCTCGCGGCCGTCCCCGGGATCGAGCGGGTGCGGGTGAGCTACCTGCAGCCGGCCGAGATCCGACCCGGCCTGCTCGACGCGATGGCCTCCGTGCCCGGCGTGGTGCCCTACTTCGACATCTCGTTCCAGCACGCCTCTGCCACCCTGCTGCGGTCGATGCGGCGGTTCGGCGGGCGTGAGGCCTTCCTCGGGCTGCTCGACGAGGTGCGGGCGCGCGTGCCGCTGGCCGGCATCCGCAGCAACGTCATCGTCGGGTTCCCGGGCGAGACCGAGGACGACCTCACCGAGCTCGAGGACTTCCTCGTGACAGCCAGGCTCGACGTCGTCGGCGTGTTCGGCTATTCGGACGAGGATGGCACCGAGGCCGAGACCTACGCCGACAAGCTGTCTGATGACGTTGTCGCAGAGCGCGTTTCGCGCTTCACCGCCCTCATCGAGGAGCTCAACCTCCAGCGCGCAGAGGAACGCATCGGCGAGCACGTGGACGTGCTCATC
Source organism: Pedococcus bigeumensis (assembly GCF_006438965.1). GTDB lineage: Bacteria > Actinomycetota > Actinomycetes > Actinomycetales > Dermatophilaceae > Pedococcus > Pedococcus bigeumensis_A. Next base: position 746,907 of record NZ_RCZM01000001.1, read on the forward strand.
GAGTCGGTGCCCAACGGTGAGGATGACGAAGAGGAGACGTCCGTCGTGGGCCGGGCCGCGCACCAGGGGCCAGACGTCGACGGAGTGACCATGCTCGACCCCACCCAGTTCCCCGACGTCGCCGTGGGCGACATCGTGCGGGCGGTCGTCACCGGGACCGAGGGGATCGACCTGCTGGCCGAGCCATGCTGAGCGAGTCCGCACCGGCTCCCGACCCGGCAGCCACGCCCGTCGCGGTGCCGGCGCCGAGCTCCTGGAACATCGCCAACGCCCTCACCGTCACGAGGATCCTGCTCGTCCCGGTCTATGGCTGGCTGCTGCTCCTTGACGGGGGCGACCGGCCGGCGATGCGCTGGACGGCCGCGGCCGTGTTCGCCTTCGCGACGGCGACCGATCGCGTTGACGGAGACCTTGCCCGACGGCGCGGCCTGATCACGAACTTCGGCAAGATTGCCGATCCGATCGCCGACAAGACCCTGATGGGGATGGCGTTCGTGGGCCTGTCGGTCCTCGGCGAGCTCCCGTGGTGGGTCACCGTCGTCGTGCTGGTGCGCGAGTGGGGCGTGACGGTCCTGCGGTTCTTCGTCATCCGCCACGGCGTGATGCCGGCCGGCCGCGGCGGGAAGGTCAAGACTGCCCTGCAGTTCTTCGGGCTGCTGCTGTTCACCCTGCCGCTCGCCTCGTTCGCCGGAGCGGACACCTGGACCCTCGTGGCGGATGTCATCCTCGGTCTCGCCGTCGTCGTCACCGTGGTGACCGGGCTGGACATCGCGGTCAAAGCGCTGCGTCTGAGGCAGACCAGTGAGCGTTCGGCGATGAAGCGCGCGCGTCGAGCCGCCCGCCAGGGATGAGCACCGCGCCTGAGGTGGTGGCCGCGCTGGTCGCAGCCTCGCGAACCATTGCCACCGCCGAGTCGCTCACCGGCGGCCTGGTCTGCGCCGCCCTGACCGACGTGCCGGGCGCCTCGGCAGTGGTGCGGGGCTCCGTGGTCGCCTACGCGACCGAGCTCAAGGCGCAGGTCCTCGGGGTCGACGCCGACCTGCTCGCCGCCGGTGGTGCGGTCCAGGCCGAGGTGGCCCGCCAGATGGCCGCCGGGGTATGCCGCGTGCTCAGCTCCGACGTGGGCGTCGCCACCACGGGTGTCGCAGGGCCGGAGCCCCAGGACGGGCGAGCGGTGGGCACCGTGTTCGTCGCCGTGGCGTTCGAGGACGAGGTGGTCGTGCGTGAGCTGGCCCTGACGGGGGACCGTGCGTCGATCCGGCGGGAGACGGTGGCCCGCGTGCTGGAGCTGGTGGCTGGTGTGGTCGGTGGGACGGAAGATTCTCACCCCCTGGACCGTTGATGCTGTCGTACCGCGTGTTCTGCGATTCCTGCGCGCGCAGCGTCAGGACCTCGGGGTACCGTTGGTGCCTACGAACCGGCAATCGAGCAGTGAATGGAGGCGTCATGATTCTGCTTCGTCGTGAACTTGGTGACGTGCTCCGCGAGCAGCGCCAGTCGCAGGGACGCACCCTCCGCGAGGTTTCGGCCGCCGCCTCCGTCTCGCTCGGTTACCTCAGCGAGGTCGAGCGCGGTGAGAAGGAAGCCTCTTCGGAGCTCCTCGCCTCGATCTGTGGCGCGCTGCGCCTGCCGCTCTCCCAGGTGCTTGGCCAGGTGTCCGAGCGGGTTGCCGAGACCGAGGCGCTGACCGCGCCGGTGTCGCTGCCGCTCCCCGCGACCGCGATGGTCTCCGCGTCCGCAGCCTGACGTCCCGTTCTACCTGACCTGCGACCTGGCTGAGTCCGACGAGGACGTCAGTTGCGGCGGTAGCCCGTGGTGCGGCCGCTAGAACGACCTGCCGTCGCGCCGAGTGGGCGCTGCGGGCGTCCGTCGTCGGTGGGCCCCACGCCGCCCTGGCAGCCGGGGCAGTAGAACATCGTGCGTTCGCGGGTCGGCGGGCCGATCATCGCGACCCGCACCGTGGTTCCGCAGCGCCGACACGGACGTCCGGAACGGGCATGGACGTAGGACTCCTCACCACGGCGCCGGATCCCGGTGCTGGACTGGACCGCATGGTGCCGGGCCTGGCTGAGCAGGTCGTGCGCTCGGGCGACCACCGCACGCAGGTCGTGGTCGCCCACGTCGGCGATCGGTGTCCACGGCCCCACCCGGCTCAGGAAGAGTGACTCGCTGGCCCACAGCGTTCCGATGCCCGCGAGGTTGCGCTGGTCGAGCAGGGCGGCAGCGACGGTGGTGCCGGAGCTGCGCAGGTTGGCGATCGCGGTGGTCTGGTCCCAGTCGCTGCCGAGCACGTCGGGTCCGAGGTGGCCGACGAGCGTGCCCTCGGCGCTCGTCGGGACCAGGTCGAGCATGCCGAGCCGCAGCCCCAGCGCGGTCCAGTTCGCGGTGCCGACCGCGGCACGCAGGTCTTCGCGCCGCAACCACCGCGGAGCGTCGGCCGGCGCCTCGACGCGCCACTGGCCCTCCATCCGCAGGTGTGAGTGCAGCGTGAGGCCGTTGTCGAAACGGTGCAGCAGGTGCTTCCCCCGGCTGACGACTTCCAGCGTCGTGGTGCCTCGGAGGTCCGTCGTGGCGACCTCGGGAAACCGCAGGTCAGACACGATGACCTGGCCGCCGGCGAGCGCCTTGTCCAGTCGTTGCGCGGTCCGCCAGACGGTGTCGCCCTCAGGCATGGGCGGCGCTCACCGGCGCAGCCGCAGCCCGCGGGGCGTGGCGTGGAACCCGGCCCTGGCCAGCGCCGACGCGAGCGGGTGACCCGAGCCCAGCACCGCGCCGCCGTCGGCCTTCTCGACGGTGAGCCGTCCCAGCGCACCCTCGCGGACGGCGAGTGCCAAGGCGTCGGCGGCGCTCTGCAGCGACTGTTCGTCGTCGGTCCAGGACAGGAGCGTCTTGCCACCGCGCTCGACGTAGAGGACGAGCTCGCCGTCGACCAGGACGACCAGCGCTCCGGCCTTGCGCGCCGGTTGGTGACCGCGTTTTCCTGCCGGCACCTTCGCGGTTGAGGACCCTGCCGCTGATGGTGGCGCCGCCGATGACCGTGCGCTCACCGAGTCGTCGGGGCTGGCGTCGTCCGGTGCGACCGCCCGGTCCGGCCAGGGCAGCGCCGCGCCGTAGGCGTTGGCCGGATCGGTGGCGGCCAGCACCATCGCGGGGACGGACCGGTCGGCCTCGTCGCCGACGGGACGGGAGCCAGCACGGAGCCGGTCGATGGAACCGGTGGTGGAGAACTGCGAGGCACCCAACGACTCCACGAAGTAGCCGCGTCGGACCCGTCCGGACTCCTCGGCAGCGGCCAGGACGCGGTAGACGCCGGCGAACCCGCCCGGCACCTCCTCCGCCACCACGGAACCACGGGTGACGACGCCGTAGCGATCGAGGAGCACCTCTGCGGTGGCGTAGGCGCGGACGGTCGTGTCCTGCTCGACCTCGGGCAGGAGGGACCACCGCCCGGCACCCGCCGGTGGTCCGCTGCGGGTGGGCACCGTCGGGCGCCCCAGCCCACGCTGGCCGGAGAGGGCACCCAGCGAGCCGCGCCGACCGGCATAGCGGGTGGTGCGGGGGCCCGGGCGGTTGCGCTTGTGGCTGGTCCTGCCACCCGCGAGCAACGCCCGCAAGGGGGTGAGCGTGTCGTTGCTGACCCGGCCGTCCCAGGCGAGCGCCCAGAGGTCGGCCAGGAGGGCTTCGTCGTCGGTGCTGCCGACGGCGTCGGCCAGGGTGCGGAAGAAGTAGGCGCCGCCACCGGCCAGGGCGTCGACGATGGCCTGCTCGCCTTCACTGGGCGCGCGGTCGGACGGCGGTGCCAGGGTCAGGTGGGCGGTGTCGGCGAGGTGCAGTGACACCCAACCGTCGTCGCCGGGAAGCGACCCGTGGCCGCGCCACAGAACCTCGCCGCTGCTGGTGAGGTCGTCGAGCAGGGCGGGGGAGTAGTCGACGATGCGGGTGGGCAGGACCAGGCTCTCCACGGCACTCGCCGGCAGGACGGCGCCCGCGAGCTGCTCGACGGCACGGACCAGGCCCTCGCGGCCGCGCAGGCCACCACCGACGGACTGCCACTGCGGCAGGAACCGGGCCAGCTCGACGGCCGGGACGGGCTCGACCTCGGCGCGCAGGGCGGCCAACGAGCGGCGACGCAGGAGTCGGAGCACCTCGGCGTCGCAGTAGTCGAGGCCGTGCAGCCCGCCGCCGTTCTCGGTGGGCAGCAGCTCACCCTCGACGACGCGACCGGTGGAGACCATCCGACGCAGGGCATCGAGGGCAACGGCGGGCCCGACGCCCCACCAGGCGGCGACGGCGGCAGCAGGGAAGGGACCATGCGTGCGGGCATAGCGGCGAACGAGGTCGCCGAGCGGGTCGGGCACCGACTCGAGGAAGGTCTGCGGGATGCCGACCGGCAGGGAGCTGCCCAGGGCGTCGCGGAGCCGGCCGGCATCCTCGATCGCGGCCCAGCGCTCCTGGCCGGCGATGCGGACGCGGATCAGGCGTCGCGCCCCTTCGAGGTCGACCAGCCAGGCACCGATCTCGTTGCGCGCCAACGACTCCTGCGACCGTCGCACGATCTCGTCGAGGGGCAGCGGACCCAGGACGCGGAGCAGGTCGGCCACGTCCTCGGCGTCGCGGCAGGCGCGCTCGGGCACCAGGCGCTGGAGCTCGGACTCGGTGCGGGTGACCTGTTCCGGGTCGAGCAGGTCGCGTAGGGACAGTCCCTCACCGCGCCCGAGCAGCTCGGCCAGCAAGGTCGGGTCGAGCGCCAGGGCGGCAGCGCGCTTCTCGGCCAGCGGGGAGTCACCCTCGTACAGGAACTGGGCGACGTAGCCGAACATCAGCGACCGGGCGAACGGAGAGGGCTGCGACGACTCGACGTCGACGAGGGTGACCTCGCGGGACTCGATCGACCGCATCAGGGCCGTCAGACCGGGCACGTCGAACACGTCCTGGACGCACTCGCGCACCGTCTCCAGGACGATCGGGAAGGAGGCGTACTGGCTGGCCACCTCGAGCAGCTGGGCCGCCCGTTGGCGTTGCTGCCACAGGGGTTGGCGACGGTCGGGTCGCCGACGGGGCAGGAGCAGCGCGCGCGAGGCACACTCCCGGAACCGCGCCGCGAACAGGGCTGACCCACCGATCTCGGACGTGACGAGGTCGTGGACGTCGTCGGCCTCCAGCCGCACCAGCTCGAGCAGCTCCGCACCCACCCCGCGGTTGCCGGACCCCTCGTCCTCGAACTCGAGGTCAGGGAGCCGGAAGACGATCCCGTCGTCGCCGTGCATCGCCTGCACGTCGACGCCGTAGCGCTCGCGCATCCGGGCGGAGACGCACAGCGCCCACGGTGCGTGCACCTGGCCACCGAACGGAGAGTGCACCGCCACTCGCCAGTCGCCGATCTCGTCACGGAACCGCTCGACGACGATGGTCCGGTCGTCGGGGACGTGGCGGGTCGCCTCCTGCTGCTCGGCGAGGTAGGACAGCAGGTTGTCGGCCGCCCATTCGTCGAGCCCAGCGGCGGTCACCCGGGCGCGGGCCTTGGCGGGGGACAGCCCGACCACCTCGCGGACGAACGCACCGACGGCCCGCCCGAGCTCGGCAGGACGCCCCTGCTGGTCGCCCTTCCAGAACGGCAGCCGCCCGGGCAGACCCGGGGCCGGCGTCACGAGGACCTGGTCGTGGGTGATGTCCTCGATCCGCCACGTGGAGGTGCCAAGCGTGAAGACGTCGCCGACCCTCGACTCGTAGACCATCTCCTCGTCGAGCTCACCCACCCGCCGACCGGCACCCTCGCTGGAAGCCAGGAAGACGGCATACAGACCACGGTCGGGGATGGTGCCGCCGGAGGTGACGGCGAGGCGCTGTGCGCCCGGGCGCCCGGAGAGGACGCCGGTCACACGGTCCCACACGATGCGCGGGCGGAGCTCGGCGAACTCGTCGCTTGGGTAGCGGCCCGACAGCATGTCGAGCACCGACTCGAGGATCGAGCGCGGCAGCGAGGCGAACGGGGTGGCCTTGCGGACCACGGTCTCGAGCTCGTCGACGGTCCACTCGTCGAGGGCGCACATCGCCACGATCTGCTGGGCGAGGACGTCGACGGGATTGGCGGGGACCCGCAACGACTCGATCGCGCCCGCGCGCATGCGTTCGACCACCACGGCGGTCTGGACCAGGTCGCCACGGAACTTCGGGAACAACACGCCCCTCGACACCGCCCCCACCTGGTGACCGGCGCGGCCGACGCGCTGCAGTCCCGAAGCAACCGACGGCGGGGACTCGACCTGGATGACGAGGTCGACCGCGCCCATGTCGATGCCGAGCTCGAGCGAGCTGGTCGCGACCACCGCGGGCAGCCGCCCGGCCTTGAGGTCCTCCTCGATGAGCTGGCGGTGCTCCTTGCTCACCGAGCCGTGGTGCGCGCGGGCGAGGACCGCGGGTGCCCCGGACGAGGCGCCCGACTGCGCCATCACCTGGGCCGGGGTGCGGTTGCCGGTATGCCGCGTGCTCGCTTCAGGGGGATCGTCGCCGCGCGCTTCGCGCATGGTCTCGAGCCGCTCCTCCCAGATCTCGTTGAGTCGGGCCGTGAGCCGCTCGGCCAGGCGTCGGGAGTTGGAGAAGACGAGGGTGGAGCGGTGCGAGGCGATGAGGTCGACGATGCGTTCCTCGACGTGCGGCCAGATCGAGGCCCGGCGCTCGGCCCCGGAGGCGGGTCCGGACAGGTCGTCCTCGATGACCTCGCCCAGAGCGGACATGTCCGCGATCGGGACGACGACCTCGAGGTCCCACTCCTTGGTCGAGGGCGGGCGCACGATCTCGACCGGTCGGCCGCCGGCCAGGTAGCGGGCGACCTCGGCGACGGGTTCGACCGTGGCAGACAGTCCGATCCGCTGAACGGGCTTGTCCAGCAACGCATCGAGGCGTTCGAGGGACAGCGCGAGGTGGGCGCCACGTTTGGTGCCGGCGACTGCGTGGACCTCGTCGAGGATGACGGTCTCGACGCCGGCCAGCGCCTCGCGCGCCTGCGAGGTGAGGATGAGGAACAGTGACTCGGGCGTCGTGATGAGCACGTCGGTGGGTGTGCGGGCGAACGCGCGGCGCTCGTTGGCGGGGGTGTCGCCGGAGCGCACCGACACGGTGATGTCCGGCGGCGTGAGGCCCAGCCGGGTCGCCGCGTGCCCGATGCCGACGAGGGGTGAACGCAGATTGCGCTCCACGTCGACCGCGAGCGCCTTCATCGGCGAGACGTAGAGGACCCGGCAGCGCTTGATCTTCTCGGCGGGAGGAGGCTCGGCGGCTAGCCGGTCGAGGGCCCACAGGAACGCGGACAGGGTCTTGCCCGACCCGGTCGGCGCCACGACGAGGGCGTGGCGGCCCGAGCTGATGGCGTCCCAGGCGCCCGCCTGGGCGGCGGTGGGCGCGCTGAAGGATCCCCGGAACCACTCGGCGGTGGCGGGGGAGAAGCGATCGAGGACATCCGCTGCCATGAGAAGGACAGCCTCTCACCCGGCACCGACACACCACCGCTCCGTGCCGGCTCCCATGCGCGCGCCCCTCGACCTTCGGGGGCGGAAGGGAGGGGCGACACGGTTACCTGCCGCGGGTTGCGAACTGGTTCCGGGGGATGCGCACAGCCCCGGACGGTTAACAGTCGCAACCAGGGTCCGGGGCAGCGCCTTCACTCTACTCCCGGCCGGCCCGCAGCAGAAGAGCCGTGGGCCACATCTTGCGATGTGGTTGCCCCGCTTGGCGCCACCCACGTTTGGCTGCACTGGCGTGCGACTCCGTCGACCAGCTACCGCATCCGTCGTAGCCTCTCCCCCATGGACGCGGTGTGGTCGGGGCAGGACCCCCGTGGCTGATGCCGAGGACGTGCGCCGACTGGCCACCTCGCTGCCGCACGTGGTGGAGGTCCCCAGCGATGGCTTCGACTTCCGGGTGGGGGACAGGGGATTCGTCTGGTCCTACCCCGAGCGACGGCCGGGCAAGCTCCGGGTGATCCGGACGGACATCGCGGTGCTCTACGTCGGTGACGAGGACGAGAAGCAGGCGCTGCTCCTCGGCGAGCCCACCCTCTTCTTCACGGCGCCGGGCTACCTGAACGCCCCGCTGGTGATGCTGCGTCTGGCGCAGGTGGGGGTCGACCGTCTCAGCGAGCTCGTGACGGACGCCTGGCGGATGCGCGCTCCGGACGCCCTCGCCAGCGAGCTCGCTGGTGAGCTGCCCGCGGACGCCAGCTCGGCCGGGACCGACCCTGGCTGACGACCGTAGCCGTGCGAATCCAGCCGGTCAGGAATCGAGAAGCGCCCACTGACCGGTCCGGCCTAACCTTTCGACGAAGGCCGGCACGATGCCGAGTCCGCACGCTCACGAAGGGAACCCGAGATGCCCGCGAAAAAGGCCACCACCACTACCCAGCCCGATGGATTCAGCGCCGAGGAGCGTGCCGCGATGAAGGGGCGCGCCGCCGAGCTGCGTGCCGAAGGCAAGAAGGGGGCCAAGGCGGCTGACGGCCTCCAGGCGCTGCTCGACGGGATCGCGGCGATGGACGCGGAGGATCGCGCGCTCGCAGAACGGGTGCATGTGACGGTCTCTGCCACAGCTCCAGACCTGGTGCCCAAGACCTGGTACGGGATGCCCGCCTACGCGAACGCGGACGGCAAGATCGTCCTGTTCTTCCAGAACGCCGGGAAGTTCAAGTACCGCTACGCGACGCTGGGTTTCCAGGATGAGGCCAACCTCGATGACGGTGACATCTGGGCGACGTCGTACGCCCTCCAGAAGTGGACGCCTGCGGTGGAGAAGAAGGTCATCGCGCTCGTGAAGGCCGCCATCTCCTGACCCGTGGCAACGCAAGGGCCGTCCATCTGGGCGCACCCTGTGGCGGCTTCCTGGCGCCGACCTCACAGGGTGGTGCGCATCACCCAGCGCCACTTGGCGATCTTGCGATCCCGGACGAAGCCGAAGTCCTCGAACAGCTCCTCCGGACCGGTGTGCAGGAAGGCACCGCGCTGGGGCGGTCGGTCGATGGTCTGCTCCGGATAGGCCTCGACCACCCCCCCGGCGGTCCGGATTGCGGCCAGCGCACCGGCCACCGCCGCCCGTGCCACACCATGCCCGCGGCGCTTGCTGTCGGTGAAGATGCACCCGATCCGCCAGTCCGGCACCAGGACGGCGTCCCGCTCGTACTTCGCGCGGTTCTGGATGTTGGGCAGCTCCACCGGGGAGCCGTACTGGCACCAACCCACGCACGTGTCCGACTCGTCGTAGACCAGGATCTGGTGGACCGTCCCGCCGTCGACGTGCGCGCGCTTGGCCTGCTTGTTGCCCTCCCGCGTGTGCCCCTTACCGACACCCTCCGGGTGGAAGCCCATGCACCAACACCCGCCCCACACACCGTTGTTGGCCTCGACCAGCGCGCAGAAGTCACCCCACGTCTCGGCCGTCAGCGGCGCCGTCCGGTACGTCGGTTCAGACTCCCCAGTCACACGCCGATGCTCTCACGACCCACCGACAGCCTTCGGGGACGCAGGACGGCATACCCGTGGCTGCTTGCGGGTCGGCCGCGTGGTGGTGTCGGATCGGGGGACGGGTGTTCGTAGGAGTAGTGAGTGGCAGCCCACGAGGGACGCCCGAACCACAGGAGCTGATCCTCAGATGCAGTACCTCGTTTCCGTGATCGATGACAAGAGCAACCCGGGCAGCACGGACCGGCAGCCCGCCATCAGCGCGTTCAACGAACGTCTCATCGCCGAGGGCTACTGGGTCTTCGCCGGCGGGCTCGCGGACACCGATGCCGCCACGGTCGTCGACAACCGGGGCGAGCAGGTGGTGTTCAGCGACGGGCCCTTCGTCGAGTCGAAGGAGTACCTCGCCGGCGTCTGGGTGTGGGAGGCCCCCGACCTCGACGTTGCGCTCAAGCTCGCCACCGAGGCGTCGGAGGTCTGTGACCGGAAGATCGAGGTCCGGCCGTTCCTGTGAGTGCTGCCGACGTCGCAGGGGCGATCACCCGGGTCCACCACGAGGAGTGGGCACGGGTGGTCGCCTCCCTGACCCGGCGGTTCGGCGACCTGGACATTGCCGAGGAGGCGGCCGCCGAGGCGTTCGCCGTCGCCGTCCAGCGGTGGCCAGCCGACGGCATACCCCCCAATCCAGGCGCATGGCTGACCACCACCGCCAACCACAAGGCAATCGACCGGATCCGGCGCGAGGCCAAACGCGAGGACAAGCAGAAGCAGGCCCAGATGCTGTACGACGACGACCCTCCCGCGCCCACCGGAGCCATCGTTGACGAGCGGCTGCGGTTGATCTTCACCTGCTGTCACCCCGCGCTCGCGATGGAGACTCGCGTGGCGCTCACGTTGCGCATGGTCGCCGGGCTGACCGTCCCGGAAATTGCCCGCGCCTTCCTGGTGCAGGAGACCACGATGGGACAGCGGATCACCCGCGCGAAGGCCAAGATCAAGGCGGCCGGCATCCCCTACCGAGTGCCGTCCGAGGAGGACCTTCCCACCCGTGTCTCCGGCGTGCTCGCCGTCCTCTTCCTGGTCTTCAACGAGGGCTACCTCGCCACCGGCCCCGACACCGACCCGGTCCGTCATGAGCTGACCGCCGAGGCGATCCGGCTCACTCGACTGGTCCGTGACCTCATGCCAGAGGACGGTGAGGTGGCCGGACTGCTCGCCTTGATGCTGCTCACCGAGGCCCGCCGCACCGCTCGGGTCTCGGCGGACGGCGAGCTGGTCACCCTCGACGAACAGGACCGTGGGGCGTGGGACGCGACGTTGGTCGCCGAGGGCCACGGGTTGGTGCGCGAGCGCCTGACCTCAGGGGTGGCCCCGGGTCGCTACCAGCTCCTCGCAGCGGTCAACGCCGTGCACACCTCGGCCCGCGACATCCGCGACACCGACTGGACCCAGGTCGTCGCCCTCTACGACCAGCTCGTCCGCCTCGACCCGTCGCCGATCGTTGTCCTCAACCGGGCCATCGCGGTCGCGGAGCTCGACGGCCCAGAGGTGGCACTCGCGTCGGTGGACCGTCTCGAGGGCGCGTTGGCGGGCTACCACCCCTACCACGCAACCCGGGCCGACCTGCTCCGTCGGACGGGCCGAAGCCGCGACTCGCGGGCCGCCTACGACAAGGCCATCGAGCTGGCGGGGAACACCGCCGAGGTCGCCTACCTGACGCGGCGCCGCGACCAGCTGCGCTGACGCTGCTCGCGTTCGCGATGGGTATGCCGTTCGGCGGGGTGCGAGGCGGCGGGGTGCGGGGCGTGTGGCGCCTCGGGTCACGAGGCGGCGCGGGTCACGAGGCGGCGCGGCGGGTGAAGGTGAGGTGGGTGACGCCGCTGGGGGAGGAGACCGCCTCGATGTCGTAGCCGTCCTCGAGGGCCTCGAGACCGTCCCAGACGCGGACCCCGCGGCCGAGCACGATCGGGACCTGGACGAGGTGCATGTGGTCGACCAGCCCGGCGGCGACGAAGTCGCGGACGACGGTGGCGCCGCCGCCGATCCGGACGTCCAGGCCACCGGCGGCTTCCCTGGCCGTGTCGAGTGCCTCGGCCGGTGTGGCGTCGAGGAAGTGGAACGTGGTCCCGCCCTCCATCTCCATCGAGGGCCGCGGCTCGTGGGTCAGGACGAAGGTCGGGGTGTGGAAGGGCGGGTTGGGACCCCACCAGCCCGTCCAGTCAGGGTCGTCCCGCCAGCCGGGCGGGCCGAACTTGTTGGCACCCATGATCTCGGCACCGAAGCCTGCACTGTGCCGTTGGGCGAAGGCGTCGTCGACGCCGGTGGTTCCGCCAGCGGCCCAGAACCGGGTGGCGAACATCCACTCGTGGAGTCGCTCGCCGGCGTGGCCGAAGGGCGCTTCGGCTGACTGCGGCTCTCCGGTGGCGAAGCCGTCGAGGGAGATGGACAGGTTGTGGATCCGGACCAGGGACATCGGCTGCTCCTCGGGTGGTGACCGCGCTCGGCGACTGCTTCTGGTGATTGTGCAGCAGTCGGTCTCACGAAGACCGACCAGCGTGGCCGACGATTCTCATCGGTCACGCTGGTCGGTCTTGCCCGAGAAGCGCGGTCAGCATGCTCAAGGCTGGCGCAGTCCGGTCACTTGACCTCGGCGCGGCGGACGATCAACAGCCCGACCGCCATCGGCAGGACGAACCACAGCGCGCCCGCGGTGCCGAGCTGCTGCCACTGCTCGCTCGTCATGGTGCCGTTGAAGAGGGAGGTCTGCGCGTAGTTGAAGTCGACCCACGGCTGCAGGTCGGCAAACCACTTCTGGTTCGCCGCCAGCAGGCCCAGCAGCGGAGGCAGGACGAGCGTGTAGACGAAATAGGTGACGATGGCGCCCGCCGAGTTGCGGATGACGAGGCCGAGCATGAAGCCGAACAACATCCCCAGGACGCTGCCGAGGACGATCAGCGCAAAGTGGGCTGCGGAGACGTTCCACACCGGGTCCACGCCGGCGATGGCGCTCCCGACCAGGGTGCCGAGCACACCGACGACGAGGGCGATGAACATCGACACGACACCGACGCCGATGGCTGCGAGGAACTTGGCCCCGAGCACCCGGCCGCGGTGCGGCACGAGGGTGAAGGTGGTCAGGCCGCTGCGCTGGCTCCACTCGCTGGTCACCGCGAGGATCCCGATCATCGGCAGGATCACCGTCATCGGTGCCCCGATGGCTGCGGCGAAGTTGTCGAAGGTGAGCTGGTCGTCCGGTGCGAACACGATGATGGCGGCCGTGGCCAGGACGCTGGTGATGACGATGCTGGCCATCAGCCAGAAGCCCGAGCGGGTGTCGAACATCTTGCGCAGCTCCACCCCGATGAGGCGGGTCAGCGGTATCCGGGTGGGCGCGGTGCGGGTGCGGTGTGTGGCGGTGCCGGACTCGGAGGCCGGGGCGGTGAGGACGGTGGTGGTCATGCTGCTGCTCCTTCGCGCTGGGTGTCTGCGGTGAGCTCGAGGAACATCTCCTCGAGCCCGGCCCCGTCGGCGGCGCGGAGCTCGGTGAGGACCACGCGGGCGGTGAGGGCGATCTCGCCGACCTGGTCGGGTGAGGCATCGGTGTGCACGCTGCCGTCAGCGTGGGCCGTGAACACGAGGCCGGACTGCTCCATCGCCCGTGTCAGCGCGGCCGCGTCGCGGGACCGCACGACCGTGCCGGCCGTGGCGAGCAGGTCCGCCTTGGTCCCCTGGGCCACGATCCGTCCGTGTCCGATGACGACGAGGTCGTCGGCGATGACCTCGATCTCGTGCAGGAGGTGGGAGGACAGCAGGACGGTGCCGCCCTGGTCCGCGAACCCGCGCAGGAGGTCACGCATCCAGCGGATGCCGGCGGGGTCCAGGCCGTTGGCCGGCTCGTCGAGGATGAGCACGTGCGGGTCGCCGAGGAGGGCGGTCCCGATGCCGAGGCGCTGACGCATCCCCAGGGAGTAGTCCTTGACCCGCCGGTCGGCCTCGGTGCTGGTGAGGCTGACCAGGTCGAGCATCTCCTGGACCCGGCCCCGGGGCAGGCCCATCGTCCGCTGGGCCAGCGTGAGGATCTCCCGGCCGGTGCGGCCGGCGTGCTGTGCGGAGGCATCAAGCAGCACGCCGACCTCCGTGCCGGGGTTGGGCAGGTCGGTGAACCGGCGGCCGTCGACCGTGGCGGTGCCCGACGTGGCCGGCGTGAGGCCGACGATGATGCGCATGGTGGTCGACTTGCCGGCGCCGTTCGGGCCGAGGAAGCCGGTGACGCGGCCGGTGGACGCGGTGAACGAGACGTCGTCGACCGCGGTGAGGCCGCGGCCGTAGGTCTTGGTGAGTGATTCGACAGTGATCATGCCGAGAAGAGTGGCCGCGACGCCCACCTGGACGCATCGGGGAGACACCCGATCCTCACCCTGAGCCGACCCTGAGACTGACTCGGGGTGCTGCCCTGACCTGCTCCGCCTCGCCGGTGGCCGCGCGACGTCGAGCTAGGCAGTCCCTACGACATCGACCGAGATCTCAACGGCGGGAACGGTTCCGCGGTTTTCCAGCCAGTGCAAGGTGTTGCGGTCCTCCGGCCAGCCCAGACCCGGACCGTAGTCCGTGGTGGTCCCGTCCCGGTGGTCGGTGATCGTTCCCTGCAGCACGTAGACCGTCCCCGGTCTGCCCTTGTGGTCGTGGATCGGCCCGAAGACGCCTCCGGGCTGGATGGTCACCATCCGCATACGGAGCTGGCGCCCCTCCATGCCCTCGATCTCGGGGCCGAGGTCGACGGTGGCCAGCAGCTCCACCGAGACCCCCTGAGACTCCGGTGCCACCTGTTCACCCATGGTGCGTCCCTTCCTGCGTCGAGTCCCTCAGAGCTGCAGGACTCTGGCCGAGATCTCGTATGCCGCGGCCACGCCTTTCGGGTCGTGCAGGCCGGCTGGTGCCTCCAGGGCTGCCTGCACGTGGGCGCGCACCGCGGCGCCGGGGTCCGCGGCAACGAGATCGTCGCACAGCCCAGCGACCACGGTGTCGGCATCGTGCTCGTCCAGACCGTCCAGTGCGAGGCCGTTGTAGAGCAACGTCGCCGCTTCCAGGAACACCTCACGGGCCATCTCGAGGTCCACCTCGGGTCGAGCCTGGGCTACCGCCTCGGCCGTGGCGAGGAGCCGGTCGAAGGGTGGGTCCAAGGGTCCGGCAGGCATGCGATGAGCCTCTCAACGGGCACGCGTCCCGGCAAGCGAGTTTCACCGACCTGGGGCTGACGCGTGGCCGAGCGCCCAGGGCCGGTGCCGGCCGCTGTCAGGCCAAGATCCTGATGGAGGTCATCGGCTCTCTGCCCTCCGCAGGACCGACTCGAACTGCTTCCCCAGCGTGCGCGGTCCGGCGATGGGTATCAGCGCAGCAATCAGCTTGCCTTTGAACGAGTTCGGCACCCGTGTGAGTGTGACCTTCAGGTCGGTGCCCGCCGAGGCCGGCACGAGCTCGTATCGCCACCCGCTGCCGGTTCCCCACAGGTTCGAGTCGAGGGTCTCGATCGTGACGATGCCCGCGGCGGCGTCCCAGGAGTAGCGTTCCCGCTCCCAGCCCATGTTGGTGCCCTCGGTCACCTCAGCCCAGTCCGGTCCGAGCTCGTGGACCGTGAAGTGGGCCTCGTCGACGTTCGGCCACCACCGCGACCGGTCGGGGCCGAAGTCGTTGATCACGGCCATCACGTCGCTCGGGGACAAGCTCGTGTGGACGGTGAACTTCGTGGTCGCCATGTCGCGTCCTCTTCCGTTGCGGGAGTGTCGGCCGTGCTGCCCCATCATCCGCCCATGGTCAGTCGGAGGGGCCCGAGGTGGGTCGGTACAGCTCTTGCACGGCCGCCTCGATGTCGCCGCCGCTGCGGTCGACCGGTTCCATGTACAGCCGCGCCGCGGCGATCAGGTCGTCGCGCACCGTCAGGATGATGACCCCACGCATGGCGAAGGGAGAGCCATCGGTGTGTCGACCCTGCCAGTCGAACTCGCCCCACTCGGTTGCCCCGTCCACCGAGGACGCGAGCAGCTCGCCGCGGAAGTCTGGGACGCCGGCAAAGACCGCGGTCCAGTTGGTCAGCACCTGCGCGCGACCGGTGAACGTACGGCCGGGATGAACAGGTTGGGCACTGGCGTAGTCCTCAGCGAAGCAGGTCGCCATGCGCACTGCGTCGTGGGCGTTCTGTGCCTCGGTGAGACGCTCCAACATCGTCCTCATGAAGCCGAAGGTAGCCCAGGAGGTGGCGTCGGGTCAGGTCCAGAACTGGGTGGTCTTCGGAACTCGACAGGGGTGGAGTCGACCGGCAGGCTGGCCGGTATGTCGGCTGAGCGGGGGAGCGACACCCAGGACGGGGGACGACCCCAGGTCGCGTGGCGCGTGGTCGTCCCGGCGGCCCTCGCCCAAGCGGTCGCGCTGACGTTCGGATCGTTCGGCTACGGCTACCACCGCGACGAGCTCTACTTCCGGATGCTGCCCCCTGCATGGGGCTATCTGGACCAGCCGCCGCTCACCCCCTTCTTCGCCAGGCTGACCACCCACCTCGCCGACCAGCCGTGGGCCCTGCGGCTCCCTGCCACCGTCGCGACAGCCCTCTCCGTCGTCGTGATCGCGCTCATCTGTCGAGAGCTCGGGGGTGGCCGAGGAGCTCAAGCGCTCGCTGCCTGGGGGTACGCCTTCGCCGCGCTGCCGTTGATGCTCGGCCACGTCCTGCTCACCTCCACGGTTGACCTCCTGTTGCTGGCCCTCGTGGTGCTGGCCGTCCTCCGAGCGACCGGCGGCTCGCCCCGATGGTGGCTCGCCGCCGGCGGCATCGCTGGGGTCGCCACCTACAACAGACTGCTCGTTGCCGTCGTGGTCGCAGGCCTCGTCGTCGGCATCGCGGTGCTCGGTCCACGCAGCGTCTTCCGATCGCCCAGCCTCTGGGCGGGTGGTGCCTTGGCCGTCGTCGTCGGCCTGCCGAACCTCGTCTACCAGGCCAGCCACGACTGGCCACAGCTCTCCATGGGCGCGGCACTTGCCGACAACAACGCGGGCGAGGTCCGCAGCCAACTGCCCTACCTCCTCCTGGTCATGCTCGGCCCACCGCTCGTCGCCGTCTGGGTCACTGGGATCGTCTGGCTGTTGCGCCGTGAGCGCCGCCCCCGCGTCGGCTACCTGGTGGTCGGGACCGGAGTGCTGATCGCGTTCACCTTCGCCTCCGGCGCGCAGCCGCACTACCCGATCCACCTGCTGGCCGTGATGTATGCCGCGGGCTGCGTGCCGGTCGCCCACTGGCTCGCGTCGCGTCGCGCCCTTCGGGCGGTCGCCGTCGGACTGCTGGTCGTCAACGCCGCGGTCTCGTGTGTTCTCGCCCTGCCCGTCGTCCCGCTGGCCAGCGTCGGCGGCACCCCGCTGCCGGACGTCGGCCCGCTCGTCGCCGACCAGGTCGGGTGGCCGCGCTACGCGGACCAGGTCGCCGCGGCATACCGGGGCTCTGCCCTGCACCCCACGGAGGTGATCACGTCCAACTACGGCGAGGCGGGGGCGATCGCGCGCTTCGGACCCGCCCTCGGGCTGCCGCGGCCGGTGAGCGGGCAGAACTCGCTGGCGTCGGTCGTCCGTCCTGCTGACTCGAGCACCGTGGTCGTCATGGTCGGCTACCAGCTCGACGAGGTGGCCGGCCTGTTCGCCTCCTGCCAGGTGGTCGACCGGCTGGACAACGGCGTGGACGTCGACAACGAGGAACAAGGCGCGCCGGTGGCGGTGTGCCGCGACCCGAGTGAGCCGTGGGCCGCCCTGTGGCCGCGGTTCCACCACCTCGACTGAGGGAGTTCCCTCGACATCCTCCGCCCTGCTTACACTCACTGCGTGCGGCTGAGCCATTTCTGGGTGTTGATGAACGACGAGTTCGGGGAGGGCTATGCCTCCTCGCTCGCGCAGCACCTCGTCCTCGGCGTGCTCGGCGAGCGCACGGTGGTCCAGGCGCTCGAGGCCGGGGAGAGCCCGCGCCGGGTCTGGCAGGCCCTGTGCGACGCCATGGACGTGCCCGAGTCGCGTCGCCTCGGCATCGAGCGGCGACCAGCGAAGTGAGCTCGCTCGACTGGTCGGCCTGCCCCTTGGTGCTCGCACCGATGGCTGGCGGCCCGGCGACAGTCGAGCTCGCCGCCGCAGTTGGGGAGGGCGGGATGTTCCCGTTCTTGGCAGGCGCCTACCTCACGCCGGAGCGGCTCCGCAACGACATCGCCGCACTGCGCGCCTTGACGCCGAAACCCTTCGCAGTCAACATCTTTGCGCCATCACCAGACAGCCCGTCGATGCGGCAGGACGCCATCGCGTATGCCGGGTTGCTTGCTCCCTGGGCAGCCTCCGCGGGCGTCGAGCTGGGAATGCCGCGCTATGACGAGGACTTCTTCGACGCGAAGGTCGACGTGCTCGCGGAGGTGGCGCCTGCCCTGGTGAGCTTCGCCTTCGGCTGGCCCTCGGCGGAGGTGGTGGCCCGCCTGCAGGCCGCAGCAGTCGAGGTGTGGGTCACCATCAACGAAGCCACCGAGGTGGAGTGGGCCCAGGAGCTCGGTGTCGACGGTCTCGTCGTGCAGGGGTGGGAAGCCGGTGGTCACCGCGGTGGTCCGGTCGACACCGGCGCCACCCAGTCCGCGCTCCTGACGCTCGTGGAGGAGGTCGCCGGACGCACCAGCTTGCCGGTCATGGGCGCAGGTGGGGTGATGACAGGAGCCGACGCGGCGCGGGTCCTGCGCGCAGGCGCGAGTGCCGTGGCGTTCGGGACGGCGTTCCTGGACTGCCCCGAGGCAGGAACGGCGCCCGTGCACCGGCACGCACTGACCCACCGGACGGGTACCACCGTGACCCGAGCCTTCACCGGTCGCAGTGCGCGGGCCCTGACCACGACGTGGACCGAGCTGTTCACCGAAGCCGCGCCGGCGGCCTACCCGCACGTCCACCACGTCACGGCCCCGCTCCGGGCGCATGGCAAGGCCACGGGTGAGGCAGAGCTGGTCCACCTGTGGGCCGGGACCGGGCACGGTCGGCTGCGCAAGCTCCCGGCCGCACAGCTCGCTCGAACCCTCGTGGAGGAGCTCCGTGCGGAGCAGGCAGGCGACTCGACGAAAAACCGTTGAGGGTCTGTCGGTGAACCTCGATAGCGTGGTCGACCGTGACCGACGACTCCCTGCCTGACAACGAGATCTTGCTGAGCGCAACCGGACTGACCAAGACGTTCGGGGAGTTCACGGCCGTCGACGGCATCGACTTCGCCGTCCGCAAGGGGGAGTGTTTCGGCTTCCTCGGCCCCAATGGCGCCGGCAAGTCCAGCACGATGCGGATGGTCGGCTGCGTGTCCCCGGTGACGAGCGGCGAGCTGCGCCTGTTCGGGCTCGACCCCGCGGGCAACGGTCCCGCGATCCGCGCCCGACTCGGCAGCTGCCCACAGCGTGACACCCTCGACGAGGAGCTCACCGTCGAGGAGAACCTCTGGATCTACGGACGCTACTTCGGCCTGTCCCGCAAGGAAGTTCGCTCGCGAGCGGCCGAGCTGCTCGACTTCGCGCAGCTCACCGACCGGGCCGGTGACAAGGTCGAACCGCTGTCCGGTGGGATGAAGCGACGGCTGACGATCGCGCGGTCACTCATCAACTCACCCGAGATCCTGCTGCTCGACGAACCGACCACCGGCTTGGACCCGCAGGCCCGACATGTGTTGTGGGACAGGCTGTTTCGTCTCAAGCGGTCGGGGGTGACCTTGGTGCTGACCACGCACTACATGGACGAGGCCGAGCAGCTCTGTGACCGGCTGGTCGTCATGGACCACGGGCGGATCGTCGCCGAGGGGTCGCCACGCTCGCTCATCGACGAGTTCTCCACGCGCGAGGTGCTCGAGCTCCGGTTCGACGCCGAGGACCACAAGGACTTCGCCGAGCAGGTCACCGGCATCGGCGAGCGGGTCGAGGTGCTGCCCGACCGGTTGCTCGTCTATGCCGACGACGGTGAGCAGGCCGCAGCCGTCGTGCACTCACGTGGCATCGAACCGCTGTCCTCGCTCGTGCGACGAGCCACCCTCGAGGACGTGTTCCTGCACCTCACCGGCCGGACCCTGGTCGACTGATGGCGCTCACCCAGCCGCAGTCCCAGCCCGGTCCCGGCGGTGAGGGGCCCAGTCGGGCCGAGCACGGCATACGCCAGCCGTTGTCGGCGACCGAGCGGGTGCTCGCCGTCTTCACGTACTTCCTCACGGTCTACAAGCGCACCTGGCGCGGCAGCATCATCGGCCGGTTCCTGTCGCCGCTGTTCTTCCTGCTGGCCATGGGGATCGGCCTCGGCTCGCTGGTCGACGACCGGGTCGGGGGAGTCGAGGGGCTGCCCTACCTGCAGTTCGTCGTCCCCGCGATCGTCGCGACCCAGACGATGTGGGTGGCGATGGGGGAGTCGACCTACCAGGTGCTCGGGTACATCAAGTGGAACATGGGCTACCACGCGATGCTGGCGACCCCGATGACGGTTCGCGACGTGCTGCGCGGTCACTTCCTCGCGGTGGCGGCGCACCTGACGACGGCCACGGCGATCTTCATGGCGGTGGCGTCGCTGTTCGGGGGCTTCGGGTCGGTCGCGGCGGTGTTCTGCCTGCCGATCGCCGTCCTCACCGGGCTGGCGTTCACGACCCCGATCTTCGCGTTCACGGCCCGGCAGGAGGGCGACAACGGCTTCAACATCCTGTTCCGCTGGATCGTCACGCCGCTGATGCTGTTCTCCGGCACCTTCTTCCCGATCGAGCAGCTCCCGGGCTGGATGCAGCCGATCGCCTGGGCCACCCCGTTGTGGCACGGCGTCGAGGCCTGCCGGGCGGTTGCCACGGGTGCCGTCGTCTGGACGCCGTTCGTCGGGCACCTGTTGGTCCTCGCTGGGTATGCCGCGGTGGGCTGGTGGCTCGCAGAGCGCTCCTTCGCCAAGAGGTTGGTCCCGTGAGCACGTCGACATCCGGTTCCCAGCCCGCGCCCCAGCCCGCGCCCCCGTCCACACCCTCGTCGCGTGGATCAGCGTCGGCTCGGCTGGCCCACCTGGTGCCGATGCCTGCGGGCGCCGGCTTGGCCCGGATGCTCGTCGAGCGCAACATCACCTCGTTCCGGCACGGCTGGATCGCGCTCGTGACGGGCTTCGCCGAGCCGGTGTTCTACCTGTTCTCCCTCGGCATCGGCATCGGCGCTCTCGTGAAGACCGTCACGACCGACTCGGGTGCGGTCGTCTCCTACCCCCAGTTCGTCGCGCCCGCGCTGCTGGCCGCGTCCGCGATGAACGGTGCGGTGTTCGACTCGACCTTCAACGTGTTCTTCAAGCTGAAGTACGCCAAGCTCTACGACGCGGTTCTCGCAACGCCGATGGGTCCGCGCGACATCGCGGTCGGAGAGATCTCCTGGTCCCTGATCCGCGGCGGCCTCTACTCCGCCGCGTTCCTCGTCGTCGCGGTGCTGGCGGGCGCGGTCGGGTCGTGGTGGGCGCTCCTGGCGCTGCCCGCCGCGGTGTTCATCGGCTTCGCCTTCGCGGCGCTCGGGATGTTCGCCACGACCTTCATGAAGTCGTGGGTGCACTTCGACTACATCACGCTGGCCATCCAGCCGATGTTCCTGTTCTCCGCGACCTTCTTCCCGCTGTCCACCTATCCCGAGGCGCTGCAGTGGCTCGTCAGGGCGACGCCGCTCTACCACGGCGTCGCGCTCGAACGCGCGCTGATGCTCGGGGACGTCGGCTGGGGCATCCTCGCCCACGTGGCCTACCTCATCGTGCTCGGCGGTATCGGTGTCGTGGGAACCGCCCGCCGCCTCGAGAAGCTGCTGCTCTCGTGAGTGGGCCGGACCTGCCCGTGCGGTCGGCGGGGTTCGACGAGCTCTCCAGCCACACGGCATACCGGCTCTGGGCGCTGCGCTCCGAGGTGTTCGTCGTCGAGCAGGCAGCGGCCTACCTCGACCTCGACGGGCGTGACGTCGAGGCGGGCACCCGCCACCTGTGGGTCGAGGCCGATGGCCTGCCGGTCGCGACGCTGCGCGTGCTCGACGACGGCGACGTGTGGCGGATCGGCCGAGTCGCCACGGCCAGTGCGCAGCGGGGTCGCGGGCTGGCGGCCGGCTTGGTGCGGGCCGCGTTGGCGGAGTGTGTGGGACGCCCGGTCGTCCTGGACGCCCAGTCCTACCTCACCGACTGGTATGCCGGGTTCGGCTTCGTCGTCCACGGCGCCGAGTACGTCGACGAGGACGGCATCCCGCACACCCCGATGCGGTTGGACATCGTCGCCGCACCCGAGGTCCGTCAGGCCACGGACTTCTAGGCGCTCGGCCGGGCCTGTCCCACGGGGTGGGCCCCGACCGCCCACGGCCGCTCGGTCAGTGCTGCGACGATCAGCGCGGCCAGACACCCGAGGGTCAGCGCGATCGGCCAAGTGGGTTCGGAGTGGTCTTCGACGTAGCTCCCGAGCGTGGTGGCGCCGCCGACAGCGCCGATGGCCCAGCCCAGCAGCGTCCATGCCCGGATGACAGGCAGGCGTTCGACACACGCCGGCACGGCAATCGCCAACGCCGCGAAGCTCAACAGGACAGTCGCCAGGCCCGACGACGAGTGGGAGACCTGTGCACCGGAGAGGCCCAGGAGACCAGCTGCCGTGACCGAGGCGCCCCAGGCAAGCCCCCGGGAAATCCCCGAACGGGGTCGGGGGAGTGCCGATGGGGGAGTTCGGGCCACGGTCACGAACCCCAGGGCGCCGACCACTGCGAGGCCTGACTGGCCCACCAGTCCGACGTACCAACCTTCCTGCATGGAGCCGACATCGGTGTCCGCGAACGATCCGACGAAGCCAAGCGCTGCCGGGGCGACCGCGCCCGCCGCCAGCCCCAGTCCCACAGGCCCACGACCTCGCAGGAACAGCGCGCACGCGCCAGCGCTCACCGCGACCAGGCCAAGGGTCACCAGGCGGACGATCGAAGTCTCCAGGACGAACCAGCCGATGTTGTCGTACTGGACGTTCAGGACGAGCGGCGCAAGAACGAGGACGCCCATCGCCACGAGGCTGGCGCCGAACCATGACCGGGGGCGAGCGGTGGTGTCGGGCTCGCTGCCCGGGTCTGCTGCCACGGTAGCTATGACGGGCGAGGTGGTGTTCTGTGCCGCGATCTTGGCCGGAGATCCGCGCAGACCCAGGACCGCCACAACCCCGGCGGCCGTGGACGTGAGGCAGCCGGCCCACGCGACCCAGGCACCTGCCTTGATGTCGTAGGTGCTGATTCCGTCCATCGTGACCCTGAGGACCGCGATGGTGACGAGCGCGACGACGCTCATCGTGAGGACCGTCCAGGGCCAGTGACGCCGCGTCATCGAGCTCGTCAGGGTGGACATGGCGGTCCCGATGCAGAGCAGTCCGACAACAACCAGGACAACCCCCAACCAGTTGTGGAAGGTGAACACGTCGTTGCCGTAGACGAACGCGGGAAGCAGCACGGACAGCAGGACGAGGGAACCGCCGGCCAGGAGCGCCCGACCCGCCATGACGCGGTTGTGTGGCCATTCAGGGACGGCGGAGGGGGTCGCCGGGTCCGTCGTGGCGGCCCTCGTGGCCGACTGGCCGCGGAGGAGGGTTGCTGCGGTCGCGGCGGCGGACGGGTGAGCGGAGGGTGCCACGCCGAGGGGCGGCGTCGCCGAGCTGGTGGCCGGCTCCGGCGGGTCCGACGGGGCGGGTGCCGGCTGCTGGCGGGAAGTCAGGGTGTCAGCTCCGGACTCGACCGTGACGGGTATGCCGCTGGGGCGGGCCTCCGCCTCGGCTGTCGGTTCGTGCGCAGGTCCGGTCGGCGCAGATACTGCCGTGAGGGCGTCTCGTGCCGCCTCGGCGACATAGGACGTGTCCGAGCGGGCGACGTCCTGCAGCGCCTCCCGAGCACCCAGGGACACTCCGGGGTCAGCGCTCGCCAGCCGGGCTCGCAGCTCACCGACGGCGCCGAGTCGTGTGTACATGTTGTCGTCCTGCACGGCCGCGCGGAGGTCGGGCGGCAACGGCACGGCTCGGACGCGCTTGCGGTGGCTCCTGGCGACGTAGAGCTCACCCTGCAGCTCGATGTCGCGGCTGGGGGTCTGGTTCGGGTTCTGGGCGCGGACCTGGTCGAACACGTAGTCGTAGAGCTCGTTCAGCGAGACCAGCCCGTCCTCATCACGGTCCGCCGCTCCACTCCGGAGGCCTTCGACGACCGCTGAGGTGAAGACCGAGGGCTGCCGCTGCTCGTCGGAGGCGAGGGCGCTGCCCTCGAAGGCGTACTCCATCGCGCTCGACGCGGTGATGACCGCCCGACCACGCCCGCCCCCGAGCTTGCCGGCAGGGAAGCTCTCGAGGACGTTGGCCGGGCCTGCCGCCCGCACTGCGACACCCTCACTGAACGCCCCGCCGTAGCAGCAGTCGAGGAAGAGCACGATGCTGCGAGCCCGCGAGCCGCGCATGCACCGCTGGACGAAGTCCGCGGACACAGCCGTGGACGCGAGCCGGTCGGGTCTGGTGTTGGTGGCGGCGAAGAACAGCTCACCGGAGTCGCTCTTGAGCCCGTGCCCGGAGAAGTGCAGGAGCAGCAGGTCGTCGGGCCTGCCCTCGGCGAACAGGTCCTCGACCCGGGCCTGGACGGTGTGGGAGGGCGAGTTGTGGACGACGCGGACGTCGAAGCCTCCGATGTCCGGGTCACCGAGGACACCGGCCAGCGCCTCGGCGTCCGCGGACGGCGCCTGCAGCCGGCTCAGCCCCGCGTGCTCGAACTCGTCGCTCGCGACGATGAGTGCTGTCCGGCGGCCGTCCATCACGACCCGGTTCCTGCGTGGCGGCTCAGGAAGAGGGAGACCAGCTCGTCGTGCTCGGCCGCGGTGGCTCCGGACAGCTCGAGCACGTCGCCGTCCACCTCGACTCGGATGCTCCTGGGAGTCTCGTGGCCGCGGTCCAGCCAGGCTCGTACGGCAGTGATCACGGCGGTCAGCCCGCCGGAGCCCATCAGTGCCACGGCCAGGGTGCCGACGGTCGATGCGTCGCCACGGGCGCCTGGGGGACCTGGCTGGGACGGGCCAGGCTGCACCTCGGTGCCGTCGAGCTGGCGCAGCTCGTCGCGCAGCATTCGGCTCAGCTGGTCGAGCCTGGTCTGGTCGGACCCGCTCTCGGCCAGGGTGAGGTGAACTGTGGGCTCCATCGGCCCGCCTCCCGGCACGTGTTGCGGCACGTGTCCTGCCCGTTCCCTGCACCCAAAATGCTACTGCTGGTCGGCCCTCGGCGTGTCGCGTGTCGAATTCCCGATTTCGAACAGGTGTTCGGTATGTTCGTCCACAGGTGGAACCACCACAGACCACCGTCCACAGGCCGCGAGAGCGTCCCGGGCGGCTGTCGGTGCCGACACCTAGCGTCTGACCCGACAAGCAGAACTGCTGCCCGAGGGTCGAAGGCAGGCGCGCCCGACTCGAAGCGAAAGAAGGAACGGTGGCCAGAATGGCTGGAGCGGTAACACCAACTGTGGACCAGAAGGCAAAGTCCCTCGACAGCGTGATGGGGCAGATCGAGAAGTCGTTCGGCAAGGGTGCAGTCATGCGCCTCGGCGACGACGTCCGACCGCCCATCGACGTCATCCCCACCGGCTCGATCGCGCTCGATGTCGCGCTCGGTATCGGTGGCCTCCCGCGCGGCCGCGTCGTGGAGATCTACGGCCCGGAGTCCTCCGGCAAGACGACGGTCGCCCTGCACGCGGTGGCCAGCGCACAGAAGGCCGGCGGTATCGCGGCGTTCATCGACGCCGAGCACGCGCTCGACCCCGACTACGCCAAGAAGCTCGGGGTCGACACCGACGCGCTCCTCGTCAGCCAGCCCGACACGGGTGAGCAGGCGCTCGAGATCGCCGACATGCTGATCCGCTCGGGCGCCATCGACATCATCGTGATCGACTCCGTGGCCGCGCTCGTGCCACGCGCCGAGATCGAGGGCGAGATGGGTGACAGCCACGTCGGTCTCCAGGCCCGCCTGATGTCGCAGGCCCTGCGCAAGCTCACCGGTGCCCTCAACAACACCGGCACGACGGCCATCTTCATCAACCAGCTGCGCGAGAAGATCGGCGTCATGTTCGGCTCGCCCGAGACGACGACGGGTGGCAAGGCGCTGAAGTTCTACGCCTCCGTCCGCCTGGACGTCCGTCGCATCGAGACCCTCAAGGACGGCAGCGAGCCGGTCGGCAACCGCACCCGGGTCAAGGTCGTCAAGAACAAGGTGGCCCCACCGTTCAAGCAGGCCGAGTTCGACATCCTCTACGGCCAGGGCATCTCCCGTGAGGGTGGGCTCATCGACATGGGAGTCGAGCAGGGCTTCGTCCGCAAGGCCGGCGCCTGGTACACGTACGAGGGTGACCAGCTGGGGCAGGGCAAGGAGAACGCCCGGCAGTTCCTCAAGGACAACCCCGACCTCGGCAACGAGATCGAGAAGAAGATCAAGGAAAAGCTGGGGATCGGCCCACAGGTCGACAAGCCGGCTGACGCGATTCCCGAGGTGCCGGTCGAGTTCTGAGCCACTGGTTCGAGCGACCCACCACTGATCTCGCAATGACTGATCGACACGCCGCAGCCAGGGCAGCCTTCGAGGCGGCCCTGGCTGCGACGTCGGCCCCCGCTGACGAACCGAACCCGAGGCAGGCGCGCCCGCGGGCCTGGCAGCCCATCCCGGGCGACCCCGAGGCCGACCTCCAGACGAGCGACAACGAGCCCGACGCCTATGACGTGGCGCGGCAGATCGTGCTGCGCCAGCTGGCCATGTCGCCCAAGAGCCGTCAGCAGCTCCTCGACAAGCTCCGCACCCGCAACTGCCCCGACGACGTCGCCGAGGCCGTCCTCGACCGGATGACTGCCGTCGGGCTGGTGGACGACGTGGCCTACGCGGGAATGCTCGTGCGGTCCCAGCAGGCCGGACGCGGGCTGGCCAAGCGAGCGCTGGCGCGTGAGCTGCGCACCAAGGGGGTCGACGACGAGACGGCGCGGGCGACCCTCGAGTCGATCGACCCTGAGGGTGAGCGCGACCGTGCCGCGCAGCTCGTGGCCAAGAAGCTCAGGTCGATGCATGGGCTCGAGCCGCTGGTGCAGAAGCGGCGCCTCGCCGGCATGCTCGCCCGCAAGGGCTACCCGGCGGACCTGGCGATGGCCGTCATCCGCGAGGCCATCGCCGGGGCGCCGGAGCACCAGCGGGACTGACGGGGACCCTCAAAACCCCGGGTTCCCCACCGTCCGGCTCCGGCCTCCTGGGGGGGCGCGTCATCGCATTTCTTGATCACTGTAAATGAAGACCTTTGCAAGTGATGTAGTCTTCATGTAGAAGGTCCACACGTGAGGACCGGCCGAGACATGCGACTTCCCGACAGGCAGATTGATGCGCGTTCCGCTCTACCAAGCCAAGGCCGAGTTCTTCAAGACGCTCGGCCATCCCGCGCGGATCCGGATCCTGGAGCTGCTCTCCGAGCGCGACCACGCCGTGCACGAGATGCTCGGGAAGATCGCCATCGAGCCCAGCAACCTCAGCCAGCAGCTTGCCGTGCTGCGCCGAGCTGGACTCGTCCTTTCGCAGCGGCATGCGGGGGAGGTCGTCTACTCGGTGAGTGTGCCGGAGGTCCGCGACCTGCTGCTCGCCGCTCGCCAGATCCTCTCCGGGGTCCTCGCGTCGCAAGGCGCGCTGGAAGCCGAGCTGTCCCAGTCCGCGCCTCAGTGAGTACCGCGCAGCGCGCGGGGTCCTCGCCCGCAGCCCGCACGACCAGCTTGCGCGAGTTCTTGGAACGGACCGTGCACCTCCTTCCGCGGAGAGCGGACTGGATGGGTGGGCGACCGGTACGTGATCTGACTGCTGGCCTCATGGTCGGACTGGTCGCCTTACCCCTCGCCCTGGGGTTCGGTGCCAGCTCGGGGCTTGGCGCGGGCGCCGGATTGGTGACCGCGGTCGTTGCCGGAGCTGTCGCTGCGGTGTTCGGTGGAAGCCGGGTCCAGGTCAGTGGCCCCACCGGTGCCATGACGGTCGTGCTCGTTCCCATCGTCGCCACTCACGGAGCCGACGGGGTCCTCGTGGTCGGCCTGCTCGCTGGTGCCGTTCTGGTCGGACTCGCCTACCTCGGTGCTGGTCGGTTCATCCGTTACGTGCCGGTCCCCGTCGTGGAGGGCTTCACCCTCGGAATCGCTGCCATCATCGCGCTCCAGCAGTTGCCCTCGGCGCTCGGAGTGAGAGTCCACGCCGACAAGGTGCTCGTCTTGGCTGCCCGTGCGGCGGCGGCGTGGGTGCGGGCCCCGATGTGGGCGCCCCTGATGGTCGCCGTCGGGGTCGGGACGGCAGTCCTGCTGCTGGTCCGGCTGCGGCCCGCCCTCCCCGGGTCGCTCATCGCCGTGGTCGCCGCAACGCTCGGCAATGCCGCCTTCGGCTGGGGTGCCGCGCCCATCGGGAGCATCCCCTCGGGGTTGCCTGTCCCTTCCTTGCCGGGCGTTCCGCTCGGTGACATAGGCGCGCTGGTCCTGCCGGCAATCGCCGTGGCAGCGTTGGCGGCGCTCGAGAGCCTGCTCTCCGCCACCGTCGCCGACGGAATGAGCGTCGGTCGGCGACATGACTCCAACCGGGAGCTCTTCGGGCAAGGCGTGGCCAACCTCGTCGCACCGCTGTTCGGCGGCATCCCCGCGACGGCGGCCATCGCCCGCACGGCCGTCAACGTCCGGGCGGGTGCGACGTCGCGGCTCGCTGCGCTCACCCACTCGCTCGTGCTCCTCCTCGTCGCAGTGGCCGCCGCCCGCTGGGTCGCCGACATCCCACTGGCCGCACTCGCCGGCGTGCTCATCGCCACCGCTATCCAGATGGTCAGGGTGTCCAGCTTGCGCGCGCTCCTGCGCTCCACCCGGGGGGATGGCGTGGTCCTGGTCCTCACCGCTGTGGCGACTGTCACCTTCGACCTCGTGACGGCCGTGCTCGTCGGACTTGTCATGGCTGGGTTCTTCGCCCTTCAGCAGACTGCCCGGGCGGCCCGGGTGGAAGAAGTCCCGCTGGAGGCGGGCGACCACACCGACGAGGAGCGTCGCCTGCTCGACGAGCACATCGTCGCCTACCGGATCGACGGGCCTCTCTTCTTCGCCGCTGCACACGACTTTCTCCTCGGGCTGGCAGACGTCACGACGGTGCGCGTCGTGGTGCTGCGCATGTCTCGCATCACGGCGATCGATGCCACGGGTGCCAGCGTCCTCGCCGACACCATCAGCCGCCTGGAGGGCCGGAACGTGACCGTGTTGCTGTCGGGCGTCCAGGCGCACCATGAGCGGGTGCTGCAGGAGCTCGGCGTCTACGGTCACCTCGCCCACGAGCGGCACCTCTTCGCCACAACTCCCGAAGCGATTGCCCATGCGCGCCTGCACGCCGCCAGGGTGACGCACAGCCCGCCCGTGGGGCCGTGAGCCTGGGATCAGGCGGCATACGTGGTCGGGCGGAGCACGTACTCTTGGCCTGCGATGAGTACCACCACCACAGCACCCAGGACCTACGACGTCCGCACGCACGGCTGCCAGATGAACGTGCACGACTCCGAGCGGCTTGCCGGCCTGCTCGAGACGGCTGGCTACGTCGACGTCAACAGCCTGCCCGCGACGGCCCGACCGGAGGCGGCCGACGTCGTCGTCTTCAACACCTGCGCGGTGCGCGAGAACGCGGACAACAAGCTCTACGGCAACCTCGGCCAGCTGCGGCCCGCCAAGACCCGCAACCCCGACATGCAGATCGCGGTCGGCGGCTGCATGGCGCAGAAGGACCGCTCCACCATCGTGCAGCGGGCTCCTTGGGTGGATGTGGTCTTCGGGACCAACAACATCGGCAGCCTGCCGGCCCTGCTCGACCGGGCCCGCCACAACAAGCGCGCCGAGGTCGAGATCCTCGAGAGCCTCGAGGTCTTCCCCAGCACCCTGCCGACGCGCCGCGACTCGGCCTACGCCGGCTGGGTGTCGATCTCGGTGGGCTGCAACAACACCTGCACGTTCTGCATCGTTCCGAGCCTGCGCGGCAAGGAGGCCGACCGTCGGCCCGGTGACGTCCTCGCCGAGATCAAGGCGCTCGTCGAGCAGGGGGTTGTCGAGATCACCCTGCTCGGGCAGAACGTCAACACCTACGGCGTCGAGTTCGGCGACCGGTTCGCGTTCGGCAAGCTGTTGCGCGCCTGCGGCGAGGTCGACGGACTCGAGCGGGTCCGGTTCACCAGTCCGCACCCGGCGGCCTTCACCGACGACGTCATCGCGGCGATGGCCGAGACGCCCAACGTGATGCCGAGCCTGCACATGCCGCTGCAGTCGGGATCGGACCGCATCCTCAAGGCGATGCGACGCTCCTACCGCAGCGAGAAGTTCCTCGGGATCATCGACCGGGTGCGCGCGCAGATCCCTGACGCCGCGATCACGACCGACATCATCGTGGGATTCCCGGGCGAGACCGAGGCGGACTTCGAGGAGACGCTGCGGGTGGTGCGCGAGTCGCGGTTTGCGAGCGCGTTCACCTTCCAGTACTCCATCCGTGCGGGCACGCCGGCCGCCACCATGCCGGACCAGCTGCCGAAGGCCGTCGTCCAGGAGCGCTACATGCGACTCCTCGCCGCGCAGGAGGAGATCTCCTGGGCCGAGAACCGCACCGTCGAGAGGCGCGACGTCGAGGTCCTCGTAGCCACCGGCGAAGGCCGCAAGGACACCGCGACCCACCGCCTCTCCGGTCGGGCGCGCGACAACCGGTTGGTGCACTTCGCCGTCCCCGATGGCGCCGAGCGGCCTCGCCCCGGCGACATGGTCACCGTCGGTGTCACCTACGGCGCACCGCACCACCTCGTCGCCGACGCAGCTCTGGAGGGCGGCGCCTACGCCGTGCGGCGCACCGCCGGCGGTGACGCGTGGGCCTCGCTGCAGGACGCTCCCGTCCCGGGCAAGCCCGGAGTCTCCCTGGGTATGCCGGGTGTGGGCCGCCCCGCGTCCGTTGCCGCCCCGTCCTGCGGCTGAGCTACCAGCCCCCGAGATCGCGCACGGGGCAACGGGTCTGAAAGACTCCCGGCCATGACCGTCCGTCCCATCGTCATCACCGGGGAGCCCGTGCTCCACCGCCGAGCCGACTCCGTGGAGAAGTTCGACGACGACCTCCGCAGCCTCGTCGCGGACATGTTCGACACCATGGACGCTGCCAACGGCGTCGGGTTGGCTGCTCCCCAGATCGGTGTCGGCCTGCGTGTCTTCACCTGGCAGATGGACAACGAGGACGGTGTTCCCGCTCGCGGGGCCATCGTGAACCCCTATGTCACCTCGGCCAAGGCCTCCCTCGAGGAGCCCGACCCGCACGACGAGGCCGAGGGCTGCCTCTCGGTCCCCGGCGAGAGCTTCCCGCTCAAGCGCGGTGAGACGGCGACGATCACCGGGTTCGACGTCGTGGGGGCGGAGCTGTCGTTCGAGGCGACCGGGTGGTTCGCCCGCTGCATGCAGCACGAGTACGACCACCTCAACGGCTTCCTCTACGTCGACCGGCTCAACGAACGCTGGGGCAAGAAGGCCCGCAAGGCGGTCAAGAAGGCGGGGTGGGGCAAGCCCGGCTTCACCTGGCTCCCGGGCGTGGACCCGGACCCGTTCGGCCACGACCTGGACCCCGACAGCGAGAACTGGCACGACCACGAGCACGACCTGTGACCCGATGACGACGCCCCTCATCGTCGTCGTCGTCGGGCCCACCGCGACCGGCAAGTCGGACCTCGCGCTCGACCTCGCCGAAGCCATCGGTGGCGAGGTGGTCGGCGCCGACGCCAGCCAGCTGTACCGCGGTATGGACATCGGCACGGCCAAGGTCCCGCTTGCCGAGCGACGCGGCATACCGCACCACCAGCTCGACGTGCTGGACGTGACCGAGGAAGCCAACATCGCCGCCTACCAGGGGTCGTCGCGAGCCGACTTCGCCGCGATCCAGGACCGCGGCCACCATCCGGTCCTGGCCGGTGGGTCCGGCCTCTACGTGCGCGCCGCCCTCGACGTCCTCGAGATCCCGCCCACCGACCCGGACGTGCGTGCCCGGCTCGAAGCCGAGGCGAACGCCGCAGGGACAGCGGCGACCTTCGCCCGCCTGGAACAGCTCGACCCCGAGGCGGCACGAGCGATGGAGCCGGCCAACGTCCGGCGCATCGTGCGCGCCCTCGAGGTCATCGAGCTCACCGGACGACCGTTCTCGGCGACCATGCCGACCCGCACCCACGTGCAGCCCACGGTGGTGGTCGGCCTGCGCATGCCGCGAGCGCGCCTCGACGAGCGCATCACGGCCCGGGTGCGTCGCATGTGGGAGCAGGGCCTCGTTGCGGAGGTGCGCCACCTCGAGCCGCTGGGGCTGCGCGAGGGCCGAACGGCCTCACGGGCGCTCGGCTACGCACAGGCCCTCGCCGAGATCGACGGGACGCTGACCACCGAGCAGGCGCAGGAGCAGACGACCGCTTTGACCCGACGGCTCGCCCGGCGTCAGGAGTCCTGGTTCAACCCCGACCCGCGGATCACCTGGCTCGACGCGCTGGCCCCCGACGTGTCCGAGCAGGCGGTGGCGCTGGTCCGGGAGGCGATCAGGGACAATGGCAGACATGGCTGACCAGACCGCCTTCACCAAGGGCCACGGGACCGAGAACGACTTCGTCCTCGTGCCTGACCTCGAGGGCGTGCGCGAGCTGACTGCTCAGCAGGCTGCCCGGCTCGCCGACCGCCGCGCCGGAATCGGCGGCGACGGCGTGATCCGCGTCGTACCAACGGCTCTGGCCACCGAAGGTGGCATCCTCGCGCAGGCGCAGGCCGCCCGGTGGTTCATGGACTACCGCAACGCCGACGGCAGCGTGGCCGAGATGTGTGGCAACGGCACGCGCGTCTTCGCCGCCTACCTGCGACGCGAGGGGCTCGAGACGGCCGACGAGTTCGCCATCGCCACGCGGGCCGGCACCAAGCTCGTCCGGTTCGAGTCGCCCGACCTCATCGCGGTCAACCTCGGCCCGTGGCGGCTGGCCCAGCCTGCGATCGCGGACGAGGAGGGCTTCGACGCGCTGGTCCACCTCGAGGGCCACGAACCCCTGTCGGCACTCAGCCTCGACCTCGGCAACCCGCACACGGTGGTGGCACTGCCGGAGCCGATCAACCTGGATTCCCTTGACCTGCACCGACTTCCGGTCGTGAACCCGGTGCCTCCGCACGGGACGAACGTCGAGTTCGTCCGTCCGATGGGAGCCGGACACATCCGGATGCGGGTCCACGAGCGCGGGGTGGGGGAGACGCGGTCGTGTGGCACCGGTGCCGCTGCGGCCGCCCTCGCCACCCGCTTCTGGGCCGGCGACGTCACGGACACCTGGACGGTCGACGTGCCCGGTGGTCGACTCAGGGTGCGGGCGCTGCCCGGCCAGGACGTCGAGCTCGCGGGCCCCGCGGTCCTGGTGGCCGACGGCACGACCGACCTCGTCTGACCGACCCCGACCCACGTGGGGTCAGGAGCTGCGCCGGACCTCGAGGATGCGAAAACCCCGGTCCGAGGTGAACCGCGACACGGCATACGCCTGCGGGTCGAGCTGCTCCGCCAACCATCGCTGCAGCGAGTCCGAACCGAGGTTCTTCTGCACGACGAGGTGCGCCACCCCGCCGGGCGCCAGCCGCGGCAGCCACCTGAGCATCAGGTCGTGCAGCGCCGCCTTGCCCACCCGGATGGGTGGGTTCGACCAGATCGCGTCGAACTGCACCCCCTCGGGTATGCCGTCCGGCTGGCTCGCGTGCACCCGGTCCAGACCCAGCGAGGCCGCCGTGGTGCGCAGCAGGTCGAGCGCACGTTCGTTCACGTCCACGGCATACACGGTCGCCTCGGGGGAGCGGAGCGCCAGGGTGAGGGCGATCGGACCCCAGCCACACCCGAGGTCCAGGAGGTTGCCTTCGGCGGGCGGCGCAGGGGCGAGCCGCAGCAGCACGGAGGTGCCCTGGTCGACCCCTGCGGGGCTGAAGATGCCCGCCGCGGAGCGCACCTCGACGGTCTGCCCGGCGAGTCGCACGGTGATGGTGCGCTGCTGTGCGGGGCTGGCCGGTTCGGCCGTGAAGTAGTGGTCTGGCGTGCTCATCGGGCCCAACGGTAGACGGAAGGACATAAACCGGTCGCTGCGCCCGTTGAAAGGGTGAGATTCTTGAGGGGATATGACACTGAAGCGATCAGACATCTTTGACCTGAAGGCCACCGCGCTGGCGACCGAGGACGGATTCCTCCCCAGCGACGGGGCCGGCTATGACGGCGACCAGTACGACCGTGAGGACCGGGCTGCGCTGCGCCGTGTCGCGGGGCTGTCCACCGAGCTCGAGGACATCACCGAGGTCGAGTACCGCCAGCTGCGGCTCGAGCGCGTGGTCCTTGCTGCAGTCTGGACCGAGGGCACCGCCGAGGACGCCGACAACTCGATGCGCGAGCTGGCCGCCCTGGCCGAGACGGCAGGTTCCACCGTCCTCGCGGGACTGGTCCAGCGCCGGGCCAAGCCCGACACCGGCACCTACCTCGGCTCCGGCAAGGCGATCGAGCTGCGTGACATCGTCATCGCCGAAGGCGCCGACACCGTCATCTGCGATACCGAGCTGACGCCCAGCCAGCGGCGGGCGCTCGAGGACGTCGTCAAGGTCAAGGTGATCGACCGGACCGCGCTGATCCTCGACATCTTCGCCCAGCACGCCAAGTCCAAGGAGGGCAAGGCGCAGGTCGAGCTGGCCCAGATGCAGTACCTCCTGCCGCGGCTGCGTGGTTGGGGTGAGTCGATGTCGCGGCAGGCCGGTGGCCAGGCCGCGGGCGGCCAGGGCATGGGTTCGCGAGGTCCGGGTGAGACCAAGATCGAGCTCGACCGTCGCCGGATCAACACCCGGATGGCCAAGCTGCGCCGCGAGATCAAGGACATGAAGGTCAGCCGCGACACGCGCCGGGTCAGTCGCAAGACCAACGAGGTCCCGAGCGTCGCGATCGCCGGCTACACCAACGCCGGCAAGTCCTCGCTGCTCAACCGGCTCACCGGTGCGGGCGTGCTCGTCGAGAACCAGCTGTTCGCCACCCTCGACCCGACGGTGCGGCGCGCCGAGACCGAGGACGGCCGCCTCTACACGCTGGCCGACACCGTCGGATTCGTCCGCCAGCTGCCCACCCAGCTCGTCGAGGCGTTCCGGTCGACCCTGGAAGAGGTGGCGGACGCCGACCTCCTCCTGCACGTGGTCGACGGCTCGCACCCCGACCCCGAGGGTCAGATCAGCGCCGTGCGTGCGGTCCTGGCGGACGTGGATGCGGGCAACGTCCGCGAGGTCATCGTCATCAACAAGGCGGACGCTGCCGACCCGGAGGTCCTCGACCGGATCCAGCGCCACGAGAAGCACTCGATCGTCGTGTCGGCTCGCACCGGAGCGGGGCTCGAGGAGCTCCGTGCCCTCATCTCCGCAGAGCTTCCGCGGCCGACCATCGACGTCGAGGTGCTGGTGCCCTACGACCGTGGCGACCTCGTCAGCCGGCTGCACCAGGAGGCCGAGGTGCTGTCCAGCGAGCACACCGGGAGCGGCACCCTGCTCAAGGCCCGGGTCCACCCCGACCTGGCCGGCGAGCTCGCCGGGTTCGCAGCCTGAGCGCCTGAGCGGCTGAGCGGTCAGGACGTGCCCGACGTGCCGAGCGCCATGCAGATCAGGCTGGGCGGTCTCGAGACGTCAGAGGTGGCGGCACTGCTGGCCGAGCACGTCGAGGACATGCGTCGCTACTCACCACCCGAGAGCGTGCACACCCTCGACCTCGACCGGCTGCGGACGCCGGACCTGACCTTCTGGAGCCTGTGGCAGGAGGACGTGGTGCTGGGCTGCGCCGCGTTGCGCGAGCTCGACCCGACGCACGGGGAGCTCAAGTCGATGCGCACCTCGCATGCGCACCGTCGCCGTAGGGTGGCGGCCGCACTGCTCGACCACGTCGTGGCCGAGGCGAGGCGACGTGGCTACGCGCGGCTGAGCCTCGAGACCGGTTCGCCGGCCGAGTTCGCACCGGCGCGCACGATGTATGCCGCGTACGGCTTCACCCCGTGCGACGCCTTCGGGCCCTACGTCGCGGACGACTTCAGCATGTTCATGACCCTGGACCTGGCTGACCAGCCGGCTCGCTAGGCTCGCTGGATGGGCACCATCGCACTGACTGGCGTGACCGGGCACCTCGGCAACCGGGTCCGAGAGCTGCTGCCCGATGACGGCCGCCAGCTGGTGCTGTTGGCGCGGAGCCCGGGAAAGGTCGTCGCCGGTCCACGCGACGAGGTGCGTCGCTGCGACTTCGCCGATCCCGAGGGTGCCGCCCGGGCTTTGTCAGGAGTCGACACGCTGCTCATGGTCTCGGCCTCCGAGGCGGCAGACCGGCTCGACCAGCACCGGGCCTTCGTGGGGGCGGCCGCCCTGGCGGGTGTCAGCCACATCGTCTACACCTCGTTCCAGGGAGCCGCCGCGGACTGCACTTTCACGCTGGGGCGGGACCACTGGGCGACCGAGCAGGCGATCCGAGAGGCGGGCCTCGAGTTCACCTTCCTGCGCGACAGCTTCTACGCAGACTTCCTGCCCCTCATGGCCCAGGACGGGGTGATCCGCGGGCCGGCCGGCGACGGGCGGGTGGCGGCGGTCGCGCGCGAGGACGTCGCGGCGGTGGCGGCCGTGGTGCTCGTCGACCCGATCGCGCATGCCGACGCGGCATACGACCTCACTGGTCCGGAGGCACTCACGCTCGCCGCGGCCGCGGCCCTCATCGAGGAGGTGACCGGGCGCCCGACGCGCTACCTCGACGAGACCCTCGAGGAGGCGTACGACTCGCGGGCTTCCTACGGAGCGCCGGACTGGCAGGTCGACGCGTGGGTGTCGACCTACACCGCGATCGCGGCCGGCGAGGTGGCGACTGTCTCCGACGCCGTGCCGCGGATCACGGGCCGTCCAGCCACGAGCCTGCGGGACCTGCTCGCGCCGGCGGTCACAGGCGACGCATCGCCTGGGTGAGCACCACCGGCTCGCCAGCCTCGTCCGAGGCGTCCAGGTCGACCACGGCTTCGATCACCCAGTCGTGGTCGCCCGCCGGGTCGTGGACGGTCTGACGCGCCTCCCAGAGACGGTGCTCGGTGTCCGGCTCCGCGGCGCCCGGCGGTGGCCCCTGCGACGGGGTGATGGTGAGCAGGCCGGGGCCTCGGGCCTCGGAGTCGGTGCCGATGGAGTCGTGGTCGGCGTAGTAGGCGCCGAGGGCTTCGTCCCACGCCGGACCGTCCATGAGGACGTGTCGCGGCGGCTCGGGGAGGGCGGCGTTGGCTGCCTCGAGCGCCGCGAGGTCGCCGAACCGGTCGCGGCTGGCGAGCTCGACGCGGCGGAACATGGCGTTGCGGACCATCACCCGGAAGGCGCGCTCGTTGCTCGTGATGGGGCGGGCCGGTCGGGTGCCCCCATGGGCGGCCAGTCCCTCGAGCTCTGCGAGGCGCTCGTTGGCGTCAGGATCGGTCAGGGCCTCCCACTCGTCGAGCAGCGAGGAGTCTGTTTGCCGCACGGTCTCGCCGAGCCACTCGAACAGGTCGTCGAACTGCTCGCTGTGGTGGGTGTCCGGCACCGTCTGCCGCAGCGTCCGGTAGGCGTCGGTCAGGTAGCGCAGCACCAGCCCTTCAGAGCGCGCCAGCTGGTAGGTCGAGACAAACTCGGTGAAGGTCATCGCGCGCTCGTACATGTCGCGCACGATCGACTTGGGTGACAGCGCCGAGTCGGACACCCACGGGTGGCTCTGCCGGAAGATCTCGAACGTCGCCTCGAGCAGGTCGGCGAGCGGACGCGGCCAGGTGACCTCGTCGAGCAGCGCCATCCGCTCCTCATACTCGATCCCCTCCGCCTTCATCTCGCCCACGGCCTCGCCACGGGCCTTGAACTGCTGGGCCATCAGCACCTGGCGCGGGTCGTCGAGGATCGCCTCGATCACCGAGACGACGTCGAGCGCGTAGGTGGGTGACTCCGGGTCGAGGACGTCCAGCGCTGCAAGGGCCAACGGCGCCAGCGGCTGGTTGAGGGCGAAGTCGTTCTGCAGCTCGCCGCGGACCTCGATGCTCCGGCCATCGGGTCCCGGAGGCGAGATGCGTTGCAGCACACCGGTGTCCAGCAGGCTCTTGCCCAGGATGATGGCGCGCCGGGAGAGCTTGGCCTGGCCGCGGGGCGTCTCGTGGTTGTTGCGCAGCAGGTGGCTGAGCGCCCGCACCGGGTCGCCGGGCCGCTGCACGATGTTGAGGATCATCGAGTGGTCGACGCGCATCCTGGAGACCAGCGGCTCCGGGTCAGCGGCGACGAGCTTGTCGTAGGTCTGCTCGGTCCACGACACCTCGCCGTCGGCGGGCTTGCGCCGCTGGACCTTGCGGAGCTTCTTGGGGTCGTCGCCGGCCTTGGCGATCGCGCGTGCGTTGTCGATGACGTGTTCGGGGGCCTGGACGACCACCGACCCGCTCGTGTCGAAGCCGGCCCGCCCGGCGCGCCCGGCGATCTGGTGGAACTCGCGAGCCTTGAGGATCCGCTGACGCGACCCGTCGAACTTGACCAGCCCGGTGAACAGCACCGTGCGGATGGGCACGTTGATGCCGACGCCCAACGTGTCGGTGCCGCAGATGACCTTGAGCAGCCCGTCCTGCGCGAGCTGTTCGACCAGGCGTCGGTAGCGCGGCAACATCCCGGCGTGGTGCACCCCGATGCCTGACCGGACCAGCTTGGACAGGGTGCGCCCGAAGCCCGCCGTGAACCGGAACCCGCCGATCCGCTCGGCGATCGCCGCCTTGTCCGCCTTGACGGTGCCCTTCAGCGAGAGCAGTGCCTGAGCCTGCTCGAGGGCCGCGGCCTGGGTGAAGTGCACGACGTAGACGGGGGACTGGTGGGTGGTGAGCAGCTCCTCGATGGTCTCCGCCAGCGGTGTCAGCGCCCAGGTGAAGCTCAGCGGCACCGGCCGCTCGGTGCCGGTGACCATCGTGGTGGACCGGCCGTTGCGGCGGGACAGGTCCTCGGCGAGCTCGGTCAGGTCGCCCAAGGTCGCGGACATCAGGACGAACTGCGCCTGGGGCAGCTCGAGCAGGGGGACCTGCCAGGCCCAGCCGCGGTCGGGCTCGGCGTAGAAGTGGAACTCGTCCATGATGACCAGGCCCACGTCGGCGTCGGCACCTTCGCGCAGTGCGATGTTGGCGAGGATCTCCGCAGTGCAGCAGATGATCGGGGCATCGGGGTTCACCGACGCGTCGCCGGTCAGCATGCCGACCTCGGACGCGCCGAAGATCTCGCACAGCGCGAAGAACTTCTCACTGACCAGGGCCTTGATTGGCGCCGTGTAGAAGCTGACCCGGTCGGTGGCGAGGGCGGCCAGGTGCGCGCCCGTTGCGACGAGGGACTTGCCGGAGCCGGTCGGGGTGGAGAGGACGACGTTCTCCCCGGCCAGCACGGCGAGCAGCGCCTCGTCCTGATGCGGGTACAGCGGGGTGCCAAGCTCGCGCGCCCAACCCTCGAACGCGGCATACACGTCGTCTGGCTCCGCAAGGCCCGGGGGGAGCAGATCGGTGAGGAGGGCCTTCTGGTCGCTGGTCATCGTCGCTCATCCTCCCGTGCCCAGCACAGGACAACCACACGGCCCCGGTGGACACTGAGGCATGGGGGTCGTGGTCGAGCGCAGCCGGGGGAAGATCCTCCTCGCGTTCCTGGGGTCAGTCGGGTTCGTCGTGCTGTCACTCGCCATCCTCACAGTGGGGTCTGCCAGCAGCCTCGTGGTCGGAGTCCTGGGCGCGCTGACGTTCGGGGTGTTCGCGGTGGGCTGGCTGCTCCTCCTCTTTCGGGGCGGGCCCGGTCTGGTCTTGGACGACGACGGCTTCGAGGACCACAGCTCTGGGGTGGCGGTCGGGCGGGTGCCTTGGACCGACGTCACGTCGGTGGACAGGTGGGGCGCCTTCGGGTCGGCGTTCGTCGTGGTCCGTGTTCGCGACCCCGCGGTCTACCTCGCCCGGCTGAGCTGGCTCGCCCGGCCTGCCGCCTGGGCGAACTGGCGCATGGTGGGGTCACCGGTAACGCTCGGCAGCGTGGGGCTGCGGACCGGATTCGACCACCTGCACGGGTTGCTCCTGGACGGCTTCGAGCGGCACCGCCTGCGCCCGCGGCGGGCTTTCGATGACGACGTCGGCGGTCATCGGTAGCGTCGACACGTGCCTTTCGAGACGACCACCCCGCGGCTGCTGCTGACTCGCCCGACCGAGCAGGACCGCGCCTTCCACACCGCTGTGCACAGTGACCCTCGGCTCTACGCGCACGCGCCCCATGTCCTCGGCACGCCGGCGACGAACGCTGAGTTCTTCGACGCGATCATTGCCCATTGGGCGACAGAAGCCTTCGGCTACTGGGTCGCGCGCGACCGCGACTCGGGTATGCCGGTGGGCTGGGTGGGCGTCCAGCGCCGCGACGGGCACCTCAACCTCTACTACCGGTTCGTCACCGAGGCGCAAGGGCGACGGCTGGCCCGCGAAGCCGCGCGGGCGGCTGTCGCGATGGCCACTGAGTGGCATCCCGACGCCGTGGTGCGTGCGCTGGTCAAGGACCACAATGAGCCCTCCGTCAGGACGGCCGAGGCCGCCGGCCTGGTCCGCACAGG
The DNA here is from genome assembly GCF_006438965.1 of Pedococcus bigeumensis. GTDB lineage: Bacteria > Actinomycetota > Actinomycetes > Actinomycetales > Dermatophilaceae > Pedococcus > Pedococcus bigeumensis_A. Next base: position 787,041 of record NZ_RCZM01000001.1, read on the forward strand.
TGAGCAGCTGGTGCTGGCCGACGACCTCCCGGACGAGGCTCCGTCGTCGGTATTCGAGGCACCACAGCTGGGGCGGGTCGAGGTGCTCGATGACGCGCTGCGGACCGAGCTCCTCGACCTCTGGTGTCGCGTCAACGATGCCGGTGGGTCGGTGGGCTTCCTGCCTGGCGCACCGTTGGAGCGCGTGGCCGAGGTCCTCGCGACCCACGAGAAGCAGATGGCTGCGGGCGACGCGGTCGCCGGGGCACTGCGCGAGCCGGACGGCAGGCTGGTGGGCTGGGCGTGGTGGGTGCGCGTGCCCAACCCACTCCTGCACCACGGCCGGTGGCTCTACCGAGTGATGGTCGACCCGGCTCGCCAGCGGCGAGGCCTCGGGCGGCTGCTCATGGCCGGGATGCATCGGGTCGCGCGCGAGGACGGTGTGGAGCTCCTGCAGCTCGGGGTTCGCAGCGGGTCCGGCGCGAGCGCCTTCTACGCCCAGTGCGGCTACACCGAGGTGGGCCGGATCCCCGGTGCCATTCGTGTCGCCCCCGGAGACGACCGCGACGACGTCACGATGGCCAGGCGGGTCGACGGGCGGCCACCCGTCGCCCACGGTGGGGGCTGAGCGCGGGTTGGGGACGGCCGACGAGGAGGCCGGGCGCACGGCATACGCTGACCCAATGGCCAGTCTCGACGACCTCCTGCACGCAGCCGTCCAGGGAGTCGGAGGTGTCGAGCGGCCGGGCCAGGTCGAGATGGCTCACGCCGTCGAGGATGCCGTGGCCAAGGACGAGCACCTCCTGGTCCAGGCCGGCACCGGCACGGGCAAGTCGCTGGCCTACCTGATCCCCGCAGTCATGCACGCGCAGAAGACCGGCAAGCCGGCCGTCGTCGCGACCGCGACCCTCGCGCTGCAGGCCCAGATCGTCGACCGCGACATGCCGCGACTGGCTGAGTCGATCGCGCCGCTGCTGGGCAAGCGGCCCACCTACGGCCTGGTCAAGGGTCGCCGCAACTACCTGTGCGCCCACAAGCTGGAGGGCGGTTTCCCTGACGACGAGGAGGGGCTGTTCGAGGTGGCTGAGGTCGACCGCGCGGCGTCGCGGCTCGGCCAGGAGGTGGTGCGGCTGCGCGAGTGGGCCGACACGACCGAGTCCGGTGACCGCGACGAGCTGGTCCCCGGCGTGAGTGAGCGAGCCTGGCGACAGGTGTCGGTGAGCGCGCACGAGTGCATGGGCAGCAAGTGCCCCGCGTTCGCCAACTGCTTCGTCGAGCGCTCGCGGGAGGCCGCCAAGGACTGCGACGTCATCGTCACCAACCACTCATTCATGGCGATCGACTCGTTCGAGGGCCGCCAGATGCTGCCCGAGCACGACCTGCTCGTCGTCGACGAGGCCCACGAGCTGGTCGACCGTGTCACGTCCACGATCACCGACGAGATCACGCCGAGCATGGTCAGTGCCGCCGCCAAGCGCGCCGGCCGGCTCGCCGAGTCGACCGAGGCCGTGGAGGACTCGGCCATCTTCCTGCAGGGCGTCCTCGACGCGCTCCCCGAAGGCAAGCTCAACGGCATACCCGACTCGCTGTCGCTCGCCCTCGCGCGGGTGAGGGACACGACGAGGCAGGTGCAGTCCGAGCTCAAGCCCGAGAAGGGCGTCGAGCCCGACGGCGCCCGCAAGGTGGCCCAGGCCGCGGTGGACGAGCTGTTCGAGAACTCCTCGCGCGTCCTCGAGCAGCGCGACCTCGACGTCGTGTGGGTCAGCCGTGACATGCGCCGCGGATCGGTCCTGCGGGTGGCGCCGATGAGCGTCGCGATGTTGTTGCGCGACAAGGTCTTTGGTGACCGCACCGTGGTGATGACCTCGGCGACGCTCGAGCTGGGCGGCACGTTCGACGCAGTCGCGGGCACCATGGGACTGCGCGGCGATGGCGCCCCGGACTGGCGCGGGCTCGACGTCGGCAGCCCGTTCGACTACCCGCAACAGGCGATTGCCTATGTGGCGCAACACCTTCCGGCGCCCGGCCGCGATGGGCTGAGCGACCAGACCCTTGACGAGATCGAGGCGCTGGTCCGGGCGGCGGGCGGTCGCACGCTGGGGCTGTTCTCCTCGATGCGCGCGGCCAAGGAAGCCACCGAGGCGATGCGCGAGCGGTTCTCCGACAAGGAGGGCGAGATCGGGTTCCTCTGCCAGGGGGAGGACCAGATCACCACGCTGGTGCGGCAGTTCGCCCGTGACCCGCAGACCTGCCTGTTCGGCACCCTCACGCTGTGGCAGGGAGTCGACGTTCCCGGCTCGGCCTGCCAGCTCGTCATCATCGACCGGATCCCGTTCCCGCGGCCCGACGACCCGCTGTCGTCGGCGCGCTCGCAAGCCATCGCGAAGATGGGCGGCAACGGCTTCATGGCCGTCTCGGCCACTCATGCTGCGCTTCGCCTCTCGCAGGGTGCTGGGCGGCTCATCCGCCGAGCCGACGACCGAGGCGTGGTCGCCTTCCTCGACTCGCGCATGATGACCGCGAGGTATGCCGGGTTCCTCCAGCGTTCGCTGCCCCCGTTCTGGCCGACCACCGACCGCGAGCGCGTGCTCGCCGCGCTCAGGCGCCTCGACGAGACCGCAGCGCCGCCCGTGCAGGTGCACGAACCGGCCCTTCGGGGCATCACCGGCGCGTTGGTCGGCACCTCGTTGGGCGGGACTGGCGAGGACGTCGCCGAGCATCCCCGACCGGTGGCCGACGCACCGCCGCCCGCCGAGTCGTCGCGTACCGCCGTGACCGACGGGCATGCCTGGACCGCGGAGTCCGACGAGGAGCTGCGCGACGGGGTCGAGCTGGGGCTGTCGGTCGACGAGCTCGCCGAGAGCCTCGAGCTGCCTGCCGACGTCGTGGCGGCCCGGCTCAAGGGCCTCGGTCTCGAGGCCACCGGCGCCGCGACCCTGGCTTTCGAGTAGCGGGGCCTTTGGCCCCTGCGCGCCGCTCGCGCCCGTGAGGGCCTCGGACGATACTGACGACATGGCTGATCCCTGCACCCTGCACGTCGTCGGAGACGGACCCGTGGCCGAAGCACTCATCGCCCTGGCCGGCCCGTTGGGCTGGTCGGTGAGCACCTCGACGGACGACCCCGGCGTTCCGGATGGCGTGGACGCCCTGGTCGTGACGAGCCATCACGACGGGGTCGACGGTCCGGCGATCCGCGCGGGCCTGGACGCCGGTACGGCATACATCGGTGGCATGGGGTCCCGGCGCACCCAGGACCGGCGGCGGGCCTGGCTCCTGGGTGACGGGGTCACCGAGGAGCAGCTCGCGAGCGTGCGCGCGCCGATTGGCCTCGACATCGGCGCCAACGAGCCGGGGGAGATCGCCGTGGCGATCCTCGCCGAGGTCATCGCGACCCGTGCGGGGCGGACCGAGCTGGGTTCGGTGAGCGACCGGGAGGGTCCGATCCACCCCGACCTCGCGCCGGGCGACGCCTACTGCCCTGGCGGCTGAGGCTGTCCCCGGTGCATGGGAGGCTGTGCCCGTGACCGCCACCGCGACGCGCAGCGTGCCCCCTCTCGTCCTGATCAGCGGACCCGAGGCGGTCATCGCCGACCGCGCGCTCAGCACTACGCTCGAGGAGCTGCGGGCGTCGGCGCCTGACCTCGAGGTGATCCGGCTGGCCGCCGAGACCTACGAAGCCGGCGCGCTCGGCATGCACGCCAGCCCGTCCCTGTTCGGCGGCGACAAGTGCATCGTCGTGCAGGACCTCGACGAGGCACCGGACGAGCTCCAGGAGGACCTGCTGGCCTTCCTCGCCGCCCCCGACCCCGACGTGACGCTGGTCGTCACCCACAAGTCGGGGCAGCGCGGCAAGAAGGTCCTCGACACCCTCAAGAAGTCCCAGGCGAGGGTCCTCGAGGCGCCAGCCATCAAGTCCGACCGCGACAAGACCGACTTCGCGATGCACGAGTTCCGAGCGGCCGGCAGGCGCGCCACCCCCGATGCCGTGCGGGCGTTGATCGAGGCGATCGGCAAGGACGTCCGCGAGCTCGCCTCGGCCTGCCAGCAGCTCGTGGCCGACACCACCGGCACGATCGACGAGGACCTCGTCGCGAAGTACCACGGTGGCAAGGTCGAGGCGAGCGGCTTCAAGGTCGCCGACGCCGCCGTCGCAGGCAACGCGGGTGAGGCCCTCCGGCTGCTCCGGCACGCGATCGCCACTGGGGTCGACCCCGTCCCGATCGTCGCCGTGCTCGCCCAGCAGCTCCGTCAGCTCGTCAAGGTGGGTGCCGCCGGTCGTGGGCGCTCGGCCGACGTCGCGCGCGACCTCGGCATGGCGCCGTGGCAGGTGGACAAGGCCCGCCGTGGGCTGTCTGGCTGGGGGCCCGAGGGGTTGGCCGAGGCGATCCAGGCAGTGGCCAACGCCGACTTCGAGGTCAAGGGCGGCGGCCGCGACCCGGTCTATGCCGTCGAGCGTGCCGTGCTCACCATCACCCGTGCACGCAGCGGTCGCTGAGCACGCGACGGTCGCTGAGCACGCGGCATAGCCACGTTTTGGGGGAGTGGGCTCCTCGCTGGTAGATTTGCCCATCGCGTGCGCGCATGGTCGTGCGCGCATGCAGCACCATCCAGAGCCTCTCAACCGCAGGTGCCCCACGCCTGGTCCCGAGAGGCTTCTGCCGCCCTCTAACGGCAACCACCGACCAACCAAGAGAGACACACCTGTGGCAAACATCAAGTCCCAGCTCAAGCGGATCAAGACGAACCGTACGGCTACCGAGCGCAACAAGGCCGTCAAGAGCGAGCTCAAGACCTGGATCCGCAAGTTCCAGAGTGCCGCTGACGCCGGCGACGCCGCTGCGGCGAACGAAGCCCTCGCGACCGCCAGCAAGAAGCTCGACAAGGCTGTTGGCAAGGGCGTCATCCACGCCAACCAAGCCGCCAACAAGAAGTCGGCCATGGCGAAGAAGGCCTCCTCGCTCTGAGCGAGTCGCCTTCCCAAGGCTTGACGAAGGGCCGGTCACCCGCGGGTGGCCGGCCCTTCGCGTTCCCCGCCGGGCGCGCTGACGGGTCTGCCGGGTGGCCGGCGTGGTGGCTGGCCGAGCGCCAATGCCTGGATGCGCCTCAGCGCGCGGCGCGAACCGCGGCGGCCACCTGGTCGAAGCGCTCGCGGTCGAGGACGGCACCCTCGCGTCGGACCGCGGTCGCGTCCACCCGCAGGATCCGGTCGATCCGGACCTCGCTCGGACGTCCCCTGCTGTCCCACGCACCCGACCCGATGTCCTGCCAGTGCCGGCCGTGGCGAGCTTCCTGCTCGTGGTCGCGGTCGTGGTCCTTGCTGGTCAGCATGAGGGCGAGGAGCCAGTTGCCGTCGCGGCCGATGATGAGCACCGGACGGTCTTTGCCCTGGTGGTGGTCCTCCTCGTAAGGCACCCAGGTCCAGACGATCTCACCCGGGTCGGGTCGACCGTCAGGCTTGGGGGCGTAGGCGAGGTCCGGCGTGCCGGTGAAGTCCCCGGGATAGGCGCCATGGGACGGGGCGTCGAGAGTCTCGGACGACCGGCGGTCTCGCGCGGACGTGCGCGGACTCGAAGGGCCACCCTTGGTCGGAGCTGTCGAGGCGGCCGACGTGGCGGCCCGTCGCCAGAGCCGGGACAGCCTGGAGCGCAGCGAGGTCGGGTCCGATGCCATGCCTGTCACGCTATCCCGGCTCAGAACGGCGGTTCGTCCGTGGCTCTCGTGATGCGGCTCCGCCCGCGTCGGCGACAGGACTCGCCGAACGCACGGTCGATGATGAAGTCATCACGACAGGTGCTGAGCTCAGCACTCAACACACGACGGCCTAGTGGCTGCTCGGAATCCCTTCCGGAAGCCAGCCTGAACACCGGGCGTCGAATGCGGAAGCGTTCGGCGCGAGCCAGCTCATGGGCGAGCTCCTCTTCCCAGGCGGACCACATGACTTCGGGCGTGTCTCGTGGCGCGAGACCGGAGGGCCTGGGTGGTGCGGACACGGACGATTCGAGATGGGCGTCGCGCTGGAGGAAGTCCAGGGGCAGGGTGGTGCGCACTCTGCCGGTGGGGTCGGTCCAGGTGACAGTGGCATCGGGGTCGATCCGGACCCGCCACCGAATCGTCTGCTTGATCCGGTGGTGCCGACGGCACAGGCGGATCAGGTTCGCCGCGTCGGTCGGCCCGAGTGGCCAGGGCGCGACATGGTCGAGGTCGCAGAATGGTGCGTTGATGGTGCAGCCGGGGAAGCGGCATCGTCCGTCGCGAGCCTTGACCAGGTCGATGAGCGTCTGCGGTGGCCGGTAAGCCCTCGACTCGGTGGCGTGCCCCCGGCCGGACCGGCCCGATCGACCGGACCGGTCAGTCTGGGCTGACTGGTCGAGCACGTCACTGCCGATCGCCAGGAGGGCACCCGTGTCGGCGTGGCAGGCGACCACCTCCCAGCGGGCCGGCTTGAGCCCGTGCGTCGTCGTCATCGCGTCGCGATCCGCCTCGCCGGCCTGCGTGAGCGTCGTGAACCACTCCCGTCGCACCTGGGTCGTGCCCGGCATCCCGAGTCCGGCCACCGTCACCAGCTCTTCGTTCTCGAGCGCAGCCGCGGAATCCGAGTTCGTCGTCTCAACGATCTCGGCTGCTCCCGGAGCAGGAAGGGCCATCGCACGCCGGGTAACCGACGGCTGCGTGTGCGAAGGCTGGGCGTGCCAAGGCGGAGTGGGCGCAGGCGCTGGGTGGGTCGTGGCGTTGAGCTGGTCGGCGGGGACGGCCACCTGCACGACGAAGGTGCCGGTGGCGCGCGCGTGGATCAGGTCCATCAGCGCGTCCGCCCGCGCCTGCGTCAAACCGGCCGCCCTGCCGTCACGGACGTACTGACGTGCCAGGCCATCGACCACCGCCCACCCGCTGCGGGACTGCTCGGCGGGGAAGCTGCCCATCCAGGTGTCGACCCCGGGCTCGTCCCCGGGCCACCGGCACAGGCTGCGCTCAGACCTCGCCCGGGCTGCCTTGGCCCGCAACAGGTCCGCGTCGACCGCGTCCAGTGCCTGTCGCACGCGTCGTCGCAGCATCGCTGGTGGCTCCGTGCTCAGCGTGTCCGCGATCCTCGTGACGACCTGCGCGCAGACCTCGGGTGGAGCGTCCCGCAGCTCGTCACCCACGACCCGGGCGCGGTACTCATCGAGCCTGCCGTCACCCATCGCCGTCAGCAGACCAGGAAACCGGGTCACCACCTCCACGGCCGTCCCCATGCGGTTGCTCGCGGCGGCGTCGCTGACCCCCAGCTGGTCACTCACCAGGGCGGGCGCGTCCAACCGCTGGTGCCCCAGCCCTCGGTGCTGCTCCACGACCGTGCCGTCCTCCAGTGCGACGTCCTCGATCGCCGCGACGTGCGCCATCGCGAGGGTCTGCACTGCGGCGGCCTGGTTCATCAGCGACTGGCACGCCCCCACGAGGTCGAGGAGGTCACTCAGTGCACGGTCCCGACCATCAACCGCAGCCGAGCCAGCTCCGACTGGAGCTCAGAGGCGGCGATGGACATCTCGAACATGTGTTCGATTCTACCCGATGACTCTGACAGCGACAAGGTCTGTCCACTGACGAATCCCATTGACAGGAAACAGAATCCGCAATCCCCGCGATACCGAGCGGGACGGCCGGCAACCGTCGTGAGCGCCGTCCGAGGGGTCAGCGCTGTCGGCGGACCGCGTCAGCGACGAGAGCGAAACGACCAGCGTCGATCGCCGCGCCCTCGCGTCGGATCCGACTCGGCTTCACCCGGATGATCCGATCCACCTTGACCTCGCTGGGCCGTTGCTGACGGTCCCAGGGGCCGACGCCGATGTCGACGCGAGTCGGCGCAGCTCGGCGCCTGCCCTCCGCGACACCGCGCCGCTTGGTGGTCAGGCTCACGCCGAGCAGCCATCTTCCGTCCCTGCCGATGAGCAGGACCGGACGATCCTTGCCCTTGCGGTGGTTGTCCTCGAACGGCACCCACGTCCACACGATCTCGCCAGGATCTGGTCTGCCATTCGGCACCGGGGAGTACTCCATGGTCGGGGTGCCGACGAAGTCCCCTGGGTAGGCACCGGTGACCAGTCGCAGCAGTCGTCGGAACCAGCCGTCAGCCAATGTCGCTTCCGCGATCGTCGTGTCCCCCATGCTGCCAACGCTAGTGGCGTGGCGCCTCCCCATGAGCGGGTTTGCGCTATGACCATCCGCGCCGGTGGGCGAGCAGTGCGATGAAGGTGCGTGCCATGAGTCGCTGGTGGTCGCGGATCGCGTTCAACGGGCTAGGAGCGATCGGATGCCCACAGCTCTCCACCATGTAGCCCGCGATGATGGCAAGGAACGCATCCACCGCCTCGCCGTCCACCCCGTACAGCAACGGCGACCGCGCCATCGTCCGGTCCACATCGAGGCCATGGTCGGCCATCAACGGCAGCAGCCCGACGAAGTCGCACCACGCCGGCCCACGAGCAACCCAGTTCCAGTCGACCAGCCGGGCCGCGCCCTGCGCCGTGATGAGCATGTTGTCGGGCCGCAAGTCGCTGTGCACCAACCGATCTCCGACCAGTGCCTCCGATGCCTGGTGCCCCAGCCGCGCCAGCTCAGCCGCTCGACGAGGAGGCAGCGCAGGTATGCCGTCCGGCCACGACCGCGTGCCCCGCGCGAGCTCGTCCAGGCACGCCAGCGCCGCCGTGTCGCCTCCCACGTCAACTGCCAGCGAGGAAGTGGTCAACGCCGCGACATCCGCGGGGTCCAGCGCCGCCAGCTCAATGCAGGCAGCGTGCGCCGCGTCGGCGTCGTGCTGGGCCCACGGCACCCCGGGCATCTCGCCGTCGATGGCTTCGAGGACGACCAGCTGCCAGTCCCCGGCCGCCGCCGACCCGACGAGCTCCGGCGCCGTCACCCGGCCCGCCAAGCCGCGAAGGATGCCCGCCTCGCGCGGAATCGCTTGCAGCGCATGGGGAGCCGCTGGTCCGGCAGCCTTGGCGAACACGCGGCGGCCGTCGCGCAGTGCCAGCAACCCGGCATACGCGCCGGTGAAGCCTGTGGTCACCGGCGGAGCGGCGACATCGACGGCGGACCCGGCCACGCTCGCGATCCCGTCACGCACCTCCGGCGGGAGCTCTGCGAAGGACGGCCGCGACGACGTGCGTCGGTAGTCGACCTCGGTCACGGACGGGCCTTCGGCCTCCACAGCAGGCGGCCGGGGCGGCGCCGGTCACGCAGGGCGTGGGAGCGCCAGACCAGCACCGGGTGCGAGGCCAACGCGTTGACGACCCAGACGAAGAAGCCCTTCTCCGTCGTGGCGCGGTCCGCGAGGGCGTTCACGTCCACCGTGCGGTTGAGGTACTTGCCGGCGGCCAGCGTGGCCATCGCGCCCGCGCTGCCGCGCGGCACGAGGGAGAAGCCGTAGTTGTCGGCGGTGTACTCCTGGCTGCGGCTCAGCGTCGACCCGACGAACGGGATCCACTGCGCCCCACTGATTCCGAGGACCCGCCAGTAGCTCGTGTGGCCGGCCGCGATGTGTCCCACCTCGTGCCCGATGATGAAGCGGAGGGCGTCGGGGTTGCGCGCCTGGCCACCGATCTCGAACAGGTCGCTGTAGACGAAGATGAACCGGCGGAACCCGTGACCCGACGCGGCCGCGTTGATCATGCCGTTGCCGAGGACCACGTAGGCGTCGGGAACCTTGGGCAGGCCGTAGTGCGCACAGGCATCGACCAGCATCTGGTGCGCCTCCGGGTACTGCGTCGGCGAGATCTTCACGCCGGACAGGCGGAGCCCCGCGTAGAGCTGGCCACGCAGGAAGTAGATGACGAGCGGGGCGGCGAGGAAGAACACGGCATACGGATCCGGCTGGCGACGGTCGATGATCGCCGAGGCGACCTCGTAGCCGGAGATGGCCCACACGAGGAGCGACCCGAGGATCACGACCACCAGGCAGAGGTTCTCCAACGGGTGGCGCAGGTGCGACCGCACCTGGGTCCGGTAGCCGGGCGGAGCCGGTGGCAGCAGGGCTGCCCCGCCGAGGGGCTGCGGTGCGCCGGGCGGCTGGGCGTACTGGATCGGTTCGGACATGGTCCCCTCGATGCTGTCGTCGGTCGGGTCCGATGCTATGTCTCGACGGTTGGGCGACCGGCACCCAACCCGCCGCAGTGGGCGCACCATGGGGGAATGACCGGCCGACCAGCTTTCGTTGTACTGCCGTGACCGACGCCACCCTCTCCGCGCAGACGGAGCTCGACGAGCCCACGGTCCGCCCCGCCCACGTCAACCTCGCCCTGCTGGCGCTCGCGGTCGGCGGCTTTGCCATCGGCACCACCGAGTTCGTGACCATGGGCCTGCTGCCGGAAGTGGCGGACGGCGTGGGCATCGACATCCCGACGGCCGGCCACATCGTGTCGGCCTACGCCGCAGGCGTGGTCGTGGGGGCGCCCATCCTGGCGACTCTCGGCGCACGGCTGCCTCGCAAGCAGCTACTGCTCTGGCTGATGGGGGCCTTCGCCGTGGCGAACGTGCTGTCCGCGCTGGCCAACGGCTACGGCCTGCTCATGGGGGCACGCTTTCTCTCCGGGCTCCCGCACGGCGCCTACTTCGGCGTCGGGTCACTGGTCGCGGCGTCGATGGTGCCCGCGCACCGTCGCACCTGGGCGGTGTCGATGATGATCACCGGGCTCACGGTCGCCAACATCGTGGGTGTTCCGGTCACCACCCGCATCGGCCAGAGCTACGGCTGGCAGTGGCCGTATGCCGCGGTCGGAGTGATCGCGCTGCTCACCGTCCTCGCGGTGTGGCGCTGGGTGCCGTTCTGCCCGCCCGACGGCGGCCTGAGCCTGCGTTCGGAGCTGTCCGCCCTCAAGCGGCCGCAGGTCTGGCTGGCGCTCGGCATCGGCACCGTCGGCTTCGGCGGCATGTTCGCCACCTTCTCCTACATCTCGCCGACGATGACCGAGCTCGGCGGCTTCGGCAGGGCGACCATCCCGCTCATCCTCGCGCTCTACGGCGTGGGCATGACGATCGGCGCGGTCCTGTCCGGAACGGTGTCGCGCATCGGCATGATCCGGGGGATCACCGTCCTCCTGGTGGCGATCGCCGTCATGCTCTTCCTCTTCGGGCCGGCCGTGCAGGCGGCGAAGTGGTCCGCCCTCGTCGCCGTGTTCGTCCTCGGGTTGCTGCCGAGCGCGCTCGTCCCGATGCTGCAGACCCGGTTGATGGATGTCGCCCACGAGGGCCAGGCGCTCGCAGCCGCCCTCAACCACTCGACCCTCAACCTCGCCAACGCACTCGGAGCCTGGCTCGGGTCGATCGTCCTCTCGGCTGGCCTGGGCTACGAATGGCCGTCACGGGTCGGCGGATTCCTCGCCGTGGCCGGGATCGGCATCGCCCTGTGGTCCGCCCTGCTGCAGCGTTCGACCCAGCGTTCAGCGCGGCGGATGGCCTGACTGGAAGACACTGACCAGCACCCCGTGCGTCGCCTCGCGCGGGCCGGCTTCGGGGAGCTCGTCGACCAGCCGCTCGAGGTGGCTGGACAACGCAGCGGCCTGCTGCCGGGTCAGCCGGATGCGGCGCAGGTTCAGCAGCGCGTCGGTGGGGGAGCCGTCGATCTCCTCGGCCACCGCCTGCAGGAGTGCTGCCGTGTGACCAGCCCGGCTGCCCCCGGGTGTCCTCAGCCGACGCGCCACGCGCAGAAAGTACTGCTCCGTACCGCCGCGCACCTGGCGGCGGTCGCCACGGCGGACCAGACCGGCCTGCTCCAGCACGGCCAGGTGGTGGGCGACGTTGCCCTTGTTGGTGGACAGTGACTTCGCCAGCTGGCTGACGGTTGATCCCTCCGCGCCGAGTGCGAAGATGATCCGGTTGCGCAGTGGGTGCGCCAGGGCCTTGAGCTGCCGGGGGTCGGTGGCTTCCAGCACCTCCACGGCAGGGTCTCGGTCGCGGGGCATGACGAAAGCGTCAAGAGATTTTGACGCTTTGTCAAGGGACGTCCCACCCTGTTTCCCATGAACCCAGCTGAGATCCAGGCCATCGTGACCAAGGCAGCCCAGGCCGTCGAGGACGGTTATGTGTTCCCCGACAAGGGAGCGGACATCGCGGCCCTGCTCCGTGCCCACCTCGCGGAGGACAGGTATGCCGCGTGCACCCGGCCCGCTGAGCTTGGCAGCTCCGTGACCGCTGACCTCTGCGCCGCCTCTGGCGACCTCCACCTCCGGCTGCTCTTCCACGAGGACGGGGCCGTCGGGGAGGAGGACCAGGCTGCGCTCGCGGCCGCGTGGGCGGAACAGGCGCGCCAGACCGCTGGCGGAATGCGTCGCGTGGAACGGCTCGACGGCAACATCGGCGTGATCGAAGTCGGGCCGGTGCTGGGCCACCCGGGCACGGCTGGTGGTGCGGTCGTCGCTGCGATGTCGCTCGTGGCCGACGCGGATGCCCTGGTCATCGACGTGCGGGGTTGCCGTGGTGGGAGTCCCGACGGAGTGGTCCTGCTGCTCAGCCACCTGTTCGGCGACGAGCCGGTCCGGCTCAGCGACATCGAGTCCCGTGAGGAGGGGACCCGTCAGTTCTGGACGGCGGCGGTCCTGCCGGGGCGGCGGTTCGGGCCGGACAAGCCGGCGGCCGTGCTCGTCGGGCCCGAGACGTTCTCCGGTGGCGAGGGGCTGGCGTTCGACCTCCAGGAGCAGGGTCGCGCCACGATCGTGGGGGAGTCGACCCGGGGCGGCGCGCACCCGCGGATCGGCGTGGTCGTCCACCCGCAGCTCGAGCTGACCCTGCCGGTCGCCCGGTCGGTGAGCCTGTTCACCGGCGGCAACTGGGAGGGCGTGGGGGTCCAGCCGGACGTCGAGGTGCCGGCCGACCAGGCCCTCGACACCGCTCTGGCCCTGCTGCGGGAGTCTTTGCAGGATCGGGTGGGTCAGGGCACGTCAGATCCTGCAAAGACGGTGCGCTGACGGTGCGTCACCGGCATACCTCGTTGCATGGGAGGATGGGCCGTTCCGTTGTCCCCGACGCCCCGTGAGGTTTGAAGCACCCGTGTCCCCGATGGCCCGCACCGCGCTGCAGCCGCACGCAACGCCGCCGGACCTGATCCGGAACTTCAGCATCATCGCCCACATCGACCACGGCAAGTCGACGCTGGCCGACCGGATGCTCCAGGTCACCGGTGTGGTCGACGGCCGTGACATGCGTGCGCAGTACCTCGACAAGATGGACATCGAGCGCGAGCGCGGCATCACGATCAAGTCGCAGGCCGTCCGGATGCCGTGGGAGCTCGACGGGACGACCTACGCGCTCAACATGATCGACACCCCCGGGCACGTCGACTTCACCTACGAGGTGTCGCGCTCGCTGGCTGCCTGCGAGGGCGCGGTGCTGCTCGTCGACGCGGCGCAGGGGATCGAGGCCCAGACCCTGGCGAACCTCTACCTCGCCATGGAGAACGACCTCGCGATCATCCCCGTGCTCAACAAGATCGACCTGCCCGCAGCCCAGCCGGAGAAGTTCGCCGAGGAGCTGGCCGGCCTGATCGGCTGCCAGCCCGAGGACTGCCTGCGGGTGTCGGGCAAGACCGGCGTCGGCGTCGAGCCGCTGCTCAACCAGATCGTCACGCAGCTGCCGCCGCCGACCGGTGACCCCAACGCGCCCGCCCGCGCGATGATCTTCGACTCGGTCTACGACACCTACCGCGGCGTCGTGACCTACGTCCGGGTCATCGACGGCAACCTGAACCCCCGCGAGAAGATCGCGATGATGTCGACCAAGGCCACCCACGAGCTGCTCGAGATCGGGGTCAGCTCACCCGAGCCCACCCCGGCCAAGGGCCTCGGCGTGGGGGAGGTGGGTTATCTCATCACCGGTGTGAAGGACGTTCGCCAGTCCAAGGTCGGCGACACCGTCACCAACGCGGCCAAGCCGGCCAGGGAAGCGCTCGGCGGCTACCGCGACCCCAAGCCGATGGTCTTCTCCGGCCTCTACCCGATCGACGGGTCCGACTACCCCGACCTGCGTGACGCCCTCGACAAGCTCAAGCTCAACGACGCGGCCCTTGTCTATGAGCCGGAGACCTCGGCGGCGCTCGGCTTCGGGTTCCGGATCGGCTTCCTCGGCATGCTGCACCTCGAGATCGTGCGCGAGCGGCTCGAGCGCGAGTTCGACCTCGACCTCATCTCGACCCTGCCCAACGTGGTCTACGACGTGACGATGGACGACGGCAAGGTGCTCACCGTCACGAACCCGAGCGAGTTCCCGTACGGCAAGGTCAGCTCGGTCACCGAGCCGATCGTGCGTGCCACAGTGCTCGCGCCGAGCGAGTTCATCGGCGCGATCATGGAGCTGTGCCAGCAGAAACGCGGCACCCTGCGCGGGATGGACTACCTCTCCGAGGAGCGCGTGGAGATGCGCTACACGCTGCCGCTCGCCGAGATCGTCTTCGACTTCTTCGACCAGCTCAAGTCGCGCACGCGTGGCTATGCGTCCCTCGACTACGAGCCCGACGGTGACCAGGTCGCCGACCTCGTGAAGGTCGACATCATGCTCCAGGGCGAGACGGTCGACGCGTTCAGCTCGATCGTGCACAAGGACAAGGCCTACGCCTACGGCGTGATGATGGCCGGCAAGCTCAAGGACCTCATCCCTCGCCAGCAGTTCGAGGTGCCGATCCAGGCTGCCATCGGCTCGCGGATCATCGCGCGCGAGAACATCCGGGCGATCCGCAAGGACGTGCTCGCCAAGTGCTACGGCGGCGACATAAGCCGCAAGCGCAAGCTGCTCGAGAAGCAGAAGGCCGGCAAGAAGCGGATGAAGAACATCGGCAGCGTCGAGGTGCCGCCCGAGGCGTTCATCGCCGCGCTGTCCAACGACGCCGTCACCAAGAAGTAGTTACCCGCGGGTAATGTAGCCCGCATGGTCGACACCTACGCGATGTACCGGCGCCTCACGGCATACCCGCAGGGCAAGCGGATCTTCTCGCTCGTCTTCGAGCAGGCGGCGCCCTACTTCCGCACCGCCCGCCCACGGTTCGTCGAGCTCGGGCCGAACCGGGCCGAGCTGACCATCAAGAAGCGGCACCGCGTCCAGAACCACATCGGCACCGTCCACGTCATCGCGATCTGCAACGGCCTCGAGGCGGCCATGGGCGCGCTCGCGGAGGCGACCATCCCGGCGTCGCGCCGTTGGATCCCCAAGGGCATGGAGGTCGAGTACACCGCCAAGGCGAGCAGCGACATCACCTGCGTCGCGGAGACCGACCCAGCCGACTGGGCGCGCGCGGGCGATGTCGAGATCCCGGTGCGGGTCAGGGGGATTCGTGACGACGGGACTGTGGTGGTGCAGGGCACCATCCGCCTGTGGGTGACCGACAAGCCGGCTCGCTGAGCTGCGGCTCGCTCAGCCTCGGAGGCTGTCCCGCAGCGCCGTGATGTCCTCCTCGGACCAGCCCTGGGCGCTGAGCCAGCCGGCGGCGCCGCCGTACTGCTCGGTCAGGACGCTGAGGATCCGCTGCATCGTCTGGGGCTTGGGGCGGTGGTGGTCCATCGGCTGCCCGGCAAGGACCTCGCCGTAGGCCGGTCGGGCCATCAGTCGGGCCACCACCCGCTCGATCCGCTCACCGGTGGCGACGTAGTCGGCGACGATGTGCTCGTCGCTCACCCCGGCCACCGAGAGGGCCAGCCCGACGACGGTGCCGGTCCGGTCCTTGCCGGCGGCGCAGTGCACGATCGTCGCGCCGCGGCTCTGCGACACCACCTGCAGTGCCGCGCTGACCGAGTCGGGTCGGTGCGCGAGGTAGCCGAGGTAGTGGCTGGCCCAGTAGTCGTCGTCGAGGCGCGGATCGGCATCGGCTGCCGCCTGGTCCTTCTTAGACCACGGAAGGACGAGCGCCTCCTCCGCCGTGACCGCACGCACGTCGTCGCGGAACAGCGAGTGGTGGTGGTGCGTCAGGTTGTGCGCGCGAAGCGGCCCCGGCCCCTCGAGCTGGAGCTCGACGTTGCTGCGCAGGTCCACGATGTCAGTGACCCCCACGCGCTCCACGAGGTCGTCGATGTCGGCCTCGGTGAGGTCCTGGAGGTTGTCCGACCGCAGCAGCCGCCCGGTGGCGACCTGTCCACCGTCCGTGGTCGGCAGGCCTCCCACGTCGCGCATGTTGACGACGCCGTCGAGCTCGATCCAGAGGGGAGTGGTCACCTGTTGGACCTTACGCGGGCGCGGTGTCCAGCAGCTGACCGGCATCCTGCGCCTCGGCGGCGTCGGCCACGGCTGACGCGACCATGAGGTCGCTGAGCCCGTTGCCGAGGTTCTGGCAGACCACCCGTCCACCCGATCGTGGTCGGCCGAGCAGTGTCCCGGTCGCCAGGTCGGTCGCGGGGTAGTCGCCCAGCGAGCCCGCCCCGCGCACCGTCTCGAACTGCGCCACGTGGTCGGTGGACAGGGTTGCCGCGCTGGCCAGGTCGGCACCCACCGAGCTGGCGTAGTCGAGGGGGAGGAGCAGGACGTCCGGCCGCAGGTGGTCGGGTTCCAGGGCCGAGCCGGTGAGCCCGATCGCCAGCCCGGTCACGACCACCTCGGCGTCACGCACGGTGGCGGCCACCTCGTCGCTGACCTCCAGCTCCACGTCCGGCACGGCGCTGGCGGCCCAGTCGACCAGTGCCGCACGAGCTTCGCTGCGGCGGGCAAAGACCGTCACTCGGTGACGCCCCAGGGCGGCCAGCATCCGCAGGTGCGACCGAGCCTGGACGCCCGCGCCGGTGATGGCCACGGTGGCGTCCGGCGCGGAGAGGGCGGCGATGCAGGCGCCGCTGACGGCGGCGGTGCGAGCGGCGGTCAGCGCGCCGGCAGCCATGACGCAGCGCGGCTCCCCGGTGTCGCCGTGGTTCACGACCATCAGACCGGTCACGGCGGGAAGCCCGCGGTCGCGGTTGTCGGGAAAGATGCTGATCCACTTGCAGCCCAACAGTTTTCGCGCCGGGTATGCCGCGGGCATGGCGTTGGCGAAGGAAGCGCCACCCGGGTGCACGGCCGGTTTCGGCGGCACTTCCGCGTTGCCTTCGGCGAGTGCCACCAGGGCCGCGTGGGCGAGCTGGATGGCCTCCAGAGGTGGCGGCAGCAGCCGGGCGACGTCGGCGTCGGAGAGGTAGCGCATGTCCCGACCCTGCCACGGTGTCCGCGGCGCGCGGTGCCAGGCGCACCGCCCTCGCGCGGCCGGTCACGCCAGGGGCGCACATAGGTGAGGGCCTCGGAAAGTATGAGTTTCCGAGGCCCTCGCGATCTGGACCGAGGTCCTGATCGACGCTCTCGCCGAAGCGATTGCGTAGGGGTATTTCTAATCGAGAGGCACCTCGGCCACAAGGGGTTCAGCGGAAATTTCCCAACTATTTCGGTCCGGTTCGTGCCCATTCCGGCGTGTCGCCAAGACACGCCGTGTCGGGGCTCGCGACCCCGCCTGCGAGGATGGAGCCATGCCCAGCGCCCTGCCCGACGGTGACCCTGCACCGCCGGACGGCGCTCTGCCACAGGCGTCACTTCAGGCCCTCGGACGTCGCCCGTTCGGCATCTACCTGCACGTGCCGTTCTGCTCGGTGCGCTGCGGGTACTGCGACTTCAACACCTACACGTTGACCGAGCTGGGTGTGGACGGGGCCAGCGTGGCGACCTTCGCTGACGCCGCCCTCCGCGAGCTGGCCTTCGCCGTCGAGGTGCTCGGCGAGGTGCCCACGGTCGACACGGTGTTCGTCGGTGGCGGCACTCCCACGATGCTTGCTGCCCAGGACCTCGCCCGGATGCTGGCCGGCATACGCGACCGGTTCGGTCTGGCGCCGGACGCCGAGGTGACCACCGAGGCCAACCCCGACTCGGTGACGCGCGAGGGTCTCGAGGTGCTGGCGGAGGCGGGCTTCACCCGGGTCTCGCTGGGGATGCAGTCGGCCGTGCCGCAGGTCCTCCAGACCCTCGAACGAACCCACGACCCGGCGAACGTCGAACGCGCCGTCGCCGCCGCCCGCGCCGCCGGGTTCCAGGTCAGCCTCGACCTGATCTACGGGACACCGGGGGAGTCGCTCGACGACTGGCGGACCAGCCTGGCCGCCGCGACCTCCCTGGAGCCTGACCACGTCTCGGCCTATGCCCTGGTCGTCGAGGAGGGCACCAAGCTGGCAGCCCAGGTCCGCCGCGGGCAGGTACCCGCGCCCGAGGACGACGACGAGGCCGCCAAGTACGAGATCGCCGACGAGCACCTCGCTGGGGCGGGCTACTCCTGGTACGAGGTCAGCAACTGGGCGCGCCGCGACGACGCCCGGTGCCGCCACAACGAGGGCTACTGGGCCGACGGCAACTGGTGGGGGATCGGGCCCGGAGCACACAGTCACGTCGGTGGCGTGCGGTGGTGGAACGTGAAGCACCCCAACGCGTATGCCGCGCGGGTTGCGGATGGTCTGAGCCCCGCTCACGGGCGGGAGACGCTGACCGACGAGCAGCGGTACGACGAACGGGTGCTGCTCGCGGTCCGGCTGGTCGACGGCCTGCCGATCGAGGACCTGCGCGCCGACGGCCGCCTCGCGGTCGCCGGCCTGATCACCGATGGGCTCGTGGACGGCCAGGCGGCCCTGCGCCGTCAGCGGGTGGTGCTGACGAGGCAGGGCCGGCTCTTGACGGACACCGTGGTGCGACGGCTCCTGGGACTGCGCTGACCGCTAGGCCGTCACTTCACCAGCTCCGGAGTCAGCGGGTAGCGGTACCACTCGCCCTGGTTGGCCTTGACGGCAGCGACGATCGAGAGCGCGACCCAGGCGATGCACGTGGCGATGAAGAACGGGATCCCGATCAGCACGAACGACAGGAGCCCGAAGACCCACAGGGCGATCGTGATGATGATCTGGAAGTTGAGCGCCTGCGCCGCGTGGAATCGGACGAACGGGCCACGGTCCTTCAGGAGCAGGAAGACGATGAGCGGCCCGAGGAACGGGATGCCCACGAAGGCGGCCACGAACGGCGCGAGGTGGACGAGCGTCGCCCAGGTCTTCTCGTCCTGGGGGGACATGGGGTGCGGCCCCGCCCCGTAGCGCTCGGGGTTCGGCGCCTGGTAGCCGGGCGGCGCCTGCGGAGGCAGGTCCTGCTGCGGCTGCTGTGGTTGGTCGGTCATGGTGTCTCCGGTGGGATTGTCTTCGTGGTGGTGCCGGCACCCAGTGAAACGCATGACGGACCCCGAAAGTCCACCTTTCGGGGTCCGGGCAGGGCTCGGTCAGGGATGGTTCAGGGTCGACCCCGAGAGAAAAGGGTCAGTGCCCAGGCTCCGTCACCCTGTGTCATCTCGCGACTCCGTCACCCTGTGTCATCTCGCGACCCCGTCACGAAGTCGATCAGCTCCTCGACGCTCGCCAGCAGGGTGGGTTCGAGGTCGGCGTAGGACCGCACCGTGCCCAGGATCTGCTTCCACGCCCGGGCGATGTCGGCCTGGTCGTCGTGCGCCCAGCCGAGGTGTGCGCAGATCCCGTGCTTCCACTCCTGGCCGCGCGGGATGACCGGCCACTGCGAGAGACCCAGCCGCTCCGGGCGCACGCTCTGCCACACATCGACATAGGGGTGTCCCAGCACCCGCACGTGCGCGGCATACGGTCCCCGCGCAGCGGTCTGGACGACGCGGTGCTCCTTGGTGCCCGGCAGCAGGTGGTCCACGAGCACGCCCATCCGGCGCCCCGGCCCGGGCTGGAAGTCGGCAATCGCCCCCACGAGGTCGTCGACGCCGTCGAGCAGCTCCACGACGACCCCCTCGACGCGCAGGTCGGCGCCCCACACCTTCTCGACGAGCTCGGCGTCGTGCCGGCCCTCGACGAAGATCCGGGACCCGCTCGCCACCCGGGCCTTCGCACCTTGCACGGCCCGTGATCCCGAGGCGGTGCGCGAGGCGAGGGCCTTGGCCTCGGCGATCTTCGCGCTGGCAGCCGCGGTGGGCGGCGTCAGGATGACGGGGGCGCCGTCGAGCAGGAAACCCGGGCCCATCGGAAAGCCCTTGGTGCGGCCGCGCCGGTCCTCGAGGTGCACGACCCGCATGCCACCGGCCTTCTCGACCCGGACGACGGCACCGCACCAGCCGGTCACGACCTCCTCGACGACGAGGCCGGTCTCGGCCTCCACCTCGCGGGAGCGGCCCCGCGGGGGGACCTTCCAGTCACCGGACAGGACATCGGAGCCATAGCGGTCGGACACCGACGCAGGGTATGCCGGGCCGGGCCCCCGACCACGAGGGCGCGCCGCCCGTGCGGTCCCCGCCTGGGAACAACGTAGACTTGGCACTCGCTGAGCCTGAGTGCCAGCGCTGTCCGTTGGAGGGCCACGACCGGGTGATGGAGGTGTCTGATGAGCGAGGAACGTCGACTCGCCGTGCTGCGCGCGATCGTGCAGGACTACGTCGAGACGTCTGAGCCCGTGGGTTCCAAGTCGTTGCTCGACCGGCACCAGCTCGGTGTCTCGGCCGCCACCGTCCGCAACGACATGGCGGCGCTCGAGGAGGAAGGCCTGATCGCGGCTCCCCACACCAGCGCGGGCCGGGTGCCGACCGATGCCGGCTACCGCCTGTTCGTCGACCGGCTGAGCTCGGTGAAGCCCATGACGGGGGCCGAGCGGGCGGCCATCGCACAGTTCCTCGAGGGCGCCGTCGACCTCGACGACGTCGTCGACCGGACGGTGCGGCTGCTCGCCTCGCTGACCCGGCAGGTCGCCGTGATGCAGTACCCCTCCCTGACTCGCTCGAACGTCCGGCACATCGAGTTCGTCGCGATGGGCCCGACCCGGCTGATGGTCGTGCTCATCGTCAACACCGGGCGCGTCGAGCAGCGCATCATCGAGACGACTCACGACCTGTCGACCAAGGAGGGCGAAGCCACCCTGGGCCTGGTCCGCGCCAAGGTCAACGCGCTCACCCTGGGGCAGCGCCTCGTGGATGCCGCGACGTCGCTGGCCAGCCTTGCCGACGAGTTCGAGCCGGCCGACCGTGACCTCGTGCGCGCCATCGTGCAGTCGCTCGAGGACGCCCTCGTCGAGGAGCGGGAGGAGCGGGTCGTCCTCGCCGGCACCGCCAACCTCGCCCGCGTCGGCACCGACTTCCCGCTCAGCATCGGCCCGGTCCTGGAAGCCCTCGAACAGCACGTCGTGCTGCTCAAGCTGCTCGGCACCGCACGCGAGACCTCTGACATGGTGTCCGTGCGCATCGGCCACGAGAACCCGTTCGCGGGGCTGCAGTCGACCTCGGTCGTCTCGACCGAGTACGGCTCGGGCTCGGAGCTCGTGGCCGGCCTCGGCGTCCTCGGCCCCACCCGGATGGACTACCCCACGACGATGGCGTCGGTGCGGGCCGTGGCCACCTATGTCTCCCGAATCCTCGCGCAGTGACGCGCGTTACCCCTTGCCCCACCGACTGTCACCTCCCTGACACCAACTCCAGTGACACCAAGGACTTTCGTTGAACGACTACTACCAGGACCTGGGCGTCTCCCGCGACGCCAGCCCCGAGGACATCAAGCGCGCCTACCGCAAGAAGGCGCGCGCGCTGCACCCGGACGTCAACCCCAGCCCGGAGGCCGAGGAGCAGTTCAAGAAGGTCTCGCAGGCCTATGACGTGCTCTCCGACGCCGACAAGCGTCGCTCGTTCGACATGGGGTCCGACCCTTACGCAGGTGGCGCGGCCGGCTTCGGCCAGGGCTTCTCCTTCAGCGACATCATGGACGCCTTCTTCGGCGCCGGCGCAGGTCAGGCCCAGCGCGGGCCCCGGTCGCGTCAGCGGCGTGGCCAGGACGCCCTCATCCGGCTCGACATCGACCTCGCGGACGCGGTCTTCGGTGCCGAGAAGGAGCTGGTCATCGAGACCGCGGTGGTCTGCTCGACCTGCCACGGTGACGGCGCCCAGCCGGGCACCTCGCGGCGCACCTGTGACGTCTGTGGCGGTCGCGGCGAGATCCAGCAGGTGCAGCGCTCCTTCCTCGGCCAGGTCATGACCACTCGTCCCTGCGTCACCTGCCAGGGCTACGGCGAGGTCCTCGTCAGTCCGTGCTTCGAGTGCTCCGGCGACGGGCGGGTCCGCACCCGCCGCACCCTCAAGATCAAGGTCCCCGCCGGCGTCGACACCGGCACCCGGATCCAGCTGGGTGGCGAGGGTGAGGTCGGCCAGGGCGGCGGCCCGGCCGGTGACCTCTACGTCGAGGTGGCGGTCCGCCCGCACGCGACCTTCCAGCGCCGCGGCGACGACCTGCACTGCACCGTCGAGCTGCCCATGACCGCTGCTGCGCTCGGCACGACCGTCAAGCTCGATACCTTCGACGGCAGCAACGAGCTCGAGATCAAGTCCGGAACGCAGGCCGGCGACGCGATGACGCTGCGCGGGCTCGGGGTCACCCACCTGCGTGGCACCGGCCGTGGCGACCTGATCATCCACGCCAACGTGCAGACCCCGACGCGCCTCGACGAGCAGCAGGAAGAGCTGCTGCGCCAGCTCGCCACGCTGCGCGGTGAGGAACACCCGGCAGGTCGGCTGTCGCCGGCCCACCCCGGCCTGCTCGGTAAGCTCCGCGACGCCTTCAAGGCCAAGTAGCAGGGCCGCACCGACGTGACCCTGCCGCTGTTCCTCGCCGAGCCGGCTGTCGTGGCGCACGCCACGGTGGGCAGCCGCGTGGTGCTCGACGGGGCCGAGGGACGCCATGCTGCTACCGTCCGCCGCATCGCGGCGGGGGAGCAGGTGATGCTCGCCGACGGTGCAGGGCTGCGGCTCACCTGCGCGGTCGTGGCAGCGAGCAAGGCCGAGCTCGAGCTCAGCGTCGTCGAGGTATGCCGCGAGCCGGAGTCCCAGCCCCGGTTCGTCCTGGTGCAGGCCTTGGCCAAGGGCGACCGTGACGACCAGGCGATCGAGGCGGCCACCGAGTTCGGTGTCGACGAGGTCGTCCCCTGGCAGGCCTCCCGCAGCATCGTCCAGTGGCGCGGGGAGCGCGGCGACAAGGCCCGACGCAAGTGGCAGTCGACCGTGGCCGGCGCCGCCAAGCAGTCCCGTCGCGCCCGCGTGCCGGTCGTCGGCGAGCTGGTCACCACCAAGACCCTCGCTACCCGCATCGGTGGCGCCGCTGCGGCATACGTGCTGCACGAGGACGCGACCCAGAGCCTGGCGGCCCAGGCGCTACCGGATGACGGGGACGTCCTCGTCGTCGTGGGCCCGGAGGGTGGCATCACTGCCGAGGAGGTCGCCGCGTTCGAAGCTGCCGGTGCCCTGACCGTGCGCCTCGGTGACACGGTGCTGCGGTCGTCCAGCGCCGGGCCGGCCGCGCTCGCCGTACTGAGCGCGGCCAGCCGCTGGCGCTGACGGCTACTTCACGGCGAAGGAGACCGACTTCTCGGCGCTCACGGAAC
The DNA here is from genome assembly GCF_006438965.1 of Pedococcus bigeumensis. Lineage (GTDB taxonomy): Bacteria > Actinomycetota > Actinomycetes > Actinomycetales > Dermatophilaceae > Pedococcus > Pedococcus bigeumensis_A. The sequence continues at coordinate 810,381 of NZ_RCZM01000001.1, forward strand.
CGTCCTTGGGACTGAGCTCGCGGACGCTGACCGTGTAGCTGCCGGCGGAGAGCTTGCCGAGGCCGATCGAGTACTGGCCCTGCATGGGCGCACCGATCGAGGCCATCGCGTGTCCAGTCGCGACCTGCGTGCTCCCGCGCTTCAGTTCCCAGTTGATGGTGGCCTCGAAGACGATGGCAAGGCCCTGCACCACGACGGGCTTGGCTGCCGGAACGACCTGGTCGCGGGCGGGCGACGTGATCCAGACGGGCGCCACGTCCTTCCAGAGCTCGTCCTTGCCCGGGCGGGTGAAGGTCTGGTCCGTCGAGATGGACCCGAACAGCTTGGTCGACGCGCCCGCGACCTCGAACCGCACCGGGAGGGTCTGCTGGATCGCGGCCTGCGCGGTCCAGACGAGCTCCTGCACGGCCAGGCGCTGGATCTCAGGGGTGACCGCCGCATCGGGGTTGCCCGAGTTGGCCAGGTCGATCGTGATCAGCCCGTCCGTCACGGTCACGCTGCCGATGGTCTGTCCCGACCAGGGCTGAAGATAGCCGTCAGTGTTGCTGTAGGGCTGGGCGTTGATGGCCAGCACGAGAGCAGCCTTCGCCTTCTCCACCGGGGACGCGTCGCTGGGCAGGTCGTCGCGGATGAAGTCACGGAACAGCTTGTAGGTGGGCTTGTCGTCTCCGATGGGCCCGACGAAGTAGACCGGCAGCGACACCGGCTGCGTGGTGACCGGCCCGCCCGTGGCCGAGCTCGTCGCCGTCGAGGGTGGTGAGGTCGGGGCCGTGGTGGGCAGGTCGGGGGCAGTCTCGCTGGGGACCACCGAGGGGCCGGTGTGGACCGGCGGAGTCACGCCACCCCCGTCGTCCTGGCCCGACCACCAGACGCCGCCGATGATCGCCGCGACGGCGGCTGCGGCAGCCAGGGGCATCACCCAGCGCCGGGGGCCGGAGCCGCCGGTCGCGGTCACCGGACCGGCCTCGTGCGCCTCGTGCAGGATCGTGTCGAGACGGTGCGAGGGGTGCACTTGCTGGACGTCGCGGGCCAGGGCCTGGCGCAGGTGTCGTTCGACCTGGTCGAACTCGCCCGGCTCGTAGTCGGGGTGCAGGAAGTCGGTGCGGTCGCTCATGACGCTGCCTCCATCCGGTCGCGCAGGGTGGCGAGTCCGCGGTGGGCATGGGCCTTGACCGAGCCTGCCGAGATGCCGAGCGCGTCGGCGATCTCGGCCTCGCTCAGGTCGAGGTAGTAACGCATCGTGAGGACCTCTCTCTGGCGTTGGGGCAGCCGCCCCAGGGCGCCGATCATCGAACTGGTGGTCTCGGACTGGAGGGCGCGGTCCTCGGCGCTCGCCTCGGTGTGCCGGGTATATGCCGTGGGCTCACCCTGCTCGCGGGCGACGTAGCGCTCCTCCACGCCGCGGTGCCGCAGACCGGACCGGGCGCCGTTGACGACGGCCCGACGCAGGTAGGCCGCGGCAGCCTGGTGGTTGCGGATCGTGTCCCACCGGCGGTGCACGGCGATGAACGCGTCCTGGACCACCTCCTCGGCCGCGAGGTCGTCGCGCAGCAGCAGCCACGCCAGCCGGACCAACCCGGTCCAGTGGGCGGCATACAGGTCGGCGATGGCGTCGTCCGCTGCAGGCCGGACCTCGCCACCCCGGTCACGCTCTGCCACGCTCAACAGTCTCACGCACCCTTGACGCGCAGCCCCCGCAGCCGGTTGACGCGCCGATACGCTTGTTTGATGGAAGGTCCAGCCATGGGAAACCCAGCCACGCGGCACACCGAACCGGACTGCCTGTTCTGCAAGATCGTCGCGGGAGAGATTCCCTCCACCGTGGTCCACGAGGACGCGGCCAGCTTCGCGTTCCGCGACCTCGAGCCCCAGGCGCCCACCCACGTCCTGGTCATCCCGCGCCACCACGTGCCGAACGTCGCCGCGCTCGCGGACGAGGCGCCCGAGGACGCGGCTGCCCTGCTGCGCGCCGTGGCCGCCGTCGCGGCGCAGGAGGGTATCGCCGACAGCGGCTACCGCACGGTCTTCAACACCGGTGCCGACGCCCAGCAGACGGTCTTCCACGCCCACATCCACGTGCTGGGCGGCCGGTCGATGACCTGGCCACCCGGGTGAGCCGGACGCCCGGCAATGACGTGGCCCACCGGCTCAGCGGCACCGTAGACTGGACGGACCATGCCAGATCCTGATCATCCGACCACGCTGGGGGGCGCGCCCGAGGGCGGCCTTCCGGTGCCCACCCACACCGTCGTGATCCCGCCGCAGGTCCAGATGGTGACCCTCCTCGGTCCGCGCGACGAGCTGTTGCGCACCATGGAGCGGGCCTTCCCGCAGCTGCAGATCCACGTCCGCGGCAACGAGTTCCACCTGTCCGGGCCTAGTGCCGAGGTTGCGCTCGCCGAGCGCACCATCGACGAGCTGCTGCTGGTCATCGACGGCGGCCAGTCGCTCAACCGTGACGCGGTCGAGCGCTCGATCAGCATGCTGCGCGCGCAGACGACCGAGCGCCCCGCAGACGTGCTGACGATGAACATCGTCAGCAACAGGGGTCGGACGATCCGCCCCAAGACCCTGAACCAGAAGCACTACGTCGACGCGATCGACGCCCACACCATCGTCTTCGGGATCGGTCCGGCCGGCACCGGCAAGACCTACCTGGCGATGGCCAAGGCGGTCGCGGCCCTGCAGGCCAAGCAGGTCAACCGGATCATCCTCACCCGGCCGGCGGTCGAGGCGGGCGAGCGGCTGGGCTTCCTGCCCGGCACGCTCAACGACAAGATCGACCCATACCTGCGGCCGCTCTACGACGCGCTGCACGACATGGTCGACCCTGAGTCGATCCCGCGGCTGATGGCGGCCGGCACCATCGAGGTCGCGCCGCTGGCCTACATGCGCGGCCGTTCCCTCAACGACGCGTTCATCATCCTCGACGAGGCCCAGAACACCTCGCCAGAGCAGATGAAGATGTTCCTCACCCGACTCGGGTTCGGGTCCAAGATGGTCGTCACCGGTGACATCACCCAGGTCGACCTCCCCGACGGCACGAAATCGGGGCTGCGGGTGGTCCGCGACATCCTGGGGGACGTCGAGGACATCCACTTCTCCCTCCTCACTGCACAAGACGTCGTCAGGCACCGCCTCGTGGGCTCCATCGTCGACGCCTACGAGCACTGGGACGCGCAGGCGCAGAGCTCGGGAGGTCGAGGGCAGCATGAGCGTCGACGTTCTCAATGAGACCGACTTCGAGCTCGACGAGCTCGAGCTGGTGGCGCTGAGCCGCTACGTCATGGGGGAGATGCGGGTCCATCCCGGCGCCGACCTGTGCCTGCGGCTGGTCGACGAGGCCGCGATGGAGGTGCTCCACGTGCAGTGGATGGACCTGCCGGGCCCGACCGACGTGATGAGCTTCCCGATGGACGAGCTGCGTCCGGCCCGGGAGGGCGACGAGCCGGAGGAAGGCGTCCTCGGCGACATCGTCCTCTGCCCGGAGTTCGCGGCCAAGCAGGCTGCCAAGGCCGGTCATGCGACCGAGGAGGAGCTCCTGCTGCTGACCACGCACGGGATCCTGCACCTGCTCGGGTACGACCACGCGGAACCCGAGGAGGAGCGCGAGATGTTCGAGCTCCAGCGGCAGCTGCTGCTGACCTTCCTTGCGGGCCGCGGGCGGCCCACCACCTGATGGCTCGCTGATGACCGCACTCGTCTTCGCAGCCCTGCTCAGCATCGCCACGGCGTTCCTGCTGTCCGCCGCAGAGGCCGCCCTCTGGCGGATGTCGCGGGTCCGCGCCCAGGAGCTGCTCGAGGAGAGGCGCGCCGGCGCCAAGGCGCTGTCGCGCATCGTCGCCGACAGCGCGGCATACCTGTCGGTGACCGCGTTCCTGCGCGTCGTCGCGGAGTCCACCACCGCCGTCCTGATCACCCTCGGCGCCATCGACCTCGTCGATGGCTTCTGGCGGCGGCTGCTCATCGCCATCGGCATGATGGCGCTGGTGTCCTTCGTCGTCGTGGGCGTCTCGCCGCGCACGCTGGGCCGTCAGCACTCGGATTCCGTTGCGCTGCTTGCCTCCCCGCTGATCGTGGGACTGCGTACCTTCCTCGGGCCCGTCGCTCGGGTGCTCATCGCCCTGGGCAACGCGGTGACGCCTGGACGCGGCTACCGAGACGGACCGTTCCAGAGCGAGTCCGAGCTGCGCGACCTCGTCGACCTCGCGGGTGAGAGCTCGGTCATCGAGGCTGGCGAGCGCGAGATGATCCACTCCGTCTTCGAGCTCGGTGACACGGTGGCCCGCGAGGTCATGGTGCCGCGCACCGACATGGTGACCATCGACGGCGAGAAGTCGCTGCGGTCGGCGATGTCGCTGTTCCTGCGGTCGGGCTTCTCCCGCATCCCCGTGGTCGGCGACGGCTCGGACGACATCCTCGGGCTGCTCTACTTCAAGGACGTCGTCCGACGAGTGAACGCGGACCACGAGTCGGGGTCGCTGCCCGTGACGGCGCAGATGCGTCCGATGCACTACGTCCCCGAGAGCAAGCCGGTCGACGACCTGCTGCGCGAGATGCAGCGCGACCAGAGCCACTTCGCGGTCGTCGTCGACGAGTACGGCGGCACTGCGGGCCTGGTGACGATCGAGGACATCATCGAGGAGATCGTGGGCGAGATCGCCGACGAGTACGACCGGGAGGCTCCCGGGGTCGAGGACCTCGGGGACGGCACCTTCCGCGTCCCCGCGACCATGGACATCGACGACCTCGCGGACCTGTTCGACGTGGACATCGAGGAGGACGAGGTCGACACCGTCGGCGGGCTGATCGGCAAGTCCATCGGACGGGTGCCGATCGTCGGATCCCGTTGCGAGGTGGGCGGACTCGCCCTGACCGGCGAACGGATGGCCGGCCGGCGGCACCGCATCGCCAGCGTCATCGTCCAGCGCCTGGTCGTCCCCGACGAGGAGTCCGACACCGAGGGTGGGCGCGAGCGCACTACGGTGGAACCCGAGCGCGAGGGAGTTTCATGACTGCGAGTGGTTCCGGACCGACCGACGGGTATGCCGGGTCGTCGCCGGCTGCCGCGTCACCTTCGGACGCAGCACCTTCCCACGCAGCACCTTCAGAAGGTGCGCCCTCAGGCGTAGGCCCCTCGGACGCCACGCCCGCCGGCTACGTCGCCGGGTTCGCCTGCCTCGTCGGTCGTCCCAATGCCGGCAAGTCGACGCTGACCAACGCTCTGGTGGGACACAAGGTCGCCATCACCTCCTCGAAGCCGCAGACCACCCGGCACACCATCCGCGGGATCGTCTCCACCCCCGCCTCGCAGCTCGTGCTCGTCGACACCCCGGGACTGCACAAGCCCCGGACGTTGCTGGGGGAGCGGCTCAACGACGTCGTGCGCGAGACCCTGCTCGAGGTCGACGTGATCGGGTTCTGCCTCCCGGCCGACCAGAAGATCGGGCCGGGTGACGGGTTCATCGCCCGTGAGCTCAAGGAGATCCAGCGCGACCGGCGCCGACCGGTCGTCGCCATCGCGACCAAGATCGACATCGTCGACCGGCAGCGGCTGGCCGAGCACCTCATCGCGATCGACCAGCTGGGCGACTGGGCCGCCATCGTGCCCTGCTCCGCCGTGGACGGCCGCCAGGTCAAGGACGTTGCCCAGGTGCTGTCGACCTACCTGCCGTCGTCGCCGGGACCCCTCTATCCCGAGGGGCAGCTGACCGACGAGCCGGACGTCGTCATGATCGCCGAGCTCGTCCGGGAGGCCGCGCTGGAGGGTGTCCGCGACGAGCTCCCGCACTCGCTGGCTGTGGTCGTCGAGGAGATGTTGCAGCGACCGGACCGCCCCGACGACAAGCCGATGCTGGACATCCGGGTCAACGTCTTCGTCGAGCGGTCCTCGCAGAAGGCGATCATCATCGGCCGTGGCGGCTCCCGGCTGCGCGAGGTCGGCACCAACGCCCGCGTCGGCATCGAGAAGCTGCTGGGGCAGCGGGTCTACCTCGACCTGCACGTCAAGATCGCCAAGGACTGGCAGCGCGACCCCAAGCAGCTCCAACGCCTCGGCTTCTGAGCCCCCGTCAGGCCGAGTCGAACGGTCTCATCGCCGCGACGATCGTGTCGAAGTCGTCAGCTGGGATCTCGAACAAGCCGCGTCGGAAGGCGAAACCCCACTTCGCGGGGTCCTTGATGAAGCTGAGCTCGCCCAGCAGTGGCCGGATCGGCGCCTGTGCCAACGGCTCGAAGTCGATGGCCAGCCGCCACGGGTGGAAGGTGTCGCTGACCTCGACCCGGTAGGGCTCCAGGCCGGTGACGACTCCGTGGGCGGTGAACGCCTGGAGCGGTGCTCCGTCCGGGTAGCTCTGGCGCGGGCTGTAGAACACCAGCCGGTCCCCCGGACGCAGTCGTGCCAGCCGGGTGCGGGCGCCGTGGTCGGCCTGGGTGAACCCGCCGGCCACGCCGCCTCGGACGTGGTCGAGGCTCACGGTGTTGACCCAGCAGCGCGGCATACCCCCAGTGAACGACAGACCACCGACAGCCCACGTGAGGTCGCTCACGATCCCCGGCGAGGATTTGGCCTTTGCCGCTGGGATCGGCAGGGTTGGCCGTCGGCCGCAATGGTTTTGCACCGCAACTGATACGCAACTGACGAGAACCCGAAGGAGCGGCGCCCGCACGCGCCAACACCCTGTGAGCACACTGACCAAGACGGGCCCCGTAGCCCCGGCCGAAGCGGCCGGCGAGCACGACGCCCTGGATCACCAGCCCGACAACCTGCATCCCGCCCTCGATCCGGTTATCGAGGATCACAAGGCTCACGAACCGCGGAAGGTCGACACCGTCGTCTTCGGTGTCACGGCGGCCATCGCCGTCGCGTTCGTCCTGTGGGGGTTCCTGAGCACCGACACCCTCAGCACCGCGTCCGGCGCCGGCCTCGACTGGGTCGTGCACAACATGGGCTGGCTCTTCTCGCTGGTGGCCTCGGGCTTCGTGCTCTTCGTCATCTGGCTGGCAGCCAGCAAGTACGGGCGGATCCCGCTCGGTCGTGACGACGAGGAGCCGGAGTTCAAGACCGTCTCGTGGATCGCGATGATGTTCTCCGCGGGCATGGGGATCGGCCTGATGTTCTACGGGGTCTCCGAGCCGCTGTCGCACTTCGTGACCCCGCCGCCCGGCACCGGTGCGGCCGGGAACCCGGAGGCCGTGCAGAACGCCATGGCCACCACGCTCTTCCACTGGACCCTGCACCCGTGGGCGATCTACGCAGTCGTCGGCCTGGCCGTCGCGTACGGCGTCTTCCGCAAGGGCCGCTCGCTGCTCATCAGCTCGGCGTTCGCGCCGCTGCTCGGTGAGAAGCACACCAACGGTCCCGCTGGGCGCGTCATCGACATGCTCGCGATCTTCGCGACGCTGTTCGGCTCGGCGGCCTCGCTCGGCCTTGGCGCGCTCCAGATCGGCTCTGGCTTCGAGATCGTCGCGGGCATCGGCAAGGCCGGCAACATGCTGCTCGTCGCGATCATCGCGGTGCTCACCCTGTGCTTCATCCTGTCGGCGGTCTCCGGTGTCGCGAAGGGCATCCAGTGGCTGTCCAACGTCAACATGGTGCTCGCCCTGGCTCTCGCGGTCTTCGTGTTCGTGGTCGGCCCGACCGTCTTCATCCTCAACCTCGTGCCGACCGAGATCGGCTCCTACTTCCAGAACCTGGCCATGATGTCGGCGCGCACCGACGCCGCCGGCGGTGACGCCATGAAGACCTGGCTGTCGGGCTGGACGATCTTCTACTGGGCCTGGTGGGTCAGCTGGACGCCGTTCGTCGGCATGTTCATCGCTCGCATCTCGCGTGGTCGCACCATCCGCCAGTTCGTGACCGGTGTGCTGCTCGTGCCGAGCGTGGTGTCCCTCGTGTGGTTCGCGATCTTCGGCGGTGCCGGCATCGACATGCAGCGCGGTGGCACCGACCTGGCTGGTGCCGGGACGTCCGAGGGGACGCTGTTCGCGATGCTCTCGCACATGCCCCTGTCCACGGTCACCTCGGTCGTCGTCATGCTCCTGGTCGCGATCTTCTTCGTGTCGGGCGCCGATGCGGCGTCGATCGTCATGGGCACGCTGTCCGAGCGAGGCACCCTGTCGCCGAGCCGCAAGACGGTCATCTTCTGGGGCGCCGCCACCGGTGCGGTTGCCGCGGTGATGCTCCTCGTCGGCGGTGAGGACGCGTTGTCGGGTCTGCAGAACATCACCATCGTGGCGGCCCTGCCGTTCCTCATCGTGATGATCGGACTGGCCGTCGCGCTGGTGAAGGACCTCAGCAACGACCCGCTCATCGTCCGTGGCGCCTACGCCGTGGCCGCTGTCGAGCAGGCCGTCGTGGCCGGTGTGACCGAGCACGGCGACGACTTCACGCTGACCTTCGAGGAGTCCGCCCCCGGCGAGGGCGTCGGCGACCTCGTGGCCACCGATCCTGCCCTTGAGCGCGCGGGTTCTGCCACATCGTGAGCCGCTGAACCGCTGTACGACCGAGCCGACCTATCCTTGGTCCCATGAGAATTGGTGTCTTCGGGGCCACCGGGCAGGTCGGCTCGGTCATGCGCGCACTGCTTGCCGAGCGGGGCTTCCCGGTCGACGAGATCCGCTACTTCGCCTCCGCACGGTCTGCCGGCACCACGCTGCCGTGGGCCGGCGGCGAGGTCACCGTCGAGGACTCGGCCACGGCTGACTTCTCCGGGATCGACATCGCCCTGTTCTCCAACGGGGGAGCGGCGTCCAAGGAGCTCGCCCCCAAGGTCGCCGCCGCCGGAGCGATCGTCGTCGACAACTCCTCCGCCTGGCGCAAGGACCCCGAGGTCCCGCTCGTCGTGAGCGAGGTCAACGCCGATGACCTCGACACCATCCCCAAGGGCATCGTCGCCAACCCGAACTGCACCACCATGGCCGCGATGCCGGTACTGGCGCCGCTGCACCGTGAGGCCGGGCTCGTGCGCCTCACCGTCGCCTCCTACCAGGCCGTGTCCGGCTCGGGCGGCAAGGGCGTCCAGGAGCTCGACGGCCAGCTGCGCGGTGGGTATGCCGCGGGTTCGCCTGCCGACCTGGCCCTCGACGGGCGCGCGGTGCAGATCCCTCCGCCGAACGTCTACGCCGTGCCGGTGGGCTTCAACGTCATCCCGCTCGCGGGGTCGATCGTCGACGACGGGACGTCGGAGACCGACGAGGAGCAGAAGCTCCGCAACGAGTCGCGCAAGATCCTGCACATCCCCGACCTGCTGGTCTCCGGCACCTGCGTGCGCGTGCCCGTGTTCACCGGTCACTCGCTGGCCATCCACGCCGAGTTCGCCGAGGACATCACCCCCGAGCGCGCGCTCGAGCTGCTGGCCAAGGCCCCCGGTGTGGTCGTGACGGACGTGCCCAACCCGCTCGACGCGGCCGGTCGCGACGAGGTCTACGTCGGACGGGTCCGTGCCGACCAGGCAGCCCCGGCCGGCAAGGGCCTGGTGCTGTTCGTCGTGGGTGACAACCTGCGCAAGGGCGCCGCGCTCAACGCCGTGCAGATCGCCGAAGAGCTGCTCAAGCGCCGCTGACCATCAGTCGACAGTGCACGACGCGCTGATGGCAGCGGTCCGACATCAGCGTGTCGCGCACTCTCGACCGGGTGAAACCCCGCTCAGCGCACCGCTCGCCAGACCGACTCGGACTCGCTCGCGCCCGGTGACCACGGGGCGATCCACGGGCCGGTGCCCTCGCTCTGGTCGATCACGCCTTCCTCCAGCCAGGTGTAGTCGCCCGCGAGGACGCCCTTGGCCAGTCGCGTGTCCGCGTCGTCGGTGTTCGACCACAGGTCGGTGAACAACGCCTCCACCCGGTGCCGGCTCTGCTGGCAGAACACGTCGGCGAGCTGGTAGGCCGAGCGCCCCCGGGCCTCGTCGTCGGTGCGCAGCATCTCGGCCCGGCTGCAGGCGGCCGAGATGGCGAACAGCTCGGCACCGATGTCGACGACCCGGCCGAGGAACACCTGCCGGTACTCCATCTTCGCCTGCCACCGCGACATCCCGTAGAAGGTCTGCCGGGCCAGCTTGCGGCTGGACCGCTCCACGAACCGCAGGTGCGTCGCCAAGGTGCCGAACTCGGCATACGAGGTCGGTGTGGTGCCCTTGCCGACGACGAGCTGCGGCAGCCACTTGGCGTAGAAGCCGCTCGCTCCCGCTGCGGCACGGGCCTTGTCCTCGAGCGTGGAGTCCTTCTCGGCCAGGGCGCCGGCTGCCTTGAGGTGGGCGTCGACGGCCTCGCGTGCGATCAACAGGTGCATGATCTCGGTCGAGCCCTCGAAGATCCGGTTGATCCGCAGGTCGCGCATCATCTGCTCGGCCGGCACCGCACGCTCGCCGCGGGCGCGCAGCGACTCGGCCGTCTCGTAACCCCGGCCACCGCGGATCTGGACCAGCTCGTCGGCGATCTGCCACGCCATCTCGCTGGCCCACAGCTTGGCGAGCGCCGCCTCGATGCGGATGTCCTTGCTGCCCGCGTCGGCGAGCTGCGCCGACAGCTCGAGCACCGACTCGAGCCCGTAGGTGGTCGCGGCGATGAAGGCAAGCTTCTCGGCGACGGCACCGTGCTCGCCGACCGGGCGACCCCACTGCACCCGCTCCGTCGACCACTCGCGCGAGATCTTCAGCGCCCACTTGCCGGCGGCGGCGCACATGGCCGGGATCGAGAGGCGACCGGCGTTGAGGGTGGTCAGGGCGATCTTGAGTCCGTCGCCCTCCTTGCCGAGCCGGTTCTCGACGGGCACTCGGACCTGGTGGAACCGGGTGAGGCCGTTCTCGATCCCCTTGAGCCCCATGAAGGAGTTGCGTCGTTCGACGGTGATGCCCTCCGCGGTGCCCTCGACGACGAACGCGGTGATCCCTCCCTTCTGTTGGTCGTCACCGGCGCCGTCGCGCTTGGGCACGCGGGCCATCACGACGAGGAGCTCGGCGACGACGCCGTTGGTGGTCCACAGCTTCACCCCGTCGAGCAGGTATGCCGTGCCGTCCTCGGTGAGGGTCGCGGTGCTTCCCATCCGCGCCGGGTCCGAGCCGACGTCGGGCTCGGTCAGCAGGAACGCCGAGATCGCGCCGGCGGCGCAGCGGGGGAGGAAGGCCTGCTTCTGCTCGGCGGTGCCGACGAGCTTGACGGGCTCGGGGACACCGATCGACTGGTGGGCCGACAGGAGGGCGCCAAGGCTCGGGTGGGCCGAGCCGACCAGCATCAGGGCCTGGCCGTAGGCGGACATGGTCAGGCCGAGCCCGCCGTACTCACGGGGGATCTTCATGCCGAACGCCCCGATGTCGGCCAGCCGGGCGAGGACCTCGTCGGGGATCAGTGCGTCGCGCTCGATCTTGGCGCCGTCGATGTCGGCACACACCTCGCGCAGCCTGGCCAGGAACTCCTCGCCGCGAGCCTGGTCCTCCGCCGTTGCGCGTGGATGCGGATGGACCAGGCCGAGGTCGAAGTGCCCGAGGTAGAGCCCCTTGGCGAAGCTCGGGCGCTCCCAGTCTGACTCGCGGGCGGCCTCGGCGACCGCGCGCGACTCGCGTTCGCTGGCGTGCACCGTGGGTTTCGGGTCACCCGTGGTCGTGGTCGTGGTCGGACGGTCCTGCTCGACGTCACTGCTCATGTGATCGCCTCCTGCCGCCACGCTACTCCCGGGTAGGCCGCGGTGCAGGGGGACGGGTCAGAGGTCGGTCATCCACTGCCGCCAGGTCTGGGTGACCCGCATGTCGACGTGCTCGTAGAGCCCGAGGGCGCCGGTCCGTGAGTCGGTGGACAGCTCGCTGACCGTGGCGCCGTGTGCCCGGGCCCTCTCGAACGCGTCGGCGAGGAGGCCGCGGGCCAACCCCAGGCCGCGCTGGTCGCGACGGACCGCGATCGCATCGACGTACCCCGTGGCCGCCGCGTGGATCGTGTAGCAGACCCCCACGGCGGTGCCCTGGGGGTCGACCGCGAAGCGGATCTGCCAGGGCTCGAATCCCGGTCGCAGCGGACCGCGGGGCGCCCAGTCGTCGTAGCTCGACGGGTCGCGGTCCGGCCACTCGTTGAAGGCGTCCTCGATCAGCTGGAAGGCGATGCGGCCGTCGGCAGGACCGGCGAACTCGCGCAACGAGAAGCCCTCGGGCAGCGGCTGCGGCTCGATCCTGCGGTCCGCAGGCAGCTGCAGGACCCACGACGTCCAGCCCAGCCGGTAGCCGCGTGCCTTGAAGAACGCCTCCGGCCCGCTGTCGCCCGGCACGGTCTGTCCGACAAGCGTGGACCCCTTCGTCCTGGCGCACTCCTCCAGCCAGTCCGCGAGCCACGTGCCGATGCCACGACCGCGGTAGTCGGGGTGGACGGACCCCTCGGCCCGGCGACCCTTGAAGACCTCGCCGGCAGCCGCCAGTCGGTCACTGTCCCACACGCCGATGCTCTCGGTCGCGAGGTCGAAGCTGCCCCGGACCCAGTCACCCTCGATGTCCTCGACGTCGATGGCGGGGGAGCCGGCATCCACCGTCTCGGCGGCGGCGATCAGGTCGCAGACCGCCGGGGCATCGGTAGGGACGTGGGGGCGGGCCACCAGTCCGTCGGGAAGTTCCATGGCCGAATCGTGCCGGGGGAGGGGACTCGGATGCACGTGGTTTTCCGCGGATGACAGGTCTCGAATATTGTGAGAGAGTCCTCTCGAAAGAGTTCTCTCACAATTCTGTGCCTCATGACTCCACGTGTTGGAAGCGAAACTTGCGGATATCCGGAAGTTTCGCTTCCAACAGGCGGGAAGTGGGGGGAGGAAGCGAGCGCGTGGTGACCACCAACCCGTACGGCGATGTCGAGCTCACGCCCAGAGGGATGCGGGCCCTGGCCCATCCCGTCCGGGTGGCGATCCTCAGCCGCCTCCAGTGGGACGGTCCGAGCACGGCCACGGCCCTGGCGCCGTTGGTCGGAGCCACGCCATCGGTCACGAGCTGGCACCTGCGGCACCTCGCCGAGCACGGGCTGGTCACCGACGCCGACGTCGAGTCGGACGGACGCCAGCGCTGGTGGCAGGCTGCGGGCCGCGGTTTCCGGTTCGTGCCCACGGCGGACGACGCAGGCAGGGACGCCGCCACCCTGCTGGAGCGGGTCCTGTTCGACCAGGCGGAGGGTCTGCCCGGCCGGTGGGCGAGCGAGGTGGAGCCGTTGCTCGAGGACGAGTGGCGGCAGTCTGCCGGCTTGTCCAACACGAGCTTCCTGGCGACCGCCAGCGAGCTGTCCGAGATCGAGTCGGCGATCGAGCAGCTGCTCGCTCCCTACGTGCTGCGCAAGGGCGACTCCGTCACCGAGCCGGGGGCTCGAGTCGTGCGGATGCTGCGCTATGTCCTGCCCGAGTCGGCCGAAGTCGCCGAGTCGACGGACGCGGCCGACGAGGCGGGCGCGTGACGGCCACGACCGAGCGGTCGCCGCTGTGGCGGGACCGCCGTTTCGCGACCTACTGGGTCGGGCAGGGCATCAGCCAGTTCGGCGACCGGATCACCGAGCTGGCGCTGCCGCTCATCGCGGTGACGTCCCTGCAGGTCGGGGCATCGACGGTCGGACTGCTGACCGCCGCAGTCTGGGCGCCCAACCTGCTGTCCCTGTTCGTGGGCACCTGGGTGGACCACCACGTGCGGAAACGTCGGCTGCTCATCGTGGCCGACGTGTTGCGTTGCGTGGTCCTGCTGAGCCTGCCCGTCGCTCACCTCTTCGGCGCGATCAGCCTCGCCCAGCTTTTCCTCGTCGCGATCATCGCGGGCTTTGGGCAGGTGCTCTACCAGACGTCCTACCCGAGCTTCTTCGTCGGTCTCGTCCGGCGCGACCAGTTCGTCGAGGCGAACAGCCTGCTCAGTGGCACTCGGTCGGCGTCCTTCGTGGCTGGTCCGGCCGTGGCGGGTGGACTGATCCAGGCTGTCACCGCACCTGCGGCGATGCTCGTGGACGCCGTCACCTTCGCGATCTCCGCTGTGCTGATCGGACGCGTCCGCGTCCGCGACCTGCCGGTCGACACCACGAACGAGGACGGGCTGCTCCGCCGGTCTCGGGACGGCATGGCACTGGTCCTCCGGGACCCATACCTGCGCGCCTCGCTCGCCTGTGCCACCACCATCAACCTGTTCAACCTGATGGCGGGCGCGCTGATCATCCTCTACGCGAGCCGGGAGCTCGGCCTGTCGGCCGGGGTCATCGGTCTGGCTCTCGGGATCGGTGCGACCGGTGGTCTGCTCGGCACCGTGGTGGCCGGCCCCCTGTCCCGCCGGATCGGCGTCGGCCGCACCATCGCCCTGGGGGCCGTGGTCTTCTCCGCCCCGTTCGCCCTGATGCCACTCGCGTCCGGGCCAACGTGGTCGCGGGCAGGCGTGCTGGCCCTGGTCGAGTTCATCTCGGCGCTCGGGGTCATGTGCCTCGACATCCCCCTCAACGCCCTGATGACGGCAGTCACCCCGGATGGTGTCCGCAGCCGCGTCACCGGAGCGTTCTCCACCGTCAACTACGGCATCCGCCCGCTGGGTGCGATCACCGGTGGTCTCGTGGGCGAGTGGATCGGCATCGGACCGACCATGGTGGTGGCAGCGGTCGGTGGCTCCTTTTCGTTCCTCTTCCTGCTGCGATCGCCGGTGTTCTCCACGCGAACCATCGAGGAGCTCGACGCCGTCCACCACGCGAGCCGCGCTTGACGGCAACGCGTTCCTGATATGCAATATATCGCGTGCCTGTGCCCACCTCTGCGCCGTCGCCATCGCGCGCCCTGCTCCGCGACGACGTCTACTGCCGGGTGCGCGATGCCATCGTCGACGGCACCCTCGCCCCCGGCGAGCAACTGCGGGACCAGGAGCTGGCCGCCTGGCTCGGGGTGAGCCGGACACCGGTCCGCGAGGCGCTGCTCCGCCTGCAGCAGGCCGGGCTCGTCGCCGCGCTGCCCGGCCGCTCGACCACGGTCTCCTCGATGGACACCAGGGCGGCCCGCGGCGCGCAGGCGGTCGTCGCCTCGATGCACGAGCTGGCGGTGCGCGAGGCGGTCGGCCAGCTCACCGCTGACGACCTCGCGCGCATGCGCGACGCGAACGACCGGTTCGAGGCAGCCCTCAAGGCGGGTGACGCCGATGCCGCGCTCGACGCGGATGACGAGCTGCACGGCATACCAGTCGCTGCGGCTGGCAACGCCGCGCTCGCTGCGGTCCTGGACCAGTTCACCCCCGTCCTGCGAAGGGTGGAGCGGCTGCGGTTCGGGTCGCTGTCCGGGCGCGGATCGGTCGCACTGCACGCCCGCCTCATCGACCTCTGCGAGGCGGAGGAGCGGGACGCGGCCGCCGAGGTGTCGCACGAGACGTGGCAGACGCTCGCGCCGCTGCTCGACGGCTGACGGCCCCTGACCACTGCCTGACCACCGCCGCCTGACCTGCGAACGCAAGGAGAGAGATGTCCATCCACGAATTCGAGCGGTACCCGCTCACCTTCGGGCCCAGCCCTGTCCACCCGCTGGCGCGGCTGACCGCGCACCTCGGGGGAGCCGAGGTCTGGGCCAAGCGGGAGGACTGCAACAGCGGCTTGGCCTTCGGTGGCAACAAGACTCGCAAGCTGGAGTACATCGTCCCGGACGTGCTGGCGCAGGGTGCGGACACGCTCGTCTCGATCGGTGGCTACCAGTCAAACCACACGCGGCAGGTCGCCGCCGTCGCCGCCCACCTGGGCCTCAAGTGCCGCCTGGTGCAGGAGAAGTGGGTGGATTGGGATGACCCGGTCAACGACAAGGTCGGCAACATCCTGCTGTCGCGGATCATGGGTGCCGACGCCCGACTGGACCCGCACGGCTTCGACATCGGCATCCGGACCTCGTGGGAGGACGCACTGCGCGAGGTCGAGGAGTCGGGTGGCAAGCCCTACGGCATCCCGGCAGGGGCATCCGAACACCCTTTGGGGGGAATGGGTTTCGCGAACTGGGCGTACGAGGTGGTGCAGCAGGAGGAGGAGCTGGGAGTCTTCTTCGACACGGTCGTCGTCTGCACGGTGACCGGCTCGACCCACGCCGGCATGATCGCCGGCTTCGCCGCGCTCGAGGATGCGGGCGGACGTCCGCGTCGGGTCCTCGGCATCGACGCGTCGGCCACCATCGACAAGACCCGCGACCAGGTGCGCCGCATCGCGCAGCACACGGCCGACCTCATCGGCCTCGGCCGCTCGCTTCGCGACGACGAGGTCACGGTCCTCGAGGGCTGGGCCGGTGACCTCTACGGCATCCCGGTCGAGTCGACGGTCGACGCGATCAGGTTGAGCGGTCGGCTCGAAGGGATGATCATCGACCCTGTCTATGAGGGGAAGTCGATGGCCGGTCTCGTCGACCTCGTCACGTCGGGGGAGATCGCGCGCGACTCCACGGCGCTCTACGCGCACCTCGGCGGGCAGCCGGCGCTCAATGCCTACTCGGGCATGTTCGACTGACCGGCGAACGTCCAGCCGCGCTCGGCCAGTGCCTCGCGCAGGAACCGCACGGCGATCGGCCCCACCCCGTGCAGGGCCGCCAACCCGGACTCGGTCCGGTCCCGCACCTGCTCCAGCGTCCAGATGCCCTCGGCCCGCAGGGCGCGGGTGGCGGGTGCGCCGATCCGGGGGAGCGGAGTGCCGTCCGGCGCGGTCGCCCGCCCTACGCGCGGGGCTCCAGCCTCAGCGTCGACCACGGCCGCTCCTCGGGGCGCGAGCCGGTAGCCGATGTCGAGGGACTCGGTGAGGCCGAGCTCCTTGAGCTTGCGCACGTCGCGCTTGAAGCTCGGGGTGTCCCGGCCCAGCTCCGCCGCGAGCTCGGGCGCGCGGACCGTGGGCGACCGGTCGATGATCGCCAGGGTGGTCCGGGTCCACGGACCGATCGACGACGCGCGGTCGAGCCGGTCCAGCCGTTCGCGGATCTGCGCCACCTCGGCGGCGTCGGGGATCGTGGCACGCAGCTCCTCACGCGGGTCGGCGCCCGCGTGCCGCAGACCCACCCGCCAGACGGGACGGTCGGCCTTGGCCTCGAGCATCCGCCGGAGCTCGACGAGCGACTTCGCGCCAGCGCGCCGAGCCTCATCAGCGGTGATCCGGGAGGCAGGGACCTGGTCGACGGACGTCACCTCCAGCAGCCCCACCCGGGTGCGCAGCCGGGTCCCGACCACGACCCGTGGCCTGTCCCACCGTCGGAAGGCAAGGTCGACGTCGCCCGCCCTGATGGCCACGAGGGTGTCCGGTCGGATCATCATGGCGGCAACCTACCCGGCGACCCCGTCCGGCCGCCCGTCCGGATCGTGGGCGGCACGACCCACACGATGGACGTATGCCGGCCATGCGGCATACCCTCAGCTCGTGCGTTCTCTGCGCCTCCTTCTTCGCCGCCGCGGCGGGGCCTGACCGATCAGCCGCCCCTCGTCGCGGAGTAGCGTTGCCCGGGCTGACCTCAGCAGCAACGAATCGTTAGGCGAGAGAACATGATTCACCCGCAACAGTCCTCGGGTATGCCGGTCGCGAAGTATGTGCCGTTCCAGGACCAGATCCCGTTCACGCTCCCGGACCGCACCTGGCCCACCCGGGTCATCGAGAAGGCTCCCCGCTGGTGCGCGGTCGACCTCCGCGACGGCAACCAGGCCCTCATCGACCCGATGAGCCCGGACCGCAAGAAGCGGATGTTCGAGCTGCTCGTGCGGATGGGCTACAAGGAGATCGAGGTCGGCTTCCCGTCGGCGAGCCAGACCGACTTCGACTTCGTGCGCATGCTCATCGAGGACGACATGATCCCCGACGACGTGACGATCCAGGTGCTGACGCAGTGCCGCGACCACCTCGTCGAGCGGACCTTCGACTCGATCCGCGGCGCCAAGCAGGCCATCGTGCACTTCTACAACTCGACCTCGATCCTGCAGCGCCGGGTGGTCTTCGGGCTCGACCAGGACGGCATCGTCGACATCGCCCTGCAGGCGGCGCGGCTCTGTCGCAAGCTCGAGGAGACCGTCCCCGACACCACCGTCTACTACGAGTACAGCCCGGAGTCGTACACCGGGACCGAGCTCGAGTTCGCGGTGCGCATCTGCAACGAGGTGGCCGACGTCATCGACCCCACCCCGGACCACAAGATGATCATCAACCTGCCCGCGACCGTCGAGATGGCCACGCCCAACGTCTATGCCGACTCGATCGAGTGGATGATCCGCCACCTGGAGCGCCGCGAGTCGATCGTGGTCAGCCTGCACCCGCACAACGACCGCGGCACCGGCGTGGCGGCTGCCGAGCTGGGCTACCTGGCCGGCGCCGACCGGATCGAGGGCTGCCTGTTCGGTAACGGTGAACGCACCGGCAACGTCGACCTGGTCACCCTCGGCATGAACCTGTTCAGCCAGGGCATCGACCCGCAGATCAGCTTCTCGAACCTCGACGAGATCCGTCGCACTGTCGAGCACTGCAACCAGCTGCCCGTCGGGGAGCGCCACCCCTGGGGCGGCGACCTGGTCTTCACGGCATTCTCCGGGTCGCACCAGGACGCGATCAAGAAGGGCTTCGAGGACATGGACCGCCAGGTCAAGGCGTCCGGAAAGTCCATCAACGAGCTCGTCTGGGGGGTTCCCTACCTGCCGATCGACCCGCACGACGTGGGCCGCTCGTACGAGGCAGTGGTGCGCGTCAACAGCCAGTCGGGCAAGGGCGGGGTCGCCTACCTGCTCAAGGCCGAGCACCAGCTCGACCTGCCGCGGCGTCTCCAGATCGAGTTCAGCGGTGTCGTCCAGGCCAAGACCGACAGCGAGGGCGGCGAGGTGAGTGCCGCCGAGCTGTGGGAGATCTTCCAGGACGAGTACCTGCCTGCCGTGGACGGTGCGGTCAACAGGTGGGGCCGGTTCACGCCGATCAGCCACACGCTGATCAGCGAACAGGGCGGCGTCGACAAGATCAGCGCGACCATGCTCGACCAGGGTGTCGAAGTCGTCGTCGAGGGGACCGGCAACGGACCCATCGCCGCCTTCATCGACGCGCTGTCGACCCTCGGCGTCGATGTGCGAGTCCTCGACTACGCGGAGCACGCCCTGTCCGCCGGTGGCGACGCGAAGGCTGCTGCCTACGTCGAGTGCGCCGTCGGAGACCGCGTGCTGTGGGGCGTTGGCCTGCACAGCTCGATCGTCAAGGCGTCACTCACGGCGGTGCTGTCCGCGGTCAACCGGGCCGAGCGGGTGGCGCCTGCCGAGTGAGGCGAGGCGTGCGGCGGGGCTAAAGCTCACTCGATGATCTCCCACAACCGCAGCGTTCCTTGTCGGTCTCCTGCGGCGTAGTGCTTGGACGTCAGAAGGCGTAGATGGCCCTTGGAGTTCGCGGACATCTTGCAGTTCGAGTCGGTGAGCAGGTAGCCGACCCCCGCCGAGTGGAGGACCTCGGGGTCGAGGTACCTGAACTCACGGCCCCTCAGGACGCTGGTGATCTCGATGTGGTTGTCCGGCCAGGCCAGGCCGTAGTTGTACGAGGCGACGCGGGCGCCCGTGATGACCTTGAGGGAAAGCAGGTCCGTGCAGCGGTCGGAGACCACCATGCCGTCGGGCGGCATGTGCGAGACGACGGCAGCGATCGCCTCCGACCGCGGAGACGGCCACCACGAGATGCCCTTGGCCTTGGCTTCCCCGTTGAAGATCAACCAGTCCTTGGCTGACGCCCCGGCCGCCACGACCCACAGGACGAGGGCAACGCTCACGACGGCGGCCAGCGCCTTCCGCGGGCGATGCCAACCTCGTCTGACGGTGTCGACCGCCACCGCTGCGAGGAGCGGGAAGCAGACGACCAGGACGAGCATGAACTCGTCGATCCAGAACCGGTTGGGCTCCTGGGCCGGTCCCCAGTGGTCGTTGCTGGACAGCAGTGCCCATGCCAGAAAGGCACCGAGGGCCACCGAGCGGATGAGTCGGCCCTTGGCATGTGGCACCAGGACCAGGATCAGCACCAGCAGGATCGCCACACCCCCATGCAGGACGAAGTCGCCGAACGGGATGCCGAAGGCGCCGTTCGTGTTGGCGGTCGAGGCCTGTCGGTAGACCAGAAACGGGTCCCCTTGGGCCAGGCCGCGCATGGTGTCGACCATCGTGGGCAGGGCGAGAACGCCCGCGAGCAGGCTCACCCACAGCAACCGCCACGAGGTCAGGCGGCAGACGACCAGGTATCCGGGTAGGGCTGGCAGCAGGCCGAGCACGAACACCGGCAATGGGCCGACGTGGGCGGCGAGAAAGGTACCGGACAGGAGGACGGCGGCGAGGAGGAGAACCGACGTCGCGGTGAGGAGCCTGCGGTGTCGCGAAGATGCCGACTGGAGACCGTAGAGGCCGGTCGCGTAGATCAGGACGTAGCACAGCCCGATGAACGAGTAGGTCTGCATGTTGCCGACGATGCCTGCGCACACGGCGGCAAAGGTGGCTGCCAGCAGCGTGGCCCTGGGAGGGAAGCCGTTCCAGCCCACCATGAGCAGGCCGAGGATCGCGCAGGCGGCCAGGGAGATGCCTGCCGCGCCTCCGTTGAGCGCGTAGAGGAGGGCGAAGGGACCCCACATCACCCTCGCGCCAGGAGGCGGGGTGCTGGCGAAGTAGGTGTGGTGCAGCACACCGGCGAATGTCCCGACCAGGAACGGGAGCGGGGCGAGAACCGCAGCCCACCAGAGGCGTGTCATGGTGTAGAGCGCCCAGCCGACGAAGCACGCGAGCAGGAACTGCACAGTCAGGCCCATCAGCCACCACATCACCACCGGGTCGACGCCGGTCGTCCGGGACAGCAGGCCCATCACCACGTAGTAGAGCCGGGGGTAGTGGCTCACACCAGTTTCGGTGAATGGCTCCGTGGATCCCGAGTGACCGTTGGCGATGTTGACCGCGATGCTCAGGTATGACAGCTGGTCCCTCGGGACGAACCACTTGAAGCGGTGGAACGAGAAGTTGGGCAGGCCCAAGAGCATCTGTACCTGGAGGTACAGGTGGACGCAGGCCCCGGCCACGGTAGCCAGGGCCGCACGACGGGGTGTTCCTCGTCGCGCGTAGGAGAGCTCGTCTCCGCCGCGGGGCTCCTCGTGGGTGTTGGTTGTCGTCACCTGCGGAGCCCCTTTCCCGCACTTGCCTAGATCTTTCGCCGAGTGAAGCACGGAGCATTCCACACGGACATGTGGGCAGTCGGCCGGCCTGCCGCACCCCGGGGCCGGAGCGGATCGAGAGCCGGCTACGTGTTCTCACGGATGCACAACGGGCCCCCGACCTCGAGCATGGGCCCATGGCCAGTTTGTCACGTCGATCGAGGTGGCAGGCCCGAGGCGTCGCCGTCGCGGCGGCGGCCTTGCTTGCTCTGGGGGGCTGCGCTGCCGAGCCCCCCAAGACATCCACGGCGGCAGCCTCGACCACGTCGACGAGGTCACCCCGGGTCGTCTACCAGGGCCGCGGCATCGCCGTCATCGGTCAGGACGGCAAGGGCGCCGCCCAGTTGGCGCGAGGGCTGCCGGGTGCCGAGCACCCGGACTGGTCACCGGACGGCGCGCGGATCGCCTTCGAGTCGGACTTCCGCTCCATCCAGACGATGGCTGCGGACGGCAGCGACCTCAGGCAGCTGTATGCGTGTTCGGCCCCCTGTGCTTCGGTCCAGGAGCCCGCGTGGTCGCCCGACGGCGCAGAGGTGGCCTTCGCGGTCACCGAGACCGCCGACGGCGTGCTCACCTCCCGGGGTGCGGTGGTGGCGGTGGAGGTCACCACCGGCGCCGTGCGCACCCTGACCGAGGACCGAACCGGCAGGGTGGGCTTCTACACACCGCGTTGGGCGGGCGACGGTACACGGCTGGTCGTCGACCGCGAGACGTTCGTGTCCACCAAGCTCGATGAGTCGGTCGTGTCGGAGGTCGAGGTCGTCGTGCTGCCCGGAAGGGGAGGGGCCTCGCGCGCGCTCGCCCGCTGGGACGGGCCGATCACGTGGGGACCGTCGCCCGACTGGAACAGGCATGCGGACGTCATCGTCTACTCGCGCGACGGCAATCTGCGCACGGTGGCTCCGGACGGGTCCAAGCCGGTCGCCCTCACCACCCTGGACGGCACTACCGAGTTCGCGATCCAGCCGACCTTCACTCCCGACGGCTCGCACGTCATCTACACCCATGTGCAGACCAGGTCGGGGGTCACCGTCAACATCGGGGAGCTGCTCCCGCTCGGCGGAGGCAAGGCGTCTGTGCTGGGTGGTGGGGTGCAGATGACCCACCCGCGGCTCGCGCCCTAGGCCGTCACCGGACCCCGCGAGGACGGAACTGGATCGAGATGCGCGGCCCAACGGCCTTGCTCGTCTTGGGTATGGCGTGGTCCCAGGTGCGCTGGCACGAGCCTCCCATCACGACGAGGTCGCCGTGGCCGAGTGAGAAGCCACGCGACTCACCGCCGCCTCGTGGGCGTAGGGCCAGGGTCCGGGCCGAGCCCACCGACAAGATGGCGACCATGGTGTCGAGGTCCTTCGCGCGTCCCACCCGGTCACCGTGCCAGGCAACGGAGTCGCGCCCGTCGCGGTAGAGGCACATGCCGGCCGTGACGAACGGCTCGCCGAGCTCGGCGGCATAGTGCCGGCTCAGCTGCTCGCGCGCCTCGGTGAGAACAGGATGGGGGAGGACCTCGTCCTCGTCGTAGAACTTGAGCAGCCGCGGGACGTCGACGATCCGCTCATACATCTCGCGGCGCTCAGCGTGCCACGGCACTGCGGGGTTCAGCTCGTCGAACAGCCGGTCGGCACCGGCCAGCCACCCCGGGTGGTAGTCGACCCACGCGCCCCTCGACAGCTCGGTACGCGTCAGACCGGCCGACAGCATGTGCAGCTCGATCTCGTCGCCGGTGTCGAGGAGCGAGCCCTGGAAGGCCATGGACATGCCCTCACGATAGCCCATCTTCGAACAGGTGTTCTAGTCCCGGACCATGCCGCCCGACGCTGCCGGCACGGCATACCGCCTTCCGGCTCGGGACTTGCGACAATGGACCCATGCCCCTCTACCGCGACGAAGGCATCGTCCTGCGTACCCAGAAGCTGGGTGAGGCCGACCGCATCGTCACCCTGCTCACGCGCACGCTGGGCAAAGTGCGCGTCGTCGGCAAGGGCGTCCGTCGCACAAAGAGCCGCTTCGGGGCGCGGCTCGAGCCGGCGATGATGGTGGACGTCCAGTGCTACGAGGGTCGCAACCTCGACACGGTCACCCAGGCCGAGACGCTCGCGTCGTGGGGCGACGTCCTGGCCCGCGACTACACGACCTACACGGCCGCCGCCGCGATGCTCGAGACCGCGGACCGCCTCACCGAGGAGCGCGAGCCCAACCTCCAGCAGTACCTCCTGCTCCAGGGCGCGTTGCGGTCGATGGCCGAAGGGCTGCACGACCCCGGCCTCGTCCTCGACGCCTACCTGCTGCGTGCGCTCGCGGTCGCCGGCTGGGCGCCGAGCTTCCACGACTGCGCCCGCTGTGGTGCCGAGGGGCCGCACCGCGCGTTCAACCTCGCCTCGGGTGGCACCGTCTGTCCGGTATGCCGGCCGGTCGGGTCCGCTGCGCCGGCGCCGGAGACGCTGGCCCTCCTGGCTGCGCTGCTCGCCGGTGACTGGGTCATCGCCGACGCGTCGCAGGGTCGGCACCGTCGTGAGGGCAGCACCTTGGCGAGCGCCTTCCTCCAGTGGCACCTGGAGCGGGGTGTGCGATCGTTGCGCCTCGTGGACCGACGTGACCCCGACGCCCAGCCCCGGCTCGACTCCCGCGTGAGCTGGTCGCCCGCTCCGCTCAGCGTCGTTGACCTTGGCGCGGTGGAGAAGGTCGAGGCGGCACACGCCGCCGCCCAGGTGGCCGAGGCGTGAGCACGGCATACCCCAAGCCTTTTGCCCACCCCAGCGGGGCCCAACCGCCTTTGCTGCCAACCGAGCTCGTGCCACGGCACGTCGCGATCGTGATGGACGGCAACGGACGTTGGGCCAACCAACGAGGACTCGCACGCACCAAGGGCCACGAGGCCGGTGAGGCCGCCCTGCTCGACGTGACTGCGGGTGCCATCGAGGCCGGGGTGACGCACCTGTCGGCCTATGCGTTCTCGACCGAGAACTGGAAGCGCAGCCCCGACGAGGTGCGTTTCCTCATGGGGTTCAACCGCGACGTGATCCGGCGCCGCCGTGACCAGCTGCACGAGTGGGGCGTCCGGATGCGGTGGGTCGGCCGACGGCCGCGGCTGTGGGGCTCGGTCATCAAGGAGCTCGAGGTCGCCCAGGAGCTCACCAAGGACAACACCGGGCTGACCCTCTACTTCTGCGTCAACTACGGCGGGCGGGCCGAGATAGCGGACGCGGTCCAGCGGATCGCCGAGCAGGTGCAGCGCGGCAAGCTCAAGCCCGGGTCGATCGACGAGAAGACCATCGCCCGCCACATGCCCGAGCCGGACATGCCCGATGTCGACCTCTTCGTGCGGAGCTCGGGGGAGCAGCGCACCAGCAACTTCCTGCTGTGGCAGAGCGCCTACGCCGAGATGGTCTTCCAGGACACCCTGTGGCCGGACTACGACCGACGCCACCTGTGGGCGGCCATCCAGACCTACGCCGAGCGCGACCGGCGCTACGGCGGCGCGGTGGACCAGCCGACGAGCTGATCCTGTCGATCGTGCGCCCGGTAACGATGCGGGCACGGTGGCTGACCAGTGCGGCCTGCAGGATTACCGTGGCAGCACGCCGTCACCGACGGTCGCCGACCAGTCCTCGCCGCACCGAGGAAGGGAGGGGAGCGGGTATGTCCGTTGGTCGCGTCAGCAGCGCCGCCCTGGCGCTCGGCGCCGCGCTCGCCGTGGCGTCCTGCGTTGGTGCCGACGCTCCAAAGACCGCCTCGACCAGCACCTCCAGCGTCGTGTCCCGGCAGCCCGCTGCCGAGGTGGTCACGCTGAAGACGTTGGCCGCGCTGCCGGCCGAGACGCCGACCCTCACCATCGGTGACCAGCTGGGTGCCGAACCGACCTACCTCACGAGGGCCGTGGCCTACCCCAGCGGCGGCCTGGTCATCTCCGGCGTCCTGCACACGCCCAAGGCCACCGGCACCTTCCCCGCAGTGGTCCTCGTCCACGGCGGGGTCTCGCCGAGCGACTACACGACCGGGAGCGAGCTCAAGCGCGAACAGGCCGCCCTGGCGCAGGCCGGGTACGTCGTGCTGGTCACGGACCTGCGGGGTTTCGCGGCCTCGGACCGCAACCCCTCGACCGGTGACGTGGACATGGGCGCGACCCAGGACATCGTCAACGCGGCGCGGGCCCTGGCCGGCACCAAGGCCCTGCACGTCGATCCGCAACGGATCGGGCTGGTCGGTCACTCACTCGGCGGGTTGCAGGTCATCAACGCGATGGTCGCCGCTCCACCTGCGGCGCAGGCGGTCGTCGCGATCGCGCCGGCCAGCACCACCGTCTGGAACAACGTCCAACGCTTCCTCAAGCCCGGTGAAGCGGGGTATGCCGCGGTGGTCGGTCCGCACGGGACGCAGCAGGAGAACCCGCAGTTCTGGGCCGACGTGTCGCCCGCGACGATGGCCGCCAGGGCCACGGCGCCGTTGCTCATCGTGCAGGGGACAGCGGACAAGGTCGTGGACCCGGCGTGGACGCCCGCAACCGAAAGTGCCTGGAAGGCGGCCGGCAAGCCAGTCTCGGTGGCGCGCATCGATGGCGCTGACCACTTCCTGGATCCGTTGTGGCAGAAGGGATTCGACGCGCTGCTGGGGTTCCTCGACAAGCAGCTCGCCTAGCTTCAGGCGACGCGACTGGGCTCGGCGGAACGCGGGTTGGCCTAGCGGGAACAGGTTGCGCAGGTACCGAAGATCTCCAACGTGTGGCGCACCTCGGTGAAGCCGTGCTCGGCGCTGACGCGGGTCGCCCAGGCCTCCACGGTGGGACCCTCCACCTCGACGGTCCGGCCGCACACGCGGCAGACGAGGTGGTGGTGGTGCCCGGTCGAGCACGCGCGGTAGACCGCCTCGCCCTCGTCGGTGCGCAGCATGTCGATCTCACCGTCGGCGGCCATCGCCTGCAGGTTGCGGTAGACGGTGGCGAGCCCGACCTTGTCGCCCCCCTCGCGCAGCAGCGCGTGCAGCTCCTGCGCGGAACGGAACTCGTCGGTGTCCGCCAGCACCGCGGCAACGGCGGCCCGCTGACGGGTGGGCCGTCGGGTGCCTTCGGACGTGGCTCGCTCCTGGACTCCGGTCATCGCGGTGCCGTCTCCTTCGCTGCGTCGTGACTGCCGGTGTCGTGACTGCCGGTGCCGTGACCGTCCGCCGCGTGCCTGGCCGGGTCGTGCTCGTCGTAGTGCCCCTCGTGGGGGGCGTGCCGGTGCCCGTCGTGCACGTAGTCGACGTGGTCCCCGTGGGCGACGGCCGGGTGGCCGCACTCGGGACCGTGCTCGTGGTCGTGGCGTTCGGCTCGTCGGTGCTGGTGGGCACGTGCCCTCGCGAGCGCCGCCGTGCCCGTCGCCGCCACGACGAAGAACCCGATGGCCAGCAGCACGATCGTTCCGCCGGAGGGGGTTTCGGCATAGTACGAGACGATGACGCCGCCCACGCTGGACACGACGCCGACGAGCACAGCCCACCGGGTCGACGCCCGGAAGCTGCGGCCCAGCAGCTGCGCCGTCGCGTTGGGGATGATCATGAGGGCGCTGATGAGTAGCAGCCCGACGACCCGCATGGAGACGACCACGGTCACCGCGGTCAGCACCGCGAGGGCGATGTTGAGCCCGGTGACGGGAAGCCCGCTGGCTCGGGCGTACTCCTCGTCGTTCGCGACGGCGAACAGCCACGGCCGCAGCAGCCAGGTCCCGACGAGGACCACCAGGGCGAGGCCGGCGAACACCCACAGGTCGCGCTGGTCGGCGGTGGTGATCGCGCCGAACAGGTATGCCGTCAGGTTGGCGGGGCTGCTGCTCGGCGACTTCGCGATGATCACCACACCGGCGGCGATGCCGCCGTAGAACATCACAGCGAGGGCGATGTCGCCGCTGGTCCGGCCGCGCCCGCGGATCACCTCGATGGCGATGGCGGCAGCGACGGCGGCGACGAGCGCGGTGAGGACTGGAGCCTTGCCGGTGAGGACACCGACGGCGACGCCGGCGAGGGCGACGTGCCCCATCCCGTCCCCGATGAGGGAGAGCCGGCGTTGGACCAGGAAGACGCCCACGAGCGGGGCGGCGATGCCGACGAGGACGGCAGCGATGAGCGCCTGCCGCATGAAGTCGAGGGAGAGCAGCTCGCTCATGACCGGGCACCTCCCTGTGGGTCGAGCGGGCCGGAAGACGGCGCCCCGGGCAGCCTCGGTCTGGCCCCGCGGCTCTCGTCCTCGTGGTGGTGGTGGTCGGCTGACGAGGCGAACTCGCCTGTCCGCGAAGCGAACTCGTCGCGAGAGCCGTCGAAGGCGATGTGTCCGCCCTGCACGACGACGATGCGGGTGACGATGTCGGCCAGTGCTGCGAGCTCGTGGGTGACGATGACCATCGTCGTGCCTCGGGCGGCCAGCCGGGCAAGCACCTCAGAGAGGACCTGCTGGTTGGCGGTGTCCACACCGGCTGTCGGCTCGTCCATCAGCAGGACGTCGGGGTTGGAGGCGAGCGCGCGGGCGATGAGGACACGGCGCTGCTGGCCCCCCGACAGGGTCGCCACGTCCGCGTGAGCCCGGTCGTTCAGCCCGACGACGTCCAGGGCGCGGTCGATGATCGCGGCGTCCTGCGACGACCGGATGACCGGTCGCCACCATCGGTGGTGCGAGAGCCGGCCGACCGCGACGATCTCGGTCACGGTCGCGCGGACGGAGGCGGACAGGGTGTGCCGTTGCGGGACGTACCCGAGCTTGGCGAAGTCGGTGAACGACTCGCGCGGCTGGCCGAACAGCTCGACGTCGCCGCCGAGGTGGTCGTTGAGCCCCAGCAGTCCCCGGACGAGGGTGGACTTGCCCGAACCGTTGGGCCCAAGGACCGCGACGACCTCCCCGCGGCGGATCGCGAGGGTGGCACCGGTGACGACCGGGTGGTCGGCGTAGCCGAAGCTCGCCCGCCGCAGCTCGATGATGGGAGCGATGTCGGTGGTCGTCATGAACACTCCTGTCCGGCACGCAGGACCTCGAGGTTGGATCGCATGACCGTGGGGTAGTCACGGCCCGCGGAGGCAGCCGTGATGCCCTCGATCGGGTCGAGCACGGCCAGTCTGGCACCGGTCTCACGGGCCAGCGTCTTGGCGACATCCTCACTCACCAGCGTCTCGGCATAGACGGTGCTCGCGCCGGTCTCGCGGATGTGCCTGGTCAGCTCCGCCATCGCCGCCGGGCTGGGCTCGGCATCCGGGGTCAGCCCGGTGATCGACTCCTGGTGGAAGCCATAGGACTCCGAGAGGTAGCCGAAGGCCGCGTGCGAGGTGACCAGCTCGTGGCTGGCGCAGGACTTCAGCCCGCTCCGGAACTCGCCGTCGAGCGTGCTCATCGCCGCGCGGAACGTCGTCGCATTCGCCTGGTATGCCGCGGCGTTGGCGCTGTCGCGCGCGGCCAGCTCGGTGGCGATCGCGTCGCCCACGTCGGCGTACCGCATCGGGTCGAGCCAGAAGTGGGGGTCGCGGGCGCTGGTGCCGTCGTCCGCGTGGTCGGAGTGCTCCTCCTGGGTACCCCCGCCGTGGTCGTGTCCGTCCTGGACGGCAACCAGGTCGAGCCGCGCTGCCGGGGAGACGTCGAAGCTGGTGTTGCGGGCCTGTCCGTCGACGGCGTCGTCCACGGCGGGCTGGAAGTGCTTCTCGTAGACGACGACGTCGGCCTGGGCGACCGTGGCAACCTGTCGGGGGCTGAGCTCGAGGTCGTGCGGCTCGGCACCCGGTTTGGTCAGCGCGGTGATGGCCACGTGGTCGCCGCCGATCTGGGCGACGGCGTACTGCAGCGGGTAGAAGGCCGCCACCACACTCAGTCGGCCGTTGTCGGCGCCGCGCCCCCCGGTCCCGCCGCACGCGGAGACCATGGCGATGGACAGCAGGCCTGCAAGCAGACCGAGGGGGCGGAGCGTCATGACAATCATTCTCATCTCAAATGAGAACGATTGTCAAAATCCTGTCGGCGGCCGCCCAGCCGAGGACGCCCTCAGCTGCGCGGGATCGCCTGGGTGACGGTGATCGCCACGGCGATGAGCAGCACGGCCAACCTGCCCAGCCGGGCGGTCTGGTCCAGCGCCGGCCAGGCCAGGTAGAGGGTCCAGCCGAGGAAGGCCACCACGACGACCAGGAACAGCCAACCCCAGCCCGGGACGAAGAGGCCGGCGATCATCAGCCCGAGCACCAGGAGGAAGGGGATGGCTCGGGGCATCCGGTTCAGGGCGTTGATGACCGGCAGGCTGGCGTCGGCGACGCGTTCACGCAGGGAGGGCACGGGCGAAACCCTATGTCGTCGGGGCGTGGTGGATCGCCACGGCGTCAGCCGCCACGCGCCTGCGCCAGCGCCGTGGCGAACCGAGGAAGGCTGGCCTCGATGGACTCCATCGTCGCCGTGATGCAGATCCGGAAGAAGCCGGGCGTCTCGAAGATCCGCCCGGGCATCACCAGGACCCCGAGGTCTGACAGCAGGCGGACGAACGACTCGTCGTCGGGAACGGGGGAGCGCGGGAAGAGGTAGAACGTCGCCTCAGGGGTCTCGAGCTCGTAGCCGAGGGCGCGCAGACCCGCCACCATGAAGTCGCGCTTGGCCTGCAGGTGCGCGACGTCGATGCTCAGCTCCTCGAGCCGGGGTGTGGCGTACTGCATCACGTTGTTGGGGAAGAGCCACCCCGCGGCGATCTGCACGCTCTCGACCGCCTCGATCACCGCATCGGCCACCTCCTGTGGCATCGACGGTGGCAGCGCGAGGTAACCCAGCCGCTGGCCGGGGGAGAGCAACGTCTTGCCGTAGGAGTAGCAGAGCAGGGTGTGCGGGTAGAACTGCGCAGGGCTGACGAAGCGGGCTCCGTCGAAGACCAGCCGGTTGTACGGCTCGTCGGAGATGAGGTAGATCCGCCGTCCGTGTCGGGCGGAAGCGGCGTCGAGGAGGCCGGCCAGGGCCCGGAGGGTCGCTTCGGGGTAGATCCGCCCGGTGGGGTTGTTCGGTGTGTTCACGATGACCACGCGCGTCCGCGGGGTGATGGCCGCCTCGATGGCCGCCAGGTCGAGGTCGAAGGTCTGGGGGTCGATCCTCACCTTCACCGGCATGAGTCCCGCCTCGAGCGCCAGGGACTCATAGAGGAACCACGGCGGCAGGCTGAAGATGACCTCGTCACCGGGGTCTGCGACGGATTTGAGGGAGGTCGCGATCGCGCCGAACCCGCCGGTGGTCATCCTGATCCGGTCGGGCGGCCACGTCACACCCAGATGCCGCGAGAGGGAGTCGGCCGCAGCCGCCTGGGCGCTCACCTGGCTGAACTTGTAGGCGAACCACAGCTCGTCCTTCGGCAGTGCCGCCTCCCGTAGGGCCTTGACGTAGGACGGCTGCGGGAGCTCGTGCGGGTCGCCGAAGGTGAAGTCGAGGACCCCCGGCTCGAGTCGTCGCTCCTGGTAGCCGGACTTGCGGGCGAAGTCGAAGAGCATCCGAAACGACTCGGCCTGCTGGATCTGCACGGACCGTGCGGAGACAGGGTGGTCATCCATGCCCATCGACGGTAGCCCTCTGCCCGTGGAGGGGGACCACCATTCGACGGAGGCGGCCACGCGGCATACCCCGTCGAGGGGCGAACCGCCGCACAGTAACCTTGCGCGCATGGCTGCACCCTCCACCGTCGACACCGTTGTCTCCCTCTGCAAGCGCCGGGGCTTCGTCTTCCCGTGCGGTGAGATCTACGGAGGCACCAAGTCGGCCTGGGACTACGGCCCGCTCGGTGTCGAGCTCAAGGAGAACATCAAGCGCCAGTGGTGGAAGAGCATGGTCACCAGTCGCGACGACGTCGTCGGCCTGGACTCCTCGGTGATCCTGCCGCTGAAGACCTGGGAGGCCTCCGGCCACATCGCGACCTTCTCCGACCCGCTCGTCGAGTGCCTGTCCTGCCACAAGCGGTTCCGCGCCGACCACCTGCAGGAAGCCGTCTTCGAGAAGGCCGAGAAGTCGGGCAACAAGGCCGGGCTGGGCTCGCCTGATGACGTCAAGCTCGTCGACGTCGCCTGCACCAACTGCGGCACGAGGGGCCAGTGGACCGAGCCGCGCCAGTTCTCCGGCCTGCTCAAGACCTACCTCGGTGTCGTCGAGGACGAGTCGGGACTGCACTACCTGCGGCCCGAGACCGCGCAGGGCATTTTCCTCAACTTCCTCAACGTGATGAACACGGCCCGCAAGAAGCCGCCGTTCGGCATCGCCCAGACCGGCAAGAGCTTCCGCAACGAGATCACGCCGGGCAACTTCATCTTCCGGACCCGCGAGTTCGAGCAGATGGAGATGGAGTTCTTCGTCAAGCCCGGCGAGGACGAGACCTGGCACCAGTACTGGATCGACGAGCGCACCCGCTGGTACACCGACCTCGGCATCAACCCCGACAACCTGCGCCACTACGAGCACGCCCAGGAGAAGCTGAGCCACTACTCCAAGCGGACCGTCGACATCGAGTACCGCTTCGGGTTCACCGGCAGCGAGTGGGGCGAGCTCGAGGGCATCGCCAACCGCACCGACTTCGACCTCACGACGCACAGCAAGCACTCCGGCACCGACCTCGTCTACTTCGACCAGGCCAGTGGCGAGAAGTACACGCCCTACGTCATCGAGCCCGCAGCCGGCCTGTCCCGCAGCCTCATGACGTTCCTCGTCGACGCCTACACCGAGGACGAGGCGCCCAACACCAAGGGCGGGGTCGACAAGCGCGTGGTGCTCAAGCTCGACAAGCGCCTCGCGCCGGTCAAGGCCGCGGTGCTGCCGCTGTCGCGCAACGCCGACCTGTCGCCGAAGGCGCGCGACCTCGCGGCCACGCTGCGCCAGCACTGGAACATCGACTTCGACGACGCCGGTGCCATCGGGCGCCGCTACCGCCGTCAGGACGAGATCGGCACGCCGTTCTGTATCACCGTCGACTTCGACACCCTCGAGGACCACGCGGTGACCATCCGCGAGCGCGACACCATGGCGCAGGAGCGCGTCGCGCTCGACCAGGTCGAGGCCTACCTCG
This sequence comes from Pedococcus bigeumensis, assembly GCF_006438965.1. Classification (GTDB taxonomy): domain Bacteria; phylum Actinomycetota; class Actinomycetes; order Actinomycetales; family Dermatophilaceae; genus Pedococcus; species Pedococcus bigeumensis_A. The sequence goes on from NZ_RCZM01000001.1 coordinate 842,517, forward strand.
GCGCCCGCCTGCTCGGCTGCTGAACCGGCCGGCCGGGCGTCCCCTCCAGGAACCTTTGCTAGCAAAGGTTAGGTATGCCGAGCGCCAACCTTTTGCGGTGCCCCGTGCGTTACTTGGGGTGACAGCACTGGGTGAGGTGTGGGAGGTGGCATGCGGCACGAGGTCGACGAGGAGTTCGCCCGCTACGTGCGGGCCCGCCAGCACCGGCTGCTGCGCGCCGCCTACCTCGTCTGCGGTGACGCCCACCTCGCCGAGGACCTGCTCCAGGGCGCGCTGACCAAGCTCGCAACCCGCTGGGACAAGATCCGGCACGAGAACCCGGACGCCTACGTGCGGCGGATCCTCTACCGCGACGCCGTCTCGTCGTGGCGCAAGACCCGGCGCGAGTCGCTGTCGTCCGTGCCCCTCATCGAGGTCCCGGTCCACGACCGGACGTCCCAGACCAGCCAGCGCGTGGACCTCGAGCGGGCGCTTGCCGAGCTCACCCCCAAGCAGCGCGCGGTGGTCGTGCTGCGATTCTTCGAGGACCGCAGCGAGATCGAGGCGGCCGAAGCCCTCGGTGTCTCGGTCGGCACGGTCAAGAGCCAGACCCACGCGGCGCTGGCCCGGCTCCGGGCGCTGCTGCCCGACTTCGCACCGCACCTGTCCGGAAAGGACCAGCCATGACCGACCGCGATCTCGGCGCGCTCCTGGAGCGGGCCAGCGAACACCTTCCCGAGGTGGACTTCGCCCAGGGTGCCTGGTCCGCCGCGGTCGCGGAGCGGGCCCGTCGCCGTCGGCTGGCCCTCGGCACCGTCGGTGCTGTCGCAGCGGCGGGCCTCGCCGTTGCCGCAGTCCAGTTGGGTGGAACGACCAAGCCACGCCCCACCCCTGCGGTCTCGTCCACCACGACAGCCAGCGCGGGGGTGCTGGCCGACGGCACGGCATACGCGGTCATGCCCCTGGAGGGCAAGGAGGCACAGCTGCCCGACTTCGAGGCCGGTCTGCCGTCGGTCATCAACCTCGCTTCCACGGCCACCGCCTCGGTGTTCTCGGCGGCGCGGCCGCCGCAGTCCGTGGTGGCGGTCTACCTCCGCGTCGAGGGTGAGATCTTCCAGCCCGTGCTGGTGACCGGTGACGGGAAGCAGGTCCTCGTTGACGGAGTCAGCCTCGTGTCGACCAATGATGCGAGCGGCAACTCGGCCATGCCGATCGGGCCGCGGGCCATCGCTGGAGGACGGTTCGTCGTCTTCCCCCAACCGGATCATGTCGTCCGGCTCGACACCCACACGGGCGCCACGGTCAGCTACCAGGTGCTTTCGAAGAACGTGGAATGGGCGGGCTGGGCCGCCGACAACGCGACGATCGTGGCTCGTTCCGCCGACCACGCCTGGACCATCGACGGCTCGGCGCCCGGTGCCAAGGCGGTCGCGGCCGACGGCGCCTACGAGGGCAAGTTCCGGCTTGCCGCCACCGCGGACACCCGGTCGCTGTGGGTCGGACACTACGGAGAGAAGAGAGCGCTGGTCGACCAACGCTCCGTCACCGGGCCGGTCACCGAGGTGTGGCAGGACACCCTCGGCACCCAGCAGTGGGCGGCGACGGGCGCCTTCTTCGACCAGACCCTCACCTCCGCCGCCATCCAGCGGGGAAACGGCCCGATCTACCAGGGACTGGTCGCGGTCCAGGCCGATCGCGGAAAGGCGCGCGTGCTGCTCGCTCCGGAGAGCCCCGACGGACAGACCGGGCGGTTCAAGGGGTGCTGCTCCGTCCTGGGCTGGGCCGACGCGAAGACGGTGCTCTACCAGTCGGTCGGCAGTCATGGGCGGTGGATCCTCGCCTGGAACATCGACACCGGACAGGTCTACGAGGTGTCCCACCTCCTGACCGGAGCCCCGGACGACCCGGTGACGCCCATCGCGCTGAACGTGGGCTGGCGCTACTAGACCACTGACAGACGTCACGGTGACCTCGTGACGGCTGTCCGAGGTCGGCAGGACGGCCTTCGGGCAGGCTGGGCCCATGCCACAGACGCAGACACACACGCAGATGCAGCCGACGGCGGGCGCCCCCGCGGTGCCCGCCATCGAGCTCCGGGGGCTCACCAAGAGCTTCGGCAGTGTCCGCGCGGTGCGGGGGATCGACCTGACCGTGCGGCCCGGCGAGATCGTCGCCTTCCTCGGTCCCAATGGGGCCGGGAAGACCACGACCATCGACATGATGCTCGGCCTGTCTCGCCCCGATGAGGGGACCGCCCTGGTCTACGGGATGGAGCCGTCGTCGGCCGTCCGCCACGGGCTCATCTCGGCCGTGATGCAGAGCGGGGGCCTGCTCAAGGACCTGACGGTCGAGGAGACCCTTCGCCTCACGGCAAGCTTGTTCTCCAACACCCGTCCGGTGGCCGAGGTGTTGGAGCGCGCCGGCATCGCGGACATCGCGGGTCGGCGCGTGGTCAAGTGCTCGGGCGGTCAGCAACAGCGGCTCCGGTTCGCCATGGCGCTGTTGCCCGACCCGGAGCTGCTGGTGCTCGACGAACCCACCACGGGGATGGATGTCACCGGGCGCCGCGACTTCTGGGCGGCGATCCGCGAGGACGCGGCGCAGGGCCGCACGGTCCTGTTCGCGACCCACTACCTCGAGGAGGCCGACGCCTACGCGGACCGCATCGTGCTGGTCAGCCACGGCCAGGTCGTCGCCGACGGAACGGCCGCACAAGTCAAGGCGCTGGTCTCCGGTCGCACCGTGCGGGCCACCTGGCCCGGTGCGGACGTGGCTGCGCTGCAACGACTTCCTGGGGTTGAGACGGTCGAGGTGAGAGGCGAGTCCGTCCTCATCGCCTCCACCGACAGCGATGCCGTCGCCCGCCACCTGCTCACGTCGACCGATGCCCGGGACCTGGAGATCACCTCACGCGGGCTCGAGGACGCCTTCATCTCGCTGACCACCGAAGGAGACCAGTCATGAGCACCGCCACCGCGTCCGCAGTTCCACAGCGGACCGTGCCACCGTTGGGCGGCTTCAACACCACCCTGCTCCGCCTGGAGCTGCGCCGCCTGCTCCGGAACCGACGAACGGTGATCTTCTCGGTCGTGCTGCCGGTGGTGTTCTTCCTCCTGTTCGGGACGGGGAAGGACTACTCCCTGCAGAGCGCCGGTCCGCATGGCAACTGGGCGGCGTCGATCATGATCTCGATGGCGCTCTACGGCGCGATGCTGTCCACCACCGCCGGTGGTGCGATGGTCGCCACCGAACGCAGCCAGGGCTGGAGCCGCCAGCTGCGCCTCACCCCACTCACCCCGACGGCATACATCGCCGTGAAGGTGCTCGTCGCCATGCTGCTCGGGGCCATCTCCGTCGTCGTGACCTATGCCGCGGGAGGCCTCAGCCAGGCCCAGATGGACGGCCACCTGTGGCCGGAGACCGCCCTGATCGCGTGGGTGGGTTCACTCGTGTTCGCGGCGTTCGGGGTGTTCATGGGCTATCTCCTGCCGAGCGAGAACGTCATGCAGATCCTCGGACCCGGTCTGGCGCTGCTGGCCTTCCTGGGCGGCCTGTTCACGCCCCTGGACCAGATGGGCTCCACCTTCCAGACCATCGCTAAGTTCACCCCGATGTACGGCCTCAGCCAGCTGACCCACGCGCCGCTCACGGGCGAGAGCCCCGGGTGGGCGGCGGTCGTCAACGTGGTGGTGTGGCTGGCGGTCTTCGCAGGAGGCGCGGCATGGCGGTTCCGGCGCGACACCGCCCGCGTCTGAGGGACCTGCTGCCCTTCGCGTCCGCGGCGGCCCCCGACTCTGAGAGGCTGGGGGTCGTGGGCGGAGGCACGCAGGCACCTGACGACCGGATCGACCGGGGTGGCCGAGGCGACCCCGGTCGGCTCCGCGGTGGCCGCGGGCCGGGCCCGGCGTTGATGGGCGAGCCGGAGGAGAACGGACCACTCAGCCGTCTCGTCGGGACCTTCTTCGCCGGCATCTGGCTGGTCTTCCTCTCTGATGCCTTCACCGAGGCGTGGCAACAGCGCCAGAACCTGCGCGGCGACACCGGCCTGATCCTGCTGGTGCTCTTCGTGGCCCTCTACCTGTTGCACTTCACCCACCTGCGAGCAGCAGTGTGGGGGATCCGTGGCTCGGTCGCCGCACGGTGGTACGTGACGCGGATCGGGCTCCTCTACTGGGCCACGCTCGCACTGCTGGCCGTGTCCACCACGGTCGCGATCGGCCAGCGGGGAGCCGCGACCTGGGTGTTCCTGGCCGTGTCGGGTCTGTGGACCTTCCGAGTGCGGATCGGCTGGGTCATCGGCGGACTGCTGGTGGGGGTCTACGAGTTCCTCACCTTCCACGTCGATGGTTGGAGCCACGACGCCAGCATCAGCATGTCGATGGTGCTGGCGATGGCCGCCGTCACCGGGGGCATGATCGCGTCGCAGCGTCAGCGAGCCCTCGCCGAAGCGCGTGAGGAGAACGCCCGGCTCGCCATCCAGGACGAGCGCAACCGGATGGCGCGCGACGTCCACGACATCCTCGGCCACAGCCTCACCGTCATCACGGTGAAGGCCGAGCTCGCCTCGCGGCTCATGGACGTGAGTCCCGAGCGGGCCAGGGCGGAGATCGCCGACCTCGAGCGGCTGGCCCGGGACGCCCTCGCCGACGTGCGCCAGGCGGTGTCCGGCTTCAGGGAGATGTCCCTGCCCGCCGAGCTGGCCCGCGCCCGCTCGTCGCTGGCGGCCGCGGGGATCGAGGCCGACCTGCCCACCGCGGCCGATGCAGTGCCCAGTCACCTGCGCGAGCTGTGCGCGTGGACCCTGCGCGAAGGGGTCACCAACGTCATCCGGCACAGTGGGGCCACCAGCTGTCGCGTGACCCTCGACGAACGTGGAATCACGATTGCCGACAACGGTGCCGGTCCGCAGCCCGGCACACCGGGTACCGGCCTCGTCGGGCTCAAGGAGCGTGCCGAGGGAGCCGGTGCACGGCTGGTCACCCGACCCGTCCCACCCCACGGCTTCGAGCTGTCCGTGACCGCATCGCCGGACCCGCGGCCCGCGGAGCCGGACTCGCACGAGAGGGTAGGGGCATGATCCGCCTGTTGCTCGCTGACGACCAGGCCATGGTGCGTGGCGCGCTCGCCACGCTCCTGGGGCTCGAACCCGACATGGAGGTCGTAGCGGAGGTGGGCACCGGTGACGAGGTCGTCGCGGCCGCCCGGAGCTGCAACCCGGACGTGGCGCTGATCGACGTCGAGATGCCTGGCCTGGACGGGATCGCCGCAACGGCCGCGCTGCACGAGGCGCTCCCCGGCGTGCGAGTGCTCATCGTCACGACCTTCGGCCGCCCCGGGTTCCTACGGCGGGCGCTGCAGGCAGGAGCCAGCGGGTTCGTCGTCAAGGACACCCCCGCGCGTCAGCTCGCGGAGGCGGTGCGCCGCGTGCACTCAGGGCTGAGGGTGGTCGACCCGGCCCTGGCCGCGGACTCCCTGGCCGGTGGCGAGTCACCCCTCACCGCGCGCGAGACCGAGGTGCTGATCGCGGCCCGGGAGGGCGGCTCGGTCGCCGACATCGCCCGGCACGTGAGCCTCTCCGAGGGCACGGTGCGCAACCACCTGTCGTCGGCCATCGGCAAGACGATGGCCCGCAACCGCGCCGACGCCGTGCGCATCGCCGACGAGTACGGCTGGCTCTGACCCTCGGAGCGGCGACCCCGAGTGCTGAACAGCGGCCCCAAGCGGTTCTGAGCGGTTAGGCGTCGCCGGTCGCGACCGGTCGGTTCGGGTCGGTGATCCACTCGCTCCACGACCCGGCATAGAGGGCTGCCTCGATGCCGGCCTCGTGCAGGGCGAGCACCTCGTGGGCCGCAGTCACGCCCGATCCGCAGTAGGCCGCTACGGGTCCCGCCACCGGAAGCCCCTTGCGGGAGAAGATCTCTCGCAGCTGGTCTGCCGGCAGGAACCGTCCGTCCTCCTGGACGTACTCCGTCGTCGGCGCGCTGACCGCACCCGGCACCCGCCCCGCGACCGGGTCGATCGGCTCGACCTCGCCACGGAAGCGTTCGGGACTCCTCGCATCGAGCAGGACGCCGTCCCGGGCTGCCCGCGCCGCGCCGTCGGCGTCGACCACGGGCAGGCCACCGGCATGCGCCTCGAACGTCCCCAGCCCGGGCTCGGGCAGTTCCGTCGTCACAGGTCCACCAGCCGCCCGCCACGCCCTGAGACCACCGTCGAGGACGCGCACGTCGCTCGCGCCGAAGTGGCGCAGCACCCACCACGCCCGCGCCGCGGCATACCAGTCGCCCTGGTCGTAGACGACGATGCGCGAGTCGTTCGACGCTCCGCAGCGCTGTGCCGCCGCACCAACGGCGTGGGCCTGGGGGAGCGGATGCCGACCGCCGCGGCCGGGAGGGCCGGCGAGCTCGGCGTCGAGGTCGACGTGGTGCGCGCGGGGGAGGTGCGCCGCGGCATACAGGTCCCGCCCGGGCGGGACAGCGGTGGTGGTGAGGTTCCACTGGACGTCGATGAGGACCACGGAGCCCGGGTCGGTGGTGAGCTCCGCGAGGAGGTCGGGGGCGCTGACGAGGGCACGCATTCGGCCAGTCAAGCATCAGATGGGATACTGGGGGCGCCATGACAGCCACCTCCACGCGCCAGAGCGCGCCGACCGCCGTGCTGCCACCGCTGCAGATCGGTCGCCACACCATCGAGTCGCCGGTGGTCCTGGCGCCCATGGCGGGCATCACGAACCGGGCGTTCCGCAAGCTGTGCCGCGAGTACGGCGAGCAGGGCCTCGAGCAGGGCGGCGCCAGCGGTGCGACCTCGCTCTACGTCAGCGAGATGATCACCTCGCGCGCCCTCGTCGAGCGGACGCCGGAGTCGATGCGGCTGATCGAGCACGACCCGGACGAGAACCCTCGCTCCATCCAGCTCTACGGCGTCGACCCTGCGACCGTGGCGGCCGCCGTGCGCATGCTCGTCACCGAGGACCGCGCCGACCACATCGACCTCAACTTCGGCTGCCCGGTCCCCAAGGTCACCCGCAAGGGCGGCGGCGCCGCGCTGCCCTGGAAGCGCGACCTCTTCGAGGCCATCGTCACCGGCGCGGTCCGCGAGGCGAGCGGGTATGACGTGCCCGTCACCGTGAAGATGCGCAAGGGCATCGACGACACGCATCTCACCTATCTCGAGGCCGGGCTGATCGCCGAGCGGGCTGGTGTCGCCGCGGTCGCCCTGCACGGTCGCACCGCGTCGCAGGCCTACTCCGGTGAGGCCGACTGGAGCGCGATCGGGCGCCTCAAGGAGACGGTCCGGTCCATCCCGGTGCTGGGCAACGGCGACATCTGGTCGGCCGAGGACGCCGTCCGGATGGCCTACGAGACCGGGTGTGACGGTGTCGTCGTCGGGCGTGGCTGCCTGGGCCGCCCGTGGCTGTTCACCGACCTCGCGGCAGCCTTCGCCGGCACGCCAGCGCGAGTCGAGCCCACCCTCGGCGAGGTGACGGCCACGATGCGTCGGCACACGGAGTACCTCATCGACTTCTACGGGGACGAGTACAAGGCCTGCCGGGACATCCGCAAGCACATCGCCTGGTACCTCAAGGGTTTCCCGGCCGGTTCGACGGTGCGGCACCAGCTCGCGCTGGTCGACTCGCTGGCCGCGCTGGACCGGCTGATCGCCACGATGGACGCGTCGGCCCCGTGGCCCGGCGACGCTGCCGAGGGACAACGCGGGCGGGCCGGATCTCCGCGGCACGTCGCGCTTCCCGAGGGTTGGCTCGACAGCCAGGAGCTCAGCGAAGCCCACCGCCAGGCTGTGTCCGAGGCCGAGCTGTCCGTCTCCGGCGGCTGACCTCGTCCCAGAGTCGCGGTCCGGGCGCAGGCGTAGGGTCCGCGCTCAGGCGCCTTGGCTGGCAGACCCGTGGGCGAGCGCCTCCAGCAGCGCTGCGTTGAAGGCCGGCAGGTCGTCGGGGTTACGGCTGGTGATGAGGTTGCCGTCCTGGACGACCTCCTTGTCGACCCACTCGGCGCCGGCGTTGCGCAGGTCCGTCTGCAGGCTCGGCCAGCTCGTGACCGTGCGGTTCCGCAGGACGTCTGCCTCCACCAGCGTCCAGGGTGCGTGGCAGATGGCGGCGACCGGTTTGCCGCTCGCCACGAAGTCGCGGACGAAGGCGACAGCGTCTGCGTCGGTCCGCAGGGCGTCGGGGTTGGCCACCCCGCCCGGCAGCACGAGTGCGTCGAAGTCCGCCACCGAGGCTGAGCCCACTGTCTGGTCGACGGCGCGGGTCTCGGCCTTGTCCAGGTGGTCGTACGTCTGCACCTCGCCGGATTCGGGTGACAGGAGGACGGCGGTGGCGCCGACGTCCAGGACTGCCTGCCAGGGTTCGGTGAGCTCGACCCGCTCGATGCCTTCCTTGGCGACGAGGAAGGCGACGGTCTTGGTGGAGGTGGAAGTCATGCCTCCACCCTGCGTCAAGTCGCTGACCAGCGCAAATACAGGACTCAGGGTGGCGGGAGGACGGTGCCGAGGCGTCGGATGGCTGCGGGGACCTGGTCCGCAGTGATCCGGCGGAACCCCATCGCCAGACCCGGCCGCGGCGTGGTGTCGAGGAACCGCACCGACACCGGTTCGAGCGACACTCCGGCGCCCGCCGCGGCCCGGGCCACGGCCACGTCGTCCACGGTGCGGTCGACGAAGTAGGTGCACAGGTGCAGCCCCGCCGCGGAGGGCAGCACCTCGAGGACGCCCGCCGGGAGGCTCGCCAGCCCGCGCAGCAGCGCGGTGCGGCGCTCCGCGTAGATCCGGGTGACCCTGCGGACGTGGGCGGACAGCAGGCCCTCGGACATGAACCGTGCGAGCGCGCCCTGGGTGACGGCGTCACCCTGCCAGTCGGTCAGCAGCTTGGCCTGCCGCAACGTGTCCTGAAGCGACTGCGGCGCAATCAGGTAGCCCACCCGCAGCGACGGCATCAGTGTCTTCGAGAACGACCCGACGTAGACCACCCGCCCGTCGCGGTCGAGGCTCTGCAGCGGCGCGAGCGGCCGGTTCTCGAACCGGAACTCGCTGTCGTAGTCGTCCTCCACGATCACCGCGTTGCGTCGAGCGGCCCACTCCAGCAACGCGATCCGGCGCCGCAGTGACATCACGGCGCCGGTCGGAAACTGGTGTGAAGGGGTGACGTAGACGATCCGGGCAGTCCGGGGCAGGTCCTCGACGACAAGACCCTCGGCGTCGACACGGACCCCGACCACTCGGGCGCCGTGCAGGGCGAAGAGCCGGGTCGCGGCGGTGTAGCCGGGGTCCTCGACGACCACCACGTCACCGGGATCGACAACCGCCCGCGCGACGACGTCCAGCGCCTGCTGGGCCCCGTTGGTGAGCAGCACGTCCGCCGGGCCGGCGACGACGGACCGGGACAGGCCGGCATACCTGGCGATCTCGCGGCGCAGTCCCTCGTCGCCGTGGCCTTCGTAGGCGGAGGCGGCCAGCAGTGACGGTCGCAGGGTGGCCGACACCAGACGCCGCCACGCGGCGAGAGGGAACAGCGAGGTGTCCGGGCCACCAACCGACAGGTCGAACTCGCTGGGCGGCGCGTCGGGGACCGGTGAGGGCAGGGTGGCCCACACGGCGCGCGGTCGCACGTCGCCCACCGGTGCCTGTCGGGTGCGGTGCGGCACGACGTCGCGGCAGACGAAGGTGCCCGACCCCACCCTCGTCACGAGGAAGCCTTCGGCAGTGAGCCGGTCGTAGGCCGTGGTGACGGTCCCGCGCGACACGCCCAGCTTTGCGGCCAGCTCGCGCGTCGGAGGCACCTTGGCACCCGTGGGCAACCTGCCGTCGACGATCGCGTCGAGCAGGTGCTGGTAGAGGGTCGACGCGCGGTCGCCGACGCCGACGCCGTCGAGGGCCGAAGCCAGGTGCAGGTCCACCCAGCCAGCCTAGATTGGTCCAATCAGTTTGGCGAGAAGTGGACCTTCTCGACGGTCCAATCGGACGGCAGGCTGAAGGCATGACCACGACGACCGCCCCTCGCACCGGGCTCTCCGTCCCGCAGGGCACCGCACTGTCGATCGGCGCTGTCCTCGGAACCGGCGTCATCACCCTCCCGGCCCTCGCCGCCGGCATCGCCGGACCGGCCTCGCTCGTCGCCTGGGCGGCCCTGGTGCTGCTCAGCATCCCGCTCGCGTCGACCTTCGCCGCGATGGGTGCGCGGTTCCCCGACAGCGGTGGGGTCTCGACGTATGTGCGACGCGCCTTCGGACCCAAGGCTTCTGCTGCCGTCGGCTGGTGCTTCTACTTCGCGGTGCCCGTCGGTGCGCCGCCGGCCTCGCTGATGGCCGGAGGCTACGTCTCCGACGCCGTGGGGGGTGGACGCACGGTGACGGTCACGGTCGCCGCCTCGCTCATCGTCGGGGTCGCCCTGATGAATGCCGCCGGGCTGCGCCTGTCCGGACGCGTCCAGCTCGGCCTCACCGCCGTCCTCGCGACCCTCATGCTGTTCACGATCGTGGCGGCGCTGCCGCACGCCAGGATCGTCAACCTGCAGCCGTTCGCCCCCCACGGGTGGGCCGCCGTCGGGTCGGCTGCTGCGCTGCTCGTCTGGGGCTTCGCGGGCTGGGAGGCGGTGGCCTCGCTCGCGGGGGACTACCGGCGACCCGCCCGCGACGTGCCGCTCGCGACCGCCATCGCGCTGGGCGTCGTCGGAACCCTCTACCTCGCCCTGGCGGCCACCAGCCTGATGGTGCTCGGGCCCGCCACGGGATCCAGCGAGGCGCCGTTGTCCGACCTGCTCGCCGCCGGCGTGGGCGGGGAAGTGCGGATCGTCACGGCGGTGGTGGCCGTCCTGCTCACCGTCGGGGCGATGAACGCCTACTACGCGGGAGGTTCCCGGCTGGGAGCGGCGCTGGCGCGCGACGGTGCGCTGCCGGCATACCTCGCGAAGGGCTCTGGTGCAGGCGAGGTGCCGCGGCGCAGCCTGGCCCTCATCGCCGTGCAGTCGGTGCTGTGGCTGGCCGCCACCGAGGTGCTGCACCTGGGCCTGACCCCGTTGATGCTGCTCGCCACGGGCTGCTTCACCCTCGTCTACGTCCTGGGGACCGGCGCGGCCGTGCGGTTGCTCCCGCGCGGGACGAGGGCCTGGTGGACGGCGGTGGTTGCCCTCACCTCCGTGCTCGGGCTGCTCGCGATGAACGGCTGGCACGTCGGGTGGGCGCTCGGGGTCGCTGCGGCGGCCGTCGGCTACCAGACGTGGAGCGCCCGTCGGAGGGTCGTGGCAGGCTTCGCCCATGACGCGCAAGGGGACGCCGAAGCAGCTCGGCACGCCGGGCGGGACGCCGGACAGACCTGCGACCTTCTTCTCGGGGCCTGAGGAGTTCGGCGCCTGGCTGGCAGCCAACCACGACACCGCCACCGAGCTCTGGATGGGGCTGCGCAAGAGGCACGTAGCCGATCGCGGCCTCACCTGGGAGCAGGCGGTCATCGAGGCGCTCTGCTGGGGCTGGATCGACTCCGTCGCCCAAGGCGTCGACGAGGACTCCAGGCGTCAGCGGTGGACCCCCCGCAAGCCCACCAGCAACTGGAGTGCCATCAACATCGCGACGGTCGAGCGGCTCAAGACCGAGGGGCGGATGCAGCCGTCCGGTCTCGCCGCCTACGAGCGGCGGCGGGCAGACCGGTCTGGCATCTACTCCTACGAGTCGCTCGGCGAGATAGAGCTGGCGCCGGAGTATGCCGCCCGGCTGGCTGCAGACCCCGCGGCCAGCGCCTTCTGGGAGATCGCCACGGCGACCTACAAGAAGCTCGCGCGGCACTGGGTGATGACGGCCAAGCAGGAGGCCACCCGCGACAAGCGGATGGCCCAGCTGCTGGCGGACAGCGCTGCCGGCAGGCTGATCCCCAGCCAGCGCTACGGCAACCAGCCGAGGTGGGTGGAGCGGGCTGCCGAAGCAGCGCGGGCTGCGCAGCCGTAGGCTCGGCACCGTGGCTTACAGTTCGGTGGACCGGGAGCGTTGGGTGCCGGAGGACCCCGCCAACAGGCGTGCCGACCGTGACGACTTCGCCCGCGACCGGGCTCGTCTGGTGCACTCCGCCTCGCTGCGCCGGTTGTCGGCCAAGACCCAGGTCGTGCAGCCCAGCGACGACGACTTCGTCCGCAACCGGCTGACGCACAGCCTCGAGGTGGCCCAGATCGGCCGCGAGTTCGGCGAGGCCCTCGGCTGCAGCGCCGACGTCGTCGACTCCGCCTGCCTCGCGCACGACCTCGGGCACCCGCCGTTCGGCCACAACGGCGAACGCGCCCTCGATGACATCGCGGCCGACATCGGCGGCTTCGAGGGCAACGCCCAGACGCTGCGCCTGCTGACCCGCCTCGAGCCCAAGCGGGTCCACCCCGACGGCCGGCCGGCCGGTCTCAACCTCACCCGGGCCACCCTGGACGCGGCCAGCAAGTACCCGTGGGTGCGCGGCGAAAGCGACACTCCCACAAGGAAGTTCGGCGTGTATGCCGATGACCTGCCGGTCTTTGACTGGTTCCGGGAGGGCAGGGAGCCCGGAGAGCGCTGCATCGAGGCCGACGTCATGGACTGGTCCGATGATGTCGCCTACTCGGTGCACGACGTCGAGGACGCGATCGCCTCGGGCCGCCTCGACGTCCGGCGACTGCGCGACACCATCGATGTCGACTCGGTGCTGGCCGTCGCCACCGGGCTCTACGCCGCCGACCTAGGCGTCGACGCCCTCGGCGCGGCGCTGGAACGCGTGCTGGCCAGCGGAGCCGTGCCCACGGCATACGACGGATCGCGGGTGGACCGGGCAGCCCTCAAGGATATGACCTCACGGCTGATCGGGCGGTTCGTCCACGGCGTCGAGGTGGCCACTCGCGAGCGGCACGGGGACGGGCCGCTGACCCGCTACGCCGCCGACCTCGTGGTCCCCGACGACACCCGCGCGGAGTGCGCGGTCCTCAAGGCGGTGGCCGCCCACTTCGTCATGAACGCCCGGGAGCGGATCGACGTGCACACCCGGCAGCGCGAGGTCGTGGCGGACCTGGTGGCCGGCTACCAGCAGGACCCGGTCGGACGGCTGGACCCGGACCTGCTCGGCGACTGGAAGTCCGCCGACTCCGATGCCGCCGCACTGCGTGTCGTCGTCGACCAGGTGGCTTCCCTCACCGACGTGCGGGCGGAGTACCTGCACCGGGCTTGGAGCTGACGCGAGCTCGTCGTTGGGTCAGCCCTGGTGCTCGAACGCCCGGGCCTCGCCGACGACGGACAGGCCGACGATCGACCCGGTGTGCGGGACGTCCGAGCCGTTGACGCGGGCGGTCACCACGGTGTGGTCGGCCTGCAGGCGCAGCGCCACCAGCGCATCGTGGCCGAAGTAGGTCGTCGACAGCACCTCGGCGCACGGGATCCCGGGTGCCATGTCGCGCAGCAGGATCTGCTCGGGACGGATGAGCACGTCGACCGTGCCGGCCGGGGCCGGTTGGTGGACCACCAGGCGTCCGAGCGCGGTGTTCACCACCGCACCGTCGGCACCGTCGGGGCCCTCGCCCACGTCCGCGGTCCCACGCAGGAAGACCGCGTCGCCGAGGAAGGCCGCCGCGTGCCGGTCCGCCGGAGTGCTGTAGACCTCGGACGGCGCGCCCACCTGGGAGAACCGACCATCGTGCATGATCGCGACCTGGTCGGCGAAGGACAGTGCCTCAGCCTGGTCGTGGGTGACCAGCACGACGGTGACGTCCTCGTGGGCGAGAGCCTGCGCGACGGCCTCGCGGGTCGAGGAGCGCAGGCCCGCATCGAGCGACGAGAACGGTTCGTCGAGCAGCACGACCGTGGGTCGCCGTGCCAGTGCCCGGGCCAGCGCCACTCGCTGCTGCTGGCCACCCGAGAGCTGGTCGGGTCGGCGAGCCGCGAGGTCGGGGGACAGGCCCACCAGCTCGAGCAGCTCACCGACTCGTTCGCCGGCGCGACGAGCGTGTCGCGGGAGTCCGTAGGACACGTTGGCCCCGACGCTCAGGTGCGGGAAGAGGTTGCCCTCCTGGGCGACGTAGCCGATGCCCCGCTTCTCGGGCGCGACCCACACTCCCGGGCCGGCCACTGTCCGGTCGCCGAGCTGCACGATCCCCTCGTCGGCAGGCTGGAACCCGGCGACGACACGCAGCAGCGTGGTCTTGCCGCATCCGGACGCACCAAGGATCGCCGAAGTGGTGCCCGAGGGAACGACGAGGTCGAGCCCGTGCAGCACGGGTCGGCCGTCGTAGGACGCGGCGACGCCGGAGATGCGCAGCGTGGTCACAGTGCGGGCTCCTCATCCGGTCGGCGCAGCAGCAGGTAGGTCAGTGGCGCGGACACGAGCACCAAGGCGGCGGCATACGGGGCCGCGCCCGCGTAGTCGATGCTCTCACTCGCGCTCCAGAACGCAGTGGCTAGTGTCTGCGTTCCGGTCGGAGCGAGCAACAGCGTGGCGGTCAGCTCGGTCGACGTCGCGATGAACACCATCGCGAAACCAGCCAGCGCACCCGGCGCTGTGAGTGGCACCAGGACGCGTACGAAGGCCCGGAACGGCCCGTCGCCCAGGGCTCGGGCGGCCTCGGTGAGCTCCTCGGGCGCGTGCGCCATGGCCGCACGGATGCTCACCATCGCGCGGGGGATGAACAGGATGGCGTATGCCGCGACGAGGACGACGCTGGTCTGGTAGACCGGGCGCGCGTAGCGGACCGACAGGGTGACCAGCGCGAGGGCGATGACGACACCCGGCAGTGAGGACGCGACGTAGGTGGCCCGCTCGACGAGCACCGACAGCCAGGTGCGGCGCCGGGCGATCAGCCAGGCAACGGGGAAGGCCGCCACCACCGTGACCACTCCCGCGATGAGCGCCAGGCGCAGCGTGCCCCACAGGGTGGTCACGAGCTCGGCCGGGTCGAAGGCGCTCTCGGTGAGGCCGCCGCTGCCGGCACGGAACCAGTAGACGAGGCTCCCGAGCGGCACTCCGAGAGCCAGCACCGTCAGGGCGCCCATGCCGATGAGGGCCGGCGCGGTCCACAGTCCGAGCCGCGCGGGCAGCGCGCGACGGGCCGCCCCTCGACCGAGGCGGGCGTGCCGAATCGTGCCGCGCAGCAACAGCTCCGCGGTGAGCAGACCGAGGCAGAGGGCGATGAGCACGACGGCGAGCAGGCTCCCGGCGCTGTTGCTGAACGCCACCTGGAACTGCTCGAGGATCGCTGTCGTGAAGGTCGGGAACCGCAGCATCGCGAGCACGCCGAACTCGGACAGCAGGTGGAGCGAGACGAGCAGCATCCCACCGAGCGCGGCCGGCCTCAGCTGCGGCAGGACCGCGCGGAAGAAGGACCGCCAAGGCCCGAGGCCGAGCGACCGCGCCGAGTCCTCGAGCGACTGGTCGAGCCCACGAAGCACGGCCGCCACGGGCAGGAACACGAACGGGAAGTAGGACAGCGTCGTCACGAGGACCGCCCCGCCGAGGCCCTGCAGGTCGGGGCGCACGGTCACCCACGCGTAGGAGTTGACGAACGCGGGCACCGCCAGGGGGCAGACCATGAGGACCCGCCAGAACTTGGCGCCGGGCAGGCTGGTCCGCTCGACCAGCCAAGCGGCCGCGATGCCGAGCCCCGTCGTCAGCGAGACGGTCAGGACGACCAGGGATGCGGTGTTGCGCAGCAGCTCACCGACCCGGGGTCGCCACAGCAGGTCCCAGGCAGGCCCCCAGCCGATGTCGAACGCTTTCACGGCGACGACGAGCAGGGGCAGCACGCAGACAGCCGCCACGACCAGGCTGGCCGTGACGACCGTGACGGGTGTTGGGTTCGAACGACCCCGCCGGCTGGTCATGAGAGGCGCGCCACCTAGAGGATGCCTGCGGCAGTCATCAGCTCGATGACCTTGGGGCCGTTGAGCTTGAACGGGTCCACGTCCGGCGCCTCGAGGGTGTCCAACGGCTCCAGCGCCTTGTCGGACGGCACACCGTTGCCCACGGCATACTCCTTGGCGTCGCTGGTGGCCAGCACGTTCTGGCCCGCCTTGGACGTGACGTAGGCGAGGAACTTCTGTGCGTTCGCACCCTGCTTGCTCGACTTGAGGACCGCGCCCCCGGAGATGCTGACGAAGGCACCCGGGTCCTGGTGGCGGAAGTAGAGCAGCTTGGTGTTCTTGCTTCCCACCTTGCTGAGCGCCTGGTCGCGGTACCAGTAGTAGTGGTACATGATCCCGACCGGCACCTGCCCGGCGTTGACGGCCTTCATGACCGCGATGTTGTTCTGGTAGATCTGCGCGCCGTCCTTGAGGCCCTTGAGCCAGGTGGCCGTCTTGGCCTCGCCCTGGGTCTCGAGGATGGCCGACACGATGGCCTGGAAGTCGGCGCCACCGGCGGCGGCACCCCACTTGCCCTTCCACTTCGGGTCCTGCAGATCCATGATCGACTTCGGCAGCTCGGCCTCGGTGATCTTGCTCGGGTTGTAGACCAGCACCGTCGAGCGGGCGGCGATGCCGACCCACTCGTGCGTCGACGGGGCGTAGTCCTTGCCGACCTGGGCGATCGTTGCCTCGTCGACCTTGGCGAGCAGCCCGGCGTTCTGCACCGTCGTCATCGCGGGGGAGTTCTCGGTGAGGAACACGTCGGCGGGGCTCTTGGCGCCCTCCTGCACGATCTGGGCGCCCATCGAGGAGTCCGACCCGTAGCGGATCTGCACCTTGACGCCGGTGTCCTCCTGGAACTTCTTGGCCCACGCCTGGGTCAGGTTCTCGTGCTGCGCGCTGTAGATCGTCAGCTTGTCGGGGTCGAGGCTCTTGCCGGCCTCGAGGCTCCCGCCACCGCCGCAGGCAGTCAGGGCCAGGGTGGCGGTGGTCGCCAGGGCGAGCAGGGCGGTCCGTCGGCGGATCACGGGTCTGGTTCTCCTGAACAACATGGGGGACGTGAAGGCAAGGCTTACCTTACCTTCGCGGTCGCCCACGGCCCAGTCCGGGTATGCCGGGCCGCCGGCAGGCGACGGCCCGTCGCGCCGGCGTGGGGTCGGGGAGCGCGGCGACCACCCCTCATACCGAAGCTGTGGAGGTGGCCCGCGCACCATGTGACGCACCGCCTAGACTCGGCCGCGACAAGGAGGGCCAGTGCCGGGTCGGATCAAGGCCGACGACGTCGCGCTCGTGAAGGAGCGTTCGTCGATCGAGGACGTCGTGCGTGAGCACGTGACGCTGCGACCTGCCGGGCCCGGCTCGATGAAGGGGCTCTGCCCGTTCCACGACGAGAAGACACCGTCGTTCAACATCAGGCCCGTCGTCGGCGCGTGGCACTGCTTCGGCTGCGGCGAGGGCGGCGACGTCATCTCGTTCGTGCAGAAGGTCGAGCACCTCACCTTCACCGAGGCCATCGAGCGGCTGGCCCAGAAGCTCGGCATGGAGCTGCACTACGAAGAGGGTGGCAAGCCCGGCGGCGGGGAGTCGCTCGGACGGCGCTCGCGGCTGATCGAGGCGCACCGGGTGGCGCAGGAGTTCTACCACCACGCACTGCTCAACGCGCCCGAGGCGCGGGCCGGCCGCGACTTCCTGCGCGAGCGCGGCTTCGACAGCGAGGCGGCCAAGCGGTTCGGCGTCGGGTTCGCGCCCCGCGGTGGCGAGGACCTGTCGCGCCACCTGCGGTCCAAGGGCTTCACCGACGAGGAGGTCGTCCTCGGCGGGCTGTCCGGGCGGGGGAGCCGCGGGCTGTACGACCGGTTCCGCGGCCGGCTGGTCTGGCCGATCCGCGACATCACCGGTGACACCGTGGGATTCGGCGCGCGGCGGCTCTACGACGACGACCGGATCGCGGCCAAGTACCTCAACACGTCCGAGACCCCGATCTACAAGAAGTCGACGGTGCTCTACGGGCTCGACCTGGCGAAGAAATCCATTGCAGGAGAGCGCAAAGCCGTCATCGTCGAGGGATACAC
Source organism: Pedococcus bigeumensis (assembly GCF_006438965.1). Classification (GTDB taxonomy): domain Bacteria; phylum Actinomycetota; class Actinomycetes; order Actinomycetales; family Dermatophilaceae; genus Pedococcus; species Pedococcus bigeumensis_A. The sequence continues at coordinate 860,416 of NZ_RCZM01000001.1, forward strand.
CGACGTGATGGCCTGCCAGCTCGCGGGTATCGAGGGAGCGGTGGCGACCTGTGGCACGGCCTTCGGTGTCGACCACATCAAGATGCTCCGGCGGATCATGCGCGACGAGGTCGACCTGGCCCCAGCCAAGGTCGTCTTCACGTTCGACGGCGACGCGGCGGGCCAGAAGGCCGCGATGCGGTCGTTCGGTGAGGACCAGCGCTGGGCGTCGCAGTCCTTCGTGGCGGTCGCCGACGGCGGGATGGACCCGTGCGAGCTGCGCATCGCCAAGGGCGACGACGCCGTCCGGCACCTCATCGATGACGCCGTGCCGATGTTCGAGTTCGCTGTGCGCACCACGATCGACCGGTTCGACATGGTGACGGCCGAGGGACGCGTGCAGGCCATGCGGGCGGCCGCGCCGATCGTCAACTCGATCCGGGACAGCTCGATGCGCCCGGAGTACATCCGCACCGTGGCGGGGTGGATCGGGGTCGAGGTCGAGCAGGTCCAGGCCGAGGTGTCGCGCGCCCAGCGAGCCGCTGCGCGCGACGCCAAGGAGGCCAAGGACGCCCCCCAGGGTGCGGGCGGACGACCGGGTGGATCGCGTGATGCGGGGTCGGGCGGGTCCCGGGATGCAGGTGCAGGTGGCTTCCGTCCGGACGCAGACACCGTGCCGGAGCCCTCGATCGAGGAAGCCCGCGCCTCGCTGCCGACGCCAGACCTGCGCGACCCGATCGTGTTCGCCGAGCGCCAGCTCCTCCAGACGCTGCTGCAGTACCCCGACAGCTTCGCCCTCGACGACGTCGACAAGGTCTCGGCCGACGCGTTCACCGCGCCCGCCCACCGGGCCGTCTTCGACGGGGTGCGTGGGGCTGGGGGCCCGCAGCGCGGACTGTCCGTCCAGGCCTGGGCCGACCGGGTCACCCAGGCCGCACCGCTGGCCGTCCACGGCTTGGTCGCCGAGCTGTCGGTCGCGTCGCTGCCCACGCGCTTCGACAAGGCCACCGGCCTGCCCGAGCGTCGCTACATCGACGCCCTCCTCACTCGAGTCCAGGAAGTCTCGCTGACCCGCCGGATCGCCGACGCGATGTCGGCCATGCGGCGGATGGCCACCGACTCGCACTCCGACCCTGCCGCCGCGCGCACGCTCAGCACCGAGCTCCAAGAGCTCCAGCGCGAGCTCGCCACCCTCCGCGACAGTGCGTCCTGATGGCGATCTCGTTGCGGCGCACCGAGAAGCTGTCGGCTGAGCTGCGCACGGCCATCGAGCTCGGCAGCGGCGAACGCGTCCTCAGCTGGGCCCGTGAGGAGGCGACCGGCACCACCGTGGTGGCCACCAACCACCGCCTGTATGCCGTCGACGCAGCCGGAACGAGGACGCTGGCCCGACCGTGGCACGAGGTGGACGGTGGCACCTGGTCGCCCGAGCTCACCCAGCTGACAGTCACCTGGGTGGACGGCTCGAGGCCGTCGCAGTGGGTCCTGGGCGCCACCAGCCTGCTGCCCGAGACTCTGCGCGAACGGGTCCAGGCCAGCGTCGTCCTGGCCCAGCGGATCGAGCTGGGGCCGCGTCGGTGGGCCAAGGCGGTGCTCCGTCAGGACCTCGGCTCGGGCGACCTCGTCGAGCAGGTGGTGCTGGGCCGCGGGGTGCGCGCCGACGACACCGAGATGACCGCCCGCACCGACGCCACGCTGGCCTACCTGCGCGAGCAAGTCGGCCGCTAGCAACACGGCCGGGGCGTTTTCAGAACTGCGCGCATCCTTTGCTATGGTTGCGCAGCGCCGAACGCGGGGGACCGCAGACGGACATTCCCCTGTAGCTCAATTGGCAGAGCAGCCGACTGTTAATCGGCAGGTTGTTGGTTCGAGTCCAACCGGGGGAGCGCACCACACCACGAGGCCCCAGACCATCAGGTCCGGGGCCTTCGTCGTCGACTCATGCAGGGGTGGCTCAGCCCGCGCGTCGAGAGTGCACGACACGCTGAGACGAACCCACTGGGGTCAGCGTGTCGTGCACTCTCGACTAGGTCTGCGGCCCGGCGGCAGCCGGAGCAGGCACTGCGGCGGCCTCGTGCAGGGTGGTCCGGCCACGCCGGGACAGGCGACTCTCGACGTAGACGGCCAGCCGGGACAATGAGTAGTTCATCAGGATGAACAGAATCGCGGCGACGATGTAGGCGGGCACCGTGTTGGCGAAGTTGGAGCCGAGGATCTTGGACCAGGACAGCAGCTCGCCATAGGTGATCGCCGTCCCGAGAGCAGAGTCCTTGAGCACGGTGACGAACTGGCCGATGAGGGCCGGGAGCATTGCGGTGAGCGCCTGGGGGAGCTGGATCGAGCGCAGCACCTGGCTGGGAGTCAGTCCGATCGCCAGCCCGGCCTCGCCCTGCCCCCTCGGCAACGAGTAGACGCCGGAGCGCACGAGCTCAGCGACGACCGAACCGTTGTAGAGCGTGAGCCCGGTGACGACGGCGGCGAGGGGGTTGACGTCGTTCGCGAAGACGCCGTTGCTGGTGTACAGGCCGAACGCAAAGATCATCATGATCAGCACGGGGACCGCTCGGAAGAACTCCACCACGACGCTGCTCACCCAGCGCACCGCGGCAACCGTCGAGAGCCTGCCGATGCCGAACAACAGTCCGAAGACACCGGCGAGCACGATCGAGATCAGCGCGGCCTTGAGGGTGCCCCACAAGCCATGCAGCAGGTAGTCGCGCCAGACCGATCGGTCGGTGAGGAACGGCTTCCACATGTCGGCATGGAGCTGGTTGGCGTCCCGCATCTTGCGGTAGACGAGGAACAGCAAGCCGAGGAAGACCAAAAGACCCACGGCCGCGAGGAGGGCGTGGCGTCGACGGGCCCGCGGGCCGGGTGCGTCGAACAGGACCGAGGCGCTCATCGCTTCACCGCCAGTCGACGCGACAGGCTGGTCAGCCAGAGTCCGAGCGGAAGGGTGAGGATGACGAAGCCGAGCGCGAAGACGAGGAAGATCGACAGGCCGCTGCCCTCGTTCTCGATCGTCACCTGCATCAGGTTCGCGGCCTCGGACACTCCGATCACGGCGGCGACGGTCGTGTTCTTGATCAGCGCGATGAGGACAGAGCCAAGCGGAGCGATGGCGCCTCGGAAGGCCTGCGGCAGCAGCACGTGCTGCATGCTCTGGCCGAAGGTGAGTCCCATGGACCGGGCGGCTTCGGCCTGACCGTCAGGGATCGTGTTGACACCTGAGCGCAGGGCCTCGCAGACAAAGGCGCCGTGGTAGACGGACAGCATCACGACCGCCCACCGGAAGGCGTTGCCCTTGATGGAGGTGGGGTCGAGGTTGATGCCGAGGATGAAGGTCGCGCCGAGAATGCTCGACACCATGAGGAGCGTCAGTGGTGTGTTGCGGAAGACGTTGACGTACCACGTCCCCAGCAGCTGCAGCACGCGCACGGGGGAGACCCGAAGGACCGCGACCACTGTTCCGAGGACGAGCGCCCCGATGGCCGAGAGCGCCGCCAGCAGCACCGTGCTGCCGAAAGCCGAGAGCAGGGTGGAGATGGTCAGGCCGTTACCCATTCAGGACCCCTTCCGTTGCGGGAGAACGTATTTCACGCCGAGGTATGCCGCCCGCTCGGTGAGCGGGCGGCATACCTCACTGGGTCAGGAGCAGGCGTCCTGCTTGGGCGGGTTCGTGGCGGCGTCGACCTTGAACCCGGCCGGGCCGAGGTTGTCGTCGACGGCCTTCTGCCACGCCTTGTCGGTGATCATCTTGGCGATCGCGGTGTTGATCTTCTCGCAGGTGGCGGTGTCACCCTTCTTGATGCCGATGCCGTAGCGCTCGGTCGAGAAGGGGGCGCCGACAACCTTGAGCTTGCCCTTGTACTGCTCCTGCGAGGCGTAGCCGGCAAGGATCGTGTTGTCAGTGGTCAGGGCGTCGACGCCCTTGGAGACCAGGGCCGCGACGCACTCGGAGTAGGTGCCGAACTCCTGGAGCTGGACGCCCGGCACCTTCTTCTTGACGTTCTGGGCGGACGTGGAACCGGTCACCGAGCAGAGCTTCTTCCCGGTGAGCGCGTCCGGTCCGGTGATGGACGAGTCGTCGGCACGGACGAGCAGGTCCTGGCCGGCGACGAAGTACGGGCCGGCGAAGGAGATCTTCTCCTTGCGGGCGTCGGTGATCGAGTAGGTCGCGACCACCATGTCGACCTGGCCGGTCGAGATGAGCGTCTCGCGCTGGGCGGACGGGGACTGGACCCACTGGATGTCGCCGGCCGCGTGACCGAGCTCTTTGGCGATGTAGGTCGCGACATCGACGTCGAGTCCGGTGTACTTGGCGCCTTCCTTCAGGCCGAGGCCGGGCTGGTCGAACTTGATGCCCACCTTGAACTTGGCACCCCCTCCGCCCCCGGCGGTGCTGCCACCGTCCTTGGCGCTGTCGCCACAGGCGGTCAAGCCGAGCGCGAGGACCGATGCGGCGGTCACTGCGCCAATCTGACGAATCTTCATGCATTCCTCCTGGTGTGTTGCCGCTGCGCTTGGTGCGCCCCGGTGTTCCGTGCAGTGCGGTGCAGGTCTGGGGTGTGAGCAGTCAGTGTCAGTGCGTGAGGATCTTGCCGAGGAAGTCCTTGGCGCGATCCGACTTGGGTGCGGTGAAGAAGCCCTCGGGTGTGTTCTCCTCGACGATCTGGCCGTCGGCCATGAACACCACCCGGTTGGCGGCCTTGCGGGCAAAGCCCATCTCGTGGGTGACGACGACCATCGTCATGCCCTCCTTGGCGAGGGCCACCATGACGTCGAGGACCTCGGTGATCATCTCGGGGTCGAGCGCCGAGGTCGGCTCGTCGAAGAGCATCACCTTCGGGTCCATGGCCAGCGACCGGGCGATGGCCACGCGCTGCTGCTGCCCGCCGGACAGCTGGGCGGGGAACTTCTCGGCCTGGTGGGCCACGCCCACCCGCTCGAGCAGCTCCATGGCGCGCTTCTCGGCCTCCGCCCTGGGGATCTTGCGGGCCTTGATCGGGCCGAGGGTCACGTTGTCGAGGATCGTCTTGTGGGCGAAGAGGTTGAACGACTGGAACACCATGCCGACGTCGGCGCGCAGCTTGGCGAGCTCCTTGCCCTCTTCCGGCAACGGCACTCCGTCGATGGTGATCGAGCCGGTCTCGAACGTCTCGAGCCGGTTGATGGTGCGGCACAGCGTCGACTTGCCCGACCCCGAGGGGCCGATCACGACGACGACCTCGCCCTTGCCGATGGACAGGTTGATGTCCTGGAGGACGTGCAGATCGCCGAAGTGCTTGTTGACGCCCTTGAGAACGACCAGTGGCTCCGTCATGTCCGGCAACCTACCGGTTTGGGTGGATCAGGGAACCCCTCGGGGCGGCACTGTCATGCAATAGCAACTCGGAGCAAGCGGGCCTCAGGACGGGAAGGCCGGCGGATTTCGGCCGGTCGCACGGCGGTAGTCGCGAAGGGTCATGGTGAGGAACGCCGCGGCATACGCGACCAGGCACACGCCGCCGACCACGGCGGTGAGGAACCCGTTCGCACCGCAGGCGTCGGTCACCAGCGCCCCGAACACTCCTGCCACGATGGCATTCACGGCGATCATGAACAGTCCGGTGCTGCCGATGAAGTGGCTGGGCCCGCGGGTGCGGGTCATGCCGTAGGTGCGCCGGACGCCGATGAGGTCGTCGGTGATCCCGGTGACCAGGTAGGGCGCGACGCCGGGGTCCAGGTCGACGTAGGCGGCGCGCAGTCGGTTCATGCCGATGACCATGGACTCGTCGTCGGTCATGACGTTCGCGACCCGGATGCCGGTGAGCGTCCCCAGCACCAGCATGGCCGCGCTCAACCCCACTGCGAGCACGTGGAAGGCGTGGCCGAACCCCGCCACCTGCACCGTGAGCCCCACCACGACGAGGGAAGCCGACTCGATGGTGAGCAGGATCGAGATCCGTGACATCACCTCGGACCACGTCATGCTCCGGGTGGCGAGCAGGCTCCAGTGCTCGGTCGCGAGGATCTGCGCGCGAACCGCAGGTGGGACGTCTGGGCCTTCAGCCACGGAACCCACGGTAGGGGGGCGGCGCCCGGACGTCATCCCGCACGTGGACGACCGTGGTGACCACGGTGAACGGGTCGGGCCGCCACGGAGGGGGCCCTTGTCTTGGTCTAGGCCTGCAGTGCAGTCGGCACGCTCTCGTCGTTGGCCTGCTGGACCATCTCGGCGGCCACGCGGCGCAGCTTGATGTTGCTGTGTTGCGAGACGTGGGTGAGGTACTGGAAGGCGCGGTCGTCGGTCAGCTTGTACCGCTCCATGACCAGGCCGGTGGCCTGACCGATCACGGTACGGGTGTCGAGGGCGGACATCAGGTCGTCCTCGTGACGGGCCTTGCCGAGGACGAGGGCGACGTGCGCGGCCAACAGCTGGGCGGTGGCCTCGAGCTCGGGCCTGAGGGTCCCGGGCTTGGTGGCATAGAGGTTGAGTCCGCCGAGCGTCTTGCCGTCGAGGAAGATGCGCAGTCCCATCTGGGAACGCAGCCCGAGGGCGATGGCTGGCGGCAGGTACCGCGGCCAGCGTGTTTCGGTGGTGGCGTCCTCGATGGTGATGACGGGGCTGTCCTGGATGGCCGTGATGCATGGCCCCTCGCCGAGGGCGTACTGGAGCCGGTCCAGGGTAAAGGCAAGCGGATCGGAGCCCGCCAGGGTCTCGATGGTTCCGTCCGCGCGACTCACCGAGATGCCGGCGTGGTCGACACCGGGCAGCGCCTGCCGGACCGCGTTGATGAGGGTGTCCAGGTTGCTCTGCAGGTCCGCCGAGGAGCCGATTCGCCTGGTTGCGTCCGCCAGTGCCTCGAAGAGGTCGGGCCGGTCAGGGGCCATGGGGCATCCGGTTGCGATCGTGGTGAGTTGATCACCAAGCGTTCGCTCTGGGGAACAGGTCGCCTGAGGTCAATGCGGTTTTGAGCAGTTTCAAACCCGATTGGGACTATTGGTCAGGTTACTCCTGTTTGGCTCAGCGGCAGTCGGTTCGCCGCGTTGTTGTGGGAGTGGCTGTCGGTGCGATTTCAGCTCAGGTCTGCAGCCGCCGCTTCTCGGACCCCGGTGGTGTCGTGGCTGCGGCCGTGGGAGCGGACCAGTCAAGGACGAGCAAGGTGGCGAGGGGGAGCGGCAATGTCTCGGGTCGGTCACTTTGGGTAGGTATGCGGGGCGCCCGTCGGAGCGCCGCCGCATCCTTGGCGGATGACAAGGCCATGGTTTCCGACGGCATCGCCATGGCGTCGAGCGCCTCGCCTGTTGGGGCCGGAGTTTCGTGGCCGACCCCTGAATGTTCGCTCGCGGCGACGCAACGTCGTGTGGGGCAGGTCGGGCTTGAACCGACGACCGACGGATTATGAGTCCGCTGCTCTGACCGACTGAGCTACTGCCCCGGCGCCAGCTCGGCTGTCACCGGCTGGGCGCCGCGAGCCTATCGCTCACCGTGCTGGCTGCCGTGGACCGGCGCACAGCCGACCCACGGCCTGCAGAGGCCGCCGCCACAGGACGGGCACGCACGGTGGAGCTCCACCACCGAAGGAGCACCTCATGAAGATCCGAATCGTCCCCGTCGCCGCGGGCCTGGTTGCCGCCGCAGGCATCGCCATCACCGCGGCGTCCTTGGCCAGCGCCGACCCGACGTCACCGACGTCCACCCTCGCCGCCTACGGCCAGGTCGCGCCGGGCCAGGGGGAGACGCCGCAGGGCAACGGCAACACCGACCCCAGCAAGCCGATGCGGTCCGACGAGAAGCTGTTGACCGGAGACGTGGCCGCCAAGGTCACCGCCGCCGCCAAGGCCAAGGAGCCGACCGCGACCATCCAGCGCGTGGAGACCGACTCCGACGGCGTCTACGAGGCCCACATGGTCCGCGCCGACGGCACCCAGATCATCGTGCAGATCGACAAGAGCTACGCCGTGACCAACGTCCAGGTCGGCGGGGCCGGGGGACCGGGCGGGGAGGCGGGCCAAGGCGCGCCACCGGCCGCACCCTCGGCGGAGTCGAGCTCGACCACCTGAGCGTGCCCTGACCCCGCGGAGAGGGTGCCGGTGTGCCGCGTAGGGGAGCCCGCGGCATACCGGCACCGTGCGGTCCTGTTCCACCAGATGAACGTGAGGTTGGTGAGAGTGCTGGTGCGTGAGTGCTTCGTGGTGCACAATGGGCGCAGCACAGCCAACTGAAGAAGCGACACACAGCCAGGCCAGCAGGTGACGAGGTTCGTGGGGAAGACGTCCCTCGCACACCAAAGGAGGCCCGGAATGTCTGTCGCGATGCCGCGTGTCATGACCCGCGGGGTGGTGTTCATTCACGCCACCCCGAAAGCGCTGTGCCCACACATCACCTGGGCCCTCGAAGCCGTGCTCGATGGCCGGGTGGCCATCGACTGGACGCCTCAGCCGGCCGGTGCCGCACTTGTCCGCGCGGAGCTCGCGTGGGCAGGGGTGCAGGGCACCGGCGCCAAGCTCGCCTCGACGCTGCGCGGGTGGGACAACCTGCGCTACGAGGTGACCGAGGAGCCCAGCGCCGGCTCGGACGGCTCGCGCTGGTCCCACACGCCCGCGCTGGGGATCCACCACACGTGGACCTCGGCCTCCGGTGACGCGGTGATCAACGAGGACCGGCTGCGCGAGGTGCTGCGGCTGTCCCAGGGCTCACCCGAGGCGATGGCCGAGATGGTCGAGGAGCTGCTCGGCACCGACTGGGACGCCGAGCTGGAGCCGTTCCGGTATGCCGGCGACGGGGCTCCCGTGCGCTGGTTGCACAAGGTGGGCTGACCGGGTCCGACCGGCCGCGCTGACCTGCAGGTTTGGAGGGTTACGTCGGATGTTGGGTATTCTCGCCCGCTGACCGACCAACTCTGGAGGAACGTGTGACCCGCCCCAACCTCATCGTGGGGGCGCTGGCCGCAGTCTGTGTGGGGATGCTGCTGTGGTGCGCCCGACTCATCCTGGCCGCCGATCTGCCTCTCGGCGCCCACGTCGCGGCGTGGGTTCTCTGGGCAGTGGCGACCGTGGCTGTCGTGACCCTGATGGCCTACCTGCGTGAGTTCCTGACGCACCGGCAGGTCGTCGGACGCGAGGCGAGCTGGAAGCCACTGCCGTCCCTCGTACTGCTCTGGATCGGTGGGCTGACGGCGTTGCTGTCCTTCGCCTTCATCCTGCCCGACAAGGCCGCGTCGGATGGTGCGGAAGGGCCGACCAAGGCCAACACGTCCCTGACCGGACAGGCGGTCACGTCAACACCGTCGACCGCCACGCCTGCGCCGGGCGCCGCGCGACAGGCCTCGTCGACGACCTCGTCGCGGTCGGTGTCGTCGCGCACCGTGCCGCCGGCGCCTGTCTCGACGACCGCTCCGCGGTCCACCCCGACAGGGGGCGCGACAGCCTCGCGGACGTCGACAACGACGACGCCGTCGACCACCACGTCGCCGCTCATCGACATCCACATCCTGCCGCCCCCGGCCAAGCCGACCACACCGCCGGGGCGCGGCTAGGGACCCTCCTCAGGATGCCTACGACCCACCGACCGCGCACGGTGACGGGAGTAGGGCGGCCCGCCTGAAGGTGCTGGAGCAGCGGTGCACAGTCCGGTTCGCCACCATCATCGGCGTTCCCACTGCTCCCTCGTGATCTCGAACCGGAAGCCGCCACGCTCAGCACCTTCGACGCCCTGCATGTCGTCAGGTGTCGGGACCGCCGCGACGACGGACATGCCGACCTTCTGCATGACCCGCTGGGAGGAGACGTTCAGCGCCATGGTCTCGCCCCAGACGGTGCTGACACCAAGCTCGGTGAAGCCTTTGTCCAGAAGGGCCTGCGAGCCCTCGGTCGCGTACCCCTTGCCCCAGCCGTCCCGGCGGAGCCGGTAGCCGAGCTCGACCTCGTCCAGCGGACCCGTCCGCTCCGGGCGAAGGCAGAACCAACCGATGAAGGCGCCGGTCTCCTTTTCGTAGGCTGCGAACAGTCCAAACCGACCGTTCCACCGCTCATACGCGGCAAGGAGGCTCGGGATCACCTCGTCACGGACGACGTCATCCGACAGCGACGGCTCGCCACCAGTGAGGTAGCGCATCACGGCGGGATCACTATCCAGCTCGATCAGCAGGTCCGCGTCGTCCGAGGTGAACTGGCGCAGCACCAGGCGGTCGCTCTCGACGTAGTCGCTCATGGCAGAAGCATGCCGAGGACGGCACGCATCGCCAAACGACTTTCCTGGTGGGCCGGCCTTCCTGCGCGGGAGGTGCCCACCACACCTTGCTGGTGATCTCAGATCGAGGTGAAGACCACCGCGACGTTGTGACCGCCGAAGCCGAACGAGTTGTTGAGCGCGGCGATGTCGCCGTCCGGCAGCTTGCGGGCCTCCCCGTGCACGACGTCGAGCTTGATCGCGGGATCGAAGTCGTCCAGGTTGATCGTCGCCGGGGCGAGCCGGTGGTGCAGCGCCAGGATCGTGAAGACGCCCTCGAGCGCGCCGGCCGCACCGAGCAGGTGCCCGGTCATCGACTTCGTGGCACTGACCGGCATACCGTCGGCGTCGTCGCCGAAGGCGCGCCGGATGGCGTTCGACTCGGCCACGTCACCGACGGGGGTCGAGGTGGCGTGGGCGTTGACGTGCACGATGTCCTTGGGAGTCAGGCCGGCTCGCTCGACCGCCTCGACCATGGCACGGGACGCGCCAGCACCTTCGGGCTCGGGCGCCGCGATGTGGTGCGAGTCGGAGGACATGCCCACGCCACCGATCTCGGCGTAGATCTTGGCGCCACGGGCCTTGGCGGCTTCGTACTCCTCGAGCACGATCACCGCGGCACCCTCACCGAGGACGAACCCGTCACGACCGGTGTCGTAGGGGCGGGAGGCGCGCTCGGGGTCGTCGTTGCGGGTCGACAGCGCCTGCATGGCGGCGAAACCGGCGATGGGCAGCGCGTGGACCGCGCCCTCGGTGCCACCGGCGACGGCGATGTCGGCGCGACCGTTGCGGATCATCTCGTAGGCGTAACCCATCGCCTCGAGCCCGGAGGCGCAGGCCGACACCGGGGTGTGGGCTCCGGCGCGGGCGCCGATGTCGAGCGAGACCGCAGCGGAGGAGGCGTTGGGCATGAGCATGGGGACGGCGAGCGGGAAGACCCGGCGCGGACCCTTCTCGCGCAGGTTGTCCCACTGGTCGAGCAGCGTCCACACGCCGCCGATGCCGGTGCCGATGCAGGCCGCGAGGCGCTCGGGGTCGACCTCGGGGGAGCCGGCGTCGGCCCAGGCCTCGCGGGAGGCGATGAGGGCGTACTGGGCACTGGGGTCGAGTCGGCGGACCTCGACCTTGGTCAGCACGTCCAGCGGCTGGGTGTGGATGGTCGCGGCGAACTTCACCGGGAGCTCGTACTTCTCCACCCAGTCGAAGGGCATGGTCTTGGCGCCCGACCGTCCGGCCAGGATGGCGTCCCACGTCTCGGGGACGGTGCCGCCCACGGGGGTGGTGGCTCCGAGGCCTGTGACGACAACGCGTCGTTCGGCGGTCATGGCTGGAGGTGCTCCTTCATCTGGGGTGGGACGGGTGCGTGCGCAGGGCTGCGCAGCGGGGGCGGCGGGCACGGACGGCAGGTTTGCCGGGTGCCCACCACCCCGCGCGGGATCAGCTCTGGCTCTTGGCGATGAACGACACGGCGTCGCCGACGGTCTTGAGGTTCTTGACCTCGTCGTCGGGGATCCGCACGCCGAACTTCTCCTCGGCGTTGACGACGATGGTCATCATCGAGAGAGAGTCGATGTCGAGGTCGTCGGTGAAGGACTTCTCGGACTGCACCGAGTCGGTGTCCAGTCCGGTCTCCTCGTTGACGATCTCGGCCAGACCCTCGAGGATCTCCTGTTCGCTCTGCGCCATGCGGCTCAGCTCCTTCTTTCTGTTGGTGTGACTGGTGTTGCGTGACTCTGGTGTCACTGGTGTGGTCACTGCGGTGGCCCGGTTCACCCGCGGGCCGACGGGAGTCTGGTCAGGGGAGGACGACGACCTGGGCGGCGTAGACGAGCCCGGCGCCGAACCCGATCTGCAGGGCCAGGCCGCCATGTGCGACCTCACCCTCGCGCAGCATCCGCTCGGTGGCGAGCGGGATCGACGCGGCCGAGGTGTTGGCGGTCTCGGCGATGTCGCGGGCGACGGGGATGTCAGCAGGCAGCTTGAGCTGCTTGATCATCGCGTCGATGATCCGCATGTTGGCCTGGTGCGGGATGAACGCGTCGAGGTCCTCGGCGCGGACGCCGGCGGCATCCAGCGCCTTCTGCGCGACGGGTGCCATGCCCCACACAGCCCAGCGGAAGACGGACTGCCCGGCCATGCCGATGGCGGGCCAGCCGAGGTCGCCGTCGCGGACCTCGACCCACGAGTCGCGCTGGGAGATGGTCTTCCACTGCGATCCGTCCGAACCCCAGACGGTGGGGCCGATGGCCGGGGTGTCGGACGGGCCGACGATGGCGGCGCCGGCGCCGTCGCCGAAGATGAACGCCGACCCGCGGTCGGTGGGGTCGGTGAAGTCGGAGAGCTTCTCGACCCCCACGACCAGGACGTGGCGGGCGCTGCCGCCGCGGACCATGTCGCTGGCCAGGCTGACGGCGTGGCAGTAGCCCGCGCAGGCGGCCGAGATGTCGAACGCCGCCCCGCGGATGCCGAGGCGATCGGCGAGGATCGGCGCGGCTGCGGGGGTCTGGTAGGGGTGGGTGACCGTGGCCACGATCACCGCGTCCACGTCGGAGGCCTCGAGCCCGGCTGCCACGAGCGCATCGCGGGTGGCCGGCTCGGACATGTCGACCACCGACTCGTCCTTGGCCGCGAAGCGGCGGCTCTTGATGCCGGACCGCTCCTGGATCCACTCGTCGGAGGAGTCGATGGCCTCGATGATCTCGGAGTTCATGACGACTCGCTCCGGACGGTAGCCGCCCACGCCCATGATGCGCGCGTACGTCGCACCATCGGACGGAGTGATGAAGCCGGTGCCCTTGGGGGCTGGTGTGCTCATGTCAGGCCTCTTGCGCGTCGGTCGGGGTGGAACCTGCGGGAGCGGGGTCTCCGCCGTGCTCGCGAATCAGTTGCTGTGCCGCCTCGAGGTCGTCGGGCGTCTTGACTGCCAGTGTGGCAACTCCGGGCATCGCGCGCTTGGCGAGGCCGACGAGGGTGCCCGCCGGGGGGAGCTCGATCATGGCGGTGACGCCGAGGTCGACCAGGGTCTGCATGCACTGGTCCCACCGCACCGGGCTGCTGACCTGTCGCACGAGACGGGCCAGTGCGTCGGCCCCGTCCGCGACCGGTCGGCCGTCGGCGTTGGACAGCAGGGTGACTCCCGGGTCGCTGACGTCGAAGTCGGCCGACAGCCGCTGGAGGTCCTCCACCGCCGGGGACATGTGGACGGTGTGGAAGGCGCCGGCTACCTGGAGTGCGATGACGCGGGCCTTGGCCGGGGGATCGGCTGCCAGGGCCGCGAGCTGGTCGAGCGTGCCGGCGGCCACCGTCTGACCGGCGCCGTTGGCGTTGGCAGCGGTGAGGCCGTGGCGGGCGAGCACCTCGGCGACCTCGGTCGGGTCACCGCCGAGGACGGCACTCATGCCGGTCGGGGTGAGCGCGCTGGCGGCGGCCATCCCGGTACCGCGCTCGCGGACGAAGACCATCGCGTCGTGGTCGGACAGCACGCCGGCGAAGGCCGAGGCCGTGATCTCACCGACCGAGTGGCCGGCCGTGGCCCCGACCGCCCCGGAGGGTCCGTCCGGGAGCAGGACGGCGGCTGCAGCGAGCCCGGCGGCGACGATCAGCGGCTGGGCAACTGCCGTGTCCTTGATCGTCTCGGCGTCGGAGGTCGTGCCGTGCGCGACCAGGTCGAGCCCGGCGACGTCGGACAGCGACTCGAGCCGCTCGCGAAACGCCGGCAGCTCGAGCCAGGGCGCGAGGAAGCCAGGGGTCTGGGAGCCCTGTCCCGGGCAGACGATTGTTAGCACGGGCTCAGCCTTGCGGTAAGCCGGTGGCGTCAGCGTGACCGTTTGGCACGAACATCGGCGACGACTGTTGGAGGATGTCTACAAATTCGTGCTCGACCCTGGAGCGGGTTGTGCCGCGTCTCACACCCCTGTGCGAGGCCTCGGTGTCGCGCTGAACGGTCGGCTGAGCCTGCCGAGAGCCAGGGCGATCCGCACGGTGTGGGCGTCGTGCGGGTCGGTGAGCTGGTAGCCCGTGAGGTCGGCGATCTTGCCCAGGCGGTAGCGCACCGTGTTGGGGTGGACGAAGAGCACGCGGGCAGTCCCCTCCAGCCCACCCCCTGTCTCGAGGTAGGCCGATGCCGTCTCCAGCAGGCCGCCGCTGCTCGACGAGAGGGGGTGCCAGATGCGGTCGAGCAGGAGCGCCCGGGCGGGGGCGTCACCCACGAGGACCCGCTCCGCGAGCAGGTCGTCGGCGGTCACCGGCCGGGGCGCGCCGGGCCAGGCGTGGGCGCAGGACTGGCCGGCCAGGGCGGCCCGAGCGGATCGGCCCGCTGCGAAGAGGTGGGGCACGGTCGGCCCCACCACCAGTGGTCCGTCGCCGAAGTGGTCGGCGACCGCACGGGCCGCCGCCATCGGGTCGTCGACGTTGCCGAAGATGCACACCAGCCGGCGTCCCTGGACGGCTGCGAGCGTGTCCACCCCGGCGCGTTCGGCTGCCCGGCGGAGCCCGTCCACGACTCCCGCTGAGCCTCCCGGAGGCGTGCTGCCCGCGATCACGGCAACCCTGGTCGTGGACCCCCAGCCGAGCGCCGCCGCGCGCGACTGCATCGAGTCGTCGGCCTCGCCACGGAGCACCGCGTCGACGACCAGGCCTTCGAGGCGGGCGTCCCACGCGCCACGCGCCTCGGCGGCGTGGGCGTAGACCTCCGCGGCCGCGAAGGCGATCTCGCGCGAGTAGCGCAACACCGACTCTCGCAGTGCCTGCTCCTCACCGGGCTCGGCAAGAGCCGTCGCGTCCTGCTCGACGACGTCGACGACCGAGCGCACCAGGTCGAGGGTCTGGCGCAGGGTGATCGAGCGGGTCAGCTCGCGAGGCGCGGTGCCGAACACGTCGGCGGTGACCGGCGTCTGGTCGCCGCCGTCCCGCAGCCACGCGATGAACGCCGCGATGCCCGCCTGGGCGACCAGGCCGACCCAGGAGCGGTCCTCCGCGGAGAGCGAGCGGTACCAGTCGTGCGTCGCCTCCACCCGGCGCGTCGCAGCCGACGAGAGCTCACCGGCGGACCGCTCGACCCGCTGCAGGGTGGCGGTCGAGGTGCTGACGCGGGTGGACGGCATACCGGCAGTCTATTTGTATGCCGCCCACAACCGGGGGTGGTCGTCGCGGGAAGCCGACCATCCCGGAAAGCTGCTGGTGGCGCGTGGTTTCAGCCGACGTGGTCGCGCCAGGAGTGGTCTGGCTGGTAGCCCAGCAGCCGTCGGGCCTTGTCGATGGACAGCAGGGTCTCGTGCTCGTCGAGGGCCTTGCGCACCTCGACGTCGGGGAAGACCTGGGCCATCAGGTCGGCACTGCTGCGTGACATCACCGTGTCGGCGTTGGCGACGATGAAGACCTCCACGCCCGGGTCGGTGCGCTCCAGCCCGAGCCGGACCGCCTGGGCTCCGTCGCGCGCGTCGATGTAGCCCCACAGGTTCCACTGGCGCAGCGACGGGTCCTCGTCGTACGCCGGGAAGGCGGCGTAGTCCTCAGGGTCCATGACGTTGGAGAACCGCAGGCCCACCATGGTCAGCTCAGGGTCCCAGCGGCAGAAGTGCCGGGCCATCTCTTCCTCGAGCGCCTTGTTCAGCGAGTAGGTCGTCTCGGGCCTCGGGTGGTACTCCTCGTCGACCGGCGCGTACGGCGGCGGCGTGTCGAACGGCAGGCCGAGCACCGTCTCGCTGGATGCCCAGACGACGCTGCGGATCTTCAGGGCCTTGGCCGCGGCGAAGACGTTGTAGGTCGCCGCCGAGTTGTTCGCGAAGGTCGCGGCGTTGGTGGTCAGTCCCGGCGCCGGGATCGCGGCGAGGTGGACGACCGCGTCCACCGGGGTCGGGTGCTCGTCGACGCCTCCGGAGAGCGCCTCGAAGACCTGGCCGTAGTCGGTGAGGTCAACCGCGACGAACGGCGCCGCGGGGGACTCGGGTCGCGTCCGGTCGAGGGCCAGCACGTCGTAGCCCTGCTCCACCAGGTGGGCGACCACAGTGCGGCCGAGCTTGCCGGTGGAGCCTGTGACGGCGACGCGGCGCGAGCCGTTCTGTACGGAGTCGGAGGTCATGGCCTCATCCTGCCCCAGCCGGCGCGCTATCCCAACCGAAAGCCCTACCCCAACAGAAAGGTATGCCGCCCACTCGGCTGAGTGGGCGGCATACCTTGTCGTGCAAGGGCTTTCGTCACATCGGCATGGCCAGCCAGGGTCAGCTGTCGCCGCCGGAGTTGCCGGACGTGCCGGCAGTGACGTCGAGCAGCCGGTAGCGAGACGCTGCCTCACGGGCCACGCCACCCTCGACCTCGCCACGCTGGACGAGCATCTGCAGCGCGCGCACGGCGACGGACGGACCGTCGATGTGGAAGAACCGTCGCGCGGCGGGACGGGTGTCGGAGAACCCGAACCCGTCGGCACCGAGCGAGGCGAAGTCTCCGGGCACCCACTGCTGGATCTGGTCCTGCACCTGGCGCATGTAGTCCGAGACCGCCACCACCGGTCCGCGCGTGTCGCGGAGCCGCTCGGTGACGTAGGGCGTGCGGGCCTCACCCTCGGGGTGGAGGAACCGCTGCTCGTCACAGGCCATGCCGTCGCGACGCAGCTCGCTCCACGACGTCACCGACCACACGTCGGCCACGACGCCCCAGTCATTGCGCAGCAGGTCCTGCGCCTCGAGCGCCCACGGCACGCCGACACCCGACGCGAGCAGCTGCACGCGTGGGGCCTCGTCGGGGAGGCCGTCGGAGATGCCGGGGGCGAACAGGTGCATGCCCCGCAGGATGCCCTCGTGGTCGACGTTCTCGGGCTCGGCCGGCTGGCTCATCGGCTCGTTGTAGACGGTGATGTAGTAGATGACGTTCTCCGGGTCGTCGCCGTACATCCGGCGCAGCCCGTCCTCCATGATGTGCCCGATCTCGAACCCGAACGCCGGGTCGTAGGCCACCACGGCAGGGTTGGTCGCCGCCATCAGCGGGCTGTGGCCGTCCGCGTGCTGCAGGCCCTCGCCGGTGAGGGTGGTGCGACCTGCGGTGGCGCCGATGAGGAAGCCACGAGCCATCTGGTCCGCCGCGGCCCAGATCGAGTCGGCGGTCCGCTGGAACCCGAACATCGAGTAGAAGATGTAGATCGGGAGCATCGGTTCGCCGTGCGTCGCGTAGGACGTGCCGGCCGCCGTGAACGCCGCCATCGAGCCCGCCTCGTTGATGCCGAGGTGCAGGATCTGCCCGTCCTTGGCCTCCTTGTAGGCGAGCATCAGCTCCGCATCGACCGAGGTGTACTTCTGCCCGTGCGGGTTGTAGATCTTGATCGTCGGGAAGAACGAGTCCATGCCGAAGGTGCGGGCCTCGTCGGGGATGATCGGCACGACGCGCTTGCCGAACTCCTTGTCGCGCATGAGCTCCTTGAGCAACCGGACGAACGCCATCGTCGTGGCGATCTGCTGCTTGCCGGTGCCCTTCTTGACGATGTCGTAGGCCGAGTGGTCGGGCAGCTTGAGCGGCTCGTGCTGCACACGGCGCACCGGCAGGTGGCCACCGAGCTTCTCGCGACGCTCGAGCAGGTACTTGATGCTCGGGTCGTCGGGTCCGGGGTGGAAGTAGGGCGGGGAGTAGGGGTCCCGCTCCAGCACCTCGTCGGAGATCGGCAGCTTGAGGCTGTCGCGCAGGCCCTTGAGGTCGTCGAGGGTGAGCTTCTTCATCTGGTGCGTCGCGTTGCGGCCGGCGAAGTGGCTGCCGAGGCCGTAGCCCTTGATCGTCTTGGCGAGGATCACGGTCGGCTGCCCGGTGTGGTTCATCGCCGCCTGGTAGGCCGCGAACACCTTGCGGTAGTCGTGGCCGCCACGCTTGAGCTTCCACCAGATGTCCTCGTCCGACCAGTCCTTGACCATGTCGCGGGTGCGGGGGTCGCGGCCGAAGAAGAAGTCCCGGACGTACTTGCCGTCGTTGGCCCGGAAGGTCTGGTAGTCACCGTCGCTGGTGGTGTTCATGAGGTGCACGAGGGCGCCGTCACGGTCCTGGGCGAGCAGCGGGTCCCACCCGCGACCCCAGACGACCTTGATGACGTTCCAGCCGGCACCGCGGAAGAACGCCTCGAGCTCCTGGACGATCTTGCCGTTGCCGCGCACCGGGCCGTCGAGACGCTGCAGGTTGCAGTTGACGACGAAGGTGAGGTTGTCGAGCTCCTCGCCGGCGGCCAGCTGGAGCAGGCCACGCGACTCCGGCTCGTCCATCTCGCCGTCGCCGAGGAACGCCCAGACGTGCTGCTGGCTGGTGTCCTTGACGCCGCGGTTGTGGAGGTACTTGTTGAACTGCGCCTGGTAGATGGCGTTCATCGGGCCGATGCCCATCGACACGGTCGGGAACTGCCAGAAGTCCGGCATCAGGCGCGGGTGCGGGTAGGACGGCAGCGCGACCGGCTGGCCCCCGACGAGGTGGCTCTTCTCCTGGCGGAAGCCGTCGAGCTGGTCCTCGGAGAGGCGGCCCTCGAGGAACGCGCGGGCGTACATGCCGGGGGAGGCGTGCCCCTGGAAGAACACCTGGTCGCCGCCACCCGCGTGGTCGGGACCGCGCCAGAAGTGGTTGAAGCCGACTTCGTAGAGGGTCGCGGCCGAGGCGTAGGTAGAGATGTGGCCGCCGACGCCGATGCCGGGGCGCTGCGCGCGGTGCACCATGACCGCGGCGTTCCAGCGCAGGTAGGCGCGGTAGCGGCGCTCGACCTCCTCGTCGCCGGGGAACCATGGCTCCTGCTCGGGCGAGATGGTGTTGATGTAGTCGGTCGCCGTCAGCGACGGGACCCCGACCTGCATCTCACGGGCACGCTCGAGCAGCTTGAGCATGACGTAGCGAGCCCGCTGCCGACCGCCTTCCTCGATGACCCCGTCGAGGGAGTCGAGCCACTCCTTGGTCTCCTCGGGATCGATGTCCGGGAGCTGGCTGGGGATGCCGTTGAGAATGGGTCCGGCTTCCTCGCGTGCGGCCACGGTCGTGAGTCCTTTCTCGCGCCTAGGGCCGCGGGGTTGCCTGCGACCTCCGCGTCCATCTTCCACCCGAAGGACGTACCGGTCACAACGGGATCCGGCTACTGGCCAGTATCCGGAGCGCTCGTCAGATATATCCCGGCCGGGTCGGCCCCGAGCGAGGCCCCGGCGCAGATGACGAGGTGCTGCCCGGTCACCATGGCTCCGGTTTCCTCGAGCAGGAACGAGGCGTAGGACGCCACCTCCTCGGCGCGCACCAGGCGGCCCAGTGGCGGGGTCCGTGGTGGTGTCGCGGCGCGCCGCGGGTCGGTCGTCATCGCCGTCAGGGTAGGCCCCGGCTCAAGGACGTTCACCGTGACACCCCGGCCGGCCAGCTCCATCGCCCACGAGCGACCGAGGGCGCGCAGTGCAGCCTTGGTCGCGGCGTACTGGCTCTTGCCCCAGGCGCCGTCGGCGGTCCGGCTGCCGATGAGCAGGATGCGTCCGCCGTCGACGAGGCGCCCCTCGAGGCACGACGCGAGGCGCACTGCGGCGCCGACGTGGACCGCGTGCATCCGGTCCGTGGCGTCGGGGTCGAGGTCGCGCAGCGGCCCGGACTCCTGGAAGCCGGCGGCGTGCACGAGGGCGTCGACCCGGGTCAGGTCGGCCACCGCGCTCGCGACGTCGTCACCCGCGAGGTCCACCGCTCGCCAGTCCAGCCCTGGCCGGTCGGGCCGGTCGGGCAGGTCGGGCCGGGTGCGAGACAGGCCGACCACCGCCCAGCCGTCGTCGAGCAGACGGCGGGCGATGGCCCGCCCGATGCCCGAGCTGACGCCGGTGACGACGGCGGTGCGCCGAGGTCGCATGGTGTCGGGAGCCGAGCTCACGGCGAGGGTATGCCGGTCCGCGCCTCGAGCGCGGACGCGGAGATCCGCACGTGGCGGATGGCCCGGCGGTGGTAGGTGTAGGCCACGTGGACCGTCCCCGTCGCGTCCTGGCAGACCGACGGGTAGCTGAGCTCGCGGTTCACGCCGTCGCGCGAGTTGTTGCTCAGGCAGTAGCCGTCACCGTCCTCGAGGACCCACCGCACCGGCCAGGTCTGTCCGTCGTCCGAGGAGACCGCGAGCGTCAGCGGCGCCCGGGGGGCTCCCCAGAAGGCACCACGGACCTCTGCCAGCTCTTCGGGCGTGGCGGCCTGCGGCTCGGCAACCGGGGAGTCGCTGATCCCGTGGTCGTCGATCTCGTCGTAGAGCGACACGCGGCGGGCAACGGCGTCGAGCCGGCTGCTCTCGTTGAGCACCAACCCGATTCGGCGGTCGGACAGCGATGCTGCCTGGATCGAGGAGTTGTTGTTCGGCAGCTCCGTGGGCTGCGGCTGAGACCACTCGAGACCGTCGTCGGAGACGCTCCGGTAGACGTGGTCGGCCCACCGACTGCGGTAGTACGCGGCATACCTGCCGTCGCTGAGGGGGACGATGCTCATGTGGACGCAACCCGTCGAGCCGGGCACCTCCCGCTCCGCCCACGAGACGCCTTCGTCGGTCGACACCCACACGCTGCTCGTGTCGCTGTCACCGACCCATTTCTCGCCCGGCACGCGGACGCAGGTGAACGTCGGCAGCACCCAGGTCCCGTCCGGGAGGACGACAGGGGGCTGGCGGACGAACACGCCACCGCGGTCGCTCTCCAGCAGGGTGCGCGACTCGCTCCACGTGCGCCCGTGGTCCCCGGAGGTCCGGACCCGCACGAACGAGGTGTCCTGGTCGCCGGCGTGCTGGGCCGTGTGCAGGAGCCACAGCAGGCCATCGGGGGCCGGGAAGAGGAGGGGGTTCTGCTCCGAGCGGGTGGGGTCGCCCGAGAGCCGCACCGGCTCGGTCCACACGTCGGCTCCCTCCTCCAGCCGGGAGAACCACACGTCGATGTCGGCCACACCCTCCTGGGTGCCCCCGAACCACACACAGCCGAGGCTGCCGTCGCCGAGCACCGTGAGGTTGGCCGCGTGGGACTGCACCGTCGGCGCCGGGAGGAAGGTCTCCTCGAGGCCGTCCTCAGTCTCCCGGGCGCGCAGCACACCGTCCGTGACGAGGGTGGCGGGCGCGCTCACGTCGCCGCGCCGGTGGCCGCCGCCAGGTGCTCTGCCGCGGCTCGCTCGAGGTGGACCAGGTCGGACGAGACCGTCGCGAAGGTGTAGCCCTGATCCAGCCGGCGGGCCGCGTCGGATCCCGAGGGTGTGTGGATCCCGGCTGCCACCCCGGCAGCCTCCGCAGCCGCGCTGATCCGTTGCAGCGCCGCCTCGAACTCGTCCGCCACCGCCGGGTCTCCCGGGAACGCCCCACCGACGGCGAGGCAGAGGTCGGAGGGACCGACGTAGATGCCGGTCAGTCCCGGCACGGCACAGATCTCTTCGACGTTGGCCAGGCCCTCGGGCGTCTCGATCATGGCCAGGCAGGACACTGCGGCGTTGGCTTCCGCAGGGACCGGACCGATCCGCAGCCCGGACCGCATCGGCCCGTAGGACCGGATACCGGTGGGCGGGTAGGTCGCAGCCGCCACGGCCCGACGGGCGTCGTCAGCGGTGTTGACGAGGGGGACGATGACTCCGGCAGCACCTGCATCGAGGGCCTGGCCGATGTGGAAGGGGTCGTTGGCACCCACCCGGACCAGGCCTACGCACGAGCGGCCGGCGTCGATGGCCATCAGCCCTGCGAGCAGGCCGCTGTAGCCGAGCAGGCCGTGCTGGGCGTCCAGGCAGACGTAGTCGTAGCCCAGCCGGGCGATCCGCTCGGTGGCGACGGGGGCGTCGAGGACGACCCAGTAGCCGACCGCGCGCTCGCGTCCACCCACCCTCCGGGTGAAGTCCTGGGCGGTCGGAAGTGGCTGCTGCTCAGGGGAACTCACGGTGCTCCTATCGGTTGTAGGCGGGCATCGGACCGGCCAGGGTGGCACCGACCTCGTCGCACGCGGCGACGACGTCGACAGGCAACGGGCCGCGTTCGGCGGCAGCGATGTTGGCCCGCAGCTGGTCGGGCTTGGACCCGCCCAGCAGGACGGACGTCACCAGGGGTCGCGAGAGCAGCCAGCGCAGGGACAGCTCGGGCAGCCCCACGCCGGCGTCGGAGGCGATGGTGGACAGCGCGTCGACCGCCTCGAAGAGGCTGCGGTTCCAGTAGCGGTCCCGGTACATGCTCGACAGCGCGGACGAGCCGAACCGACCGTCGCCCGGGTCGGCGTCGAAGCTGTGCCGACCGGTGAGCAAGCCACCGCCGAGCGGGTTGTAGACGATGGTGGCGAGCTCGTGGGTCGTGGCGTACTCGGCGTACTCGTCCTCGACCCGGCGGGCGACGAGGTTGTAGAGCTGCTGGGCGACGACGGGACGTGGGGCGCCCACCCGTTCACAGGCCACCGTCAGGTCGGCGATCTGCCAGGCGGCGAAGTTGGACACACCGACGGCCTTGGCGAGCCCCGCGGACACCACCTCGGCGAGGGCCTCTGCGGTCTCGTCGACGGTGACGGTGCGGTCCGGTTGGTGCAGGTAGAAGAGGTCGACGTGGTCGGTCCGGAGCCGGCGCAGGCTGGCCTCGAGCGAGGACCGGATCCCCTTGCGGGACAACAGTGGGTTGCCTCCGGCGTCACCGGCGTAGATACCGGCCTTCGTGGCCAGGGACACCTGCTCACGCCGGCCTGCGAGGACCTCGCCGAGGATCTCCTCGGTGCGCGTCGCGGCATACCCGTTGGCGGTGTCGAGGGAGGTGAGGCCGGCCTCGAGGGCGGCATCGACCATGGCCCTCGACGTCGTCGCGTCGGCGGTGTCGCCGAAGGTCATGGTCCCGAGGACCAGCTGTGGCAAGGGTGTCGGCAGACCAGGGACGTCGGTGGACCTCATGCGCTCGCTGCACTCTCGGCGATCCGGGCCGCGGCGATCCCGCGGACCACCTCGCGCGGCTTGCGACCCACCATCCGCGACGGTTCGAGCGCGGAGCGGCGCAACCGGCGGGTGTAGGGGTCGGACGGGGCCGCGAGCACCTGCTCGGTGGCGCCGCGTTCGACGACCTTCCCCGCGCGCAGCACGAGCACCTCCTCCGAGATCGCCCGCACGACACCGAGGTTGTGCGAGATGAACAGGTAGGTCAGCCCGGTGTCGCGTCGCAGCTGGGCGAGGATGTCGAGCACCTGCGCCTGCACTGACACGTCGAGCGCGCTGGTCGCCTCGTCGAGGACCAGCAGGTCGGGTTCGGACGCGAGGGCGCGGGCGATGCCGATGCGCTGGCGCTGCCCACCGGAGAACTCGTGGGGCTTGCGCTGGAGGGCCGAGGTCGGCAGGCCGACCCGGTCGATCAGCTCGGCCGACCGCTGCCTGCGCACCGTGGCGGAGCGCTCGCCGCGCACCGCCATCGGCTCGGCCACGATCTGCTGCGCCGTCAGGTGCGGGTCCAGCGATCCGTAGGGGTCCTGGAAGACCATCTGGATGCGGTGCCGCATCGGGCGCAGGTCCCGCTCCGACACGGTCGCGAGGTCCGTCCCGTCGAAGGTCATCGAACCGGCGGTCGGCTTGATGAGGCGCACCAGCGCCTTGGCGATCGTGGACTTTCCGCAGCCGGACTCGCCGACGACGGCGAGGCAACCGCCGCGCGCGATCGAGAAGGACACGTCGTCAACGGCCCGGAAGGTCTCGCCGCCACGGCGGTACTCGACGACCAGTCCGGAGACGTCCAGCAGCGGGGTGCCACTGGCGGCTGGTGACACGTCGTGCTGGCTCAGGGTCGTGCTCATGGTCGGGGCCCTCCCTTGGTGGCGGGTATGCCGGCCTGCTCGGGCCTGGTCGTGGGTGCGGCGGGTTCGGCAGCCGGGTCCGTCGCGGGTGCGGCGGTCTCGGCAACAGGGTCGATGTAGTCCGGGTGGTCGGGGTCCTCGGGGTCGTCCCACGCGCCCAGCTCGGGGATGGCGGCGAGGAGGTTGCGGGTGTACTCGTGCTGCGGGTTGTCGACCACCTGCTCCACGTCCCCGTCCTCGACGAACCGTCCCCGGTGCATGACGTGGATCCGGTCGCTCATGAGCCGGGCCACGCCCAGGTCGTGCGTGATCAGCAGGACCGCTACCCCGGTGCGCTCCTGCATCTCCAGGAGGAGGTCGAGGATGCCGGCCTGCACGGTCACGTCGAGGGCCGAGGTGGGCTCGTCGGCGACGATGAGACGCGGCTCGGTGGACAGCGCCATCGCGATGAGCACCCGCTGGAGCATGCCGCCGGAGAGCTCGTGCGGGTAGGACTTGACCCGTCGCTCGGGCGCACTGAGGTGGACCTGCCGGAGCAGCTCGAGGGCGCGCTCCCTGGCCTGCGCCTTGGACAGCGACCCGTGGGCGTGCCGGATGGCCTCGACCATCTGCTGGCCGATCGTCGCGATCGGGTTGAGCGCCGTCATCGGGTCCTGGGGGATGAGGGCCACCGAGCGGCCCCGGATCCCACCGATGTGCTTGCGGGTCCCCACGACGTCCTGGCCGTCGATCTGGGCCGATCCGGAGATGACGGCGAGGTCGTCGGGCAGCAGTCGTAGCAGGGCCATCGCGGTGGTCGACTTGCCGGAGCCCGACTCACCGATGATGGTGACCGTCTCGCCGGCGTCGATGTCGAAGCTGACACCGTCGACGGCACGGATCACGCCGCGGGGGGTGATCAGCTCGACCACCAGGTCACTCACGGTCAGGACGGCCATCAGGAGTCACCCGCCTTGGCCCGACGAGTGCGGTCCCGCAGCCCGTCTCCGAGCAGGTTCACGCCGATGACCAGCAACGCGATGGCGATGCCGGGGATGGTCACGAGCCACCACTTGCCGGTCACGAAGAGCTCACGGCCGTCCGAGATGATTCCGCCCCAGGTGGGGTAGGGCCGCTGGACACCGGCACCGAGGAAGCTCAGGGCGCTCTCGAGCAGGACGGCCTGGGCCAGCAGGAGGAAGACCACGACGAGCACCTGCGGGAGGATGTTGGGGATGATGTGGCGGCCGATGACGGTCGGTCGGCGCAGGCCGAGGACCTGAGCCGCTGCCACGTAGGGCTTCTCGCGTTCGACGAGCACGAGGGCCCGTGTCAGTCGGGCTGGTTCGGGCCACTGGGCCACCGCGATGACGAGCGTGATCACCGCGATCGACGGGCCGAAGAGGGCCACCACGAGCAGCAGCATGAGCAGCAGCGGGAGCGACATCTGCGCCTCGAGGGCTCGCGAGACGAGGGTGTCGACCCAGCCGCCGTAGTAGCCGGCCACGGCTCCGAGGACGATCCCGACGAGCCCGGAGATCACGATGGCCAGCAGGCCGATGACCAGGCTGGTCTGACCGCCGAACAGGATCCGGGAGAGCAGGTCGCGACCGTTGGGGTCGGTGCCGAGCAGGTGGCCGTCGGACAGGGGCGGCAGCGAGCTGTCACGCAGCACGCCGCGCACCGGGTCCGGCAGCGGGAGGACCCGAGCCAGGGCGACCGGGATGATGATGATGGACGCACAGATCGCGCCCAGCCAGATCTTGATCGTGCTGTGCCTCGCCCGACGTGCCGCGGCCGAGCGGCGCAGCAGCCGTGGGGTCACGGCGGTCGGTGGGGCGGTCTGGTCCAAGGCCATCAGCGGGCCCCCTCTCCGAGCCTGACCCGCGGGTCGAGCAGTGGGTAGATCAGGTCGACAGCGAGCTGGACGAACAGCGCCAGCAGCACGGTCACGAGCACGGTGGCCTGGATGACGGGCAGGTCGCGGCGCTCGAGGGCGTCGACGACGAGCTGACCGACGCCCGGCCACCGGAAGACGACCTCCACGATGACCACGCCGTTCAGCATGGCCGCGAACCGGGTGCCGAGGGCGGTGACCACGGGGATCGCGGAGTTGGAGAACGCGTAGCGCCAGGTGAGCCGACGCTCGGACACTCCGCGAGACCGGGCGATGGTCACGTAGGACGCGTTGAGGTTGACCGACATCTCACGTCGTACCAGACGCGAGATCAGGGCGACCTGGAGGACGACGATCGTGAGCGTGGGCAGCACCAGCGAGGAGATCGACGTGAAGCCTGAGGACGGGAACCACTGGAGGTTCACCGCGAACACGATCAGCAGGACGAAGCCGATCCAGAAGTCCGGCATCGACTGACCGGCGATGGTCGCGATGTTGGCGCCCAGCTCGCCGGCCGTGTTGGCCCGCCGGGCCATCCACACGCCGAGCGGGATCGCCAGCACCGCAGTGATGACGATCGCCGCCACGGCGAGGGTGATCGTGTAGGGCAGCCGCTCCAGCACGACGGTCAGGGCCGACTGCCGGAACTGGAAGGACTGGCCGACATCACCGTGGAGGAGGTGCGTGAGGAACGTCCAGTACTGGCTGAGCAGCGGCTGGTCCAGCCCGAACTCGCGCCGGATCGCCTCGAGCTGCTCGGAGCTCGGGTTGGGTGGTGCGTAGCTGACCGCGGGGTCGCCGGGCGCCAGCCGAAGTAGTACGAACACCACCGTCACCGTGAACCAGGCGGTCAGGATCGTCTGCACGACCCGTTTGAGGACGTAGCGGCGCATGGCTCAGCCGGAGACCTTGACCGTGGACAGGTCGTAGAAGTTGCCGGGCGACAGGTCCAGCGTCGTGACCCGCTTGCGACGGGCGAGCAGGTTGTTCGGCGTCCAGGCCCACATCGCCGGCCAGAGGGCCCAGATCTTCTCCTGGGCGTCCTTGAGCTGGGCGTTGCGCGCTGCCACGTCGGGGTTCTGCGAGGCCGCGTCGAGCAGGGAGGTCACCTCGGGGTGGACGAACCCGTGGTAGGTGTCGCGGGTCTTCTCCTTCGCCGCGGTGCCGCCGTACTGCCCCTGGAGGTTGGTGATGGCGAGCCCGGTCTGGTTGCCGTAGCCGTTGGCCAGGATGTCCCAGTCTCCGGCCTCTCCGCGACGCCAGGCGTTGATGTCGCCACCCTTGGGGATCTGCTTGAGCTCGAGGGCGACGCCGACGTCGGCCAGCATGCCGACGATGGCCTCCATGACGCGGGCCGCACCGGCGAACTCCGAGTCCTCCCAGATGGCTCGGAGCTTGAGCCCGGAGACACCCTCTGCGGCGAGCATCGACTTCGCCTTGGCGACGTCGAAGGTGTAGGTGCCCGTCTGGGCGAAGCCCTCGAGCGTGCTGGGGACCACACCCTCGGCGGAGGTCACCTGTCCGGCCATGAGCGACTTGATCAGGGCGTCGTGGTCGATCGCGTGCGAGAGGGCCTCGCGCACGGTGGCCTTGCTGAGGGGGTGCCCAGCAGGCTTGCGGAAGTTGTAGAAGAGGTGGATCAGCCGGGTGCCCTTGGTCTGGAGGACTTCGATGTCCTTGTTCGACTTGAGGCTCGCCGCCGACTCGGGGGTGATCGTGTCGATGACATCGGTCTGGCCGGAGGTGAGGGCGATGACGCGTGCGCCCTCCTCCTCCTGGTAGCTGACGTTGACCTCGTCGAGGAGGGCCTTCTCTCCCCAGTAGTTCTCGTTGCGCACCAGGCGGTAGGTGCCGGTGCCGGAGTCGGCGGCAGCGACCGTGAAGGGTCCTGAGCCGAGGCCGTCGCGCAGCTCCTCCGCCTTGTTGGCGGCCGCCGGCGTGATGAGGATGTTGGACATGAGCGAGTTGAGGGTCACCACGGGCTTCGTGGTGGTGAGGGTGAAGCTCTTGTCGTCGACCTTGGTGAAGGTCGGCTGCTCGGGGAACTGGGAGGCGACGTAGCCGGCCTTGACCTGGAAGTAGAGCTTGATGGCGGTCTCGACGTCGGCCACGGTCACCGGTGACTTGTCCGAGTAGTGGATGTCGTCGCGCAGGGCCACGGTCCACACGGTGGGGGAGGTCTGCTTGAAGGACTTGGCGAGGACCAGCTCGGGCTTGAGGTCCAGACCGATCCGCGTGAGGGCCTGCCGGACGGCGCGCTGGACGGTGACGGCCGCGTCGTACTGGTTGAGCTTGTTGTCCAGGCTCACCAGGTTGCGGTTGAGTGTGATGCTCAGCTTGCCGCCGGTGCCACCGCTGGCAGAACCGCCACTGGTGCTCTGCGGGCCGGCGCACGCCACGAGGGTCGGGCCGAGCAGGGTGCCGGCTCCGAGGAACGCGGCCAGCTGCAGGATCGAGCGGCGGGACACGCCGCCCTCAGCCACCACCTCGGCGCCGCTCGTGCCACCCATGGGGATGTTGTGGGTCATCGAACTTCCTCCTTGAAGTCTCTGAGCGGCCCTGTCGTCGGGCGCCATGTCTTGCTTTCCGAACCCTGACACAGTTGCGCGTTGTGCGCAATACCTGTAGCGTCATTCGCGTCAGAAATATCTCGATAC
This sequence comes from Pedococcus bigeumensis, assembly GCF_006438965.1. Taxonomy (GTDB): domain Bacteria; phylum Actinomycetota; class Actinomycetes; order Actinomycetales; family Dermatophilaceae; genus Pedococcus; species Pedococcus bigeumensis_A. Next base: position 888,871 of record NZ_RCZM01000001.1, read on the forward strand.
CGGATCGTGAACACGGGTTCAGCGAGAACATCGCATCGGCGTACGGCATCAATGATGTTGCCGTATAAGAGAGTTCAAAGTACTCGAAGGAGGTTGCCGGTGCTCGAACAGTTGATCGTGGCCGATGATCTCTCCGGCGCGGCCGAGTCAGCAGCCACCTTCCTGTTGCGCACAACGCGCATTACGGTGCTGGTCTCTGGTGCGGCCGACCACAACCACGTGGCCCCTGACGACTCGCCTCGAGTAGTGGTGCTCGACACGGACAGCCGTCACCTGGCAGCCGAGGCCGCCGGGACTGAAGTTGCACGCTGCGTCGCCCGGGCCGGGACTGGGGCCGCTGGGGCGCGGGTAGTCAAGAAGGTCGACTCCCTCCTGCGCGGCAACATCCTAGCCGAGGTAAGCGCGCTCGCAGCTCTGCTGAGCGCCACCCCAGTCGTCGCAACGGCCCTGCCCTCCGCGGGCCGCACCGTCGTGGACGGCCAGCCCCTGGTGCACGGCCGTCCACTGGCAGACACCACCTTGTGGGACGCCGAGGAAGCGGACGCCCCCGCCACCGTCGCCGACGTCCTGGCCGGCCTGGATCCGGTCACCGTGCCCCTTTCGGTGGTGCGCGACGGGCCCCGGCTGCGCGCCGCGCTGGCCGACGCGGCACGTTGCGGAGCCGCGCCGTTGTGCGATGCCGAGACGGACGCCGACCTCGACGCGGTCGTGGCAGCCTCGACCGTGCTGGACACACCGTTGCTCGTGGGATCTGCCGCCCTCGTCGCGGCCGTCGCGAGGCGGCTCGACGCTGACGACGCCCCAGCACAGCCGGACGACGCCCCAGCACAGCCGCCCGTCCGCTCTTCCAGCGAGCCGCAGCACGTCGTGGTCGCGGTGGTCGGTTCCGCGGCTCCCACGATCGCCGCCCAGGTCGCCCTGCTCACGGACCTCGGCCTGCCCGTGCTGAGACTCGACCCCGGCGAGCTGCTGACTGCGCCGGCGCAGGCCCGGACACGTGTCGAGGAGGCGCTCTCGGGCGCTGGCCTCGTGGTCGCCATCGACCACACCGCGGACGTCGACCCGTCGGCTGCCCGTCGGCTCAGCACCGCCCTCGCCGCCGCCGCCCGGCCCGCCACGAGTCGGGCCACGGTCCTGCTCGCCACCGGGGGCGAGACCGCGCACGCCGTGCTCACCTCGATCGGGGTGGACCGACTGCGCCCCGTCGCGACGAGCGCCGAGGTCGTGCGCTCGCACACCCCCGACGGCCCGGTCGTCCTCACCCGACCCGGGAGCCACGGTTCGACCAGCTCCCTCCTCGATGCCCTGGCGCCGTTCCTCGACGGCCACCCGTCCACCGATCTCCACCGCTGAACCCGACCAAGGAGCCACGATGACTGAACTGCCCCGCATTGCCGTGACGATGGGGGATGCTGCCGGCATCGGCCCCGAGGTGATCGTCCGTGCCCTGCTCGACCCGGAGTGCGCAGGGCGGTCGAACTGTGTCGTCGTGGGCGATGCTGCCCGGCTGCGCCGCGCCGCCGAGCTCGTCGGGCTGCAGCCCGACATCGTCACGGTGACGGACGTGTCCGAGTGCGAGTTCGTGCCCGGCCGGATCAACGTCATCGACCTCGGCCTGATCCCCGAGGACCTGCCGTTCGGCGCGCTCTCTCCGGTCGCCGGCGATGCGGCATACCACTATGTGCGGGTCGCGTCCGAGCTCGCGATGGCGCACGAGGTGCAGGCCATCTGCACCGCGCCGCTCAACAAGGAGGCACTGCACTCGGGCGGGCACATCTTCCCCGGCCACACCGAGCTCCTCGCCAAGCTCACCGGCACCAGTGAGGTCTCGATGATGCTCGCCACGCCCCGGGTGCGGGTCATCCACGTGACCACCCACATCGGCCTCATCGACGCCGTGGAGCGGATCGAGCCCGGCCTGGTCGAGCGCACCATCCGCCGCGGCCACCAGGCCCTCGTGGACGCCGGCGTCAGCGAGCCCAAGATCGGCGTGTGCGGGATCAACCCCCACGCCGGTGAGGGTGGCCTGTTCGGCCGTGGCGAGGAGGAGGAGAAGATCGCGCCCGGCGTCAAGGCGGCCCAGGCGGATGGCATCGACGTGGTCGGCCCGCTGCCGGCTGACACCTTGTTCTTCCTCGCGGGTCGGGGCGACTACGACCTCGTCGTCGCGATGTACCACGACCAGGGCCACGGACCGGTCAAGATCCTCGGTCTCGAGGCGGGCGTGAACATCACCGTGGGTCTCCCGGTGATCCGCACGTCGGTCGACCACGGCACCGCCTTCGACATCGCCGGCAAGGGCATCGCCGACCACCGTTCGATGGTGGAGGCGCTGCGGCTCGCGGCCGAGATGGCACCGACGCCGTCTGCTGTCTGAATCCAGCCGGTGACGTGACGATGTCGGATAGGGTGCGCGACTGATGGCACGGTTGAGATCTGAGAAGCGTCGCGACGAGATCGCCAGGCTCGCCGCCTCCCACGGGCTGACCAGCGTCGAGCAGCTGTCGGCGCGGTTCGGGGTGACCGCGTCGACCATTCGCCGGGACCTGGCCCTGCTCACCACCCAGGGCAAGCTCGCCCGCACCTACGGCGGCGCGCTCAGCCTCGAGCCGCACCCGGAGGCGACGCTGCGCCAGCGGCTGGGGGAGGCCCACGAGGCCAAGCAGGCCATTGCTGCCTGGGCGGCCACCCAGGTGGTCCCCGGCGAGAACGTCATCCTCGACGGCGGTTCGACCAACGCCGCCCTGGCCGAGGAGTTCAAGGACTTCCGCGACCTGTCGGTCTCGACCATCGGCCTCACCTCTCTCGAAGTGCTCGCCGACGCCGAGGACATCGAGGTCATCCTGCTCGGGGGGCGGCTGCGCACCGTCAGCCAGAGCTTCGTCGGTCCGGTCACCGAGGCTGCCCTCGAGCGGATGTCGTTCGACCGGGCGTTCATGGGTGCCGACGGCGTGCGCGCCGACCGCGGGATCTGCGAGAAGGACCTGCAGCAGACCCGGCTCAAGGAGCTCATGATGAGCCGGGCCGACCACGTCTACGTGCTGGCCCACGGCGCCAAGCTCGGCCAGGCACCGTTCCACGCCTGGGCCGTGATGCCGACGCACTGGACCCTGGTCACCGACGACACCGCCCCCGTCGAGCAGGTCCGGATCTTCCGCGCAGCGGGCGTCGAGGTCGTTGTCGTCGAGACCGTGGAGGAGCAGACCGGGGCCTGAGTGGGCCAGTCTACAGACCCAGCCGGGACGCTCCCGCGTAGACGGTCAGCCGCGGCGGCCGCGCGAAGCCGACGAGGGTCAGCCCCGACTCGGTCGCCAGCTCCACCGCCAGCGACGACGGCGCGGACACCGCCACCAGGGCCGGCAGCCCGGCCATCACGGCCTTCTGCACCAGCTCGAAGCTGGCCCGGCCGCTCACGACGAGGACGTGCCCCGTCAACGGCAGCAACCCCTCACGACCGGCCCAGCCCACGACCTTGTCGACGGCGTTGTGCCGACCGACGTCCTCGCGCACGGCCAGCGGTTCGCCGTCGGCGGTGAAGATCCCGGCGGCGTGCAGGCCTCCGGTCTTGTCGAAGACCTTCTGCCGGGTCCGCAGCATCTCCGGCAGCCCAGCCACGACGGCCGGTGACAGGCGGACGGTGTCGTCGGCCACGGCATACGGGCTGGTCGCGGTGATGGCGTCGATGCTGGTCTTGCCGCACACGCCGCAGGCGCTGCTCTGGTAGCCCGAGCGGGCGCTGCGACCGAGGTCCGGCACCACGTCCGGGGCCAGCGTCACGTCGACGACGTTGTAGGTGGGGGAGCCCGCCTCGTCCTCGTCGAGGCAGTGCATCAGCTGGCGCACCTCGTCGGCGCGGCGCAGCACGCCCTCGGTCAGCAGGTTGCCCAGGGCGAGGTCGAAGTCGTCACCCGGTGTGCGCATCGTGACCGTCACCGACGTGCCGGCCACCCGGATCTCGAGGGGTTCCTCGACCGCGAGCGTGTCCGGTCGCGACGTCGACCGGACCCCGTCCGGGGTCACCTCGACCCGGATCGCCGGCGCCCGCCTCGTCACCCTTCCCACGTCAGCAATGTATGCCGCGCCCTCACCTGCAGCCGCGGCGGGAGGGCAGGTGGCGTGGCGACCGACCCGAGCGGGCCGGGCGTCCGAACCGGGCGGGGTCGTGGCGGATAAGTTGGGGGCGTGAGCGACGCCCCCAACAACCAGTCCCCGTCCCCCCACGAGGTGCGCCTCTTCGGCGACACCGGTATGCCGTGGCGCCCGGTGTCGCCGAAGCTCGCCACCGCGCGACTCCTCGTCCTGTCGGTGTTCCTCGGACCGCTCCTGGTCGCCCTGCTCGTGCTGGCCGCCCTCGTCTGGAAGGGCTTCTGGGTCGGGGTGCTGCTCGTGGCCCTGGCGCTCGCCACCGGTGCCTGGCTGATCAGGCGGCAGGTTCCGGCGATCACCTGGGCCGAGGGGGAGGAGGAGCTGGTGGTCCGCAGGGGGCGGATGTTCCGGACCCTGGTCAGCGTCCCCTATGGCCGACTGCAGTTCGTCGACGTCCAGTCCGGCCCCCTGGAGCGACGGTTCGGCATGGCCACCGTCGAGCTGCACACCGCCTCACCGCAGAGCGGTGGCCAGATCCCCGGCCTGCCGACGGCCGAGGCCGAGGCGCTCCGTGAGCGGCTGGCTGCGCGGGGCGAGTCGCAGCGGGCGGGTCTGTGAGCACTGCCGAGCCGACGCCGACCCCGGCGACCGAGCCGACCCCAACGACCCCGCCGACCCCGCAGCCTGAGTGGCGCCACCTGCACCCGCTCTCGCCGCTGCTCAAGGGCGGGATCGCGTTCGTCGCCGTGCTGGCCTACATCGTGTCGCAGCAGGCGGACTCGTTCTTCGGTGCCCAGCGCGACGACCCCACCAACGGCCACCTGGGTTGGGCCGCGGTCGGCGTACTGGTCGTCCTGCTCGGAATCATCGCCGGGGCGTGGGTCTCGTGGCGGTTCTCCCGGTTCCGGGTCGGGGACGCGCTCATCGAGCTGCGCACCGGTGTGCTGTTCCGCCAGCACCGCCAGGTGCGCTTCGACCGGATCCAGGCGGTCGACCTGGGGCGGCCACTGCTGGCGCGGCTCACCGGGTTGTCCGAGGTCGTGGTCCAGTCGGCCGGCGGCAAGGACTCGCACCTCAAGCTGTCCTTCCTGACCGACGCCCAGGCCCAGCAGGTGCGCGAGCAGCTGATGGCCCTCGCGGGGCGCAGTGACGAGGTCGCCGCGAACCCCGCGGCCGCGACGTCCCACCACGCGTCCGCTGCCGGTGGGTCCGAGTGGGGCGGTGCACAGCTCACCGACGAGGACTACGCCGACCTCCCTGCTCCGCCCCCTGTCGGGCAGCCGATCCTGGCGATCCCGAACCTGCGCATCCTGCAGTCCATCCTCTACAGCGGCCCCGGGCTGGTCATCGCGCTCGCCATCCCGGCCCTGGTGGTCTCGATCGCGCTGGGCGTGCCCGAGATGGTGGCCTGGCTCGGCCCGATGACCGTGGCCGTCGGCTCGTCGCACCTCAAGCGACTCACGCAGGAGTGCAACTTCGAGCTGCTCCACCAGGGCGACCGCCTGCGGATCCGCCACGGCCTCACCGACCTGCGCACCACGACGGTCCCGTTGCACCGCATCCAGGCGGTCGAGGTGAGCCAGTCGCTGCCCTGGCGGCTGACCGGTTGGTGGCGGATCCAGGTCAATGTGGCGGGGGCGGGTGCCGGCGGCGACGACGTCACCCAGACGGTGCTGATGCCCGTCGGCAACCGCGAGGAAGCCCTCCGCGTGCTCACCCTCGTGCACCCCGGCATACCTCGGGGTGCGGCCCTGGCCGCGCTCGAAGGTGACGGACCCGCCGAGGGGTTCGTCACCACGAGCACGCGGGCGCGGAGCCTCGACCCGCTGAGCTGGCGACGACAGGGGTATGCCGTCCTGCCCGAGGGGCTGCTCACTCGCCGCGGCGGGTGGTACCGCGCCGCCCAGTTCGTGCCGCACGCAAGGATCCAGTCGCTCAAGGTCGAGCAGGGTCCGGTGCAGCGCAGGCGCGGAGTCGCCACGGTGCGGCTGATGTCCACGGTCGGGCCGGTTTCGCCGGTCGTCGCCCACCTCGACGAGCCCGAGGCGGTCCGCCTGCTTGCCGAGCAGGTGGTCCGTTCCAGCCAGGCCCGCCAGCGGGCCTAGCCGGGCGACGGCGTGAGTGTGGCCCTCAGCGGGCTTCGAAGCGGATCACCAGCGCCTTGGCCACCGGGGTGTTGGACCGCAGCGCCACGTGGTCGGCCGACATGAGCACGTTGGTCTCCGGGTAGTAGGCCGCGGCGCACCCCTCGGCGGTGGGGTAGGACACGAGCGTGAAGCCCTCGGCGCGGCGGTCGGTGCCCTCGAACTCGCTGACCACGTCGACGACCTGACCTTGGTGGAACCCGAGCCGGTGCAGGTCGTCGGGGTTGACCAGGACCACGCGCCGGTTGCCCGAGATGCCTCGGTAGCGGTCGGCATGCCCGTAGATGGTGGTGTTGAACTGGTCGTGGCTGCGGATCGTCTGCAGCAGCAACCGGGCGTCCGGCACCTCGAGCATCGGCACGCTCCCGGCGATGAACTCGGCCTTGCGACTGGGGGTGTCGAACTCGCGCAGGTCACGCGGCTTGTGGGGGAGCAGGAAGCCGCCGGGCACGCGCACCCGGGCGTTGTAGTCCTCGAAGTGGGGGACCACGCGCGAGATGTGCTCGCGGATGAGGTCGTTGTCCTGCGACAGCGCGGGCCAGTCGATGGAGCCCACGCCAGGGGCGATCCGCTCGGCCAGTCCGGCGACGATCGCGACCTCCGAGCGACACAGGTCTGAGGGCGGCTCGAGCCGGCCCTGGGAGAGGTGCACCTGCCCCTGGGAGTCCTCGACGGTGACGCCCTGGTGCCCGCGCGGGGTGGCGTCACGGTCGGTCCGGCCCAGACACGGCAGGATCAGCGCCTCCGTGCCCGTGACGGTGTGCGACCGGTTGAGCTTGGTGGACACGTGGACCGTCAGGTCGCAGGCGCGCAGCCCCTCGTGCACAACGGGGGTGTCCGGGGTGGCCATGGCGAAGTTGCCGCCCATGCCGAAGAAGACCCGGACCGACTTGTCGCGCAGCCGCGTGACGGTGGCGGTGGCGTCGACACCGTGCTCGGTGGGCGGGGTGAAGGCGAACTCTGCCCCGAGGTCGTCGAGGAACTTCTGGGACATCTGCTCCCAGATGCCCATGGTGCGGTCGCCCTGGACGTTGGAGTGGCCGCGGATCGGGCAGGGACCGGCGCCGTCCTTGCCGATGTTCCCCTGCAGCAGGAGGACGTTGACGATCTCCTGGATGGTCATGACTGCGTGCACGTGCTGGGTCAGCCCCATCGCCCAGCAGACGACAGTTGCCTTCGACTCGGTGAACCGCTTGGCCAGTGCATCGATCTCGGAGCGCTTCAGTCCGGTTGCGAGCTCCGTTGCGGCCCAGTCGATCTCGCGCACGGCGTCCACGTAGGCGTCATAGCCGGCGGTGTGTGCATCGAGGAAGTCCCGGTCCACGACGGTGCCGGGCGCGGACTGCTCGGCGGCGACGAGCAGGTGCCCGACCGCGCGGAAGAGCGCGTGGTCCCCGCCGAGCCGGACCTGGAGGTAGTCGTCCGCAAGGGCCGTGCCGGGGCCGACCAGGCCGCGCGGCGTCTGCGGGTTCTTGAACCGGATCAGCCCGGCCTCTGGCAGCGGGTTGACGGCCACGATGACCGCGCCGTTCTTCTTGGCGTTCTCGAGGTGCGTCAGCATGCGCGGGGCGTTGGTGCCCGGGTTCTGGCCCGCGATCACAATGAGCTCGGCCTGCTCAAGCGACTCGAGGGTGACCGCTCCCTTGCCGATGCCGATCTGCTCGGTCATCGCAGTGCCGGAGGACTCGTGGCACATGTTCGAGCAGTCGGGGAGGTTGTTGGTGCCGTAGGCGCGGACCATCAGCTGGTAGAGGAAGGCGGCCTCGTTGCTCGTGCGGCCGGACGTGTAGAACACCGCGTCATCAGGGGTCGGCAGGGCGGTGAGGTGGCGGGCCATGATCGCGTTGGCCTCGTCCCACGACACCGGGGTGTAGTGCGAGGCGCCGGGTGCGCGGTGCATCGGCTCGGTGAGCCGACCCTGCTGCCCCAGCCACCACTCGCTCTGGCCGTCGAGCCCGTCGATGCTGTGGCGGGCGAAGAACTCCCGGTCGATCCGACGCTTGGTGGCCTCCCACGCCACCGCCTTGGCACCTGACTCACAGAACTCCGCGACGTGCCGGTCGCCGGCCTCGGGATCGGGCCACGCGCAGGACGGGCAGTCGAAGCCCTGCGTCTGGTTGAGACGGCCGAACACCCGAGCCGTCCGGGGCAGCCCCATCTGGTCGACCCCGTGGCGGAACGAGTTGACGACCGCGGGCAGCCCGGCGGCCCACTGCTTGGGGGCATGCGCGTCGACGGCTCCCGTCGGATCGATGCTGCTCAGGGCTTCGGGGGCCGCTCCTGAGGGGCGGCTGGGGGGACGCTCGTCGGCCATGTGCCCGACCCTAACCCCGTCCACGCGGTGGGAATGTGTGCCTATTCCGCGGACTCGGTTGAAAATCCCGGCCCAACCCGATGGACTTACCCCGCAACTGACCGCCTCGAGGGATGGAGAAGGGTGTGACCACGCCAGCGCAGTCTGCGCTGCAAGCAACGGTGGGCCGACTTGGCCTCACCGCAGGACAGGTGATCCAGGAGTTCGGCTACGACTCCGATGTCGACGACGAGTTCCGCTTCGCCGTCGAGGACCACACCGGCACAGAGCTCGAGGATGAGGAGTACCAGGACGTCGCTGACGTCTCGCTCATCTGGTGGCGGCAGGACGACGGAGACCTCGTCGATGCCGTCGTCGATGCGCTCACCAACCTCGGCGAGGGCGGCTCGGTCGTCGTCCTCACCCTGAAGTCGGGTCGCCCCGGACACGTCGAGGCGAGCGACATCGAGGAAGCCGCGACCACCGCAGGTCTGCACACCTCGGGCACGGTGAACGCCTGCGAGGACTGGACGGCCACCAAGCTCGTCGCCCCCAAGACCGGGCGGCGTTGACGGCGCTGGCAGACTGCCGAGCATGACGTCACCCATCGCCGTTGGGGCTACGGCTCCGGACTTCGCCCTCAAGGACCAGAACGGGCAGGACTTCTCCCTGGCGCAGTTCCGCGGCGCCAAGAACGTCGTGCTGGTGTTCTACCCCTTCGCCTTCTCGGGCATCTGCACCGGAGAGCTCTGCGAGATCCGCGACGACCTCGGTGGTTTCGTCGGCGACGACGTGCAGGTCCTGGCCGTCTCCTGCGACCACATGTTCAGCCAGCGGGCCTGGGCCGACAAGGAGGGCTACTTCTTCCCCCTGCTGTCGGACTACTGGCCGCACGGCGGGGTGGCGCAGCAGTACGGCGTGTTCAACGAGCAGGCCGGTGCGGCGCTGCGCGGGACCTTCCTCATCGACACCGAGGGCGTGGTCCGCTGGTCGCTCGTCAACGAGATCGGCACGGCCCGCGACTTCACCGGCTACCACGAGGCGCTGGCCGGCCTGCGCGCCTGAGCGTCCTCGCAGGAAACCGTGGCGGGACCTGACACAATGGCGCCCGCAGTCAGATCGCGGCGCCCGCGCCGGTCGTGACGACGCGGGGCCTGTAGCTCAGTTGGTAGAGCGCCACGTTTACACCGTGGATGTCGTCGGTTCGAGCCCGGCCGGGCCCACATGCACACCACCCTCGCCGACGTCGTCCGTGTGCTCGAGGACCTCTACCCTCCGTTGACGGCGCAGTCGTGGGACCAGGTCGGGCTGGTGTCCGGCGACCTCGCCCAGCCGGTGCGCCGGATCCACTTCGCTGTCGACCCCACGCTGGCGGTCATCGAGGAAGCGCGGGCCCTGGGGGCCGACCTCGTGGTGACGCACCATCCCTTGCTGCTGCGCGGCATACACAGCGTTGCCACCTCGGGCGCCAAGGGCGCCACCATCACCTCGCTGGTGGTGAACGACATCGCGCTCTACGTCGCCCACACCAACGCCGACGTGGCCTCGCCGGGTGTCAACGACGCCCTCGCCGAGGCCTGCGGCCTCACGGACGTCGAGCCGCTCGCCGTCGTCGAGGGGCAGCCACTGGGCCGGGTGGGGCAGCTCACCGAGCCCATGACGCTGGCCGAGTTCACCGCGTCGCTGTATGCCGCCCTGCCGCCCTCCCCGGGCGGGCTGCGGGTGGCCGGCCCGGCCGATGCGCGAGTCCAGCGCGTGGCCGTGATGGGCGGCGCGGGCGACGACATGTTCGACCACGTGCGCGCCAGCGGCGCCGACGTCTACGTCACCGCCGACCTGCGGCACCACCCGGTCCTCGAGGCTCGCGAGCAGGCCCGGGGCGGTCCGCCCTACCTCGTCGACGCCGGCCACTGGGCCACCGAGTCGTTGTGGCTCGCGGGTGCCGCCGAGCGCGTCCGGACGGCGGTTGCGGACGGCGGGGAGGGGGCCCCTAAGGTGGAGACCCACATCTCAACACTGCGCACCGACCCGTGGGACTTCGTGGTCGGAGCCGAACCGCCCGCTGGCCCTGGAGGTACGTCCTGAAAGCCGACCCGTCCCGTCAGTGGAGACTGCTCGACCTGCAGGCGATAGACACCCGTCTCGACCAGATCACGCATGCGCGCAAGAACCTGCCGGAGCACGCCGTGCTGGCCGACCTCGAGACCAAGGCTGCCGGCCTGGACTCCCTGCTCGTGCGGGCTCGCACCGAGCTCGGCGACATCCAGCGCGAGGTCGCCAAGGCCGAGGCCGACGTCCAGCTCGTCCGAGACCGCGCGGCACGTGACCAGTCCCGGCTCGACGCCGGCACCGGGTCGGCCAAGGACCTGCAGGCGATCCAGCACGAGCTGGCCTCCCTGGTCCGTCGGCAGTCCGAGCTCGAGGACGTCGAGATCGAGGTGATGGAACGCGCCGAGGACGCCGAGTCGGCCGTGTCCCAGCTCAACGCCGAGCACACGACGCTGGCGGCGCAGGTCACCGCGGCCGTCGAGGCCCGGGATGCCGCGTTGGCCGACCTCGACTTCGAGGCGACCAAGATCGCTGCCCCGCGTGCCGACATCGTGGCGGGGGTGGGGGATGAGCTCGTCGGTCTCTACGAGAAGATCCGCGTGCAGAGTGGTGGTCTCGCTGCGGCACCACTGCGGCAGCGTCGCTGCGGCGGCTGCCAGCTCGAGCTCAACAACGTCGAGATGAACCGGATCAAGGCCGCGCCCGACAACGAGGTCCTGCGGTGCGAGGAGTGCCGTCGCATCCTCGTGCGCACCGCCGAGTCCGGCCTCTGACCCGTGCCTTCGACCCGACGCGCCCTGGTCATCGAGGCTGACGGCGGCTCCCGAGGCAACCCCGGCGTGGCCGGCTACGGCGCCCTCGTGCGCGACGCCATCAGCGGTCGGGTCCTGTGGGAGGGTGCCGCCCCACTGGGCAAGGAGTCCAACAACGTCGCCGAGTACTCCGGTCTCATCGCCGGGCTGAAGGCGGTCCTGCGCATCGACGCCGGCGCCGACGTCGAGGCACGGATGGACTCCAAGCTCGTGGTCGAGCAGATGGCCGGGCGCTGGAAGATCAAGCACCCCGACATGCGGCAGCTCGCCCTCGAGGCCCGTGACGTCGCCGCCCAGATCAGCGCGGCCGGTGGGTCGGTGTCCTTCACCTGGATCCCGCGCGAGCAGAACAAGGACGCGGATGCCCTGTCCAACGACGGCATGGACGGCCGGACCATCGACCGCATGCTGGGCGACGGCGACGGCGACGGCGACGGCGACAGCGACGGCGACGGCGACAGCGACGGCGACAGCGACGGCGACAGCGACGGCGGCACGGACAGGGACGCCGACGGCGCCGCGGAGTCCGTCGCCGAGGTGGTCGACGAGCTGATCGACCCCGACCCCGGTCCCGCTGCCACCGGGCCGTGGCAGGGCACCCCGACGCGGATCGTGCTGGTCCGCCACGGGGTCACCGACTTCACCGTGGCCTCACGCCTCGACGGTCGGGGTGGGTCGGACCCGTCGCTCAACACCGCGGGCCAGGCCCAGGCCGCCGCAGCCGGACGGGCCGTGGCCCACCTGCTGGGTGGCTCGCCAGCACGCGTGGTCACGTCCTCCCTGGCTCGCGCGCGTCAGACCGGGGCCGCGGTGGCGGAGCCGATCGCGGTCACGCCAGTCGTCGACGCGGACTGGGACGAGCAGGACTTCGGTGACTGGGACGGCGCCAGCATCCCCGACCTGGTCCGCGACCACCCGGGCGAGCTGACCGCGATGCGTGCGGACCCGGCATACACCCGGCCTGGCGGGGAGTCGCACGACCAGCTGGCCGCACGCGTCGTTGCCGCGTTCGACCGGGTCGTCGCCGCGGGCGGCACCACGGTGGTGGTCTGCCACCGCAAGCCGATCATGTGCGTGCTGACCCACGTGCTGGGCATCCCGCACGACAAGGTGTGGCGCCTCGCCGCCGCGCCCGGCTCGCTGACGGCGCTCGAGGTCTGGCCGGACGGCAACGTGTCGGTCGCCTTCACCAACCGCAGCTGATTCCTCGCCGCCGGCGTGATCGTCCACGAAGTGGGCCGGACGTCTCGCCATGTGGCCTGAGTTCTACGCTGGCGCCATGACTTACGCCGGAGACGTCGCACCGCAGGATGCGTATGCCGCGCTGGCCGCCGAGGAGGACGCCGTCCTCGTGGACGTGCGGACCACCGCCGAGTGGAACTACGTCGGGCTGCCCGACCTGAGCGCGCTCGGCAAGCGGGTGGTCTGCGTCGAGTGGCAGCGGTTCTCCGACGGCGCCGTCAACGGCGACTTCGTCGAGCAGCTGCGGGACGCCGGCCTTCCGGATGGCGCGCCGATCTACTTCCTGTGCCGGTCCGGGGTGCGCTCGGTCGCGGCGGCCGACGCAGCCACTCGGGCCGGCCTCGAGCCGTCCTACAACGTGCTCGAGGGCTTCGAGGGCCCGACCGACGAGCACGGCCACCGGGCCGTCTCGGGTTGGAAGAACGCCGGACTGCCGTGGCGGCAGCGATGAGCGAATCGACGCCGGAATCGTTGCCACAGAAGGGTTTCCGGCCCGACACCATCGCCGTGCGCGGTGGCCTGGCGCGGAGCAACTTTGATGAGACGGCGGAGGCGCTCTACCTCACGTCGGGGTTCGTCTACGAGAGCGCCGAGCAGGCCGAGGCGGCGTTCAAGGACGAGGTCGACCACTTCATCTACTCGCGCTACGGCAACCCCACCGTCACGATGTTCGAGCAGCGGCTCAAGGAGCTGGAGGGAGCGGAGGCCTGCTTCGCCACCGCGTCCGGGATGTCGGCTGTCTTCGTCGCACTGGCCGCGCTGCTGGGCCAGGGTGACCGGGTGGTGTCGTCCCGCGGGCTGTTCGGGTCGTGCTTCGTGATCCTCGACGAGATCCTGCCCCGGTGGGGCGTCGAGACCGTCTTCGTCGACGGACCGGACCTCGACCAGTGGCGCGAGGCCCTGTCCGTCCCGACCCAGGCCGTCTTCTTCGAGACCCCGAGCAACCCGATGCAGGAGCTCGTCGACATGCGGGCCGTCTCGGACCTGGCCCACTCCGCGGGCGCCCAGGTCGTCGTCGACAACGTCTTCGGGACACCGGTGTTCTCCAAGCCGCTGGAGCACGGCGCCGACATCGTCGTGTACTCCGCCACGAAGCACATCGACGGCCAGGGCCGCACCCTTGGCGGCGCCGTCCTCGGGACCGCCGAGTTCGTCAACGGGCCCGTCAAGAACCTGATGCGCCACACCGGACCGTCGATGTCGCCGTTCAACGCCTGGGTGCTCGTCAAGGGGCTGGAGACCCTGTCGCTGCGAGTCGAGAAGCAGGCAGCCAACGCGCTCGCCGTCGCGGAGGCCCTCGAGGCCCACCCCAAGGTGACGAAGGTTCTCTATCCCTGGCTCCCGTCCTTCCCGCAGGCCGAGCTGGCCAAGCGGCAGATGCTGGGCGGCGGGACCGTGGTGACGTTCGAGCTCGACGGCGGCAAGGCCGAGGCCTTCGCACTCCTCAACGCCCTGCAGGTCGTCGACATCAGCAACAACCTGGGCGACGCGAAGTCGATGGTCACCCACCCGGCCACGACGACGCACCGGCGGCTCACGCCCGAGGCGCGGGCGGCCGTCGGGATCGCCGATGGCACCGTGCGCATCTCCGTCGGGCTCGAGGACGTCCAGGACGTCATCGAGGACCTGCAGCGAGGTCTCGGCTCGTCCTAGGCTGATTCCGCCGATGCGGCTAACGGGGTCCGAAGTGCGGCTCGAGCTGCGGCCAGGCGGTCTCGAACCTCGCCAGGGCTCGGTCCCGGGCCGTGGTCTCCACGTCGAACAGCAGGGCGTAGGCCGCGAGCCGAGCAGGGTCGCGTTCGGTGAGCGCAAGCCCGCGCAGCAGGCTGAGGCTGACCACCGCGTCGTGGTGTTCCCCGAGGACCTCCTGAACCGCCCTGGCCTCCGCTGCGCCCGCCGCGAGCCGGCTCCCACACGACGTCCCCAGCGCGTCACACGCGTAGCGCAGCCTGCGCAACGACTTGCGAACCTCGTGCAGCGCCTCGTCCCGGAGGTGCTCGTCGACGGCCGCCAGGTAGGCCGCGTGCCGCCGGACCGTTCGCTGCCAGCCTCGCCGGACCGCTCGGCGAAGGTCGCTGCGTCGTGGACGTGGCTTCGCCGTCGCGCCGACCTCGGCCAGGGCCAGGGGCAGTGCGGCGAACCGCGCTGACTCCAGGGCCGCCCTCAGGTCGGTCGTCGCCTTGGCCAACGTCTCGGTCAAGGCCTCCCCGACCCGGATCGGCACCTCATGTCCTCCGGGCAGCCTCGTCGCGAGGACCTCGGCGTCCCGGAAGGCTCCGAGCTCGGCCGTGAGCCAGGCCAGCTCGGTGCGGAGACCGGCGTCGTCGCTGAGGAGCAGCACAGGTCCGAACATCGCCAGGCACGCGGACGCCCGCCGAGTCGTGGTGCGCATCTGGTGGGCGGCATCCGGAGTGCCCGCGATGACGGCCGGCGCCAGCTCGTCGAGCCGCACGGCCAGGTCACGCAGGTAGCGACCGACGTCGCGCCCCACGTGCGGTCTCATGACCCAGTTCTACCGGACCTGGCCCACCCGCACAGGGACCCCGACAGTCTCGGGGTCACGTGGTGACGACGAGGGCGGCCAGCGCCAGTCCGGCGGAGACGACGGCGCACAGGAGGCCCTGGGCCGCAAGGGACCTCACCGGGATGTGTATGCCGCGCGCCCGGCAGCGCTGCGCCCACAGGAGCGTCGCGAGCGACGCCCACGGGGTGACCAGTGGCGCGACGTTGACACCGATGAGCAGCGCCATCAACCGGGCCGGGGCATCGGACGTGACCGACTCGAGGGCGATGTAGGCGGGCAGGTTGTTGACCCCGTTCGCGGCCAGCGCGCCGACACCGGCGACCCGGGCGAGGTCACTGGGGGAGGTGCCGTCGCCCGCGAGGGAGGCCAACGCGGGCTGGAGCCCCAGCTGGAGGGCGGCGTCGATGACCACGAACAGGGCAGCGACAGCCAGGGCCATCTGCCACGGGACCTTGAGGTGACGGACCAGGTCGCGGTTGCGGGCCCAGGCCGCGGCGACGAGCACGACGGCCGCAACCGATGACACCCAGGCCGGGGACAGCCCGAGCGCGAAGAGCGGACCGACTGCGATGCAGACCGCCGCCGCCACCCGCAGCAGCACCAGGTCGTGCGGATCCGGTGGGGCATCAGGCAGGTAGCGGCCGTGCAGGTTGCGCCGGTTCAGGACGTAGAGCACCAGCACTGTGCCGACGACCGCAGCGACAGCAGGCAGGGCGGCCAGTCGTACGTACCCGGCGTGCCCGACCCCGAGCACCTCGAAGTGGTGCAGGGCAAGCAGGTTCGTGAGGTTGGAGACGGGGAGCAACATGCTCGCCGTGTTCGCGATCCACAGTGTCGTCAGGGCGAAGGGGACGGGGGAGATGTCGAGCTGGACGGCGATGGCCAGGCCGACCGGGGTCAGCAGGACGGCAGTCGTGTCCAGGCTGAGCACGATGGTGCAGGCGACCGCGACGAGGACGAACAACAGCCACAGCAGCGGTGTCCGGTGCCGACCGGCGCGAGACGCCCAGTGCCCTGCGACATCGAAAACCCCTGCGGCGTCGGCGATCTCGGCCACGACAGTGATCGCTACGAAGAAGACCAGGACGGGAAGGACCCGGGTCAGCACATCGCCGAGCTCGGCGACGTTCACCGCTGCAGCGCCGCCGTCACGACCGTGCCGTGACGTCGATGACCCAGGGGCGGCCTGCCTTGGTGGGCTCCTCGACCGTCACCACGAAGGCATCGGCGAGCACCTCGGCGAGCTGGGGCACCCGACGGACGTCCCGACCGACGCGGCACAGCTCCCGGGCGACCAGGCCGCGGGTGTGCTTGGCCATGTGGGTGGCCCCGGGCACGCGGACCTGCACCCAGCGGTCGGCGAGGTCGCCCTCAGGCGTCCACGCCGCGGCATACGTGCTGGAGCGGCAGTCGACCACGACGCCACGGCCGGCGAGGACAGGCAGGACGCGGCGCAGCTCGGGCTTCCACGCGCTGGCGAGCGGGCCGACGCCGGGGAGGTTGACCGCCATGGAGAGCCGGTACGGCGCGATCGCATCCGTGGGGCGCACGGCACCGTAGAGGGCGGAGACGACGACGAGCCAGCGGTTCGCGCGACGCTTGGCCGCGCTGTCGAGGGTGGCGTAGTCGAGAGCGTCGTAGAGGACCCCCGAGTAGACGCGCGAGGCGGGCATCGCCGGCGCGGTGTGCAGCACGAGGTTGCGGGCGATCTCGGCGGTGAGGTTGGGGCTGACCCCGAGCGTCGCGGCCGCATCGGGGTGAGCGCTGACCTTGGCGACCGTTTCGGCGACGGACTGCCGGGTCGCGCTGAGCTCGGGGAAGGAGAGGTGCTCGTGGACCACCGACCGCCCACGGGCGCGGCCCGTCTTGGACTCCGACGGGGGTAGCAGGATCAGCACGAGCACAGCCTAGGTGGCGGCATCTGCGGGCCGTCGTCGTGTCCGATGACGACCCGTCCCGGCGGTCCGTCTGGGTAGGTTGGCTCTATGCCTACCCGCAGCATCCACGTCCAGCAGCCGAGCACCGAGACAGCCGTCGCGCAGTCCGCCCAGCTGGCCGCCAGGTTCGACGCGATCCGCGCCGAGCTGAAGGTGCCGGAGGCGTTCCCACCTGATGTCGAGGCGGAGGCGGCGGCCGCGGCGGCCTCGCCCGGCCTGCCGGACCGCGACGAGACGTCGGTGCCGTTCCTCACCATCGACCCGCCCGGCTCGATGGACCTCGACCAGGCCTTGCACATCGAGCGTGACGGTGACGGCTACCGCGTCCGCTATGCCATCGCCGACGTGCCGGCCTTCGTGAAGCCCGGCGGCGCCGTCGACGCCGAGACGCGTAGGCGTGGGCAGACCGTCTATGCGCCGGACAAGCGAACTCCGTTGCACCCCACCGTCTTGAGCGAAGGTGCCGCCAGTCTGCTGGCGGGCGAGACGCGACCGGCGTTCGTGTGGGACCTGCGGCTCAAGGCCGATGGTGATGGCACCGACGCCGAGGTCTACCGGGCCATGGTCAAGAGCACCGACCGGCTCGACTACGAGGGGGTGCAGAAGGCCATCGACGACGGCTCGGCCGACGAGCGGCTGCTGCTGCTCAAGGAGGTCGGGCAGAAGCGGATCGAGCTCGAGCGCCGCCGCGGGGGAGCGAGCCTGCCGATGCCCGAGCAGGAGGTCAACGAGGACGACCAGGGGCACTACCGGCTCTACTTCCGGCCACCGCTGGACGTCGAGGACTGGAACGCCCAGATCTCGCTCCTGACCGGCATGGCCGCCGCCGAGATGATGATCAAGGCCAAGGTCGGGATCCTGCGCTCGATGCCCGCCCCGGACCAGAACGCGATCGGCCGGTTCCGCCACGCGAGCCGGGCGCTCGGGATCGAGTGGCAGGAGGGGACGCCCTACGGCGAGTTCCTGAGGACGCTGGACCGCACCAACCCCAAGCACCTGGCCCTGATCCACGAGGCGACGTCGCTGTTCCGCGGTGCCGGCTACACCCCGTTCGACGGCGAGGCGCCCGACCACGCCGAGCACGCGGCGGTGGCCGCTCCCTATGCCCACGTCACGGCGCCCCTGCGGCGGTTGGTGGACCGGTTCGGGCTGGCCATCTGCGAGGCGGTCAGCTCCGGCGGGGAGGTGCCGGGGTGGGCTCGAGAGGCCCTGCCGTCGCTGCCCGAGGTCATGTCAGCGTCCGACAAGGTGGCCAACGGCGTCGAGCGAGGCTGTGCCGACGCCGTCGAGGCCGCTGCGCTCGAGGACCGGGTGGGCGAGGTGTTCGACGCGATGGTGGTCGACAAGCGCGAGAAGGGCGATGCGGTCGTCCAGATCCAGGACCCTGCCGTGCTCGCGAACGCCGAAGGCCAGAACCAGCTCGGGACCGAGGTCAAGGTCAAGCTCACCGAGGCCACCATCTCGACCGGCACCGTTCGCTTCGAGATCGTCCACTAGCTCGATTCGCTCTCCGACCGCGCCTGCGCCCTGTTGGAAGTGAAACTTCCGGATATCCGGAAGTAACGGCACCGAACCGGCGGGGCTGTCCACCACTGCCGCGGCGCCGGTCAGCCCTTCCACAGGCTGTTCCCGCGTCGCTGGCCGCGAATTCCTGCTAGCCGAACGATGCTCGGATGAGTCCGACACCACGCAGCCAGCTCCGCTTCGCAGCCGCGCAGTCCGCGCAGGGCCATGACGGGGTGCTGACTCGCAGCGCCCTCCTCGAGCTGGGTATCACCCACCAGGCCACTGCCCGAGAGGTCGCGGCCGGTCGGTGGCGTGCCCAGGGCCGGCACACGATCGCCCTGCACACGGGTGAGCTGTCGACTGTTGCCCAGCGGTGGCGCGCCGTCTGGGAGGTGGGAGCAGGTGCCGCACTCGACGGTGTCTCGGCGCTCCAGGCCGCCGGACTGACCGGCTTCGACACGGACGTCATCCACGTCTCCGTCCCGGCAACCCACAGACCACCCCATGTGCCCGGCGTGCGGGTCCATGTTGTCTGTGCGCGTGACGAGGGTGACGTCCTGGCCGCGGGGATTCCTCGCACCAGACCTGCCGTCGCCGCGATCCGTGGGGCCCACTGGGCGGTGTCCGACAGGCAAGCGGCACTGGTCGTGTGCATGGCCGCGCAGCAGCGGTTGCTCACGGGGCACGCACTGCTGGAGGCCGAGATGCGCCGGCACGGCCGAACCCGCCGGGCCTTCATCAGGACCCTGGTGCGCGACGTCGCCGAGGGAGCGCAGGCGTTGGGTGAGCTCGACTTCGCCCGCCTGTGTCGCCTTCGAGGGATCCCCGGGCCGACCCGTCAGGTCGTGCGTCAAGGCCCGCGGGGACGGATCTACCTCGATGTGGCCTGGGAGGAGCATGGGGTCGTCGCCGAGATCGACGGAGCACAGCACCGGCAGGGGCTGGCAGTCACGGCGGACAACCTGCGCCGCAACGACCTGCAGATCGGCGGCGAGATCACCTTGGCCATCGACCTGGTCGGACTGCGCCTCGAAACCGATGCTTTTCTAGCGCAGGTCAAGGCTGCGCTGTCCGTCGCGGTACTCCGACGGGTCTCGTAACGGATCCGGCGACGGGAGTGCGTGCGAGAACTTCCGGGAATCCGGAAGTTTCGCTTCCAACAGGGCGGGACGACGGTGAGGTATGCCGCGTGGCGGGCCACGCGGCATACCTGCCCTATCCTTGGCGGCGGATGAGTCGGTCAGGCGGTCGCGTCGGTGAGCAATCACCGCCGAGGAACGTCCGGGCTCCGAAGGGCAAGGTGGTGGCTAACGGCCACCCGGGGTGACCCGCGGGACAGTGCCACAGAGAACAGACCGCCACGGTGGACCACCCGGCTCCGGCCGGACAGGCACCGCGGTAAGGGTGAAACGGTGGTGTAAGAGACCACCAGCGGGCCAGGTGACTGGTTCGGCTAGGTAAACCCCACCTGGAGCAAGCTCAGACAGTGCGCGTTCGAGGGCGGCCCGCCCGAGTGCACGGGTAGGGCGCTGGAGGCAGTCGGCAACGGCTGTCGTAGATGGATGACCGTCTCCTGCTGGCCGGTAACGACCAGCGGTGACAGAACCCGGCGTATCGACCGACTCATCCACCCCACCTCGGCTTACGGTGGGGCCATGCGGATCACCCACCTCGGCCACGCCAGCCTGCTCGTCGAAGTCGCCGACGCCCGGATCCTGCTGGATCCCGGTGTCTGGTCGCCCGGCGCCCACGGACAGCGGGACCTCGACGCGGTCCTGGTGACCCACCAGCACCCGGACCACCTCGACCAGGAGCGGTTCTCCGGGCTCCTCGAGGCCAACCCGAACGCGCAGGTCTTTGCCGACCCCGATACGTCGAAGCTGTTGCAGGACAAGGGTTTCGATGTTACCGCCTTCGGACCCGGCGACTCTGCAACCGTCAGGTCCGCGACTGTGACCGGGGTGGGGGAGCTGCACGCCCTCATCCACGAGGACATCCCGAGGATCCACAACACCGGGATGCGGATCAGCGCCGACGGCGAGCCGACCTTCTTCCACCCGGGCGATGCCGTGGACGCCGAGCCGGACGGGGTGGACGTGCTTGCCTTCCCCCTCAACGCCCCCTGGGCGCGCAGCCGGGAGATGACCGGCTTCCTGCGCCGGCTCGCGGCCCCGCACGCGATCCCGATCCACGACGCCCTGCTCAGCGAGCTCGGGCGGACCCTCTACCTCAGCCAGGCCGGCACCCTCGGGTCGAAGGACACCCGCATCCACGACCTTGCTGGGGGAGAGCCACAGGAGTTCGACCGCGGTCGCTGACGCGAGGTGCGAGCGGTCGGTGCAGGCCCGGCATACCCCGTCCTGGCGTGGACCGGCCCGACCATCGAGCCTGATTTGGAGACTTAGGTAAGGCTCACCTACTCTCGGCGGGTGGCCAAGAACCCCAAGGCAGCCAAGGGAGCCAAGCTCGCCAAGGCGAAGAAGAAGTGCTGCAAGGACAAGCCGCGCTGCGCGACGTGTCCGGTGGTGCTGATGCGCCTGGAGAAGATGGGCTACGCCGAGCGGGACGCCGACAAGCCGCGCCGGTTCGCGGTCGACACGAACGTGCCCAAGAAGGTCATGCTCATCGCGAGGCAGCGCTAACGCTAGCGTCGGGGCCATGCAGGAGTCCGAGACCGCGCCATCCGTCGCGCCCCAGGTCGTGCCGCCCGCCGCGCCCCAGGTCGCCCTGCGCCTGCGCGGCCTCACCAAGCGCTTCGGCGAGACGACCGCCGTCGACAACCTCGACCTCGACGTGCCGCGAGGGTCGTTCTACGGCCTGGTCGGTCCCAACGGCGCCGGCAAGACCACCACCCTGTCGATGGCCACCGGGTTGCTGCGCCCCGATGCGGGGACGGCGCAGGTCCTCGGCACCGACGTGTGGGCGGACCCCGTGGGCGCCAAGTCGCAGATCGGCATCCTCCCGGACGGGCTGCGTCTGTTCGACCGGCTCACCGGACAACAGCTGGTGACGTATGCCGGTCTGTTGCGCGGGATGGACCGGGCGATGGTGGCCGAGCGCACCGGAGAGCTGCTCGCCGCGCTGGGCCTGACCGATGCCGCCGAGAAGCTCGTCATCGACTACTCCGCGGGCATGACCAAGAAGATCACCCTGGCCTGCGCGCTGGTCCATGCTCCGCGGCTGCTCGTCCTGGACGAGCCGTTCGAGGCCGTCGACCCGGTGTCGGCCCGCACGATCCGACGGATCCTCGAGGACTTCGCGGCCAACGGCGGCACGGTGGTGCTGTCGAGCCATGTCATGGACCTGGTCGAGCGGATCTGCACCGACGTGGCGATCATCGCCGCGGGCGTGGTGCTGTCAGCCGGGACCCTTGACGACGTCCGTGCGGGCGTGAGCCTCGAGGACCGGTTCCTCGGCCTCGTCGGCGGCAGCACCGACGTGGAGGGTCTGGCGTGGTTGCGCACCTCCTCCGACTGAAGCTCCACCTGCTGCGCAACGGGTTGCGGCGCAGTGTCGCCGCCATCGTGGGCATGGTGGTCGGCGTGCTCTACGGCGGCGGCTTCGTGCTGGTCGGGCTGGCAGCGTTGATCTCGCTACGCGCCCAGGGCGATCTCCACCTCGCCCGCTCGGCCGTGGTCATCGCCGGAGCCGGTCTGGTGGCCGCGTGGGCCCTCCTGCCGATCCTGCTGTTCGGTGTCGACCCCACTCTCGACCCCACCCGGTTCGCCACCTTCGCCGTGCGCGAGCGCACCCTCGCTGTCGGGCTGGTGCTCACCGCGCTGGTCGGGCTGCCCGGCGTCGCCACGACCCTGCTGGTGCTCGGCAGCGTGGTGGCGGGATCCCGGTCGGTGCCGTCCACCCTGGCTGCGCTCGTCGGCGGGCTGCTGGGGCTGCTCACCTGCGTCCTGCTCAGCCGGATCGGCACGGCTGCCGCGTCGGCGGTGCTCGCCACCCGTCGCGGCCGCGACGTGGCGGGGATCGGCGGCCTGCTCCTGTTCGTGAGCCTGGGCCCGGTGCTGGCCGGGCTCACCGGCGGCGGCCTCAACCGGGCGACGGTGGACCGGCTAGCAGAGGTGCTCGCCTGGACCCCTCTTGGCTGGGCCTGGGCTCCCGCGGGCGACCTCGCCCTCGGCGACTGGGGCGGTGGGCTGCTGCGACTCGCCCTCGCAGCGGCCCTCTGCCTCGCTCTGCTCATGGTCTGGGAGCGACTGCTCGTCGCGGTCCTGCGCAACCCACGCTCGGCGTCCGCTGGCGGCGGCACAGTGGGGGGAGGGCTGGGGCTGTTCGCGCGGATGCCCGGTACTCCGATGGGCGCCATCGCTGCGCGCGCCGGGACCTACTGGATCCGCGACCCGCGCTTCAACGTCCCGGCCGTCATGACCATCCTGCTGCCGGCGGGCCTGCTCATCCCCGGCGTCGGGTCAGACTCCGAGCTGGCCCTGCTGGCCATGCCGCTCGCCTCGGCCTACCTGATCGGCTGGGGCCAGCACAACGACGTCGGCTACGACTCCACCGCCTTCTGGATGCACGTAGCATCCGGGGTCGACGGGGTCAGCGACCGCCTCGGTCGGCTCTTCCCCTCGGGCCTGATGGCCCTCGTGTGCGTTCCCCTGTATGCCGTCCTGGGACCTGTGTTCGGCGCTCCCTGGCGTCTGCTCCCAGCCACCTTCGGTGTCGGATGTGCTTTGGCGCTCAACGGTTTTGCGGTCGCCTGCGTGACCAGCGCCGTCAAGCAGTACGCGGTGCCGGCACCAGGGGAGAACCCGTTCACGAGCCGTCCGGGGTCGGCCGGGGTCACCCTCGGCGTCCAGGCCGTCTGCGGTGCTGCCGTGTTCACCCTGTCCATCCCGGCGCTGGTGCTGGGCGTGCTCGCGTACCTCGGCTGGGAGTGGGCGGCCTGGACCGCCCTGGTGGTCGGACCCGCCCTCGGCGTGGTGGCGCTCGTCATCGGGACCCGGATGGGCGCGGACCTGTTCCGGCGCCGTCAGGCGATCCTGCTGCAGGACCTCGTGTCGATGCGCTGAAACCCGGGAGCGCTACCCGGCTCCGCTGCTACTTGTGGGCGGCCAGGTGGGCGGCGCCGATGATGCCCGCCTTGTTCTCGAGCTTCGCGGCGACGATCGGGGTCTTGAGCTTGAGTAGGGGCAGGAACTGCTCCGCGTCCTTGGACACCCCGCCGCCGACGACGATGAGGTCCGGCCACAGCAATGCCTCGAGGTGGCTGTAGTACCGCTGCAGCCGCGTGGCCCACTCGGGGTAGCTGAGGTCTTCCTTGTCCTTGATCGACGAGGCGGCGCGGGTCTCGGCATCGAACCCGTCGATCTCGAGGTGCCCCAGCTCGGAGTTCGGGATCAGGACGCCGTCATAGATCAGGGCCGAGCCGATGCCGGTGCCGAGGGTGGTCATCACGACCAAGCCCTTCTGGCCCTTGGCGGCTCCGTAGTGGAGCTCAGCCACGCCGGCGGCATCCGCGTCGTTGACGAGCACGATGTCGTGGCCGAGCACCTTCTCGAGCATCGGCTCGGCGTCGAAGTCGAGCCAGGACTTGTCGATGTTGGCGGCGGAGCGGACCACGCCGTGGGTCACCACACCGGGGATCGTGACGCCGATGGGGGAGTCGCCGCGGACGTCGTCGAAGTGGTCGACGATCTGGTCGATGATCTGGGCCACCGCCTCGGGGGTCGAGGTCGCGGGGGTGTCGATGCGCATCCGCTTGGCCGCGAACGAACCCTTGGCCAGGTCGACGGGCGCACCCTTGATGCCGCTGCCGCCCACGTCGATCCCCAACGGGAGTCCGTGCTTGGCCTGCTTGGCTTCCTTCGCCATCGGTCCGCCTCCTTGCGGTTGCCCTGCCATGGGTTGCCCACCATCAGGCCAGCGTGAGGATCTCGTTGCCGGTCTCGGTGATGAGGATGGTGTGCTCGAACTGCGCGGACCGTCGACGGTCCGCAGTGACGACGGTCCACTTGTCGTCCCACATCTCCCACTCGGGAGTGCCCAGGTTGAGCATCGGCTCGATCGTGAACGTCATGCCCGGCTCGATCAGGGTGCTGTAGGACGGCGCCGCGTCGTAGTGCGGGATGACCAGCCCACTGTGGAACGTGCGCCCGATGCCGTGACCGGTGAAGTCGCGGACGACGCCGTAGCCGAACCGTCGGGCGTAGCTCTGGATCACCCGACCGATGACGTTGATCTCGCGACCCGGGATGGCCGCCTTGATGCCCCGCATCATGGCCTCGTGGGTGCGTTCGACGAGCAGGCGTGACTCCTCGTCGACGTCCCCGCACAGGTAGGTCGCGTCGGTGTCGCCGTGCACACCGCCGATGTAGGCGGTGATGTCGATGTTGACGATGTCGCCGTCCTCGAGGGGGCGGTCGTCGGGGATCCCGTGGCAGACCACCTCGTTGACCGAAGTGCACAGCGACTTGGGAAATCCCTTGTACCCCAACGTCGAAGGATAGGCGCCGTGGTCCATCAGGAACTCGTGCCCGACGCGGTCCACCTCGTCCGTGGTGACGCCGGGAGCGATGACGGCGGCGGCTGCGGCCATCGCCTGGGCGGCGATCCGCCCGGCGACGCGCATCCGCTCGACGGTCTCGGCGTCCTTGACCTCCGACCCGCTGTCGCGTGCCGGCGCGGGGCGGTCGACGTACTCGGGCCGCACGATCGAGGCGGGCACCGGTCGGCGTGGAGAGACCACGCCCGGCGCCACGCTTGCGTAGGTCAACGGCATACGGTGGAGTCTAGGGACGTACGCAGATCCGTCGAGTTGGAGGGCACCCACATGGCTTACTGGTACAACGTCAGCAGCGGTCAGGTCGAGAGCGATGACAACAAGAGCCAGTCGGACGACCTGATGGGGCCGTACGACTCGCAGGAGGAGGCGTCCAACGCGCTGCAGACCGCTCGTGAGCGCACCGAGAAGTGGGACGCCGACGACAAGGCGTGGGATGAAGGCAAGTCCGAGGACTGAGCGACCTCGAGCTGGGCCTGTGCCCAGGCGGCCGGGCTGTCCAGGGGTGTCCCGCTCAGCTGGTCAGAAGGTGGACCGAGACGGCGTAGCCGGACTCGGGACGCCACGTCTCGCGGCCCCACGTGCCGAAGCGATGCGCCGGGGTCAGGCCCGCCACCGTGCACGCCCGGTCATAGTCCTGCAGCGGCGTCACGGGGCAGCCCTGCGGGAGGTGCGACGCATCCAGCCCGAAGCCCGCGACGAGCAGTCCGCCGGGCTGCAGGTGGGCGGCCAGCCGCTGGACAGCGGCGAGCAGGGTGCCAGGCGCCAGGAGCGGGATGACGTTGCCCGCGAGCACGGCCAGCTCGAACGCCTGCGACCGCAGCTGCAGTCGGCTCAGGTCCTGGCGCACCCAGGTCGTGGCCGGGTCGCGCTGCTCGGCGACCTCGATCATCGCGGCGTCCGCGTCGACGCCCACGCAGTGGTAGCCCAGCGCGGTGAGCTGGGTCGCGACCCGGCCGGTGCCGCAGCCCGCATCCAGGACGCGGGCGGGAGGAGCCAGCAGCGAAGCCACGAAGGCAGCCTCACCGTGGATGTCCATCCCCTTCGCTGCGAGGTCGTCGAAACGCTGCTGGTATGCCGTCGCGGCGCCGGGGCCGCCCGAGACCTCCGACCAGCGCGTGCGGGGCTCCATCTCGGTCATCTTCACTCACCCTCGTCCGTGGTCGTGCGGTGCTGCACCCCAGCCTAGATTCGGTGGGGGTGCAGCGGAATGGGCAGCGCCGCCGACCGGGTCAGGCCGCTGACGAGGCTCAGCCGAGGGAGCGCAGCCCGGGCAGGACCCGGTCGGCGAAGGTGCTCAGGAACCGCGCCTGGTTCTGGCCGGGACCGTGGAAGACGAGGTGGTTGAAGCCCCAGTCGACGTAGGGCTGCACAGCTGCGACGACCTCCTCCGGGTCGTCGGTGACGATCCAGCGCGAGGCGACCTGCTCGTCGGGGAGGGCGTCGCCGAGTCGCTCCATCTCCAGCGGGTCGCTCGTCCCGTGCTTCTGCTCAGCTGTCAGGGACAGGGGCGCCCAGAACCGGCAGTTGGTCACCGCCTGCGCGCGGTCGGGATCCCACGACAGCTTGATCTCGATCATCCGGTCGATGTCCGCGCGGGTGCGCCCGGACTTGTCCAGGCCCTCGTCGACGGCAGGCAGCAGCTTGTCGCGGTAGAGCTCCTCGCCCTTCCCGGAGGTGCAGATGAAGCCGTCACCCGACCGACCGGCATACCGCGCCACGAGGGGCCCACCGGCGGCGACGTAGACCGGGATGGGCTGTTCGGGCTTGTCGTAGACGGTCGCGTCGACGGCGCGGTAGTAGTCGCCCTCGAAGCTGACCCGCTCCTCGCTCCACAGCTTGCGCATCAACGTGACGGCCTCCCGCAGCCGGGCGAAGCGCTCCTTGAACTCCGGCCAATCCTGCACCGATCCGACGACGACCTCGTTGAGCGCCTCGCCGGTCCCGATCCCGAGCATGACCCGCCCGGGATACAGCGACCCGAGCGTGCCGAACGCCTGCGCCACCACGGCCGGGTTGTAGCGGAAGGTGGGCGTCATGACGGACGTGCCGATCTGCACACGTTCGGTCCGCTCGCCCAGGGCCGCCAGCCAGGCGAGCGAGAACGGCGCGTGGCCACCGTGGTGGCGCCACGGCTGGAAGTGGTCGGAGATCAGGACGCTGTCCAGCCCGACCTGTTCGGCCAGCACCCCGAAGTCCAGCAGCTCCCGAGGCGCGAACTGTTCGGCGGAGGCCTTGTACCCGATGCGCAGCGTCATGGCCCCACCGTATGCCGCGTGGCAGGCTCGGTGCGTGGCCACCTCGCTCCCAGGACGCACCGACCTCCAGCTCGCCGACCTCCAGCTCACCGATGACGAGCGGCGGCTCGTCGGGTCGGTCGACGTCGACGCCCTCGTCGCAGACCTCGCCGACCTCGTCGCGTTCGCACCGGTGGGCGGCAGTGCTGGCGAGGTGGGCGTCCAGCGCTGGTGCGCAGACCGCCTGCGCGGCCTGGGCCTCGACGTGGCGGAGTGGGACATCGACCTGTCCGACGAGGCGGCGCAACCGGACTTCCCGGGCATGGAGGTCGAGCGGAATGCCCTCGTGGGGGTGGTGGCCACCTGGGACGCTGACGGCGGCGAAATCCTCGATGCGACACCGGCGCTCGTCCTCTGCGGGCACACTGATGTGGTGCCCGTCGAGGACCCCGCCCGATGGCGAACCGACCCGTTCCAGCTGGCCGTGACTGATGGCCTCCTCAGTGGTCGAGGCGTCTGCGACATGCTCGGGGGTGTGGTCGCGGTGCTGGCGGCGGTGCGTGCCCTGAAGGCGTCGGGCACGGGGTTGGTGCGTCCCTTGGCGGTCCACCTCGTCAGCGGTGAGGAGGACGGTGGCGTCGGCGCCTTCGCGACCCTTCGTGCCGGGCACCTCGGTGCGGCCTGTGTCATCGCCGAGCCGACCGGAGGCGCGGTCATCCCCGCGAACGCCGGGTCGCTCACCTTCCGGCTCGAGGTCGACGGGCGGGCGGCGCACGGGTCGACCCGCACCAAGGGGGTGAGCGCCATCGACCACCTGGCCGCCCTGCAGTCCGTCCTGCGCGAGCTCGAGGCGGGGCGCAACGCGGCGCCCCCAGAAGCGTTCGCCCACCTCGACCTCGCGGCGCCGATCTCGATCGGGATCATCCGCTCCGGCACGTGGGCGAGCACCGTCCCCGACCTGCTGGTGGCCGAGGGCAGGTACGGCGTGCTGCCGGGTGAGCCGCTCGACGCCGCCAGGTCGGTGTTCGAGGATGCAGTGTCGGGCCTGGGGGAGCGCGACCCGTGGCTGCGCGACCACCCGGTCCGCGTCCGCTGGCCGGGCGGTGCCTTCGCCTCCGGCGCGCTGCCCGACGGACACCCGCTGCTCGCCGAAACCCTCGCCGCAGGGACTGCGGTGGGGCCCACCTCGCCGCGGGTCGAGGGGGCGCCGTACGGCTCGGACCTGCGGCACTACGCCGCGCACGGCATACCCACCGTGCAGTTCGGCCCGGGCGAGCTGCGCGCAGCTCATGCCGTCGACGAGTCGGTGAGCCTCAGCGAGGTCGTCGCCTGTGCTCAGGTGTATGCCGTGCTCGCGCTGCGGCGGTGCGGTGCACCGCCGCAGCGGGCGGGCTAGAAGGTGATGCCGCGGGCCGCGAACCGGTCCTTGACGAGCGCAGCGGCGGCGGCGCCGTCACGAGCGAGGGCCTTGTCGTAGGTGGCCTTCGCAGCGGCCGAGAAGGACGTGTCCGGTGCGAAGCCGAACTGGGCGTCGATGAGGGTCGTGTCCCACGCGCGGGTGGTCTTGCCCATGGCCACGTAGCCCAGCCGGATCTCCCACAGGGCCTGGCTCCAGATCTGGCCGTCGGCGTGGACCTCACCCTGTCGAGTCTTCACCGTCAGGCCCGTGTCGAAGCGACGGATGCAGTGCGGCGCGCTCGTGTAGGACGTCGAGTCCCAGTCCATCGGGCAGGCCTGCTCCGCCTTGGTGGGCCAGCCGTACTGGGTGCCGGCGGCCAGGCCCACGGAGACCGCGAGGTAGTCGCCGAAGGACTCACCGATCGAGCCGGCGTCCAGGCTCGTGCCGTAGCCGGGGACCTGGGAGGCGTGCACGGCGTGGCCGTACTCGTGGACGATCACCTCGGCGTCCTCCGCGTCGTCGACCCCACCCTTGCCCAGCCGGATCCGGTAGGGCTTGTCGGTCTGGTAGGAGTTGTCGCCGCCGTACTGGTCGATCTTGACGTCGAACTGCTGCTTGACGATCCCGGGCAGGGTCGACCCGAAGCCGAGCGACTGGATGTACTCCTGCGCCTGGTTGACCCAGAAGTACGCCATCACCTGCTCGAACTGGTCCTGGTGGCGGGTGTACTTGAACGTGTTGGACGTGCTGAATGCCGGTGTGCCCGTTGCGGACTGGACGTTGACCCACGTGCCGCGCAGGTAACCAGAACCGTCGAGGTTGCGCAGCGGGACGGTGGCGTACGCGCTCGCGGGGACAGCGGCGTCGGAGTCCTTCTGGTCGGTGAGGCTCTGGTCGCCGGAGGACTGGACGGGGTTGACCATGAAGACCGACCCGGTGCCGGTCGCGCTGCCGCTGCCGGGCTTGGTGGCCGCGGCTGGGGTGGCGAGGGCCAGGCCGAAGGCGGCGCAGGCTGCGGTGACGGTGACGAGTGCGGTGGTGCGAAGGCGCTGGGGCACGGATGTCCTCCTCGAGTGGGGGCGGGCCCGATCGGGACCCACCGGTGGACGCTAGCGCCTGGGCAGGGCAGATCGGGTCCTACCGCTGGAGGAGTTCCTGCCTCACTCAGAGCCTCGGTCGAGACCTCACTAGGCGCCCTCGCCCGGGGCCCTACTCGAGGAAGGAGTTCTCCGAGGCCGGGAACGAGCCGGAGGCGACGTCCGCCGCATACGCGGCAGCCGCCCGACCGAGCTCACCGCGGAGGTCGGCGTACTTCTTGACGAACCGCGGGGCCTTGCCGCCACGCAGGCCGGCCATGTCCTGCCAGACGAGCACCTGGGCGTCGCAGTCCGGTCCGGCACCGATGCCGATGGTCGGGATCGACAGCACCTCGGTGACGCGGGCGGCCAGGGGAGCCGGGACCATCTCTATGACGACCGCGAAGCAGCCGGCCTTCTCCAGCGCGACGGCGTCCTCGACGAGCCGGTCGCCCGAGTCGCCGCGACCCTGGACCCGGTAGCCACCGAGGACGTGCTCGCTCTGCGGGGTGAAGCCGATGTGGCCCATGACCGGGATGCCGGCCCGGACCAGCAGCTCGACCTCGGGGACCATCAGCTTGCCGCCCTCGAGCTTGACCGCGTGGGCCAGACCTTCCTTCATGAACCGGGTGGCGGTGGCGAGCGCCTGCTGCGGGCTGGCCTGGTAGGAGCCGAACGGCAGGTCGGCGACGACCATCGCGTGCTTGGCAGCCGAGGTGACCGCGCGGACCAGGGGCACGAGGTGGTCCACGGTGACGGGCACCGTCGTCTCGAAGCCGTAGACGTTGTTCCCCGCCGAGTCGCCCACGAGCAGCACCGGGATGCCGGCCTCGTCGAAGATCTCCGCCGAGTACATGTCGTAGGCCGTGAGCATCGCCCACTTCTCGCCCTTCTCCTTCATCGCCTGCAGGTGCGGGATCCGGACCCGGCGCTGCGGCGCGGCCTGGGCGCCCGTGCCGTACGGCGCGGCGACCTCGGTGGCGGGAGGGGTCGGTGGCTGCTCGCTCATCCCGCCATCCTAGGAGGGCGTCGCGGGGGACGGGGGCCAGGACCGGGCGACCCAGATGGATGCCCACTGCAACCAAATGGCCGCAACCGCAATCAGGACACATCGGATATTGACCGTTCGGTCAGAAATTTACCAAGTCCATAACCGACGAGGCCTTCTTGTGGGAGCCCTCGCGTGTTTGGCTCGCCCTTGCGTGTGCCGAAAGGGGCCTCGCAAAGACACTGGAGGATTCGTGAAGAGACGTCACCTGAGCGTTCTCTCTGGCGTGGCCGTTGCGGCCGTCGCCATGAGCATGGCTTCCGCTCCTGCACAGGCAACACCTGTGCAGGGCGACAAGGAGCCGAAGGCCAACAACCGAGCGCACGACCTGCCGAACCCCCTGGGTGACGCACAGCGTGCACTGCGTGACGAGGCCGTGCAGAAGCTCGTCAAGGGGGAGGCCACCACCGAGACCCGCGGCGGGCAGCGCGTGATCAAGCTCAAGGGCAATGCGAAGGCGCCCAAGGGGAGCAAGGCCGCGAAGGACCGCTACGTGTCCTACCCGGTCGAGCGCGAGGAGGACATCTTCACGGTCCTCGCCGACTTCGGGACCCAGACCAAGGCCGCCACGGGTGGCACGGCCGGTCCGGTGCACAACCAGATCCCGTCGCCGGACCGCAACTGGGACGGCAGCGCCACGGACGACAACTCGACCTACTGGGAGAGCGACTTCAACACCCAGCACTACAAGGACATGATGTTCGGCCAGGGTGAGTCCTTCAAGGACTTCTACACCAAGCTGTCGAACGGCCGGTTCCTTGCCAAGGGTGACGTCTCCGACTGGGTGAAGGTGCCCTACAACGAGGCCTCGTACGGCAGCAACAAGCAGAGCGACGCAGCCGGCTACTGGCCGTTCGTCGCCGACACCGCGGCCGCCTGGTACAACTCGCAGAAGGCCGCTGGCAAGAGCGACGCCGAGATCAAGACCTACCTGGCCCAGTTCGACAAGGTGGACCGGTACGACTTCGACGGTGACGGCAACTTCAACGAGCCGGACGGCTACATCGACCACTTCCAGGCCATCCACGCCGGTGAGGGCGAGGAAGCCGGTGGCGGCGCCCAGGGCGAGGACGCCATCTGGTCGCACCGTTGGTACGCCTACTCGAACAACCAGGGCAAGACCGGCCCCGCCGGCAACCTGCTCGGTGGCGTTCCGCTCGGCAACTCCGGCATGTGGATCGGTGACTACACCACCGAGCCCGAGAACGGTGGCCTCGGTGTGTTCTCGCACGAGTTCGGTCACGACCTGGGTCTGCCGGACCTGTACGACACCGCGGGCGGCGACAACGGCACCGGCTTCTGGACGCTGATGTCCGGCGGCTCGTGGCTCAACCACGGCACCGACTCGATCGGTACCACCCCCGGCTACATGGGTGCGTGGGAGAAGCTCCAGCTCGGCTGGCTCGACTACAAGACCGTGCCGTTCGGGCAGGACATGACCGTCAAGGTCGGTCCGTCCGGTGCTGACGAGAAGACCAACAGCCAGGCCGTCGTGGTCCCGCTGCCGGACAAGACCGTCACCACCAGCTACAACACCCCACACTCAGGTACCAGCGAGTGGTGGGGCGGTGCGGCCGACGGTCTCAACACCACCCTGTCGCGTGGCCTTGACCTGACCGGCAAGTCGTCGGCCTCGGTCTCGGCCTGGCTGCAGTACAACATCGAGCAGGACTACGACGCACTCTTCGCCGAGGTGTCCACCGATGGTGGCGCGACCTGGGCGCAGGTCGGCAGCCTGATCGACGGACCGACCGGGAACGCGGCCCTCACGCCGTGGGCCCAGAAGACCTGGGACCTGTCGGCCTACGCCGGCAAGAACATCACCTTCCGGTTCCGCTACAACACCGACGGTGGCCTGCACTACGAGGGCGCGTTCCTCGATGACCTGGCCATCACGGTCGATGGGGCGAACGTCCTCACCGACACGGTGGAGAACGGCGACAACGGCTGGACGGCCTCCGGGTTCACCCGCATGAGTGGTTCCACGTCGGTCGTGGCCAGCCACTACTACATCGCGGAGAACCGCGTCTACCAGGGCTACGACAAGACCCTGCAGACCGGCCCGTACAACTTCGGGTACGCGAACACGCGGCCGGACTGGGTGGAGCGCTTCCCCTACCAGAACGGTCTGCTCGTGTCCTACGTTGACGGCGCCTACGGCGACAACAACACCTCGGCCCACCCGGGCCACGGTCAGGTGCTGCCGGTCGACGCACGTCCGGAGCCGGTGCGGTTCTACGACGGCACCAAGCTGGGCAACCGTCGCCAGCCGTTCGACGCCACGTTCGGACAGGAGGCCACCGACGCGGTGACCTTCCACAAGAACGGCATCGCCACGGTCGTCCCGTCGCAGAAGGCCATCCCGGTCTTCGACGACAGCGACCCGATGAAGTACTGGTCCGCCGCCAACCCGTGGAGCTCGGTGCAGGTCGCCGGCGAGGGTGTGCGGATGGCCGTCACCAAGACCGACGACGGTGGCAACCAGCTGCAGGTCAAGGTCACCTTCAAGTGACGCAGACGCGCTGACCCCAGCGCGTCGTGAGGGGCCCCGGGACCGTCAGGTCCCGGGGCCCCTTCGCGTGCGCAGGGGATGCGCCGCGCCGGCGCCCGGTATGCCGCCTGGTCTGGCAGCCCGCGGCCGTTCCGAGTGGTGCCTTCACCCGCAGCGGGGAAGACTCGCGGGAGGTCGCCGACCAGCGGTGGCCCCGGTGATGGAGGACTGATGGCAGAGAACTTCGAGGTAGCCCAGAGCAGCTCGGAGGGTGAACTGTCCGATGCCAAGCGCCACGAGGTCGTGGCCGCCCAGCTGCGTGGCGAGGCCAAGGCCGCTGGTGAGGGCCCGGAGGCGGTGGTGGCCGCGGTGGCGCAGGAGCTGGAGGGGATCGGCCTGGAGCCCAACCCCGAGGAGCTGCACCGCCGCTACGAGGAGATCGACCCCGACATCCCCGAGCTGCGCGACCCCGACAGCGACCCGGACACCGCCCCGGACAGCGACCCGGACAGCGACCCGGACAGCGACCCGGACACCGACCCGGACACCGACCCGGACACCGACTCGGACAGCGACCCGGCCTCGCAGTAGCGGCGCACACGGAAGGGCCCCGTCAGCCTGGTGGCTGACGGGGCCCTCACGGTGCCGGCGGACCAGCGGGACCAGCTGGACCTACTTGGGAGCCACCGTGATGTTGAGGTGACCACCGTTGGACTGGCCGTTGACCGAGATCAGCGTCCCCGTCTTGGGAACGTCCACTCCGTACCAGCCCGGCTGGTACCGGCCGGCGTGCGCGCCCGTGGCGGCGTGCTGGTCAGCGTTGTACCACCAGGTCAGCGTGTCGTCGAAGGTCGACACCGCCGGCTTGGAGGGGATCGTCGCCGCGACGCCGTTGTTGTGCAGCGTCACCGCATCGGTCCGCTCGACCCCGAAGGTGGAGTCACCCGAGAGGATCCGCGGGCGCATCAGGGTGCCGTCCGGCCAGTGGCTGAAGTCCGGGTGGGCATCCACCGGGAGGATCAGGCCACCGCCGGGGTGTTCGCCGACGTTGTTGTCGCCGAACGACTCGTCCCAGTAGCTGACGAGCAGCCCGTTCTGGTACGGCTGGTTCTCCACCCAGTCGGGCCTGGTGTTGAGGAACCCGAAGTTGTAGGCCGTCTTGAGCGACGCGTCGTAGCCGTCGTACTGGCGGTTCTCCAGCACGTAGGCGTTGAAGTGGAAGCTCTCGGCCTTCCCGGTCGTGCGGATGAAGCCGTCGAAGGCCCAGCCCTCGTCGGTCTCTGCGTTGCCCACCACCGTGCCGTTGATCGCGACGTCATCAACCGCGATGCCGTATCCGATCACTGCCGGGTCGGTGGTGTAGCGCCACCGGATGGCGTTGGTGCCGGCCGGGAGCGTTGCCGTCAGGTCGACGTAGGCGCCAGTTGCGAAGCCGGTCGACGTGCCGGTGATGCCGGTGTGGGACGGGTTGTTGCTGTTCGGGTCGACCGTGCTCGACCGGTTCGTCAGCACGGGCAGCCACGAGGTGCCGCCGTTCGTCGACGCCTCGAGGAAGGCGTAGTCGAAGTCGTCCTCCGTGCTGTAGCGCACCTTGGCCGTGAGCGACCCGGCGGTGATCCCGGTCGTCTTGGTCATGGTGTGGGTGAAGTCGTTGCCCTGACCGCTGTAGAAGAACTGGCTACCGGTCGCGGGCACGCCGACGTCGTCGATGCGCTTCTTGTCGGGCAGCAGCACGAAGACGCCCTGTGGTGACTTCGTGGCGGGGGTGTTCGGGCCGAGCTTGTGCGTCGACTTCTCACCGGCTCGGGCCACCTCGTAGAACGGTCCCTTGTCACCCTGCGGGGCGAGCCAGCCGAGCTGGAACTTCTCCCACATGCCGAGGTCGGTCGGCGCGTCGCCGATGCCGTCGGGGCTGCCGTCGCCGATGTTGGCTCCAGAGGACATCAGGGTCCAGAAGGCGGTGTTGTTCTCGGCGCCGCCGGTGTTGCCCGACGTGTCGTAGAGGTCGGGCAGGCCGAGGTCGTGGCCGAACTCGTGGGCGAAGACCCCGAGGCCGCCGTTCTCCGGCTGCATCGTGTAGTCGTAGACCCACACGCCGGTCGGGTTGTTCGGCACCAGCGCGCTGGACACGATGCCGCCGTTGGAACCGATGTTGACACCGACCCCGAGCGGTCCGCCCGCCTGGATGTTGGCGGCAGAGCGGTGGCTCCAGATGGCGTCGGAGCCCTGGTTCGGGTCACCAGCCGCCTGGTCACCACCGGCGTGCACGATCTGGAAGTGGTCGATCACGCCGTCGGGCTCGTTGAAGTTGCCGTCGCCGTCGATGTCGTAGCGGTCCTGCTGGTCGAACGTCCGCAGGTAGGCCTGGATCTGGGCCATCGTCTGGCCGCCGTCGAGCTGGGCCTTGACCCACACGGCGAGCGCGTCACGCACGAGTGCCTTGCTCGTGTTGCAGACGATGCTGCCGCAGTAGTCGCGGCCGTACAGCGCCTCGTTGAAGGGCACCCGCACCCACTCGGTGACGGTGCCGTCGACGGAGTAGCGCCCGGACGACTGAGCCTCGTAGTACTGCTTCATCCGGTTGAAGTACATGTCCTGGTAGTGGGCCTGGTTGTAGTCGGCCTGCCACAGGGTGGAGTTGTCGACGGCCCGGTTCGGCTCCGGGATCTCGTTCTTGCGGGGGCCGGTGACGTCGGTGGTGCTGCCATCCGGCGGCGGGCCCTGGAAGATGGGGTTGGGGTACTGCTGGTCCCCGAACTCGGCGATGACCACGAAGATCTTGTCGGTGCCCTCGTTCGCGAGCTGCACGTACTGACCCTTGCCGACCTTGGCGACCTTGCCCTGCATCGCCTTGTCGCCCTGGAGCTTCTTCTCCAGTGCGCGCTGCCGCAGGGCGTCCTGCTTGACCGCCAACGGTGAGCGCAGGTTGTCGCTCCCGTGCTTGGCCTTGCCAGCCTTGTCCGTGGGTGGAGCGGCTGTTGCTGAACCCGTACTGGCGAGGAACCCGCCGAGCACCAAGCTGCTTGCGGCGACCAGGCTGTATGCCCTGCGCCTCCGTGAGTGGACCGTGTGTGTCACGTGGACCCGTCCTTCTGTCGCTGGAAACTCCTCCTGGGGCCTGGTCGTGACGCTCAACAAGAACGCAGGTGACCTGGACCATCACAGTGAAGTCCTGCACGTCCGGAATGTGATCAGCCCAGAATTGATTTGTTACCTACTCGTGACATAGGAGAGGGCCGCGTCGGGGATCTCCGTGTGGCGCGGACGGCAGGTGAGCCCGACCCATGACGGTTGTCACGCCTGTGCGGGCCGCCCCTCTGACGACCGCCACTCGGCCGTAGGCTCTGCGCCGTGAACTACGACGACGTCGTCATCGGTGCAGGGCACAACGGGCTCACGGCCGCGGCATACCTCGCTCGGGCTGGTCGACGGGTGCTGGTCCTCGAGGCCGGTGACCACGTCGGGGGTGCAGCGGTCTCGGCCCAGGCGTTCCCGGGGGTCGACGCGCGCCTGTCGCGCTACTCCTACCTGGTCTCGCTGCTGCCTCGGCAGGTGATCACCGACCTCGACCTCGACGTGCGGCTCATCCGGCGGCGCTACTCCTCCTTCACGCCCGTTCCGGCGCAGCCCACCACCGGCCTGCTCGTCGACCACGGCGACGGCGACGCGACGGCGGCCGGCTTCGCCGCACTCACGGGAGGGCCGCGGGAGCATGCCGCGTGGCAGGACTTCTACGGGCGCGTGCAGCACCTCGCGCAGCAGGTCTTTCCGACCGTCCTCGAGCCGTTGCGCACCGAGGCCGATGTCGCGGGCCTGGTGGGGGACGACCGGCTCTGGGAGGCCCTCGTCCGACGTCCGCTGGGGGAGGTGCTCGAGGCCGAGTTCGGCGACGACACGGTGCGCGGCATCGTCGCCACCGACGCCCTCATCGGCACCTTCGCCTCGATGGGTGCGGCCGACCTGCGCCAGAACGTCTGCTTCCTCTACCACCTCATCGGAGGCGGAACCGGGGACTGGGATGTCCCCGTCGGCGGGATGGGTGCGGTCACCGACGGGCTGGCTCGCGCGGCCGTCCAGGCTGGGGCCGAGATCCGCACCGGCACAAGGGTTCTCGCGGTCGACCCCGACGGGCTGGTCACCTGGGAGGGTGGGTCGGCCCGCGCCGGCACCATCCACGCCGCGTGTGCGCCCACGGTCCTCAACACGCTCCTCACCGCGGCCGGTGCCGACCCCGTCGCGACCGAGCAGGCGCCAGAGGGCGCGCAGCTCAAGGTCAACATGCTGCTGTCGCGTCTCCCGCGGCTGCGTGACGAGACCGTCGACCCCGCGGCGGCGTTCGCCGGCACCTTCCACGTCAACGAGGGCTACACCCAGCTGCAGGACGCGTATGCCGCCGCTGACGCCGGCCGGGTGCCGCAGCTGCCGCCGTGCGAGATCTACTGCCACAGCCTGTCGGACCGCTCGATCCTCGGGCCGGAGCTCGCCGCCACTGACGCGCAGACGCTCACCCTGTTCGGGCTGCACCTGCCGGCCCGGCTGTTCCGCGGGACGACCGCGGAGCACGACGCGGTCAAGGACCTCGCCCTGGCGCGCACCCTCGACTCGCTGAACTCGGTGCTGGCCGAACCCATCCAGGACGTCCTGCTCCGCGACCCCGACGGGGCGCTGTGCCTCGAGGCGCGGACCCCCGTCGAGCTCGAGGCGGACCTCGGGCTGCCGGGGGGCAACATCTTCCACCGCTCGCTGCAGTGGCCGTGGGCCGAGCGCGAGGCCGAGGTCGGCACCTGGGGGGTCGAGACGCCCCACGAGAAGGTGCGCATCGCCGGTGCCGGCGCGCGACGCGGTGGCGGGGTCAGCGGCATACCGGGTCACAACGCGGCCATGTCGGTCCTGACGGGCTGAACTGCGGCGACAGCGCCGCGCCCGCGCCGCCCCACGCGGGGAGCAGCGCCGCGCCGCGCGGGTTGCACGTAACGCTGGGGAAACACAACTAGGGCAGGATTCGACACATGGATCGTCAGCAGGAGTTCGTCCTCCGCACCATCGAGGAACGCGACATCCGCTTCGTGCGGCTGTGGTTCACCGATGTGCTCGGGACCCTCAAGTCCGTGGCCGTCGCACCCGCCGAGCTGGAAGGGGCGTTCGCCGAGGGCATCGGCTTCGACGGCTCGGCCATCGAGGGCTTCGCGCGGGTCTACGAGGCCGACATGCTCGCCAAGCCGGACCCGGCGACCTTCCAGGTGCTCCCGTGGCGTGGTGACAACCCCGGCACCGCACGGATGTTCTGTGACATCACGCTGCCCGACGGCTCACCGAGCCACGCCGACCCGCGGCACGTCCTGCAGCGGGCGCTGGCCCGGGCCGCCGACCTCGGCTTCACCTTCTACACGCACCCCGAGATCGAGTTCTACCTCCTCAAGGCCGGCTTCAAGCCGGGCGAGAGCCCGGAGCCGATCGACCAAGCGGGCTACTTCGACCACGTCCCGCACGGCACCGGCCACGACTTCCGGCGGGCCGCGATCACGATGCTCGAGTCGATGGGCATCTCGGTCGAGTTCAGCCACCACGAGGGCGGACCCGGCCAGAACGAGATCGACCTGCGCTACGCCGACGCGTTGTCCACGGCCGACAACATCATGACCTTCCGGACCGTGATCAAGGAGGTCGCGCTCGAGCAGGGCATCTTCGCCTCCTTCATGCCCAAGCCGTTCGCCGAGCACCCCGGGTCCGGCATGCACACCCACATGTCGCTCTTCGACGGCGACAGCAACGCCTTCTACGAGGCCGGTGCGCCCTACCAGCTGAGCAAGGTCGGCCGGCAGTTCATCGCCGGGCTGCTGCGGCACGGCGCCGAGATCGCGGCGGTCACCAACCAGTGGGTCAACTCCTACAAGCGGCTCTGGGGCGGCGGCGAGGCCCCGGCGCACCTGACCTGGGGCCACAACAACCGCTCCGCGATGGTCCGCGTGCCGATGTACAAGCCGACCAAGGGCCAGAGCAGCCGGGTCGAGGTGCGCACCCTCGACGCCGCCTGCAACCCCTACCTCGCCTTCGCGCTGATGCTGTCCGCCGGGCTCAAGGGCATCGAGGAGGACTACGAGCTCCCCGCCGAGACCGAAGACGACGTGTGGGGCCTGACCTCCGCGGAGCGGCAGGCGATGGGGATCGAGCCGCTGCCCACCTCGCTCTACGAGGCGATCCGCGTGATGGAGAAGAGCGAGCTGGTCGCCGACACCCTCGGCGAGCACGTCTTCGACTTCTTCCTGCGCAACAAGCGCGCCGAGTGGGACGACTACCGCGGCGAGATCACCCGCTTCGAGCTCGAGCGCTACCTGCCAGGTCTGTGACGGCACCGCCT
Organism: Pedococcus bigeumensis; assembly: GCF_006438965.1. Taxonomy (GTDB): domain Bacteria; phylum Actinomycetota; class Actinomycetes; order Actinomycetales; family Dermatophilaceae; genus Pedococcus; species Pedococcus bigeumensis_A. Next base: position 928,587 of record NZ_RCZM01000001.1, read on the forward strand.
GCGTGCTCCGGTATGCCGCCCGCGCACCTTCGCGGGCGGCTGCTCCTCCTCAGCGCGTAGGCTGGCGCGGTGACCTCCGGCCGCCTTGTCTCGCAGACGGCGACCCTGGCCCGACTCGGGTTCGCCGACCCGCCCCGGGCCGTCCAGCTACTGGGCGACCCGGCGCTGACCGGCCTCATCGACCCGCTCGACGACCTGTTCAGCGACGGCCTGCCCGATGCCCTCGGTGCGGTGGCCGACCCGGACCTGGCCCTGCTCAGCCTGGTGCGCCTCATGGAGTCGCTGCGAGCCTCTGCGCCACAGCGGCGCGACGTGGAGTCCGGGGCCGGCACCGAGGTGTCCGGTCTGGTGGCCGCGCTACGGCACCCCGGCCGAGCGCGTGACCGGCTGATGGCCGTCCTGGGTGCCTCCACCGCCCTCGGTGACCACCTCGTCGCCCACCCCGAGCACTGGCGCAGCGTCGCGGACGCGCGACCGCGCACGCCCGACGAACGCATCCACGAGCTCGTCGAGGCGGTGCGTGCCCCGGGCGCGCACACGGCATACGACGCACTGCGGATCGGGTATCGACGCCAGCTGCTGGGTATCGCAGCCCTCGACCTCACCTCAGGTGACCCCGAGCTGGCCCTTCCCGAGGCCGCGGCGGCACTCGCGGACCTGGCCGAGGCGGCCCTCGAAGCGGCGCTCGTCATCGCGCGGGCGGAGATGGGGGAGCAGGCCGAGCTCTGCGACTTCGCGGTGATCGGCATGGGCAAGACCGGTGGTCGCGAGCTCAACTACGTCAGCGACGTCGACGTCATCTTCGTGGCCGAGCCGAAGGAGGGTGTCGAGGAGGCCAGCGCCATCGCGGCGGCCACGGGGCTGGCCACCCACCTGATGCGGGCCTGCTCCACCTCGACCGGGCAGGGGACCCTGTGGCCGGTGGACGCCGCGCTGCGACCCGAGGGCAAGAACGGCCCGCTGGTGCGGACCATCGAGAGCCACCGCGCCTACTACGAGCGCTGGGCCAAGACGTGGGAGTTCCAGGCGCTGCTCAAGGCCCGGCCCGTTGCCGGGGACCGAGCGCTCGGTGCCGCGTACATCGCCGCCGTCAACCCGATGGTCTGGGGCGCGGCTTCTCGCGACAACTTCGTCGAGGACGTGCAGGCCATGCGCAGGCGGGTCGAGCAGCACGTGCCCGCGGGTGAGGCCGAACGACAGCTCAAGCTCGGACCCGGGGGGCTGCGCGACGTGGAGTTCAGCGTCCAGCTGCTCCAGCTCGTCCACGGTCGGTCGGACGACGCCCTGCGCTCGGGCACGACGCTGGAGGCGCTGGACGCGCTGGCGCGCGGTGGGTACGTGGGCCGCGAGGACGCCGCGACCCTCGACGCGTCCTACCGGCTGCTGCGCACGCTCGAGCACCGGATCCAGCTGTTCCGGCTGCGTCGCACCCACCTCATGCCAACCGCGGACGCCGATTTGCGTCGTCTCGGCCGCGCCCTCGGGCACCGCTCCGACGCCGCGAAAGCCGTTGTCGCGCAATGGCAGCAGCAGGCCCGCGAGGTCCGGCGGATCCACGAACGCCTCTTCTACCGGCCGCTGCTCGCTGCGGTCGCCCGGTTGAGCTCGACCGATGCCCGACTGGCGCCCGAAGCCGCCAAGGAGCGGCTTGCTGCGCTGGGCTTCCGAGACCCGGGTGGGGCGATGCGCCACCTCGAGGCGCTGACCGCTGGGGTGAGCCGGCGAGCGGCCATCCAGCGCACCCTGCTGCCCGTGATGCTCGGCTGGTTCGCCGACGAGGCCGATCCCGACGGCGGGCTGCTCGCGTTCCGCAAGGTGAGCGAGGAGCTGGGGTCCACCCACTGGTACCTCAGGCTGCTGCGCGACGAGGGCTCGGCGGCCGAACGCCTCGCCCACACCCTGGCCCGAAGCCGTTATGCCGCAGACCTGCTCGTCGGTGCGCCGGAGTCGGTCGCGATGCTCGGCGAGTCTGGTGGGCTCACCCCCACGTCACGCGACGACCTCGTCCGCAGGATGACCGCGGCTGCGGGACGGCAGGACGATGCGGACAAGGCGGTCCGGGCGGCGCGGAGCATCCGCAGGCAGGAGCTCTTCCGGATCGCGGTGGCCGACCTTGCCGGAAGCCTCGACCTCGCGGGGGTGGGGCGGGCGCTGACCGACCTGACCGCCGCCCTCGTCGAGGCGGCGCTCCAGGTGGCCATCCGCGTCGTCGAGGAGAAGCACGGCCCGCTGTCGACCAGGCTGCTGGTCATGGGGATGGGTCGGCTCGGTGGCGGCGAGATGGCCTACGGGTCGGACGCCGACGTGCTGTTCGTGCACGAACCCCACGAGGGGGCCGACGAGGCGGCGGCCCAGGAGCAGGCCCTCGAGACCCTGCAGGAGCTGCGTCGCCTGCTGGCCTCGGCGGGACCCGACCCGCAGCTGGGCCTGGACGCCGACCTACGACCCGAGGGGAAGAGCGGTCCGCTGGTGCGCAGCCTGGCCAGCTACCGCGAGTACTACCGGCGGTGGTCGCTGACCTGGGAGTCGCAGGCCCTGCTGCGGGCTGCGCCCCTGGCCGGTGACTTCGAGCTCGGGGCGCGCTTCGTCGAGCTGATCGACCCGCTGCGGTGGCCCCAGGAAGGCCTCACCGACCAGCAGGTCCGGGAGATCCGCACCCTCAAGGCCCGGATGGAGGCCGAACGGCTGCCCCGAGGTGCCGACCCCAAGGCCCACTTCAAGCTGGGCAGGGGTGGGCTGTCGGACGTGGAGTGGACCGTGCAGCTGCTCCAGATGTGCCACGCCCACGCCGTGCCCGACCTGCGGACGACGAGCACCTTGCCGGCGCTGGCCGCCGCCGAGAAGGCGGGGCTGGTCTCCGCCGACCATGCCGCGGCCCTGCGGGACGCATGGTCCTTCGCTTCCCGGCTGCGCAACGCCTCGGTGCTCTACCGCGGCCGGCCGGTCGACAGCGTGCCGTCCGACCTGCGGGTCGCCGACGGGGTGAGCCGCATCCTCGGTGGGGAGCCGGGCAGCGGTGCAGATCTTGCCGAGGCCTACCGCCGAGTGGCCCGTCATGCGCGTACCGTGACGGAGTTCAACTTTTACGGTTCAACCTAGGAAGGTACGGTCGGCGCATGGCCACGGGACGGGACGACTCCATCACAGTCCCCTCGTTCGCCGAGGTGCTTCGCGCCCCGGTGTTCCTGCCGGTCTTCATCGTCGCGACCCTCTCCACCTGGGGCGACTACATCGCCCGCATCACGGTGGCGGCAGTGGTCTTCTCCTGGACCGGTTCGGCGCTCGCCACGGCCGCCACGTTCGCCGTCTCGCTCGTGCCGAGCATCCTCGGCCGCGCGTTGCTCTCGCCCCTGTGCGACCGGGTGGCACCCCGGGTCTGCCTCGTGGCAACCCACCTCGTCCGTGCGGTGCTGGTCGGGGTGCTGATCCTCGTCGTGGCCACGACGCACTCACTCTGGTTGGTGCTGACCCTCGTCGCGGTGCTCGAGTTCGCGGGCGGCCCTGCCGTGACTGCGGGCCAGATGCTGCTGACCGACATCTTCCCGGACCGCCGGCTGTATGCGCGGGCGTTCGGCCTCACCACCCTTGCGGCGCAGGTCAACCAGGCGGTCGGCCTCGCGATCGGTGGCGTGGTGGTGGGCCTGATCGGGGACACCAAGACACTGTTCCTTGACCTGGCCACGTTCGTGGTCGGCGCGGTCATCCTCATCGTGGTCAAACCGCCGAAGTCCCTGGTGAAGCCGGACGACTCACCGACGGCCAACCTGCTCGGCGAACTGGCCCAGGGCTGGCGCCAGATCCGGTCCAACCGGGTCCTCACCTACATGCTGTGGCTGTCACTGGCCAGTGCACTGGCCATCGCCGCACCAGAGGCGGTGGCGCTGCCGTACGCCGCCCAGCACAGCCCGTCGCAGTCCTGGGGCGGCCTGCTCATGGCTGCCCCGATCCTCGGATCCGTCGTCGGGCTGCTGTTCATCGGCAGGCTCCCCGCCGAACGGCAGTCGGCCCTCGTCATGCGCCTGGCGCTGCTCACACCGCTCCCCCTGCTCGTGACGATCTTCGAACCGCCCCTGGCAGTCGTCTGGACCGCGTGGTTCCTCAGCGGCGCACTGCAGAGCTACATGCTTCCGCTGCAGGCCGCATTCACGCTGCTCGTCCCCACCGCCATGCGCGGCCGCGTCTTCGGTCTCGCCGGTGCCCTGTCGGTGGGCGTCACGGGTGCCTGCTTCCTGGCGGCCGGCTGGGTCTCCGAACACACCACCCCGGCCGCCTCGGTCGGCATCTGCGCGGTCGTGACCCTCGGGGTGCTCGTGCTCCTCGCGGCGCGCTGGCCCAAGGAGGAGCTGGCCGGCCGTGTCGAGGCCACCTTCACCGGCGAGCAGGCGGGCACTGACCGCGACCACGGGGTCGGCCGGCCGACCGAGCACGACGGGCTGGGCGACCTGGCCGGCCTGGACGCAGTCGAGGAGCACACCCCGTTGGGTGTCCCTGACACCGGTCGGTCCGGTGGCATCGGGGACTCGGGCCGGCTTTCCGGAGGCTGAGACCGCGCCGGGGCGCTGCGCAGGTGGCACCTAGACTTCGACCATGCTCTCCACGATCGACCTGCGCGGGCGGGCGCTGGGTGTCCGCGAGCTGCGGCACCTGCTGCCGCGGGCCGAGTTCGACGTCGCTGCCGCGGTCGAGACGGTGCGCCCGATCTGCGAGGACGTCCGCCGCCGGGGGGCCGCCGCGCTGTACGAGCTGGGGGAGCGGTTCGACGGGGTCCGTCCGACGAGGTTGCGAGTGCCCGGAACCGTGCTCGCGTCCGCCCTGGCGACCCTGGACCCCCAGGTGCGGGCCGCCCTCGACGAGGCCATCCGCCGGGTCCGCATCGTCCACGAGGACCAGCGCCGCAGCACCACCACGACCACCGTCGTCCCCGGGGGCGAGGTCAGCGAGCGGTGGATCCCGGTCGACCGGGTCGGCCTCTACGTTCCGGGCGGCCGCGCCGTCTATCCGTCCAGCGTCGTCATGAACGTCGTACCCGCCCAGATCGCGGGTGTCGGGTCGCTCGCCGTGGCCAGCCCACCCCAGCGCGACAACGTCGGTGAGTTCACCGGCTACCCGCACCCGACCGTCCTCGCCGCCTGCGCGCTGCTGGGTGTCGACGAGGTGTATGCCGTGGGCGGCGCCCAGGCCGTGGCTGCCTTCGCCTTCGGCTTCGAGGACGTCTCCGACGCAGACGGTGGGACCGCCGTCACCTGTGAGCCGGTCAGCCTCGTCACCGGCCCGGGGAACATCTACGTCGCCGCGGCCAAGCGCTACCTCAAGGGCGTCATCGGCATCGACTCCGAGGCCGGGCCGACCGAGATCGCGATCCTCGCCGACGACACGGCCGTTGCCGCCCACGTCAGCGCCGACCTCATCTCGCAGGCCGAGCACGACCCGCAGGCTGCCTCGGTCCTGGTCACCGCCTCGGTCGCCCTGGCCGATGCGGTCCGCGCCGACCTCGAGGACCGGGTCGCCGGCACGAAGCACTCCGAGCGGGTCCGCGAGGCACTCAGCGGACCCCAGTCGGGAGTGGTCCTCGTCGACGACCTCGAGGCAGGTCTGGCCGTCGTCAACGCCTACGCCGCCGAGCACCTCGAGATCCAGGTGGCTGATGCCGCAGCCGTCAGCGAACGCGTCCGCAACGCTGGGGCGATCTTCGTGGGCCCGCACTCACCGGTGAGCCTGGGCGACTACGTCGCCGGCTCCAACCACGTCCTCCCGACTGGCGGCTGCGCCTGTCACAGCAGCGGGCTGGCCGTGCAGTCGTTCCTGCGGGGGGTGCATGTCGTGAGCTACACCGAGGCCGCCCTCAAGGAGGTCGCCCACCACGTCGTCACGCTCGCGCAGGCCGAGGACCTGCCTGCCCACGGCGAGGCGGTCCAGGTCCGCTTCGACGGGTCGTGACGGGCCGATGACCGAGCTCGACCACGGCTCCATCGAGGGCCTGCTCCGGGAAGACCTGCGAGGTGGCACCCCCTACGGCGCACCGCAGCTGGATGTGCCCGTGCGGCTCAACACCAACGAGAGCTCCTACCCGGTCCCGCCGTCGGTGGTGGCCGAGATCACCGAGTCGGTGGCCGAGGTGGCCGCCGGCCTGAACCGGTACCCCGACCGGGAGTTCACCGACCTGCGGACTGCGCTCGCGGCATACCTCTCGTCGTCGGGGACATCCGTGGACCTGGCCCAGGTGTGGGCCGGCAACGGCTCCAACGAGGTGCTCCAGCACGTCGTGCTGGCGTTCGGCGGGCCGGGGCGCACCGCGCTCGGGTTCACCCCCGCCTACTCGATGCACCCGATCATCAGCGCGTCGGTCGGCACGGCCTGGGTCGACGGGCTGCGCGGCCAGGGTGGGTCGCCCTTCGACCTGACGGTGGAGTCCGCGGTGGCGCAGGTGCGCGAGCACGACCCCCACGTCGTGTTCCTCTGCTCGCCCAACAACCCGACCGGCACCGCCCTGGGTCTCGATGTCGTCGAAGCCGTGTATGCCGCGGCGGAGCGGGCCGTCGTCGTCGTCGACGAGGCCTATGCGGAGTTCGCCCGCCCCGGCACCGCCAGCGCCCTGACCCTGCTGGAGGGGCGCCCCAGGCTCGTCGTCACCCGAACGATGAGCAAGGCGTTCGCCTTCGCGGGTGGGCGGCTGGGCTACCTCGCCGCCGACCCGGCCTTCGTCGACGCGCTGCGCCTGGTCCGGCTGCCCTACCACCTGTCTGCTCCCACCCAGGCGATCGCGCTGGCCGCGCTCAGGCACGCGCCGGAGATGCTCGGCACCGTCGAGGCGATCAAGGAGCAGCGGGACCGGATGGTGACCGGTCTGGCCGAGCTCGGCCTCGAGCCGGTGGCCAGCGACGCCAACTTCGTCCTCTTCGGTGGCCTCGCGGATGCCGCCCAGACGTGGCGCGAGCTGCTGGACCGGGGAGTACTCGTCCGCGACGTCGGCATACCCCACTATCTTCGTGTCACGGCCGGGACCCCGGACGAGACTGGTGCGTTCCTCGCCGCGATGGCGCAGATCGCCCGACCTGAGCAGGACAGGAGCGCGCCGTGACGCAGGAGACCGGGACGCAGGAGACCGTGGCGCAGGAGACGCAGCTCGGTGACCGCACGGCGTCGCTGAGCCGCTCGACGTCGGAGTCCAGTGTCGAGCTCGAGCTCAACCTCGACGGCACCGGCCAGTCAGACATCTCCACGGGGGTGCGGTTCTACGACCACATGCTCGCCTCGCTGGCCAAGCACTCGCTCATCGACCTGCGCATCAAGGCGACCGGCGACGTGGACGTCGACGCGCACCACACCGTCGAGGACGTCGCGATCGTGCTCGGTGACGCCCTGCGCGAGGCGCTCGGCGACAAGCGCAGCATCTCCCGGTTCGGCGACGCCACCGTCCCACTCGACGAGGCGCTGGTTCAGGCGGTCGTCGACGTGGCCGGGCGTCCCTATGTCGTCCACACGGGCGAGCCCGAGGGCCAGGCCTACGTCGTGATCGGCGGCAACTACGTCGGCTCGCTGACCCGGCACGTCTGGGAGTCGTTCGCTGGCCGGGCCGGGATCGCGCTGCACGTGCGCGTGCTGTCCGGCCGCGACCCGCACCACATCGTCGAGGCCCAGTTCAAGGCGGTGGCCCGGGCCCTGCGCGCTGCGGTCGCGCGCGACCCCCGGGTCAGCGGCATACCCAGCGCGAAGGGCAGCCTCTCCACGTGAGCGTCCCGTGGCAGCCCGCGCGGGAGGCGCGCGGACTGCTCCTGGTGAGCGGCGGCACCGGTCCAGTGTCGGCTTGGCTGCGTCGAGGGCTGGTGGCCTGCCAGGTCGTCCCGCTGGGGGACTGGACCGCGGTGCTGCCCACCGAGCGCCACTCCCGGGCCGAACCCCCTTACGACGAGGCGGTCGCCGTGCTCGCGGCGCGGCCGGTGCCCCGCCGGATGCGGGGCGCCCTTGGGTTCTTCACCGTGGACGGTCGGGCCGTGGTGACTGCCCAGGCACCTGGCTGGCGCGGTGTGGTCCGGTGGCTGGTGTGGGAGCCGGGCGTCGGTGTGGTGCGCGCGCCGAACCTCGAGCTGGCCCGGCCGTCCGACCTGGTGTCCGCGGCCGGTAGGACCGGAGACGAGCGGGCCGTGACGCAGATCGTGGTCGAACGCAACGGCACCGCCGACCGGGTCATCACCGACCTCCTGTCCGTGCTGCGACTGCCCGGCTCGGAGCTGGTCGGTCCAGAGGTCGGACTGCGCGGCCAAGTGGTTGCCCCCACCGCCCAGGCGGTCGCCCGTTTCGACGCGCGGATGGCCGAACAGGCCCGGCACCGCTCCGAACTCGAGGAGAACTCATGAGCTTGGTGGTCGTATTCGACTACGGCAGCGGCAACGTCCGGTCGGCGGTGCGTGCCCTCGAGCACGTGGGCGCCGACGTGGAGCTGACCGGTGACCGAGCGGCTGCGCTGGCTGCGGACGGGCTGTTCGTCCCCGGGGTCGGCAACTTCCACGCCTGCATGGCCGGACTGCGTGCCGCGGACGGTCCCGCTGTCATCGACCTGCGCCTGTCCGGAGGGCGCCCGGTGCTCGGTGTCTGCGTGGGCATGCAGGTCCTCTTCGACGGGTCGGACGAACCCAGCGGCGCCCCACAGGACGGCCTGGGCGAGTGGCCCGGGTCGGTGTCGCGACTGCAGGCCGACGTGGTGCCGCACATGGGCTGGTCCGACGTGGCCGTCGCGGCTGGGAGCCGGCTCTTCGCCGGCGTCGAGTCCGAGCGCTTCTATTTCGTCCACTCGTATGCCGTGCAGTCCTGGACGCTGGAGCACCCCACTGGCGCCTTCGCCGCAGTGGCCCCCAGGGTCACCTGGGCGGACCACGGTGGACCGTTCGTCGCGGCCGTCGAGAACGGTCCGCTCGCCGCGACCCAGTTCCACCCGGAGAAGTCCGGGGATGCCGGTCTGTCCCTCCTCGAGAACTGGGTGAAGTCACTGTGAGCGCAACGAAGAAGACCGCCAAGACCCAGAGGACGACACGCAAGGCGACGACACGCAAGGCGAGCACCGCACGTCGCAGCACGACGGGTCGCCGCACCACGCGCCGGACGACGACCCGCCGGACCATCACGCGACGGGCCCAGCCCAAGGTCGCCACGACGATCGGTGCCGGCCTGGCGACCCTGGCGGTCGCGGCCTTCGCCGGGGCCTCGTGGCCGGTGCGGATCGCGCTGGTCCTGGCTGCTCTCGTGCTGGTCGGCGGCTACCTGCTCGTGCAGGGTCGCCGACACGACGCCGCCGAGGCAGCCACCGCGCCCACCGCGCCCCCCGCGCCCACCGCGGTTGCGGACCTGTCGGCCGACGGCGTCGCGCCGCCCGACACCAGCGGTCAGTCCTCCGCTGCGCCGCAACGCCCAGCCGCACCGCCTACCGACACCGCACCGCATACCGACGGCGCGCCGCCGGCCGAACCCCGACCCGAGGACCCCGCATGAACGACGCACCGCGTCTCGAGCTCCTGCCCGCCGTCGACGTCCAGGGCGGTCGCGCCGTCCAGCTCGTCCAGGGGGTGGCCGGCAGCGGGGGCGAGTTCGGCGACCCGTGGGAGGCGGCCCTGGCCTGGCAGGAGCAGGGCGCCGAGTGGCTGCACCTGGTCGACCTCGATGCCGCCTTCGGGCGCGGCTCCAACCGCGAGCTGCTGGCGGGCATCGTCGGACGGCTGGACATCAAGGTCGAGATGAGCGGCGGGATCCGTGACGCCGAGTCGCTCGAGGCCGCCCTGGCCACCGGGTGCCGAAGGGTCAACCTCGGCACGGCTGCCCTGGAGGACCCGCAGTGGACGGCGCAGGCGATCGCAGAGCACGGCGACCGGGTGGCCGTGGGCCTCGACGTCCGTGGCACGACGCTGGCGGCCCGTGGCTGGACCAAGGACGGCGGCGACCTCTGGGAGACGTTGGCGCGCCTCGATGACGAGGGGTGCGCCCGCTACGTCGTCACGGACGTCAACAAGGACGGGATGCTCAAGGGCCCGAACCTCGACCTGCTCCGCGACGTGTGCGCGCGCACCGACCGTCCCGTCGTCGCGTCCGGCGGGGTGTCGACGCTCGAGGACATCGACGCCATCCGAGGGCTGGTCCCGGCCGGCGTCGAAGGTGCCATCGTCGGGTCGGCGCTCTACCGCGGGGCGTTCACCCTGCCCGACGCACTCGACGTCGCGGGCCGCCCGTGACCTCCCACGACTCCGCGGGGGTCCCGTTCGGCGGGCGTGAGCTGAGCAGCACCGGCTTCGACGGCGACACCGGTGCTGCCGACCCGGCCCTGGTGGCCGCGCTCGCGGACCCGCTCGACGAGGTCGCCCTGATGGCCGCCGCCTCGGCCGCCCGATTGCTCGTGCCGATCGTCGCCGAGCCCGTCTCGCTCGACGAGTCGGGCGAGCACGCCGTCGAGAAGCAGACCGACATGGCAGCCATCACCCTGGTCGCACCCGACGGCACCCGCGCCCTGCCCGTGTTCTCCTCGATGGCAGCCATCAGCGCCTGGGACCCCCAGGCCAGGCCGGTGCCCGTGACCGCCGCGCGGGCCGCACAGGCTGCGGTCAGCGAGCGGTGCGACGTGATGGTGCTCGACCTGGCCGGACCGCTCACGGTGGCGCTCCGGCCCAGCATGGTCTGGGCGCTGGCCCAACAGCGCGACTGGCTGCCGGCCCACGACGACGAGACGGTCCGTCGAGCGGTGGCGACAGCGGTACGCGAGCAGGAGGCCGTGCTCTCCCACGAGATCGGCCCCGGCGCCGCGGGGGAGGGTGTGCTGCGGGTGACCCTGCGACTGGTTCCCGGGCTGGACACGGCCACCGTGCAGGCAGTGGCCACGGCGGTCGGCGAACGGCTCGCCACCGACGGCGAGATCCGCGCCCGGATCGACGGGCTCGCGTTCTCGATCTCGTGACCCCGCCGCCGGTCAGGCGTGTGGCGGCGCGAGCTCCGTGACGCCCACGACGGCATCCACCGGGAGGGCGGCATACAGGTGCGGGAAGGTCTCGCCCGTCTCGGGGTTGCCGACCTCGTCCACCGGCGGCTCAGCGAGCCGGGCCGGGTCGATCTCGAGCAACAGCAACGGCCCCGGGTGGTCGGCATAGAACGAGCGCCGCACCACGGGCCACTGCTCGGCGGACGAGCAGTGGATGAAGCCTTCCTGCGCCATCGTCCGGCCCCGCGTCGACTCCGCGTAGTGGCCGGTCAGGCTGGCCCGTTCCCAGTGCTCCGGCTCGGCAAGGTGGTAGATCGTCACCTCCGCAACCTAGCGCCCGCCACCAGCTGCGCGGGTATGCCGGGTGCCTCCTGCCACCCGCGGGTGACAGGAGCAAAAACGGTTTGGCCACTGTCGGTGCGGGCTGTCACAGTGGGTGGGTGCAGCTCGCCAACGCCCGTTACCGCCGCGTCCTCGCCAGTGCCGCCCTGCGGCGGGCGCTGGTGCTGGGCTTCCTGGTGCGCATCCCGATCTTCGGTGGCGGTGTGGTGCTGACCCTGCACGTGGTCTCCCACCTCGGGCGGACCTACGGCGCGGCCGGCCTGGTCTCGGCGGCGGCGACGATCGCGATCGCCATCAGCGGGCCCTGGCGTGGCCGGCTGCTCGACCGTCGCGGTCTGCGGCGGGTGGTGCTGCCCTCGATCGTCGTGGCGGCCGTCTGCTGGTCGATCGCCCCCTTCATGTCCTACTGGTGGCTGCTCGCGCTCGCGGCCCTGGCGGGGCTGTTCGTCATCCCGTCGTTCTCGATCATCCGCCAGGCGGTCATCGCCGCGGTGCACGAGGACGACCGGCGCACCGCGATCTCGCTGGACTCGGTGGCCGTCGAGCTGTCCTTCATGGTCGGCCCGGCTGCCGGCGTCTGGGCGGCCACCGTCTGGCCGACCCAGTGGGTGCTGTTCGTCATCGAGATGCTCGGGGTGCTGGCCGGTGTGCTGCTGTGGTTCGCCGACCCGGTCATGCGCGACGAGGCGGCCGAGCGGGCCGGGGACGCGTTGGTGGACGACGAGGGAGTGGGTGCGGCCGCCCCCCGCGTGGCGAGGTCGGTCTGGTTCCGAGCTCGCTTCATCGTGATCTGCCTCGCCGCCGCCGCGACCACCCTGGTGCTCGGCGGCACCGACATCGCCATCGTGGCCGGGCTGCGTGAGTTCGACGCGCAGTCCTCGATCGGGTGGGTGCTGGCCGTGTGGGGCTTCGGGTCGCTCGTGGGTGGCCTGGTCTATGGCGGGGTGCAGAAGTCGATCTCGGCCTTCTGGCTGCTCGGTGGACTGGCCGTCGTCAGTGCTCCCATGGCGCTGGCCACGGGTGTGCCGACGCTCGCGCTGCTGTCGTTCGTGGCGGGGCTCTTCTGCGCACCCACCATCACGGCGACGGTCGACCAGGTCAGCCGGGTGGTCCCGGCCGTCGCGCGCGGAGAGGCGATGGGCTGGCACGGGTCGTTCATGACCGGCGGCATGGCGCTCGGCGCACCGTTGGCCGGTGTCGCCATCGACCGCCAGGGCTGGCAGGCGGGGTTCCTCGTCGTAGCAGCTGTCGGGCTGGTGGTGGCTCTCGTGGGTGCGGCCGCGACCTCCACGCGGGCCCGAAACCGTCGGGCCCGCGGCGGTGTGGATGACCTCACGAAGGCAGTGACCCGACTGTCGACCTGACGCCGCTTCGACGTCTGACCTAGGACAGATGCATGAGGTCCTGGCGATGCATTCGGACGATGGGGTGAGGCCCGGTGCTGAGTACCGTCGGGACCGGGCCGGCCGAGCTGCGCGCAGGCACGGGTGTCGTTGGGACTGTCCTCGAGGCTGGCCCGAGAGGGGGGCTCGTCATGCGGAGAACTCGCGCTATCGGCGTACTTGCTGCGGGGGTCACCGCCACAGCGAGCCTCTTGATCGCCGCACCGGCCGCAGTGCAGGCGGCTCCTGCGGGCGCACCGCACCTTCCGGACCTGCAGACCGTCGTCCCACTCGACGCCTTCTCGGTGGTGCAGGGATCCGCAGGTCGGGAGTTCCGCTACACGCACCTGGTGTACAACGCCGGACCCGGCCCACTCGAGGTCCAACCGGTGTACGACGACGTCACCGGCGGCTACCGCGGAACCCAGGAGGTGTTCACCCACAACGCGTCGGGACAGTGGAGCCAGGTGTCCCAGAGTCGGGTGCCGGACGTCTTCGAGTTCCATGCCGAGCACGGCCACTTCCACTTCCCGCTGGCCTCCTTCGGTCTCTACTCCGTTGCGGCCGACGGCGGGCTGGGGACTCCGGTGGCGCTGTCGCCGAAGGTGGGCTTCTGCATCGACGACTCCTACATCTACAACTCCCAGGTCGAGCACGCCGGCACCTTCGTCGGAACGCGAAGCAGCTGCACCGACCCCTCCGGCCTGAGAGGCATCTCCGTCGGCGGCGCAGACGAGTACGACTACCGCGACCCGGGTCAGGCCATCCCCTTCGACGGCGTCCCGGATGGGACGTACTGGTTCAAGGCGGTGACCGACCCCAACAACGACTTCGCCGAGGCGAACGAGTCCAACAACGAGACCGACGTCAAGGTCACAGTGAGCGGATCGACGGTCACGGCGGGGGAGGTGCGCCGGCCCGACTCGTCGCCCCCCGCCAGCACACTCACGTCTCCCAGCGAGGGCGCGGTGGTCAAGGGCGTCGTCATCCTGAGCGCGACAACACCGGTCGCGAATGCTGCCAAGGTCGAGTTCGTCCTCGACGGACACGTTCTCGGTGCAGCCACCAGCACGGGCAGCCCCTACACGCGGTCGTGGGACACGACAGCACAGCTCGACGGCACCCACTGGCTGGCCGTGCGCGTCACGGACAACCAAGGACGCATCGGGACGTCGCCCGTCAGTGCCGTGACGGTGGGCAACATCGCACCGCCCCCCTCGAGCCTGCCTCTGGCCGTGGCCGCCAGCACCTTCAGCGATGGTGCCGGATCTCGATCGGCGAGCCTCTCCGGGCTCAAGGGCGGGAACCTCATCCTCGCCCTCGTTGCGGCCGACGGTCCCCCTGGTGCGCCGCAGTCGGTCACCGTCACGGGGTCCGGTCTGACGTGGTCGGTGGCGCGTCGGGCCAACACCAGCACGGGGACGTCCGAGATCTGGAAGGCGGTGCTGCCCGCCTTGTCGACAGCGGTCACCGCCACCGCTGTCCCCGGGGGCGGCTCCTTCCACACATCGATGACCCTGCTGGCCTTCGACGGGTCCGCAGGGGTGGGCACCGGTGCCATCGCCAGCGCCCCGACGGGTGCCGCGGGTACCAGTGTCGCCACCACGAAGCCCGGCTCATGGATCTTCGGTGTCGGGAACGACTGGGATGGTGCGACAGCCAGGACCCTGGCTGCAGGTCAGCTGATCCGCCACCAGTGGGTGGACACCTCGATCGGCGACACCTTCTGGTCCCAGTCGACCACCGCACCAACCGCGGCCCAGGGCACTGTCGTCCCGCTCGGCACCACGGCCCCGAGCAACCACCAGTGGAACCTGGCGGCGGTCGAGGTGCTCGCGTCGAGCACGAGCCCGCCGCCGGTCGACGACGTCCCGCCCACGGTGCAGATCACGGACCCCGGAGCGAACGCCGTCGTCAGCGGGACGACCGTCGTGGGTGCCACCGCTGCGGACACCTCCGGTGTGGCCTCCGTGTCGTTCTTCCTGGACGGGGCGGCCCTGGGCGCTCCTGACACCACCCCCCCGTTCACGGTCGGCTGGGACACGACCGCCGCACCCGCAGGGAGTCATTCCCTGACGGCGAAGGCGCGGGATGCGACCGGAAACATCGGCACCTCGGCTGCGGTTCCGGTCACGGTGGACAACTCGGCGCGGGCTCCCGCCGTCATCCGTATCGACGCACGGGCCACCAAGCAGGCCACCGGCACCCTGCAGGCGACCGGCGTCACGACTCCGACTTCGGCTGACACCCTCGTGGCCTTCGTGGCGTTCGACGGGCCTGCGGGAGCCGGGCGCCAGACCGCGGTCGTCTCCGGCGCCGGGGTGACCTGGACCCTGGTCAAGCGCGCGAACACCCAGTCCGGTGACAGCGAGATCTGGACGGCTCGACCGGTCAGAACCCTGAGCAACGCGACCATCACGGCGAGCCCGGCGGTGGCGGGTTACCACGGGCTCCTCACGGTACTGGCCTTCGCGGGAGCCGACGGAGTCTCGGTCGCAGGCGCGGCCGGCGCGCCCAGCGGGGCCCCCTCCATCTACCTCCCGGGCGTGGAACGGGGTTCCTGGGTGTTCGCCGTGGGCAACGACTGGGACCGCGCCGCGTCGCGCTCAGTGGTCGGCGGGCAGGTGCTGCAGCAACAGAACCTCGTCACCAGCTCCGGCAACACCTTCTGGGTGCAGTCGACGGCGGCGCCGAACCCGGGCCTCAGCCTCGTCACGATCGCCGACACCGCCCCTGTGACCGACCAGTGGAACTACGCCGCCGTCGCGGTCCGTGCCGCGTCGGGGACGTCCAGCCGCGCCTTCTCGAAGCTGCTGGGACACACGTGGGTCAGACGACCGAGCCGGTGAGCTTCTCGCCCGGACCCTGGCCCGGCGGGTCCTGGATCACCGACGCCTCACGGAAGGCGAGCTGCAGCGACTTCAGCCCGTCCCGCAGGGGAGCGGCGTGCTGGCTGCCCAGGTCTGGAGCCGCTGCGGTGATCAGGCCGGCGAGGGCGCTGATCAGCCGGCGCGCCTCGTCCAGGTCGAGGTGTTCGCGGGCATCGGGGCCTTCGGCCAGTCCACACTTGACCGCGGCCGCACTCATCAGGTGGATGGCGGCGGTGGTGATCACCTCGACGGCGGGCACCTCGGCGATGTCGCGGGTGGCCTGCTCGTGACCTGCGGCGACACCCTGTTGGGTGCCGGGGCCGGGCCCCTCGGGGGAATTGGGAGATTCGGTGCTCACGCTGGTAGCCTTGCAGATCGACCGGCCGTGTCCATCGTCGGGTGACCTGAGAGGGTGACCCAGCACCGGGCCCGGTGTGCAAGCGAAGCAGCACCTGCTTCCACCCGCGTCAGCCTCACGGTTGCCGGGTCAACGAGGTCACTTGAGGCGTATGCCGTGGGCGCGAGCCACGCGGCATACCGCACCTTTGGTGACACTCGTGAACGGATCAGGTGAGGCTTTCCGCGCAACGGCGACGGGGAGCCTTTCTTCGTTGCTGCGGCCGGACGGTGAGCACCAACACACACTGAACTTTCAGCAGAGGAGCACCAACATCAGCGAACCTCGCATCAACGACCGCATTCGGGTTCCCGAAGTGCGGTTGGTTGGCCCCAACGGAGAACAGGTCGGCATCGTGCGCGTCGAAGACGCGCTGCGTCTGGCTGCCGAGGCTGACCTCGACCTCGTCGAGGTTGCCCCGATGGCCAAGCCTCCCGTCGCCAAGCTCATGGACTTCGGCAAGTTCAAGTACGAGGCGGCACTCAAGGCTCGCGAAGCGCGCAAGAACCAGGTCAACACGGTCATCAAGGAGATCAAGCTCCGCCCGAAGATCGACCCGCACGACTATGGCACGAAGAAGGGCCACGTCGAGCGGTTCCTCAAGGGTGGCGACAAGGTCAAGGTGACGATCATGTTCCGCGGACGCGAGCAGTCGCGCCCCGAGCTGGGTTTCCGCCTGCTCCAGCGCCTCGCCGAGGACGTCATCGAGCTGGGCACGGTCGAGTCGGCTCCCAAGCAGGACGGCCGCAACATGATCATGGTGCTCGGCCCGACCAAGAAGAAGTCCGAGGCGATGGCCGAACAGCGCCGGGCCCGCACGGCTGGCCCCGCGCACTCCGACGACGCCGCGCACGCGGACGACGCCGGCCACGCGCAGGACGCCCCGGCCGTCGACCACGTGCAGGAAGCCCCGGTCGAGACCGCTGTTGAGCCCACCGCTGTTGAGCCCACCGCCGTTGAGCCCACGGCCGTTGAGCCCGCGGCCGTTGAGCCCGCGGCCGTTGAGCCCGCTGCCGTTGAGCCCACGGCCGTTGAGCCCACGGCCGTTGAGCCCACCGCCCCCGAGGCGGCGACGCCCGAGCCGGCCAAGCCTGCAGCAGCCAAGCCCACAGCAGCCAAGCCCACGGCGGCCAAGCCCGTCGCGGCAAAGCCCGTCGCAGCGAAGCCCACGGCAGCCAAGCCCACGGCGGCGAAGCCGGCACCAGCCAAGCCCACGGCAGCCAAGCCCGCGGCGAAGGCGGAGCCGGCCAGCTGAGCCGGTTCCACCCCGAACCACACGCACGAACGACACACGGCAACACCAACACAAGGAGATCGGCCCATGCCGAAGATGAAGACGCACTCTGGCGCGAAGAAGCGCTTCCGCCTCACCGGCACCGGCAAGGTCATGCGTGAGCAGGCGGGCGGCCGCCACCTGCTCGAGCACAAGTCCTCGCGGTTCACCCGCTCGATCGCCAACGATGTCCAGGTGTCAAAGCCTGACGCCAAGAAGGTCAAGAAGCTTCTCGGCAAGTAAGGCCGACCCACCCACCCCCATTGTTCGGCCGGGCCCAGAACAGCCCGTGCTAGCAGTTAGACAGCAAGGAGAACTCACGTGGCACGCGTGAAGCGGGCAGTAAACGCCCAGAAGAAGCGCCGGGTCGTCCTCGAGCGCGCCAGCGGTTACCGCGGTCAGCGCTCGCGGCTCTACCGCAAGGCCAAGGAGCAGGTCACCCACTCCCTCGGGTACGCCTACCGCGACCGTCGCGCCCGCAAGGGTGACTTCCGTCGCCTGTGGATCCAGCGGATCAACGCCGGCGCCCGCGCGAACGGCATGACCTACAACCGGTTCATCCAGGGCCTCAAGGCCGCGGAGATCGAGGTCGACCGTCGCATGCTGGCCGAGCTCGCCGTCAACGACGAGGCTGCCTTCACGGCCCTCGTCGAGATCGCCCGCGCCAACGTGCCGGCGACCACGGAGACCGCGGCCGCGTCGGCCTGATCGACCAAGCACACTCCGAGCGCCGGGACATGCCCCCGCCGACCCACCGCGAACCTCCTGTGATGACCAATCCAGGGGCTGACCGGGTGAAGTCGGTGCGGGCACTGTCCCGGCGCTCAGTGCGTGACAAGACCGGCCGGTTCCTCGTCGAAGGGCCTCAGTCGGTCCGTGAGGTGGTCGCTCACCGGCCAGAGCTGGTCGTCGACCTCTACCTCACCGCGGAGTCCCGCGCGCGGCACGCCGACATCGTCGCTGCCGCCGAGGCGGCCGACCTCTATCTGCACGAGGTGACCGACGAGGTCCTCGCCGCGATGTGCGACACCCTTGCGCCCCAGGGGCTGGCTGCCGTATGCCGCGTGGTCACCGCCACCCTCGACGACGTGCTCGCGGGGCAGCCACGGCTGCTGGTGCTGCTGACCAACGTGCGGGATCCCGGCAACGCGGGCACCGTCATCCGTGGCGCGGACGCGGCCGGTGCCGCTGCGGTCCTCGTCAGCGACGCGTCGGTCGACGTGCATGCGCCCAAGGTGGTGCGCTCGACCGCGGGTTCGCTGTTCCACCTGCCGCTGGTGACCGGGCTGCCGGTCGAGGAGACGCTGGTTCGGCTGCGGGAGGCCGGAATCCGCGTGCTGGCGGCCGACGGCGCCGGCACGACCCTGCTGCCGGACGTGGACCTGTCCGGACCGCACGTCTGGGTGATGGGCAACGAGGCGTGGGGACTCGAGGAGTCGGTGCGCGACCAGTGCGACGAGGTGGTCCGCGTCCCCATCTACGGCAAGGCCGAGTCGCTCAACCTCGCGATGGCCGCCACGGTGTGCCTCTACGCCTCTGCGGCGGCACACAACCGTTAAGGTCGGCGCCATGGACTTCACGCCCGGGCAGCTGATGGACAACGAGTCCGCCGGCCTCGCTGCGGAGCTGATCCCCGACGGCCTGGTCGCCGCTGACGGTGACGGCAAGATCCTGTTCCTCAACCGTCGCGCCACGCGCATCCTCGGACGATCCCGCGAGGAGCTCATCGGCGCTGACATCCGCGAGGCGGTCGACCTGCAGGACAGTGACGGCACGTCCTGGTGGGTTGTCACCAACCCGTGGGGCGGGCTGCGGATCCGCACCGGCCACCGCGAGAAGCTGCTCATGCTGCGCAACAACGGCCGTGAGGTGCTGGTGACCGCGAAGTACCTCCGGCCGGGACGCAACCAGCCAGTGAACCGTGTCAACATCCTGATGCGTGACGCGGCGTACCGCCGCCGCGCCGAGGCCGAGAACGCCGCCGTCATCTCGACCGTTGCCCACGAGCTGCGGTCCCCGCTGACCTCGGTGAAGGGCTTCTCCTCGACCCTGCTCCGTCGGTGGGACCGGTTCACCGACGACCAGAAGCGGCTGATGATCGAGACCATCGAGGCGGATGCCGACCGCGTCACCCGGCTGATCACCGAGCTCCTCGACGTGTCGCGCATCGACTCCGGACGGCTGCAGATCCGACCGCTGCCTATCGACGTCTCCGCGGTGTTCCACCGGCACATCGAGCGCGCAGTGGCCAGCGGCCATGAGCGTGACCGGTTCTCCGTCGAGGTGGCCGACGAGCTGCCCGAGGTGTGGGCCGACCCGGACCGGCTCGACCAGATCCTGTCCAACCTCATCGAGAACGCGTTCCGGCACGGCGAAGGAGTCGTCACGCTGTCGGCCCAGCACTCGGACGACGGTGCCCAGCGGGTGCTGGAGTCCAAGGGGCACAACGCGATCGGCGTCGACCTGCTCATCGCCGACCAGGGCAAGGGGATCGCGGCCGACCACCGCAACCTCGTCTTCAGCCGGTTCTGGCACGGGTCCGGCCGGGGGAGCACCGGCCTGGGCCTGTACGTCGTCAAGGGGCTCGTCGAGGCTCACGGCGGGCGGGTGCAGGTCGAGGACGCGACCGGTGGGGGTGCCCAGTTCCGGATCAGCCTGCCCTCCGAAGCACCCGACTACCTCGCCTGACCTTCTCCACCATCTGGGTCAGGGTCACCGGCCCGGCTGCCGATACCGGGTTGCGCCGATCCCACGCTGCGGGTCAGGCTGGACCCGTGAGTAACCTCGTGCAGCGATTTACCGGGCCTTCGGGCGCGGTCACGCCGCTGCACTGAGGGCCACCGACGGCGCCGTCCGGGCGCGTCGCCACGCCGGCCGACCGGCATACCTCCTCGGGTGCAGCCCGCCGCCCCGAAGGCCGAACCCAGCCCCGGGGACGCACCTCTGCGCCCCTAGACTTGCGCGCGCCGCCTCCGGTGCGCCGTGCCGACGAGCCGACGAGCAGAGTGGAAGACATGTCAGGACCCAACAAGCAGTACGACCCGGTCGAGGTCGCCGCCCTCGACCCCGCCGTGGTGGAGCAGGCCGTCAACGACGCCCGCGAGGCGATCGCCGCCGCGGCTGACCTTGACGAGCTGAAGGCCGCGCGGCTGGCCCACCAGGGCGAGAAGAGTGCGCTGGCCCTGGCCAACCGTGAGATCGGCGCGCTGCCGCCCAGCGCCAAGGCCGAGGCCGGCAAGCGGGTCGGTCACGCCCGCGGGCAGGTGTCGCAGGCCCTCGCCGCACGGCAGGCCGAGCTCGAGGCCGAGCGTGACGAACGCATCCTCGTCGACGAGACGGTGGACGTCACGGTGCGTGTCCCGCGGCGACCCATGGGCGCCCGGCACCCGATCAGCCTCGTGTCCGAGCGGGTCGAGGACATCTTCGTCTCGATGGGCTGGGAGATCGCCGAGGGGCCCGAGGTCGAGTCCGAGTGGCTCACCTTCGACGCGCTCAACATCCCGGCCGATCACCCCGCCCGTCAGGAGCAGGACACCTTCTTCGTCGAGCCGGCCGGCTCCGGGCTGGTTCTGCGCACCCACACCTCGCCGGTCCAGGTCCGCACCATGCTCGACCGCCAGCCGCCCATCTACATCCTGTGCCCCGGCAAGGTGTTCCGCACCGACGACCTCGACGCGACCCACTCCCCGGTGTTCCACCAGTTCGAGGGACTGGTCGTCGACGAGGGCATCACGATGGCCCACCTCAAGGGCACCCTCGACGCGTTCGTCCAGCGGATGTTCGGTGAGGGCATCGTGACCCGGCTGCGGCCCAACTACTTCCCGTTCACCGAGCCGAGTGCCGAGATCGACTGCCGTTGCTGGATCTGCGGCGGCTCCGGCTCGCTGGACGGCGAGAAGTGCCGCACCTGCGGCGGCACCGGCTGGATCGAGCTCGGCGGGTCGGGGATGGTCAACCAGCGGGTGCTGCGTGCGGCCGGGGTCGACACCGACCGCTACACCGGGTTCGCGTTCGGGCTCGGCATCGAGCGCTCGCTCATGCTGCGCCACAACGTCGCTGACATGCGCGACATCGTCGAGGGAGACGTTCGCTTCTCCCAGCAGTTCGGAATGGAGATCTGATGCAGGCGCCCGTGTCCTGGCTGCGCGAGCTCGCCGACGTCCCCGCGGACGCCACCGGCGAGGACATCGCTGCTGCGCTGGTGCGCGTCGGCCTCGAGGAGGAAGGGCTGCACGGCGGCGACATCTCGGGTCCGCTCGTCGTCGGCCGCGTCCTCTCGGTCGAGCCCGAGCCGCAGAAGAACGGCAAGACGATCAACTGGTGCACCGTCGACGTGGGCGAGCACGGCCAGCGAGTCACCGAGGGCAAGGCCCAGGAGATCGTCTGCGGAGCCCACAACTTCAAGGCCGGGGACCTCGTCGTCTGCGTCCTGCCCGGTGGTGTGCTGCCCGGCGGGTTCGAGATCTCGGCACGCAAGACCTACGGCCACGTCTCCAACGGGATGATCTGCAGCCAGGCCGAGCTCGGCCTCGGCGACGACCACTCCGGCATCATCGTGCTGGCCGAGCTGCTCGGTGAGGAGGCTGCGGCTGCCCTCACCCCCGGGGACGACGCCATCGCCCTGCTCGGCCTAGCCGACGAGGTGATCGAGGTCAACGTCACCCCCGACCGTGGCTACTGCTTCTCGATGCGCGGCATCGCGCGTGAGTACGCGCTGTCCACCGGGGTCGGCTTCCGTGACCCGGCCGACCTCGCGACCCCGGAGCCCAACGACACCGGCTATGCCGTGCAGCTCACCGACACCTCGCCGCTCGAGGGGGTGGCCGGTTGCGACCGCTATGTCGCCCGTGTCGTGCGCGGCGTCGACGTGACGGCGTCCAGCCCCGGCTGGATG
Source organism: Pedococcus bigeumensis (assembly GCF_006438965.1). Lineage (GTDB taxonomy): Bacteria > Actinomycetota > Actinomycetes > Actinomycetales > Dermatophilaceae > Pedococcus > Pedococcus bigeumensis_A. The sequence continues at coordinate 950,699 of NZ_RCZM01000001.1, forward strand.
CAGAAACGGCTCACCCAGGTCGGGATGCGGCCGATCTCGCTGGCCGTCGACGTCACCAACTACGTGATGATGCTGCTCGGCCAGCCGCTGCACGCCTTCGACCTGGACACCCTGTCGGGTTCCGTCGGCACCCGACGTGCTCGCCCGGGGGAGAAGCTCACCACCCTCGACGATGTCGTGCGCCCGCTCGACCCCGAGGACCTGCTCATCGTCGACGGCGCCGACACCCCGCTCGCGATCGCCGGCGTGATGGGTGGGGCCACGTCGGAGGTCTCCGGCACGACGACCAACGTCCTCATCGAGGCCGCCCACTTCGACCCGATCACGGTGGCCCGGTCCTCGCGCCGCCACCGGCTGACCACCGAGGCGTCCAAGCGGTTCGAGCGCGGCGTCGACCACGCCGTGGCCGCTGCGGCCGCCCAGCTGGCCGTCGACCTGCTGGTCGAGCACGGCGGCGGGACGGCGGACCCCGGCGTCAGCGACGTCGACCACCGCGTGCCGGCAGAGGCGTTCGACTTCGACACCAGGTTGCCGACCCGCTACGTCGGGCTCGAGTACCCCCGCGACGAGGTGCTGGGCACGCTGCGCGCCATCGGTTGCGACGTGGCCGAGGCCGGCGCCGCGGAGGGCCGTGCCGACCACGTCAGCGTCCTGCCGCCGTCCTGGCGACCCGACCTCACCAACGGACCCGAGCTGGTCGAGGAGGTCGCGCGGGTGCGCGGCTACGACCAGATCCCCTCGGTCCTGCCGCAGCCCAAGGCAGCCGGGCGCGGGCTCACCCACGGCCAGCGAGTCCGCCGCGTCATCGCCACGACGTTGGCCCACCAGGGCCTGGTCGAGGTGCTGAGCTACCCGTTCGTCGCCCCGTCGGTGTTCGACCGGCTCGGCCTCGGGGCCGACGACGAGCGCAGGCACGTCGTCACCCTGGTCAACCCGCTGTCCGACGAGGCGCCGGTCATGCGGACGTCGGTCCTCGACACCTTGCTTGACACCTTGCGTCGCAACGTCGCTCGCGGTTCACGCGACGTGGCCGTCTACGAGATCGGTCTCGTCACGCGCGCCGCGCAGGACCCCACCAGCGCCCCAGTTCCCGGCATCGAGCAGCGCCCCGACGACGCCACCCTGGCCGCGATCCTCGGTGCGGTTCCACGGCAGCCCCGCCACGCGGCCTACGCCGCTGCTGGTGAGGTGGAACACGGTGGCCCGTGGGGACCCGGTCGCAAGGCCGACACCTCCGACGCCGTGGCCTGGGCACTGGCCGTCGGTCGTTCGGTCGGGCTGGGCCTCGTCGTGACCTCGGTCGTCCGTGCCCCGTGGCACCCGGGCCGCTGCGCCCAGCTGGCGCTGACCGACGGCACGGTGGTGGGCCACGCGGGCGAGCTGCACCCCAAGGTGACTACGGCGCTCGACCTCCCGGCGCGCACCGTCGCCGGCGAGCTCGACGTCGACGTGCTCGTGGCGGCCACCGGCGCGCCGTTGGCGGCCAGCACCCTGTCGACCTACCCGCTGGCGCACACCGACGTGGCCCTGGTGGTCGAGGAGTCCGTGCCCGCCGCCGCCGTCGAGGCGGCCCTGCGGGAGGGTGCGGGGGAGAGCCTCGAGTCCCTGACGCTGTTCGACGTCTACCGCGGCGAGCAGGTCGGGGCGGGCCAGAAGTCGCTGGCCTACCGGCTGACCTTCCGCGCCACCGACCGCACCCTGACCACCGACGAGGTCAGTGCCCTGCGCGACCAGGCCGTGGCCGCAGCAGCGGCACGGACCGGGGCGACCCAGCGATGATCGCAGCCCCGGTCGCCGTCGTCACCGGCGCCTCGCGCGGCATCGGCGACCACCTCGCCACCGCCCTCGAACAGGCCGGGTATGCCGTCGAGCGCGGCTCCCGCTCGGTCGCGCCGGTCACCGACCGGGATGCGGTCGAGCAGTGGGTGGGCGACGTCGTCGCGCGGCACGGGCGGATCGACCTGCTGGTCAACAACGCCGGGGTGATCGACACCGAGGTGCCCCTGCTCGAGAGCGACCCCGACGAGTGGTGGCAGACCGTCGAGGTGAACCTGCGTGGCCCCTACCTCCTGACCCGGACCGTCCTCCCGCACATGGTGGCGGCAGGAGCGGGACGGATCGTCAACATCAACTCCGGCGCGGCCTACCGCAACTACGACATCGCAACGGCCTACAACATCAGCAAGGGCGCGCTCGCACGGCTCACGGCAGCGACGGGGCTGAACGCCGTCCACGGTGTGCGCGCGTTCGACCTGGCACCGGGCGTGGTCCGCACCGACATGACTAAGGCGATGGAGGCCCATCGCGACCGGACCGAGTGGACCGAGCCCACCGTGGTGGCCGAGCTCCTGCTCGCCATCGCCCGTGGTGAGCTGGACGACTGGAACGGCCGCCTGGTCCGCGCCGGCCTCGACACCCCGGAGTCACTGAAGGCCCGCGCTGCGCAGGGGCTCAGCGAGTCGGACCGCACGCTCGGACTCCTCCCGTGGGGCGACGACGACCCCCTGGTCTGAGCCATCTGCATAAACTCCCATCGGCATGTATAGTCATGCAGGTGATGAGAGCAGCAGTGGCGGGTGCGAGCGGCTACGCCGGAGGAGAGATCCTCCGGCTCCTGCTCGGCCACCCCGAGGTCGAGATCGGTGCGTTGACGGCCGGTTCCAGCGCCGGGACGCCCCTGGGCGCCCTCCACCCGCACCTGACTCCGTTGGCCGACCGCGTCATCGAGGAGACCGCGGTCGAGGTGCTGGCCGGCCACGACGTGGTCTTCCTCGCCCTGCCGCACGGTCACTCCGCGGCGCTCGCGGCCCAGCTGCCCGAGTCGGTCGCGGTGATCGACTGCGGTGCGGACTTCCGGCTGCGCGACGAGCAGGGCTGGACGACGTTCTACGACACGCCCTACGCCGGCTCGTGGGCCTACGGCCTGCCCGAGCTCCCGGTGGGTGGTGGTGGTCGGCAGCGCGAGGCGCTCGCGGGGACCAGCCACATCGCCGTGCCCGGGTGCTACCCGACCGCCGTCTCCCTCGCCCTCGCGCCCGGGTATGCCGCCGGCCTGCTGTCGGGGGAGGACGTCGTCGTCGTGGCCGCCTCCGGCACCTCGGGCGCGGGCAAGTCGCTCAAGGCGCACCTGCTCGGAGCAGAGGTGATGGGGGCGATGTCCCCGTATGGAGTCGGCGGCGGGCACCGGCACACCCCTGAGATCGAGCAGAACCTCAGCACCGCGTCGGGGCCCGGAGCCGCCGGTGTCCGGGTCTCCTTCACACCCACCCTCGCGCCGATGCCGCGGGGGATCCTCGCCACCTGCACCGCGCGGCTGCTCGACGCGGCGAGCGGCACGGATGCAGCCGGCATACGGGACGCCTGGGCGATGGCCTATGCCGACGAGCCGTTCGTCCACCTGCTGCCCGAAGGGCAGTGGCCGTCCACCGCGAGCGTCCTCGGGAGCAACTGTGTGCACGTCCAGGTCACGCTCGACGAGCGGGTCGGGCGGGTGGTCGCCGTCGCGGCCATCGACAACCTCACCAAGGGAACGGCAGGTGCCGCTGTGCAGTGCATGAACCTCGCGCTCGGACTCCCCGAGACGACCGGTCTGCCGATGGCGGGGGTGGCGCCGTGAGCCTTCCGCTGCACCTCATGAGGCACGCGGAGCCGGTGGCGTTCGTCCGGCTCCCGGGCGGCGAGGACCCGACCTGGGACTGGCGCACCGGGCCGCTGTCCTCGATCACCTACACCGACAGCGAGACCTCGGTGGTCTGCGCGATGGCGTCGGTGCCCAAGGGCGCCCGGGTCCAGGGACCGCTGATCGCCTTCGAGATCGCCGGACCCCTCGACTTCTCGACGGTCGGCGTCCTCTCCGGCCTGCTCGAGCCGCTGGCCAAGCAGGGCATCAGCATCCTGGCGCTGTCCACCTACGACACCGACTGGATCCTCATCGGGGCCGAGCACGCCGACGAGGCGATGGCCACCTGGAAGCGCGACGGCAACACCGCCGCACCGGCCAGGCTCTCGGGCGGCCCGTCATGAGCGTGACTGCCGCCCAGGGGTTCCGGGCAGCGGGTGTGGCCGCAGGCCTCAAGACCAGCGGCGCCACCGACCTCGCCCTCGTCGTCAACGACGGCCCCGACCACCACGGCGCGGCGGTGTTCACCAGCAACCGCGTCGAGGCCGCGCCCGTCACCTGGTCGCGTCAGGTCGCGAGCGACGGCAGGGTCGACGCGGTGGTCCTCAACTCCGGTGGCGCCAACGCGTGCACCGGCGCCCAGGGATTCGCCGACACCCACGCCACGGCGGAGAAGGTCGCCGACGTCCTCGGCGTCTCCGCCGGTGACGTCGTCGTCTGCTCCACCGGGCTGATCGGGGAGCTGCTGCCCATGCCGTTCCTGCTCGAGGGGGTCGAGCGCGCCGCGGGCGCGTTGACGCCGGAGGGTGGTGTGGATGCGGCGACCGCGATCAAGACCACCGACACCGTGCACAAGGTCGCCGTCGCGCAGCGCGACGGCTGGACCGTCGGCGGCATGGCCAAGGGAGCGGGCATGCTGGCTCCCGCCCTCGCCACCATGCTCGTCGTCGTCACCACCGACGCGGTCGTCGCGGCCGGTGAGCTCGACGGAGTGCTGCGCGCCGCGACGGCCCTGACCTTCGACCGGATCGACTCCGACGGCTGCCAGTCCACCAACGACACGGTGCTCCTGCTCGCCTCGGGCGCTTCCGGCGTCGCGGTCGACGCCGACGAGCTCACCACCGCCGTCACCGAGGTCTGCGCGAGCCTGGCCCGCCAGCTCATCGCCGACGCCGAGGGCGCCCACCACGACATCGCCATCGAGGTGCGCACCGCGGCCTCCGAGGCCGACGCGCTCGAGGTCGCCCGGTCGGTCGCCCGCAACAACCTGTTCAAGTGCGCGGTCTTCGGCAACGACCCCAACTGGGGCCGGGTCCTCGCCGCCGTCGGGACGACCAAGGCTGCCTTCGCCCCGCACCAGCTCGACGTGTCGATCAACGAGGTGCAGGTGTGCCGCGCTGGCGGCGTGGGTGAGGACCGCGGCCTCGTGGACCTCACCGCGCGCGAGGTGCACGTCCTCGTCGACCTGCACGCCGGGGACCAGGCCGTCACGGTCTGGACCAACGACCTCACCCACGACTACGTCCACGAGAACTCGGCCTACTCCTCATGACCCAATCCACCAGCCGCTCGACGAACACCGTTCGCGGTCACATCGGCGCCGCCGCGCTGCGCGTCGCCCAGGGCAAGGCCCAGACCCTCGTCGAGGCCCTGCCGTGGCTGGAGCAGTTCCGCGGCGCCCTCGTCGTCGTCAAGTACGGCGGCAACGCGATGGTGGACGACAGCCTCAAGGCCGCCTTCGCCCAGGACGTCGCATTCCTGCGGTATGCCGGCCTGCGCCCCGTCGTCGTCCACGGCGGCGGGCCGCAGATCGCGACCATGCTCGACCGGCTCGGCCTCCAGAGCGAGTTCCGCGGCGGTCTCCGCGTCACCACCCCCGAGGTGATGGACGTGGTGCGGATGGTGCTCACCGGCCAGGTCGGCCGCGAGCTGGTCGGGCTCCTCAATCAGCACGGCCCGGTGGCCGTGGGGCTGTCCGGTGAGGACGCCGCGCTGTTCGGCGCCCGTCGACGTGGCACGCACGTCGACGGCGAGGCCGTGGATCTCGGCCTGGTCGGGGACGTGGAGACGGTCAACCCAGGCGCCGTGCAGGACATCCTGGACGCCGGTCGGATCCCGGTCGTGTCAACCGTGGCACCCGACCTCGACGTCGACGGCCAGGTCCTCAACATCAATGCCGACACCGCGGCCGCCGCGCTGGCCGTCGCGCTCAAGGCCCACAAGCTGGTCATGCTCACCGACGTCGAGGGTGTCTACGCCGACTGGCCGGACCGCGACTCGCTGCTCTCGTCGCTGACCGTCGGGGGAGCCCAGGAGATGCTGGCCCGGGTCGACGCGGGCATGATCCCCAAGCTCGAGGCGTGCATCAGGGCAGTCCGGGGCGGCGTCCCGCAGGCGCACGTCATCGACGGACGCCAGCCCCATTCCCTGCTCCTGGAGGTCTTCACCTCCGAGGGCATCGGCACGATGATCGTCCCGGACGAGGAGTCCTGATGGGTGCGCGCAACGACGAGCTGCTGGCCCGCTACCAGCGCTCGGTCATGGGTGTCTTCGGGCTCCCTCCGCTGGTGCTGTCGCACGGCAGTGGGTGCCACGTGTGGGACGTCGACGGGAACCGCTACCTCGACCTGGTCGGGGGTATTGCCGTCAACGCGCTCGGTCACGGCCACCCCGCCCTCGTCGCGGCGATCAGCAAGCAGGCCGGTGAGGCGATCCACGTCTCCAACCTGTTCACCTCCGAGGGCCAGATCACCCTGGCCGAGCGGCTGGTCGAGCTGGCCGGAGCCCCTGAAGGGTCAGCCGTCTTCTTCGCCAACTCCGGTGCCGAGGCGATCGAGGCCGCCATCAAGCTGAGCCGGCGCACCGGCCGGTCCGGCATCGTCGCGGCAGAGGGCGCCTTCCACGGGCGCACCACCGGCGCGCTCGCGCTGACCCACAAGCCGGCCTACCGCGAGCCCTTCGAACCCCTCATCGCCGGTGTCAGCCACGTCCCCTACGGCGACGAAGCCGCTCTGCGTGCCGCCGTGACGTCCGAGACCGCCGCAGTGGTCCTCGAACCCGTCCAGGGTGAGGCGGGCGTGCTGAGCCCCGGCCCGGCATACCTCCAGCTGGCGCGAGAGCTGACGCGACAGCACGGAACCCTGCTCATCCTGGACGAGATCCAGACCGGCATCGGCCGCACAGGCACCTGGTTCGCTTTCCAGCAGGCCGGGATCGTTCCCGATGCCATCACCGTGGCCAAGGGTCTCGGGGGAGGGGTGCCGATCGGCGCGCTGGTCGCCTTCGGGCCCGACGTCGCCGGGATGCTCACGGCCGGGCAGCACGGCTCGACCTTCGGCGGCAACCCGCTGGCGGCGGCTGCAGCGCTGGCGGTGCTCGAGACCATCGAGGACCAAGGACTCCTGGCGCACGCCGGCACTGCAGGGCAGCACCTCGTGGATTCCGTTCTGGCGCTTGACCACCCACTCATCACCGAGGTACGCGGCGCCGGGCTGCTGCGCGCGATCGTGCTGTCCCAGCCGGTGGCCGCACAGGTCGCGGCCCTGGCGCGCGACGCTGGCTTCATCGTCAATCCTGTTGCGCCGCATGCCATCCGACTCGCGCCACCCCTCGTCATCAGCACCGACGAGCTGGACTCCTTCATCCAAGCCCTGCCCGCCCTGCTCGACGCAGCCAGCGACCCCGAGGACCTCCCATGATCTTTCGCCACTTCCTGCGCGACGACGACCTGACCGCCGAGGAGCAGGCGCTCGTCCTCCAGCGAGCCCGCGAGCTCAAGGCGGCGCCCTTCTCGCGGCGCCCGCTGGACGGACCGCAGACCGTGGCTGTCGTCTTCGACAAGCCGACCCTGCGCACCCAGGTGTCCTTCGCAGGCGCGATCACGGGGCTCGGCGGCTACCCGCTGGTCGTCGACGGCAACCTCGCCCAGATCGGGACCCGGGAGTCGGTCGCCGACACGGCCCGCGTCCTCGGGCCGCAGTCCGCCGCGATCGTCTGGCGGACCTACGGACAGGACCGCATCGAGGAGATGGCCGCCCATGCCGGCGTCCCCGTCGTCAACGCGCTCACCGACGACTTCCACCCGTGCCAGATCCTCGCCGACCTGCTCACGATCACCGAGCACAAGGGTGCACCCGCTGGGCTCACCGTCAGCTATGTCGGGGACGGCGCCAACAACATGGCGCACTCCTACCTCCTGGGCTGCGCCCTCGCCGGCATGCACATCCGCATCGGCACGCCGGCGAGCCACCAGCCGCGTGCCGACATCCTGGCGCGTGCCATTGAGATCGCCGACGACCAGGGCGGCTCGGTGCTCATGACGGAGGACCCCGCCGCAGCAGTCGAAGGCGCCGACGTCGTCATCACCGACACCTGGGTGTCGATGGGGATGGAAGCCGAGAAGGGCGAGCGGCAGGGAGCGGCGAGCCCGTTCGCGCCGTTCGCGGTGACCCAGGACCTCATGGCCCGGGCGGACGACGGTGCGATCTTCCTGCACTGCCTCCCGGCCTACCGCGGCCTCGAGGTCGAGGCGGCCGTCATCGACGGACCGCAGTCGGTCGTCTGGGACGAGGCCGAGAACCGGCTGCACGCGCAGAAGGCGCTGCTGTCCTTCCTCCTCGAAGGCGCCGAGGGGGACTGACCGATGAGCATCGCCGCCACCAGGACCGGTCGTCAGCAGCGCATCGTCGCGATCCTCGGCCGCACCGACGTGCGCTCCCAGCACGAGCTGCTCGACCTGCTCGCCGACGACGGCATCGAGGTCACCCAGGCGACCCTGTCGCGGGACCTGCTCGACATCGGCGCCGTCAAGGTCCGCTCCGGACGCACCCTCGTGTATGCCGTGCCCGGAGAAGGCGGGGACCGCACCGCCCGTCCGGCGCCGGACGGTTCGCAGCTGACCGCCCGCCTGCGCCGGGTGTGCGAGGAGCTGCTCGTGACGGCCGAGCCGTCGCACAACCTGGTCGTGCTGCGCACCCCTCCCGGAGCCGCGAACTACCTCGCCTCGGCCATCGACCACACCACCCTCCCGGGGGTGCTGGGCACCATCGCCGGCGACGACACCATCATGGTCATCACCACCGGGACGGCCACCAGCCGCAGGGTCGCCACCGACCTGCTCGGCCAGGCCACACCGCAGACGGAGGAGGAGAACGCGTGAGCGACGAGAAGGTCAGCCTCTGGGGCGGACGCTTCGCGGGAGGGCCAGCCGACGCGCTGGCCGCCCTGAGCAAGTCGACCCACTTCGACTGGCGCCTCGCGCAGTACGACATCGCCGGGTCGCGTGCGCACTCCAGGGTGCTGCACGGCGCCGGCCTGCTCGACGACGCCGGGCTGCAGGCGATGCTCGCGGGACTGGCCCAGCTGGCCGACGACGTGCGGTCCGGGGCGTTCCTGCCCGCCGAGGACGACGAGGACGTGCACACGGCGCTCGAGCGCGGGCTGATCGCGCGGGCGGGTGCCGACGTGGGTGGGCGGCTGCGGGCCGGCCGGTCGCGCAACGACCAGGTCGCGACGTTGTTCCGGATGTACCTGCGCGACCACGCACGGTCGGTGGCCGCCCTGGTCCTCGACGTCGTCGACGCCCTGGTGGACCAGGCCACCCGAAACGCGGACGTGCCGATGCCGGGGCGAACCCACCTCCAGCACGCCCAGCCAGTGCTCCTGGCCCACCACCTGCTGGCCCATGCCTGGGCGCTGCTGCGCGACGTCCAGCGGCTCCAGGACTGGGACGTGCGCGCCGCAGTGTCTCCCTATGGCTCCGGCGCCCTCGCCGGGTCCTCGCTCGGACTCGACCCCGAAGCGGTCGCCGCGGACCTCGGGTTCACGACGTCGGTCGAGAACTCGATCGACGGCACCGCGTCACGGGACTTCGTGGCGGAGTTCGCCTTCGTCGCGGCGATGACCGCGGTCGACATCTCCCGGCTCGCGGAGGAAGTGGTCATCTGGGCGACCAAGGAGTTCTCCTTCGTCCGGCTCGACGACGCCTACTCGACCGGGTCGAGCATCATGCCGCAGAAGAAGAACCCCGATGTCGCCGAGCTGGCGCGAGGCAAGGCGGGCCGGCTCATCGGCGACCTCACCGGCCTGATGACCACCCTCAAGGCGCTGCCGCTGGCCTACAACCGCGACCTCCAGGAGGACAAGGAGCCGGTGTTCGACGCGGTCGACACGCTCGAGGTCCTCCTGCCGGCGTTCAGCGGCATGGTGGCGACGATGGTCTTCGACACCGACCGACTCGCCTCGCTGGCGCCGCAGGGTTTCTCGCTGGCGACCGACATCGCCGAGTGGCTGGTTCGCCAGGGTGTGCCGTTCCGTGTCGCCCACGAGGTGGCCGGCGCGTGCGTCCGGGTCTGCGAGGACCGGGGGATCGAGCTGTGGGACCTCAGCGACGCCGACCTGGCGGCCATCTCCGAGCACCTGACGCCCGGGGTCCGCACGGTCCTCAGCGTCGAGGGGTCGATGGCCTCCCGCGACGCCAAGGGCGGCACCGCGCCGGCCCGGGTCGCGGAGCAGCGCGACCGCGTCGTCGAGGCCGTCGCGGTGGCTCGCGTCTGGGCGAGCGAGCCCATCGTGGTGCGCTGATGGCATACCCGTGGGCCCGCTTCCGAGAAATCTCGGGAAGCACGCGATAGGTTCGTGAGGCGGGTCACAGTCGTCCCGCATCACCCTTGCGAAGGGACGGTGTCATGGGCGTCAGCGACGACCTCACGATGGCTGCAGGACACGTGGCCGGACTGCGACGGGCGGTGACCGCGCTCTCCAAGGACCTCGGCAACACCATCGACGTCCAGCGGCTGCGCGACGACGTGGTGCGACTGGCGGACGACGTCGACCTCGTGGCCCGTGCGGCCGGAGTGGGGTCACAGGACCGCGCTGGTGGTCCCGGCGAGATCGTCTTCATCACCGACGACGAGTACGACCCCTCCCTGTGGTCCGATGCCGAGGACGAGGGCGTCGGACCCTCCAGGAACCACTGACGTGGCCCACGTCCCCTTCAGCGGAGGCGTCCATGCACCAGGCCGGGCCCGCATCGCAGCCCGCACGCTGCGCGAGGACCGCTGGTGGCTGCAGCCCCTCGTCACGTTCGTCTGCTTCAGTGCGTGGCTGCTCTACGGCCTGGTCCGGGCGAGCCTCCAGAAGGACTACTTCGTCGCCGACTACGGCTACCTCACGCCGTTCGCTTCGCCCTGCCTGTCCACGTCCTGCGTGCCCGGGTCGACGCACTTCGGCACGCCGTTCGGCGAGTGGCCCGCACTCATTCCGTTCGCCGCGCTGACCCTGCCGTTCCTGCTGCTCTTCCGGCTGACCTGCTACTACTACCGCAAGGCCTACTACCGCTCGTTCTGGATGAGCCCGCCAGCCTGTGCGGTTCCCGAGGCGCACGTCAGCTACTCCGGCGAGACCCGTTTCCCGCTCATCGCCCAGAACCTGCACCGCTACTTCTTCTACGCCGCGGTGGTCATCTCGCTGATCAACACCTATGACGTGCTGCACGCGTTCCGGGGCAAGGACGGCGGCTTCGGCCTGGGCCTGGGCACCTTGATCCTGCTGGCCAACGTCGTGCTGCTGTGGTGCTACACCCTCGGCTGCCACTCGTGCCGCAACATCATCGGCGGGCGGCTCAACCACTTCAGCAAGCACCCGCTGCGCTACAAGGCGTGGGGCTGGGTCGGCAAGCTCAACGCCCGCCACATGACCTTCGCCTGGATCACCCTCGGCAGCCTCGTCGTCACCGACGCCTACATCGCGCTGGTCTCATCCGGCACCATCGGCGACTTCCGCTTCATCAACTAAGGAGTGCAGTGACCGACCTCGAACGCCACGAGTACGACGTCATCGTCATCGGAGCCGGCGGTGCCGGGCTGCGGGCGGCGATCGAGGCTCGCGAGCAGGGGCTGCGGACCGCCGTGATCTGCAAGAGCCTGTTCGGCAAGGCGCACACGGTCATGGCCGAGGGTGGCATCGCCGCGTCGATGGGCAACGCCAACGCCAAGGACAACTGGCAGACCCACTTCCGCGACACCATGCGCGGCGGCAAGTTCCTCAACAACCCGCGGATGGCAGAGCTGCACGCCAAGGAAGCCCCCATGCGCGTGTGGGAGCTCGAGACCTACGGTGCGCTGTTCGACCGCACGCCCGACGGCAAGATCAGCCAGCGCAACTTCGGCGGGCACGAGTACCCCCGGCTCGCCCACGTCGGTGACCGCACCGGCCTGGAGCTGATCCGGACCCTCCAGCAGAAGATCGTCAGCCTGCAGCAGGACGACCACCGCGAGACCGGTGACTACGAGAGCCGGCTGAGGGTGTTCGCCGAGCTCACGGTCACCGACATCCTCAAGGGCGACGACGGCGCGGTGTCCGGGGCGTTCGGCTACTGGCGCGAGACCGGCGGCTTCGTGCTGTTCTCCGCACCGGCCGTCATCCTCGCCACCGGGGGCATCGGCAAGTCGTTCAAGGTGACCAGCAACTCGTGGGAGTACACCGGCGACGGCCACGCGCTGGCGCTCCGGGCGGGCGCCAGCCTGATCAACATGGAGTTCATCCAGTTCCACCCCACGGGCATGGTCTGGCCACCGTCTGTGAAAGGCATCCTCGTCACCGAGTCGGTGCGTGGAGACGGGGGAGTGCTGCGCAACTCCGAGGACAAGCGCTTCATGTTCGACTACGTCCCCGACGTCTTCCGCGGCCAGTACGCCGACACCGAGGAGGAGGCGGACCGCTGGTACAAGGACCCCGAGAACAACAAGCGGCCGCCTGAGCTCCTGCCGCGCGACGAGGTCGCCCGCGCCATCAACAGCGAGGTCAAGGAGGGGCGCGGTTCGCCCCATGGCGGTGTCTTCCTCGATGTGTCCACCCGACTGCCTGCCGAGGAGATCACCAGGCGGCTGCCGTCGATGCACCACCAGTTCAAGGAGCTCGCCGACGTCGACATCACGGCCGAGCCGATGGAGGTCGGCCCCACCTGCCACTACGTCATGGGTGGCGTGGAGGTCGACGCCGACACCGCGGCGACCAGCGTGCCCGGGCTCTACGCAGCGGGCGAGGTGGCCGGCGGCATGCACGGTTCGAACCGGCTCGGCGGCAACAGCCTCTCCGACTTGCTCGTCTTCGGGCGTCGGGCAGGAGTGGGTGCGGCCGAATACATTGCTGCGCTTGGGGATTCACGTCCCGCGATCCGCGACGTCGACATCGACCGCTCCACCGAGACGGCCCTGGCGCCGTTCCGCGACGCGTCCGAGAACCCCTACACGCTCCACAGCGAGCTCCAGCAGAAGATGAACGACCTCGTCGGGATCATCCGTCGCGAGGAGGAGGTGCGCGAGGCCCTCGAGATGCTCGATGGGCTCGACGAACGCGCCGAATCCGTTGGGGTGGAAGGCAATCGACCGTTCAACCCCGGTTGGCACCTTGCGCTCGACCTGCGCAACATGCTCGCCGTGTGCCGGTGCGTGGCCCTCGCGGCGCTGGAGCGTACCGAGTCCCGTGGCGGCCACACCCGCGAGGACTTCCCGGGCATGGACCCGCAGTGGCGCGGGGTCAACCTGATCTGCACCCTCGACGACACCGGCACCGTCCAGCTGAAGCGCCAGCCGGTCCCGGAGATCCGCCAGGACCTGCTCGAGCTCTTCGAGCGCACCGAGCTGTCCAAGTACCTCACCGAACCCGAGCTGTCCCGCCTCGACGCGGGCAGTGCAGAGAGCGCGCAGGGGAGCGAACAGTCATGAGCTACGACGCCAAGTTCAAGGTGTGGCGGGGCGATGCCGACGGCGGCACCCTCGAGGACTACACGGTCGAGGTGAACGAGGGCGAGGTCGTCCTCGACATCATCCACCGGCTCCAGGCCACCCAGACGCCCGACCTCGCGGTCCGGTGGAACTGCAAGGCCGGCAAGTGCGGGTCGTGCAGCGCCGAGATCAACGGCAAGCCGCGGCTGCTCTGCATGACCCGGATGAGCACCTTCACCGAGGAGCAGACCATCACGGTCACGCCGCTGCGCACCTTCCCCGTCATGCGCGACCTGGTCACCGACGTGTCCTTCAACTACCAGAAGGCGCGCGAGGTGCAGGCGTTCTCCCCGCCGGCAGACCTGCAGCCCGGCGAGTACCGCATGCAGCAGGTCGACGTGGAGCGCAGCCAGGAGTTCCGCAAGTGCATCGAGTGCTTCCTGTGCCAGGACGTCTGCCACGTCGTGCGCGACCACGAGGACAACAAGCCTGCCTTCGCGGGACCGCGCTTCCTCATGCGGGTCGCCGAGCTCGACATGCACCCGCTCGACACCGCGGACCGACGTCCCGCGGCACGCGAGGAGCACGGCCTGGGGATGTGCAACATCACCAAGTGCTGCACCGAGGTCTGCCCCGAGCACATCAAGATCACCGACAACGCGCTCATCCCGCTGAAGGAACGTGTCGTCGACCGTCACTACGATCCCGTCGTGTGGCTGGGCAACAAGATCCGTCGACGCGGCGCCTGACCAGGGCGCTCTTCAGCGGCGACGTCCTCGACGTGGCCCCGGCGCTGCTGGGGGCGACGATCACCCATGCAGGGGTGACGGTGCGGCTCACCGAGGTCGAGGCGTATGCCGGCACGAGCGACCCCGGGTCGCACGCCTTCCGTGGCCCCACCCCGCGCACCGAGGTGATGTTCGGTCCGGCCGGGCACCTCTACGTCTACTTCACCTACGGCATGCACTGGTGCGCCAACATCGTCTGCGGCCCGACCGGTGCCGCCAGCGCGATCCTGCTGCGGGCCGGGGAGGTGGTGGGCGGCGATGACATCGCTGCGGCCCGTCGCCCGGGGATTGCCCGCCGCGACTGGGCGCGCGGCCCGGCCCGCCTGGCGACGACGCTCGCCCTGCGCGGTGAGCAGTCCGGTCTCGACGCCTGTATGCCGGGTGGCGAGGTCACCTTCGCCCGTCCAGCCCGCCGGGTGGCCGAGCCCGTCATCCGGTCCGGCCCCCGTGTCGGGGTGTCGGGAGCAGGTGGTGACGCCGCCGCATACCCGTGGCGGTTCTGGCTCGAGGACGAGCCCACGGTGTCGGTGTACCGACCGGCAAAACCCCGTGCACGCAGGAACACCGCATAGGGCAGGCTGTGCTCGTGCCGCGCGCGCGGCACGTCGTGCGACGTGAAGGAGCAACCGACCGTGAGCAGCAACATCCTCGACGAGCTGCAGTGGCGAGGACTGGTGGCCCAGACCACCGACGAGTCCGCGCTGCGCCAGGCACTCGCCGACGGGCCGATCACGGCGTACTGCGGGTTCGACCCGACTGCCCCGTCATTGCACTTCGGCAACCTCGTGCAGCTGGTCGTCATGCGTCACCTGCAGCGAGCGGGTCACCGCGTCATCTGTCTCGTCGGCGGCTCGACCGGGCTGATCGGTGACCCACGACCGTCGTCGGAGCGGGTCCTCAAGACCAAGGAGCAGACGGCCGAGTGGGTGGCCAACATCCGCCGCCAGGTGGAGCCTTTCCTCGACTCCGGTGGGGACAACCCAGCGGTGTTCGTCAACAACCTCGACTGGACCGCGCCGCTGTCCGCCCTGGACTTCCTGCGCGACATCGGCAAGCACTTCCGGGTGAACCAGATGGTCAAGAAGGACGCGGTCGCCGCGCGTCTGAACAGTGACGAGGGGATCTCGTACACCGAGTTCAGCTACCAGATCCTCCAGGGGCTGGACTACCTCCAGCTCTACCGCGACTACGGCTGCACGCTGCAGACCGGTGGGCAGGACCAGTGGGGCAACCTCACCGCTGGGTCGGACCTGATCCACCGGGTGGAGGGGAAGTCGGTCCACCTGCTCACGACCCCGCTGCTGACGGACGCGGCCGGCACCAAGTTCGGCAAGAGCGAGGGCAACGCGATCTGGCTCTCGCCCGACATGACCAGTCCGTACGCCTTCTACCAGTACTGGATCAACACCGAGGACGCCTCGGTGGTCAAGCTGCTCAAGGTCTTCACCGACCGCACCCCTGAGCAGATCGGGGAGCTCGAGCAGTCCCTGGCCGAGAAGCCGTTCCTCCGGGAGGCGCAGAAGGCGCTGGCCGCCGATGTCACCACACTGGTCCACGGCGCTGAGGCGACCGCGGCCGTGCAGGCGGCGTCCGAGGCGCTGTTCGGCAAGGGCGATGTCTCGGCGCTGGACGAGCGGACGCTCGCCGACGCCACCGGTGAGCTGCCCGGGGGAGAGGTGGCGGTGGGGATGTCGGTGACCGACGCGCTCGTGGCCGTCGGCCTGGTCGACTCACGCAATGCCGCCCGTCGGGCGATCGGGGACGGCGGGGCGTCCCTCAACAACGTCAAGCTGACCGACCCCGAGCACCAGCTGGAGGCCGCCGACTTCCTGCATGGTCGGGTCGCCTTGCTGCGCCGCGGGCGCAAGTCACTGGCCGCGGGGCGCCTCGCGCAGTGACGTCTCGGCGCCTCGGGCGCTGTGGTCCGCAGGCCGCTGACCAGCGGATTTGTGTTTTGCAGCAGGCCCCGTCTAATGTTCTCGACGTCAGCCCGACAGGGAGGAACGGACACCACCGCGGAGAACGAAAGTTCGCGCGAAGTAGGCCGGTCCCGGGGCAGACCCCACCGAACAGCAACTGGGAAACCAGGACGTTTCGGAGCGCCCGCAAGGGTGGTCAGGAGCGGGCCGAGAGGCTGCTACAGTGGGCGCCCCACCGAAAAGCAACCGGTACGCCGGTGTGCCTCTGATAGCCCAACAGGGCGGTTCGGAAGCAGGTCGAGAGACTGCTACAGTGGGACACCTCGCGGAGAGCCAAGCGCGCTCGATCCACCGCTTCCTGATGGAAGCGCAAGGATTTGACGCCCAAGAGCGAAGCGAGTAACTTTGAAGGGTTGCCCCGAACACAGACCGAAAGGTCCGTCGATGGTGCGCGTCCGAACCTTGAGAACTCAACAGCGTGTCAAAAATCGATGCCAATTACCTCGTCTCGAGGTGGCAGCGAACCAGGCCAAAGGTCTGGGGATGCAGTCACGTCGAACGAAAATCCTTTGGTTGACAATGAATTTCTAGCAATAGCTAGTTGTTCTTGCTCAGTCAGTGAAACAACCCTTCTTGGGTAGAAGTTTCGTGGTCTTCGGACCACGAGCTAAACATCAATGGAGAGTTTGATCCTGGCTCAGGACGAACGCTGGCGGCGTGCTTAACACATGCAAGTCGAACGGTGACGGTGGGAGCTTGCTCCTACCTGATCAGTGGCGAACGGGTGAGTAACACGTGAGTAACCTGCCCCAGACTCTGGAATAACCCCGGGAAACCGGAGCTAATACCGGATACGAGACGAAGCTGCATGGCTATCGTCTGGAAAGTTTTTCGGTCTGGGATGGACTCGCGGCCTATCAGCTTGTTGGTGAGGTAATGGCTCACCAAGGCGACGACGGGTAGCCGGCCTGAGAGGGCGACCGGCCACACTGGGACTGAGACACGGCCCAGACTCCTACGGGAGGCAGCAGTGGGGAATATTGCACAATGGGCGAAAGCCTGATGCAGCGACGCCGCGTGAGGGATGACGGCCTTCGGGTTGTAAACCTCTTTCAGCAGGGAAGAAGCGAAAGTGACGGTACCTGCAGAAGAAGCACCGGCTAACTACGTGCCAGCAGCCGCGGTAATACGTAGGGTGCGAGCGTTGTCCGGAATTATTGGGCGTAAAGAGCTTGTAGGCGGTCTGTCGCGTCTGCCGTGAAATTTCGGGGCTCAACCCCGAACTTGCGGTGGGTACGGGCAGACTAGAGTGTGGTAGGGGAGACTGGAATTCCTGGTGTAGCGGTGAAATGCGCAGATATCAGGAGGAACACCGATGGCGAAGGCAGGTCTCTGGGCCACTACTGACGCTGAGAAGCGAAAGCATGGGGAGCGAACAGGATTAGATACCCTGGTAGTCCATGCCGTAAACGTTGGGAACTAGGTGTGGGTCTCATTCCACGAGATCCGTGCCGCAGCTAACGCATTAAGTTCCCCGCCTGGGGAGTACGGCCGCAAGGCTAAAACTCAAAGGAATTGACGGGGGCCCGCACAAGCGGCGGAGCATGCGGATTAATTCGATGCAACGCGAAGAACCTTACCAAGGCTTGACATATGCGAGAACGCTGCAGAGATGCAGAACTCTTTGGACACTCGCATACAGGTGGTGCATGGTTGTCGTCAGCTCGTGTCGTGAGATGTTGGGTTAAGTCCCGCAACGAGCGCAACCCTCGTTCTATGTTGCCAGCACGTAATGGTGGGGACTCATAGGAGACTGCCGGGGTCAACTCGGAGGAAGGTGGGGATGACGTCAAATCATCATGCCCCTTATGTCTTGGGCTTCACGCATGCTACAATGGCCGGTACAAAGGGCTGCGATACCGCGAGGTGGAGCGAATCCCAAAAAACCGGTCTCAGTTCGGATTGGGGTCTGCAACTCGACCCCATGAAGTCGGAGTCGCTAGTAATCGCAGATCAGCAACGCTGCGGTGAATACGTTCCCGGGCCTTGTACACACCGCCCGTCAAGTCACGAAAGTCGGTAACACCCGAAGCCGGTGGCCCAACTCGCAAGAGGGGGAGCCGTCGAAGGTGGGACTGGCGATTGGGACTAAGTCGTAACAAGGTAGCCGTACCGGAAGGTGCGGCTGGATCACCTCCTTTCTAAGGAGCACTGGTCGCGAAAGCGATCCAGAGCCTGGTCTGTAGGCGTATGTCCTACACCAGGAGCTCAAGGGTGGAACATCGATTATTTGGCGCTGACATCAACTCGTAAGCAAGTACAGGTCTTCGGACTGGGAACGCGACCGAGAGGGTGCCGGCGCCTGACACGTTGTTGGGTCCTGAGGGCTTCGGGCGAAAGCTTGAACCTCAGGCCGGTAGATCGGCCAGGACCCTTCCCACGGATGAACCACCGCACGGTGCTGTTGAACAGCTACCACGCGGCAGGCACCGACACGGGGAAGGGGCCGCCCGTACCTTGAGAACTACACAGTGGACGCGAGCATCTTTGTAAACTCAAGTTTATAAGGGCAAACGGTGGATGCCTTGGCACCAGGAACCGAAGAAGGACGTAGGAATCTGCGATAAGCCTCGGGGAGTCGATAACCAGACTGTGATCCGAGGATTTCCGAATGGGGAAACCCGGCTGGAGGCAAGTCCAGTCACTCCCGCCTGAACACATAGGGCGGGTAGAGGGAACGTGGGGAAGTGAAACATCTCAGTACCCACAGGAAGAGAAAGCAACCGCGATTCCGTGAGTAGTGGCGAGCGAAAGCGGAAGAGGCTAAACCGATCATGTGTGATAGCTGTCAGGCGTTGCATGGTCGGGGTCGTGGGACTTTTCAGTCAGTACTGACATTCTGACATGGAGTCAAAAATGCGCGTTATAGTCGAAGGGCATTGAAAGGCCCGGCACAGAGGGTGCGACCCCCGTAGACGAAATGATGTGCACTCCAGAGAAGTATCCCAAGTAGCACGGGGCCCGAGAAATCCCGTGTGAATCTGGCGGGACCACCCGCTAAGCCTAAATATTCCCTGGTGACCGATAGCGGACAAGTACCGTGAGGGAAAGGTGAAAAGTACCCCGGGAGGGGAGTGAAATAGATCCTGAAACCGTTTGCCTACAATCCGTTGGAGCCTCCTTGTGGGGTGACAGCGTGCCTTTTGAAGAATGAGCCTGCGAGTTAGTGCTCAGTGGCGAGGTTAACCCGTGTGGGGAAGCCGTAGCGAAAGCGAGTCCGAATAGGGCGATATAGTCGCTGGGTCTAGACCCGAAGCGGAGTGATCTACCCATGGCCAGGTTGAAGCGACGGTAAGACGTCGTGGAGGACCGAACCCACTTAGGTTGAAAACTGAGGGGATGAGCTGTGGGTAGGGGTGAAAGGCCAATCAAACTCCGTGATAGCTGGTTCTCCCCGAAATGCATTTAGGTGCAGCGTCACGTGTTTCTTACCGGAGGTAGAGCTACTGGATAGCTAATGGGCCTCACCAGGTTACTGACGTTAGCCAAACTCCGAATGCCGGTAAGTGAGAGCGTGGCAGTGAGACTGCGGGGGATAAGCTCCGTAGTCGAGAGGGAAACAGCCCAGACCACCATCTAAGGTCCCTAAGCGTGTGCTAAGTGGGAAAGGATGTGGAGTTGCATTGACAACCAGGAGGTTGGCTTAGAAGCAGCCACCCTTTAAAGAGTGCGTAATAGCTCACTGGTCAAGTGATTCCGCGCCGACAATGTAGCGGGGCTCAAGCACACCACCGAAGCTGTGGCATTGACACTTTGCCCGGCCGTGACATCTGAGGATCCACGGTCCAAGCGTGTTGATGGGTAGGGGAGCGTCGTGTGGCCAGGGAAGCGGCGGAGTGATCCAGCCGTGGAGGCCACACGAGTGAGAATGCAGGCATGAGTAGCGAATGACGGGCGAGAAACCCGTCCGCCGAATATCCAAGGGTTCCAGGGTCAAGCTAATCTGCCCTGGGTAAGTCGGGACCTAAGGCGAGGCCGACAGGCGTAGTCGATGGACATCCGGTTGATATTCCGGAACCGGCGAAGAACCGCCCATGACGAACCTAGTGATGCTAAGCGCCTGAAGCTCGATGACGTCTTCGGACTGATTTGAGTGGAGCGCGCGACCCGATCTAGTACTAGTCAAGCGATGGAGAGACGCAGGAAGGTAGCTGAGCGTGGCGATGGTAGTCCACGTCTAAGGGTGTAGGGAGTGAGATAGGCAAATCCGTCTCACACATATCCTGAGACCTGATGGGTAACCCGTATGGGTGAAATCAGTGATCCTATGCTGCCAAGAAAATCTTCTAGCGAGGTTCGAGCCGCCCGTACCCCAAACCGACTCAGGTGGATAGGTAGAGAATACCAAGGCGATCGAGTGAATCGTGGTTAAGGAACTCGGCAAAATACCCCCGTAACTTCGGGAGAAGGGGGGCCCTGATCGTGACGGCACTTGCTGCCCGAGCGTGATCGGCCGCAGAGACCAGGGAGAAGCGACTGTTTACTAAAAACACAGGTCCGTGCGAAGTCGCAAGACGATGTATACGGACTGACGCCTGCCCGGTGCTGGAAGGTTAAGAGGACGGGTTAGTTCTTCGGAGCGAAGCTCAGAATTTAAGCCCCAGTAAACGGCGGTGGTAACTATAACCATCCTAAGGTAGCGAAATTCCTTGTCGGGTAAGTTCCGACCTGCACGAATGGCGTAACGACTTCTCCACTGTCTCAACCACGAACTCGGCGAAATTGCACTACGAGTAAAGATGCTCGTTACGCGCAGCAGGACGGAAAGACCCCGGGACCTTTACTACAGCTTGGTATTGGTGTTCGGTACGGCTTGTGTAGGATAGGTGGGAGACTTTGAAGCCGGCACGCCAGTGTCGGTGGAGTCAACGTTGAAATACCACTCTGGTCGTTCTGGATATCTAACCTCGGTCCGTGATCCGGATCAGGGACAGTGCCTGGTGGGTAGTTTAACTGGGGCGGTTGCCTCCTAAAAGGTAACGGAGGCGCCCAAAGGTTCCCTCAGCCTGGTTGGTAATCAGGTTTCGAGTGTAAGTGCACAAGGGAGCTTGACTGTGAGAGAGGCATCTCGAGCAGGGACGAAAGTCGGGACTAGTGATCCGGCGGTGGCTTGTGGAAGCGCCGTCGCTCAACGGATAAAAGGTACCCCGGGGATAACAGGCTGATCTTGCCCAAGAGTCCATATCGACGGCATGGTTTGGCACCTCGATGTCGGCTCGTCGCATCCTGGGGCTGGAGTAGGTCCCAAGGGTTGGGCTGTTCGCCCATTAAAGCGGTACGCGAGCTGGGTTTAGAACGTCGTGAGACAGTTCGGTCCCTATCCGCTGTGCGCGTAGGAAACTTGAGAAGGGCTATCCCTAGTACGAGAGGACCGGGATGGACGAACCTCTGGTGTGTCAGTTGTTCTGCCAAGAGCACGGCTGATTAGCTACGTTCGGAAACGATAACCGCTGAAAGCATCTAAGCGGGAAGCGTGCTTCAAGATGAGGTTTCCATGGACTTAGGTCCGAGAGGCTCCCAGCTAGACTACTGGGTTGATAGGCCAGACGTGGAAGTGCAGTAATGCATGTAGCTGACTGGTACTAATAAGCCGATAACTTGATTACAAAGATGCTACGCGTCCACTGTGTGGTTCCCGAGATACGGTCGGGAAACAAAACCACTGATTGATATCTCCATAGAGTTTCGGCTGTCATAGCGAAGGGGAAACGCCCGGCTCCATTCCGAACCCGGAAGCTAAGCCCTTCAGCGCCGATGGTACTGCACTGGTGACGGTGTGGGAGAGTAGGACGCAGCCGGACATACTTTCAAAAGGGCCATCCCACTCGGGATGGCCCTTTTGGCATTCCCCGGGACAAGTTCGCCCCCGGTGGGCGGTGCTGTCCCGGGAAGACCGCAGTCCGTAGACTGCGACCGAATACCTGCACAGCGAGGAGCAGAACGTGCCCGAGAACCAGTCAGGCCGAGGTGGCCAGGACCGTCGTCCCCCGTCGGGTGGTGGTGGTCGCCCCTCCGGCGGAGCCGGTGGACGTGGTGGGTCCTCGGGCCCACGCCGTGACGGCCCCAGCTCGTCGCGCGGAGAAGGCTCCTCGCGTGGCGGTTCCGGAGGTCGCCCTAGTGGTGACCGGGGTGACCGGGGTGACCGGGGTGGCCACGCGCCTCGCGGCGGTTCCGCGTCGCGCGGCGACCGTCGGGACACCGGCGCGTTCGACACCGGTGAGCGCGGCGGCCCGCGGCTGGCGCCGAAGAAGCCCAAGCTCCCGGAGCCGCGGATCGCGGACGGCGTGACCGGCAAGGAGCTGGACCGCTCGGTCCACCAGCAGCTGCGCACCCTGAGCAAGGAGAACGCCGAAGGCGTTGCCCAGCACCTGGTCATGGCGGCCGCGCTCCTCGAGGTCGACGACCTCGAGAGTGCCGAGGCCCATGCCGAGACGGCGGTACGCCGGGCCGGGCGAGTACCTGCGGCCCGCGAGGCCCTGGGCCTGGTGGCTTACCGCAAGGGCGAGTGGGCCCGCGCGCTCAGCGAGTTCCGCACGGCCCGCCGGCTCAGCGGTTCCTCCCACATGCTCGCGCTCATGGTCGACTGCGAACGCGGTCTGGGCCGTCCCGAGCGCGCGCTCGAGCTCGCGATGTCCCCGGAGGCCAAGACCCTGGCCACCGAGGACCGGGTGGAGCTGGCGATCGTCATCTCCGGTATCCGTCGAGACCTCGGACAGCTCGAGGCGGCCCAGCTGGCCCTCGAGATCCCCCAGCTCAAGGCGGCTCGGAAGCCATGGACCGCCCGGCTGTCCTATGCCTATGCCGAGACTCTCCTGGCTGTCGGGCGCGACGACGACGCTCGTGAGTGGTTTGCCCGCGCCGCCGACGCCGACGACGAGCTGGAGACCGACGCGGCAGAGCGACTCGCCGAGCTTGACGGGGTCATCCTGACCGACCTGCTCGAGGGCGAAGAGGACGACGACGCGGACGACTCAGCGTCCCCTCGAGGAGAGGCTCCGGGCGGGGAAGCCCGCTGAGGTGACGGGTCTGATCGAGCAGTACTCGGCCGTGGTCTGTGACCTCGATGGGGTGGTCTACCGCGGACCGGAGGCGGTCGAGCATGCGGTCGCAGCCCTGACCGCCCTCACCGTGCCCATCGTGTTCGCCACCAACAACGCATCGCGCCCACCCGGGGAGGTCGCGGCACACCTGACCGACCTGGGCCTGCACGTGACCGGTCGCGATGTCGCGACCAGCTCGCAGGCGGGTGCGGTCGCGTTGTCGGGTCTGCTGCCTGCCGGAGCCACCATCCTCGCGGTCGGTGGGATCGGGGTGCGCGAGGCGCTGCAGCACCACGGCTTCACCGTCGTGACGCCGCAACAGGCGCGCGAGGATCCAGACGTCGACGTGGCCGGCGTGCTCCAGGGCTACGGCCTGTCGGTGACCGCCTCAGACCTCGCGGAGACGGCGTATGCCGTGACCGCGGGGGCGGTGTGGGTGGCGACCAACACCGACGTCACCCTGCCGACCCACCGGGGTACGGCGCCGGGCAACGGCACGCTCGTCACGGCGGTCCAGCTGGCCACCGGTCGCGACCCGCTCGTGGTCGGCAAGCCGCACGCGCCGTTGTACGCGCTCTGTGCGCAACGGCTCGGCCGCGAACCCGCTCAGGTCCTGGCGGTGGGGGACCGCCTGGACACCGACATCGCCGGGGCCGTAGCAGCGGGGATGGACTCGGTCCTCGTGCTGACGGGTGTCGACTCGGTGACCAGCCTGGCGACGGCGCCGCCTGCTCGCCGTCCCACCTACCTGCTCCAGGACCTCCGAGCGCTGTCCGAGTCCTACGTGGCCACCGAAGCCGACGAGGGCTGGTGGGTCTGCGGTGGCGAGCGTCGTCGCGTCGTCGACGGCGCGTGGGACGTGGCGACCACGGGTAGCCCGATCGAGACTGCCCGAGCCGGAATCGCGGCCCTGCACGAGGCACTGGACCGCGACCGGCTCGATCCCGATGCGGTCGGCAGACTCGTTCCGGAGATCGATGCGTGGCAGTAGCGTGAGGGTCGCGAGCGACACCCCGCCGCTTCCACCGAGGAGGACCACCGTGGCTTTCGAATCCGTGCGCAGTTACGTGCAGCTCGCTAGCGGGCTTGGCGAGATGACCAAGGCCAGGGCGATGGACGCGGCCCAGGGTCTGCTGGCGCTGCCCGGGGCCGACGAGGTCACCCGACGTGCGGTGCAGGCGTCGACCCTTGCTGACCAGCTGCTCGAGGCTGCCCGTGCGAACCGGGCCAACCTGCTCACCCTGATCCAAGGGGAGGTCGAGTCGGCCCTGAAGAAGGCCGACGTGGCCCGCGTCGCCGACGTGGATGCCGCCCGGATCGCGCTGACGGCCGTCACGAAGGAGATCGCTGACCTGCGCGCGATGCTCGTCGCCACCGGCGCGTCAGCCGTCGCCGGAGCGTCCCGCAGCCCGCTCGCCCGGACGGTCGGCGTCTCTGGCGCGGTGACCACGGCGCACCGGGCGCCGGCACCGGCCGTCGAGCCCAGCCCGACAGCAACGCCCGCGACCAGCTCCACCGTGAAGCGGGCCGCGCCGGCCAAGCGGGGAAGCGCGAAGAAGGCTGCGCCGGCCGCGAAGACGACGGCGAAGAAGACTGCGCCGGCCAAGAGGGCGACGGCGAAGAAGGCCGCGCCGGCCACCAAGGCGACCTCAGCCAAGAAGGCGACCGCCAAAAAGGCAGCGCCGGCGAAGAAGGCAGCGCCCGCCAAAAAGGCAGCGCCGGCGAAGAAGGCAGCGCCCGCCAAAAAGGCAGCGCCCGCCAAAAAGGCAGCGCCGGCGAAGAAGGCTGCGCCGGCGAAGAGGGCGACGGCGAAGAAGACAACTGCGAAGAAGGCCTCGACGTGAGTGACGATTTCCCCGACGACACCGACGTCGCGGGTGCGGCCTCGGACCTTCCGTCCGACAGCGCGGGTGACGGTCTGGCTGCGGCCGCTGCCGGTGGCAACGCCGCGGCAGTCGCGCACGCGTCCCAGCACGAGAACCCGACCGACCGGGCCGAGTCCCTCGGCGCGGGTCTGGGCGACCACGCCACCGGCGACATCGTGATCGACTCGGCCCTGCAGGACCTGCAGAACGCGCCCCAGGACGACCTCGACGCCCAGATCGACGCAGGTCAGCGGGTGCAGCAGACCCTCCAGGCGCGGCTGTCCGACCTCGGCGGCGAGTGAGCGACACGAGCCGGCTCGACCTCGAGCTCGTCCGGCGTGGGCTGGCCCGGTCCAGGGGGCACGCGCGTGGCCTGATCGACGCCGGTGACGTCAGCATCGACGGCAAGCCTGCGGCCAAGCCGGCCACGCCGGTCGGCCACGGCGACCGCATCGAGGTGCGCGAGGCGGGGCCGCGGTGGGTGAGCCGCGCGGCATACAAGCTGGTGGGTGCCTTGGAGACCTTCGGACCGGACGGACTCACGGTGGCGGGCAAGCGGTGCCTCGACGTGGGCGCCTCGACCGGCGGGTTCACCCAGGTGCTGCTGCACCACGACGCTGCGCACGTGGTCGCGCTCGACGTCGGGCACGGCCAGCTGGTGCCGGAGCTGGCCGACGACCCCCGGGTCACCGACCGGTCGCGCACCACCGTCCGTGGCCTCGCCGCCGCCGACATCGGGGGAGCAGTCGACCTGCTCGTCGCGGACCTCAGCTTCATCTCGCTGACCCTGGTGCTCGACACGTTCCGGGGGCTGCTGCTCGACTCCGGTGACGCCGTGGTGCTGGTCAAGCCGCAGTTCGAGGTCGGTCGCACCCGGTTGGGCAAGGGTGGCATCGTCCGCGCCTACGGTGACCGCGCCTGGGCCGTCACCGAGGTCGCCCGAGCGGGTGTCGCGGCCGGGCTGCATCCCCGAGCCCTGGCCAAGAGCCCGATCGAGGGCAGTGAGGGCAACGCCGAATACCTGTTGTGGCTGACCCCCCGCGACGCGCAGTCGCTGGGATGGGAGGCTCTGGTGAGGACCGCCGACGACGTGACAGCGCCATGAGCACCCTGAACGCCATGACGGATGCGCAGTTCCCGAAGGGACAGAACACCGTGGGGAGAACACCGTGAGCCCAGCGAGCGCGACGCAGGGACGCAAGATCCTGCTCGTGGCCCACCCCCGCCGCCAGGAGGCCCAGGACGTGGCGACCGAGGTGGTCGCCCGACTGCATGCTGCCGGTATCGAGGTGGTGGTCCAGCGCGACGAGGCCGCCGCGGTCAAGCTGGCCCAGCACCCGGGTGTCACGGTGGTCGACAACGGCAACTCCGCGGCCGAGGGGTGCGAGCTGGTCTGCGTCCTCGGTGGCGACGGCACCATCCTGCGGGGCGCCGAGGTGTCCCGGGGGAGCGGGGCGCCGCTGCTGGGGGTCAACCTGGGCCATGTCGGCTTCCTCGCGGAGGCCGAGCGAGAGGACATCGACGCCACGGTCGAGCACATCGTCGCGAAGACGTACTCGGTCGAGGAGCGGATGACCCTCGAGGTGTCGGCGCACGTCAACGGCGACCCGGTCTACACGAGCTGGGCCCTCAACGAGGTCACCGTCGAGAAGGCCAACCGCGAACGCATGCTCGAGGTCGTCGCCGAGATCGACGGTCGCCCGCTCACCACCTGGGGATGTGACGGGGTGGTCGTCGCGACCCCCACCGGGTCGACCGCCTACGCGTTCTCCGCGGGTGGCCCCGTGGTCTGGCCGGACGTCGAAGCGCTCCTGCTCGTCCCCATCAGTGCGCACGCCCTGTTCGCCCGGCCCCTGGTGCTCGGCCCCAACTCGCACCTTGCGCTGGAGGTCGTGCCCGACACGCTGGGCACGGGTGCCCTGTGGTGCGACGGTCGGCGGGCGGTCGACCTGCCGCCCGGCGCCCGGATCGAGGTGGTGCGGTCGGACACGCCAGTGCGGCTGGCTCGACTGAGCACCTCCCCGTTCACCGACCGGCTGGTGGCCAAGTTCGACCTGTCGATCCACGGGTGGCGTGGCGAGGCCCGGCGTGAGGACGCCGCTCGCGCGGGGCAGCTGCCGCCAGCCTGACCGGCGCCGTCGGTTGTGCGTGAGAGGCTGTGCACCGTGCTGTCCGAACTGAGGATCCAGGGGCTCGGCGTCATCGACGACGCCGTCCTCGAGCTGCACCCCGGGCTCAACGTCGTCACGGGTGAGACCGGCGCAGGCAAGACCATGGTCGTGACCGGTCTGGGCCTGCTCCTCGGCGCCCGGGCGGATGCCGGGCTCGTGCGCGCCGGTTCAGGCAGCGCCGTCGTCGAGGGTGTCGTCGACGTGGCCAGCGACCATCCCGCTGCAGTGCGTGCCGCCGAAGCCGGGGCCGATGTCAGTGACGGCCTGGTGCTGGTGCGCTCCGTGTCGGCTGAGGGCCGATCGAGGGCGCACGTCGGTGGGCGCACCGCCCCGGTGGGGGTGCTCAGCGAGATCGGTGAGCACCTCGTCGCCGTCCACGGCCAGGCCGACCAGTGGCGGCTGCGGCAGAGCGACCAGCACCGTGCGGTGCTCGACCAGTTCGGGGGAGCGCCGCTGCACAAGGCGCTCCAGCGCTACACCGATGTCTACGACGCCCACCAGGCCGCCGCCGCCGAGCTGGCGAGCCTGCGTGAGCAGGCCCGAGACCGGGCCCGCGAGATCGAGGTCCTGCAGCACGGGCTCGAGCAGCTCGAGCAGATCGACCCCCAGTCCGGTGAGGACGCCGACCTGCGGGTCGAGGATGAACGACTCGGCCATGCCGAAGGGCTTCGTGGTGCCGCGTCCCTGGCGCACGACCACCTGGCCGGAGCCGAGGAGTATGCCGTGGAGCCGGCACCCAGCGCCGTCGAGCGGATCGCCGCGGCACGTCAGGCACTCCTGGGGGAGGTCGACCACGACCCGGCGCTGCGTGAGCTGGACCGCCGGCTGGCCGATCTCGGCTACCTCGCGGCTGACCTGGCGGCTGACCTCAGCGGCTACCTCACCGACGTCGAGGTCGACCCGGCCCGGATGTCCTGGGTCCAGCAACGCCGCGCCGACCTCACAGCACTGACCCGCAAGTACGGCGAGACGATCGACGACGTGCTCGAGTGGGGCCGGACCTCGGCCCAGCGCCTCGACCTGTTGATGGGTTCGGACAGCCGGATCGAGGCCCTCGAGCCCGAGGTCGTCAGGCTGACCCAGGAGCGCACCGACGCCGCCCGGGCGCTGACCAAGGCCCGGGCCGCAGCCGCCAAGCGGCTGGCCGCCGCGGTGACCGGTGAGCTCGCGCACCTCGCGATGGGCGAGGCGACGGTCGACGTCGCTGTCAGCCCGCGCTCCACCGGACTGACCAGGCACGGCGGCGACGATGTCGAGATCCTGCTCGCCGCGAACCCCGGCAGTCCTGCCCGCACCGTGGCCAAGGCGGCCTCCGGTGGTGAGCTGTCGCGGGTGATGCTGGCGCTGGAGGTGGTCACGGGCGCGGCTGGTGGCAGCGACATCCCGACCTTCGTCTTCGACGAGGTCGACGCCGGGGTCGGCGGAGCTGCCGCCCTCGACGTCGGCGCCCGGCTGGCCGCGCTCGCGCAGCACGCGCAGGTCGTCGTGGTGACCCACCTGCCCCAGGTGGCCGCCTACGCCGACCGGCACCTCGTGGTCCGCAAGTCCAGCGACGGGCACATCACGTCCAGCGGGGTGCACGCCCTCGACGGTGACGAGCGGCTCCGCGAGCTCGCCCGGATGATGGCCGGCGTCGACACGGGCACCGCCCTCGACCACGCCCGCGAGCTCGTCGAGGAGACCACCTCCCGGCGCGCGGCCGCGGCCGGGGCGTCCTCCTCCCGCGTCTGACCCACCACCTCCGTCGACCGGCCATCGTCCGGCCATCGTCCGGGGCTTGCGTCCGGCTTGCATCCTTTGCCGGGGTGACCCAGGTCGCGCCCGCGTGCCCGCGTGGGGCGCGCGGCATACCCATGGGCCCATGGGAGGATGGGAACGATGCCTTTGAAGTTCCCCCGCCAACGTGCCCGCGACCCCGAGACCCCGGGGGTACGCGGGCTGGTCCGCGTGGACGCCCGGACCAAGAACCTCACCAAGCGGCTGCGCCCCGGCGAGATCGCGGTGATCGACCACCAGGACATCGACAAGGTGAGCGCCGAGGCGCTGCTGGCCTGCAAGCCGGCCGCCGTGGTCAACGCGGCGCCGTCGATCTCCGGGCGGTATCCCAACCTGGGACCCGAGATCCTCGTCGACGCCGGCATCCCGCTGATCGACAACGTCGGCAAGGACGTCATGCACGACCTGCACGAGGGTCAGCTGGTCCGGATCGACGGTGACGAGATCTGGGTCGACGACGAGATCGTCGCCAAGGGCCAGGCCTTCGACCACGCCCTGGTGCACTCCTCCATGGTCGAGGCCAGGGCCGGGCTGGCCGTCCAGCTCGAGGCGTTCGCGGCCAACACGATGGAGTACCTCCGTCGGGAGCGGGACCTGCTGCTCGACGGGGTGGGCGTCCCGGACATCACGACCAAGATCGACGGCCGGCACGCGTTGATCGTCGTGCGCGGCTACCACTACAAGGAAGACCTGCGCATGCTGCGCAGCTACATCCGCGAGTACCGCCCCGTGCTCATCGGCGTCGACGGGGGAGCCGATGCGCTCCTCGAGGTCGGGCTCAAACCCGACCTGATCGTTGGCGACATGGACTCGGTCTCCGACGCGACCCTGCGCTGCGGCGCCGAGATCGTCGTTCACGCCTACCGCGACGGCAACGCCCCCGGGCTGGAGCGGGTCCGCCGGCTCGGCGTCGAACCAGTCGTCTTCCCCGCCACCGGGACCAGCGAGGACGTCGCCATGCTGCTGGCCGACGACAAGGGGGCCGAGCTGATCGTGGCCGTCGGGTCGCACGCCACCCTGGTCGAGTTCCTCGACAAGGGGCGCAGCGGCATGGCCAGCACCTTCCTCACCAGGCTGCGGGTCGGCGGCAAGCTGATCGACGCCAAGGGTGTCAGCCGGCTCTACCGCTCCCGCATCTCCAACCTTGCCCTCACGCTCATGTTGCTCGTGGGTCTCAGTGCACTGCTCGCCGCGCTCTGGTCCACCACGGGTGGGCGCGCGTTCCTCCAGGTACTCGGCGCCCGCTGGGACGACTTCTGGTCCTTCGTCGTAGGAATTGTCACGTGATCGACTTTCGTTACCACCTCGTCTCGATCGTCTCGATCTTCATGGCTCTCGCCGTGGGCATCGTGCTCGGCGCCGGACCGCTCAAGGAGGACATCGGCAACACCCTCACCTCCGAGGTGAAGAACCTGCGCGCCGACAAGGCCTCCCTGCGCAGCGACCTCGATCTCGCCGAGAAGGGCACCAAGGCGCGCGACGAGTTCACCACCGCCAGCAACCGCAGCCTGCTGGCCGAACGGCTCAAGGACACCACCGTGACCCTCGTGGTGCTGCCGGGGGCCGACTCCAACCTGGTCAAGGCGACACAGGGCACCCTGGCCGCCGCCGGGGCGGTCATCGGCTCGACGGTCTCGGTGCAGGACAACTGGATCGACCCGGAGAAGGCGGCCTTCCGGGCGACGCTTGGCCAGCAGCTGGCCAGCCAGGTCGGCGTACCGATCGACCAGTCCGGCGCTGACGTCGTCAACGCCGTGCTCGCCCGGTCGGTGCTGGCCAAGGCCGGCTCGACGGCGGCCGGCGCGGCCGCCGCCCTCGAGGGTCTGCGCACCGGCGACCTCATCCGCTACACCCCCGGCGACGTCAAGGTCGCATCCGTCGCCGTGGTCGTGGCCGGACCTGTCACGGGGTCCGACAGCGGCGTCCGTGAAGCGCGCGCCACCGGGCTCAGCAGGCTCGCCGGTGCCCTCGATGCGGCCGGCGCCGGGGCGGTCCTCATCGCCCAGAGCGAGAGCCCCGGAGCCACCAACGCCACCTCGGTGATCAGCACGTCGCGCGAGGACGGCGACCAGTCGAAGGTGCTGTCCACGGTCGATGACGGGGAGCTGCCGATGGGCCAGGCCAGCCTGGTCTTCGGCCTGCTCGAGCAGGAGGCCGGCAAGTCGGGGCAGTACGGCCTCGCGTCGGACGCGGCGGCCACGTTCCCGCAGCTGGCGACCAAGTAGCCGCCGTGCGCGCACTCGTGTCCGGCGCCCTCGCCGGGGCGCTCGCGGCCTCGGCCTTGCGCCTGCTTCGCGACAACCCTCCGGGCGGCTCGACCACCTGGGACCGCACCAACCACGCCGGCCGCACCGTCACCCTGCTCGAGGGCCCCGCGTATGCCGTGGGGGCAGCGGGCGCGACAGCCCTGCTCGGAGCGGGCCCGGGCCCGGTGGTGGCTGCAGTGGCCTCAGCCGGGCTGGGGGCCCTCGACGACCTGGCTGGGGACTCGAAGAGCAAGGGCTTCAAGGGCCACCTCGGCGCACTGGCTCGAGGCGAGGTCACCACGGGTGCGGTGAAGATCCTCGGCCTCGGCCTCACCGGTCTGGTGTCGGCCGCACTCATCGACCTTGGCTCGCGCAGCCGCGAGCCCCAGCGGCACGGCATACCCACCGGCACACGCACCGTCTTGGACACCGTGGTCGGTGGCGCCGTGGTCGCCGGATCGGCGAACCTGCTCAACCTGCTCGACCTGCGCCCAGGGCGTGCCCTCAAGGCCACGATCCTGCTGGGGGCGCTCACCGCCAGGTCGCCTCGTTCGGCCGCGGCCTCGGGTGCCGCCACCGGCGCTGCCGTCGGGCTGCTGGGTCCGGACCTGTCCGGTGAGGCGATGCTGGGGGACACCGGCGCCAACAGTGCCGGCGCCCTGCTCGGCGCAGCCCTGGTCCAGCGCACCGGTCGACGCGGACGCTGGGCGGCCCTGGTTGTCCTCACCGCACTGACGCTGGCCTCGGAGAAGGTCTCCTTCACCAAGGTCATCGAGTCCACGCCCGGGCTGCGCGAGCTCGACGCGTGGGGCCGTCGATGACGCAGCGTCGCCGATGACGGCGAGGTCGGTCGGCACCTCGGTCGCCAAGGCTGCGGCGATCATCGCGGTCGTGACCCTGCTCGCGCGTCTCGCCGGGTTCGCGCGCACCCTGGTGTTCTCCGGCAGTGTCGGGACGGGTGGGGTGGGTGACACCTACCAGACCGTCAACATGCTCCCGAACGTCGTGTACGAGGTGGCCGCCGGCGGTGCCCTGGCCGCGGTAGCCGTGCCGCTCATCGCCGGGCAGCTGGGCGCCGGTCGCCGGGAGGACGCGGACCAGACCGCCTCGGCGCTGCTCACGTGGGCCCTGGCCGTGCTCGTCCCGTTGGCTGCGCTGCTCGCGGTGGCATCCCCGTGGATCAGCGACCTGTTCCTCGCCGACACTGCCGAGCCGGGCAGCGCCGACCTGGGCAGGACGATGCTGCTCATCTTCGCGCCGCAGGTCGCCCTCTACGGCGTCGGCATCGTCCTGGCGGGCATCCTCCAGGCCCACCGCCGGTTCCTCGCCGCGGCGCTGGCTCCACTGCTGTCGAGCCTGGTCGTCATGGCCGCCTACGTCGGCTACCGCCTCGTGGCCGAGCCCTCCACCACCCCTGCCGACATCTCGAGCGGGGCCGTCTGGGTGCTCGCCGGCGGCACGACCCTGGGTGTCGTCGTGCTCAGCCTCCCGCTGCTCGTCCCTGCGGCCCGTGCCGGGGTGCGGCTGCGACCGACCTTCACCTTCCCCGACGGGGTGGCCCGACGGGCCGGATCGCTCGCGGGGGCGGGTGTGCTGGCCCTCGTCGCCCAGCAGGCGGCCGTGGCGGCCACCCTGTGGTTGACGCACGCGCCACGCACCGTCGACACGGGTGTGGTCAACGTCTACACCTACGTCCAGGCCGTCTACCTGCTCCCGTATGCCGTGCTGGCCGTGCCGATCGCGACCTCCGCCTTTCCTGCCCTGGCCCACTCGACCGCCGTCGAGGAGCTCCAGCAGCAGGTCGGGACCTCGGCCCGGGACACCCTCGCAGGGGCGCTGCGAGGGATCCTGCTGCTGACCGCCGGTGCCGTCACGGTGCTGATGGCGGTCTCGCGGCCCGTGGGGGTCTTCTTCGCATCGTTCGACCGCGGCGCGCACGCCGGAGGTGCGGCCGCGCTGGCGGCCCTCCCGGGTGCGTTGTCGGCGTATGCCCCTGGACTGGTGGGCTTCTCGGTCACGGCGTTGCTGACCCGGGCTCTGTACGTCCGTGGTCGGCCGATCCACGCGGCGCTCGCGGTCGCCGCCGGGTGGGCGCTCGCCGCGTTGGTCCCTGTGGCGCTGATCCCGGAGGGCTCGGGCGCAGGCACGACGCTGGGAGTGCTGGGCATCGGTTCCACCCTCGGCATGACGGTTTCGGCCGCGGTCCTGGCGCTGCTGGTCCGCAGCGCCTGGGGCGTGGAGGCAGTCAAGGGCGCGGGACGGACGCTCGGAGCCGCGGTGGTGGCGGTGGCGGTCGGGCTCGCCGTGGGCGACACCGTGGCCCGTGGCCTGTCACCGGATTCGTTGTGGTCGGCGCTGGGCAGCGGCCTGCTGGTGGGGGTGGTGACCCTGTTGGCCTACCTGGGCGTGATGATGGTCGCCGACCGCAAGGCCATGCAGGCCCTCCGCCAACGCGGCCGAAGCCGGCGCAAGGGGACCCCCCCGTGAAGGTGGTGATGCTCGTCGGGCGCAGCACCGGGGGGATCGGGACCCATGCCGTCGACCTGGCAGAGGGCCTTCGGGCGCTGGGGGACGAGGTCAGCTTCGTGACGGACCGGATGACGGCCGACCGGTTCGCGATCGCGGGGGCGCTGCTGTGGTGGCCCGGCGGTGCGGTCGGGCCGGTCGAGTCGCTGCGGCACCTGTGGCGGCTGCGCCGGCTGGTCCGCGCTGCCGATGTCGTGCACGCCCACGGGCACCAGGCCGGACTGCTGGCCAGCATTGTCGCGGTCGGGACCCACACCCCGGTCGTCGTGAGCCAGCACAATGCCGTGCTCGGCTCGGGCGGCTTGAAGGGCAGGCTCTCGGGTCTGGTGCAGGGACTCGTCGCACGGCGGGCAGCCCTGACGACCGGAGCCAGCTCCGACCTCGTCGACGAGGCTCGGCGGCACGGCGCGCGCGACACCCGGCTCGCGGCGGTGCCGTCGCCACGGGTACCGGGGCTCCTTGCTCAAGAGACTCCAGACACCGAGGCCCGCCGTGCCCTCGCCGCAGAACTGTTGCGGGACAACGGAATCGACGCCGAGCCCGGCGCTCCGCTGGTCCTGACCATCGCCCGGATCGCACCACAGAAGGACCTCGAAACCCTCGTCGACGCAGGCGGCGCAGCCGAGCCAGCGCAGGCCCCCTGGGTGGTCGTCGGTGACGGGGACGCGGACCTGCTGAGCCGACTACGGCGGCGAGTGGAGGCAGCGGGCTTGCCGGTGCACTTCGTCGGACCGCAGGACGATCCCGACCGCTGGCTCCGTGCCGCCGAGGTCTTCGTGCTCCCCAGCCTGTGGGAGGCCCGTGCACTGGTCGTGCAGGAGGCGATGGCCGCCGGCGTCCCCGTGGTGGCGACCGAGACCGGCGGCCTGACAGACCTCGTGTCCGGCGTCGGCACGCTGGTGCCCGTGCGCGACCCCTCGGCCGTGGCCGCGGCAGTGCAGCGGTACCTCGCTGACCCGGCCGCCCGGCATACCGCCTCCGTGGCGGGCCGGGAGCGGGCCAGATCGTGGGACGACGGCACTGCGACGGCGAGTCGCTGGCACGAGTGGTACTCAGCCCTGCCCGGAATGACGTAGGCTTGAATCCCGTGGTGGAACAGACGAAACACATCTTCGTAACCGGCGGCGTTGCCTCTTCTCTCGGCAAGGGTCTGACCGCGTCCAGCCTCGGACATCTGCTCCGTGCTCGCGGTCTGCGCGTCACGATGCAGAAGCTCGACCCCTATCTCAACGTGGACCCGGGCACGATGAACCCGTTCCAGCACGGTGAGGTCTTCGTGACCGAGGACGGCGCCGAGACCGATCTCGACATCGGCCACTACGAGCGCTTCCTCGACAGCAACCTCGTCGGCCGGGCCAACGTGACCACCGGGCAGATCTACAACCAGGTGATCGCCAAGGAGCGGCGCGGGGAGTACCTCGGCGACACGGTCCAGGTGATCCCGCACATCACCAACGAGATCAAGGAGCGGATGCGGGCCCAGGCGGCCGGCAGCCCCGGCGTCTCGCGGACCGACGCCCCGGACATCATCATCACCGAGATCGGTGGCACCGTCGGCGACATCGAGTCGCTGCCGTTCCTCGAGGCCGCCCGCCAGGTCCGCCACGACGTGGGCCGCGACAACGTCTTCTTCCTGCACGTCTCGCTGGTGCCCTACCTCGCCCCGAGCGGCGAGCTCAAGACCAAGCCGACGCAGCACTCCGTCGCCGCGCTGCGCCAGGTCGGCATCCAGCCGGACGGCCTCGTGCTGCGCGCCGACCGTGAGATCCCGGACAGCATCAAGCGGAAGATCTCGCTGATGTGCGACGTCGACACCGAGGCCTGCGCGGCTGCGGTCGACGCCCCGAGCATCTACGACATCCCCAAGGTGCTGCACAAGGAGGGCCTGGATGCGTTCGTCATCCGTCGTCTCGGCCTGAACTTCCGCGACGTCGACTGGCACGACTGGGACGAGCTGCTGCGCCGCGTGCACAGCCCCGAGCACACCGTCGAGATCGCCCTGGTCGGCAAGTACATCGACCTGCCCGACGCCTACCTCTCGGTCACCGAGGCGATGCGCGCCGGTGGCTTCCAGAACGACGCGAAGGTCTCGATCCGTTGGGTCGCCAGCGACGAGTGCCAGACCGAGTCCGGTGCCCAGAAGGCGCTCGGCGGGGTCGATGCCGTGCTGGTGCCCGGAGGCTTCGGCGTCCGTGGCATCGAGGGCAAGCTCGGCGCGCTCAAGTGGGCCCGCGAGCGGCAGGTCCCCACGCTGGGCATCTGCCTCGGCCTGCAGTGCATGGTCATCGAGTACGCCCGCAACGTCGCCGGCATCGAGGGCGCCAGCTCGACCGAGTTCGACCCGAACACCCCAGCTCCGGTCATCGCGACCATGGAGGAGCAGAAGGCGTTCGTCGAGGGCGCCGGGGACCTGGGCGGCACCATGCGGCTGGGGTCCTACCCGGCCAAGCTGACCGAGGGCTCGGTCATCGCCGAGGCCTACGGTGCCGTGGCGGTCGACGAGCGCCACCGGCACCGCTACGAGGTCAACAACGGCTACCGCGAGCAGCTCGAGGAGGCCGGCCTGGTCTTCTCCGGCCTCTCACCGGACAAGAACCTCGTCGAGTTCGTCGAGCTGCCGCGCGAGGTGCACCCCTACTACGTGTCGACGCAGGCGCACCCCGAGTTCAAGTCGCGACCGCACCGGGCGCACCCGTTGTTCGCCGGTCTGGTCGAGGCAGCCATCAACGCCCAGCGCGCCGCCCGGCTGGTCGAGGTCGAGCGCCCGCGCAGCACGGCCGACGCCAGCGCGTGAGCGAGGAGCTCGCCGACCGGCACGAGGCCATGCCGGTCGTGCACTCCGAGGTCGCGATGCACGGCATGGTGTGGGACATCGTGCGTGACACCGTCGACCTCGGCGAGGCCGGCGAGGTCACCCGCGAGTACGTCCGGCACCCCGGTGCCGTGGCCGTCGCCGCCCTCGACGAGCAGGGCCGGCTCTGCCTGATCCAGCAGTACCGCCACCCGGTGCGCGCCTTCGAGTGGGAGATCCCGGCCGGGTTGCTCGACGTCAC
The DNA here is from genome assembly GCF_006438965.1 of Pedococcus bigeumensis. Lineage (GTDB taxonomy): Bacteria > Actinomycetota > Actinomycetes > Actinomycetales > Dermatophilaceae > Pedococcus > Pedococcus bigeumensis_A. Next base: position 987,487 of record NZ_RCZM01000001.1, read on the forward strand.
GGGGGAGCCGCCGCACGTGGGCGCTGCCCGCGAGCTGCACGAGGAAGCCGACCTCGTCGCGGCCACCTGGCACGTGCTCGCCGACTACGTCAGCTCACCCGGCGGGTTGGACGAGGCGCTGCGCATCTACCTGGCACGAGACCTCTCGCCCGTCCCGGAGGCCGAGCGCCACGTCCGCGACGGTGAAGAGCTCGGTATGCCGGTGCGCTGGGTCCCGCTCGAAGAGATCCGGGACGCGGTCCTCGCCGGCCGCATCCACAACGCCACGATCGTGATCGCCGTCCTTGCGGCACTGGCTGCCCGGGACCTGGGCTGGACCACCCTGCGGACGCACGACGCCCCGTGGCCGAGCCACCCGGCATACCGGAGCTAGCCCGCGGGCCGGATCCGACCAATGACGGTCAAGGGAGCGGATCTTGACAGCGCCGGCGCAGCCGACGAGTCTCGCGCCTGGTGGTGGGCGTCTCCGGCGACCTGCGCCCGACCCTGAAGGTGGCCTGATGGCGAAGAACGAGAAGCACGTGGGCATCGTCGAGCTGGCACCCAACACGCCTCGGCGGTTCTACCGGGGCGGCGAGCGGATCCTTGCGTTCCGGGGGCTTGGCCTGCCCGACGACTTCGACGGCCGACGTCCCGAGGACTGGCTGGCGTCCACCACGCAGCTCTTTGCCGAGGGCGGGGACGGTCTCACCGTGCTGGCTGATGGGCGACTGTTGGTCGATGCCCTTGGGGAGGACCCGACCGGCTGGCTGGGCGAGGCGCACCTCACCCGGCACGGCGCGTCCCCCGGACTTCTCGTCAAGCTGCTCGACGCAGGGGAGCGCCTGCCCGTGCACAGCCACCCCGACCGGGCGTTCGCCCTGCGTCATCTCGACTGCGCGCACGGCAAGACCGAGGCCTGGCTCGTCGTGGCAGCCGAGCCCGGGGCACGGGTGTGGGTCGGCTTCAAGGACGACGTCGACGCCACGCACCTCGCGGAGCTGGTGCAGGCCCAGGACGAACGGCTGCTCGCCCTCCTCAACGGGTTCGAGGTCGAGCGAGGCGATGCGATCCTCGTCCCGGCGGGACAGCCGCACGCGATCGGTGAGGGTGTCCTGGTCGTGGAGCTGCAGGAACCCACCGACTTCTCGGTCATGCTCGAGCACGACCGGTTCGGGCTCGATGCCGACCACGCCTGGCTGGGGCTGACCCCACAAGTCGCCCTCGAGAGTGTCGCCATGGCGGCGCTCGGGCCCGAGGACCTCGCAGCGCTGCGCACGCGGTGGCTGGGCAGTGGCGGGGTCCGGTCCGCGTTGCCCGCCGAGGCGCTGGAGTACTTCACGGCCGAGGTGGTCGACACCCGGGACGGACCCGCCGAGCTGGAAGCCGGCTTCTCCGTCCTCGTCGTCGTCGACGGCGCAGGCACCCTGCGCACGGCTGAACACGCCCCGGTGCCCCTCGTGGTGGGCCAGACCCTCTTGGTCCCCTATGGCGTGGGCGACCTCGTCGTCGACGGGGCCGTCACGGCGCTGCGGTGCTCGCCGTCGCGCTGAGCTGCTCGTCGACGCAGGACTCGACGCGCCTCAGCGGACTGTCCGGATCTCAGGGACGGGCCGAGGTGTGCACTTCGAGCGCCGACGCCGGTGCCTGCGAAGCGGGGACCTCGAACAACCGCTCCAGGCGGCGCGCCAGGCCTGGCACGAAGGTGATGACGAGGACGGCGCCGCACACGGCGCCGAGCAGGAGAAGGGCGACGTAGGGGTCCGCCGTCTCGATCCGGCTCTCGCTCACGTTTGCGGCCGGAGTCATGGCCACGGTGACGATCTGCGGCACCCAGCGATCCGGCACCAGGCTCATCAAGGACCCGACGCTCACCACGATCGACAGGGAGCCGATGGTGCCGGCCGTGAGCGCCGCTCCGACACGGCCTGCCCTTCGCGACCAGTAGCCGGCGCCCACCACGGCCGCGAACACCAGCAGGGTGGCCAGCCCAGCGTTGCCCGGTACAGGGGGTCGAACCGCCACGACGAGCAGCCAGACACCGGCGGCGCCGAGCCCGAAGGCAGCCCCGGCGCCCAGTCCACGGCCACCGGTCGAGGTCGGGCGGGCGGTGACCGCCTGGATCCCGATCAGGTGTGCGGCCAGCAGGACGGTGACCACCGGGATCCCGGTGGTGACCCGTTCGGTGGTGTCGCTGTCGCGGAACGACACGATGACGGCCGTGGTCATCGAACCCACGAGCAGCCAGCCCACGCCGCGGGTGATCGCGGGGGCCCGACCGTCCGCCAGTGCTGGAAGACGACCGCTGGCGCGCAGGACGAACGGCACCGCAGACAGGCCGCCGGCCATGCACACCAAGGCAACCCGCATGGGCAGGTAGGCCGTGTCCCACGTGATGACCAGCGCCGCGACCACCGACATGACCGTCGCCACCGCGAAAGCCACCCGCGAGCGGGATGACATGGTGGCCCAACCCCGAGTGCTCATGACTCGACGGTAGGTCTGGCATCGGCCGGATGGCTCCGCCGGTTGCAGTAGTCACGAGACATTCGGCCCTGGCTTCCGAGTTGCCGGCCGGTGGTGGTGCGGGCTGCTGGCGCGCGCCGGGCGTCGTAGGCTCCCTCCATGTTTCTGGAGAACATCGTCATCGATGCCGTCGACCCGCAGCGGCTCGGCCGGTTCTGGGAGCAGGCGCTCGGCACGGTCCCGCTGACCGACGACGTTGCAGGCTACGAGACCCGGCTGACGGTGCCCGACGGGCCGGTCCTCGACCTCTGCCTTCCCCGGGTGCCCGACCCGTCCACCGCGCCGCCGCGGCTGCACCTCGACCTCTCGGCCGGACCATCGCAGGCGGAAACCGTCGAGCGGTTGCTCGCGCTCGGGGCCAGCCACCTCGACATCGGCCAGGGTGACGTCCCGTGGGTGGTGCTGGCGGACCTGGAGGGGCACCCCTTCTGCGTGCTGGCCGAGCGCGACGCCTACCCCGACACCGGGCCGATCGCCGCGGTCACCGTCCTCAGTGCCGAGCCTGAGCGCAACGGTGCGTTCTGGGCCGGACTGACCGGGTGGCAGGAGTATGCCGGGACGGCGCCGCTCTCCCTGCGGCACCCGAGCGGGCGGGGACTCGTCCTCGACTTCTTCCCGACTGCGGAGCCCAAGGACACCAAGAATCGCCTGCACCTCGACCTGCGGCTCGAGCCGGGCGACGACGCCGCCGCCGTCTTCGACCGGGTCGAGGCGCTCGGCGCAGTACGCATCGGCCAGGACTGGGGCGACCTGCCGTGGACCTCGTTCACGGACCCGTCCGGCAACGAGTTCTGCTTCCTCCCGGCGAGGGCCGAGTGACGGTCTTCGGTGGCCCCCGCGCTGCGCCGACGCCCGGTGGCTGTCCGTGCGGGTCCGGTGCGATGTATGCCGAGTGCTGCGGACCGCTGCACGACGGCAACCAGGCCGCGCGGACCGCGGAACAGCTGATGCGCAGCCGCTACTCCGCGTTCGTCGTCGGCGACACGGCCTACCTCGCCCGCACCTGGCACCCACGGACCCGCCCGGCAGAGCTCGACGCCACGGACGGTCCGGCGTGGCAGGGCCTCGCGGTGATCGCGACCGCCGACGGCCGCGAGGACGACTCGGTCGGCGAGGTCGAGTTCCGGGCTGCCCACGACGGGGGTGTGCTGCACGAGCGGAGCCGCTTCATCCGCCGGGCGGGACGCTGGGTCTACGTCGACGGCGAGGTCATCTGACCGGTGCGACCGCTCGGCGGGGTCTGCTGTCCGCTGGGCTAGGAGGGCCAAACCGATTCGTATGCCGCGTGGCCCGGTCCGTAGGATGGCCGGGTTCACCCACCGCCTGAATCGAAGGATCTCTCGTGCTCCGCACCCATGAGGCCGGCACCCTGCGCGCCGACCACGCTGGTCAGACCGTCACGCTCACGGGCTGGGTTGCCCGTCGGCGCGATCACGGTGGAGTGGCGTTCCTCGACCTGCGCGACGCCAGCGGCGTCGCCCAGGTGGTCGTGCGCGACGAGGTGCTCGAGCAGGGTGGGGCCCACGACTTGCGCAACGAGTACTGCATCCGGGTCGTCGGCGAGGTCAAGGCCCGCCCTGAGGGCAACGCCAACCCCGACCTGCCCACCGGTGACATCGAGGTCATCGCCAGCGAGATCGAGGTGCTCAACGCCTCGGCGCCGCTGCCGTTCCAGATCGACGAGCGGGTGACGGTCGGCGAGGAGGCCCGCCTCAAGCACCGCTACCTCGACCTGCGCCGCCCTGGTGCCTCGTCGGCGGGAGCGGCCCTGCGGCTGCGCTCGCGGGTCAACGCCGCCGCCCGCTCCGTGCTCGGCGCCCGCGACTTCGTCGAGATCGAGACGCCCACCCTCACCCGATCCACGCCCGAGGGTGCCCGCGACTTCCTCGTGCCCGCGCGCCTCGCGCCCGGGTCCTGGTACGCCCTGCCGCAGAGCCCGCAGCTGTTCAAGCAGCTGCTCATGGTCGCGGGGATGGAGCGGTACTACCAGATCGCCCGCTGCTACCGCGACGAGGACTTCCGCGCCGACCGCCAGCCCGAGTTCACCCAGCTCGACATCGAGATGTCGTTCGTCGAGCAGTCCGACGTGCTCGAGCTCGGTGAGGAGATCGTCAAGGCGGTCTGGAAGCTGATCGGCGCCGACCTGCAGACGCCGTTCCTGCAGATGACCTACGCCGACGCGATGCGCCGGTTCGGCTCCGACAAGCCGGACCTGCGGTTCGGCAACGAGCTGGTCGAGTGCACCGACTACTTCAGCGACACCCCGTTCCGCGTGTTCCAGTCCGAGTACGTCGGGGCCGTCGTGATGCCGGGTGGCGCGAGCCAGCCGCGCAAGCAGCTCGACGCGTGGCAGGACTGGGCCAAGAGCCGGGGCGCCAAGGGCCTGGCCTACGTCCTCGTGCAGGAGGACGGCGAGCTCGGCGGGCCAGTTGCCAAGAACCTGTCCGACACCGAGCGGGCCGGACTGGCCGCGCACGTCGGCGCCCACCCTGGCGACTGTGTGTTCTTCGCCGCCGGCGCCACCAAGTCGTCGCGCGCACTGCTCGGCGCCGCCCGTCTCGAGATCGGCCGGCGCTGTGACCTGATCGACGAGTCCGCCTGGTCGTTCCTGTGGGTGCTCGACGCCCCGCTGTTCGAGCCCTCCTCGGAGGCCGTCGCCGCCGGTGACGTCGCCGTGGGCGCCGGCGCCTGGACCGCGGTGCACCACGCGTTCACGTCGCCCAAGGCCGAGTTCCTCGACACCTTCGACACCGACCCCGGCCCCGCGCTCGCCTATGCCTACGACATGGTCTGCAACGGCAACGAGATCGGCGGCGGGTCGATCCGTATCCACCGCCGCGACGTGCAGGAGCGGGTCTTCAAGGTGATGGGCCTGTCCGAGGAGGAGGCGCAGGAGAAGTTCGGCTTCCTCCTGGACGCGTTCGCGTTCGGCGCCCCGCCGCACGGTGGGATTGCGTTCGGCTGGGACCGCATCGTCTCGCTGCTCGCCGGCACCGAGTCGATCCGCGACGTCATCGCCTTCCCCAAGTCCGGTGGCGGCTACGACCCGCTGACCGCCGCTCCCGCGCCGATCACCTCCGAGCAGCGCAAGGAAGCCGGCGTGGACGCCAAGCCCGAGCCCAAGACCCCAGGCGCCAAGGCCGACGAGGCCGACACCCAGGCCTGAGCCCTGGACAACGCACCTCGGTATGCCGCCCGCTCATCGTGAGCGGGCGGCATACCCGCGTCTGGGTCAGCTCCCGAGCGCCCGGGCGAGCAGGTCGGCACGGCTGGCTGCACCGGTGCGCGCGAACACGGACTTGAGGTGGTCCTGCACGGTGAGCTCGGTGATGCCCAGCCGACGAGCGGCGCCGCGCGTGTCGAGCCCTGTCGCCACTGCAACCACGACGTCGCTTTCGCGAGGCGACATGGCGTGGGCGCGGGCGAAGAGGTCGAGCCGGTCCGCGGGTGAGGTCAGCTCGTAGCCGACAGCGATGCTGGCTCCTGAGAGGGGCTCGGTGAGGCGGTCGGCCCGGACCGTGAGCCAGGTCCCCGGCGCGAGCGCGACCCGGCCGCTGGGTGGGTGGTCGTCGACACCCGCCTCCACCGCCAGCAGCTGGGCCGCCACGTTGAGCGCACTCGCAGGGACGGGGCCGGCGTCACCCGCGGTGGGGAGCAGGGTGGTCAGCCAGTCCCGCAGCTGTCGGGTGCCTGCCACGGGAGTGAGGTCGTCGCCGAGCAGCAGCACTCCCGGACCGTAGGCAGTGGCCGCCTTCGGTGCTGCAGCGGGCGGGCCGACCACGAATGACCGCGCAACCACGTTGCGAACGGCCGCGGTCAGCCTTGGCAGCGCCGACGCGACGGCCGCCACCTCCGCACTGGCGAAGACGCCGGTGCGGCGCCAGAGGTCGAGGAAACCCCATGTCCCGTGGCGGTCCCGGAGCACGGCGACGAGGACATCTGTGACGCCGTGCTGGCGCAGGGCTCCCTCCCACTGGTCGCTGCGGCCGAGGTCACCGCCGGTCGCCGCGAGCAAGGTCGTGCAGCCGGACGCGTCGAGCGTGGTCCAGCGGCCCGGCCTGGTCAGGTACTTCAGCCGGATGACGCGCGGCAGGTCGTCGAGGTCCGGGACCTCGGCCAGCGGGGACGTGCCGACCGTGGTCTGCGGGTCGGTGAGGACGAAGGCGTAGAAGTCGTAGGGGATCACCGTCCCGATGACGTCGAGCATGCGTCGCCGCAGCGCGCGGTCCTCCGGGTCGTCCGGGTGGGGACAGGTGGCGGCGTCGAGGGCGTGCAGGTCCCTGACAATCCGGTCCGAAGGCAGCGGTGGTCCCACGGCCCGACCCTACGGCCGGGGGCCTGCTCGCCGCAGGCCCCCGAAATCTGGGATGTCGCCCGTCGAGCCGGCTTCCTAGCGTGGGCAGGACAGCGAACCGCTGACCGAGAGGAACGACGATGGCCACCTTGCACATCGAGCACGCGATCACCGACCTGGCCACCTGGGAGGCGGCGTTCGACCGCTTCGCGGAACGCCGCCGCGCCGCCGGGGTCGTGGCGCAGCGCATCCACCGGCCCGTGGACGACGACCGCTACGTCGTCGTGCAGCTGGACTTCCCGTCGGTGGCCGAGGCTTCGGCGTTCCGCGGGTTCCTCGAGACTCAGGTCTGGTCCAGGCCCGACAACTCGCCCGGCCTCGCAGGCAGCCCACGTGCCGTGGTCCTGGATGCGGTGGACCGGGACGACGACGAGACCACAGGTGGGCGCACCTCGAAGGCAGGCGTTGCTGCCAGCCCGTGCGGACCCACCAGCTAGGGATGCGCGGACGCGTCTATCTGAGGCTGGTAGCCGGCGCGGAGTGCCGCGACGGTGCTCGGCGGCGTGAGCACCTGCGCGACCCCGCGCGTGGGACGTCTGCGGCGCGGGCCGTACCCATCGGTCGTCCATGGCAGCACTGCGTCATCGACGACGATCGTGGGGATGTCGTCGTCGATGACAAACGCGCCGGAAGGCAGGTCCGCCCACGTCCCCTCGTGAAGCCGGCGCCGATGCGTGCCGCGCACGATGCGCTCTCCGTGGAGTTGACGATCGAGGTGCTTGGCGCTGAGCAGTCCCTCACTTGTCCCGGCGGCCACCGCGGCGCGGAAGGCGTTGTAGTCGGTGCGGCGACACAGGGCGCAGGGTCGGTGTCCGGCCGCGAGCGAGACCGCCTCGTCGTGGAAGAAGAGGACCGTGAAGTGGTGTGGTTGCCACTGCGGCAGGCGCCAGTCCCTGAACTGGAGGGCGCAGGTGATCCAGAGGTCGCTCGCGTGGTAGCGGACGACCTCACCTTCTGCGTGCAGGATGCCGCGGTTGCCGAGCCAGGCACCACGCAAGGGAATCGCGACGATGTCACCAGTTGGTGTGACGCGGTTGCGTCGAGGTGTGCTGCCCACGAGCACACCGTAGGCCGTGCCACTGACGTCAGCGCTCTGCGCTGTGGTTCCCGAGCCCGTGGACCAGAATGGGACGGGTGGGTGACAAGACGCTGCGGGCTCCAGGTGACGTGCTGGTGCACCTGCGTCGCGCGCGGGACCACGCCGACCGTTGTTATGCCGAGCCGCTCGACGTCGAGTCGCTGGCCGCGGTGGCGGGCCTGAGCAAGTACCACTTCCTGCGGCTGTTCAGCGCCACCTACGGGCTGACGCCGGGAGAGTACGTCTCACAGCGCCGGATCGAGCGTGCCCAGGACCTGCTGCGAGCCACCGGCCTGTCGGTGACCGAGGTGTGCTTCGCGGTCGGGTTCTCGTCGCTCGGCTCGTTCTCCAGCCGGTTCAAGACGGTGGTGGGGGAGACGCCGTCACAGTTCCAGGCCCGGTATGCGGTGGCCGGCGCGCCGCACATCCCGGGCTGCTACGTCTTCATGTGGGGCCTCGCGGAGCGGTCGACCGTCACTGCCCCAGGGGAGTCCGCAATCGAGGAGAAGCACGGCGAACCCCACGGCTCCTAGTCTCCGAACATGATCAACAACATCGCCATCATCAGTGTCTTCGTCAAGGACCAGGACGACGCCAAGAAGTTCTACACCGACATCCTCGGGTTCGAGGAGAAGGACGACATCACCCTCGGCGACGGCTACCGCTGGTGCACGGTCATCCACCCGTCCCAGCCCGAGCTGCTCGTCAACCTCGCCATCCCGGGACCGCCGATGGATGCCGACCTCGTCGAGGCCATGAAGCGGGCCCAGGACGCCGGTGGCCTCAACGGCCTGGGCCTCAACGTCGACGACTGCCGCAAGACCCACGAGGAGCTGGTCGCCAAGGGGGTTGAGTTCGTCCAGCCGCCGACCGACCGCCCCTACGGCGTGGAAGCCGTCTGCCGCGACAACTCGGGCAACTGGATGGTGCTCGTCGAGCAGAAGGCGTACGACCCGGCCGACGTCACCTGAGCTGACCCGCAGCGCCTGACCTGACCCGCTGCCCCTGGCCAGTTGCCTCAGGCACGCCGCCCGCTCGCCGTGAGCGGGCGGCGTCCGGCGCCGGGGCTACTTCGCGAGGAAGGCCACCAGGGCGTCGTTGAACTCCTGCACGTGGCTGGTGTTGATCCCGTGCGGCCCGTCCTCGATGACGACGAGCTCGCTGCCGTCCACCGCCTCGTGGGTGCGCTGACCGGAGACCTCGAACGGGACGATCCCGTCGCTGTCGCCGTGGATGACGAGCGTCGGCACGCTGACCTTGGCCAGGTCGCCGGTGAAGTCGGTCACCCAGGAGTGGATGCACTCGGCCGCCGCATGCACGTCCGCCTGCGCGGCGAGGCCCAGTGCTGCGAGCCGCTGCTCCTGGCTCACCTTGAGCTGGTCGCCGGCGGAGAAGAAGTTCGTCACGAACCCGTCGAGGAATCCAGTGGGGTCCTCGCGCAGCTGGCCCTGCCAGGCGCTGACCGTGTCGACGTCGACGGCGCCGTCGGGGTGGTCGTCGTCCTTGAGCAGGCACGGCGGGATGGCGGCGGCGAAGACCAGGCTGTGCACGCGGTCCTCGCCGTGGGTCCCCACGTAGCGGGCCACCTCCCCGCCGCCCATCGAGAACCCCACGAGGCTGACGTCCTCCAGATCGAGGTGGGTGAGCAGGGCATCGAGGTCGCTGGTGAGGGTGTCGTAGTCGTACGAGGACGCGGCGCCGGCCTTGCTGGACTGGCCGAACCCGCGGCGGTCGTAGGTGACGACGCGGTAGCCCTCGTCCTGCAGGACCGTCGTCTGGTCGGACCAGGACGCGCCGCTGAGCGGCCAGCCGTGGATGAGCACGACGGGTCGGCCCGAGCCGCCGCTGTCCTCGTAGTGGATCTCGACGTCGCCATTGGACACGGTGGGCATGTCAGTCCTCTCGGTCGGGGGTGCGGTCACCCCGAATGTAGGCACACCCTCAGCGTTCGCGCAGGTCGGGGCACGACCTTGGGCCGCGGCACCTTGGTCAGAGCGACTCCCGGGCGGGGCGTTCGGCGTCCGGCATCCCGCCGGTCACGCGTTCGTCGTCCACGGTCAGGTCCGTGCGCTCGGACCAGAAGGCGACGAGGTCGCGAACGGGCACCGCGTCGTCCAGCGGCTCGGGGTAGAACCAGGCGATGTCGGTTCCGCCGTCGAGGTCCGCGCTGAGGTAGCTCGCCTGTCCCTTGTACGCGCACACGGTGTGGGCGTCGGAGGGAGTCAGCAGGTCCATCCGCACGTCCTCGCGGGGGAGGTACCAGCGGGTCGGCAGGAAGGTCTCGTAGAGCGCCATCGCCCGGCGGGAGTCGGCCAGCACGGTGCCACCCAGCTCGACCACCACGTGCCGGTCGCTGCGCAGCACGTCGATCCGCTTGTACGGGTCGTGGGCGTGACCGGTGATGGGCTGGTCTTCCTCGACCCATTCGAACTTGGCGAAGTCGAGCAGCACCCGCCCGCCCAGGTCGGGGTCGTCGGGCCGGAAACCGATCTCCACGGACTCGCCGTCGCCGCCCTGAAGGCCCACCGGCGTCCCCGGACACGTGTGCAGCTCGAAGTGCCGTGGTCCGAGGACCGGTGGCAGCCCGTCGGGCACCGCACGGCGCGGCAGGTCGACGAAGCTGCCGGTGAGCGTCGTGGCGGGCACGGCATACTCCGGCACGACCCGACGGGGTTCCCACACCAGGTACGCGTCCGTCGTGTCGACGACTGTCGCCCCGCCGCGGGAGGCGCGCAGGCGCTTGGTGGTGGCGCTGCACCGCAGCTCGCCCAGGCCGCGGAACCACTGCTCGTGGAGGTCGAGTGCCATTGACCAACCATGCTCCGGGCTGGTGCCATGGGGCAAGCACTTGCGTGACGGGTGGTCAGCGACCCAGCCTCCGGCTGGACCACAGGTGGTCACCGCCGTACCCGAGCCCGTGGTAGACCCGGCGCGCCAGGTCGTTGTCCGAGTACAGCCTCAGCGTGCAGATCCCGCGCTCGCGGACCGCTTCCCGTGTCAGGTATGCCGTGACGGCCAGTCCCAGCCCCGTCCCGCGTTCGTCGGGGTGCACGGAGATGCCGGACAGGGCCGGCCAGCCGGCGACGTTGGGTTCGCGGACGCCGCAGGCAACCAGGCGCCCGGACTCGTCCCGGGCGCCGACCCACTGCTGGTCGGGGAACTCGAAGGGCCGCGCGTCGGTGCGCGGGTTGGCCACGTCGAGCAACGCGCGGATCTCGGGGAGGTCGGCCTCGTCCAACCCCACCAGCCGGGACTCGGCCGGGACCACGGAAGGTTCCCGCGCGGCATACATCCACTCCCAGTCGTTGCCGTCGGCCAGCGGCAGGTGCGCTGCGACGGCAGCCAGCCCACCCCTGGGCACCGTGACGGCGCGCAGGTCGGGCGGGATCAGGCCGTCGGCGAGCATCGCACCGACGAGCTGCCCCAGGTCGGCCGTCGGTCCCATGATGAGCAGGCGGAGTCGCCGGGTGTGGGTGCGCCGGGAGAGCGCGACCGCGCCGCCGAGGGTGTAGGCCGCACCTTCCAGCGGTGACGGGATGTCGTAGCGGATGAAGGCGCTGTCGTCGGTGGCCTCGAGCACCTCGGCGTGGGAAGTGAGCTGTCGCAACGTCATTCGGTGATCCCGAACCGTGCGTGCCACCGCCGAAGGCTCTTGGGCGCCCACCAGTTCCAGTCGCCGAGCAGCGCCATCGTGGCAGGCACGAGCAGCATGCGCACCAGCGTCGCGTCCAGCAGCACCGCCACCGCCAGGCCCACGCCGGTCTCCTTGATGACGAGCAGCTGGCCGGCGACGAAGCCGGAGAACACGATGACGACCAGGATCGCGGCCGAGGTGATGATGCGTCCGGATCGTTGCAGCCCGGCGATCACCGCCTCGTCGTTGCCGACCCCGCGCTCATGCAGCTCGACGATGCGGGACAGGAGGAACACCTCGTAGTCCATCGAGAGCCCGAACCCGAAGGCCAACACCAGCATCGGGATCGTCGACTCGATCGCTCCGACGCTGTCAAAGCCCATCAGGCCCTGGAGGTGACCCTGCTGGAAGATCCACACCACGACGCCGAGACTTGCGCCGAGCGAGACGACGTTCATCAGCAGCGCCTTGACCGGGATGACCACCGACCCGGTCATGAGGAAGAGCAGGACCAGGGTCGCGAGGGCCACCAGGGCGAAGGCGATCGGCGCACGTTCGCGCAGCGAGTCGGTGAAGTCGCGCAGGCCGGACGCCTGGCCGATCACCTTGGTGGGGAAGGCAGGTCGGTCGGCCCGCAGTGCCGTCACCGCATCCCGGGCGGCGTCGTCCAGCGCCCCGCCGGGGATGTTGATCGACACCAGGGAGAGGGTGTCGGTGACGCTCTCGACCCGCCCGGTGAGGCGCTGCCCGTCGACGACCGGCAGCGACGCGGCATACGCCTGCGCCTCCTGGAGGCTCGCCTCGGCGACGACCTGGACGTCCGGCCCGGACAGCTGCGGGTAGCTCCGTTCGAGCGACTCGAAGAACTGCCGCTGCGGCGCGCTGACCGGGAGCAGCTCCCTGCCCGACGAGGTGAGGCGGAGGCCGAGGGCGGGAGCGGCGAGAGTTCCGAGGATGGCGAGCACGGCGATGATCACGAGCAGCGGGTGGCGGAACACGCGGGTGGCGAGGCGGGAGAAGACGCCCTCCTCGGGGGCCTGCTCGGTGCCGCGCTTGAGGAGGCGGCGGGCGCCGACGACGCAGAGGGCGGGGACCAGGGTGAGGGCCACGAGCATGGCCACGAGGACGACGGACAGACCGGCCGAACCGATGGCCTTGAGGATCGACGCCTCGAACACGAGCAGGCCACCGAGCGAGATTGCCACGGTCAGGCCGGAGAAGACGACGGTGCGCCCCGCCGAGTCGACAGTGCGGGCGACCGAGGCGAGGATCTCCTCGCGGGTGATCTCGGCGGTCGGTCGGCCCTGGACGCGGCTGCGCAGCTCCTCGCGGAACCGGCTGACCGTGAGCAGCCCGTAGTCGATGCACAGGCCGAGCCCGAGGACGGTGACGACGTTGACGACCGTGGCATCGAGGTCGATGAGGTGCGAGAACCCGAGGAGCGAGGCGAGGGCGCCGGCGATGGAGGCGATCGCCCCGATGATCGGCATGCCGGCCGCGACGAAACCGCCGAAGACCAGCACCATCACGAGGAAGCTGATCGGCAGGGCTATCCCCTCGCCGGCCCGCAGGTCGGTCTCGACCTGGGAGGTGATCGCCTCGATCAGGTCGGCGAGGCCGCCGGTCGTGCCGTGAGCCCCGGGAATGGCTGCGACGAGGGCGTCGAACTGCGTGTCGACCTCTGCCTGCGCACGGTCGCGGGCCTCGCCCTCGAGGGCCGGGTCGAACGTCACCACCTCGGCGAAGCCGTCCCCGGACGTCGGCAACAGGGCCTTCGCCGCGGGGCTGTCGAGCCCCGCGGGCACGAGCTGGGGCGCTTCGACCGAGGCCACCCCGGGGATCCGCGCGATCGCCTCGGCGGCGCTGCGCACAGCGGTGACGGTCGCGGGTGCCGCGGCGTCGGCGCCGGTCACCTGCAGCAGGTGCGTCGACGTCGCCGACCGGCCGGCCGCGACGAGCTGGTCGCGCCCCTGGAGGTTCTCTCCGGCGACGGAGGGGTCGCCGGACTTGAGGCGGTCGAACAGGGACTGGTTGCCGAACGCTCCGGTCGCGCCCGCGAACGCAGCGACCACCGCGAGCAGCCAGATGACGATGACGGTCTTCGGGTGGCGCCCGACGAGACCACCGAGGTGCGACAGGGCCGAGTCCGACCGGTCCGGGTGACTGGCGGCTGGGCTGGCGTGGTCAGGCGCGTCGGTCACGGGGGATAGCCTGCCATCCGTGGGAACTGGCGCCGACGACGACCTGTTCGGTGCGGCCTCGTCCGCACGGGACGGCAACGGTATGCCGTCGGGGGCCTCCCTGCCGCCGCTCGCCGTGCGCATGCGGCCGCGTTCGCTGGAGGAGGTCCGCGGCCAGTCCGACGTGCTTCGACCGGGCAGCCCGCTGCGCCGGTTGATCGAGGGGTCCGGCGGATCCGCGGGCGCGCTGTCCGCGATCATCTGGGGACCGCCCGGCACCGGCAAGACGACCTTGGCCCACCTCGTGGCCACCGCTGCTGACCGCAGGTTCGTCGAGCTGTCAGCCGTGACCGCCGGCGTCAAGGACGTCCGGACCGTCATGGACCAGGCAGCTCGCGAGCGGGACATGTACGACCGCCAGACGGTGCTGTTCCTCGACGAGATCCACCGGTTCACCAAGGCCCAGCAGGATGCCTTGCTGCCCGGTGTCGAGACCCGGCAGGTCATCCTCGTCGCGGCGACGACCGAGAACCCGTCGTTCTCCATCATCGCGCCGCTGCTGTCCCGCTCGATGCTGATCACCCTCACCTCCTTGTCCGACGAGGAGGTGGCTGACGTGCTCGCCTCCGCCATCGGCGACGAGCGGGGACTGGCGGGGGAGTACGCGCTGGCTGACGACGCCACCGAGCACCTGGTGCGGATCTCCGGCGGCGACGCCCGGCGAGCCCTCACGGCCCTGGAGGCCGCCGCGGGAGTGGCGCAGGACGGCATACCCGCTGGTGCTGACCTGGACGGCCCCGTGGAGATAACGCTCGCGCACACCGAGCAGGCGGTCGCTTTCGCGAGCGTGCGCTACGACAAGACGGGTGACCAGCACTACGACGTCGCGTCGGCGCTGATCAAGTCGATGCGCGGGTCCGACGTCGATGCGGCACTGCACTACCTCGCGCGGATGCTGGAAGCGGGGGAGGACCCGCGGTTCATCGCCAGGCGGATCGTCATCGCGGCCTCGGAGGACGTCGGGATGGGTGACCCCACGGCGCTGCAGACCGCGGTCGCAGCCATGCACGCCGTCGCCCAGATCGGCATGCCCGAGGCGCGGATCATCCTGGCCCAGGCGGTGGTGCACAACGCGCTCGCGCCCAAGAGCAACGCGGCCTACGTCGGTATCAACGAGGCGATCGCCGACATCCGCGCCGGACGCGGTGGTGCAGTGCCCCCCGCCCTCCGCGGCAGTGGCTATGCCGGTGCAACCCGCCTCGGCCACGGAGACGGCTACGTCTACGCCCACACCGAGCCGGACGGCGTGGCCCAGCAGGACTACCTGCCCGACGACCTGCAGGGCAAGACGGACTACTACCGGCCGACCGACCGCGGTTTCGAGGAGCGCCTCGGCCCACGGTGGGAGTGGCTCAAGTCCCGCATCCGCCGCTCCTGACCGCCCGCAGCCCGGAGCTGTGACGTGCAGTGGTGCGCACCGGCCGAACCCACCTGCGTGGTCGCCCTCGATCAGGCCGGCACTGCACGTCGCAGCGCCGCGGGAGGCGGTGCTGTGGGTCGTCCGTCGAGCTCGGCCACCAGCGTCTCGATGGTCCAGCGCACCCAGTCGGACCGGTACATCACGTCGTGCCACGTGAAGCGCAGCACCCTCCAGCCGTAGATGGTCAGCTCGGTGTACCGGCGGCAGTCCCGCTCGAGCCCGGAGCGCGTGCCGTGGAACTCGAACCCTTCCGCTTCGATGGCCACCTTGCGCACGACGTCGCCGAGATCGACCGTCGCGAAGAGCCCGGGCTCGGCGACCTGCACCTGTGGTCGCAGGCTCAGGCCCTCCACCTCGACGGCGATCGCCCGAAGGCACGATTCGAAGGGATTCGCCGCACGCCCGTCTGCGAGAGCCGCGACCCGACGGGCCAGCCCTGCGCCGGGGCCACGCAACCGCGCTGCGGCCGCCCGCAACGCTTCGCGGTCGACATCACCCACGCGCGGAGCCGAGTCGGCGACGCACAACGCCTCGTCGAACGGGAGCTTCATGGCACAGTCGAGGACCGTCCGCAGGTGCCCGGTGACGCCTCGACTGCGCTCCCGGGCACTGACGTCGCGGTAGGCGACCTGCAGTCCGCGTCGTGAGGCGGGGTTCATCTTGCGGTTTCGCGGGACGGTGATCCACGGGGTCGTGGGCGGCCACTTGACGGACCAGCCGTGCGCCACCGCCGCACTGAGGTGGGACTGGACGACAGTGTGCTGGTGCGCGACATGGGCGTGCTGCGCGAGCTGCGCGAGGGCGTAACGACCTCGGGCCAGCTTGACCAGCTCCCCGCCCCGGACCGAGGCATCCAGTGCCGACCAGGTCAGGTGACGGCGCAGCTGGCTCCACGCCGCGCGGCCGCCCAGCTGGGTGATCACCTCGGTCGCGGTCATCAGGCCATGCTGGCGCGCGTCCGGCATCCCCTCCGGAGTTCTCCACAGGCGGGCGCTGCGACGTGCAGAACGGGCGCCCACCAGCGGCGATGAGGGGAGCGTCCGTCGCTGCGCCGTCCTTCTGCACGTCGGAACTCCGTGGGGCGCAGCAGTTGCTGCGGGGTAGGGTGCCCGCATGGATTCTGTGAGTTTGGGCGACATCGCGGGCATGATCGCGGCGCTGGCCTTCGCGTTCCTGGTCTTCCGACTGGGCAGCGTCATCGGCAAGGCCGGCAAGATCCTCGACGAGACGAGGGTCAGTCTGCGCAGCACCACCGAGAACGTGCAGCCGACCCTGCTCAAGCTCACCGACACGGTCAGCCTGACCAACGAGCAGCTTGCGCGGGTCGACGGCATCACCACCAACGTCTCGGCGATGACCACGAACGCCAGCGCGCTCACCTCACTCTTCGCGGCCACCCTCGGCAGCCCGGTCGTCAAGGTCGCGGCCTTCACCTACGGCGTCCGCTCGGCGCTGAGCGCCAGCGGCACCAAGAGCGCGGGCGGCCGTCGCCGCCGCAGGGGCTGATCACCGTGGCACGTCTGTTCTGGGTGGCGCTGGGCGCCGCAGCCGGTGTGTATGCCGTGCGCAAGGTCAGCAAGGCCGCCGAGGCCTACACGCCGACCGGGGTCGCGCACGGGCTGGCCGACTTCGGCGACGGCCTGCGCGAGCTCGCCTCGGCCGTCCGCGAGGGCATGGCCGAGCGCGAGGGCGAGCTGCGGCTTGCCCTGGGCATCGACGCCGGCACCGCCGACGACCCCGAGGCCAGCGCAGCACGGCTCGACGCCGCATCGGCCCGCGCCCTGCTCGACGACCCCACGGGCCCGCGAGGCGGACGAGCTTTCTAGGGGCGCTGGCGCACCCGCGCCGCCGCCCCGGCATACCCCTCTTGTTTGCCCGTACGATTCGTCATGCCGGCCCGTCGGTGGCCCCGCATGCGCCTAAGGACTGAGTACTTCATGGAAACCGCCGAGATCAGGCGCCGCTTCCTCTCGTTCTACGAGAGCAAGGGCCACACGATCGTTCCCTCCTCACCGTTGGTCTACGACGACCCCAACCTGCTGTTCGTCAACGCCGGCATGGTGCCGTTCAAGCCCTACTTCCTCGGGCAGCAGGCCCCCCTGTGGGACCGCGCCACCTCCGTGCAGAAGTGCGTGCGCACCGGCGACATCGAGGAGGTCGGCAAGACCTCCCGGCACGGCACCTTCTTCCAGATGAACGGCAACTTCGCGTTCGGCGACTACTTCAAGGAAGGCGCGATCCGGTTCGCCTGGGAGCTCATCACGACGCCCCAGGGGCAGGGTGGCTACGGCCTCGACGCCGACAAGATCTGGCCCACCGTCTACGAGGACGACGACGAGGCCTACGAGCTGTGGCACAAGATGATCGGCATCCCCGCCGAGCGGATCACCCGCCGCGGCAAGCTCGACAACTACTGGCACATGGGCGTTCCCGGCCCCGGCGGCCCGTGCAGCGAGCTCTACCTCGACCGCGGCCCCGAGTACGGCCGCGAGGGTGGACCCGCCGTCGACGAGGACCGCTACCTCGAGTTCTGGAACCTCGTCTTCATGCAGTACGAGCTGTCCGCCGTCCGCGCCAAGGACGACTTCGACATCGCGGGTGAGCTGCCCAAGAAGAACATCGACACCGGCATGGGTCTCGAGCGGATGGCGACGCTGCTCCAGGGTGTCGACAACCTGTACGAGATCGACGAGGTCTACCCGGTCCTGGACCGGGCGGCCGAGCTGACCGGCAAGAAGTACGGCGCGCACTCCGGCCACGCGGCCAGCGAGTCGCACCCCGACGACGTGCGGCTGCGTGTGGTGGCCGACCACGTCCGCTCGTCCCTGATGCTCATCGGTGACGGCGTCACCCCGGGCAACGAGGGCCGTGGTTACGTGCTGCGCCGCATGTTGCGTCGCGCGGTGCGCTCGATGCGCCTGCTCGGGTATGACGAGCCGAGCCTGCCGCTGTTGCTGCCGGTCTCGGTGGAGCGGATGAAGAACTCCTACCCCGAGCTCGAGGCCGGGTTCGACCGGATCTCCCAGATCGCGTACGCGGAGGAGGAGGCGTTCCGACGCACCCTCGCCTCGGGCACGACGATCCTCGACACCGCGGTGGCCAAGACGAAGTCGACCGGCGGCAGCACCCTCGCGGGCGACCAGGCGTTCCAGCTGCACGACACCTACGGCTTCCCGATCGACCTGACCCTGGAGATGGCGTCCGAGCAGGGCCTCGAGGTCGACCGTGCGGGCTTCACCCGGCTGATGGAGGAGCAGCGCAACCGCGCCAAGGCGGACGCGAAGTCCAAGAAGGGCGGCCACGCCGACACCGTGGTCTGGAAGGACCTGCGGGCGCTCGGCGCGACCGACTGGCGGGCCTACCAGGAGCTGACCAGCGACGCGAAGGTGCTCGGCATCATCGTCGACGGCGAGCGCGTCGAGGAGCTCGAGCCCGGCCGGCGGGGCCAGGTCGTGCTCGACCGGACCCCGTTCTACGCCGAGTCCGGTGGCCAGATCGCCGACGAGGGCGTCATCACCGCCGACGGCGCGCACCTCAAGGTCATCGACGTCCAGCGCCCGGTCAAGGGCCTGGTCGCGCACACCGTCGAGGTGCTCACCGGTCCGCTGCGGGTCGGGCAGGACGTCTCCGCAGAGGTCGACGCCGACTGGCGCATCTCGGCCTGCCAGGCGCACTCCGGCACCCACGTGGTGCACGCGGCCCTGCGCCAGGTGCTCGGCCCGACCGCGCTCCAGTCGGGCTCCTACAACAAGCCGGGCTACCTGCGGCTGGACTTCGCCTGGGGCCAGGGACTCTCCCCGGAGACCCGCAGCGAGATCGAGGAGGTCGCGAACCTCGCCGTCCGCCAGGACCTCCCCGTGTCCGCGCAGTACATGACCCTGCCGGCCGCGCGCGAGTTCGGTGCGCTCGCCCTGTTCGGTGAGAACTACGACGAGCAGGTCCGCGTCATCGAGATCGGTGGCCCCTGGTCCCGCGAGCTCTGTGGTGGCACGCACGTCGGCCACTCCAGCCAGATCGGCGCCCTGACCGTCACGGGCGAGTCGTCGGTGGGATCCGGCGTGCGCCGCCTCGAGGCCTTCGTCGGCATGGAGGCGCTGCACTACCTCGCCAAGGAACGGGCGCTGGTCGCCGAGCTGACGGACATCGTCAAGGTGCAGCCGGGCGAGCTCAAGGAGCGGGTGGCCGCCCTCGTGGCACGGGTCCGCGACGCGGAGCGCGAGCTGGAGAAGCTGCGCCGCGAGCAGGTCCAGGCCTCGACCGGCAAGCTGGTCGAGTACGCCCACGACGTCGACGGTGTCCGGGTGCTGACCCACGACGCCGGCGACGGGACGACTGCCGACGACCTGCGCACCATGGTGCTGGACCTGCGCAACCGCCTGGGCGAGGCGGCCCCGTCGGTTGTGGCGCTCACCGGCGTGGCCGGTGGCCGACCCGCCATCGTGGTGGCGACGAATGCCGGCGCCCGCGACCGCGGTGTCAAGGCGGGTGCCCTCGTGCGGCTCGCGGCCCAGACGCTGGGCGGCGGCGGCGGCGGCAAGGACGACCTCGCGCAGGGCGGCGGCACCGACCCCAGCCGCACCGGCGAGGCCCTCGGCCAGATCGACCGCGCAGTGCAGGCGGCCACCCAGGGCGCTGGGTGAACGACCCCGTCTCGACGTCGATGCCCACCCGCCCAGGACGGCGGGTGGGCATCGACGTCGGCAGCGTGCGGGTAGGGGTCGCCTCCAGCGACCCGTCCGCCCTGCTGGCCACCCCGGTGCGGACGGTGCGGCGCGACCCCGACGGCGCAACGAACGCCCCGGCCGACCTCGAGGAGGTCGCCGCGATCGTGGCCGAGCTGGACGCCGTCGAGGTCGTGGTCGGACTGCCCCGCACCCTCTCGGGTGAGGAAGGTGCCGCCGCGGAAGCCGCCCGCACGTATGCTGGGCGGCTGTCGGTGCGCATCGCCCCCGTGCCCGTCCGTCTGGTCGACGAACGACACACGACGGTCGATGCCCACCGCAACCTCCGTGAGAGCGGGGTCGACGGTCGGCGGCAGCGTTCGATCATCGACCAGGCTGCTGCAGTCCTCATCCTGCAGGCCGCCCTCGACGCGGAGCGCAACTCCGGGCGACCGCCCGGGGAGCTGGTCAGGACGGACGGGCGCAAGCCCAGGACGAAGGACAGGCGGCGATGACGGACCCCCATCTGGAGCACTCTATCTTCGGGGGACACCAGGAAGCGCACGACGGCCCGCACGGGACGGACCAGCCCGAGGTCCTCCGCCGGGCGGACCGGCACCGCCGCCCCGCGCGCAAGCCGCGCCGCCGCCGCGGCCGTCGGCTCGGCTGCCTGTTCATTGCCCTGGTGATCGTCGCCGTGGCGGCGTTCGCGGCATACACGGGGCTGCGTCCGGTCGTCGACGGATTCCTGGAGAGCGACGACTACCCGGGTCCGGGCACCGGTGAGGTGCAGATCGTGGTCAACGACGGGGACACCGGCCGCGCCATCGGCGCCACCCTGGAGAAGGCCGACGTCGTCAAGACCGCCAAGGCCTACCTCGACGCCGCCGCCACCGACACTCGTGCCGCTGCGATCCAGCCGGGCAGCTACACGATGAAGAAGCAGATGACCGCGAAGGCCGCGCTGGCCATCCTCGTGGACTCGGCCAACCGCAGCGTCCCCCGGGTCACCGTGCGCGAGGGGTTGTGGAAGAGCGAGGTGTTCGCGGCGCTGTCCAAGGGCACCGGCGTGCCGGTCGCGGAGTACACCGCCGCGGCCAAGAACCCGGAAGCCCTCGGGCTCCCCGCAGGAGCCAAGGGGAACGTCGAGGGCTACCTGTACCCCGCGACGTACGAGTTCCCCGTCAAGGCGACGGCTGTCCAGCAGCTCAAGATCATGGTGGGTCAGGCGATCGCCGAGCTGCAGAAGGCCGGTGTCAGCGAGGCCGACTACCAGAAGACCCTCATCGTGGCGTCGATCGTCGAGGGCGAGGCCGGGGTCGCCGACCGCGGCAAGGTGGCGCGCGTCGTGGAGAACCGGCTCGACAACCCGACCGGCCCCACCGTGGGCCTGCTGCAGATGGACTCGACGGTCAACTTCGCCCTCCAGAAGCGGGGCAACCTCACCAAGACCGAGTACGACTCCGCAAAGTCGAACCCCTATGACACCTACGCCCACAAGGGACTCCCGCCGGGTCCGATCAGCAGCCCGGGTGCCAAGGCCATCGAGGCGGCGGCCAACCCGACGGCCGGCCCGTGGTTCTACTTCGTGACGGTCAACTACGACACAGGGGAGACCCTGTTCGCGGCGACGCAGGCCGAGCACGACCGCAACAACGCGCAGCGCCAGGCCTGGTGCGACGCCAACAAGCCGAAGTGCGAGGGCGGTGGCTGAGCCGCGCCGCGCGGCGGTCCTCGGATCTCCGGTGGCGCACTCCCTGTCACCGGTGCTGCACAGCGCGGGCTACCGCACGCTGGGGCTGACCAACTGGACGTATGCCGCCCACGAGCTCAGTGAGCCAGAGCTCGCCGGGTGGGTGGCCGGCCTCGACGGCACATGGCGTGGGTTGAGCCTGACGATGCCGCTGAAGGAGGTCGCCTTCAGCGTCGCGACGACCGTCACCGAGACGGCTCGGGTGACCGGCGCCGTCAACACCCTGGTCCGCCGTCACGACGGTGGGTGGGACGCCCACAACACCGATGTCCGGGGTATCGAGGCGGCCCTGGCCGCCGTCGACCACGGAGGGGAGGCGACCCTGCTCGGCGGCGGCGCCACCGCCCGCTCCGCCGTCATCGCCCTGAGTGCGATCGGGGTCGAGCGGATCCGACTCGCCGTACGCGGTGACGCCCGTCCCGAGACGCTGCGGCTGGCCGTCCACGCGGGCCTCAGTGTGGACGTGGTGTCCCTGTCGTCGTGGGGCAAGGGCCACCACGGCGGGCTGGTGGTCAGCACCCTCCCGCCGGCAGCCGCCGAGACGGCAGCCGCGGCCACGGGGACCAAGAAGCGGTCCGGCACCCTGATGGACGTGGTCTACGCCGACTGGCCCACGCCGCTGGCGCGCGCGGCCGCGGCCGTCGGCATGGACGTCGTGTCCGGTCTCGACATGCTGGTCTACCAGGCTGCCGAACAGTTCCGGCTGTTCACCGGCGAGCAGGCACCGGTCCAGGCGATGTATGCCGCTGGGAGACAGGCACTCGGCCGATGATCGACCTCGCGGCCGGCTCCGGCGTCGCCGCCTGGGTGCTCGTCCTGCTTGCGCTGGCGGGGGCGAGCCTGGGGGCCGTCACCGGTCGGGCGCTCGCCGTCGCCGACTACCGGATCGAGTCCGACGAGGCCGGGCCACCGCCCAGGCACTGGTGGTGGCCCGCGGTCGCCGTTGGTCTGCTGTGGGCGGTCGTGGGCTGGCGGATCGGCGACCTCGCCGGCTGGGCCGCGCTGCCGGCATACCTGCTGTTCGCCTGGTTGACGGTCGCGCTGGTGTGGATCGACGCCGACGTGCACCGGCTGCCGGACGGGCTGGTCCTGCCCGCCTACCCCGCGCTCCTCGTTCTGGTCGTCGTGGCGACGGCCGGCCTGGGCGACTGGGGGGTCCTGGTGCGGGCGCTCGCGTGCATGGCTGGCATGTACGCCCTCTACTTCCTGATGGCGATCATCTCGCCGAGCTCGCTGGGCTTCGGCGACGTCAAGCTCTCCGGGCTGATCGGGCTGTTGCTGGGGTGGGTCGGGGTGGGGGATGCCTTCGTCGCGTTGCTGGCGGGCTTCGTCGTCGGTGGGCTGATCGCCGTCGTCATGCTGGTCGGCCGGCGGGTCGGGATGCGTTCGCACATTGCGTTCGGCCCGTCGATGCTCGCCGGCGCTTTCGTCGCGCTGGTCGTGCAGTACCAGTTGGTGGCCTAGCCAAACCGGGCCACCGGCTGCATGGGAGGATCGGTTCATGCTCCGCTGGTTGACCGCAGGTGAGTCCCACGGCCCGGCCCTCCTCGCGACGATCGAGGGTCTCCCGGCCGGGATCGAGGTGACCACCAAGGACGTGGCCGCCGCGCTCGCCCGGCGCCGGCTCGGCTTCGGCCGTGGCGCGCGGATGAAGTTCGAGCAGGACGACGTCGAGTTCCTCGGTGGCCTTCGCCACGGCGTGACGATGGGGTCCCCGGTCGCCATCCGGATCGGCAACACCGAGTGGCCGAAGTGGGAGACCGTGATGTCGCCCGACCCCGTGTCGGAGGAGGCGTACGCCTCGTCGGACGACGTGAACGCGGAGAAGGAGGTCGCCCGCAACCGACCCCTGACCCGCCCCCGTCCGGGTCACGCCGACCTCGTGGGGATGCAGAAGTACGGCTTCGACGACGCCCGCCCGGTGCTCGAACGCGCCTCCGCCCGCGAGACTGCTGCCCGTGTCGCACTGGGCGAGGTGGCCTCCCGGTTCCTCGAGCAGGCCTACGGCATCCGGCTCGTCTCGCACACCGTGGCCATCGGCACCGCGGGGGTGTCCGAGGACGCCCCGCTGCCCACGCCCGACCAGGTCGAGCAGATCGACGCCGACCCGGTGCGCACCCTCGACGCCGCTGGGTCCGCCGCGATGATCGCCGAGGTCGAGGCCGCCAAGAAGGACGGCGACACCCTTGGTGGGGTCGTCGAGGTCGTCGCCTACGGACTGCCGCCGGGCCTGGGCTCCCACGTCCACTGGGACCGTCGACTCGACGCCCAGCTGGCCGCCGCCCTCATGGGAATCCAGGCGATCAAGGGTGTCGAGGTCGGCGACGGCTTCCGCACCGCTGCCCGTCGCGGGTCCGCGGCCCACGACGAGATGGAGCGGTCCGCCGACGGCACGATCCAGCGCCGCACCGGCCGGGCCGGCGGCACCGAAGGCGGCATGTCCACCGGTGACGTGCTGCGCGTCCGGGCCGCGATGAAGCCGATCTCGACGGTCCCGCGTGCCCTCGACACGGTCGACACCACCGGTGCCGAGGCGGCCAAGGCGATCCACCAGCGGTCCGACGTGTGTGCGGTACCTGCTGCAGGGGTGGTGGCCGAGGCGATGGTGGCGCTCGTGCTGGCTCAGGCCTGTGTCGAGAAGTTCGGCGGCGACTCGGTCGCCGAGACGGCACGCAACCACGCGGCCTACCTCGCCTCGATCCCCGAGGCGATGCGCACGTGGTGACCGCTGCCCCCACACCCCGCGCGGTGGTCATCGGACCGCCCGGGGTCGGCAAGAGCACGATCGGACGACGGGTGGCCCGGGCTCTCGAGATCGCGTGGCACGACACGGACAAGGCCATCGAGGCCGCAGCCGGCCAGTCGATCGCGGACGTCTTCGTCGACCACGGCGAAGCCCACTTCCGCGCCCTGGAGCGCGCCGAGGTGCTGCGCGCGCTGGCCGAGGAGCCCGGGATCGTGTCGGTCGGTGGGGGAGCGCCGATGGATCCCGAGGTGCAGGCCGCCCTCGCTGGGCACACCGTGGTCTTCCTCGATGTGGGCATCGCCGATGCCGCGCGCCGGATCGGGTTCGACGCCAGCCGGCCGCTGCTGATGGTCAACCCACGAGCCAGCTGGACCAAGATGATGAACGAGCGGCGGCCGACCTACGAGCGGCTGGCCACCCTGCGCGTCGACACGGCAGGTCGTAAGCCCGCCTCCGTGGTCGAGGAGATCCTCGCCTTCCTCGGCGGCGCACCGGGCGGCGCACCTGGTGGCGCTGCCGGTGGCGCGGCGGAACACGCCAGCGGAACAGGGGACCAGTCATGAGCACCACCCGCATCAGCGTCGGGGGCGACTACGACGTCGTCATCGGCACCGGCCTGCTCGAGGAGCTGCCAGGGCTCGTCGGCGAGAGTGTGCAGCGCGTCCTCGTCGTTCACCCTCGCGCACTGGCCGCCACGGGCGAGGGCGTGCGAGAAGCGTTGGTGGCCAAGGGATTCGAGGCGTATGCCGCGGAGGTGCCGGACGCCGAGGAGGCCAAGACCTCCCAGGTGGCGGCCTTCCTGTGGGGCGTCCTGGGTCAGGCTGGCTTCACCCGCTCTGATGCGATCGTGAGCGTCGGGGGAGGGGCGACGACCGACCTCGCGGGGTTCGTCGCAGCGACCTGGCTGCGCGGCATCAAGGTCGTGCACGTGCCCACGACGCTGCTCGCGATGGTCGACGCGGCCGTGGGTGGCAAGACCGGGATCAACACCCCCGAGGGCAAGAACCTCGTCGGCGCGTTCCACCCGCCGGCCGGGGTGCTGTGCGACCTCGCGACCCTGGAGACCCTGCCACCGCACGACTTCGTGGCCGGGCTGGCCGAGGTCGTCAAGTGCGGGTTCATCGCCGACCCGGTCATCCTCGACGTCGTCGAGGCCGATCCCGAGGGCGTGAAGCGGCCCGACGGGGCCCACGTGCGGGAGCTCATCGAGCGCGCGATCCGGGTCAAGGCGGACGTCGTCTCGCAGGACCTCAAGGAAGCCGACCTGCGCGAGATCCTCAACTACGGCCATACCTTCGGCCACGCCGTCGAGCAGGTCGAGCGTTACGCCTTCCGGCACGGCGCCGCGGTGTCGATCGGGATGGTCTACGTCGCCGAGCTCGCCCGGCTCGCGGGCAAGATGGACGACGCGCTCGTCGACCGGCACCGCTCGATCCTGGGCTCGCTGGGGCTTCCGGTGTCCTACCGCGGCGACAAGTGGCCACAGCTGCTCGACGCGATGAAGCGGGACAAGAAGTCGCGGGGGTCGCTGCTCCGGTTCGTCGTGCTGTCCGGGCTGGCCAGGCCGGTGCGGCTCGAAGGGCCCGACCCGGCCCTGCTGCAGGCGGCCTACGCCGAGGTCAGCGCGGACGTCCGGCCCGGGCGCGTGTCGCTCGGCTGAGCGCGGCGGCATCGCCTCACAGGAGGCGCACAGGAGGTGCACAAGGCGTCGATGGACAGTGACGCGACAGTGGGGCGCATGAGTGAGAACCAGACCCCCGAGGACCACGGCACCGACCAGGTCGGCCCGCAGGGCCGCAATGTCAGCAGCGGCAACCCGCACGACGACCGGCACGACCGCGGACTCGAGTTCGACGTGCAGACCCTGCTGGCGCGGCGTCGCGTCCTGGGCATCCTCGGCGGGCTCGGTGCGGGAGCGGCTCTCGCAGCCTGCGGCACCTCTGACAGCGGCTCCACGACCAGCACCTCGTCCACGAGCAGCTCTTCGAGCACGTCCGGCTCGTCCGCTTCGAGCGCGGGGTCCACCCCGAAGGCCGAGGTGCCCGACGAGACCGGCGGTCCCTACCCGGGCGACGGGTCCAACGGCCCCAACGTGCTGGACGACTCGGGCATCGTCCGCTCCGACATCACGAGCAGCTTCGGGTCCTCGACAACCAAGGCCGAGGGCATCCCGCTCACCATCAACCTCACGGTCACCGACGCAGGGAACGGCTACTCGGCCATGCAGGGTGCCGCGGTCTACCTGTGGCACTGCAACCGCGACGGGCAGTACTCGCTGTACTCCCAGGGCGTCTCCGAGGAGAACTACCTGCGGGGCGTGCAGGCGACCAACGCGGCCGGGACCGCGACCTACACCAGCATCTTCCCGGCGGCCTACGACGGACGGTGGCCGCACATCCACTTCGAGGTCTACTCGTCGGTCGACGACGCCACGAGCAGCGGACAGATCGTCAAGACCTCACAGATCGCCCTGCCCGAGGCAGCGTGCAAGGAGGTGTACGCGACGACGGGCTACGAGGCGAGCGTGCAGAACCTCGCCAGGACGTCGCTCACGCAGGACATGGTGTTCGGCAACGACGGCGGGATCTACCAGCTCGCGACGGTGACCGGGAACGCCACCGACGGCTACGTCGCCAACCTCACCATCGGCGTCTGACCGCCAGCGTCTGAGCAACGGCGTGTGGCGGAGCGTCAGATCTCGTCCAGGTCGGCGAGGTCGGCGGCGGTCGGCTGCCACCCGGCCGCTCGGGCGTTACGGGTCACCTGCTCCGCAGTCGTCGCCCCGGCGATCACCGAGGTGACGGCCGGCTGCGCGGCGAGGCCGCCGATGGCGACGTCCAGCAGGTCCACGTCGCGTTGCGTGGCAAACGACTGGAGGGCCTCGACCCGGTCCCAGTCGGCCTCCGCCAGCCAGCCAGCCCGGTCCGCCTCCAGGGCCGCCCGCGACCCCTGCGGGGCAGCGGCGCCCCGCTGGTACTTGCCGGTGAGCAGCCCCTTGGCCAGAGGGAAGAACGGGAGTATGCCGAGCCCAAACCGCTCGCACGCGGGCGCCACCTCGTCCTCGACCGAGCGGTCGAGCAGGGAGTACTCGTTCTGCACCGAGACGAAGGACGCGAGCCCGGCGGTCGAGGAGGTCCAGGAGGCGTCGGCCACCTGCCAGCCGTCGAAGTTGGAGCACCCGATGTAGAGCACCTTGCCCTCGCGCACGAGGTCGGTGAGCGCTTCGAGCGTCTCCTCGATCGGCGTCAGCGGGTCCGGGCGGTGCAGCTGGTAGAGGTCGATGTGGTCGGTCTGCAAGCGGCGCAGGCTGGCTTCGACCGCGCGGCGGACATAGCGGCGCGAGCCCAGAGCGCCGAAGTCGTCCCCGTTGGCGCCCTGCATGTCCATCCCGAACTTGGTGGCGAGGACGAACTCGTCGCGCTGGCCCTGCAGGGCGTCGCCGAGCATCGTCTCGCTCTGACCCGGCTCGCCGCCGTAGATGTCGGCGGTGTCGAGCAGCGTGACGCCGTTGTCACGGGCCGCGGTCAGGATCGAGACGACACCGTCCTGGTCGACCCGACGGCCGAAGGCGTTGCAGCCGATGCCGACGGCACTCACCATGAGCCCGCTCGAGCCGAGCGGTCGGTAGTCCATCTCTGTCCTGGCAGCCGTCGAAGTCATGCCCCCAGCCTAGGTCTGCCGCCTCGACAGCGATTCGGGGGAGCGTGCACCCGGCGGCTAGACTGTCCGCCGAATCCCACCCCGAACCTTTCCGGGACTGCCGCACGCGCTCGACCACGCGGCATACCGGCTCTTTTGAAAGCGATATGACGTGGCATCGACCAACGACCTGAAGAACGGCCTGGTCCTCAACCTCGAAGGCCAGCTGTGGGCCGTCGTGGAGTTCCAGCACGTCAAGCCCGGCAAGGGCCCGGCGTTCGTGCGGACCAAGCTCAAGCACGTCCTGTCCGGCAAGGTCGTCGACAAGACGTTCAACGCCGGCCTGAAGGTCGAGACCGCCAACGTCGACCGTCGCGACATGCAGTACCTCTACAAGGACGGGACCGACTTCGTCTTCATGGACGGGTCGACCTACGACCAGATCCACATCCCGGAGACTGTCGTCGGCGACGTCGCGAACTACCTCCTCGAGAACCAGACCGCGCAGGTCGCGACGCACGAGGGCATCGTGCTCTACGTCGAGCTGCCCACGTCGGTCGTCCTCGAGATCACCTACACCGAGCCGGGTCTGCAGGGCGACCGCTCCACCGGTGGCACCAAGCCGGCGACGCTCGAGACCGGCGCGACGATCAATGTCCCGCTGTTCCTGGAGCAGGGCACCAAGGTCAAGGTCGACACCCGCGACGGCTCCTACCTCGGTCGCGTCAGCTAAGTGGGCGCACGGACCAAGGCACGCAAGCGCGCGATCGACCTCCTGTTCGAGGCCGAGAACCGGGGCCTGAACGCCCGTGACCTGCTCGCTGAACGGCTCGCCAAGCCGGTCACCGAGGCGCCGCTCAGCCAGTACACCTCCGACCTCGTCGAGGGTGTCGTCGCGCACTGGACCGACATCAACGAGCTGCTGTCGACCTACTCGCAGGGCTGGACGCTGGAGCGGATGCCCAGCGTCGACCGGGCGATCCTGCGGCTCGGCGCGTTCGAGGTGCTCTATGCGACCGAGGTCCCCGTGAACGTCGCGATCGCCGAGGCCGTCGAGCTGGCCAAGAGCCTGTCCACCGACGACTCGCCGAAGTTCGTCAACGGCCTGCTCGGTCGACTCGCCGAGGTCAAGCCCACCCTGGCCTGACGCTAGCCCGCCCGAGAGCCCAGCTTTCGGGCCTCTGGAGGGGTCGGAAGCCCGAAAGCTGGGATCTCGGTGGCGCCGCGGCGGGCCGGTATGCCGGGTGCTCACCGCACCGGGTATGGTGGCCACCGATCGACATCCTTTAACGACCTGTCCTGTGAGGCAGGGAAGGAGGTCCTGGCGCTGATGCGTCCTGACTTTGCTGCACCCTCGGCGGTTGAACCCGTGGTTCCCGCCACCCCTTCTGGCGAGGCATCCCTCGACAACTCCCGCGTCGTGATGACCGAGGCCGACGTGGCCCGCGTGCTACGACGGATCGCGCACGAGATCCTCGAGCACAACAAGGGCGCGTCCGACCTGGTGGTCCTGGGCATCCCCACCCGCGGGGTTGCCCTGGCGCACCGGCTCGCGGCCCTCATCGAGGAGGTCGAGGGTGTGCCGGTCGCTGTCGGCGCCCTCGACGTCACGATGCACCGTGACGACCTGCGCCGGCAGCCGACGCGCAGCCCGATGCACACCGACATCCCGCCGAGCGGGATAGACGACAAGGTCGTCGTGCTGGTCGACGACGTGCTCTACTCCGGCCGCACCGTGCGGGCAGCCCTGGACGCACTGTCCGACCTCGGCCGCCCGCGGATCGTGCGCCTCGCGGTGCTGGTCGACCGGGGGCACCGCGAGCTGCCGATCCGGGCCGACCACGTGGGCAAGAACCTGCCGACCTCGAGCAGCGAGAAGGTGCGGGTGCGGCTGAGCGAACCCGACCACGTCGAGGACCAGGTCACCATCGCTGGAGGCGAGACCAGATGAGCACCGCCACCACCACCACCACCACCCCCAGCGGCCCCGCCGGCCGCGAGCAGCAGGCGAGCACGCGGCATACCAAGCGGCACCTGCTGTCGTCCGCGGACCTGAACCGCGAGCAGGTCCGGGCCATCCTCGACACCGCCTCGGAGATGCACGGGGTGCAGCAGCGCGAGGTCAAGAAGCTCCCGACGCTGCGCGGCCGGACCGTCGTCAATCTGTTCTTCGAGGACTCGACCCGCACCCGCAGCTCGTTCGAGATCGCGGGCAAGTGGCTGTCCGCCGACGTCATCAACATCAGCGGCAAGGGGTCCTCGACCTCCAAGGGCGAGTCGCTGCGCGACACGGTGCTGACCGTGGCCGCGATGGGTGTCGACGCCCTGGTCATCCGGCACCACGCGAGCGGCGCCGCCCAGCAGGTCAGCCAGTGGGTCGACGCGCACATCATCAACGCTGGCGACGGGATGCACGAGCACCCGACCCAGGCGCTGCTCGACGCCTACACGATGGAGCGACGGCTCGGGGACCTCGAGGGACGTCACGTCGTCATCGTCGGCGACCTGACCCACTCACGGGTGGTGCGGTCCAACCTGATCACCCTCAAGACCCTCGGCGCGCGGGTCACCCTTGTGGCACCGCCGACCCTGATGCCGAGCGGGATCACCTCGTGGGCGCAGGCCGATGGGTTCACGCTGTCGAACGACTTCGACGCGGTGCTCCCGACGGCCGACTCGGTGATGATGCTGCGGGTCCAGCGCGAGCGGATGAGCGGTGGCTTCTTCCCCACGGCGCGCGAGTACACCGTCGGCTACGGACTGACCCGCGCCCGGCTCGACGCGCTCACCGCCGCCAACCCCGACGCCGTGATCTGCCACCCCGGCCCGATGAACCGCGGCCTCGAGATCGCTGCTGACGCCGCCGACGGCGCCCAGTCGCTCATCCTCGACCAGGTCAGCGCAGGCGTCGCGGTGCGGATGAGCGTGCTCTACCACCTGCTCGCCGGTGGCGAAGGAGAGGACAGCTGATGGCCACACTGCTCATCACCGGAGCGGACCTGCTCGGGACCGGGGCCCAGGACCTGCTGGTCGAGGACGGTGTCATCACCGAGGTCGGGTCGATCCGCTCCGCGAAGGGCGCCGACGTCCTCGACGCCGACGGCCTGGTCGCGCTGCCCGGCCTGGTCGACCTGCACACCCACCTGCGCGAGCCCGGTCGTGAGGACGCCGAGACCATCGCGTCCGGCGCCGCCGCAGCCGCGGTCGGTGGCTTCACGGCGATCCTCGCGATGGCCAACACCAGTCCCGTCACGGACACGGCCGAGGCCGCCGAGCGGATCCTCGACCTGGGCCGTGCGACCGGTCTGGTCGACGTCGTCCCGGTGGGCGCGGTCACCAAGGGACTCGACGGTGAGGAGCTCGCCGAGCTCGGCCTCATGCACCGGTCCCGGGCTGCCGTGACCGTCTTCTCCGACGACGGCCACTGCGTCCACAACGCGCGGGTGATGCGCCGTGCGCTGGAGTACGTCCGCGCCTTCGGCGGGGTCATCTCGCAGCACGCCCAGGACCCGCAGCTCGCCGGACCGAACGCCTGCGCCCACGAGGGCGAGCTCTCCGGTCGCCTCGGACTGCCCGGCTGGCCGGGCATCGCGGAGGAGTCGATCGTGGCCCGCGACGTCATGCTGGCCCGGCACATCGGCTCGCGGGTGCACGTCGCCCACGTCTCGACCGCCGGCACCGTCGAGGTGATCCGCTGGGCCAAGGCTCAGGGCATCGCGGTCACCGCCGAGGTCACGCCGCACCACCTCGTCCTGACCACCGACCTGATCGCGGGCTACGACCCCACCTACAAGGTCAACCCGCCGCTGCGCCCGCAGGAGGACGTCGACGCACTGCGCGCGGCGCTCGCGGACGGCACCATCGACGCGGTGGCCACCGACCACGCCCCGCACGCCAGGCACGACAAGGAGCACGCCTTCACCGAGGCGGCGTTCGGCATGCTCGGGCTCGAGACGTCCCTGTCCGTGGTCAGCGACGTCATGGTCGGCGGTGGCCTGCTCGACTGGGCCGGCGTCGCCCGGGTGATGTCGGTCGCACCGGCCAGGATCGCCGGGCTGGCCGCCCACGGGCAGCCGCTCGCGGTGGGTTCGCCTGCCCACCTGACGCTCGTCGACCGGGACGCCACGGTCACTGTCGACCGCAGTGCCTCACTTTCCTTGTCCCGCAACAACCCGTGGCACGGTCGCACCCTTCGGGGTGCAGTGCACGCCACGGTCTTCGGTGGTCGCCTGACCGCCCAGAAGGGAGCCATCGCGTGACCCGACTCCAAGCCGTGGGCGTGATGCTCGTGGCGCTGGGCCTCATCTATGCCCTGCTGTATGCCGCGTGGCTGCGCAAGCGCCGCGAGCACGAGTCCGCGGCCATCGCCGCGGAGCGCAGCCGGACGACCCGCGACCACTCCCTGGAGGCCCCGGCCCTCAAGGAGAAGCCGGCACAGGTCATCGCGGAGGGCACCTACGTCAGCACGACGGTCGCCGAGAACCGCTTGGACCGGGTCACGGTCGAGGGGTTGGGCAACCGCGCCAAGGCGACCCTCATCGTGAGCCGCGGTGACGCCGACGAGCTCGTGCGCATCGACCGGCAGGGCGAGGCGACGGTGATCATCCCGGCGGCCCGGCTGATCTCCGCGCGACGGGGGCGGGGGATGGTCGGCAAGTTTGTCGGCGCCAACCGGCTGGTGATCCTGCAGTGGAGGACCGAGAACGGCGACACCTACGAGACCGGGTTCCTGCCGCGCTTCAAGGCCGACGTCGAACGTGTCGAGTCCGCGCTGTGGTGGCACACCGGAGAGACGACAGCGGCCTTCAGCGAAGACGAGGCAGAGGTGGCCGACGACGCTGCCTCGAAGGCGCCCGCAGAGGACGCGACGACCGCTGACCCGAAGCCGACCGACGCCAAGAAGCCCGCCGCCACAAAGTCGACCGCCACAAAGTCGACCGCCGCGAAGAAGTCGACCGTGGCCAAGAAACCAACCGCGACCGACACCACAGGGAAGACGACGCCATGAGCACCGCAGCCGGGTTCGACCTGGACCGCGCACCCGCAGTCCTCGTCCTCGAGGACGGCCGCACCTTCCGCGGCGACACCTACGGCGCCACGGGTCAGACCGTGGGCGAGGCGGTGTTCAACACGGGGATGACGGGCTACCAGGAGACCCTGACCGACCCCAGCTACCACCGACAGGTCGTCGTCATGACGGCACCCCACGTGGGCAACACGGGTTTCAACGACGAGGACAACGAGTCGGGCAGGATCTGGGTGGCCGGCTACGTCGTGCGCGACCCGGCCCTGCGACCGTCCAACTGGCGTTCGCAGCGCCCGCTCGAGGACGCCCTCGTCGAACAGGGTGTCGTGGGCATCAGCGGCATCGACACGCGTGCCCTGACCCGGCACCTGCGTGAGCGGGGGGCCATGCGGGTAGGCATCTTCTCGGGGGAGCGTGCCCAGCTCCCGGTGACCGAGCTGGTCAACGCCGTCCAGCGGGCCCCGCTGATGAAGGGTGCGGCGCTGGCCGCCGAGGTGAGCACCGACGAGACGTATGTGGTGCCGGCGGTGGGGGAGCGACGCTTCACCGTGGCCGCGTTCGACCTCGGTATCAAGGCGATGACGCCGACCTTGATGGCCCAGCAAGGCATCGAGGTGCACGTCCTGCCGGCGACCTCGACCATCGAGGACATCCGTGCGGTGGGGGAGCACGGCCCCGACGGGGTGTTCTTCTCCAACGGCCCGGGAGACCCGGCTGCCGCCGACGCCGAGGTGGCGGTGCTGCGCGAGGTGCTGGACGCGCGGATCCCGTTCTTCGGGATCTGTTTCGGCAACCAGCTGCTGGGCCGCGCGCTCGGGTTCGGCACCTACAAGCTCAAGTACGGCCACCGCGGGATCAACCAGCCGGTCATGGACCGCACCACCGGCAAGGTCGAGGTGACCGCCCACAACCACGGCTTTGCGGTGGACGCCCCTCTCGACCGAGAGGTGGCCGCGCCTGCCGACGAAAACGACGGCACGGCATACGGGCGGGTGCGGGTGTCGCACGTGTGCCTCAACGACGACGTGGTCGAGGGACTGGAATGCCTTGACCTGCCTGCCTACTCGGTCCAGTACCACCCGGAGGCGGCGGCTGGTCCGCACGACGCCGGCTACCTGTTCGACCGGTTCGTGGAGCTCATGAGCAACAACGAGAAGGGAAACCGCTCCTAAATGCCGAAGCGGGAAGACATCAAGAGCGTCCTCGTCATCGGGTCGGGGCCGATCGTCATCGGCCAGGCCTGCGAGTTCGACTACTCCGGCACGCAGGCCTGCCGGGTGCTGCGCGAAGAGGGCATCCGGGTCATCCTGGTGAACTCCAACCCGGCCACGATCATGACCGACCCCGAGTTCGCCGACGCGACCTACGTCGAGCCGATCACCCCGGAGATCGTCGAGGCGATCATCGCGCGCGAGCGTCCCGATGCGGTGCTCGCGACGCTGGGCGGCCAGACGGCGCTTAACTGCGCGATCTCGCTGCACGAGTCGGGCGTGCTGGAGAAGTACGACTGCCCGCTCATCGGGGCCAACGTCGAGGCGATCCAGCTCGGCGAGGACCGCGAGAAGTTCAAGGGCGTCGTCGAGCGCTGCGGCGCCGAGTCGGCCCAGTCGGTCATCTGTCACACGATGGACGAATGCCTCAGTGCAGCAACGGAACTCGGCTACCCCGTCGTCGTTCGCCCGTCGTTCACGATGGGTGGACTCGGGTCCGGCTTCGCCTACGACGAGCGGGACCTGCGTCGCATCGCCGGCGCCGGCCTCCAGTACTCGCCGACCACCGAGGTGCTCCTCGAGGAGTCGATCACCGGCTGGAAGGAGTACGAGCTCGAGGTGATGCGTGACCACGTCGACAACGTCGTGGTGGTCTGCTCGATCGAGAACCTCGACCCGATGGGTGTGCACACCGGCGACTCGATCACCGTGGCCCCGGCGCTGACCCTGACCGACCGCGAGTACCAGCGGCTGCGCGACATCGGCATCGCGATCATCCGCGAGGTCGGCGTCGACACCGGCGGCTGCAACATCCAGTTCGCGGTCAACCCCGTCGACGGCCGGATCATCGTCATCGAGATGAACCCGCGCGTGTCCCGCTCCTCGGCCCTGGCCTCCAAGGCGACCGGGTTCCCGATCGCCAAGATCGCCGCCAAGATGGCGATCGGCTACACCCTCGACGAGGTGCCCAACGACATCACCCGCGAGACGCCGGCCAGCTTCGAGCCGAGCCTGGACTACGTCGTCGTCAAGGTGCCCCGGTTCGCCTTCGAGAAGTTCCCGGCCGCCGACCCGACGCTGACCACCACCATGAAGTCGGTGGGTGAGGCCATGTCGATCGGCCGCAACTTCACCGAGGCGCTGCAGAAGGCGCTGAGGTCGATGGAGCGCAAGGACAGCACCTTCCACTGGGACGGCCCGACGCCGAGCGAGGAGCAGGCCCGCACCTTCCTGCACACCGCCAAGACGCCGACCGACGGGCGGATCGTCACCGTCCAGCAGGCCATGCGCGGCGGGCTGTCGGTCGAGGAGGTCCACGAGGCCACCGGCATCGACCCCTGGTTCCTCGACCAGATGGCACTGATCAACGCGATCGCCGACCGCGTCGCCGGAGCGCCCGAGCTCACGCCGACGCTGCTGCGGCTGGCCAAGCGGCACGGCTTCAGCGACGCCCAGCTCGCCTCGCTGCGCGGTATGCCGGAGGCGGTCGTCCGCGGCGTCCGTCACGCCCTCGGCGTGCGCCCGGTCTACAAGACGGTGGACACCTG
This sequence comes from Pedococcus bigeumensis, assembly GCF_006438965.1. Taxonomy (GTDB): domain Bacteria; phylum Actinomycetota; class Actinomycetes; order Actinomycetales; family Dermatophilaceae; genus Pedococcus; species Pedococcus bigeumensis_A. Next base: position 1,023,301 of record NZ_RCZM01000001.1, read on the forward strand.
CGCGGCCGAGTTCGCCGCCACGACGCCGTACCACTACAGCACCTACGACGAGGAGACCGAGGTGGCGCCGCGCGAGAAGCCGGCCGTCCTCATCCTCGGCAGCGGCCCCAACCGGATCGGCCAGGGCGTCGAGTTCGACTACTCCTGCGTCCACGCCAGCTTCGCCCTCCGCGAGGCCGGCTACGACACGGTGATGGTCAACTGCAACCCCGAGACCGTGTCGACCGACTACGACACGAGCAGCCGGCTCTACTTCGAACCGCTCACCCTCGAGGACGTCCTCGAGGTCGTGCACGCCGAGCAGCAGGCCGGACCGGTGGCCGGCGTCATCGTCCAGCTGGGTGGCCAGACGCCACTCGGCCTGGCCAAGGCGCTCAAGGAGGCCGGCGTCCCCATCGTCGGCACCAGCCCGGAAGCCATCGACCTCGCCGAGGACCGCGGCGCCTTCGGACGGGTTCTTGCCGAGGCCCAGCTCCCGGCCCCCAAGCACGGCACGGCCTACAGCGCCGCCGAGGCGGTAGAGGTGGCCCGCGAGATCGGCTACCCCGTCCTCGTCCGCCCGTCCTACGTCCTCGGCGGGCGCGGCATGGAGATCGTCTACGACGACGAGACCCTCGCCACCTACGTCACCCGCGCGACCGTGGCGAGCCCAGAGCACCCCGTGCTCGTCGACCGGTTCCTCGACGACGCGATCGAGATCGACGTCGACGCACTCTACGACGGGACCGACATGTACCTCGGCGGGATCATGGAGCACATCGAGGAGGCCGGCATCCACTCCGGCGACTCGGCGTGCACCCTCCCGCCGGTGACTCTCGGTGTCGCCGAGCTGGAGCGGGTCCGCGAGGCCACCCTCAAGCTGGCCGAGGGCATCGGCGTCCGCGGCCTGATGAACGTCCAGTTCGCGCTGGCCCAGGACATCCTCTACGTCCTCGAGGCCAACCCGCGGGCGTCCCGCACCGTCCCGTTCGTGGCCAAGGCCACCGGCGTGCCGGTCGCCAAGGCGGCCGCCCGGGTCATGCTCGGCGCCACGATCAAGGAGCTCCGCGAGGAGGGCCTGCTCCCGCCCATCGGTGACGGTGGCACGATGCCGAGCCACGCACCGGTCGCGGTCAAGGAGGCGGTGCTGCCGTTCAAGCGGTTCCGCACCCGTGACGGCCAGGTCGTCGACAGCCTGCTCGGCCCGGAGATGCGCTCGACCGGCGAGGTCATGGGCATCGACCAGGACTTCGGGACCGCGTTCGCCAAGGGAATGCTGGCTGCCGGCTCCGGGCTGCCGCGCGAGGGCAGGATCTTCGTCTCCGTAGCCAACCGCGACAAGCGGGCGATGATCTTCCCGGTCAAGCGGCTGGCCGACCTCGGGTTCACCATCGTGGCCACCACCGGCACCGCAGATGTCTTGCGGCGCAACGGGATTCCGTCCGAGGTTGTCCGCAAGCACAGCGAGCGCACTGCCGGAGACGCCAGCATCGTCGACCTGATCCTGGCCGGTGACATCGCCATGGTGGTGAACACCCCGAGCGGCCCGAACGCGCGCGCCGACGGCTACGCCATCCGCGCCGCCACGACGTCGATGGACAAGCCGATCGTCACCACCGTCCAGGAGCTCGCGGCGGCCGTGCAGGGCATCGAGGCCCAGATGCAGGGCGCCTTCACCGTCAAGCCCCTGCAGGAGCACGCTCGCGACCTCGACCTCTACGGCGTCGGGACAGGAGTCGGGACAGGCGTCGGCACCGGCGTCGGGACCGGAGTCGGCACCGGCAGCGGTGCTGGTACCGCTGTCCCCGGCCCCGCGACCGGGGGTGCCGCGTGAGCGAGGCGACCACGCGGCATACCGACGCGCAGCAGTCCGGCGTCGTGCAGGTGACCGGCGAGCTCATCGCGACCCGGCGGGTCGGTGCCTACCACCACCTCACCTTCGTGGCGCCCGGGCTTGCCGAGCTCGCGAGGCCGGGCCAGTTCGTGGCCCTCGCGGTCGGTGGCGACACGAGCGCGAACCTGCTGCGGCGCTGCTTCTCGATCCACAAGGTCAGCCCGTCGGGCACCTACGGCGGCACCGTCGACATCGTGATCTCCGCGGTCGGGCCTGGCACCCAGTGGCTCAGCACCCTCCGCGCGCACGACGAGGTCGACATCGTCGGGCCCCTGGGCCGGCCCTTCCCGCTGCCCAAGGAGCCGGTGGCCTGCGTGCTGGTCGGTGGTGGCTACGGCAGCGCGCCGCTGTTCTGGCTCGCCGAGGGTTTGCGCGAGCGCGGCTGCCACGTCGAGATGGTGCTCGGTGCCGCCACCGAGTCCAAGCTGTTCGGCGTCGTCGAGGCGCGTCGCTACGCCGACGGTGTCTCGGTGACGACCGACGACGGTTCGGCGGGCACCAAGGGCTGGGTCTCGGACGTGCTGGCGGAGGTCATCCGGCGCACCGGTGCCGCGGTCGTCTACGGCTGCGGGCCGATGGGGATGCTCAAGTCGATCACCGACGTCGCCGCGGCCGAGGGCGCGGTCGCCCAGGTGGCGGTCGAGGAGTCGATGGCGTGCGGCATCGGCGTCTGCATGACCTGCGTCATGCCTGTGAGGGGCAACGACGGTGCGACGCGGATGGTGCGGTCCTGCGTCGAGGGTCCGGTCTTCCGCGGTGACCGCGTCCGGTGGGACGCCTTCGTCGACGGGGAATGCCGCGTGCCCGCCGACACCGTCGGCGCACCCCGGGTGGGTGGCCACTGATGGCCGTCGACATGTCGGTGCGGCTCGGGGGAGCCACCCTGCCGAGCCCGATGATGACCGCCTCCGGCTGCGCCGCCAACGGGCGGGAGCTGGCGCGGTTCTTCGACATCCGCGAGCTCGGCGCGTTCGTCACCAAGTCGGTGATGGCCGATCCGAGATCGGGTCGGGGCACGCCGCGCATGGCCGAGACGCCCGCCGGGATGCTCAACTCGATCGGTCTCCAAGGACCGGGCATCTCCGCGTTCGTCGACAAGGACCTCGCCTGGCTCAAGCAGGCCGGCGCCCGCACCCTGGTCTCCATCGCAGGGAACACCAGCGGCGAGTTCGCCGACGTCGCAGCGACGTTGCGGTCCAGCGACGCCTTCGACGCCGTCGTCGGGGTCGAGGTCAACATCTCCTGCCCCAACGTCGCCAACCGCGGGTTGGTCTTCGCGTGCGACCCGATGGCCAGTGCCAAGGTCGTCGCGCTGGTCCGCGAGCAGCTGCCCCGCGACATCCCGATCTTCGCCAAGCTGACCCCGGACGTGACCGACATCGTCAGTGTCGCCCAGGCCTGCGTGAAGGCCGGCGCCGATGGGCTGACCATGATCAACACGCTGCTCGGCATGGTCATCGACACCGACCGGCTGCGGCCCCAGGTGGCCGGTGTGACCGGCGGTCTGTCGGGTCCGGCGATCCGCCCAGTGGCGGTCCGGGCCATCTGGCAGACCCGGGCGGCGATGCTCGAGGGAAGGCTGCCGACCGTGCCGATCATCGGTGTCGGGGGAGTGCGCACCGGCCGCGACGCCCTCGAGCTGGTCGCGGCTGGCGCGAGCGCCATCCAGGTGGGCACGGCGACCTTCAACGACCCGAGCGCACCGGTGCGCGTCGGCCGTGAGTTGTCGGAGCTGTTGCAGGACAAGGGATTCGAGCGGCTCACCGACGCGGTCGGTGTGGCTCACGGGAGGTTGGCATGACCATGACGGAACTGACGTTCGGCCAACGGCTTCGGACCGCCACCGACACGCACGGCCCCCTGTGTGCGGGGATCGACCCGCACCGCGCGCTGGTCGAGTCGTGGGGCCTGGGCTACGACGTCGACGGGCTGGCCGCCTTCACCGACGCGTGCGTCGATGCCTTCGCCGGGCACGTCGGTGTGGTCAAGCCGCAGTCAGCCTTCTTCGAGGTGTTCGGTTCGCGGGGGATCGCGATCCTGGAGCGGGCCATCCTGGCGCTGCGCGAGGCAGGGACGCTGGTGATCCTCGACGCCAAGCGCGGCGACATCGGGTCGACGATGATGGCCTACGCCGAGGCCTACCTCGGCAAGGACGCCGTCGCGCCCGCCGACGCGATCACGGTGAGCCCCTACCTCGGGTTCGAGTCGCTGCGCCCGGCGCTCGACCTCGCAGCCCAGACCGGACGCGGTGTGTTCGTCCTGGGCCTGACCTCCAACCCGGAGGGCCGCACGGTCCAGCACGCCCGGCTGCGGGACGTCAGCGTCGCGGAGTCGATGGTGGCCGGAGCGGCCGGGGAGAACGCCGGAGCCCGTGAGCGTGGTGAGCTCGGCAGCGTCGGACTCGTCGTCGGGGCGACGGTGGGCTCGGCGGTCCAGGAGCTCGGGCTCGACCTGGCCGGAGCGGGCGGACCGCTGCTCGCGCCGGGTGTCGGCGCCCAGGGAGGCACGACCGAGGACCTGCGGCGAGTGTTCGGGGACGCCCTGCCCAACGTGCTGCCGGCCAGCAGCCGCGACGTGCTCAGCGCGGGGCCGGACGTGGCCGCGCTGCGCGACCGTGCCCTCCGGACGAGCGAGTCCCTGGCCGCGCTCCTGCGCTGACCCCGTCGACCCGACTGACCCGGCGAGCGGTTTCCGGGCCTCCCACCTGCACTGATACCGCGCCATACCACGAGGAACTTCCGCCGACAGGCCCAACCTCAACGGGCCACCCGGCCTCGCGGTTGCTAGAGTCGGATGAACACCACCTGGACACGAACCCGTGCCGAACCGCTTGCGCAAGGAGTACAACCGTGGCTCTTCCCCCGTTGACCCCCGAGCAGCGTGCGGCGGCCCTCGAGAAGGCAGCAGTCGCCCGCCGTGAGCGAGCCGCGGTCAAGAACCGGCTCAAGTACGCGCAGGGCTCCCTCAAGGAGGTCATCACCGACGGCAAGGCCAACGAGGTCGTCGGCAAGATGAAGGTCTCCGCACTGCTCGAGTCGATGCCCGGTGTGGGCCGGGTGCGTGCTCGTCAGATCATGGAAGAGGTCGGCATCTCCGAGAGCCGTCGCGTCCGGGGCCTCGGCACCAACCAGATCTCGGCGCTGCTCACCCGCTTCGACGAGGCGTGAGCCGACCCGCTTCCGTCGGCGAGGACCGCCCGAGGCGGCTCGTCGTGCTCGCAGGCCCCACGGCGGTGGGCAAGGGCACCCTCTCTGCCTACATCCGCGACAACTTTCCCGAGGTCTGGCTGTCGGTCAGCGCCACGACGCGCCGTCCGCGTCCGGGTGAGGTCGAGGGCATCCACTACCACTTCGTCGACGAGCCCGAGTTCGCCCGGATGGAGCAGGACGACGAGCTGCTCGAGTCGGCCGTCGTGCACGGCCACAACCACTACGGCACCCCGCGGGGTCCGGTGGAGCAGGCGCTGCGCGAGCACCAGATGGCCCTGCTCGAGATCGACCTGCAGGGCGCCCGCCAGGTGCGGGCCACGATGCCGGAGGCACTTTTCGTCTTCCTCGCCCCGCCCAGCTGGGACGAGCTGGTCCGCCGACTGGTCGGTCGGGGGACCGAGGACGAGGAGGAGCGGAACCGCCGGCTGGAGACCGCCAAGGTCGAAATGGCGGCCGAGGACGAGTTCGACGTGACCATCGTCAACGACGATGTTCGTCGTGCCGCCGAAGAACTCGTATCATTGATGCGATCCCACTGACGAAAACCGTCACCAACGACAGCTGCGCCAAACAACAGATAGTGAGTTTTCCCCGTGTCTGGAACCGTCGCGAACCCGATCGGCATCACCAACCCCCCGATCGACGACCTGCTCACCAAGGCTGACTCCAAGTACGCCCTGGTCATCTACTCGGCCAAGCGCGCCCGCCAGATCAACGCGTACTACAGCCAGCTGCAGGAAGGCCTGCTCGAGAACGTCGGGCCGCTCGTCGACAGCCAGGTCCACGAGAAGCCGATGTCGATCGCGCTGCGCGAGATCAACGAAGGCCTGGTCATCTCCACGCCGATCGAGAGCTGAGCCGGACCGAGTCGGGACAGGACCGGACGAGAGCAGGGGCGCAGTGGCGCGCATCGTCCTGGGTGTCAGCGGTGGCATAGCGGCCTACAAGGCCTGCTCGCTGCTGCGCCTGTTCACCGAGGCGGGGCACGACGTCACAGTCGTGCCCACCGAGTCGGCCCTCCAGTTCGTCGGCGCCCCCACCTGGGAGGCGCTGTCGGGCAAGCCGGTGCACACCGGCGTCTGGGAGTCGGTGCACGAGGTGCCGCACGTCCGCCTGGGACAGACTGCCGACCTCGTCGTCGTCGCTCCCGCCACAGCTGACCTGCTCGCCAAGGCCGCCCACGGGCTGGCCGGCGACCTGCTCACGAACGTGCTGCTGACGGCGCGCTGCCCCGTGGTGATGGCCCCGGCCATGCACACCGAGATGTGGGACCACGCCGCCACCCAGGCCAACGTGTCCACGTTGGCCGAACGCGGCATACACATCATCCCGCCCGCGTCGGGGCGGCTCACCGGCGCCGACACGGGCCCCGGGCGGCTCCCGGAGCCGGAGACGTTGTATGCCGTGTGCGAGCGGATCCTCGCCCACGTCGCCTCCGCACGCCTCACGCCCACCGGGCCTGTTGGAAGCGAAACTTCCGGATATCCGGAAGTTTCGGCACCGACCCGCGAGCTCGCCGGTCGCACCGTCGTCATCTCGGCCGGGGGCACCCGCGAGCCCATCGACCCCGTGCGGTTCCTCGGCAACCGCAGCTCGGGCAAACAGGGCTACGCCCTCGCCACCGTGGCCGCCCGACGTGGCGCGACGGTGACCCTGCTGGCCGCCAACACGTCCCTGCCCGCACCCGCTGGGGTGACGGTGGTCCCCGTGTCCACGGCACTGGAGCTGCAGGCGGCGGTCGAGGTGGCCGCCAAGGAGGCCGACGTCGTCGTGATGGCTGCAGCCGTCGCGGACTTCCGGCCGGCGCACTACGCGGACGCCAAGATCAAGAAGACCTTCGGTGAGCCGGGGAGTCCCGAGGCGGACGCCGCGCCCACCATCGAGCTGGTCCGCAACCCCGACATCCTCGCCGGTCTGGTCGAGTCGCGCGGCGTAGGGGCCAGCCCCGTCATCGTCGGGTTTGCCGCCGAGACCGGCGACGAGCAGGGCGATGTCCTCGCGCACGGCCGCGACAAGCTGGCCCGCAAGGGCTGCGACCTGCTCGTGGTCAACGAGGTGGGCGTCGACAAGACGTTCGGCCAGGACGACAACACCGTCCACATCCTGCGGTTGGGGTCCAGCCACGTGGTCGACGCCGGCCCGGCGTCCAAGGAGCTGGTCGCCGCCGCAGTGTGGGATGCCGTCCAGGAGATCCTCTGACCCTAGGTACACTCTCGGGATCGCGCGGCCTGTGCATGTCGCCGCAACGCCCGAAGCACCGCCAGCACCGTCAGCACCCGCTGCTCAAAGGAGATTTGAGTGTCCGCACGCCTGTTCACGTCCGAGTCCGTCACCGAGGGTCACCCGGACAAGATCTGTGACCAGATCTCCGACTCGATCCTCGACGCCATGCTCGCGCAGGACCCTGGCAGCCGCGTCGCCGTGGAGACCATGGTCACGACCGGGCTGGTCCACGTGGCCGGCGAGGTCACGACCGAGGCCTACGTCGAGATCCCCAAGATCGTCCGCGACACGGTGCTCGGCATCGGCTACGACTCCTCCACCAAGGGCTTCGACGGCGCCTCCTGCGGTGTCGAAGTATCCATCGGCCAGCAGAGCCCCGACATCGCCCAGGGTGTCGACACCGCCTACGAGAACCGCACCGGCGGCGTCGACCCCCTCGACAAGCAGGGTGCCGGCGACCAGGGCCTGATGTTCGGCTACGCCTGCGAGGACACCGCGGAGCTGATGCCCCTGCCGATCCACCTCGCGCACCGGCTGGCCGAGCGCCTGACCGCCGTCCGCAAGAGCGGCGCGGTCGCCTACCTGCGTCCCGACGGCAAGACCCAGGTCACCATCGGCTACGACGGCGACAAGGCCGTCAAGCTCGACACGGTCGTCCTGTCCACCCAGCACGCCGAGGACATCTCGCTGGACGGTCTGCTCGCGCCCGACATCATCGAGCACGTCATCAAGCCGGTCCTGGCCGAGCTGGCCGAGGAGGGCACCGAGCTCGACCTCTCCGACTACCGGACGCTGATCAACCCGACCGGCAACTTCGTCATCGGTGGCCCGATGGGTGACGCCGGCCTGACCGGTCGCAAGATCATCGTCGACACCTACGGCGGCATGTCCCGCCACGGTGGTGGCGCGTTCTCCGGCAAGGACCCGTCGAAGGTCGACCGCTCGGCCGCCTACGCCATGCGCTGGGTCGCCAAGAACGTCGTCGCCGCGGGCCTGGCCCGCCGCTGCGAGGTCCAGATCGCGTACGCCATCGGCAAGGCCCAGCCCGTCGGCCTCTACGTCGAGACCTTCGGCACCGAGAGCGTGCCGGTCGACAAGATCCAGTCCGCGATCACGACGGTCTTCGACCTGCGCCCGGGTGCGATCGTGCAGGACCTGGACCTGCTGCGCCCGATCTACAAGCCGACCGCAGCCTACGGCCACTTCGGCCGCACCACGGCCGGCAACGTCGAGAACCCGTTCACCTGGGAGCGCACCGACCGCGTCGAGGCGCTGCAGAAGGCCGTCAAGGGCTGACGGCCCCCTCCGCTAGGTTCGCTCCCGTGAGCGGACAGGAGGGCCAGACCGAGCAGCTGGAGCTGATCCGCTCCACGCTGCCCCGGACCCGCACTCCCCGCACCGAAGCCACCGCGTCCACGGACCCGGTGGCTTCGGTCGTCGTCGACACCGGTCTGGCCCACCTCGACCGTCCGTTCGAGTACCTCGTCCCCGAGTCGCTGGCCGACACTGCTGTGCCCGGGGCCAGGGTCAAGGTGCGGTTCGCCGGCCAGGACCTCGACGGTTTCGTCGTGGCCCGCGAGGCGGCCGCCGAGCACGACGGCAAGCTGGCGGCCATCCGCCGGGTCGTGTCGCCGGAACCGGTGCTCACACCCACCCAGCTGGCCGTCGCCACCGCCGTCGCCGCGCGCTGCGCCGGGTCGCTCGGTGACGTGCTCCGCCTGGCCGTGCCCCCGCGGCACGCGGCCGCGGAGAAGGCGCTGGCCCTCGAGGCCCCCACGCCTGACCCGTTGCCCCAGGCGGCCGGTCCCGCAGGTGCCTGGAGCAGGTATGCCGCGGGGCCGGCATACCTGTCCCGGCTGACCGCGGGGGAGTCGCCGGCAGCGTCGTGGCTGGCGTCGCCCAGCGCGGATCCGTCGCAGGACTGGCCGGCGGCGCTGGCCGCTGCGGCTGCCGCCACCCTCGTGGGTGGGCGGGGCAGCGTCATCGTGGTCCCCGACCACCGCGACGTCGTGCGCGTCGATGCCGCCCTCACCGAGGCGTTGGGCCCCGGCCGTCACGTGCGGCTCACCTCCGACCAGGGCCCTCAGGCGCGCTACACGGCCTGGCTGAAGGTCCTGCGGGGGCACGTCTCGGTGGTCGTGGGCACCCGGGCGGCCGCGTTCGCGCCGGTCCGCGAGCTCGGCCTCGTGGCGTGGTGGGACGACGGCGACGACCTCCTGGACGAACCCAGGTCCCCCTACCCCCATGTCCGCGACGTGCTCCTCACGCGGGCCGCGATCGAAGGGGCCGCAGCGCTCTCGGGAGGGTTCACCCGGACCGTGGCCGTGCAACGGCTCGTCGAGTCCGGCGAGCTGCGGACCATCGCCGGCGGCAGCGTGCGGGGAGCCGTGCCGCGCGTCCAGGTGGCGGGTGAGGGGGTCGAGGTCGAGCGCGACGCGGCGGCTGCCTCGGCCCACCTGCCGTCGATCGCGTGGCGGACCGCGAAGGCTGCCCTCGAGTCGGGCCCGGTCCTGGTGCAGGTGCCTCGCCGCGGCTACGTCCCGTCCCTGTCCTGCCAGTCCTGTCGCACGGCGGTGCGGTGCACCCACTGCGGGGGACCGGTGGCGTTGGGCTCCCGCCAGGCTGAGCCGGCCTGCCGGTGGTGCGGACGCGGCGTCGGACGGTTCGAGTGCCGACACTGCGGCGGCCGCGAGCTGCGGTCGTCCGTGGTCGGTGCCCGCCGGACGGCCGAAGAGCTGGGCAGGGCCTTCCCCGGGGTGCCGGTGCACACGTCGGGCGCCGGCGCCGTGCTCGACAGGGTCGCGGGAACGCCTGCCCTGGTCATCGCGACGCCCGGCGCCGAACCCGTGGCCGACGGCGGTTATGCCGCCTGCTTGCTCCTCGACGCCTGGGCCAGCCTCGACCGGCCCACCCTCGACGCGGGGGAGGAGGCCCTGCGTCGTTGGCTGGCAGCGGGCGCGCTCACCCGGGGATCGGGGGCCGGCGGACAGCTGGTGCTGTGCGGTGCACCCACCCACACGACCCTCCCGGTCGTCGAGGCCCTGGTCCGCTGGGACCCGTCATGGTTCGCCGGCCGCGAGCTGGCCGAACGTCGTGAGCTGGCCCTGCCGCCGACGGTGGCCATGGCGGCGGTGACCGGTGACCGGCGGGCCGTCGAGGCGGCCCTGCGGCTGGCCCACCTGCCGGCCGAGGTGGACCAGCTCGGCCCGCTGCCGGTCGCCGACGACGCCGTCCGCGTGCTGGTGCGAGCCCCGCTGGAGCAGCGCCCCGCCGTGGCAGCGGCCCTGGTCGCGATGAAGGCCGTCCGCAGCGCCCGCAAGGAGAAGGCCAGCGTGCAGGTGCGGATGGACCCGCGCGACCCCGCCACCTGACCTGGCCACGGCCGACGGTCGGGTCAGGCTCGTGAACCGCCACGAATCGCTCAGCATCGCCGGCCCGGCGCCGCTACCCTGACGGTCGGCGCGGCGGCCGGGGGTTCGGCAGCCGCACCCGAGCACGAGAGCACGAGCTGTGGAGCACGAGCTCGAGACGGTGTGGCGACGGGCCATGGGCCCGCGGGTCAGGAGGGTGGCGTGTCCGTAGTACGGCGCAGCGAGATCGACGGGGTCCAGGCGTTCTGGGTGGACAGCGGTCGACCGACCCTGACGGCCTCCCTCGTCACCCGGCAGGGCATGGTCGACGAGACCCTGCCGACGACCGGGTGGACCCACTTGCTCGAACACCTCGCGCTGCACGACCGCGCCAGCGGGCCCCTGCACGTCAACGGGTCGGTGTCCCTGCTGCACACCCGGCTCGATGCGCACGGCCCGGCTGACCGGGTGGCCCAGGTGCTCGAGGCGCTCACCGGGTGGCTCGCCGAGCCCACGTTCGACGAGCTGGCCCGCGAGCAGTCGGTGCTGCGGGCCGAGGCTGCGATGCGGGGTGCGGGAGAGGTGTCCGTCGGCCTGCTCTGGCGCTACGGCGCAGGCGGGCCGGGGCTGTCGGGATACTCCGAGCCCGGACTGTCCCGCGCCGACGCGCAGGCCCTGACCGGTTTGGCGCAGCAGACGTTCACGCGCGGCAACACGGTCCTGTTCCTCGACGGGCCGCCGCCGGAGGGTCTGGCGCTGCACCTTCCCGACGGTGCGCTCCGCCGCGCGCCCGCGGCCCGGCCGTGCGATGACACGCTCCCCGCGGCGTACCTGATCAACGCGGGCATCACCCTGTCCGGTGTGCTGCCCCGTTCCGTGGCGGGCACCGTGCTGCCGCACGTCCTGCGCGAGGTGCTGACGGCCGAGTTCCGGGAGCGTGACGGCGGCGCCTACGCCCCGTGGGCGCACTACGAGCCGGTCGACGACGAGTCCGCGGTGGTCTTCGCGGGGTCGGACGCGAACGAGGCGCTGCTCCAGAGCATCGCCGACCGGGCGATCTTCCAGCTGGGGCAGGTCGCCAAGGGTGTGTTCAAGTCGTCGTTGGTCACCGACACGGTCGAGCAGCTCGTCCAGGCGATGACGGACCCCTACAACCTGCCCGGTCTGGCTTACCGCGCGGCCACCGACCACCTCCGCGGGGACCCGCCGGTGGACCTTGAGGAGGTGCTCGAGGAGTACCGCGCCGTGGACCTCGACGCAGTGGTGGAGTCCGCCGCCGCGATGCGCTCCTCGCTGATGGTCGGGATCGCGCGCGAGGCACGGTGGACCCAGGAGATGCCCATCCTCGGTATGCCGTCCGGTGCGGCGATGGTGGACGGGCGCGGCCACCGCTCGCTGAACTTCCCGGCGCACCGTGAACGCCTCGTGGTCGGGCGCGAGGGGGTTCAGATCGGTTCTGCCAAGGACTTCCGGACGGTCCGCCGCGACGAGGTGGCCGGCATGTTCGTGTACCCCGACGGAGCCCGTGAGGTCGTGGCGAGGGACGGCTGGTCGATCAACGTCGAGCCCACGCTGTGGTCGGCCGGGGCCGAGGCCACCCGCGGCATGGACGCCATGGTCCCCGCAGACCTGCACATCCCGATGCTGGCGCGCGGCCCTGACCGGGTGCCCAGGCCGATGAGCTTCTGGCGCCGGCTGCACCATCTCGCCCAGCAGGGGAACCGGCGCTTCTGGGTCGTGGCCGCCGGCCTGTTCCTGCTGTGGATCGCCATCCTGGTGGTGGCGACCTCGGTCACCGGGCGGGTGCCGGTGGGCGGGGTGATCGGCGGCCTGGCCGTCGGGGCGTGGTCGTTCCTGCGCGAACGCAAACGCGAGTAGCAGCGGCCCGGACCACGCGGCATACACTGGCAGCCCCTTTCGCCCACCCCAGCCGTGCCCGTCCAACCCAGGGAAACCGTTGTCGATCCAGAACATCCGCCTCTTCGGCGATCCCGTCCTGCGCACCCCCGCCGAGCCCGTCGTGGACTTCGACCGGGAGCTGCGCCAGCTGGTCAAGGACCTCACCGAGACGATGATGGACGCGCCCGGCGCCGGCCTGGCTGCCCCGCAGATCGGAGTGGGACTGCGGGTCTTCACCTACTGGATCGACGGTGAGCTCGGGCACCTGGTGAACCCCGACCTGGACCTCTCGACCGAGCTCCAGGAGGGCGAGGAGGGCTGCCTGTCCTTCCCCGGGCTGCGGTTCGAGACGCCGCGCTCGCTGCGGACGGTGGCCAAGGGCTTCAACCAGTTCGGTGAGCCGGTCGTGATCGACGGGTCCGAGCTGCTGGCCCGGTGCCTGCAGCACGAGACCGACCACCTCGACGGGATCCTGTTCATCGACCGGATGGACCGCGAGCAGCGCAAGGTCGCCATGAAGGCGATTCGCGAGGCGGAGTGGGCAGGCGGCGACACCCCGGTCGTGAAGGTCAGCCCGCACGCCACCTTCGGCCGGGGCATGTGATGCGGCTGGTCTTCGCCGGCACACCCGGGCCGGCGGTGCCGTCGCTCGACGCCCTCATCGCCTCGCCGCACGAGGTGGTCGCCGTCGTGACCCGTCCCGATGCCCGGGCCGGCCGCGGCCGCGGCGTGGTGCAGTCACCGGTCCGGCAGCGGGCCGAGGAGCTCGGTCTCGAGGTGCTGACGCCGGACCGTCCGCGTGACCCCGACTTCCTCGACCGGCTGCGTGAGCTGGCGCCGGACGCCTGTCCGGTGGTGGCCTACGGTGCGCTGATCCCGCAGGTCGCGCTCGACATCCCCCGCCGCGGCTGGGTCAACCTGCACTTCTCTCTTCTGCCGGCCTGGCGGGGCGCCGCGCCGGTGCAGCACGCGGTGATGGCCGGCGACGAGGTGACTGGAGCCTCGACCTTCCTCATCGAGGCCGGCCTCGACACCGGACCGGTCTTCGGCCTGATGACCGAGCGAATCCGTCCGCGCGACACCGCGGGTGACGTGCTCGGTCGGCTGGCGGAGGGTGGCGCGGGTCTGCTCGTCGCCACCATGGACGGCCTCGCCGACGGATCGCTGACCCCAGTGCCCCAGGCCCTCGACGGGGTCTCGCTCGCACCCAAGATCGACGTCCAGGACGCACGAGTTCGCTGGGACCGTCCGGCCGTCGCCGTGGACCGGCAGGTGCGCGGGTGCACCCCTGCGCCCGGCGCGTGGTCGACCTTCCGTGGTGAGCGCGTCAAGCTGCTACCGGTCCAGCTCGACGAGGAGTATGCCGGGCCGGACCTCGCGCCCGGAGAGCTCGCCGCCGGGAAGCGTGCGGTCCACGTCGGCACGGCCACTGGGCCGGTGCGGCTGTCCGACGTCCGACCGCACGGCAAGAAGGAGATGACCGCGGCCGACTGGGCGCGCGGCGTCCGCATCGACGCGGGAGAGCGGTTCAGCCATGAGTGAGCACGGACCACGGGATCCTCAACCCGGCAGGCGGAACGCGAAGGGCCGGCAGCGTCCCGAGCGCACCCATGGCGACCGGGAACGCTCGGCTCAGCGACCGAGCGAGCGCAACCGCAGCAGCGATCCACAGCGGCTCGCCGCCTACACCGTTCTGCGGGCCGTCGCGGATGGCGCCTACGCCAACCTCGAGCTCCCGAAGGTGTTGCGCGACAGGGGGATCAGCGGCAGGGATGCCGCCTTCACCACCGAGCTCGTCTACGGCGCGGTCCGGATGCACGGGCTCTATGACCCCATCATCAGCGTCGCCGCGGGACGTCCCGTGGCCAAGATCGACCCCAACGTCCTGGACACGTTGCGGCTGGGTGCCCACCAGCTGCTGGACATGCGCGTGCCCACCCATGCCGCAGTCGACGAGACGGTGGCCCTGGCCCGCAAGGTCAACGGCGCGGGTGCGGCCGGGTTCGTCAACGCCGTCATGCGTCGGGTCAGTGAGCGCGAGCTGGACGCCTGGCTGGCCGAGGTCGTACCGACCGGCGAGCTGACCGCTCGGCTGGCCGTGGAGCAGTCGCACCCGGAGTGGATCGTCAAGGCCCTGCGAGCAGCCCTGCTCGGTCACGGTGCGGCGACGGCCGACACGGTCGACTCCGAGCTGACCGCGCTGGTGACCTCCGACAACGCCCCCGCGAAGGTGTCGCTCGTCGCCCGACCCGGCCTGGCCACCGTGGCCGAGCTCGTCGAGGCCGGCGCCGACGCCTCGCCGCTGTCGCGCGTCGGTGCGGTGCTCGACGGAGGCGACCCGGGCGGCATACCTGCGGTGCGTGACGGACGTGCGGCGGTCCAGGACGAAGGCTCACAGCTGGTCGCCCTGGCCCTGGCGGCTGTGCCGGTCGACGCCCACGGGCCCGAGCAGTGGCTCGACCTGTGCGCCGGTCCGGGTGGCAAGGCTGGGCTGCTCGCGGGCCTGGCCATCGAGGCGGGCGCCGACCTCACCGCCAACGAGGTCAGCGAGCACCGCACCGACCTGGTCCGTCAGACGCTTCGCCCGGCGATCGCTCGGGCCGCTGCTGCCGGTCGCACCGTCACGGTGCGGACCGGAGACGGCCGCACGATCGGCGAGGACGAGCCCGGACGCTACGACCGCGTGCTGGTCGACGCGCCGT
Organism: Pedococcus bigeumensis; assembly: GCF_006438965.1. Taxonomy (GTDB): domain Bacteria; phylum Actinomycetota; class Actinomycetes; order Actinomycetales; family Dermatophilaceae; genus Pedococcus; species Pedococcus bigeumensis_A. Next base: position 1,038,557 of record NZ_RCZM01000001.1, read on the forward strand.
GCACCGGACTTGGCGCCCTGCGTCGTCGGCCCGAGGCCCGGTGGCGGCGCACGACGGCCGATCTCGCCGACCTCGGCAAGCTCCAGCGCGAGCTGCTCGCCTCGGCCATCGACGCCACGGCGCCCGGAGGAGTCATCGGCTACGCCACGTGCAGCCCCCACCTGGCCGAGACCTCGTTCGTCGTCTCTGACGTGACGAAGCGGCGGTCGGACGTGGAGCTCCTCGATGTCCGTGACTTCGTGCGGGACACCTCCGGGGCAGCCGTGGACGTCCCGGGAACTGGCCAGACGGTTCAGCTGTGGCCGCACCTGCACGGCACCGACGGCATGTTCCTGGCCCTGCTGCGCAAGAAGGGCTGAGGGTTCGGCGGGGCCGATGTCGGCGCCGGGCGCCGCTCGCGTCGGCGTCGATAAGGTCGGGGAATGCCGGTGACGCTCCGCCCGATGGTGTTCGAGGACGCACGCGGCGTGGGTGCGATGCACCACCAAGCGTGGGTCGACAGCTACGGATCGATCCTTCCCGACGGCTACTTCACGACCTGGACGGTGGACGATGCCGCTCAGCGGTGGGAGGACCTGTTGGCTGCCCCCACCCCTCAGGGGTTGACGCGGCTGGTCGCGGACGACGACGGGGAGATCTGCGGGTTCGTGGTGGTGGGACCTTCGCGGGCGCTGGCCGAGCGACCGCAGCCGATGCGGCAGACAGAGCTCCGGGGCCTCTACGTCAAGGCCGCGAGGTTCGGGACAGGCCTGGGGCAGCAGCTCCTCGATGCAGTGCTGGCTCGCGAGGAGTCGGCGGAGCTCTGGGTCTTCCGCGACAGCCCGCGCGCCAGGGCGTTCTACCAACGCAACGGCTTCTCGCCAGACGGCGCCACGTGCACCGAGGAGCGGTTCCCGGACCTGCTCGAGATCAGGATGGTCCGCTGACCGCATCGGAATAGGGGCCGGTGGCAGCCGGTTGCGCCACAGGTGAGCACACCAGCGCTGTCCGTCCTCGACCTCGTACCCGTCCGCCAGGACCAGACCACCGGAGATGCGCTGGCCGCGACCCGCTCGCTGGCGCAGGTGGCCGATCGGCACGGCTATCGCCGCTACTGGCTGGCCGAGCACCATAACATGCCGGCCGTCGCGGCGACGAACCCGCCGGTCCTCATCGCGATGGTGGCAGCTGCCACCGAACGCATCCGGGTCGGCTCCGGTGGGGTCATGCTGCCGAACCACGCACCCCTGGTGGTTGCCGAGCAGTTCGCCCTGCTCGAGGCCGCCCACCCGGGTCGGATCGACCTGGGGATCGGTCGTGCGCCGGGCACCGATCCCGTGACGAGCTACGCCCTGCGTCACGGAGCCGGTGGCGTCGAGGCGGACGCGGTCGCGCGGTTCCCGCAGTACGTCGACGACGTCATCTCCCTGATGTCGCCTGACGGCGTGGGCATCCGGGTGGGCGGTGACGTCCACCCACTGCATGCGACGCCCCACGCGGTCTCGGCGCCTGATGTCTGGCTGCTGGGCTCCTCGGACTACTCGGCCCGCCTCGCGGCCGAGCGTGGCCTGCCCTACGTCTTCGCGCACCACTTCTCGGGACGCGGCACGGCGGCGGCGCTCGACCTCTACCGCACCGGCTACACCCCTTCGGCCGCACACCCTCAGCCGCGCACCTTCCTCACCGTCAACGTCGTGGTGGCTCCCACCCACGCCGAGGCCGAGCGGCTCGCGCTGCCCAACCTGGCCTCGATGGTGGCGCTGCGTTCGGGCGGACCGTTGGCGCCGCAGCTCCTGGTCGAGCAGGCTGAGGCGTCCGGGATCGCCGATGCCCACCGTGGCCTGGCGGACGAGATGCGCCAGCGATGGGTGGTCGGGACGCCCGACACCGTCGCCGCTCAGATCGCGGCCCTGGCCGCCGAGTACGACGTCGACGAGGTGATGGTGCACCCTGTCGCCGGAGCCGTCACCGGCACGCCCGCGAACCGCGCCCCAGCCCGCGAGGCGACGCTAGCCTGGCTGGCGGAGGCATTTGGCCAGCAGGTGGCGTAGCTGGACCCGACGGGTGCGGTCGTCAGGTCGGGCCTTCGAGACGTTCGATCACGGTGTCGATGTACTCGACATGGGGGCGCTCTCCCAGCGCTTGGTGCATCGCCCGGGCAGCACGCAGGTGCGAGGCCGCATCGGGTCGCGACAGGTGGACGCCGACCATGCCGGTCGCCCGCTCGAACGCGGCGTCCAGGGCCGGTGACGCCACAGCGTGCGCGTGGACCCGCGCTGCAGCCAGGGCAGCGTCAGCCGCGGCCTCATCGCCCGCCAGGGCGTGCGCTTCCGCGAGGTACAGGTCGACCAGCGCGATCCCCGGCGCGTTGTCCGGCCTGACGCTCAGCATCTCCCGGGCGGCGCCGATCCGTCGGACGGCCTGTTCCCGGTCCCCGCGGGACAGGGCCGCCTGCCCGAGGTGCAGCTCGCAGTAGGCCTCGTCGACCTCGCGCCCTGCCATCGTGGACGCTCGGTAGAGCCGCTGCGCCTCGCGAACCAGGGCCTCGCCCTCGTCAAGTCGCAGGCGGCGGATGTGCAGCTCCCCAAGGATGCGGCGACGTCCGGCATCGTCGTCGGGCTCCCGATCGGGCACCGCCAGCAGCCGCAGCGCCACCGCGTCGTCGCCGGTCTCGACCGCCACCTGGGCGCGTTGGTGCCGGGCGAGAGCCGTGGTCGGCTCGTCTCCGAGGACCGCGGTCGCCTCGAGGTACCGGCCCAGGCCGATCAGCGCGGCACCTCGCAGGTTCACGTCCGACGCCGCCAGGGTCGATCGCAGCCGTCCGGGCACGCCGGCCTCGTCCAGGAGGTGCAGCGCTCGCGCGTACTGCCCGGTGAGCACGGCACTCGTCGCACGGAGCTGGTTGCCCACCGGCCGATAGGGCCGCGGAGGCTGAGCATGGTCGAGGACCCGGGCGTGCTCACCGGCGAGGAGCAGGTCGCTCATCGCAGCGAGTCGGCGTTTGGCGACCTGGTCGGTGAGGCCGGCCCACACGACGGCGAGCCCGGACAGCACGAGGAGCGTGACCCCAACACTCTCGAGCGCCTGCATGCGCCAGATTGTGCCGACCGCCTCCGTAGCGCGTCCCACGGTCAGGCGGAGCCGGTCCGTTCGGACGATGGCACGCCGATAGGCTTGGCAGCGTGCAGATCTCGCCCAGCATCCTGTCCGCCGACTTCGCGAACCTCGAGACCGAGCTGGCCCGGATCGCCAATGCCGACTGGGCCCACGTCGACGTGATGGACGGCCACTTCGTGCCCAACCTCACCCTGGGCCTGCCGATCGTCGAGGCCCTCGCGAGGGTCAGCCCGATCCCGCTCGACTGCCACCTCATGATCGAGGACCCGGACCGCTGGGCGCCGATGTATGCCGAGGCGGGCGGCGCGTCCGTGACGTTCCACATCGAAGCTGCTCGAGACCCGCGCACCCTGGCCAAGAACCTGCGGGGGCTCGGCGCCCGCGCGGGGATGGCCATCAAGCCGAACACCCCGTTCGCGCCCTACGAGGACCTCCTGCCCGACCTCGACATGGTTCTTGTCATGACGGTGGAGCCGGGGTTCGGTGGCCAGTCGTTCATGGCCGACCAGATGCCCAAGGTCGCCCAGGTCCGCGAGGCGGTGCGCCGCCACGGCGGCGAGATCTGGGTGCAGGTCGATGGGGGAGTGTCCGCCAAGACCATCGAGGAGTGCGCCGAGGCGGGTGCCGACGTGTTCGTAGCCGGCTCGGCCGTCTACGGAGCCGAGGACGCAGCAGCCGCGGTTGACCAGCTGCGCGCGTTGGCGACGGCACACGCCCACTGAGCTGATCCGTCTCGCAGCCGCAGCCGCAGCCGCAGCCGCAGCCGCGCCGCAGCCGCAGCCGCAGCGGTCGGGCCGATCGTCAGCCGGACTCATCCCACCGCCGGATCACGTCGAACGGGTCGCGCTCGATCACGGTCGGCTCCATCACGGGCGGCTCGGTCGCCATGCTCGTTTCGGAATCGCGGACCAGGCGCAGCTGCGGCGTCAGGGTGTCCCTGCGCTCGCGGTCGGAGGGAAGCTCGATCTCGCTCCAGCGAGCGCGCTCTCCCGTTGGCGGTCGGTACGTGGTGGGTACCTCGTCGTCCTCGCCGGAGCCCCCATCCGGTGGTGCGAGCTCGTCGGGACTGGGTGGGCGCAGCCGGTGGCCGTACCCACTCACCACGACGATCCCGTCGTGGTGAGTGGGTTCATCGGTGATGGTGAAGTCCCCGCGGTCGATGGCGTCGTGGTGGAACGGGCAGAGGCTGACCTGGTTGTCGACGTCGGTGGCTCCACCCCTGGCCCACTCCCGCAGGTGGTGGACCTCGACGAACCGGATGGCGGTACAGCCCGGGAACCGACAGCCGCGGTCGCGGTCCTCGATCAGCCTGCGTGAACGGGCGGGAAGGATGCGCATGGTCCGGCCGACGCTGACGGGTCGCCCGTCCGTCTCCCACACCGGTTGCAGGACGCCGTCGGTGAGGAATCGCGCCAGGAGCTGGGCCGGAATGGCGCCGCCGTTGTTGATCCAGCCGCCGCCCGTGTCGAGGTGGAGGTAGACGCGGTAGTGGCTGGCCCGGCTCGTCGAGGCGATCCCAGCGAGGGACCGGTGCGCGACCTCTGCGAGAGGGTCCGCGTAGGTGGGTTGCTGGGTGCCCAATGTGTCGCCCGAATCCACCGACCTGAGGTTCGCGTCCGCATCGGCTGCCGTGGCGGCGCCTTCGCCGCCCCGCTGGTGGGTCAACAAGGCATCCTTCGCCTCCTTGACGGCCTGCTCGACGAGGGCTCCGATCGTGGCCGGGGCGCTGTACCTCAGCTGGAACCGGCCATCCCGGTCGTAGTGCATGGACAGCTCAGGTTTGGCGCACGCCCGACGCTCCCACTCGCTCCCAGAGGCGGCGGCATCAGAGGGGACGACGTCCGACGCGGACTCGGGGGAGACGGTCCGCAGGTCAGGAGCCGGGTCGTGGAAGGCATGTCGACTCACGGCCCGGCGCAGCTGCGGGACCGTCGCGTTCCGGGCCAGCTGGGTCATCGACGCCTGGTAGTCGGCGGGTACGTGGTGCGCAACGACAGCAGCCGCGTCAAGGGACAGCTCACCGGACCTCAGGGCTGTTGCCGCGTCCGGATGGTCGGCTCGTCGTCATGGTCGGCTCGTCGTCGTGCGACCACCTCGACGTCGCGGGCGTGTGCGGGCGACAGGCCGGCACGGACGGTGAAGTAGTGCTCGGGGGAGCGGAACCCGCCGTCGCCCCAGTGCCCACCCTCGATCAGCTCCACGGCGATGGCGACCAGGTCTGCGTGCGCCCGGTTGAGTCGCCCGGCGGCCGTCGCCGTGCGCGTCCAGAGGTCCTGTTGGTCCCCTTCACGCTGCGCCGCGGTAGGACTGGCTGACATGGTTGTATCGTACACCTGTTCGAACGACCAGGGAAGACAATCCACAGCCAATTCCATTGTGGCGCAGGCTATCTCACGCGTTCCGTGACTGAGCGCAGGCGTCATGGAAGGAGCGCGCGGCTACTTCCATCGGAAATGGACGAACACCCTGCCGAAGTTGTCCGAGTCCTTCTCCACGCGGTGGTACAGCGGCTTGATGTCCTTGCGGTCGAGGAAACGAAGCACGCGCTTCTTGAGCTGACCTGAGCCCTTGCCCGGGATGATCTCGACCATCGGCGCCTTCTTGTCCTTGGCTTCCTGCATGACCGCCTCGAGGGCTCGCTCGATCTCGTCGCCGCGGTTGTAGATGTCGTGCAGGTCGAGCTTCAGCTTCACCTCGCCATACTGCCCCGTCCCGACAAAGGGCCGCCACACCCCGTGAGGACCGTCACGCGGACCGGACGGAGCCGCGCAGGTGACCCTGCGGCATACTGGAGGCTGACGTGCTCCGGGGTCGGTGTAATTCCGAACCGGCGGTGACAGTCCGCGACCCGACCGCAGCCAGCGGCCGGTTGACTGGGTGGAACTCCCAGACCGACGGTGAAAGTCCGGACGGTAGGCAGCACGCAGCAGCGGGACCAGTGGGTTCGCAGTGCGGCAGTGTGCCGTCCGTGCGTCCTCGGTCTCGTCAGCAGGCTCGCCTGCACGACCCCCGGAGCTCAACCGACACGGTTTCGAGCGCAAGGGCAGGACAGTGGCAGAGCAACGGACGTCCGACACGGCGATGATGCGCCGTGCCCTGGCGTTGGCTGCGCATGGGCCGCGGGCCAACCCCAACCCCCGCGTCGGCTGCGTGCTCGCCGATGCGGGTGGTGCCGTCGTGGCCGCTGGATGGCACCGTGGCGCGGGCACCCCGCACGCCGAGGCCGACGCCCTGGCTGCCGCCGGCGAGCGGGCAGCCGGCTGCACGGCCTACGTCACCCTGGAGCCGTGCAACCACTCCGGGCGCACCGAGCCATGTGCCAAGGCCTTGTATGCCGCGGGTGTGGCTCGTGTGGTCTATGCCCAGACCGACCCCAACCGGGCTGCGGCCGGCGGCGCCAAGTGGCTGCGCCGCAAGGGTGTCGAGGTGGTCGGTGGGCTCCTGGCGGACGAGGCGCAGGCGCTCAACCGCACCTGGACCCACCTCGTGACCACCGGCCGTCCCTGGGTGACGTGGAAGCTCGCGACCACCCTCGACGGCCGTAGCGCGGCGGCTGACGGGTCGAGCCAGTGGATCACCGGAGAAGCGGCCAGGGCCGACGTCCACGAGCAGCGGTCGCGCTGCGGTGCCGTGCTCGTGGGAACCGGCACCGCCCTGCTCGACGACCCCCAGCTGACGGCTCGTCGCCCGGACGGGTCGCTCTATCCCGAGCAGCCGATCCGCGTGGTGATGGGTGAGCGGGACCTGCCAGCGGGTGCGCGTGTCCTCGATGGCGCCGCAACCACGTGGCAGCTGCGGACCCGCGATCCCAAGGATGTCCTGTCGGCGCTCGCCGACGCGGAGGTGCACCACGTCTGGCTCGAGGGTGGCCCCACCGTGGCGGCCGCGTTCATGGCAGCCGACCTCGTCGACGAGCTCGTGGCCTACGTCGCCCCAGTCCTGCTGGGGCGCGGACGTCCGTCGGTCAGCGACCTGGGCATCACCTCGATCGACCACGCCCTCCGCCTGAAGCCGACCGACATCACCCTGATCGGCGACGACGTGCGGATCACGGCTTCACTGAAGGGACTTCGCTGATGTTCACCGGAATCGTCGAGGAGCTCGGCCACGTCGTCGCGCTGGAACCCGGCGCCGACTCGGCACGGCTCACCGTGGCCGGACCGCTGGTCACCTCCGATGCCGTCCACGGCGCGTCCATCGCCGTCAACGGCGTCTGCCTGACCGTCGTCGAGCACGACTCCGAGCAGTTCACCGTCGACGTGATGGCCGAGACCCTCGACCGGAGCAGCCTCGGCGCGCTCCGTGCCGGTGACCGCGTCAACCTTGAGCGCGCCATGGCGGCATCGAGCAGGTTCGGTGGCCACATCGTCCAGGGCCACGTCGACGGCACGGCCGCCATCCTCACCCGCACACCGGGGGAGCGGTGGGAGGTCGTCCAGTTCAGCCTCCCGCACGCGCTCGCCCGCTACGTCGTCGAGAAGGGCTCGATCACGGTCGACGGGGTCAGCCTCACGGTGTCGGCGGTCGACGAGCTCGACGCGCTCGGCGCCGTCGACACGGAGTCGTCCGGCGACGCCACCTTCAGCGTCTCGCTCATCCCCACCACGCTTGCCCTCACCACGCTGGGACACAAGGAGGTTGGCGACACCGTCAACCTCGAGGTCGACGTCCTGGCCAAGTACGTCGAACGCCTGCTCACCACCAAGGAGACCTCCGCATGAACATCTTCAGTCGGCTCTACGAGGCGCACCTGACGATCGCCGGCCACCCCATCACGTGGCGCGAGATCGTCGGCAACGCCTTCGGCTTCGCGTCCGCCATCGGCGGCCTGCGGCGCCGTGTCTGGGCCTGGCCGATCGGCATCGTCGGCAACGTGCTCCTCTTCACGGTGTTCATCGGCGCCACCTTCGACGCCCAGGCGCAGCAGCCCTTGTTCGGCCAGGCCGGGCGGCAGGTCTTCTTCATCCTCACGAGCGTTTACGGCTGGTGGCGCTGGAACGAGGTCCGCAAGGCGCGCGAGGTCGCGGGCAGTGGTGTTGGGGCTCCCGCCATCACGCCGCGCTGGGCCACGGTCCGGGAGCGGACGGCATACCTCGTGGCCGCTGTGTCGGGCGTGCTGGTGTTCCAGTGGGCGTTCTCCGTGATCGGCGCAGGCTGGCCCGCGCCGCGCTGGTACTTCTGGTGCGACGCCTGGATCTTCGTCGGGTCGATGGTTGCGACGTACGCGATGGCTCGCGGCTGGAACGACTTCTGGCTGGCGTGGATCGCGGTCGACCTCGTCGGCGTCCCCCTCCTCTGGCACTCGCAGTACTACCCGACGGCCATCCTGTTCGTCGTCTACGGCGCCCTGGTCATCTACGGCTTCTTCGTGTGGCTCAAGGCTTCTCGTGAGGAGCGCGACCCCGCTCCCGAGCTGGCGGAGGTCTCCGCATGATCGGCCTGGCCAGCATCGAGGACGCCCTCGCCGCGCTGCGCGGTGGCCGTCCTGTGCTGGTCACCGACAGCGAGGACCGCGAGAACGAGGGCGATGTCATCTTGGCCGCCGAGACGCTGTCGTCCGAGTGGCTGGCCTGGACCATCCGCCACACCAGCGGCTACCTGTGCGCGCCGGTGACGAACGAGATGGCCGACCGGCTCGGTCTGCCGCTCATGGTCGCCGACAACCGTGACCCCTTGCGTACGGCCTACACCGTGAGCATCGACGCGGCACAGGGCGTGACGACGGGCATCAGCGCCGCGGACCGGGCGCGGACGATCGGTCTCCTGGCCGACCCGTCCTCCACCGCCGACTCGTTCGTCCGTCCCGGCCACGTGATCCCGTTGCGGGCCAAGGCCGGTGGCGTGCTCGAGCGCCCGGGCCACACCGAGGCCGCCGTGGACCTGTGCCGGCTCGCGGGTCTCGCGCCGGCCGGGGCGATCGGCGAGCTGGTCAACGACGACGGCACGATGATGCGCCTGCCGGAGGTGCTCGCGACCGGGGCGGTCAACGACCTCCCGGTCATCACCATCGAGCAGCTGATCGCCTGGCGGCAGCTGCACGACCGGGTCGAGACCCTTGCCGAGACGACGCTGCCCACCAAGCACGGCGAGTTCTCGGCGGTCGGGTTCCGCGACCGGCTGACCGGTGACGAGCACGTGGCGCTCGTCAGCCCGCGTGGCGCCGGGGGGCCGAACCCGTTGGTGCGGCTGCACTCCGAGTGCCTCACCGGCGACGCCTTCGGGTCGTTGCGGTGCGACTGCGGCCCCCAGCTCGAGCGTTCCCTCGACCGGATCGCCGCCGAGGGGGGCGTGCTCGTCTACCTGCGCGGCCACGAGGGGCGCGGGGTCGGGCTGGTCTCGAAGCTGCAGGCCTATGCGTTGCAGGACAACGGTTTCGACACCGTCGACGCCCAGCTCGAGCTCGACCTGCCCGTGGACGGCAGGGAGTATGCCGCCGCGGCGGCAATCCTGAGCGCGCTGGGTCTGCACACGGTCCGGCTGCTGACCAACAACCCGGCCAAGGTCGAGGCCATGCAGCGCTACGGCATCGAGGTCGCGGCGGTCGAGGGTCTCTCGATCGCCCCCAACGCAGCCAACCGCGCCTACCTGCGGACCAAGCGGGACCGGATGGGGCACGACCTCGTCGTGGACGCGAGCGACCAGGACGCCACCGCATGAGCGGGCACGGCGCACCGGCGATCACTGCCGAAGGTGCCGGCCTCAGGGTGGCCATCGTGGCGGCCTCGTGGCACACCGAGGTCATGGACGGGCTGGTTGCCGGGGCCGAGCGTGCCCTCGCTGAAGCCGGCGTCGAGGACGTCCCGCTCGTCCGGGTGCCGGGCACGGTCGAGCTGACCGTCGCGTGCGCTCGTCTCGCGCCGGCATACGACGCGCTGGTGGCCCTGGGTGTCGTGATCCGCGGTGGCACACCGCACTTCGACTACGTCTGCAGCGGAGTCACCAACGGCCTGGCGCAGGTGAGTGTCGCGACGGGGTGTCCCATCGGGTTCGGGGTGCTCACCTGCGACGACGATGCCCAGGCGCTCGACCGGGCCGGGCTGCCCGGATCCAGCGAGGACAAGGGGCACGAGGCGGCGATGGCTGCCGTGGCGACCGCGGTCACCCTCGGCGCCCTCGCTCCCCGTACCCTTGGCGTGTGAAGACTTTCGACGACCTGTACGCCGAGCTGGCTGAGAAGGCGGTGAGCCGTCCCGAGGGGTCGGGCACCGTGCGCGAGCTGGACGCCGGCGTGCATGCCATCGGCAAGAAGATCGTGGAAGAGGCGGCCGAGGTCTGGATGGCTGCCGAGCACGAGGGCAAGGACCGTGCGGCCGAGGAGATCAGCCAGCTGCTCTACCACCTGCAGGTGCTCATGGTCGCCTCTGACATCACCCTCGACGACGTCTACGCCTACCTCTGAGGACTTCACGGACATGTTGCGAATTGCAGTGCCCAACAAGGGATCCCTGTCCGAGCCTGCGGTCGAGATGCTGCGCGAAGCGGGCTACCGCACGCGCCGCGACACCAAGGAGCTCGTCCTCACCGACTCCGACAACGAGGTGGAGTTCTTCTACCTGCGTCCGCGCGACATCGCCGTCTACGTCGGGTCCGGCACCGTCGACTGCGGAGTCACCGGTCGTGACCTCCTGCTGGATGCAGGAAGTGCCGCGATCGAGGTCATGACGCTCGGCTTCGGCGGCTCCACCTTCCGGTATGCCGCGAAGCCCGGCACCTGCGCCAGCGTCACCGAGATCTCGGGTCATCGGGTCGCGACCAGCTATCCCGGTCTGGTCGCCAAGCACCTCGCCGACCAGGGTGTCAGCGCCGAGGTGGTCCGGCTGGACGGGGCTGTCGAGACGGCGATCACGCTCGGGGTCGCCGACGTCATCGCGGACGTCGTCGAGACCGGCACCACCCTGCGGCAGCAGGGACTGGAGGTCTTCGGCGAGGAGATCCTGCGCAGCGAGGCCGTCCTCATCCGGCGCGAGGGGTCGCACGAGACGGCTGCCGTGGACGTCCTGCGCCGACGCCTCACCGGTGTGGTCACCGCGCGCCACTACGTGATGCTCGACTACGACGTCCCGGTCGCCCTGGTCGAGGCCGCCTGCGCCATCACGCCGGGCCTGGAGTCGCCCACCGTGTCGGCACTGCAGAACAAGGACTGGGCCGCGGTCCGGGCGATGGTGCCGCGGGTGCGGACCAACTCGATCATGGACGAGCTCTACGACCTCGGGGCGCGGGCGATCCTGGTGACCGACATCGCCGCCTGCCGGTTGTGACGGCCGTGACCCCGGCGGGTCGGGCCCCGAGTGGTGCGGACGAACAGGCTGCCTTCGCGGTCTTTCGCGCCCGCCGCGGCCGCACCGTCGCCTATGCCTTCGCCGTTGCCACATTGGTCATCTTCGGGGTGATCGCGGTCCTGCTGCCCGGCCCTGACCAGGGTGGCACCTGGCGCACCGGTGACAAGTTCTTCTTCGCGGCCGTGGGTGTCGCGATCGCGATGCTGCTGTGGCGGTTCGCCTCGATCCGGGCGACGCCGACCCGGGAGTCGCTGACCGTGCGCAACCTGTTCACGACGCGCACGGTGTCCTGGCAGGAGATCGTCGACGTGCGGTTCTCCGGGGGCGACCCGTGGGTGACCATCGCCCTGTCGGACACCGACACGCTCGCCGTGATGGCCATCCAGAAGGCGGACTCAGGCTTCGCCCGGGCCGAAGCCGGTCGGTTGGCTGCCCTGGTGCAAGCCCTCGGACCGTCGGCGACCAGCCCGGACGTCACGCTCGACTGAGCCCCGGCCGCCGGCCGCAGGTCTGTGCACAGAGGTTGGCACCACTGCGCAGAGACCTGATCTCTGCGCAGAGCTCCCAAGGTCTGTGCACAGACTTTTGGGAGACCCCGGCTAGTCGACCTTGCGGAGGCCAGGGCGCAGGAATGAGGACAGCCCCACCTGGGCGAACATCAGGACCGTCAGCGTGCCCCAGACCGCCGTGAACGAGCCAGACAGGTCGCGGACAGCACCCATGCTCGCGGGTCCGAACGACGCGATCGTGTAGCTGAAGAAGAACGCCATCCCGGCCAGCCGCGCACTGGCCGCGGGAGTGCCCGCGTAGTCGACCATCAGCACCAGCCCGAGGGCGAACGACGCCCCCTGCCCGAACCCCAGCACGGTCGCCCAGACCCAGGGCGCGGCGGTCGGTGCCAGCCAGAGGCCAGCCTGGCCGAGCAGCCCGAGGACCGACGCCGACAGCAGCAGCACCCGCCGGTCGACGATCTTGTCGGTCAGCGCTGGGGCCAGCAGGCCGGACACCAGCTGGGCCGCCGTGAAGACGGACAGCAGGTAGCCCGCGTGCGTCGGGTCCCAGCCACGCGCGGTGTACGAGGGCGCGAGCCAGGCCAGGGTGGAGTAGAACTCGACCGACTGGACGGCGAGGTAGGCGGCGACCAGCCACGCGGTGACATGTCGCCACGGGAGCCGGACGGGCGCGACGACGGCCGGGTTCGCCGCGCGGTGCCGCGCATGCCCCGTCAGGACCGGCACCCAGGCCAGCACCCCGACGACGGCGAGCAGCGAGCACGAACCCAGCGCCGCCTGCCACGAGCCCAACCAGCCCTCGAGCGGTACCGACAGGGCCGACGACGCACCGGCTCCGCCCATCATCGCGAGCATGTACAGCCCCGTGACCAGCCCTGCGCGTTCGGGCGGGAACAGCTCCTTGACCAGGCCAGGGAGGAGCGTGCCGCCGATGGCGATACCGACCCCGGCGAGGAACGTCCCGGCATACAGGGGCCACGTCGCGCCACCGGCGAACCGCAGGGCCAGACCGCCCGCGACGCACGCGATCGACAGCTCGATGGAGGCCGCGGCACCCAGTCGCGCGGCGATCCGCTGCGCGAACGGCGCGAACAGGCCCATGCACAGGACGGGCAGCGTGGTGAGCGCGCCGAGGGCCGTGTTGGACAGGCCCAGGTCGTCCGCGATCGACTCGGTGAGCGGCGGCACGCTGGCCATGGCGGTGCGCAGGTTGGCGGCCACGGCGACCAACGCCAGAGCCATCAGCCAGACAGGGGGGAGGTGGGGGCTGCGACGGGAAGACATCCCGGCCAGTCTTGCAGCCGGGTTCAGTCGTCGTGCGGGCCGGTCGACATCGACTCAGGCACCATCTCGATCGCCTCGTCATGGGGCACGCCGGTGAGCATCAGCAGGTCGACGACCATCGAACGGATCTGCGCGCGCATCACCTCACCCGACAGCCCCGCGGACTTGTCGATGACGGCACTGGCCTCGCCGATCCGCTGGAGCCCGACGCGCGCGTTGGTGGGCAGGCGACGTTCGCCCAGCTCACGGGAGATGTCCTCGCTCGTCTCGGCGAGGGCGTCCAATAGGTGCAGGTATGCCGTGGGGACGGCTTCCTCGCGCCACGTCGCGATCGCGGCGCGACGGACCAGGACCCGCAGGTTGCGGATGGCGCGGTCAAGGGGTTCGAGCAGGTCCGCAATGGCCTGGACGCCGGGGAGGTGACGACGCCGGAACGGTGACAGCCGCACCACCGCGATGCCCTCAGCGGACAGCGCCCGGGCCTCGTCGAGCAGGGACTCGGACTCACGCGCGCGAGACAGCGTGGCCGACGCGAGGTCGGAGTCATGGTTGCGCAGCGAGCGGGCCGTGTCGGCGAGGATCTCGCCGATCTCGTGGACGACCAGTGCGGCCTGCTGTCGGGGCCGGCGCAGTGGTGCGGCAGGCGCGACCAGGGTGAAGAGCAGGGCGACCACCCCGCCGACGACGGCGTCGAGCCACCGGGTGAACGCCTGTCCGGACCCCGCCACGAGGGTGGTGACGATGACCGACTGCACGCCGGCCTGGGTGATCAGCAGCATTCCGGCGCCGAGCAGTGCGGCCACACTCATGGCCAGCACGACGACGACCACGATCTGCCAGTACCCGGACCCGAAGAAGTGCACGAAGACGTCGCCGACGAACACGCCGACCGCCACTCCGATCATCACCTCGGTGACCCGGCGGAGTCGCTGGCCGAAGGACATCCCCAGCGAGATCATCGCCGTCACCGGCGCGAAGAACGGCCGGTTGTGGTGCAGGACCGCGCTGGCCACCCACCAGGCGGTGGCGGCGCCCAGACCGCACTGGACGATGAAGAACATCCGGCTGACCAACCGGTCGACGCGGGCCCTGGCCTCGTGGCGGGAGCGCCGGCCGGCACGTGCGAAGTCGACGCTGGTCACGTCAGCCGTTCTGGCGGTAGGCCGCCTGGAGCAGTGGTTCCAATGAGCGAAGGTCGTCCTCGTCGGCGTCTGCAGCCAGGTGCAGCCAGTGGGTGGCCTGCGCGAAACCCTTGGCGGGAGAGAGTCGTTCGTCGTCCGGAGGGGTCTCACGGAAGCGGAAGCCAACTCGCACGGTGTCGCGCGGCCCTGGGGCCACGGCGACGAACTGGGTCCTGCGCACCACGGGGATGTAGGTGCCGCGACCCTCACGCCGCACGTCGTCGCCGAGGCCCTCGGCCAGGATGATGATCGCGTCGTGGATCGGGCGCAGGTGCGCTTTGGCGCCGCTGTAGAGCGCGTCGGTGTAGGCGTCGACATCGGGGCGTTGCCGGCCCGCTGCGGTTGCCGCAGCATCGGCGATGGCCCACTGGGAGTTCTGCGGAACCCCGTGCACCTCCCGCAGCCAGGCGCGGACGGCCCGCTGGTCCAGGGGGTCCGGGCCGGTCTCGCGCACCAACGCCACCCACTCGTCCAGGGATCGGCCGGTGCGTTCGTCCAGCGACGTGGTGACGGCCGCCATCATGTCTGCCGGTTCCATGCCCCGATTATGTCGGTCTGGCCCAGGACCTGCTCAGAACACGACCACGAGGAAGAACAGCACCGTGATGACCACCGCGACGAGGCAGCCGGCCCCGGCGCCCGAGGCAGCGCCCCCGGAGCCGCCCTTGCCCAGCCGGTAGACGACCGCGAACAGGACGACGAGCGCGACGATCCACCACCACCCCTGGACGCTCGCGCCGAGCTGGTCCATCACGTGCGCCACGCTAGCGACGGTGGGTGGTGTCGACGAACAGGTCGGCGCGCTCCCAGGTGCGGTCGGCGTCGTAGAGACGGCGCTCCTGGACGGCCCAGCCCTCCCAGTAGGGGGCGTAGCCGGCGTCCCGGGCGAGTCCGCGCGCCCTGCGCACGGTCTCCTCGGCCTCGACCCAGACCAGCACCGAAGCCGCCTTGCCGGCGGGGAGGGCGCCGGACCCGCAGCCCTCGAGGACGACGACCTCCGACGAGGGCAGCTGCACCCACTCGGCATACTGCTCGGCGGCCCAGTCCCAGCGCCGGTAGCGGGCGGGGAGGCCCTCGGCGAGCGGCCCCACGATCCACTCCTGGGCGCGGTGCGTACCGGCCCTCAGGCCGTCCCACCCGGGGTAGAGGTCGTCCATGTGCACGGTCGGCGCGGCGAGCGTTGCGGCCAGGTCGCGGGCCAAGGTCGTCTTGCCGGCGCCGCTCGGGCCGTCGATGCAGATGAGGTGCGTGCTGCCGCACAGGGCGTCGCTGCCGTCGACCAGGCTGACGATGGCCGCGACCACGTCCACCGTGCGGTCGAGGCGGATGGCCGCTCTGTGGTCGGTGGGCATGTGCTCAAGACTAGATCGCTACGCTCGCAGCGTGAGTGTTGCGACCCGCGTCATCCCCTGCCTCGACGTGGACGCCGGGCGGGTGGTTAAGGGCGTCAACTTCGCCAACCTGCGCGATGCGGGCGACCCGGTCGAGCTCGCGAAGGCCTATGGGGAGCAGGGTGCCGACGAGCTCACCTTCCTCGACGTCACGGCCAGCAGCGGCAACCGGGAGACGACCTACGACATCGTGCATCGCACCGCCGAGCAGGTCTTCATCCCGCTGACCGTCGGCGGGGGAGTGCGCACCGTCGACGACGTGGACCGCCTGCTGCGGGCCGGAGCGGACAAGGTGGGTGTCAACACCGCCGCCATCGCGCGACCCGAGCTCATCGCCGAGGTCGCGGACCGGTTCGGCTCGCAGGTGCTGGTGCTCTCCGCCGACGTCCGTCGCCGCCGGGACGACTCCGGCGCGACGACGGCTGACTTCGAGGTCACCACGCACGGAGGGCGCCAGGGCGCGGGGCTCGACGCCATCGAGTGGTGCGCCCGCGCGGCCGAGCTCGGTGCCGGGGAGATCCTGCTGAACTCGATGGACGCCGACGGCACCAAGGACGGCTTCGACCTCGAGCTCATCGAGCTGGTTCGCCGGGAGGTGCGGATCCCGCTGATCGCTAGTGGCGGGGCCGGCCGGGTCGACCACTTCGCGCCAGCGGTACGCGCAGGGGCCGACGCGGTCCTCGCCGCCAGCGTCTTCCACTTCGGTGAGCTCACCATCGGTGAGGTCAAGGACGCCCTGCGGGAGGGCGGCATACCGGTGCGTTGAGGTTGCCGTCGCCGGGCGGTCAGGTGAGGCCGAGAGGGGCGGCCCACAGGGCGTCCACCGCGGACTCGCCGCCCGTCACCTCGAGGTCGGCGACGCGATGACGGCCGTATGCCGCGAGCATCAGCTCGGCAGGGGTGCCCTCCAGGACCACCGTGCCGAGCTCGGTGGCACTGCGGGCCTCCAGAGACTGACCTTCCGGGGTGCGCAGGACGACCCCGACCGGGCTGCGGCGGAAGAACACCTTGGCCATGCGGGACAACATCTTCCACAGTGCACGCGATTCGCGTGGGGACAGCTCGCGCTGCGGACCGACGGTCTCGTCGCCGCGGAGGACGTCCTCGTGGTGGATGAAGTACTCGATGAAGTTGAAGGCGTCGTCGACCCCGGCGAACTGGGCGGGCGACCACTTGGGGGGTCCGGAGCGGACCAGCTCGACGAGCTCGGGCCACGGTTTGGCGGCGTACTCCTCCATCCCGCTCTCGAGCCGGCTGGCCAGCGGCGGCAGCCAGATGCCGGGTGCGAGGTCGGGGCGGCGCTCGCGCACGACGAGGTGGGCGGCGAGGTCAGCGGTGGTCCAGGGCGAGCAGAGGGTGGGGGCGTTCGGACCCATCGCGACGAAGGTGTCACAGAGGGCGTCGCGCTCGAGCTGGGCGAGGTGGGTCATGGGACGACCTTACGAGGCGTCGACGAGGGGCCTGGATGGAGTGGGAGTCCGACCCGCGTGAGAGGGTTGGACCTTCCACATTGTCACTCGCCCTGGGCGCCCTGTGCCCGAACCCGGAGGTCTGTCGTGTCCGTCGACGCTGCGCCGTCGCTGCGCCGCAGCCTCGGCATCGTGGGCGTCGGGATCCGGCGTGAGCCGCGGTGGTTCGCGCTCGCGGTCGCGGGCAGCGCCCTCTACGGCGTGATGACGGTGCTCACCGCCGCGGCGATCGGCAAGGTGACGCGTGAGCAGGTCCAGCCGGCGGTCGCCGCGGGCCATGCCACGCCGGCCCAGCTGTGGGCCATCTTCGGGTGGATCGCCGGGGTCGTCGTGATCAACGTCGTCGGCGTCGTGATCCGGCGCATCGCTGCGGGCTTCACGATGTACAACGTCGCGGCGGGCTTCCGTCGCGAGGTGACCCGGCAGTACCTCAGGCTCCCGCTCGCGTGGCACCACCGGCACCCGTCCGGCCAGCTGCTGTCCAACGCGAACGCCGACGTCGAGGCGACGTGGAACGTGTTCGCGCCGCTGCCCATGGCCATCGGCGTGATCATCATGCTGGTCGCCGGCATCGTGCAGATGATCCTGGTCGACCCGGTCATGGCGATCATCGGCCTGACCGTCTTCCCGTTGCTGTTCCTGGCCAACATGGTCTTCCAGCGCGCCATGTCACCCAAGGTCTCCCGCGCCCAGCAGCTCCGCGCCGAGGTGAGCGAGGTCGCGCACGAGAGCTTCGAGGCCGCCCTCATCGTCAAGTCGATGGGGCGCGAGGAGCAGGAGTCGGTCCGGTTCGAGGAGGTCACCAGGCGGCTGCAGCGGGCCAACGTCGAGGTCGGCCGCACTCGCGGCACCTTCGACCCCGTCATCGAGTCCATCCCCACCCTGGGCACGCTTGCCGTCCTCGTCGTCGGCGCACACCAGGTGGCCTCGGGCCGCCTCGAGCCCGCGGCGGTCGTCCAGGTGGCCTACCTCATCTCGGTGCTGGCCTTCCCGGTCCGCGCGCTGGGCTGGGTGCTCGGCGAGCTCCCGCGGACCGTGGTCGGCTGGGACCGGGTCGACGCTGTCCTCAAGGCGCGAGGTGAGCTGGCGTTCGGTGAGGCCGAGCTGCCGCGTCGTGGCGCGTCGCACGCGGCGCTGTCGCACGTCGACTACTCCTACGACATCGTCGACGAGGCGGGTGAGGAGTCGACCTTCCAGGCCATCCACGAGGTTTCCCTCGAGGTCCCTGCTGGGTCGACGGTTGCGCTGGTCGGCCCCACCGGCTCGGGCAAGACGACGCTGACCAACCTCACCCTGCGGCTGGTCGACCCCCACCGTGGGCACGTGACGCTCGATGGTCTCGATCTTCGCGAGATCACCCGCGGCGGCGTCTCCGCGGTGGCCGCCCTCGTGCCGCAGCAGACCTTCATGTTCGACGACACGGTGAGCGGCAACGTCGCCCTGGGCGGCGACTACACCGACGACCAGGTGTGGGCGGCGCTGGAGATCGCGCAGGCGACCGGGTTCGTGCAGGACCTGCCGCTGGGCATCGAGACCCGGGTGGGGGAGCGGGGCACGTCACTGTCGGGTGGCCAGCGCCAGCGGATCGCGTTGGCCCGAGCCGTGATCCGCGGCCCGCAGCTGCTCGTCCTCGACGACGCCACGAGCGCGGTGGACCCGGCGGTCGAGCAGGCGATCCTGGCCGGGCTCCGCCGGTCCAGCGCCGGCACCTCGGTCCTCGTCGTCGCCTACCGGATGTCGACGATCACGCTGGCCGACCAGATCGTCTACGTCGAAGGTGGTCGCGTCGTCGACCACGGCACCCATCGTGAGCTGGAGCAGCGGTGCGAGGGCTACCAGCGCCTCGTCACGGCCTACGCGCGTGAGGCGGCCGAGCGGGCCGCCGTCGCCGCCGACGAGGAAGGGGCCACGGCATGAGCACGTCCATCGACGCCACCTCCTCCCTCGGCACCATGGCGACCCTGCGTCGCGGGCTCGACCTTTCACCTGAGCTGCGGCGCGGGCTCTGGGTCACCCTCGGGCTGGCTGCCATCACGACCGTCGGCCGGATCGTCGTGCCGTTCGTGGTCCAGCAGACGACCGACCACGGACTCCTCGGCAAGGGCGGCCCCGACCCGGGCCTGGTGACCCGCTACGTCCTGTTCGCCCTCATCGCCGTGGCGGCCACCGCCCTGAGCGCGTATGCCGTGAACGTGCGCCTCTTCCGCGCCTCCGAAGCAGGCCTCGCGTCGCTGCGGCTCAAGGCGTTCCGCCACATCCACGACCTGTCGATGCTCACCCAGAACACCGAGCGTCGCGGTTCGATGGTCAGCCGGGTCACGTCGGACGTCGACACCATCAGCCAGTTCGTCCAGTTCGGCGGCATCATCCTGGTGCTCAGCCTCGGACAGATCGCCGTCGCCACCGGGCTGATGTTCTACTACAGCCCGCTGCTGACCGGCGTCGTGTGGCTGTGCTTCGTGCCGCTGCTGTTCGTCATCAAGCGGTTCCAGGCCATCGTCGGTAGGGCCTACACGATCGTGCGCGAACGCGTCGGCGACCTGCTGGCGGCCGTGTCCGAGTCCGTCGTGGGCGCGGCGACGATCCGGGCCTATGGGGTCGAGGAGCGCACCGCCCATCGCATCGACGGTGCCATCGAGGCGCACCGGAGCGCCTCCATCCGGGCACAGGTGCGCTCGGTCGTCGCCTTCTCCTCGGGCCAGCTCGTGGCCGGGCTGACCCTGGCCGTGGTCCTCGTCGTCGGGACGATCCAGGCGTCTGCTGGCCACCTCACCCTCGGGCAGCTGCTCGCGTTCCTCTTCCTCGTCAACCTGTTCACCCAGCCGGTCCAGCAGGCCACCGAGATCCTCAACGAGCTCCAGAACGCCGTCGCCGGCTGGCGCCGGGTCATCGGCGTGATCGACACCCCGGCCGACGTGGCCGACCCAGGCGACGACGGGCAGGTGCTGCCCCGTGGACCCATCGCCGTCGACTTCGACGGCGTCTCCTTCGCCTACCCCGGCGCCGACACGGTGCTGCACGACGTCAACCTCGCCATCGGGCCGCGCAGCCGAGTCGCGATCGTGGGGGAGACCGGCTCCGGCAAGTCGACCCTGGCCAAGCTGCTCACCCGGCTGATGGATCCCACCGAGGGCACCGTCCGCATCGACGGGGTCGACCTGCGCGAGGTCCGGTTCTCGTCGCTGCGCGAGCGGGTCGTCCTGGTGCCCCAGGAGGGTTTCCTCTTCGACGCGACGCTGCGCGAGAACGTGCGGTTCGGCCGCCCCGACGCCACCGACGACGACGTGAAGCTCGCCCTCACCGAGCTCGGCCTGGATGCCTGGCTGGCCGGTCTGCCCCAGGGGCTGGCCACCGAGGTCGGTCAGCGTGGCGAGTCGCTGTCCGCAGGGGAGCGGCAGCTGGTGGCGCTGGCTCGCGCCTACCTCGCCGACCCCGACCTGCTCGTCCTCGACGAAGCCACCTCCGCCGTGGACCCCTCCACCGAGGTGCGCCTCCAGCGCGCGCTCGAGGGGCTGACCCGGGGACGCACCTCCATCGCCATCGCCCACCGCCTGTCCACCGCCGAAGCCGCCGACGAGGTCATCGTCGTCGACCGCGGGCGGATCGTGGAACGTGGCCCCCACCGGGACCTCGTCCGACAGGACGGCGTGTATGCCGCGTTGCACGCTTCGTGGGCCGCCCAACAGCGCAGCTAGCCCCCCCGTCGACGAGGGCCAAGCTGGACAACATCCGGCCCGCGTCATACCGGCTCCCTTCTGTTGTCAACCGGTCGGCTGGAGACGCTTGGCGGGCTCGGTCTTCCGGGGCGGCGCGGTGGGGCGTAGCGTCTTTGGTGCGGGTCCGGGAAGTGGCTGATCCGAAGTGTCGGTGTGCGGGTGTGAGCCGGCCGCGCTGGATTGAAGTGACGCCCCGCGGTGCCCTCCCGGGCCCGCGTTGGTGCCTTGAGCCTGGGCTGAGTCGGCGTCGGCAACCAGCTGTCGATAGATGGTGTCGGAGATCCGTCGCTTGAGACACCGCAGCGCTTCCAGGGGCTTCTTGCCCTCGGCTCGCTTGCGCCGGAAGTAGGCCCGGCCGTCGGTGTCCAGGCGGAGTTGGGTGACGGCGGCGATGTGGATGACGTGGTTGACCCGTCGGTTGCCGGCCCGGGAGAGCCGGTGCCGGTTCTGCTCTCCCGAGGACGCGTCGAGCGGGGCGGTGCCGGTCCAGGACGCGAACCGGTTGCGGTCGGCGAACCGGGCGACGTCGCCGACGTCAGCCAGGACACGCGCGGCGACGACTGGGCCGACGCCGTGGATGTCTGTCAGGTGCGAACCCCGGGCCGCGACCATTGCCTTCAGCTCGGCGGTGGCCTTCTTCATCTTCGCCTCGACCGCGACCAGCTCGGAGAGTTCTTCGGCCGCGATCCGCCGGCGGGTCTTTCCGGCGATGTCGCGCGGGCGCACGGAGGCCAGCATTCGCTTGCCCTGGCCGGTGGTGAGGTCCTTCTTCGCTTGTCCCGGAAGGAGTTCCGCCAGCAGCGCCTGCAAACGGTCGACGATCTGGACCCGGCGACGAGTCAGCGCCTCACGACGCTCAACGAGCAGTCGCAGGGCCTCGAGCTCGCCGTCGACCTGCAGCACCCGAAGGCCTCGGGTGCGGACTGCGACCATCGCGATCGAGTGCGCGTCATGCGCGTCGGTCTTGCGGTTGTGGCCGGTGTCGAAGAGCCGCACTCGCGCCGCGAGCTAGGCCGGGACATCGACGACGTGCTCACCTGACTCCAGCAGCCGCTGCGCCAGCGGACGTCCGACGCCGTTGGCGCCTTCGACCGCCCACACCCGCACCGGCCAGGCCTTCGCGTAGGCCCGCATCGCCGCGTAGCCAGCCCGGTCCGTCGTGAACCGGCCCTGGCCCAGCATCCGTTCGTGATCGTCGACGACCTCGATCGTCGCCGACAGCTTGTGGGGGTCGACCCCGATGACAACGTGCTCCATGCCTCGCTCCCGCCTGTGCTCGTACCGGTGTGGACGGCGAGGTGGGCAGTGCTACTACGAGCAGGGCAGTCCCTTCTTGAGCCACGCCTCGTCACGGCACCCGGCGGGCCGCAGTCCGATAGTGAGCCACACCGATGAGGCTGGTGGGCAGCCCAATAGAGAGCGTCCCGCCGAGCACCTGGACCGAGTCTGGCCAGACACCGGCCCTGCGGAAAGTCTCTAGTAGCCCACTAAGACGCCTCCAGGCACCGCTAGCTGTGATGTCCAGCCGTGCCGCGGGCGGAGTTGCCTAGTCCTGCAAGAACGGCTTAATGGTTAGCCGCCGTGCCGATAAGCCAGCTGTGGACGATGCCGGAACCCGGCGTAGGTCACGGTCGTCACACAAGGATGAGCCGCTCCCTGTCCTTGGCCGTGGTCCTCGTCCTGGGTGGCTTCCTACTCGTGGCGTGCGGCGCCGTGACGACAGAGTCGGACGGAAGCACTGTCGACTCGGGGGTCACGGCGCCGCGCTCGTACGCGCCGGAGCCCAGTTCGGGCTCGCCCAGCAACGCCAGCCCCGAGCTCACCCTCACCGGCACCGTGGAGGCAGGGGTCGAGAAGGGGTGTCTCGTGCTGGTGGGCAATGGGACGGCCTACGTGCTGATTGGCGAGCTGGCTGGTGTGGTGCCCGGCAGTCGGGCCACTGTCCGAGGCCATGAAGCGACCAACGTGCGGACGACGTGCCAGCAGGGGTCGCCCTTCCGGGTCACCGCGGTCGTCGAGGCGACGGTGGGTACCGATCCGGCCACCTGATGTCGGTGCGCTGGCCCGTCCGGTGGCGGAACTGGATGCAACGGAGCCCCCACCGAGGGTTTGGTGGGGGCTCCGCTGGGGCGGTGCGGCTACTTGAGGATGGCCACCAGGGTGCGGCCCACCGAGCTGGTGCCGTCGCTCCAGTCGACGGCGCCGAGATAGCGGGTGCCCGCTGCCAGGCCTGTCCACGCCACCGTGGCCGACGCTGGGCGGCCGACCGTCACGGCCTGGGTGGCCGGGGTGACCGTGAGGTTGCCCGACTGTGTGATGCCCACGGCGAAGCTGTTGACCTGGATGCCGAGGGACGCGGTCGCTCCGGCGAAGTAGGTCGCCTGGATCGTGTAGGTGCCACCGAGGTCGTCACCCGAGAGGTTGACTGCTTCTTCAGCTGTGGCACCACCACTGGACCCCACTTCAGTGGTCCCCTTCTTGACGACGAGGTCGACGTCGGTGTTGGCCGGGTAGTCCGCGTCATATGTCGCGAAGCGGAGGACCTTGCTACCGGCGGGGGCGGTGAACGTCGTCGTGCCGGCGGCGCCCTTGGACGCCGTAACGGTGCCGACCGTCGCGGGGTTGAGGCCCGCTGTCGTCGCGGCCAGGGTGCCGGTGAAGCCGGGGGTGACGGAGACCGTCTTGGACCCGCTGGTGCCGGTCCCGCTCAGCTCGGTCGGAACTGTCGCTGCCACAGGCTGTAGCGCGACCGCACTGCGCACCGAGTGACCACGCTTGTCCGTCCACGTCAGCGAACCGAAGGCCCACTTGGTGAGCGGTGCCGTGGTCCGGGTGAAGGTGACGCTGAAGGAGCGGGACTGCAGCGGCGGGACAGTCAGCTTGGAGACGTTGACCGTGGCGGTGAAGCCAGTCGGTGCGACGACCGTCGGGGTGTACTGCGACGCCTGGTCTACCGACGTGTTCGTCACCGTGCGGGTCACCGTCTGGGAGCCGGCCAGGCCGGCGACCGCGATGCTCGGGTAGTTGAGGTTGCTCGGGTCGATGGAGCCGTACGTCGCGCAGAACGACGGGTCCGAGACCAACTGGAACTGCCCGATGCCGCAGCCGTACCGCACCCAGTCGACTGCGCCGTTGTCATAGACCAGGCCCGGGTCGAAGGCCGGGGCGGGAGTGACATGGCCGTTGCCATAGTCCAGCGGCGTCGCGTCAGCACCGCCGCGCTGGATGGGCAGGCCCTTGTTGTCGAGCGGCGACGCAGTCGTCATGAGCGCTGACTTGACCCACATCGGCGACCAACCGGGGTGCGCCTGGAGGACGAGGGCGGCGATGCCCGTGATGTGCGGCGCAGCCATCGAGGTGCCGGAGTATGCGTCAAAACTGTTGCCGTTGTTCCCCGGAGGGGCGACGGCTGCCACGACGTCGACGCCCGGAGCGGTGATGTCCGGCTTGAGCAGGTCGCCACCGCCCGCCAGGGCCGGACCGAAGGAGGAGAAGCCCGCCATCTCCGGAGCTCGCACCGGGGTGGTGTCGCGCGCCGAGATGGTCGCCGTGGCACTTGACCCGACTGAGGCGGCATACGCCTTGATCGCGCTGCCGTCGGCTGAGTTGACGTGGCTGGTGGGGATGATGTGGAAGTCGGCGTTGAGCGACTGGGCGGCGCTCGTGTTCGCCAGCACCATGCCGACGCCACCGGCCTCGTTCACGGCCTGGGACTTGTCGACCCGGGCGTTGACGCCGCGGTCACAGATGACGATCTTGCCGGCCACCTTGGCCGGGTCGAGTGCGTTGCCCCCGGGGGTGGCGGTGCTGTAGCAAAGTCGGGCGGCCTCCGAGTTAGCGCCTGCCAGGACCGCGTCCGTCGACCGGATCAGCGGCTTGGGTCCGATGCCGGGCGACACCCCGACGCCGTGGTAGACGGCACCGTTGCCGAGTGTGACCGTGTTGGTGTTGCCCCTGTCGTGGGTGCTCGCCGCAACGGTCATCTCCCAGGGGGCGTTGTGGGCCACGCTGCTCGCGCCGACCGTGTCGCCGCTGTTGCCGGCGGAGGCCGAGATGAAGACACCTGCTTGGGCGGCGCTGAAGAACGCCAGCTCGTCGGGGGAGACGATGTACTGCGACGAGCCGGAGATGGAGTAGTTGATGACGTCGACGCCGTCGCTCACCGCATCGTCGATCGCCGCCACGATGCCTGCCGTGGTGCCGGAACCGCTGGTGTGGTCGGCGGTCTCCCACAGGACCTTGTAGATGGCGAGCCGGGCCGCCGGGGCCATGCCTGAGGCCTGACCGACAACACCACCGTTGATCACTGCGGTGACGCCGTTCGCCCCGGCCGCCGTGCTTGCGGTGTGCGATCCGTGGCCGTTGTAGTCACGTGGGCCAACGAACTCTTCGGGGATGACCGTGTTGCCGAAGTCGGCCCCGTAGTAGCGGGCGCCGATGATCTTGTTCGTGCACGCGATCGGCTCTTCAGCTCCGGCGTCGCACACACCGTGCCACTTGGCGTTGATCGTCGCCTGGTCGGGTCGCGGGATGGAAAGTGGTGCAAAGGCTGGGTTCTCGGCCCAGATCCCTGTGTCGAGGTCGGCGATGATCACTCCCTCGCCGGCGTGGCTGACGCCGCCGAACTGCTTCTGCCACACACCGCCCGTGCCGGACAGTCCGAGGAAGCCCGGGGTGCTGATCGTGTCCGCCTTGCGGACCTCGTCCTTCCAGACCTTGACGACGCCCGGCGCCTTGGCGATGGCGTCAGCCTGGGCACCTGTGAGTGTGGCGGAGAAGCCGTTGAACGCCACCGAGTAGTCGTGCCGGCCGCGGGCAGACGCCCCGACCGAAGCGAGGGCCTTCGTATGGGCGTCGGACAGGTGTTTGGCGTAGCCACGCGCGTTCGCGCTGCGGGTGTCGACCTTGGCGCCCACCTTCGGCTTGGTGGCCTTGAAGCCCGGGACACCTCCGGCATACGTTGCAAGCGGGTCGCCGGCCGTCATGACGATGTATCGCCCGGACGGCGAAGCGGCCGCCGAGGCGACCGCCGTCGGAACCGTGAACGCAAGCGGGACGGCGACGACGGCCGCGGCTCCCGTCGCGGCAGCGACAAGCCGGGTCACGGGCCGCCGCACAGTGGATTGGATCATCAGTGAACTCCTCCAGTGTCTGAGCGCCCCTAATCTGTGCACCCTGCCCGGAAGATAACGGCGCGGAGACGCTTCCACCACCCCCATCAGCGGGTCGCATCCCTAAAGGTTCGGCAAAGTCCAGCCAGCCCGCCCGCCACGTAGCGCCTGGCCACGACCAGGTGGCAGTCGCCTTGCTCATGGGAGTCCTGGCTACGTCGGTGCGGACGCGTGTCGGAGGCTCAGTTTCCAGGCGACGCGGAGCGAATGTCCGCGACGCTGACCACTCCGCGCCGAAGAGCCTCGTTGGCGAGCCTCGCACGCGTTCGCTCGGTCGGCAGGGTGAGGGCAAACTTGTCGTAAAGCTTCACCAGATGCTGCTTGACGGCCGCATCCGTCACCTGCAACGCGCGTGCGATTTCGTGTGTGGTCGCAGGCTCTACGAAGACAGCGTCCGGGATTCGCCCGCTGAACAGGGCGAGCAGAACATCCCGTTCTCGCCTCGTGAGGTCCGGCACACCGCGTGGGCTTGCCGTCGGGGCGAGGTCGATGGTGCTCGACTCAGGGCGGTAGACCAAGCGTGAGCGACCAATCCGAATCTCGTCGCCACGGCGGAGGGGTCGTTCGGTGAGAACGCGCTCGCCGTTGACGAAGGTGCCATTGCGGGAACTCAGGTCGCTTACGCTCCAGGAACCGGCAAGCGGTTCCAATGCCGCGTGCACGGCTGAGGATTCCGGATCCGAGATGGTGATGTCGTTCTCGGCGGCCCGACCGATGGTCATGCGCGGGCCCTGAAGGAGTACCAAGCTGGCCCGCCCCAGTGACCAGAGTTCGATGACGTCCGGCATGTCGAGCATTGTATGAGCGGGTCCTCTGGACTGGCGGGTTTCGCGGAGTCATGGGTCACGTCGGAGCCATGCCGCCGGCGGGCGGCGCCGGGCTGTTGCACTCTGAGTTCAGACGATCCACATCTGGTCGAAGAGGACACCGATGACTGGATTTCGGACGTAGTTGTGCACGCGCTTGGACACCGCGTCCACCCAGGACGCGTTGACGAGCGAGATCCACGGCGACGCGTCTGTGATGCGTTTGTCGGCCACCGCCCAGACGTCGTTCGCGGCGTGCAGCGACGTCGACTCGAGTTGTTGGGCCTCGCGCATTGTCGCGTCGATGCGCGCATCGCAGAACCCGGACGTGTTCGAGTTGTCCGGGTCGCCGGCGGAGAAGGAGGCGCAGGCGAACAACCGAGGGATGAAATCCTCGACGCTCTGGTCGTTCGATATCCAGCCGAAGAACGAGGCCTGCACCTTGTGGCCCGAATCGGCGACATATGCGAAGTAATCACCTCCGGGATTGCCGACATTGAAGCTGACCCGGTACCCCAGGTCACGCAGCGCACGCACGACCGCCTGCACTCCCGGCGCGGGATTGGGAAGCGACCAGACGGTCACCCGCATGCCAGCCGTGTGCGAGGCGGCCACGAGCCTTTCGGCCGTCACGAAGTCCGGTGAGTCCCAGGACCCTCGGGAGTTTGGGTGCAGCGTGTAGGGGCAGTAGGGCCGATACCCCGGAGAATCGGGTGGCAGAATCTGACAGGTAGGCGTCACGATTGAAGGCCACGCCGCAGCGGCCGCGGCGCGGTCCACCGCAAAGTTCAGCGCCCGGCGCACCCTCACGTCGTTGAACGGCGGGATTCGGGTGTTCAGCGCAACACCCCTTGTCGAGCCGTCCGCTGTCAGATGCAAGCGATCTCCGAATCTGGCGGCCAGCTCGGCTTCGGTACCGGCGAATCGGGCATCGGCCCAATCGGTTCGTCCCGCGTCAACGTCGGCGATCTCCGTCTTCGCCTCAGCCGCTGAGACCGGAGACCCGACCGACGCGACCAGGTAGTCGATGCCATCAGGAAATCCGGCGGGTTGGGCCGCGGTCGACCATTGTTCGAAGTACGAGTTGCGGGTGAGCCTGATCAACTTGCCCGGGATGTAGGTACTGATCCGATATGGTCCGGACGCGGAAACGGGCACCACCTTTTGCTCGGCCAGCGGTGTGGCTGCGGGCACGGCCGCGCAAGCGGTGGCGATCTGTTCGAGGAATGCGGCGTTTGGCCGGACAAGGTGGATGGTGACGGAGCGTGCCGTCGGATCGATAACGATGCCACTGATGACGCATTTGGAGACACTGCAAGTTGACGCGCCAACGATCTCGTTCTGGACCGTTGTCAGGCCGGAGGCGATGGCCCGCTCGAATCCACGCCGAACGTCGTATACCGTCAGCGGGCTTCCGTCGGACCAGCGGATGCCTGCGCGCAGGTGAAACGAGTAGCTGCGGCCGCCCTCGGTTGACGCGGGGAGGTCGGTCGCCAGATCCGGCACGATCTCGGTCCCCTTCGCGCCAGGAGCGTGACGCAGACCGACCAGGCCGTCGTAGGTGCTGTTGAGCAGTCCGGAGGTGATTTGGGTGCCTCCGTAGGACGGGTCAACCGAGCCGGGATTCTCGCCGCGGATGCGCAGGGTGCCGCCGCGGTGGCGCGTCGGGTCGATCGCGCCTGCAACCCACACCGCACCGCCCTTCCCCGCGGTCGTGACACCGGTCGGGATGACTCCGAGAGGGATAGTGCGGACGAGCCGCGCAGGCGATTGCCCGACGTCCACCTCGTACAGCGCCGCCTCGCCGGTGGACGCCACCCAGAGAATCCCGCTGCCGCCAGCGATCATTGCCGTCGGCTGGGATGCTGTTCCGAGGGCGACAGTGGTAGCGACGGAGTTGCCGGTCGCAGGAAGCCGGGAGATCGTGCCGTCCAAGTTGTTCGCCACCCAGACGTCGTTTCCGACCACGCGGATGCCTTCGGGATCGTGACCAACGGGGATTGTCTGGACGACAGTGTTGCTGGTCGGATCGATGCGCGACACGCTGTTCGACGTGGAGTTGGCTACCCATACGGGGCTGCCGCCGCTGATCGCTCCGGGTCCAGCCCCGACCGGGATGGTTCGCACGACGATGTTCAGGGCTGGATCGATGCGGGAGACCGTCGCGTCGCCGGTATTCGTGACCCAGACCGCTCCTGAAGCGACAGCGATGCCACCCGGGGCGGTGCCGACCGCGATGCTCCGCGTCCGATCCGTGGCGGGATCGATGCGAGACACCGTGCCGGACGCGCCGTTGGTGACCCACACCGAGCCAGCCCCGATCGCGACGGCGGAGGGCGCTGACTCGACCACGATTCGCGTCACCGAACCAGTGGCTGGATCGATGCGCGACACGGTGTCCGCGTTGGTGTTTGCAGTCCAGATCGCGCCGAACCCCGCTACCACCGCGCTCGGCCCGGCGTCGACGGCGATGCTGCGGATCAACCGGCCCGTCGTGGGGTCGAGCATGCTGACCGAGTTCTCGCCCGCCGCACTGATCCTCGTTCCGGCGACCTCCCCATCCCGGGTCGTGGCCACGACCGCCGCGGTGATCGCAACCACACTAAGCGCCAGGATTGCGGCCAGCGCGGGGTGCGACTGTCGGGCGGCTCGTGCCGCCCAGCGACGCCATCTTTCGGATCGCCGCGTGGCGGGATCGCGCTCCAGTGCGTGCCGGGCAGCGAGGGCCAGCTCGGTGGCAGTCCGGTACCGCTTTGCCGGATCCTTCGCCAGCCCCCTTGCTATGACCGCATCAAAGGCGGCCAGGTTTTGCACCCTCGCCGACGGTTTGGGCGGCGCCTCGTCGAGATGGGCGTGCAGCAGGTCCGGCAGGGTCGTGTTCTCGAACGGACGTCGCCCAGTTAGACATTCGTACAACAAGCAGGCCAAGGCGTAGATGTCGCCCGACGCAGCCGGGCGTGCTCCACGGAACCGCTCCGGGGCCATGTACGCCAGGGTCCCGGCAGGCTGATCCTCGCGGGTGGTCGTGGGAGCATCTACTGACCGAGCGATGCCGAAGTCCACGAGATACGCAAAGTCGGAGCTTCCGGAACCGCGCGAGATCAAAACGTTCGACGGCTTGACGTCACGGTGAACAAGGCCCGCGTCGTGCGCCGCTTCCAGCGCGCCGGCCACCTGCTCGACGATATGCACGGCCCGTCCCGGGGATAGCGCGCCAGCTTCGAGGATGGTGGCCAGGTCCGAGCCCTCGACCAGTCGCATGTCGAGGTAGAGGCGACCCTCGATCTCGCCGAACCCGTGCACCGGGATGACGTGAGGGTGTCGCAGCGTGGCGACAATCTGTGCCTCCCGCCGAAACCGGGCGCACAGCTCTGCGTCCTCGCTCACCTCGTGTGCCAGCAACTTCAGTGCGACATACCGGTTGTGTCGGACATCGAGGGCGTTGTGGACCTCGCCCATCCCTCCGCGACCGATCAGCCAGTTCAACGTGTAAGGCCCGAACTGCGTGGGAATGGGGATCATCCTCCCCGGCTGGTATTGGCCACCGCGAGCCGATGGTGGCGCTTCCGCAGTGCACATCGGCCAGTCATGAACCTGTCCGCGGGTGAACAAACCCTTACCCGATGTGAGTGCATCCTAGCCACCGCGGCATACCGAATCGACGCGATCGAACCCACTCTCAGATGAAGCATCTCGCCACGTCGTGCCGAACGGACGGTGGACGCTGCGAGCCGCGAGGCGTCTCAACCCCATCAGGTGGTCGAGACCGTCCATTCGGAAAGGGGCTGGCATGAGGGGACCCTCCTGATCGCCTGCGCGAGCGGCACCGCCGCGGTTCCGCCATTGACACCACGGCCCAACCCACCCAACCAACCAACCAACCAAGGAGAACACAATGAAAGCAAGATGGCCCCTGGCCTCTGCGCTGGCTCTCTCAGGGGTAGCCCTCTTCAGCGGAAGCGTCTCGGCATCGACTCCCGTACCCGGTGTCACGACAACGATTCTCGCGAAGTCGACCTTCGGCAAACTCAACATCAAAGCGCATGCGGATCCGTCCAACCTCTGGAGCGCTCGCCTCAAGACTCACGGAGCCTCCGACATCTACGTCGTGGACAACAAGTTCGCGCCGGGATCGGACACTGGCTGGCACTCCCATCCGGGGCCCAGCCTCGTCTTCGTGGTCGCAGGCACAGTGACGAACTACACGAGCGACGAACCGGGCTGCCCTCCGCACGTCTACACCGCCGGAACCAACTTCATCGACACCGGCGGAAGGGACTCTCACCTGCTCCGCAACGAAGGAACGGTGCTAGCAGAGACGATCGCCGTGCAGCTTCTGCCCAACGGTGCGACCCGCAGGATCGACGAGCCCGTTCCCGCGTCCTGTTCCCGTTAAGCCGGGACCAACGGCCCATGCACAGAAGGGGCGACTGCCCAGGTCGCGGGCCTGACGTCTTTGCCCTCCGTTCGTTGAGTGGGTCGCGACCGGACCCGTCGGCGCAGATCAGGTGTCACCTATCCGTGCAGCAGACCCACTGCCTGAGTGATGGGTATGCGGCGAGTCTTCCCCCGCCTACATCAGTCCCTAGGTGGATCCAGCAGGGCCGCAGTCACGCTGGTCAGGCCCTCGATGCCGTGGTCGCCCATGAAGCCTTGCCACGCGGCGTAGGCAGCGTTGGCCAACTCAAGGGCGTCGACGGTCGACTCTCGGGGACTCGTGGCGGGACCGTATCCAATGGTCACGAAGTTCCCGACGTCTTGGCTGCCCGCCTCCAGAACTGACGCCTCCGGAACTTCTCGCTTGCGCCACGACGGAATCCAAGTCAAGGCCGTAGGCCCAGCGTCTGGTCGCGGCAAATGCTGTCAACCGCCCCGCGGCACGTTCGAAGAGTCGATCGGCTCCAACCCGATTTCCGCGAGCCGCATGCGTCAAGGCAACACAGACCTGCGCCAGCCCCTGCCACAGGTCACGTTCTTCAACCGGTCCCGCCTTCCACCGGGCCTCCAGCACCTCGTGGGCTGAGAACGGGCGGCCTGCTCTCACGAGCTTTCGAGCTGCCTCAAGTGTCTCTTGGGGAGGCAAAGGTTCCTCCGACACAGGCTCGACGCCCTTGGCCCCATAGGGCAGCGGTCGGCCCAGAGCGTCGCGAGGCCTTGCCTGGCGTGCGCGGCCTTCGGTGTCCCGGTCACGATCAGGTCCCGTCATGCGACCAGTCTCGCAAGAGACGGCACCAGGCGGCACGTTGTCCGGGAGCGTCTAACCGCCGCGATACTGTTCGCTCGCTGTCGGGGTGATGGTGACCGGCTTCCGTTGCTCCGTGTTCGTCGCTGGCCGAGGCTCAGAAAACGGTCCAGTCGGAGTACGTGGTGAACGCGTCCAGCGCGGCCAGCCCTGCTGCAGAGCTGCCGGAGGGGCCCAGTGCCGGACTCCACACGCAGGCGACACCCCGGTCGGGGATGACTGCCAGGATGCCGCCACCGACGCCACTCTTGGCCGGCAGTCCAACTCGGTAGGCGAATTCGCCGGCCGAGTCGTAGGTGCCGCAGGTGAGCATCACGGCGTTGATCCGCTTTGTCTGCCGCGCACTGAGGAGCCGCGTTGCGTCTGAGAGAACGCCGTCGCGGGCAAGAAACAACCCGGCCAGCGCCAGCTCGCGGCAGGTCATCGATAGAGCGCACTGGGCGACGTACTGGTTGATCACCTGATCAACGGGACACTCCAAGTTCCCGTAGCTGGCAAGCAGGTGTGCCAGTGCCGTTGTGCGGTGGCCGACCTCGAGCTCTGAACGGGCCACCGCAGGGTCGCTGTCCACGTCGGCGTTACGGCTCTCCCGGCGCATCAGGTCGCGAAGAGCGCCGTACGCGTTGCCTGTCAGCGAATGCAGCCGGTCGGTGACGACGAGTGCACCGGCGTTGATGAACGGGTTGCGAGGACGCCCTTCCTCCTGGTCAAGCTGGAGAAAGGAGTTGAACGGGTTGCCCGACGGTTCGCGGGACACCCGATCCCAGATGTCTTCTCCCTCGGCGGCGACTACTAGCGCGAGCGTGAAGACCTTGCTGATGCTCTGCACCGAGAAGCGCACGTCGGCGTCACCGAGGACGTGCACTTGGCCGTCGCAGGAGGCGATGACCATCCCGAACTGACGCGGATCTACCGCCCCCAGGCTGGGGATGTACTCAGCCAGCCGACCCCGACCGACCTCGGGAGCCGCAGCTTCCTGCGCGCGTAGCAGAGCATCCATGATTTGCACGTCACCATCCTCGCAGCAGACGGTCGATGCGTCCGGGCCGGGCTTGGGAGCCAATCGTGTGGCCGATCCCGTTCGATCCCGAGGACCGACGATCTACCCAGGACCTGTCCTGCGATGAGTTACCTGCGTGCTCAACTGGCCAACACTGATGTCACTAGTCCCCGCCGGTATGCGCCCAAGCCGCTGCCGAGGTACGTCATACCGCCGGCCGGAACTCCAAGCGCCATGAAGGGCGTCATTCCGCGTTTTGGCCGCTCAGGAGCCGGAGCGGTGAAGCAGCCTGTCCGTCGTGGCTAGCACCCGAAAGGCAGCGCGTTGCAGGGGCACGGGCGGACCCGCCAGGTACATATCGTGAGCGAGACCCAGACGGGCGGTGATCGGGAGCGAGGGCATCCCCTTGGCGTTGACCCGACCTTCGCGGGCGAGACGGAAGAACTCATCGAAGAACTGCTCGATGCCGGCCCCTGGAGTGAAGGTGATGCGCACTCTTGCCGCGGCGCCGCCGTGCGGCGCCCACGCGTGCGGGGCGCCCGCAGGCACGACCACGGTGTCCCCTGGGCCGCTTATCGACTCTTCACCGCGACACCGCAGCAGGATGCCGCCGTCAAGGACGTGAAACTTTTCTTCCTGCGAACGGTGAATGTGTTCCGCAGCCAAGAAGGCCGTGGGGCTCAACTCGAGGTCCAACTCCGCGAGCGCACCACCGGTCTGTTCGCTCGTCCGCACGAACGTGATCCTCTCGCCGGTGACCGGGTTCTCAATGACATCACCGACATTGACCATCGGTGGAACGTAACAGAGGCCGGTCGTGCCCGCTCGGCGGATGCGGGCGCTGCCCCATGGGGTGCTGACCTCCAGGAAGCGATCCAAGCCCCCGGGGCTGCACAACGACGACGTGCGTCTAACCGCCGCGTGCGCCCGGCGCCGGTCAGACCGGCCACGAAGCTTCCCGGGACGGACAGTGTTCTGTCTGTACGGCTCCCGTCGTTCCCTTTGCACCAGCCAGGCGTCGTAGTCCGCCACAACCTCCGGCGACTCTCGCGCCGAGTCGCCCCAAGGCAAGATGCCCCTGCGGCATCACCGATTCAGGACCTTGGGTCTCCACGCAGCCAGCGAAGGGCCCGATGACCGAGCCCTTCCGGCTCCGAGCCGACCAGGGATGCCAAGGCATGGAGATCGGGCCGACCGCCTTGCTCGTAGAAGTGCATGGTCTCGATCACCTGGTCGAGGAAGTCGTCGACTTCCCCCTCTTCGTACCCGCGACGAAACTTCGTTGACGTGAAGCGGTGACCTAGGGTCGGCGAGGCTGGCGCCTCTGGCCCCGGTCGACCGCCCTGCTCGTAGTAGCGCAAAGCCCCAGCGATCTTGTCCAGCAAGTCGTCCACCTCGCGCTCGTCATACCCGGCGTGGAACTGCGTCGGCGTGAGCGTCTTGTTCATGACGTCCTTCGAGGTGAGCATCCGACCATCATGCGCTCCACCACGGCCCTGGCAGGGACGTTGGCGACGACCTACCGGCCGAGCACCACGCTGACCACCAGGTTCTGATTCGGCGCCACTCAATGTGGCGCGTGATCCACTAAGTGCGTCTTTCCGTCGCTAGTTGTGATGTCCAGGCACGTTGGTCGAGATTGTGTGACGACACGGTCTGAGGTGGTGGATGGGTGAAGACCTCCCGGTGTGAAGTGGAGCTGTCTAAGAAACCGCTTCACCCAGGAGGTCTTCATGTCCCACGCTACCCACTCGAACGCTGCTCTGACTCCACGTGCCCGGTTGCGGCTGGCCCGCTTGATCGTTGACCATGGTTGGCCACCGGCACGAGCGGCCGAACGCTATGACGTGTCCTGGAAGACGGCAGCGAAATGGGCGGCCAGGTACCGCGACGAAGGGGTGGCCGGGATG
>NZ_RCZM01000010.1 GCF_006438965.1 Pedococcus bigeumensis
GGGTGTCCAGGTCGCGGTGACGGTAACCGTTGCGTCGATTGGTTCTTTCCGGATCCCGGGAGCCGTACTCGGCGCCGCACACGTTGTCGGCCTGCGCGGACAACAGCGCATTAACGAACGTGCCGAGCAGCTCACGCATCAGATCGGGGCTGGCCTGGGCCAGCTGTTCGTGCAGGAACTGCTCGGGGTCGATAATGGGGGTCGCGGTCATCGTGGTGCCCTTCTTCGAGTCGGTTGTGAGAGATCACTCGAAGGATCACGCGGTGACCGCGCCTGCGTCAGCAGGACACGCTCACCGCCTCGTCGTACACCACTCTGCTGGACTCAACTGCACACCCGGACCAGCCGATCTCAGATCAGCAGCCCGAGCGAAGGAGACGAACGTTCGGGCGGCCGATTCCGCGCGCAGGTGGCCCTGGTGCGCGGCCGCGCGCTGTTGCCCCAGTGGCGGCCGCCCGAGGCCGATGACTTGCAGTTGCGGGAATGGAGGACACCGTCCCTGCGTGCCTCAGATCGGCTCGAACGTGACGGTACGCCCGTTCCGGCCAGTCGGAAAGGGCAAGCGGACACCGCCGAACCCGAGCGTCGTGGCCGCACTAGCGCTCAGCGTCGCCACTGTCCGCACGGTCCCGGCCGACTGCAGCTGCTTCCTTCTCGGCTAGATCCACGAGGTACAGCGCGAGATCGGCAGGCCGGGTCTCCATGAGGGCCGCGATGCGACGGAGGCACTTCTCGGCCCGCGGAGCGTTCATCCCCAGCCAAGCCATGAGGACGCCCGTTGCCATTGCGATGAGTCGGTCGCCCTCGCTGACAGCAGACCCGTTGCGATTGTCGTTCATGATGCGCACCCAGAAGTCGATGGTCCTAAAGGGCCGATGCTCTGCAGCGATTACGGGCGACCGCTCACGCAGCCCCCGTCACAGTGAGCGGTCGCCCGGGACCGACACCGTGCAGGCGCCGTGACGCAGTTCGGGTCTGCAGGCCCCTAATCGGCCTGCCTTCGACGGTACTCCCGACGCCGATGCCACGCGACCTACCGGAGACCTTCTTCGCAGACTGAATGGGTAGATATACCCGCGAGCGGGGCATCCCGTAGGCGCGCAAGGGCCTCTCGCTAGGTCAGTCGGGGCCTCAAATGAGCATCAAATGAAACAAGCGCCGGGTATCGCGCCCCGTGGGCG
Organism: Pedococcus bigeumensis; assembly: GCF_006438965.1. Lineage (GTDB taxonomy): Bacteria > Actinomycetota > Actinomycetes > Actinomycetales > Dermatophilaceae > Pedococcus > Pedococcus bigeumensis_A. Next base: position 1,182 of record NZ_RCZM01000010.1, read on the forward strand.
ATGCTGGGTTTGAACCAGTGACCACATAAGTGTCAACGACTTTCACACCGTCCCCAGACGTTCGTGGGCGTCGTTCTGAGCACGAGCCACTCCCCCACCGTCCGTCAACACCGCCGGAGCCTGACCCGGTTTCCCGGACAGTGTTGGTGTGGTGATCATGCCGCGGTGAGCGTGATCGTGTGAAGGGTTTCGAACTCGTGTGGGGACAGGTTGCCCAGGCTGGTGGCGTCGGCGGGGGTTGTACCAGCCCTCGATCCACTCGAAGATCGCCGAGGCCAGCTCGACCTTGGATGACCAGGGTTGCCGGTCGAAGAGCTCGCGGTGCATGGTCGACCAGAACGACTCGATCAGGGCGTTGTCCACGCTCGAGGCGACGCGGCCCATCGAGCCAAGCAGCCCGGCTTGTCGTAGCCGGCGCCCGAAGACCCATGAGGTGTATTGGGATCCGCGATCCGCGTGCACCACGGTTCCGGGGCTGGGTGGTCGTTGCCACCGGGCCATCTCCAGGGCGTCGACGACAAGTTGGGAGCGGATGTGGTCGGCGATCGACCAGCCGACCACCCGGCGCGAATAGGCATCGACCACGGCGCAGCAGTACACCCACCCGTCGGCGGCGCGGTGTTGGGTGATGTCGGTGAACCAGACCCGGTTCGGGCCGGTCGCGGTGAAGTCGCGCTTGACCAGGTCCTCATGGGTGGCCGGCTGCGGGCGGTGGCGGTACCTGTGCTGGTGACATACCCCGGGGAGCCCGGCAGCCCGCATCAGCCTGGCCACCCGTTTGCGACCACACCGGATGCCGAGCCCGAGCCGGAGTTCGGCATGCACCCTGGGTGCGCCGTACGTGCCCCGGGAGTCCTGATGCACGGCGACGATGCTCATGGTCAGCTCTTGATCGGCGACCGACCGCGTGGACGGCTCACGACCGATGGCCTCGTAGTACGTCGAACGTGGCAGGTTCAGCACCCGACAGGTCACCGCGACAGGGATGTGGTCGGCGGCCAACTCTTGGACCAGCGGGATCACTGTTTTGGGAGGACGTTCTCCCTGGCGAAGTACGCCGAGGCGCGTTTGAGGATCTCCAGCTCCGTTTCCAGGACCTGTTGCGGCGACGCAGCTCGACCAGCTCCTTCTTCTCGTCGCTGGTCAGGCCCACCTTGCGACCGGTATCGACCGCGTCGACCTCGATCCACCGGCACAGGCAGGACTCACTGATCCCCAGGTCCTTGGCGACCCGGACCACGGGCTCACCCTGGGCGACCAGATCCAGGGCACGTCGCCGGAACTCCGGCGGCTTGGCAGCAGGCATATCTCGGACTCCTTCCAAGGCGATCATCGCCTCAGGTCAGGTGTCCGGGAAAGCGGGTCAGGCTCCCAGATCCTTGAGGGCTCCCTGAGTGTTTGGACGGAGGAGCCACCCATCGTGGGTTTGTGGCTGTCGCTGATGGGCCTCGCCTGGGCCACGAACTGGTACGCCGTCAAGGCGTGGGCGCCGCGCAGGACGCGTCGGGCGGTGGCACGAACGCGGCCCAGGCGAGAGTCTCTTCACAGTGTTCATCGTGGTCGGGTGCTGGGTGACGCGCGAGCACCTACCTTCCTCCCCCTCTGTCGCTCGATCTCTCATCCTGATTGCGGGTGAGCCGCGGGGGCGATCGTTGCCGACTCCACCCATCGGCCCCCAGGTGGGGTGGTCGAAGCGGGGACGCATCGTTACCGCGCGGCAGCGGACGCAGCCCCCGCCAAGGCTCAGTTCCAGGCCGCGCCTCGGGCAGGTCGGGCGGAAGGGGACTGCCCGCCCATTCCTGGGCGATGATCGCGTCGAACTCCGCCCGCAGCAGTTCCTCGTCCGCGCAGATCAGATCGAGGAACTCCTCGTCCACACCGGGCGCGGCGCCGGTTGGCACATAGAGGACCGTGGGCATGAGCCACACCACCCCGGTTAGGCGGTGATGGCCTGGCGGCCTTCGTCGCTGCTGATCGCGATCCTTCGCGGCTTGGCCTGCTCGGCGACCGGGATCTTCAGCGTGAGGACCCCCGCCTCGTAGCTGGCTTCGATGCGGTCGGTGTCCAGGTTGTCGCCCAGCACGAGCTGCCGGCTGAACACACCGCGAGGGCGTTCCGCGGCGAGCAACTCGGCGTCACTGGCCCGGTTCGGTCGTTCGGCCTTGACGGTGACCACGTTGCGTTCCACGTCGATGTCGATCGAGTCCTGGCTGACACCGGGCAGGTCGAACTCAACGTGAAACACGTCTCCGTCGCGCCAAGCGTCCATCGGCATCGCCGAGGGCCGGGCCAGCGTTCCAAGGGCCTGTTGGGTGAGCCGGTCCAGCTCGCGGAAAGGGTCGGTGCGCATCAGCATCGTCTTCACCTCCATCGTGTTGTCCTGATGCTCCTAGCGTCGCCACAGCCGTCGCGGATCTGTGGTGTTCGCTATAGGTTTTATGTAGCACCAGCGGCATGCTGAGGCAAGAGGCTAGGACAAGAATTCTCGAGACAGGACGCGCCACCCGTGACATTGCCCAATCCCGATGGTGATCGCGGCGTGTACGGCATCTCCGTAGCCGCCGACCTGGTCGGCATGGGCGTGCAGAACCTGCGCCTCTACGAGTCGCGCGGGCCGCTCCAACCCGAGCGCACCAGTGGCGGCACCCGCCGGTACAGCCCGAACGATCTGGACCGACTACGCCGGATCGCGGACCTACTTGACGCCGGCCTCAACCTGACCGGCATCGGCATGGTTCTCGACCTGGAGGGGCAGAACGCTCGTCTGCGTGAGGACCAGGAGGTTTCATCATTGCCCACAGTCGTGACCACCCGAGCGCCAGAGCCCGGGAAGCCCACCACCTCGAACAAGAGGAGCCGGCCGACCCACAAGTAGCCAGTGAGCAGACGAGGTCAGCCTCGCCATTCCAGGGCGTCGACGACGAAGCCGACCTGATGGCCTCAGCGGCCATCACGTCAGTCAACAGCTCGATCTCGCCGTGCAGCGTCGCGTCAGTTACCTCTGGCGAAGCCGTCTCCGACCGTGCTTCGACCGGATGGCTCAGGCTCGTAGTGCCGAGTTGACGATTCCCCCATCGAATGGGTATTCGCGGCTGCTCACATCGACTCACCCATCACACCGCGCGTCTAGAGCAGGCGGGTCTTCACCAAGATCCGTGCGAGTTCCGCATCGTGGATGCCGGCTCGTTGGGCGGCCTCGTGGAGTCGCTGGCCGGCGGTGTCGTCAGCTACGCGGTGCGCTGCCATGATCATGCCGACGGCTTGGTCGGTGACGAACTGGTCGCGCATGGTCTGTGGTGTCTGTTGTGCTCGCCGTACCCCGGAGAGTGAGAGGTCCGCATTGGTGACAGCGCCGGCGGACCACCCGCCCCATTCGGCGGCAAGCTCGGAGTGCAGGCCGTCAAAGGCCGTTGGTGTGCTTCCGTAGAAGTTGACTCCGCCGACGACGACGTGATCCTCCATGAGGGGGACAGACAACGTGCTTTCGACGCCGGCGGCGTTCTCGGCTCGCGAGAACAGCAGCCAGTTGTCCTCGTCGAGGGGATCCGATCCTGGGGTCGCCACGATGGCGCCCTTGCCCATGGACTCGATACAAGGACCATTGCTGAGGTACTGCACCGCGTCCAGGGACGCTACGTCCAAGCCGGTGGCGATCCAGGTGCACGCCAGTCCTTCGCGCATGAAGGACAAGGTCAGGCCGAGACAGTCCGGGGCAAGGGTGCCCACCCGGTTGGCCATGGCGCCAAAGCGAGCCGTCAGGTCCTCATCCTGGAACCGTGACATTTCCGCCAGCGCCAAGCGCGTCTCAGGGATTTCCTCCATGATCTCGCTGACCTCCGCTCGATCGTCCACCCCCACATCTACCCGATCCGGAGTCACCTATGCAACGCACCCGACGACCGCTTCGAGACCATAGCGTCGGCAGAATCCACGTCGTATTCTTGTGCTTGGTCGAGAAGTGGCCTTCCCGCTTGGGAGATCCATCAGGGTCGTCATGTAGGAGGTAGCCGGTGACCCGCGACGGTGCGCAGAGCGACGGTAAGGCGATGTCGTTCGAGTATGAGGTCGAGAGTGGCCGCTGGACTTGGTCCCAAGGCCTGCGCGAACTTCACAATCTGGCTCCTGGCGAGACTCCCACGACCGATCTCATTCTGGACCGCATGGTCGAAAAGGACCGTGCGGTCATGCTGACCAGGTTCAGGCACCATCTCGACCACGCGGGCCCGTACTCGTGTGTCTACAGCCTCGTTCGCAGTGATGGTCATGTCCGTCGGGTCATCTTCGTCGGGGAGAGTGAGGCAGTGGGTGGAAAGGTCAAGCGGCTCCCTGGTTTCGTCGTCGACCTCACCGAACCCATACTCGAGACCGCTAGGGCTGCGGTGGCCGCCTCGGCTGAGCATCGGGCAGCCATTGAGCAGGCCAAAGGGGCGTTGATGCTGACGTTCGGAGTCGAGGAGGACGGAGCCTTCGAGCTACTCCGGGCTTACTCGAGCCGGCACAACATCAAGCTCGCAGAGGTGGCCCACCGCATCGTGGCGGGCCTGTGCGACCCGGCGTTCAGCAGGGACGAGCCGGTCCGCAGCCTGCTCGACATCGTCATGGCCCTTGAACCCAGGGACGGCGCCAGCAACCTTCCAGTTCCTCGATCGTGACTCCGCGCTGTACCTGGCAATCGTATGACGAACGAAACCGAGCAGCGGCGCGAGCGCTCGGGCGCTCGGTTGTCCTCGATCGGCCAAGAGGTTTGCGTGACAACGCTAGGGAGACGATCGTCCGGTCAGCTACTTCCGAACCGCGTGCGGCTCGGGGGCACGAGTCGTCGGCGAATGCGCCGCACCGTCAGAGGGTCGTAGGCCATCGCTTCGGGACGCTCGGCGACCGCGGCCAGGAGACGGTCGTACTCAGAGGCATTGATGCCCCAACGCTGGGAGACCTCTCGGTCCTTCGCACCAGCGTGACGCCACCATTCTCGTTCGAAGTCAAGGATGGCCATCTCCATGTCGGTCATCGAAGACCTCCTTCCGCAGGGCGCGCGCCCGACGGGCGTGCATGTCGCTTCCTTACCCACTCGTGGTCCCCGTCAATCCCTCGACACGTCCGCCATTTCCCTAAGGTGAGGTGTAGGTGCCGCCCAAGTGGGTATGTGCGAGGGCGCGGTCATGTCAGACCGCCCCGACGGATGGAGTTCTCATGCCTGGTGTCATCACCCTCATCAAGGACGACCACAAGACCCTCGAGTCGGTGTTCAAGAAGCTGGAGAAGGCCGAACCCGGCGCCATACCCGGCTTGCTCCAGCAGGTAGCCGAACTGCTGGTTCCCCATTCCAAAGCTGAGGAGCAGGTCGTCTACCCCGCCATCAAGACGATCGTGCCGGACGAAGGCTCGGACGTGGACGACGGTCTCGCTGAACACCACCACGTGGAGCACACTCTGCGCGAGCTACTGAACGCGGACCCCGAAGCGCCGGGCGTGGACGGGCTCATCGCGGCCATGATCGGCGAGGTGCGCCACCACGTCGAGGAAGAGGAACAGCAGATCCTGCCAGCCTTCGCCGAGAGCGCGTCCAACCAACAGCTGTCAGACCTTGGGGACCGCTTCACGACCGCCAAGGAACAGGCACGGGCCACCATGCGCTCCCGGACCTGACTGCGTCGCTCGGTTCGTGAACCATCACGCCTACTAGTAGCGCAAACGAGCAACGTTCCACCTGCCTAGTCGGCACTCTGCAGCGGCCAGGCCGTCGGTTCGGCGCGCAGCACATGCCGCCTGTACAGGGGACCGCGGCCCGGGCGTTGTGCCTCCCCTGGACCCGGACCGCGGCGTCCTTTGTTGAGAGCCACGGCGCCGTGGGTGCGTCCCCCGCTAACCCCCGACGCCGTGACGGCGAACACCTACCCAGCCACTGACCAGCGCAAGCGTGCCTATGCACCGCGACCCGAGGGAGGCCAGAGGGGGGCCAGAAGCCTCTACCCCGAGCCGCGGCACCTGCACTATGCCCCACGCCGCGTCATCCAAACTGAGGCAATCGGTAGCGTCCCGGCGTGTGAGCTCCTCGCTCCTCGGACGTGAAGCGATGCCTGCAGGTATTCCCGCAGGCATCGTCATGTCCACCAGTTACTGACCGACATCGGTGCGCTCGGGGGCACCCGGGTCCGGCCTGGGCGCGTCGCGGTCCGGGTCGGTGTCCGGTCCCGGGTCGCGGCCCGGCAGGTCCCGATCCGGCTGGCTTGGCCCGGGTGACATGGGACCGTCCGGATCTGGCGTCGGGAAGGTCTCGGGGCTGGTTGTCGGGTCGACACTCATCGTGATCTCCTTCCAAGCGACAGCACGACGCTGTCCTCCGGGTGATGCCCGCTGCAGCGACCGCCTAAACACCGGCAGGGATGCCTGAGCGGGCGGCGGTCATCCTGCATTGACCGACACGATTGCGGCAGCGCAACATTCCGGCCTTGGCACGCATCAGAGTGGACCGCGACCGGTGCCATGTGCGGCATCTTGATGCTTCCTAGTCGATTCGATCCTGATACACGCACACCATCCACTGCGTGGGTTCCGACCAGGCACCTGGCGCCGAAGACCCTCGCATGAAGCGCTGAGGGCGGTTTGGCTGTGGAGCGCTGCCCCCGGCGACAGGGGTTCGCCGGGGGCAGCTGGCGCCGTGCTGCGCGGCGTTGGGGGCACGATACTGGCGGGGTCGGTTCGTTGCACCCCTCAACCGGGTTAGGTGAGTCGTCCGGATCTGGGTGCAGGTCGACGTCACTGGGAACACGCTGACCCTTCATCGTGTCTGGGCCACCTCACCCACGACAAGTGGGCCATGAGCGACCCGTCGCTGCCACGCCAGCGTTGAATCTGTCGCCGGAACGCCCTGACTGACCGGCGGACCTACTCCCCGACAACCGCTGCTGGGGTGGGGATAGCACACAACGACGCGACCCCTCGGCACTGCAGGGATGAGGGCCGAGGGGCCGCAACCATCAACCATGCCACCGGTACGTACCACCGCACATGGCTCATCCGGGCTATGGCGTTTCTCGGTAACCCGAAGCAGCCTCTGGGACTGAGGAAATACGGTCACCGGCGTCGGAGGGACCTGAGGGCAATGGGCGCGGGTGCATGCGCTGTCTGCAGCCAGCCGGTTCACTTCGCCCCGAAGTTCATCGGTCTCTCGCGATACCCGAGACTGATGTCGGCAGCCCGAGAGCGGCGGCAGGAAAAGGGTGCCTTGCACCGCATGGGCGCCGTGCCGCGCTGCGCCATACCCGACCGTGGAGCGCCCCCGGGAGCACGCGGGCAAACACGAGGCGTCAGACGTCGCGCCTTGATCCGAGCGAACCCATTGGCCCGAGCGGCGCGGCTGGGCGACCGGAGGTACGGGGGCTCGCCTCTCGCAGAAACCACGCACGCCCGTTGGCCCAGACGAGAACGTGGGTGAACGCTCCGCTTCAGGGGTTCGGAAAGTCCGTGGTGGGCGGCCGCTCGCTGTTGCCACGGCGGCGGCCGCCCCGGGCCGAGGCTAAGCAGTGGCGGGAGGGGGTATGGACACCGTCCCGGCGTGCCCCAAATCGACCCGCCTCTGACGGTACGCCCCGCCCGACCTGCGGAAAAGGGGCAGCGGGGCGCGCGTCTCTAACCGTGCGTGGCCGCAGCCCTACTCCCCTCCCAGACCGCCGAACGGCCGCCAAGAGCCCGCCGCAGCAGGAGAACCCAATCAGCGCGCGACTCCGTGAAACGGCGTCCTGGCGCCGTTGATCGGGTGTCTTGACTCATTCATGGGTTGAGACCACAAACCCGGCGAGGGAGCTCAGATCTCCGAATGCCTGCAACTCGGAGGTTGCGCTAAAGGTACGAGCAGGACCCCGCCTGGTCGGCCCCACGTTGACACTCCGTGGTTGGGCCGCGCGGGCTAAAGTTGGGTTGCTGATTCCCTTTGCGGGCACAGCCGAGCCGGTCCTTTGCACACGATTTGAGGAGCGTGAGGTGGTGCCCAAGGAACTCGACCGCACGTGGCAGCTGCTGGACGACTTCGCTGAAGTCGCGGGCCTCCTGCGGAGCCACACTGCTGACCCGGACATCGCCGACACGGTGTGCGAGATCGCTCTGAAGATCGTCCGCGGCGACCACGCTTCCATCACCAGCATCCGGTCCGGTCAGTTCACCACTGTCGCAGCCACCAGCGGCGTGCCTGAGCATGCCGACAAGATCCAGTACAAGGTCGGCACCGGACCGTGCCTTGACGCAATCCGTGCGGACGACACCATCCGTGTCGACGACCTGGCGACCGACCCTCGCTGGCCCGAGTTTGCGAGCGCAGCCTGCTCCGAGCTCGGGATGCACAGCATGCTGGCCCAAGTCCTCCCGGTCGATGACCAATTTCTCGGAGCGGTGAACATCTACTCGGCCAAGACACATGCCTTCGATGCCCAGGACGAGAAGATCATTGCCATCCTGGGTTCGGCCGCAGTCACAGCCATGAGGGCCGTCCGACACCAGGAGAAGTCCGACCACATGGAACGGGCCCTTCACACCAGCCGCCGGATCGGCGTCGCGCTCGGCATCCTGATGGTGACTCGAGGAGTCGACCTCGATGGCGCGTGGGAGTTCCTGTCCAAGGCGAGCCAACGGTCGAACACCAAGGTCTCCGAGCTAGCCGACCAGATTGTCCGTCAAGGCTTCCTGGACAATCCCGCCGGGCCTGCGGATTCATCGTCTGAGTTCGACCATCGCAAGCCGTCAACGGACTGACGCCGCCACGGGTGTGCAGCAGAACGCGTCCCGTCTACCATCGATTGTGTCGCCTGCCCAGACCCCGCAGGTCATGGTCGATGGCCAAAGCCGGGTCCAACAGCGAGGCTCGAGCGCGTGGCCATCCGGGCGACGTCCTGCTTCACAGGAGCCTGCACGTCGACCGAAGCGGTGCCCCCATCATCTCGGTTGGTGGGGGCATTTGCTCTCGTCCATGGACCCAGTGGGGCGCTTTGGTTGCCAGCCCGAGGACTTGGTCACGCTAGCGGTCGATACTGCGCTTCGATCTGCAACGCGGGCGGCACCGGCGGCACCCAGTGCGAGAGCTGCCGGGACCTGGGGGTAGTGGTGGGCGACCATCTGCTGCCTGCTTCGCGCCCTTGCTCGCTGGTCAAAGGCGCCGTGGGCGCCGAAGTCGTGGCCGTTGGGACCGTCCGCCGCTTCCCACAAGTTAGCCGGCTCTTGGGGGTCTGGAGGTTCGCCGGGCTGCTGGGCCGAGTAGCCGGTGCGCGCGAGATAGCGATCCAGCAGCCCTGGTGCGATCGCGTTGGCGATGAGGGTCCCCACAGTGGATGAACGCGCCCAGTACTCCCGGCGACGGGGATGGCCCTCGGCGAACGGGGCGAGACCGAGGTGAATGCCGCGCTGACCCATACGTCGATCGGTCCCAGCGCCTCCTCGATCCGGGCGACCGCCTCGTCCACGTCCTCCGGGTCAGCGACGTCGACAGGGATGGCGATCGCGCTGACGCCTGCCCGCCGGGCCTCGGTAGTCGCGGCCTCCAGCCCAGCGTCGCCTCTCGCGATGAGGGCGACGCTGTCACCTCGCCGGGTGAACTCACGGACGCAAGCACGTCCGACGCCACCACTTGCCCCCGTGACAGCGATGACCTTGCTCATGAGAAACCCCGTAGCTTCCAGTCGGGCTAACGGGTGACCTCCTACTCGGGTCCCCGTTCGTAAGCCGCTAGGCCGGCGTCGTCAACGCGTCGATGGAAGCGCATGCCAGCAGCGCCGCCGAGCACGGCACCGATGAGGGCCAGAACGACTGCACCGACCAACACCACCACGCCAGCCGTGCTGAGCTTCCCCGGATCGACCGGAATACGAGGGAAGTTGTTGAGCTGGGAGAAGATGTCGTACTTGTTGCCCGCCACCGCACCGAGGACGCCGACGGCGACGGCGATGAGGACGGCCCACACCCATACGGCAAAGCCCTGCTTTGCGCCGTCGAACCGAGCCATCCGGCCGGCGACGTAGCCGCCACAGTAATAGGCGAGTAGCAGAATCACGGCCAGGGCGATGGCGCCCACGATCCCGATCGTCTCAGGGTTCTCGCTCGCCTTGCTGGTTGCCTGCTCGACATCGGTACCGGTGGCCACGCCCAGGGCGGCACCGGCCGCGGTCACGAGCGCGGTCAGGAGCACCAACATGCCTGTGGCAGTGAGCCACCCGAAGAATGCGACACCGAACTTGACCCCGCCGAAGCGGGCCCTCTCCGAGTCCGGTGCGCCGTGGTGAACCACGTGATCGCGGCTCGACTGCTGCTCTGTCTCACTCATGCCATGTACTCCCATCTCGTACGGTTCCAGTCAGTGGTTGCGCAACGCCCTGATGAGCTCGGCCTTCGACATCGAGGATCGTCCCTTGATCCCGATGTCCCGCGCGCGTCGCAGGAGATCGTCCTTGGTCCAGTCGTCGTAATCCCCACTGTGTCCACCCTTGCGCCCGACCGTGCTGCGCGACGTGTTGGCTGCCGCATTGGCTATGCGGGCGGCCTTCTCCTTGCTGGCGCCGTCGTCACGCAGCGCTTCGTACATCTCGGGGTCTTTGACCGACGGGCCTGGGTTGCGCTTGGGCATTCGACCTCCTAGGTGGGATGGCTGGCTGGTGCCATGACAAATTCATACCCAAGTCCACCTCGGCCAAACCTCTCCATGTTTGACAAGCGCCTTCCTGGGGCACGAAACGGACACCAGCACCATCGGGGGCACGACTAGAAGAGGCAGCATGTCCGACACTTTGACCCGCGCCAGTGGGATCGTTTTCGACTTGGACGGCACCTTGGTCGACTCCACCTACATCCACACGCTGTGCTGGTGGCAGGCCATGCAACAGTTCGGGCATGAGCGTCCCATGGCGGCGGTGCACCACGCGGTGGGGATGGGAGCCGACCACCTCCTCGACCACGTTCTCGACTCTGGGCGGGACGTCGGTCAAGACGACTCCATCACCACGGCCCACGACGCACTGTTCGCGACCTGGCGCGACCGCATCCACCCACTGCCCTCCGCGCGACCACTGTTGAACTGGTGCCGCGACGCCGGCATGACCGTCGCGCTGGCCACGTCGGGCGGCGAACGCGACCTGTGGCCCATGCTCGAGGTGCTCGATCAACCCGACTTCGACGTGGTGGTCACCGGCGACGACGTGGACAGCTCGAAGCCGAGTCGCGACCTGATCGAGCAGGTGTTGTGGCGGACCGGTCTTGATCCGTCGGACCTCCTCGTGGTCGGCGACTCCGTCTGGGACATGGAGGCCGCGTGCCGCGTGGGTGCGCCTGCCGTCGGGGTGGCAACTGGCGGAACCAGTGCCCCAGAACTCAGTGACGCCGGGGCGGAGCTCACCTTTCCGGACCTGTACGCCCTCATGCACGACCTTCAGTCAGCGCGCCGTGGCGCCTCTATCGGTTCCTGGATCGAACTCACCGGCCCGCCCGGTCACAGCAGCTGAGGAAGCACTTCGTCACCGTAGAACGCGATCATCTCCTGCCACCGCGGTCCCATGTTCGCCACATACACCTCATCGAACCCGGCTTCCTCGTATGGCTCGAACGCGGCGCGATGCTCCTCTGCGTCGCTGCCACACACGACCGACTCCCCTGTCGACTCCTTGGTCACCAGTGTTGCCGCCTGCTCGAAGTGCTGAGGGGACGGAAGGACCTGGGAGAGCTCACCTGGCAGTCCGGCGTTGGCCCACAGCCGGTGGGCGTGGTCCCGTCCCTCCTCGGCCGTCGCGGCATACGCCACCTTGAACCCAGCCATCGTGGGTGCCTGATTGTCGCCCTTGAGCCGTCGGAACTCAGCCACCGCCTCACCGTCCGGCTTCGTGGTGATGAACCCGTCACCGATCCGGGCGGCCACCTCCAGGGCTTTCGGCCCGAAGGCCGAGACGTAGACCGGTGGGGGCTGCTCCGGGAGTGTGTAGATCCGTGCCGTGTCGACCGTGTAGTGCCGTCCCTCGTGCGAGACCACCTCACCAGTCCACAGGGCTCGCATCACGTCGACGGCCTCCTCCAGCATCGCCAACCGCCGCTCGGCGTGCGGCCACGGGTGCCCGAGCACGTGCTCGTTCAGCGCCTCCCCGGAACCGACCCCGAGGACGAAACGCCCGTCGAGCATCACGGCCGAGGTTGCGGCGGCCTGCGCTATCACGGCCGGGTGGACCCGCACGGTGGGGCAGGTGACCGCCGTCGTGACCGGCAGAGCGCAGGCCTGCGAGATCGCACCGATCACCGACCAGACGAATGGGCTCTGTCCCTGCTCGTCGTTCCATGGGTGGTAGTGGTCGCTGATCCAGAGCCGGGTGAAGCCGGCTTGCTCGGCCAGGACCGCCTGCTCGACGAGGTCGTGGGGGCCGTACTCCTCACAAGACAGGAAATAGCCCACCTTCATGGCAGTCGCCCTTCGCGCTCGCCCCGGCGGCCGCGCACCTTCTTGCAGTTCATGCGGCTAGCTCCAGCAGGTCGTTGCGCAGCTTACTGAGGATGCCGGCAAGAAGCCGGGACACCTGCATCTGGCTGACGCCGAGCACGACACCAATCTCTGCCTGGGTCCGCTCCTCGACGAACCGCAGCCGCACGATGAGCCGCTCACGATCGCTCAGCCCCTCAAGCGCCCGCACCAGTACGTCCCTGTCGACGATGAGGTCGTCGATGCCCGGATCGTGCGTGACCAGCTCGTGGGCACCGACGTCCGACGACACGTCGAGGGAGATCGCGCGATATGCCCGCGAACACTCGTGCGCGTCGCGCACGTCGGACCGGGGCCGCCCAAGACTCCGGGCGAGCTCCGCCTGGGTGGGATCCCGGAGCAGCCACTGCCGCAGACTGTCTTCCTCGCGGATCAGTTCGGCGCGCAACTCCTGCATACGCCGCGGGGGTCGGACCATCCAGGCGTGGTCACGGAAGTGACGTTTGATCTCACCGGCAATCGTCGGGACGGCGTATGCCGCGAAGCTGCTTCCGTAGCCGTAGCCGTAGCCGCAGCGGTAGCCGTGGGCTGCCTTGAGCAGTGCTACTCGACCCACTTGGACAAGATCCTCGTAGTCCTTCCCCCGACCACGGAAACGCCGAGCGACCCCGTCCGCGAGATCCAGCGTGAGCACTACGGCTTCGCGTCGCAGTTCCGCGCGCCGCAGGGCGTCTGCACAACCCTCGACCTCGGCCAGCAGCGCTTCGGCGCGTTCATGGGCCTGATCTAGGGATCCATGCCTTGCCCCCGCAGCAGCGGTGTCGTGGGTCGGAATTGACGATGGTCCGAACACGATGCAGCCCCTCAAGTTCGAGATGGGACATGGCACCACTGTTGGACCAGTTCTCTTTCCATCAGAAAACCACCGGAATCGACCGGGCGCAACAGCAGTCCGCTCGACCGCCCGGTGGCTTTTGGCCCGTGGGCTGTTGGCCATGGAGCACCCGAACGTCGACGCCTGGCGTCTGAGCGCCTCCAGGAGCGAGGTGTGTTTGTCGCGGCCAGATCAGGGGTAGGTCAAAGGAGCAGAGACAGTGCCTCTGGGGAAGGATGCGGGCAATGAGGGACCGGGACATTGGGCTGCACAAGGGCACATCGGAGGGCAGGTAGATGGCCAGGCGGAAGTGCCCGCAATGTGGGAGCGAGAAGGCGACCACCGTGATGCTGCCAGGCACTGCCGGGATCAATGACTCGCGCCCACATCCCGCTTTCCGTTGCATGGTCTGTGACACGCAGTGGACTGACCAGGACGTGCGTGGCCGTGCCGAAAGCACGACGGACGAAGGCAGCCAACCACCACCCGGGTGGAAGGACGGCTGACATGCAGACGCCGAGTCTGGTGCTCTTCATCGCCGATCCCGCCCTCGCGTCATGGGCCTAGCCTTCGACCCCCGTTGAGGTGTGGGCGCTGCCGACCGGTTTGGACTCCGGCGATCCCCTCTCTCGCAGGTAGATGCTGAACACCACCATGCTGCCCACGGCGAGGAACTCTGACTGCCAGTTCTGGAAGGTCCGGTTCCAGAAGTCAGGGGCATGGAGGTACCCGCCCCAACCCAGTGGGTCCTGCAGGTCCTGGAGCTGCTCGGCGTTGTAGGCACTGCGCCCAGCAACCAGCTGGGCCGTCCACGACCCGAGGAAGACCAGACCCATCACGAGACCCAGTGAGCGGGAGTACACGCTCGTCCGCCACCCCCCGACCTTCGCCCACGTGGGTGAGTCCGCGTCGGCATGGCCTCCGACCTTCTGCTCCTTGTCCGACTCGCGACCGGCCTTGTCGAGGGGCTTGGACTCTGGCGATCCCTTCTGGAGCAGCCAGACGGTGAGGAGGATGTAGAGCAGGAACTGCAGGTATTCCGACTGCCAGTTCTCGGCCACGTCCACCGCGAACTGTGACGACGCGATGTACTGGCCCAACGTGAGGGTCGGCAACCCGGCGTCCAGAGCCGACTCGTTGTAGGAGGAGTCGCCCGTGAGGGCTTGGCCGACAAGGGCGGCGAGGAGTATCAGGGAGAAGACCAGGGTGAGGCTGTTCTCTCGCAGCCAGGCCTTCACCGGTGCGTCACCCCCATCGCGAAGCAGAAGGTGAGACCCAGGCCGATGAACAGCAGGTATCCGATGAACCAGGCACGCATGTCAGGCCGCCTTCACCTTGCAGTCGTACGGGCGCCCGGCCTGCTGGCGGGTGCAGCCCGCGGCCGTCACCCGCCACCCCCTTGGGAACCGGGCTAGAAAGATCGTGTCCGAGGACAGCCGCACGATGGCATCCTTGCCGTACACCTCGACCGATTCCGCGGGACCGCCTGCGGACTTCAGCTCGTCCCGCAGAGATCCAGCGCATGCACCCTGGGCATCCTCAAGGCCCTTGAGTGTCTGCGGGGCCAGCAGACCGCACGCCACTGAGGTCAAGGAGTCGACGGAACGGCTGAACTCCACGGCAGCGTTCTCGGCGTTCTTGGCCTCTCCATTGCCTTGGCCGGCGCATCCACCAAGAAGCAGCAGAGCGACCAGAACTCCTGAGCCGCGGGGCCACCGGGCACTCATTGTCGGACTCACGAAACGGCACTCTAGCCCCCCAATATCCTTTGTCTGCAAGGGTTCGCGTCATTCTTACGGACCAATCCAGGCGCCCTTTGGTCGCGTGGTTTGGGAGGTCGGTCGACGGGGTACTCCTCCCTAAGGGAACTGTCTTTATTCCGTTCGTACAGCACCCTGAGCCTGCCCTTCTGCGTTCGCTCACATCGAGAGGGACCGAGATCCGATGACCACATGCCCCATCGCCGACACCGAATTTCGTCCCGCCGCCGGCAGTGCCGAACTGAGTGCGAAGTGACCTACCCCTCGATCGGTGCAGAGGCGCGGAACTGCGCGGCTCTGCAGCACCCGAACATCGTCACTGTCTACGACTTCGGCGAGGGAGACAGCGCGGGCGAGGAGCGCGCGTACCTCGTGATGGAACTCAGTGATGGCATGCCTTGTCGGCCATCATTGCCGAGCGTGGCTCGCTCCCGCCCACGGAGGTCACAGAGATCCTCCATGAAGCGGCGCTCGCGCTGCAGGTGGCCCACGATGCTGGTGTCGTCCACCGTGGGCGCTGGCTGACGCTCCGCTGACCCAGACCGGTGAGATGATTGCCTTGGCTACCTGCCCGCCGCGCCAAAAGTCAGGTCCGCTGCAGTCGGTCCAGAGCACCTCTGAGGGCCTCCACAGCTTCGTCCTGCCGGTCGTCAGGGACCCAGCCCAGCACCACCTTCGGTGCCGCGGTCCCCTCTGCTGGCTCGAAGCTCAGCGGCCAACTGGACTGATGCGGCCAGTCCGCCCGCAGCCGCTGCTCGGCCTGGTCCACACGAAGGGGGTCGGTCAGTGCAACGTGGATATCGTGCGCCACCCCCGCGGTGGTGCGCCGTTCATTGGTCAGGCGCTCGATGCCGGAGACGGTGGCTGGGGGCTCCAGGTGGCTCATGTAGACCCGTTACCCCTGCCACTGCCTTTCATTCTTGGGTGGGTCCGGCAAAATCCGCCGCTGGTGGGTCCCGCAATTCGGTGATCCGGCAGACGGACTCCAGCCCCCAGCCATGTCGTCGCGGCGATGGGTAACCAGGAGATCTCAGCGGTCGCCGAGGACAACACAGCGACGTCATCGCCGGGCGCCATCAGGTCATCCCGCCGTGGCCTGTTCCGTCGCTGACCGGAGGCGTCGACCCCAGTCCGGACCCGAGCCTTTCGTGCATTTATGCAGGTCAGGGCCTTTTGCGACGTTTGCGAGCATCGACGACGGGTACCCCTTGGGCAGAGGCGGCCGCGCGGGTCGCCCGTCCAGCACTCGTTGACAGAACAGGAATGGACATGAGCGAGACATACGGAAACACCGGCACCCAGAACGACGACACCACCAGGGAGCTCGGCACGGTCGAGCCCGCCCCGGTGAGCGGCACCGACAGCTATGGCACCGACAGCCATGGCACCGACAGCCCGATCAGCACCGGCACGGGCACCGGAGCCGGCACCACAGGCGGTACCGGCAGCCCCTCGACAACGGCACCTGTCACGCCCGACTCCAGCGACACGAAGGAGGTGGCCAAGGAGGAGGCTCGCGCTACCGGCCAGGAGGCCAAGGACGGCGCTCGCCACGTCGCCGAGGTGGGCAAGGACGAGGTGAAAAATTTCGCGCAGGAGACGAGCCAGCAGGCCAAGGAGCTGTGGCAGCAGACGCGCAGCCAGCTGCTGGACCAGAGCGCCCAGCAGCAGACGAAGGTCGCCGAGGGGTTGCGGTCACTCAGCCAGGAGCTGTCGGGCATGGCGCGCGGCTCCGAGCAGCAGGGCGTTGCCAGCGACCTGGCCCACCAGGCCTCGCAGCGGATGGGCGATGTCGCGAGCTGGCTCGACCAGCGCGACCCCGGATCGCTCGTCTCCGAGGTGAAGCAGTTCGCCCGACAGCGTCCGGGAACGTTCCTCGCCGCCGC
>NZ_RCZM01000011.1 GCF_006438965.1 Pedococcus bigeumensis
AGCCCAACGCCGAGAGCGTGCACGCTCAGTTCGAGCGGATCATCGACGCCCTGGCCGGCAAGCTGCCGACCGTGGCCGAGCACCTCGAGACCGCCCGCGAGGACATCTTGGCGTTCACCGCCTTCCCCAAAGAGCTCTGGCGCCAGATCTGGTCCAACAACCCCAACGAACGCCTCAACCGCGAGATTCGCCGCCGCACCGACGTTGTCGGCATCTTCCCCAACCGCGAGGCCACCATCCGCCTGGTCGGCGCCGTCCTGGCCGAACAGCACGACGAATGGGCCGAACAACGCCGCTACATCGGACTCGAGGCCCTGGCCCGATCACGAGACGTCCTAACCGCCGACACCGACCCCAAGGAGGACACCCACACCCTCATCGGCGCCCTCAGCGCCTGACCCGATCACAGGATCACCGACGTACACCACGCCCCGGGACTTGACCCTCAATGGCCGCCACCAAGGACCTCGACCACATCACCATGCAGGCCCGCCAAGTCGGTGCGAAAGTCCTGCTCGTCGGCGACTGGGCCCAGCTGTCAGCCGTCCAAGCTGGGGGCGCGTTCAAGCTCATCGCCGACGACCGAGGCCCCGACGCCCCGACCCTGCACGAGATTCACCGGTTTCGCCACGAGTGGGAGCGCCGAGCCACCTTCCAGCTACGCGCCGGCAACCTCGACGTCGTCGACAGCTACGTCCAGCACGGCCGGGTCGAATCTGGGGGCCGGGAGGACATGCTCGACCTGATCTTCGATGCGTGGCGCACCGACACCACCGCCGGGCGGACCTCGCTCATGCTTGCCGCTGACATAGCGACGGTGGCCGACCTCAACGCCCGCGCCCGAATGCACCGTGTTGCCACCGGCAACGTCGTCCACGACGGAATTCAACTGGCGGACGGCACAATCATCGCGGTAGGCGATGTCGTCGTCACCCGCCTCAACCAGCGCGCGCTGGCCTCGGGGCGTGGGTGGGTCAAAAACGGCGACGACTGGATCGTGCACGGGATCAGGGACGACGGCAGCGTGCAGGTTAAGAGACCGAGGGGAGGCCCGTTCGCGACTCTGCCCGCGGACTATGTTTCCGAGCACGTCGAGCTCGGCTATGCCACCACCGCACACCGCGCCCAAGGCCGCACCGTCGACACCGCTCATGCGTACGTCAGCGCCGCGACGCAGCGCGAGCCGCTTTACGTGATGGCCACCCGAGGACGAGAAACTAACCACCTCTACGTCGACACAGCGAACGAGCCAGACGCCGCCACCGGCCACGGCGGGGCGGTGGCGGTCGAGCCGATCGACGTGCTCCGAGCGGTCATCATTACGAGCGGCGCCGAAACCTCGGCGACAACCGTGCGAGAAGCAGAAAGAGCTTCCACCTGGGCGCGTCGGATGGAATGGGAGGGAGCGGCCGTGCATGAGGCACGCCACGACCCGCCTACACGTCAGCTATGAGGGCGAAACGAGTTCCTGCGCGGTCCGCAGCCGGGCCCACCCGTAGGCGGAGCTGGGGCGCCTACGGCGAGAAGACGTTCCTCACCAACGGAGTTGGCATCAGCGGTCGCAGACAGGGCCGCGATTGCCGGCTTACGCGGCCTCGGTCCCGCCGCAGGTGAAGGTCGTACTCGGGGTCATCGGCGGCGCACCGTCAGTTCGTCGACTTGTTCGGGACGAGGTAGTGGGGGCCGACGAGCCCAACGTGGACCTTCCCGGTCAGACCCTTGGTGTCGTCGTGGAAGTACACACGCGGGGCGAGATTGCCCCCACCCTCGGATATCTTCAAATGTGCGAGCATCGTGATCACGCCGGAGGGATCGATCGTAGTGCCGACCTTGAAGACCCGCGTCCGGCGGAGCTTGTAGCTGTTCTGGACGGTCTCGCTCTCGCTCATCGCGAGCTTCTTGGTCGTTGCCGGCCACCCGAGAAGCGGACCTTCGGCGCACCACTCCCAGAATCCGCCCTTGTCCCAGCCGTTAGCCCGATCTTCGGCGTAGGCGGCGAGCGCACGCAACCCACGCCAGGTGGTGTTGCCCCACGCGAACGAGTTGGGGGCGGTGTCGATGTCATCGAGTTCTTGTGGGGCAGAATCCGGGATGCTGAGCCACTGCGAGAGATACGTCCGCGCGGCCAGAACTGCCTCCGATGTGTCTTGGACTTCGTCGGGAATGACTGCGGCGACTTCGTGCCGAGTCCCCCAGAGGATCTCGCCCAAACCTCTTGAGAGGAGTTCATCCTTCAGCCGCGCAAGGTGTCCAGTGGCTCTGGCGAGCTCCTTCTCAAGTTCGCTGTGCTCAGCGACCGCCAGGTCACGGTCGAACTCCCATTCCTCACGCGCGGCTTCCATCTCGGCCGTAGGGATCATTCCGTCGAGGGCGTCGGCCGGTAGCCCGGTCCGCTCTGAGAAGACGGCGAACACTTCGGGAACGCGCCGACGAGCCGACAACTGCGCTACTGAGTAGACGATCCGGTCGATAGTTGCCTGGTTCCCCTCTTGCAAGCGAGCCCGCAGGTAGTAGCGGTGGCGCCAGCCATCGGAGTAGGGGCTAACCGAGATCGGTGCGTAGACTCGAATGCCGCCGCCCCAGATGGCGAGATCGCCCAGGAGTTCCTTAAATGCGGTGACGGCGTCATAGTCGAGAGTGACCACGGCGGCCACACCTTCCGAGCGCGAGGCAATCCTGCTGGCCCAGGTCAGCCAAGAGCCGTCGTGGTCGCCGCCCGGTTCGGAGCACACAATCACGGGCAGGGTCCGGCCGGGCGCTGCCAAGAGATCGGTGAGAAGGTCGATGCCAGCCGCCGGGATGGCTTGGGGCTCGGTGAGGAGGGAGCTGGTCCCGAGCATTGGCCTCCTAGACAACCCCAACAACTCGTGTACGACCTTCGGGCGCCCGACTGAGACGCGGAGAGTGAAGTCGTCGGACTCCATTTGATTCTCGACGAGGGTGTGGACGCCCTTGTCATCCGCGACAGCGCGGATGACGGTCGTCCAGACCGTTGCGCCGCTAAGCTTCTGGTCGCTTGCCGTGAGCTCGAAAGCCCCGGTGGCGAGGGGGTGGTAGTCGATGCGACGGCGACGACCTTGGGAGATGTCGAGCTCGGTCTGCCCCTCCACGAGCGGTGCGGGCTCCGAGGTTTCCTGCGCCCAGGCCGCAGCGCAATGGCGAAGGTCATCGAGGTTCGCGCTGCTAGTTTCGTCGGTCCAGATGGCGCGGTAGAGGACGCTCACATCAGCTCCTTCGCCTTGGCGAGGTGAGCGGCGAGTTGCTTGGTTCGGCGCTTGCGGCCGAACGTCTGGAGGACGGAGACGTCGAGCTCGTCGTCGGAGATGCCGGGGTGCTTCGTCTGGATGAAGCGGGCAGCATTGGCGATCTCGACGGTACTGACGAGGACGAAGGGGCGGTCGACGGTGCTGTCGTTGGGGCGGAACTCGGCCCAGGCAGCCGGATCGATTTCTCGCGGCCAGACAAACTTGTCCTCATCGACGAACAGCCCGGCTTGCTGGATCTGGTAGGAGATCTTCTTCTCACGGTTGGAGCGGACCCGCTGGAGACCGAATGACTGCGCCGTCTTGTCGGTGAGGCGGTCGAGATGGATCGGGCCTTCGTAGGTCGCGATCTCGACTGCTACGGCGCGCACCTTCTCCTTCGCCACCTTCTTCGGCAGTTCGTCGAGCACCTCGATCCCGCCGACCTGCACGACGGTCCATGGCTCGAACCCCAGGCGCTTATCGCCGATGACGCTGGGTTCTCTGACGAGCACCTCGGGGTCAGGCGTTACGGACTCGATCTCTTCGACGGTTGGGGGGGCGGGCGGCTGGTCGACGGTCGATGTCGGCGCCGAGATTGCCTCGGCTGCGACATGCTCGGTCACGCCCTCTTGAGCCGCAAGGGCGGCGAGGGCTTCGCGGCGGATGCGCTTCGCTTCTTCTAGGCCATCGGCGTCCCCGAAGTGTTCCAGCAAGCGGACGGCGAAGTCGCTGGCGCGGAAAGCCTCGTCGACATTGAATGCGTACATGTGGGCCATCTGCTTGCGCACGATGCGCAGTTCGTTGCCGATAGTGCTCACAGTGCGCTGTTGGTCATCGAACGGGTAGCCGAAGTCGCCGAGCCGCTCGGTGAGCATGCGAAGCTGCGCTTGGAGGTCGTGGGCCCAGTACTTGTAGCCGCTGGTGAAGCCCTTCTTCTGGTCGAGGATCTCCAGCACAACCGTCCATGGGTGACCGCCAAGGTTCGCCGCGAGACGGTCCGCGATGATCGAATCGAGGCGCGAGGCTAGGTGGTCAAGGCTCTCCTTGACGGAGAGGTTGGGCTTGAAGGTCATCAGAAGAGGCCCCCTTCGTGGGTCCCTGGCAGCATGCCGTCATCGAAGGTGAACCCCTCCTGCCCCGCAGCGACCTTGGCTGCCTTCGGCGGCTGACGCAGCGCGTCGGGTACCGGCGGGAGCTCGTCTGCGGCGACGAGCGGTCCGGTGACTATCTCGTCCAGCAGAGCAATTCCGGCAGGAACAAGTGCAACAGTCTCCTTGATCGCGGCAACGATCTCGACAAGCTCCGTGCTCCACTCCGATGACCAGGTGGTCGGGCGAATCTTGTCGAGTGACGACTTGCTTGATGCCGCCTTACCGGTTGGCTTCGCCATTCGGTAGCCGAGCCACTTCGGCATGACCCCCATTCCGCTGACTGCGAACGCCCAAGCCTGCTCGGGCACCCCGGTCAGGACTCCGTCGGCCACGCGGAGGGCCGCGGTTGCGGAGTCGTACTTGATATCCGTCTTCGCTTCCGGGAGGCGGGAGGGCTTGGGGTTCCATGTGATGCCTGCGGTGGGCAGTTCGCCTTCACGGAAACGCTCGCCGAAAGTCTGGAGCCAGATGAGCTCCTCCCCGTGGGCCACCATGCGGCGGAAGAGCTCGGGGTCTGCGGTCAGGGGCACGCGAGGTCCCGGCGTCTCCAACGCCTCATGGAAGCGCTCGGTGTAGTCAGCGCCGGCGAGTACCCCGAACGTGTAGGCGAAGAGCTGCTCGACCGTGATCGTTAAGCCGAGCTTGTTGCCTAGGAGCCTCAGGGCCGCGGGATCGACGTTCGGGGTGCCCGCGGCGTCTCGGTAAAGCGCGAT
This sequence comes from Pedococcus bigeumensis, assembly GCF_006438965.1. Classification (GTDB taxonomy): domain Bacteria; phylum Actinomycetota; class Actinomycetes; order Actinomycetales; family Dermatophilaceae; genus Pedococcus; species Pedococcus bigeumensis_A. Next base: position 5,110 of record NZ_RCZM01000011.1, read on the forward strand.
GACGTCCTTCCCGCCTCGTCCGCAGAAGTGGTGGAAGTCAGGAACGAATGCTGTGACGGTTGCCGCAGGTCCATGGCCCAAGGGATTCGTCATCATCGAGGTTAGGAAGACCTGTTTCGGGCTGACTGACCACCAGAGCGACGGCCGCTCGAGTGTTGCGAATCGGGGGTCTGAGAATGCCCATTGTCGGTCGAATGAACGGTATCCATACCGGACGAGCGGAAGCCCCGAGGCTCCTGTGGGCTCGTTTGCCAAAGGGATCTGTCCGCCAACTTTGGTGTGGACGTTCCTCCCAGAGTTGGCGGCGGCGTAGAGGCCCTCGCGATCCTTCACGTCAGCGGTCGAGACGAAGCGCCTCCAGCGCTCTTCAAGGACTTCCGCCTGGGGCGCGATGGGGAAGGTCCGTCCCCAGCTGCAACCCGGCTGCTGCCACGGGAGAAGGTCGGCGACAGCGACATATGTCTGCCAATCCTCGTCCCCTGCAGGGGGGCTGAGAGGTGCGTACCAGTCGGAGTGGAGGGGCGTCCATGTTGCTTGAGCCGTACCAGCGGCCTGCTCCTGCAGAGCAGACAGCTTCTCTTGGCGCGAACCGCTGACCCTGAGGTATCGAGCTGCTGCAGGGACAGAGCGATCCGAGCCCCCCTTGCGAGTCAAGGTCACGATCGCGACGGGAGTCTGGATGTCGAAGACGTTCTCCTCCTTACGGGCCCCGCGACCGGCCCCACCCAGGTCGATGATGGTGATCTGGTCTGCAACCTCGCGCACCAGCCGCCGAAGCCCAAGGAAGCCGGCGCCGGTAAGCCATGAGGACGAGGTGATCATTGATACGACCGCAGGGCCAGTGTTCACCTCGAAAACTTTCCAGATCGCCCAGCGCCAGAAGTACACGTAGAGGTCGTTGAGGCTCTTCGTGTGGCTGAAGATCACGTTCTGCTTCGCGTCGTCAAGGATGTCGTCAAACAGCGAGCGCCCGTTCTCTGTTCGGTCGAGTACGAACCCGCCTTGGGCACTTGCATCGCGGTCATAAGGCGGGTTGCCGATCAGGAACGTTGTGGTTCCAGTCGTATTTGACCTCGTCGGCATGCGCGCCCTCAATGCTGATGGGGTCCGCGAGCGCCTCGATGACGTGAGGGTGCTTGGAGCCGAGAGTGTCGCCGAGGTAGATCGGTAGCCGCACCGTCTCGCGTAGGTCATCGGAGATGTCGAGTGACACCTTGAGGTGGCTCACGGCGTAGGACGCGAGCGAGATCTCACACGCCGAGGCGTGGGCAAGCGCGGCAGCCTCGCCGTCCTTCTTGTCATTCCGTCTCGCTTGGCGCAGCCACTCGACGAGGAAGGTGCCGGTCCCGTTGGCGGGGTCGAACATTGACACGACGGCATCTTCGGGTTTTGAGCGGTTGGGGATCTCAATCCCGGGGTGGGCTGCGATGTACTCGGCCCAGGTCGTCGAGTCGGCGACACCGAGCGGAAGCCCGAAGGACTTCAAGGCATCGTCGACAATCTTGACGATGCAGCGCACAACGGGCAGGGGTGTGTAGAACGCGCCGAGGTTCTTGCGTTGCTCGGGGTCGTACTGTGCGAGGAACTCTTCGTAGAAGTAGACGACCGGGTCGTCGCGCTGGTTGTCGGCGCCGAAGTCGGCCAGGAGCTCGTCGACATCGGTTATGGCAAGCTGCTCGGCCAGCTCGTTGAGGCCGAGCTCGTCGACGTCGATGACGCCGTCGGAGTCGTCGCGGAAGCGCGAGTAGATCGCATCGAGGAACTCGTTGTCGAAGGTCAACGCTGCGACGGACTGGTCGGCCTTGAATTCTTCGGGGTGTGCGATGCGCGCGGTGAGCAGGCCATAGACCATCGTCTGGGCGTAGACGTCGGCAAACCGCTCGGGGGTGAGATTACCGAGCAGTTGCTCCCGAACATCGTTGAACAGTTCTCGGATCGGACCGCCTTCGGTCTCTACCTCGTAGAGCGCCCGGACCTCGTCGCGGACGTCCTGGGCGACCTCGGCCATACGGGCCGACAATGTCTTGGCGGACTTGATGCCCTCGCGGTAGCCCCGGAATCCATGGCCGAATTCCGGGCTGAGCACGATCTTCGGTCCGTCGGGCGACCCCCAAAACAGGTCGGGGACACCGCGGCGAATCAACAGATCGAGACGGGCTGACGTGGGCTCGCTGCTCCACGACAGGACGTTGAGGATCCGCTTGCCGTCCATCTCGCGGAAGTTGACGACGTGCAGGAGGTGTTCCTGACCTTGCGACAGGCAGAAGAAGAGCAGGTCGGGGAGCGCCCACTGGGCGTGGGTGCCTCTGCCCTTGCGAGCACGCTCGTTCTTGACGAGGCGCTGCACCAGGCGGCGGATGGCTCCGACGGGGAGGCGTCCGCCGTCGAACTCCAGCACCCAGACTCCGAAGTCCTGGTCCTTCTTGAGTTGGGGGATCTGGGAGATGTGTTTGACCTTGGCGACCTTCTCCGGGTCGAGGTGCAGTTCCTCTGGCTCCCATTCGAGCTGCAGGTCGTCCCACGTGAGGCCGTCGGGGATGGGCCAATCCAGCCCGTCCAGCAGCAACGTGAGCAGGTGGTCGGTCGACTGCGGGGCCGCCTTGAGGAGTTGGCGGAGGCGGTCTTCGTTCGCGCTCATCGCACTTCCATCCAGCAAATCGTCTTCGGCGTCGGGGCATCCATCGGCAGTTGGGTCTCCTTGCGGAGCCGCTTGGTCTCGTCTCGCTCGAACTCGCGAAGCGATGCGTGGAGCTTCGAGCGGTCGCTGAACGCCAGGGCGGGCGTGCTCGTGTCGGCGGTGATCGCGCCGTCGACCGCCTGCACCGCGCGCTCGACCCCATCGGCCGTGCGGAGCGACCACTCGATCTCGCCTGGTTCGATCCTCCACTCGGCTTCGGCGTCGTTGTCAGCGGCCTTGGTGTGGACCGGAACGCGACGGCAGATGAAGACACCAGACGGCTCGCCGTCCTTGGCGGTGGAGATCCCATCCGGGAGTCGAGCGACGAACTCATCCAGTTCAGGGTTCTCCTTCACCAGGTTGAGCCACTTGAGGCGGAGCTCCTCGATGGGAGCGATGTCGCCGTTGTACTCGTCCTTGAACGCCTGGAAAACCTTCACGTCGTCGTACATGTCGGACTCGTCGATGAGCTTTCCACCCGGGATCCCGAGCGTGCTGGAGATCATGAGCGTCTTGCTCTGGACGCGGCTGTAGAGGGTGAGCAGGGCCTCGATATCAGCAGGCGGCAAGAAGTTGCGGATCTGGATGTGGCCACGCGACTTCTTCGCCGACGGCTTCTCCTTGACGAGTTCCTTCTCGATCTGCGGGTTCATGCGGCGGTCGACACGACCGATGCGCTGCATCAGGCGGACCGGGTTCCAGTGGATGTCGTAGTTGACGAGAAGGGTGCCGTCCTGAAGGTTCACCCCCTCGCTAAGCACGTCGGTGGAGACCAGGACACGGAGCGGGGCTAGCTTTTTGCGGTCCGCCGCCGAGACCTTGTTGTAGAAGGGGGCGAACCGCTTGATCATCGCGTAGCGGTCGTTGCCGCGCGTGCCGTCGATGCGGTCGACGTCGGCGAGACCGTCCTTCGCGAGTCGTTCTTCCAGATATCGGGCCGTGTCGGCGAACTCGGTGAAGACGATGACCGGCTCCTTGCGGAACTCCGGGGTGAAGACGTCCTTGTCCAGCTTCTCCTTGGCGCCCTTCGGCTGGCCCATCAGGAGGTCACGGAGGCGCAGGTACTTGTCGTCCACGCCAGCACCACCAAGGATCAGGTCCATGAAGCGCTGAAGCTGGTCGAGGTCCTCGAAGGCGGCATCGATCATGTCGTGCAGCCTGTATTCACCGCCGACGAGGTTGTAGTCGAGCTCGTTGAGCTCCTCCTCGGTGAGGTCCTCCTCGTGCCAGACCTCCTCCAGAGTCGAGCGGTAGCGATCGTGGATCGCCTTGAGGGTTGGCTCGTTGACCGCACGCCAGTCGGCAAGGCGGACCTCCTGGTCGGCTTCGACCTTGGTGTTGACGTCGAGCCAGCTGAGCACCTTGGCCGCTAAGTCGAGGCACGAGCCAGCGAACGCGGCGAGGCTCGACTCGAACCGCTTGAGGAAGATGGTGCGGATCAGGGCGACCACCTGACGCTGCCGATTCTCAGCTCGTGTGTCGATGTCCTTGTTGGTCGAGAAGGCCAACGGGTAGTACATCGGCAGCACAAACAACGGAGTGGCGCGACTGAAGGCATTCTGCAACTCCGTGAACAGCGGAGAGTAGAGGGTGCCGAAGTCGTACGGCACGACGCGAGGGACCTGGGTCTCAGGGAAGACGACCTCGGCGCCGCCGGCCACCTTGGCGCTCTCCACAGCGTACTTGCGGCTGTTCTGGTGGATGACTGACTGGAACAGCTTGTCCTTGGCCATCAGGTCAGCGATCACGGTGGCGTCGGGGACGGCCGCCTTGAACGGCTTCTCCAGGCTGACGACGTACTTGCGCAGGCTGTTGATGCCGATGCTCGGGAAGTGGCTGTCGGCGTCCACGCCGGTGAAGAGCTCGGCCTGGTGGACGAGGTCGAAGAGCGAGTTGTTGATCGGCGTTGCCGTGAGCAGGAAGACGGTCTTGCCCTTGCAAATCTCGTGCATCCGCCACCATCGAGATCCCCACGGGTTCTCCTCAGTGGGGTTCTTGCCGTGGTTCCGGAAGTTGTGCGCCTCGTCGATGATGATGATGTCGGCCCGCTTGGCCAGGTGCTCGATCTCATCGGCACCCTTCTGGGTGGTCAGGTCTGTGTGCGCACGCACCAGAACATTGGAGAACTGGCCAAACAGCTCGGGTAACCGATCCTTGAGCTCGGGGTTCCACACGGCGTCCTGACCGGTCTTGGTGGCCATGATGAGGACGTTCCTGCGGTGACGCACCGCGAAGTATTCGGTCAGCATCAGACCCACAAACGTCTTGCCGAGGCCGACGCCGTCGGTGAGGAGGCCGCCGTTCCACCGCCGTGACATCTCGATCAGAGAGTGAAACCCCTCCTGTTGGTAGGGCGCGAGCAGGGGGTAGATGACAGATTCGGACTCCTCCCACGTCTTGTCGGTGGGATCGACGTTCGCGGTGAGCGCGTGCAGCGCCTTGGCATAAACCTCGAACGGCGTGAACTCGCGGACGTTGTGCTCTAGCACCGCAAGCAGCTCCGGGTCGACCGGAGTGGCTTCGTCCCAGTGCTGCTCGTACCACTCCTGAAGATCCGCGACCTCGGGGCCTTGGAACCTCACGTTGAGCTCAACGTTCTGCGTCAGGCCGGGTCGCGTGAAGTTTGACGAGCCGACGAGGGCCGCAGAGCCGACCACCTTCAACTTGCTGTGGGTGATGTAGGCCTTGGCGTGGAACTTCTTCAGTTTGTAGACGCGGATCTCGATCTTGCCGGTGCGGACGCCGTCGACGACCGCCTCAACGCCGGTGAGGAAGGCATCGCCGGTCTGACGCTCGACGAGGATTGAGGTGTCGAGCGCGGCGGCAATGGCATCGGCCGTGGTCCGGCTCGTCTCGCCACCGATGAGGAGACGGATCTTGTCGACTTTCTGCCACGCGCCGTCCAGCGCGAGGAAGGCGCCGATCTCGAAGTGGCCCGTGGCGATGTCGATCGCTGAGCTGATGTCGCACCATTCGCGGACATACTGAAGCGCCTTCCAGTCCTCGTCGGTGTTGTCGACGATGAACTGTTCTGGTGACGCCACAATGTTCTCCCCTGCTCGCGATTTCCTCTGCACTGTATTGGCTCAGCCGATCGAACGACCGGACTTTTGGGGACCAAGGGGGTCAAGTTCGACTTCTAGCCGTCAGGCGCGCTCGACGACACGAACATGTGTGAGTCTTGCGAGCATCGTGCAGCGAAGCACTGCCGCCGTCCCCGCCCAACAAGCACCCTCAGTGTTGGCTGGCAAACGCATCTCAGGAGAGGCCGACTCATAACGACCGCACCCAGCTGATCTTGCAAGTAGGGGATGCGCTGCGGTCGACCGGACGGACCGCGGGCGGACCACAAGTAGCGTCTCCATGGTAGGAAGCGGTGGTCTACCTGCGCCAGGGAATCGCATACCGTGCCGTGACGCCCACGAGTCCCCGGCGGGCACCGGCGCGGACGCGTGGTCATGGTCCAAGTAAGGACTGCCCGGCGTCCCGCTCGCTCCTAGTTCCCTGGGGTGCGGCAGCCGCGAGGACCATCCTCCCAATCGGCGGCCGCCATCGGGAACACTCAGAACTCAACCCTTAGCAGAATCTGGACGTCATTGACCTGGTCATGTCGACGTTCTACTCCGCCGGAGCCACCGATCTTGATTTGGTTGCTCACTTCAGCGCCGAGATCCAAGGTTCGACTAACTTCCCTCGTCAGATTGAGGCGGAGAGTCTGGGTCTTCTTACGCACACCGTCGCGCACAACGGCGATCAGGTGGCTCAGAGTAGGTTCCGACGCCAGTCCGGCATCATCGACCAAGCGCTGCGCAGCCTCAACGTCCGGAGGTCCTGCCGCGTTTGTCGAACCAACTTCCATGAAACGCTGAAACTTGTCGCTCTGAGACTTGTCGAAATGGCCCTTCGCCTGACCGATCGGAGCCTTCGCCCCGCCACGCACGGACAAACTGCCTGCATCCGACTGAACAAGCAGTTCCTCCACTGAGAACTTCGTTGCGCCCAACAGGCCTGCAACGCGGTCATAGAGGAGCAACTTGTCAAGGGCGAACGACTCCGCGGCATCGTCGAGCGGCTGGTACCGAGTGTTGTCCAATGGGCTTTGAATCAGGACCATCCCCGGTTCGAGCAGCCCTCGACGGTACAGGGATAGGTCTAGCTCACTAGAAGGTGGTCGCGTGGGCGGGATGATCAACGCGACTGACTGTTGTTCATCCGCGGTCCGCAACTCCCCAAAGTTCGGCGAGGCCACCGCTATCACACGCCTTCGATGCGGTGCTGCCGGGATCTTCGATGGTAGGCGGGAAACGCGGACGCCTGAGAGAACTTGTACGTCGCGTTCGGTATGAGTCGGGACGGCCTTCAGACCAGGTTGCTGGCCCACCCCGCCCGAACCAATTTCAGCTTTTACCCGCTCGGCGGTGTCGGTGTCCAAGCTCGACCTAGCCGTCCTGGCTTCGAGACCCATCATGACGAGCTGGGTCAACAGCGTAGCGATCGGTAGGTTCAGTTCCCGAGCCAGTGCGGCTATTGGAATACGTGGCATGATTCCCCTCACGGTTGCCGCCGCTCGAATGATGCCACGTCCGGACCGCGTTCGTTGTACAGGCGTACCTGCGCCCCTAGGGACGCTCGCCAGGGACTCATCCGATGCGCAGCGGCTTGCAACGGCGCCCTGTCCTCACGAGGTGCCGTCTTCCCATCGCTTGGGGCTGACGACTGTAGCCGGCACAGACTGCCAAGCGCCGCGGACCGCCTCAACCAGCTGCCCGACCCGATTCGCTGCGACGCGCTGGGGTTGAGAGGCAAGCCAGCCGACCAATTCCTCACCATGGAGGTAGACACATCGTCCATCCACCAGGCGCTGTGGAAAGTCGCCCCACATCACCATGACCGGCGTCACCCACTGATTGATCCGAGTGGCCGCCTTCACTCGGTCATGCGTCTCACGAGCGAGTCCCAGCTAGTGACCCGGACCAGGGTGGGTGTAAGTGAGGTCGGAGTCACCGAAGCGTTCCACCGTCAAAATCCCGTCATCGACCGAGGCCGAGCCACCCAGCCGCTTCGAGTCGAGCAGGAAGACTCCTCCCGGCCCGATGGCAATGTGATCGACGTTTCCTCGGCCTGCTGGAAGGTCGTGCAGAACCACCCAGCCTTCTCGTTCAAGCGCCCGAAGTGCGTTGGCCGTAGCCCGCTCACCCCACACCCCTTGTAGTTGAGTCCAGCAGAGTGGTGTACGACGAGGCGGTGAGCGTGTCCTGCTGACGCAGGCGCGGTCACCGCGTGATCCTTCGAGTGATCTCTCACAACCGACTCGAAGAAGGGCACCACGATGACCGCGACCCCCATTATCGACCCCGAGCAGTTCCTGCACGAACAGCTGGCCCAGGCCAGCCCCGATCTGATGCGTGAGCTGCTCGGCACGTTCGTTAATGCGCTGTTGTCCGCGCAGGCCGACAACGTGTGCGGCGCCGAGTACGGCTCCCGGGATCCGGAAAGAACCAATCGACGTCCAAGTCGCAGGTGTCGGTGATGGCCAAGGACCTCGACGAGCAGGTCGCCGCGTTCCGCACCCGGCCCCTGGTCGAGGGCCCGTACACGTTCGTGGCCGCCGACGCCCTGACGATGAAGGTCCGCGAGGGCGGACGGGTGGTCAAGATCGCGGTCATGGTCGCCACCGGTGTCAACGCCGACGGCTACCGCGAGGTCCTCGGGATCCACACCGCCACAACCGAATCGGGTGCCGGGTGGCTGTCGTTCTTCCGCGACCTTGTCGCCCGCGGCCTGGCCGGAGTCGCCCTGGTCACCAGCGACGCTCACGCCGGCTTGGTCGACGCCATCGGGGCGACCCTGCCGGTCGCGTCGTGGCAGCGCTGCCGGACCCACTACGCCGCGAACCTGATGTCCGCCACGCCCAAGAGCTCCTGGCCATGGGTCAAGGCGCTGCTGCACTCGGTGTATGACCAGCCCAACGCCGAGAGCGTGCACGCTCAGTTCGAGCGGATCATCGACGCCCTGGCCGGCAAGCTGCCGACCGTGGCCGAGCACCTCGAGACCGCCCGCGAGGACATCTTGGCGTTCACCGCCTTCCCCAAAGAGCTCTGGCGCCAGATCTGGTCCAACAACCCCAACGAACGCCTCAACCGCGAGATTCGCCGCCGCACCGACGTTGTCGGCATCTTCCCCAACCGCGAGGCCACCATCCGCCTGGTCGGCGCCGTCCTGGCCGAACAGCACGACGAATGGGCCGAACAACGCCGCTA
>NZ_RCZM01000012.1 GCF_006438965.1 Pedococcus bigeumensis
GAGTGTGACCCCCGGAAAGACTGGCTTTGTGCCTTGTTGCGACCTGTCCGCTCGTGGTCACCGGCCCCGGCCCGGTTGGAGGAACTGGCCTGATCAGGAGCTTGACCACCTGGCGTTAGCGGCGCCGGATGTGTCTCATCACAGTCCTGCCGAGCCTTCGTCCCGGACCGGAACCACGTCCCGTCCGGCGAAGGAGAGAACGCATGAACAGTCTGACCGATCTGCGCGAGGTGGTCGATGTCGTCATTGGCGTCGACACCCACGTCCATACCCACTCCGCGGCCGTGGTCGATGCTGCSACTGGTGGTGTCCTCGACGAGATCACCGTCGAGGCGACAGCCCAGGGCTATGCCGAGCTGGTGGAGTTCGCCAACAACCACCCGATGCTGCGGGCTTGGGCGATCGAAGGGACCGGCGGCCACGGCGCCGGTCTGAGYCGTCACCTGCTGGAGTCATCGGAGATCGTCATCGAGTTGGATCGTCCGAAGCGGGCTGCGCGTCGCAACGGCGCGAAGACCGATCCGCTCGATGCGATCCGAGCCGCACGTGAGGCGATGGCCCGACCGCGGTTGGGAACACCTCGCGCCGGGGGCGAACGCCAAGCCCTGTCAGTGCTTTTGGCTGCTCGCCGCTCCGCGATCAATGCCTCCACCGAGGCCCAGCAGCAGGTCTTCGGCCTGGTCATCGCAGCACCCGAACCCATTCGCCTCAGGTTCCGCGGTCAGAAGCTTGCCGCCATGCTCAACACCGCCGCGAAGCTGCGGGTGCACGCCTCCTGGGACACCGAGACGACCAGCACCGTGGTGGCGCTGCGGACCTTGGCTCGTCGCGCGCACGCGATGCTCAAGGAGGCACGGGAGCTGCAGAAGTCGATCGTGGCCATCATCCGCAGCTGGCGCCCTGACCTGCTCGAGGAGTTCGGCGTCGGACCGATCGTGGCCGCGACGGTGTTGTGCGCCTGGTCCCACCCCGGCCGTATCCACTCCGAGGCGGCGTTCGCGATGCTCGCCGGCGTGGCACCGATCCCGGCCAACAGCGGCCAAGTCACCACCCGCTATCGGCTCAACCGTTACGGCGACCGCCAGCTCAACAACGCACTGCACACCGTGGTCCAGAGCCGGATCCAGTACCAGCCAGCCACCCGCGACTACGTCGCTCGCCGCACTGCCGAAGGCAAGACCGGCCGNGCAGCTGGCGCCCTGACCTGCTCGAGGAGTTCGGCGTCGGACCGATCGTGGCCGCGACGGTGTTGTGCGCCTGGTCCCACCCCGGCCGTATCCACTCCGAGGCGGCGTTCGCGATGCTCGCCGGCGTGGCACCGATCCCGGCCAACAGCGGCCAAGTCACCACCCGCTATCGGCTCAACCGTTACGGCGACCGCCAGCTCAACAACGCACTGCACACCGTGGTCCAGAGCCGGATCCAGTACCAGCCAGCCACCCGCGACTACGTCGCTCGCCGCACTGCCGAAGGCAAGACCGGCCGAGAGATCAAACGCTGCCTAGCCCGCTACGTCGCCCGCGACCTCTATCGGCTCCTTGAAAACACGCCCACAGCTGCTTGACGAAGCATAGGAGCGTCGCACCGACCGGACAGCGGCAAATGAGTGCGTTGCTAAGGTCGGGTCGTGAGCGATCGTCCTGAAATCGTCTGCATCTGTGGGTCGGCCAGGTTCATGACCGAGATGCGCGCGGCGAACCGGGAACTGACCTTTGCAGGAGTCGTCGTTGTCGCCCCCAGCGAGGCGGACGAGACGCCCACTCCCGAGCAGAAGGCCGTCCTGGACGCTCTTCACCTGCGCAAGATCGAACTGGCCGACCGGGTCTTGATCGTCAATCCGGGTGGATACGTCGGAGAGTCGACGCGGAGGGAGATCGCCTACGCCCAGGCGGCCGGCAAGCCTGTCGCCTTCACCGATCCTCTCTGACGACTAGCTCGCACACATCGGCAGTACCGATCGAACTCTCCGCGGCATGTGCGGATGTTCAGTCGTGGGTCTTGTGGTGCCGGTCTGGGTGCTCGCACAGGCTTGGCCTATCCGGGCGACCAAGGCAATAGGTGCACTCAGGATCGGTGCAGGCGCTCTCCTGCCAGCGGTCGCACAGGGGACACAAGTAGGCGTCGTGCCGGTCGCAGTAGAGCAAGTCGCTGACGCACACCTCGCAGACCGACATGGCGGTCACGGTACCGAGGGAATCCCGAGCTGTCCGGTAGTCCCGCTCAGCGGCCCTGTCAGCGCTGCTCGCGGCATGAGCGGACGTCAGGTCGCGGCATGTCGGCGCCTTAGTCGCTTGACCCACTGCTCCGCTGGACGCCTCACCTCGATCTCCTTGACGGCTCCCGACAGCCTTGGCAGCGTCGAGTCGAGGGCGACCATGAGGACCACGTCATCCCCATCCCGGTCCACTTGGACCACAGTCCCCGTTGTAGGAGCAGCGCTTCCCATCGCCCAGAACGTCTCCTCAATGCGGTCACCCACGGCAACGGTCCCGATCTCGACCGTCTCGATCCACCAGTCGGCCACGTCAGGGTCGAAACCGACAGCGCGCTTCAGGGCAACTACAGACGCTCGCAGTGTCGCCCCCACTCGTCCCGCGACGTTGCCCATGTTCGGACCATAACGCCCGCTCGGCGGCATGTGCGGATGTTCAGTCGTGGGTCTTGTCGTGCCGGTCNGAGGACCACGTCATCCCCATCCCGGTCCACTTGGACCACAGTCCCCGTTGTAGGAGCAGCGCTTCCCATCGCCCAGAACGTCTCCTCAATGCGGTCACCCACGGCAACGGTCCCGATCTCGACCGTCTCGATCCACCAGTCGGCCACGTCAGGGTCGAAACCGACAGCGCGCTTCAGGGCAACTACAGACGCTCGCAGTGTCGCCCCCACTCGTCCCGCGACGTTGCCCATGTTCGGACCATAACGCCCGCTCGGCGGCATGTGCGGATGTTCAGTCGTGGGTCTTGTCGTGCCGGTCTGGGTGCTCGCACAGGCTTGGCCTATCCGGGCGACCAGGGCAATAAGTGCACTCAGGATCGGTGCAGGCGCCCTCCTGCCAGCGGTCGCACACCGGACACAAGTAGGCGTCGTGCCGGTCGCAGTAGAGCAAGTCGCTGACACACACCTCGCAGACCGACATGGCGGTGACGTTACCGAGGAGATCCCGATCTGTCCGCGCGCCCGCTCAACGGCGTTGGCCAGAGCCTTGCATTTCACATTTGAGGCTAGCCGCGTAGGGAGGGGAACCGTTTTCATTGAGGGTTTCGTGATGAAACCCAGCGACAAGTGGCACGTGGGAGATCCGAAGATCACGATCACTGAGAAGTAGTCGAGCCGCTCACCGGGCCGTGTGGGTCATCGGTATAAGGGTCCCTTAGATCAGCNGTCGTGCCGGTCGCAGTAGAGCAAGTCGCTGACACACACCTCGCAGACCGACATGGCGGTGACGTTACCGAGGAGATCCCGATCTGTCCGCGCGCCCGCTCAACGGCGTTGGCCAGAGCCTTGCATTTCACATTTGAGGCTAGCCGCGTAGGGAGGGGAACCGTTTTCATTGAGGGTTTCGTGATGAAACCCAGCGACAAGTGGCACGTGGGAGATCCGAAGATCACGATCACTGAGAAGTAGTCGAGCCGCTCACCGGGCCGTGTGGGTCATCGGTATAAGGGTCCCTTAGATCAGCCGACTAGACGGTATGGAGTGACTGCTCGGGCTGGCTGGGTGGTTGCGGGCCGGGGCCTCACTCACACAGATTCGTGGGTTACCGAGTAGGGGCTGCCTGCTCGGCCTATCCGACATGTGTGGGAGGCCCCGGTGTTCTCTGAGCGTACGAGTGTGGGACTGGATGTGCACGCACGATCGGTCGTCGCTGCGGCGATCGATGGTGTGACTGGTGAGGTGTTCAAGGCCCGGCTGACGCCGGATCACCAGGTGGTTTTGCGGTGGGTTCAAGACCTTCCCGGACCGGTGGCGGCGACGTATGA
>NZ_RCZM01000013.1 GCF_006438965.1 Pedococcus bigeumensis
CGGCCCCGTGGCCGCGCACGGCACCGTGCATTTGCAGGTCGCCGGCAGGGGCGGTGTCCCCGCGTCAGGGGTGTCCGCGGTTGTGGTCAACGTGACCGTCACCGCCGCCAAGAGTGCCGGGTTCCTCACCGTCTACCCCGACGGGTCGACCATGCCCACCGCGTCGAACCTGAACTTCGCGGCTGGTCAGACCATCCCCAACCTGGTCATCGCTAAAGTCGGCGCCAACGGGCGGATTGCCTTGACCAACGGCGCCTCCGGCACCGTTCAGGTCATCGCCGACATCGCCGGCTACTACTTGGCCGGCACCCCCTCGGCCCCGGGCGCGTATACCCCTCTGAACCCGGCGCGGGTCCTGGACACTCGCACCAATCTCGGTGGCACCGGCCCCGTGGCCGCGCACGGCACCGTGCATTTGCAGGTCGCCGGCAGGGGCGGTGTCCCCGCGTCAGGGGTGTCCGCGGTTGTGGTCAACGTGACCGTCACCGCCGCCAAGAGTGCCGGGTTCCTCACCGTCTACCCCGACGGGTCGACCATGCCCACCGCGTCGAACCTGAACTTCGCGGCTGGTCAGACCATCCCCAACCTGGTCATCGCTAAAGTCGGCGCCAACGGGCGGATTGCCTTGACCAACGGCGCCT
>NZ_RCZM01000002.1 GCF_006438965.1 Pedococcus bigeumensis
CGACATCGACCACCTCGCGCAGATCGGTCAGACTGTTCATGCGTTCTCTCCTTCGCCGGACGGGACGTGGTTCCGGTCCGGGACGAAGGCTCGGCAGGACTGTGATGAGACACATCCGGCGCCGCTAACGCCAGGTGGTCAAGCTCCTGATCAGGCCAGTTCCTCCAACCGGGCCGGGGCCGGTGACCACGAGCGGACAGGTCGCAACAAGGCACAAAGCCAGTCTTTCCGGGGGTCACACTCGCGGTCACCAACCACAGCCCAGCACCTTCAGGCTGCGCTGGCGATCCTCACAGTCTTACCGCCGCAAGCGGGCGAGTCCGCGACCGGGGCCGGCTCAGCCCACACAAGGGCGATCACGTCGATCACCTCCTGCTCCACGACCTCGTAGACCACGACAAACGGGCCGTGCTGTTCTGGAACTACTTCGATGATCTGGTTCGCGAAGAGAGCGGTGGGGTCGGGCTCGTGGGCTTATGGGTCAATCGGTTCGGGAATTTCGACCCCGGGGTGCACCGTCGGCGTCCATGACGCCTGCACGTTCAAGGACGACGCGAGCAGATCCGCGCGCCGTTCGCCGAGGTGCTTCTGACGGGGAGTGGCCTCGCCGAGAGCGACGCCTCGCGGGTCCACCCGGCCGATCGGGCTACCTCCTCATCCGGGTCACGTCCTCATCGCCGGAGCTGCGAGGAGGCCAAGAGTCTCGCCGACGGCATGCGCACCGCGAACGTCTAGGGTTTGTCCAAGGTTTCTGCTTACCATGCGGGCGTGACCTCCACCCTTCCGGCGCCGACCCGGGCGAGGCTCGACGCGGTCCGGTACGCATCCTCATTCCTCGAGGCGATCGACCTCATCGATCCGCTCGTGGACGTCGTCCGCGTCGACGGTGACGCCGCGATCTACGCGCTGCGCGACGCCATCGACGACGACACCGACCAGCTGACGGCCATCGTCGCGGTGCACGCGGCGGCAGCCGGGGGAGCAGCCGTGGCGGCTGCGCTCGTGGTGCCGCTGCTGACCTCTCCCGTGCCGTACCTCCGGGAGCACGCCGTGTGGGCCCTGTGCCGCTGCCCGGTGTTGCCGGAGGCCTTCGCCGCCCTGCGACTGACGACCGAGGAGGGCGGCTTCGTCGGCATGCTCGCCGAGGCGACTCTCGAGGCCTGGGGGCTCGTCGGTCCCGACGTCGATGACGCCGCAGCCCTTCCCGCGGTGCCTCTCCGCGACCGCGACCCGTCTGGCCTGACGGTCGCCCAGCTGTTCCTGCACGCCGACATCGACGGGGGCCTGCTGCACGCGGGGAAGGGCGACACCGGTGGGATCGCGACCTTGCTCGTCCAGTTGGGCGACTCGCTCGTCGACGACCCCCGGATCGCGCGGGTGCTGACTCTCTCGCGCCGCCACGACGACGACGAGCGGAGGCCCGAGGACCCGCTGTCCCCGGGCCACCACTACCTCGGTGTTCCCCTGCCCGGACCGGTGCGGCCCGCCGCGGACACCTGGCCTCTTCGCCGGCCCGTCCGGCAAGGGCTGCGCCGCGCCCTCAGCGCGGCCGCTCCCGTCGACGTCCTCCACCTGCGGATGGCCGACGTCGGCTCGTGGGCCGCGGCGGAGGTGGCGCGCGAGATGGGCATCCCCACCGTGCTGACCCTTGCGCCCGACCCGCACGCGCTCATCGCCGCACGCGAGGCGTCGGGCCTGCTCACCCGCGCCACCTTCGGCTCTGCGGACCACGCCGAGCACCTCGTCTTCCGGGTGCTGCTGCTGCGCGACCTCGCCGCCTCCGCCGCAGGTCTCGTCGTCTTCCCTCGTCCGCAGCTGGAGCGCGACCTGCGCGACCTCCTGCACCTCGACCCGGCGGCGGGCGACCGTCCCGTCGTCGTGCCCGAGGGCATCGACTTCGCGCCCATCGACCGCGCCGCACGTGAGGTGGCGGCGGCCGCTCGGGGAGCCGAAGTCCCCGCACCGGCTCGACATGCGCTGGCCGAGCTCGACCTCCTGCTCTCGACCTTGCCACCTGCGCGCCGCGAGCTCCCGCTCGCGATCACCGTCGGGCGGCTGCACCGGGTGAAGGGCATGGCCACGCTGGTGGAGGCGTGGGCGTCCAACCCGACGTGCGCCGAGCGGTGCAACCTGCTGGTCGTCGGCGGCGACCTCGCCGACCCGTCCGACGACGAGGCCGAGCAGCTCGCCCGCATCGACGCGTCGGTTCCCCGCCCAGGGGCCGCCGAGCGCGGTCTGCTGTTGGCGGGCCACCGCCCGAACGGGGTGGTCGCCACCTGGTTGGCGGCCGTCCGCCTGGGCAGGTTCGGCCTCAGCGCGCCGGGTGGGGTGTACGTGTCTGCCAGCCTCAAGGAAGAGTTCGGCATCGCCATCCTCGAGGCGATGGCGTCGGGACTCGTCGTGGTCGCCCCGGGAGGGGGTGGACCGGCCACCTACGTCGAGAACGGAGTGACGGGCCTGCTCGTCGACACCACATCGGCGGACGTCCTCGCCGATGCCGTCGTGGCGGCGCTGGGCCTGGCGGCTGCCCCGGACGCCGCCGCTCGCGCCCACCAGGCCAGAGCCGTCGTGACCGATCAGTTCAGCATCGCCAAGATGGCCTCGTCCCTCGCCACGGTCTACTCGGAGGTCACCCGTGACGCTGCTCCTCATCAGTCCTGACTACGCCTCGCACCTGCTCCCACTCGCCACGCTCGGCACCGCGTGGGCCGAGGCGGGCGAACGGGTCGTCGTCGCCACCGGTCCGGCGACGGACGCGATCGTGCGCAGGTTTGGCTTCGAGCGGGAGGACCTTCGTCTGGGGCGCGGGTCCAACCCGGGAGTGATCCGCGCCGAGGACCAGCCCCGCGGCGAGGACCAGGCCCTGCGGGGGTTCTTCGAGGCGACCCGTCTCGGGGCCGTGCCGACCCTGGCGTTCCAGGCGGCTGCACGCGGCGACGACCTGCTCTGGGAGCCGCTGCGGGTCGCGCGTGAGGTGCAGGAGCTCGTGGACCGGGTGCGTCCCGACCAAGTCATCGTGGACCACCTCGCCTTCAGCGCCCGGCTGGGGCTCACGGGCGCACAAGTGCCCCACGCCGACGTCGTCCTGGGGCACCCCTCCGCGCTGACGGTGGGCGACGAGGTCTACGGCTACCCTCCTGCCTGGCCGAATCGACTGCAGCCCAGCCCTCGTGCTCTCGACGCCCTCCGTCGTCAGTGTGAGGGTGTGCGCGATGCGTTCACCGAGCAGTGGAACACCGTGCTGGCCACTCTCGACCCGGGCGCGGACGCCAGCCACGACGCCTTCGCCGAGACTGGCGACGTCCTGCTGCTCAACTATCCCGAAGACCTCCACGCGCCCGAGCGAACCGCGCTCCTGCCCCGGCACGCCTTCCTCGGGTCCACGGTGCGCTCCGAGACGCCCGATCGGGAGGTGGATGCCTGGCTGGCCCGCGACGACGCACCCATCGTCTACGTGAGCCTCGGCACCTTCCTTTCCGTCCGGTCGGATGTGCTCGCTCGTGTCGCGGAGGCGCTGCGCGGCCTCGAGGTGCGGGTCGCGCTGGCCGCCGGCTCCACCTCCCCTGACGAGATGGGTCCGATCCCACCGTCGTGGCTGGTCCGTGGCGAGCTTCCTCAGGTCACGGTCCTGGGTCGCGCAGCCCTGGCGGTGTCCCACGGTGGCAACAACAGTGTGACCGAGGCGATGGCAGCCGGGGTGCCGCTGCTCCTCCTGCCCCTGTCGACCGACCAGTTCACCGGCGCGGCGGCGATCGAGGCGGCGGGCCTAGGGACGGCACTCGACCCCAACGCGGCCACGCCCGCGCAGCTGCAGACGGCTGTCGAACACCTCCTCGCCCTGGCACCGGATGCGTCGGCCCGGCTCTCACAACTGTCGCTGGACCTCACTCGCAATCCCGGGCCCCGACGTGCCCGGGTGGCGCTGGCGGGACAGGACGACACCGCCGGTGGGAGCCGCGCGGGACTGCTGGAGGCGGGAGGCGCTGACCACGGGAGGCGCTGACCCGGTGCAAGGAACCCTCAAGCGGTTCGCCGGTACGAAGAACAGACTGAGTACCTCGTCGCGATCGCAGGGGGTTTTGGAATATCAAGGCCGTGGTGGCAGGACCTAGGTGCCAGCTTTCAGGCGGCGACCATTGAGAGGGTCATCGAGGCGGCGTTCGGCGTCAAGAGTCCGACAAAGGACCAGTTTTCGATGTCGCTACCTTTGGTGGGGAGGACGTGCGCGGCCATAGATCCGCGCGTCTTTCCGCCGCCTGTCGGCCCGGTTCGTCATAGCTCACATGTCGTGCGCGTACGTACTAAGTGGGCGCCTGCAACGGCGCTTGGCGCTTGGAGGGAAGTTTTGATTCAACCCAGTTGGCCAGGGCTCGGGTGTGACTACTGCGACGCCGAGCGCGGCTCACGCGCGAAGCGGCGGCGTTTGCGGTTACGGCGGGTGACCCAGCCGGCAACTTCGTTGGCAGCTGCCGCCACCGCGACGGTCAGGGTCAGTCCTGTGAGGACGAGGTCTCCCTTGTTGTGGTCTCTCAGACGCATACTCGCGACGTGCCCCCTGCGGGGGGCTCTAAACACGTTTGTGCGGCCGAATTGAGTTGGGGATGACTGCCGCGATCCGCCTGGTCATCGATGTAGTGCTCAGCGGTCTTTCCGCCGCCAGTCGGCGAAGCTGGCCACCTACGGTCCTTGGGTCGGGCTGCCGCCGACTGCGTTAGTTTGGCTTGATGCTCCTTGAAGATGAAGTAGTGGACGCCGTCGTGGCATTCATTGTGGGCGAAGGGTTGGACGATCCAGTCCACCGCGCACGCCAACGAGCACGGCGACGACATCGATGCGCTCAAAGATGGCCAACACCTTGTTGTGGAGGCGAAGGGAGCGGGCAGTTCCAAGGCCACTACCAAGCGGTACGGCCAACTCTTCACCGGCAACCAAGTCGGTTCACACATCGGCGTCGCTGTCGTCCGAGCTCTCCGCTGGGTGTCCAGCGGCATCGCGTACCCCACCTTGGCGTTCCCTGACAATCGGCATCACCGCGACCGCGTAGACGCCATTGCCCCAGCACTCGCGCAGCTGCGAATCGGCATCTTCTGGGTCTCGGACAACCATGAGGTGACACTGCAGGCACCTTGGGATCTCTAGACCTGGTGGTGCGTCTATCCGCCGCCTATGGGTGATCGTCGCGATCTCTGTTCACGAGTTGGCTCAGCACACCTAGTCAGTCAGGTCGGATCAGAAGCCGTCCGGGCTAATTTCAAGGCGATCGACCGCTTTGACGTTCATCCCCGGAGCCTCTCGAGGGTGTCCTTGCCGCGGCTGCGGACGGCCGGTCAGGCGCTGGTCGGCAGTACGACGATCTTGCCGGCGAGGGTCCCATCACCGGCGCGGGTGTGAACGGTGACTAGCTGAGCCATCGGGACTCGCTCGGCGATGTCGACGGTGAGCTCACCGCGGTCGACGCGGGTGGACAGCTCGGCGAGCTGGGCGGGGTCGCTGCGGACGTACAGGTCGATGCTGCGCACGCCGCGCGCCTCGTCGGACGGAGCGGGCATCCATACGGTGGTGTTGACGATGATGCCTCCGTCGTTGACCCGGGCAGCCAGCGCGCTGAACTGCTCTGGACTGATCGGGGCCAGGTTGAGCAGCACCTCGACCGGCTCGCTGAGGGCGGCGCTCACGTCGCCGGCAGTGTGGTCGATGACCTCGTCGGCGCCTTGTGCCAGCACTTGCGCACGGGTCTGAGGGCTTGCGGTGGCGATGACGCGGGCACCCGCTGCCTTGGCCAGCTGGACGGCGTAGCCGCCCACGGCGCCGCTCGCGCCGTTCACCAGGATCCGTTGCCCTGGCCGTAGATCCGCGTGGTCGAACAGCGCCTGCCACGCGGTGAGCCCCACCAGGGGCAGGGCCGCCGCGTCGGCGAGCGGGATGCTGACCGGAGCCGGCGCCAGGGTCGCGGCGCCCGCCAGCACGTACTCGGCCGTGGCGCCGTCGTCGCCGAAGGGCAGGAAGCCGATCACCGAGTCGCCCAACTGCAGCCCGTCAACTCCGGCGCCGAGCGCGTCGACGGTCCCGGCCACGTCCAGGCCCGGGATGTGCGGCAGCTCCAGGGGCATCGGCCCCTGCATGCGTCCGGCCCGGATATTGGCGTCAACGCCGTTGAAAGACGTCCCAGCGACGCGCACCCGGACCTGGCCCGCCCCCGGGGTCGGCGTATCGACGTCCTCCAAGTGCAGAACCTGTGGGTCGCCGTATTCGTGGAAACGTACTGCCTTCATGTCAGAATCCTCACCCTTGATTCAACTGCTCCGAATTTGAAGCACTTTCGTACGATAGCACTGCTTCAGATTCGAAGCAACTCCCGCTATGATGGACGTCATGACGGACAGCCAGCCGAAGCTCGAGCCGGCGCAGCTCGGCGCCTACTTCGCGTTGATGGAGGTCGCAGGGTTGTTGCGCCACGGCGTCGAAGCCCAGCTGCGAGACGCGGGCGACCTCAGCTACGTGCAGTTCCAGCTGCTGGCTCGGCTCGGTCTCGACTCCCCGACCGGCAGCCACCGAATGACTGACCTGGCCGACGGCGTGGTCTACAGCCGCAGCGGCCTGACCTATCAGGCGAGCCTGCTCGAGCAGGCAGGACTTGTGGAGCGTGGACCCGCTCCCGACGACGAGCGCAGCGTCATGGTCACCATTACCGACGCCGGCCGGGAACGGTTGGCTCAGGTACTCCCCGGGCACGTCGAGGTTCTGCGCGAGATGTTCCTCAAACCCCTCTCGGGCGCTGACGTCACCGCGCTCGCCGCGCTGCTCCGGCCTGTGCGCGATCACATGAGGTCCAGCCCACCCCGGTCGGCAAAGCCCCGACCCCGTAAGGGCACCGCATCGAGTCGCTAGTCGAGTGCTCAACGGTGCGCCCGGGTGCCCTTGATGACCTTGTCCACCGCGTTCTTCGGGCCGTGCAAACCAAGCCCGACCACGTCGAGCACGGCGCTCACCCCTGCCCTGTTGTCTGCGTCGTGGCCGGTGGAAAACATGGCACGGGTGTAGACGGCCAGCGCCGCATCCCCAAGCACCTGTATTGAGCACAGCCCGGTCGGCGGCACTCATGTCGACCGGGTCGGGATGCTCCGTCGCCGAGCGTCACGGAGGTCGGTCGTGTCGAAGTTCAGTCGCTCGGAGTCGTGAGACGCTCGCTCACTCGCCCGACAGAGCCTTGAGATCAGAGGCGAGGGAGGTGGCATCTGGCAGGTCCGATCCATACCGCGTCGAACCACCGCGAGTCGGGTGACTGTCCCGGTCCTCCAGGACAGTCTCGAGCAGGTCGCTCGGGGCCGCACCCGCCTGCTGGTTCGTCGTCGGCGCCACGCGACGGAAGTGGAGTGACCTGACGGGCAGCGCCGCGCTAGGCCCTAACACAGGTCCGGTGCCTGCCGTGCATCCGACACCGGCAATCGGCGTTGGGCCAGCTACGCGGGAGGTCCTACTGTCACGTCCTGTGCGCGTGATGACTGGCGCTGAAGCCGGGCTCGAGGTCAGGTCGACCGAAGCACGAGCATCCTGCCGCGTATCTCACCGGCCGCGAGCAGCGAGCCCATCCGGCTCGACTGCACCTCAGCCGTCTGCCAGCGGGGATCGTCCCCGTGGAGGCGCTCAAGCTCGGTCTGGACCGTCGCCATCACGTCTTCCCAGTCGGCCGGGAAGGCAGCGAAGTGGTCGGTCCAGCCACTGGTCAGCACTCGCAGTGACGCTCTCTCGAGCAGTTCGTCCAGCGCCTCAACGGTGAGGAAGTTGTTGCCCTCGGGCCGTTCCAGGCGGAGGTCTCCGGGGTGCATGGCGCAGTAGACGATCATCCCGAAGCGCGCCTCCGGCCCCAGCACCCGCCGGATCTCGGCCAGGTATGCCGCCTGGTCGTTCACCGTGCACAGCACACCCAGGCTCCATCCCGCTCTGATGGACCCGGTCGCGATCGGCAGTTGGGTGCCTGCCTGCAGCGCCGCAAGGCCGAACAGCACGCTGGCGGCCCTGCAGGCTCCGGGCTCAGGGTCGGTCAACAGGGGACGTACGCCGGTCTCTCGTGCCGCGAACGCGGCCGGCCCGCCGACGCCGGCGCCGCAGTCCAGGAAGATGTCCTCGGCCTCCGGCGCGAGGTGGTCGAGCAACCAGTGCAGCGCGCCCGGGCTGCCGCTGCCTCGGCATCCCGCCGGGATGCGGTAGGCCGGGGCAAGGCCAGCGACCACGTCCGCAGTCCAAGCTGCGACAGTGTCGAACTCGGCCTTCATCGAGTCGGGGGAGTCGCTCACCGCCGCACTCCTCGCGTCGTTCGGATCCGGTGGCCGATCTCGGCCTGGATCTCGGCGGCGTCCTGCACGCCGCGTGCCGACGCGAGCCCGGACAGGTTCACCCCGGCCACGCCGGACAACTCCAACAGCTCAACTGCCTCGTTTACAGCCGTTGCGATGCCGGCCGCGACGGGGTCGTCGGCCGTCAGCACCGCCTCGAGGCGCTCAGGTGCGATTTCCAGACCCGGCAGTCCTGCCAGAGCCGCTGCCGAAACCTCATCGGTAAACACGACGACGGAGGCGATCACCGGCATCTCCAGCCCGGCCACCCGCGCAGTCTCCAGGAACTCGACCAGCTGGGCCCGCCTCGGCACGTGGTTCAGGACGGCCACTCGGGCGCCGACCTCCTGCTTGCGCACCAATCTCTTGGGACGCACGGCCACCGGCCGCGCGGTCGGCGTCTCCACCACCGCAACGGGAAGACCGAGCGACGCGGCCAACGCCGCCAGCCGGGTACCGTCCAGATCGAAGGCCTGGGTCACCTCCGGGTGCACGTCGTACGCCCGACCGTCGCCTGTGACGCAAAGCACCGTGGCCAGACCGTCCAGCGCGAGGGCGTGTAGCTCCTGCTCGAGACTGATCCGGTTGCGATCCCGACAGGCAAGCGTCACCCAGGGCACGGCGTCCGCGTCGTCGATCAACCGAGCCAGCGTGCTGGGCGGGAAGTCGGCGCGGTCCTGGTGGTCGCCGACCAGAACCGCGTCGCAGCTCGGCGCGAGCAGCCGGGCGGTGGAGCGCAGCGTCTGCGCATCGGCCGGCGGCGCGCTCAGATCGGTCAAGATCAACGGCGCCTGCCACGGGCCGGACGGCTCCGGGGGCCGGTCGACGCCCGATGCGCCCCAGTCGCTCGCAGAGCCCTCCGGAAGGTCTGCGAGCCCGTCGAAGACACACGGAGCCGCAATCATCTCGCACTCGCCGTCGAGCCGGACGCCACCGCAAGGGCCGTACACCATTCGCTTGGGACAGCCCGGGACCCGCTGCTGAGACGACAACCGCACAGCGCACAGACTGTCAGGCCTCTCTGCCAACCGCGCGACCAGTCCTGACGAACCGCACCGTCAGCTCAAGGCAGAAGAGTTCTTGTCAGTCGTCTTTTTTCAGGCTCGGATACTTCTTCTCGACCGCCGCCCGCACCTTCTTCTTCTCGGCCGCCGACCCATGTTGGGCCACCCTTGCCAGAGCGTTCCGGGCGTGCTCGATGTCAGGAATCGGGTACTTCTCCTGCTCAGGCAACGCGAACGACGACTTCTTCAGCTTCTTACGGTTCTCACTGTCACTCAGATCCTTCGCCACCTCGGTCTCCTTCCATTCTGGTCAGGTCTGGCACTACCCACTTGGGGCGTCGTCCAATCTGCGGGGTATGGAAACGACATTCGGACCGCGTCATATCACGGCGAGCGGGGGCGCTCAATGCCGATGAGCGGGCGTGCCATAAGGGTTTTGCCGCTGCCCAGGACTCCGTTGCCTCACGACCGCTGGGTGCGGAGCACGTCCAATGTCTTCTGTAAGTTCCTCCTGAACATCTGTTCGCCGAAGAGGGCCACGGGGACATAGAAGAGCCAGCCCCTGCCCTTCCAGCGTCGGTCGAGAACCACCCGGATGTGACTGCCTCCGCCATTGCGTGGCTCAGCTGTGAGTGTCCATGTGCCACCGGGCTGCCACACGTTTGAATCCTTCGTCGTGCCCACGACGCGCTTGTCCGACCATTCATACCGCTCGCGTGCCCAGACAGCCGGACTGCCCTCCGTTGCCTCAGCCCAGGTCGGGCCACGCTCGTGCAACTGCCAAAACCCGCCAGAGATGTTTGGCCACAACTCAGGCCTTCGCTCGGTGAAGTCGGTTGCTGCCGCCATCACCTGCTCCGCTGCAACATCGGAGTCCACGTCAACGACAACGTATGGCACGTTGTTACAGTAACGCTGGCGAGCGCTCAAACGTCCGCCCATGCCGCGATCCGCACGGTGCATCTATTCGCCGCCTGCCGGCTGTGCTGTGAACGTCCTCTCATGGCCGATGAGCGGGCTGCCGTACCAGATCCTCGGGCGCGGGCCGCCGGGAATGTCACCGGACCCCGTAGCGAGGTAAAGCGCTGGGTTCCGGTGACTGCTTTTGCCGACCAAACGATAGACAAAGGGGCGATCACGCGACATTGCCCTTGAGCGTCGCAGGATGCAGGCTGGCAGTTCCACAAGCGAAAGGGAATCCGGTGCCAGACCTGTTGGTGGACTTCATCACGTCGCTCGACGGCTACGGCTCGGGGGAGGGTTGGCCGGGCTACTGGGGCCTCGCCGGACCTGAGTACCTGACGTGGCTCGAGGAGTCGCCGGAAAGCAACTACACGGCCCTGATGGGGGCGAACACCTATCGACAGTTGTCTGGCTTTGCGGCCGAGACTGAGGACGATAGCTTCGCGCAGTTGAACGCGATGTCGAAGGTCGTGTTCTCCTCGACTCTCAAGGAGCCGCTGGAGTGGGCCAACGCGCGCTTGGTCCACGAGGACCCTGTTGAGGCCGTTAGGTCACTGAAGGCGCAGAGCCCCCATGGGTTACGCACGATCGGCAGCCTCACGCTATGCCGGTCGTTGCTCGGGGCCGGCCTGGTAGACCGCTTCCGGGTGGTCGTCTTTCCCGTCATCACCGGCAGCACCGGGCGGGAGCGCATCTACGACCGGTATCCCGACGTCGGCCTTGAGATGGTCGCCAGCCGCACTTTCGACGGCAGAATCCAGCTGCTCGAGTACGTGCCCAACATCCTCACCGGTCCGCCGAGCGGCGACCACCTCACGACCTGAACTGCGGCACCAGTTGCTCGGGCCGGGCGACCGCTGGCTGAGCGCGATCTCGGTGCGTCGACAGATGGGCTGTAGGGCTGACGCGGTCAGGACACCTGACGATTGAGCGGGCGCTGTTCTCGTTGAACGATTGTGCGAAACAGGTGTTCTCTTCCGCCGGGAGTCGGCCTGGCCCAGAAAGCTCGCTCGCTGCCGCATTCAATGCGCCCTATGCGCTCTCGTCGGCTCCGAACGTCTCGGTGGCCAACCGGGTGTCCATGTACTCACGAACCTCCTGGATCAGTCCGTCCTGGAACCTAAGGACCCAGCAGCAGTTGTTGTCGTAGCGGCGGCCGTCGGGCAACTCGTTGCGTCCTGAGTGCTCGACGACCACGCAGTCGCCGTCAGCGTGAATGCAGTGCACTTCGATGCTGGAGGATGGGCCGAGTGTCTGGGTGGCTCCTCCAAAGAGCTTGTCGACCACAGCCTGCTTGCCCTCGAACGCCCGGGACCATTGGTTGACGCGCATCCAGCGCCAGGTGACGTCCTCAGCCATCGCTTCGAACAGCGGGGCGACCCGGCCCTGCGACATCGCGCCCATGACTTCGTGCGCTCGCTCCTTGGGGTCCATGAACAGGGAGTGTAGGTCGGTGACTCGCCCGCGTTCGCTCGGTGAGCCCCAGCTACTCCCGGCCTGCTTCCCCGCGCTGCATGTGCCGAACGCTCGCGTGGGTTCGGCACGCACGTAGCCGTGTCGCTGCTGCGGTTTCAGCCCTGCGGTATGTAGATGAGCAAGGTGATGCCGGAAGCGAAGGACCGCGCGTTCACAAGGTTGAGGCGTGGGATCTGGTAGCCGTCGGGGAACAGCCGCCGACCGCGCCCTTGCACCACGGGGTAGACGAACAGCCGGTACTCGTCGACCAGCCCCGCGGCGATGAGGGCGTGGGTCAACGTGATGCTCCCGGTCAGCACGATGTCGTTGCCCGGGCGCTGCTTGATGTCTCGCACCTTCTGGATCGGGTCGCCCGAGAGCACCGTGGAGTTCTGCCAGCCCGGATCGGTCATGGTCGAGGAGACGACGTACTTCTCGACGTTGTTGAGGTAGTCGGTGATGCCGGTCTTGTCGTCGCTCAGCTGGGGCCAGTAGCCGCGTAGATCCTCGAAGGTCTGTCGCCCGACCAGGAGCCCGTCGGCCTCGGCGTCCTGCCGGTGGATCTCCTCCATCAGATCGGACATGTCGCCCTGACCTTGCGGGTCGAACCACTCCCCGAGCATCTCGATGGACCCGTCCAGGGTGACGTTCTCGGTGCTGATCAATTTGCGCACAAGTCGCTCCTTGAATTCGTATGAATACCCACGAGTCTGTCCTACATCTGAGCGAGCTCCGAGTGCGGTCTACACATGCGACAACTACCACGCCGAGGAGAGACGTGCCCATCACCATCTGTGGCGCCCGTCGCTCACGTCGAGTGTCTGCTCATGCGGCGATGCGTGAGGTGTCTCATATTGCCGCTTCGATCGCTTGGAGGCCCGGCGCTACCGTCGTTGGGTCCGAGTGCCTGACCGCGTTGGCGACGGGCGGGGTCAAGCCGTTCATGCTGTCGCCGCATGAGGTGAAGCCATGCCGGACTCAACAGCTCTCTTGCCCTTTCAGCCCACCTCGATGTCGACCGCGCAACTCGCTGCGGTCTCGTACCTAGCCCGCTACTCCGGACACACCCACGCCTTGTACGAATACCAACTCCGGGAGTGGTTCTCGTGGTGCGAGGTACATGGCCTCGACCCCTTGGTGGGCGTCCAACGGGCGCACGTGGAGCTGTACATCCGCCCGCTCGGCGACCGCGGGCTGATGGACTCTTCCGTGGTCACGATGATGCACGCCGTCCGCGGCTTCTTCCGGTTCGCCCACATCGACGGCCTGATTACGTCCGACCCGGTTGTCTACGCGCGCCTGCCGAAGGTGCACCGTGACGAGTCTCGCACTCAGGGACTGGACCGGCTCGAACTGATCCGTTTCCTCCAAGTCGCGCAGACGATCACCGTCCACCACGGCGCGCTGGCCTACCTGCTCGGCATCAACGCCCTCCGCGCCTCCGAGGCAGCCGCAGTCCGCATCGAGCACTACGCCGAAACCCTGCGGGGACACCGGGTGCTACACCTGGTCGGCAAAGGCAACAAGCCGGCCACCATGCCGATCACCGTCCCGGTGCTGCGCGTCCTCGAGGCATGCCGCGGCGTTCGAACCAGCGGACCACTGATCCTGCGCCCGCTCACTGGCAACCCCATCGACCGGCGAGACGTCTACCGGATGATCGCCCGGATCGCGAAGGGCGCCGGCATCCCGCGACACATCAGCCCGCACTCGCTGCGGCACGCCGCGATCACCAACGCCCTGGACGCCGGCGTCCCGCTGCGCGACGCCCAGATCCTGGCCCGACACGCCGATCCCAGGACGACCGAGCACTACGACCGCGCTCGCGGAAACCTCGACCGACACGGCGTTCACTTCCTCACCGCCTATGTCGCCGGCGTGTAAGAGCCCAGACGCTGAGTCGGTATGTGGGGCGGCTTTGATCCTCTGCTGCAGGCTCACCACTTGTCGCGGGACAGTCTCGTGACATGCCAAGCGCCTGGATGGTCGGCGAAACAAGGGTGAATCGAGCGAACGGCTCGACCCTGAGAACGCAATTTCAGAAGCATTCGACGTGCGAGCCAGCGGTTGGCGTAAGGGCTTTGGTGCACATGGCGACTCCAATGTGGAACTGAATTGGAGTGGCGCCTCGGCACTATCGTCGAACGACACGTCGGCGGCCGCACTTATATGCCCGGCTCACCCGCATTCCAAGGTCCATGGAGCCGGAGGGACAGTCGAAGACTACTCCCCGACTCCTTGCCTTGACGGGCTCGCGACACAGCCGAGGTCGCACGGACGTGCTGCTGCGTCATATCGCCGCGTGACGACCGCCGGCGGCGGTATGGGCGCCACTCCTAGCGTGCCCCCTGTTCGCGTCATCGCTTCCGGGGCGCTCCTCGCTCCCACCGAGCGACCATCGGACGCTCGAGGAAGTTGTTCGCGGCCACAAGTGTCAAGGCCTTCGGTTGGAGTCACAACAGACGGGCCGGCTTCTTATGGGCGACTGCGCAAAGGTCCAGGAGACGTGGACCGAAACGAGGGATACGTGCCCGCGCTTCTTGGCTCAGTGGAGGCCAGCGTCGGCCTGTGCGGGGGCAGGAACGTCGACGGCCTCTCCGCAGCCGTCGACCAGCGGATGGATGGCCCAGGTGAATCGGTCCTCGGCCTGTCGACTGACCGTGGCGGGGTCTCGGGCGTCCGCGAAGCCGGCGTCCAACCGATGCTGGACGTCGACAATGTCGGCCGGCCATGCACCTTCCCATTTCCCGACGAAGGTGCATTTCTTGATGGGATGGATCTCGTTCCAGCCCGTGTGCAGCGAGTCGAACACCCAGGTGCCGTAGACGTAGAGCAGGTCGGCTCCCAGCCCGGTGACGGGGTCGTTGTCGTGGACCTCCGTCGGCGCGCCCTTGACATCCCCGGGGGCGCCGTGATCCCCGGATCCGAAGAGCGTGCCGAACAGCGCGGCCAGGAACGCCAGGAGGGCCAGGATCCCGGCGACGATGAGCCCCCACGGAGGGGGGATCGCGACACAGGCGATGAGCGCGGCGATCGCCAGGCCGAGCGCCACGGTGACGGCGATGAGGACGTCACGCACGCCGGCACCCTCGAACTCGGCATGCAGGATCGCGCTCTCGACGCCGTTCTTCTCGGTCGCCTTCTCCCCAGTGAAGAATCCGACGTGTTGTTTGGTTCCCGCCTGCTCGGCGACGAGGAACCCATACGGGCTGGTTAGCTCCAGGTCGGCCTGCTTGATGCCCGGCAGCGCGGGGTACGGCAGGAGGTTCATGCTGAAGTCGCTGTCGACCGAGCCTGGCCAGCTCTTGTCGGCCGGGGGCTCGCTGGAGACGAGCATTCCGATGGCGGATCGATCCCCGCCCAGACAGACGAGGCGGACCTCGAGCCACCATCTGCAGGCTGCCACCCCCGCAGCCGCGGCCGCTACCAGGAGGTAGAAGAGTGCGCACCAGCCGGCGAGCGCAATGATCGGAATCCAAACCACGGCGAGCCCTGCGGCGGCGAAGCCGAGGTAGGCGGACAGGGACACCCAGTCCTTGGCCTGGCAGCACGACGTGTACTGCTTGTAGTTGTCGGCCATGGTGACTCCTAGGGCTTCTTCGTCACGGTGACCGAGACACCGCCGGCAAGCCGGTCGGTGTGGTTCTCGGAGTAGAAGGCATGAATGTTGACGACCTGGTCGCCTACGAATGTGGACGGTGGCGTGATCGTCGCGGTGATCGCGGCGGTCATCCCCGGCGCCAGCCCTACGACGGGCGGGGTCAGGTCGACCGTCCAGCCCGCTGGCAGGCCCGGGTTTCGACCCACGGGGGCGTGCTTGCCCTGACCAGCCTCGCCGTCCCGGCACGGTCGAGCCTGCACCTCGAAGCCGTCCATCTCGAACTGGTACCGGTGCTCCTTGTCCGTCGCGTTGCGAAGGGGGAAGGAGAACGTCGCCGGCGAGTGCGCCTCGACGACGTCGGTGTTGTGTTGGCCCAGGTTGTTTCCATAGTTGAGATCGCTGGCCGGTGCCAGCAGCGCCTGTAGGCAGTAGTGACCGTCGACTGGCGGCGTCTGCCAGGCAAATTCGACGTATGCCGGGTTGTTCACCCCACCCTTGACGCCGACGTCCGCATGCTTGGTGGCAATGGGATGGGACGTCGTCCCGATGCCGAACTCGAGGTAGGACAAGTGCACTGGCATCAGGACCACAGGGCAGTCCGTCGACGCGTTCCACACCCTGACGACGACGTCGTAGGTCGTGTTCTTGGCCAGGTCGTGCGAGTCGACCTTCAGGCCGTCCTTGAAGATCCCGAAGTCAGGGTTGTCCCAGGTGACGGCCAGGCCGTGAGCCATCAGGTCGTACTGGGAGTAGATGAGGGGGTCGGGGGTGACCATTGCCGGATCCTCGATGGGGACGCAGTGCGTCTTGGCGGCCTTGTCGAGGCGTCCCGCTCGCTCCGGGACCCGGTGAAACAGAGACCCGAGAAGACGCCACAGGACACGCAGAAGCGCGCCGATCGCTCCGGGGATCCCGAGCAGGGCCTTGAGCAACGCGAGAAGGCCACTCACGGCACTCAGCCCTCGGCGGCCGGCGCGAGAGCGATCCACGTGCGACGAGCTGCGTAGGCACAGACGCACGCGATGACCGCCGGGATCACGACCAGGAGCCACTCCAGCGATCCGTCCCCGCCATCGGGCTCGGCCCCGACCAGGCCCTCAACCCATTGACGGTCCCAGATCGCTAGGACCGTGAACGTCAGCGCCAACGCGGCAGTGATCACCTCGACCCAGCCGCGGACGTTCATTCTCTGCAGTCCCCACATGACGGCCTCCTCACTCGCGAGGCGCGAGTTGGTGCCCCGGGAAAACTCATGCTCCTCCCCGCGCATGGTTTTGTCTTGCCGTCGGTGCATCGGATGGGCCGGCTTGTCGGGGGTGATGTCGACCGCACGGGTCGGGTACAGGATGGCAGGGTGAAGCTTTCGCTGGAAGGGTGCAGCCAGACGCCAATGAACGGTCGACTGGCCAACCTGGCCTTGTTGGTCGTGGTCCCGCTGGCGGCCGCGACCGGGTTCATGATGTTCGTGCTGGGCAGCGGACCGGTCTGGCCGGTCGCCATCCTCCACGGAGTCGTCGCCCTCCTCGTGGTTGTCCTCGTGCCGTGGAAGTCGCCGGTCGTACGCAGGGTGCTACGCCGGGCGGGGCGGCAACAGCGGCCTGGGCGGGTCACGTCCTTGGTGCTGGGCATCAGTGTGGTTCTGGCCCTGGTCACCGGCATCGTCCACGTCGTCGGTGTGTTGTTTGCCAGCTCGACTGTCACCACCCTGCAGCTGCACGTGGGTGTCGGCATCCTCGCCGTGGTCCTGACGGTTGCTCACGCGCTGCAGCGTCGCGTCCGCTCGCGCCGGACAGACCTGTCGCGTCGCTCGTTCGTCCGGCTAGGCGTGCTCACCGCCGTCGCCATCATGCTCGAGGCAGGCGTCCAGGCGACCGGGGCGCTCACGGCTCGGCGCGGCATACGTCGGCCGACCGGGTCGTTCCAGCTCGCGTCGTCCTCGGTCACGGCGATCCCTGCCACGTCGTGGCTGTTCGACCAGGTGCCCGAGCTCGACCTGACGTCTTGGCGGCTGGCCGTGACAGCGGGCGGCTCCTCGCGCGACTGGTCGTTGGCTGAGCTTGCCCGGTGGCAGGACCGGCAGGTGGCGGTCCTGGACTGCACGGGCGGGTGGTGGACCGAACAGGAGTGGTCAGGGGTGCGCTTGAGCAGGCTGCTGCCGCCGGGGGCCGGGGGAACGGTCGATGTGACCAGCGCGACGGGATACTCCCGACGACTGCCGCTGACCGACCAGCTGCTCCTGGCCACAGCGATCGACGGCGTCAGTCTCTCCCCGGCGCACGGGGCGCCTGCCCGTCTGGTAGTCCCCGGTCGACGCGGGTACCACTGGGTCAAGTGGGTCGTTCGGATCAGCCACGACGACCGCCCGTGGTGGGTCGAGCCGCCTCTACCTGTGCATTGAGACCGCGTCAGTCCCGGCAGTTCTCGGCTCGGACCGGAGGCACTTGAAAGGGGTCGCCCAGAGGGTCGCCGACCTAGCGAGGCTCGTCCAAGAGTGGCGCCCGCAATCAAGCCTGATGTTGTGTCCTGATGCCTGGAGGCCGCCACCAATGTGCGGCTTTCCGCCGCGAGTTGGGTAGGGGGATGTCTCTGTCTGTAGGTCCGGTCAGGCGCGATAGTCCTCGAACTCCCAGTACCCAAGGCGTCCGAGTCGCTCGCCGATCCCGGACCAGGTTTCAGCCTCCACTTCCCGCACTCTTGCTGACAGCCAGGCCGGAGCGCTGTCGCTGCCAGCCTTGGCGAACCATGCGCTTGAGTGTGTCATCAAGCAGGCAGGGTCGGGTCATGCTGCGAGCCGGGCAGTCCCCACTTCCGGTGCTTTTGGGCACTCAGATTGGTGGGCTGTAGCGGGACGAGCGGTTGTGGGGTATTGACATGTGATGAGCCGGGTGTCATTCTCCTAATCATGGTAGGTATACCTACGCGCGATAGGGTGGCCGAACGGCGTGAGGCCACACGAGCAGAGATCCTCAACGCAGCGTGGGCCGTGGCCCAGGAGAAGGGGATCGCGGCCCTGACTCTCAAGGACGTGGCCGACCGGGTGGGGATGCGCCCACCTTCCCTCTACTCCCACTTCGCGTCCAAGAACGCCATCTACGACGCGATGTTCGGCCAGGCCTGGCAGGGCTGTCTCGACACCATGCGTGCGGCCCGGGACGCCGGACTCCCAGACGATCCGCGAGCAGCTATCACGGTCATGGCCCGCGCCTACGTCGACTACGCCGTTGCCGACCAGTCCCGCAACCAGTTGATGAACGCCCGCATCAGCGCGGACTTCCGACCCAGCCCTGCGGCATACCTGCCCTCGGTCGCGGTGTGGGAGCTCAGCAGGGACCATTTCGCCACGATCGGGCTGACTGCGGAGGAAGACCTCGACCTCTTCTCCGCGGTCGTCGGCGGTCTCGTCGACGCCCAACTGGCCAACGACCCCGGAGGCGACCGCTACACACGGCAGCTCGACCGGGCTATCGGCATGCTCGCCGACCACTTCGGATTGTGAGGAGACCGCTATGCCCACGCAGACCACCGGCCAGGGAACGATCCACGACAGTCGGCTCGACCGCGAGGCCGCCATGAAGCTCGCGGCCGAGGAGTACTCCCGCTTCGCGCACGTCCTCGGCGGTCTTGCCGAGGAAGAGTGGCGGGCGCCCACCAGCTGTCCCGGCTGGACGGTCCGCGACATGGCCGGACACACGCTCGGCATGGCCGAGCTCGCCTCGTCGCTTCCCGAGATGGCGCGCCAGCAGATCCGCGCGAGCCGCGCGGCGAAGCGGTCGGGGCGCCCCCAGATCGATGAGCTCACCGACCTGCAAGTCCGCAAGCACCAGCACCTGAGCGTCCCCGAGCTGGTTGCCGCGGTCGATCGCATCGGGCCAAAGGCAGCCGCCGGGCGCCGGCGCCGACCCGCGCTGATGCGGGCGAGGACCATCGTCGACCGAGGCCCGGACGGCGCCACCCCTGAACGCTGGACGGTCGGTTTCCTGGTCGACACGATCCTGACCCGCGACCCCTGGATGCACCGCAGTGACATCGCCCAGGCGCTTGGGCGCCCGATGGAGCTGACCCGCGGCCACGACGGCGTCCTCGTCACCGACGTCGTTGCCGAATGGGGCATGCGCCATGGGCGGCCCTACAGCCTCACCCTGACGGGTCCTGCGGGAGGCCACTGGTCGTCCGGCACGAACGGGGAGGCGATCAGTCTGGACGCCGAGGAGTTTTGCAGGATCCTGTCCGGACGCGCTCATGGCACGGGGCTGATGGCGACGTTCGTGCCGTTCTGAGGCGCAGCTCCTTCACCGGCCTCCTTGCCGCCCTGCTGCCACTGCTTTGCTGGGACGTCTGGGTCGCATCAGTCACGACCAACGGCACCGTTCAAGTTGTTCGCCGTCCGTTCTCTCGTTGGTGCTCAGCCAGGTGCTCGGGCACTCGTGCTCTCGCCAGTGTGTTGGCTGCTCGTGGGAACCGAGAGGGAGGCGTTGGCCCTGACGGCGGACAATTCCTCCACCAGGATCGCCGCCATAGCGTCGACGAGCAGCTGCCACGACCACATCAGAACCGCTTTGAGCGCACCCGCTTGGGTGGAAGCGCGGCACTGGGTCGCGGACTCCGGCGGCCCATAGTCAAGTGCGTCATTCCGCCGCGAGGCAGATCGATGTGCGGACGTCGTCAGGCGTGCGCGATCGCGTGAAGGTCACGCATCGCGAATCGCAGATGTTCCCAACTCTCTTCAAGGATCACGTGCAGGCATTGGCGAACGCTCTCGGCCTCGGCCGGGTTGTGCGGGTTGCGGTGTTCCTGGTCGAGCACCTCGTTGGTGATCGTGGCCAGGAAGTCGCGCACCATCGCGGCCCGGTCCGCGCGTGCGGCCAGGACGTCCTCAAAGGGCCGCGCCTCGAAGCCACTGCTGCCGTGCCCGAGACCCAGGGGGTGGAAGTTGGCCTCCTCGAGTCCCAGCACGCCTTTGCCCAGCCAGATGTCGGTGGCGTACACCAGGTGACGCAGTGTCTCTGCGAAAGACCACTCATCATCGACCCTGACGTCGACGGACCCCGGGGGTAGCGCCGCTGCTCGCTCGATCGCCGAGTCCCACGCCTTGTCCACGGTGTTCCATGCCTCTTGCAGACCCGCCGGGCTCTCCGCCCGTCGCTCGCTGCGTCCAGGGAAGCGGCGATCCAGCTCCTGCTCGACGAACGGGGTCACGTCAACGCCATTTACCAGTAACCCGGGCCCGTTACTGAGCCAAGGGGCATCGATATCCATTCCAGCGATCTCGACGCCGCGCATCACCACATCCGACAAGTCGCACTCGACGAACCGCGCGCCGCGCAGGTCCTGCTCCACCAACTGCTTGCCCTCAGCCATGTGGTCAGCATAAGGAGCATCACCGACGTTCTTACGGCGAAGGCGCTCCGACAGCCAGGTGCAGAAACGCACTCACATGCCGCGCTCCGAGCGGTGCGTCCTACCACCGCGAAGCGGACTGCGGCTCAGAGCGTTCCGTAAGCTCGCGCACGCTCCACGACGGCATCCAAGTCAAGGCCGTAGGCCCAGCGTCTGGTCGCGGCAAATGCTGTCAACCGCCCCGCGGCACGTTCGAAGAGTCGATCGGCTCCAACCCGATTTCCGCGAGCCGCATGCGTCAAGGCAACACAGACCTGCGCCAGCCCCTGCCACAGGTCACGTTCCTCGACCGGTCCCGCCTTCCACCGGGCCTCCAGCACCTCGTGGGCTGAGAACGGGCGGCCTGCTCTCACGAGTTCTCGAGCTGCCGCAAGTGTCTCTTGGGGAGGCAAAGGTTCCTCCGACACAGGCTCGACCCCCTTGGCCCCATAGGGCAGCGGTCGGCCCAGAGCGTCGCGAGGCCTCGCCTGGCGTGCGCGGCCATCGGTGTCCCGGTCACGATCAGGTCCCGTCATGCGACCAGTCTCCCAAGAGACGGCACGAGACGGCACGAGGAGGCGCGTTAGCCGGGCGTCTAACCGCGGTCGCCGGCCGACGTGGTTGTGAGGGGAGTATGCGCGCGATCCGCCAGGTTTGTCGGGCGGTAGGTAAGGGTACGAGCCATTTGCTGCGGCCCTGGGGGCCTCGAGCTGAGACGCTCAACAAGGACGCAGCACCAATTCTTGGATTCCCCGCACCGGGACGTCCGCGGCGTTCCTGGTGATGCCGAAACCCTTCGGGGAACATCGAAAGGTCAGACAGCACAGTGACATGCCCGAATTGCGAAAACGTGAAGGTGACGGCCATTCGTCTGCCCAAGCCCACGAACCACGGCGACCCACCCACGACTCAGCCCGGCTGGCGATGCCTGGAGTGCGACGCTCAATGGAGCGATCCTGAAGAGCGGAAGCGGACGCACTCCGGCTGACGCCCGTCGGGACAGCCGCCGCCCTGCCGACGTCCAGCAGTTCAGCACCCCGCCGTAAAGGTCGGAGCCGGGATGCCCGGCAGGTCTGGCGGCCGGCATCTGCAGCACCAACCACCCCAGCAATGCACAGGAAGTCCGCGCCGGATCGTCGATGCGGCATGCTCAGGGCATGGCGGACCCAGCCGAGTGGTTGCTGACCCAGATGGAGCGGGCGAATCCGCGGACCCGGCTCGATGACCTGCACGATGGCGACGGGGCGTGGTCCCAGGGCAACCATGTCCAGCCGCTCATCCATGGAGCGACCTACTTCCAAGCCCTGCACGACGCGCTCGAGGCGACACGACCTGGCGACGTGGTGTTCTTCACCGACTGGCAGGGCGATGCGGACGAGCAACTCACTGGGATGCCCGGTAGCGAGGTGGTGGAGGTGCTGTCCCGCGCGGACCAGCGAGGTGTCATCGTCCGCGGCCTGGTGTGGCGCTCCCACCTGGACAAGACCGGGTTCTTCGCGACCGAGAACCGTCACCTCGGCGAGCAGCTGCAAAGGCGGGGCGCGGTGGTGCTCCTCGACATGCGTGTGCGCGTGGGAGGCTCCCACCACCAGAAGTTCGTCGTGATCCGTCACCGTGACGACTCCGGTTCCGACGTGGCGTTCGTTGGCGGTATCGACCTGGCCCACAACCGGCGAGACGACGCCGCGCACCACGGCGATACGCAGTCGCAGCCGCTGACCAAGGAGTACGGCGCACACCCGCCCTGGCATGACGTACAGGTCGCGATCCACGGGCCCGCCGTCCACGACGTCGAGACCGTCTTCAGGGAGCGTTGGAATGATCCCGCGCCGCTGTCACGTTCCCCGTGGCGGCGAGTGGCCGACAGGCTCCGTGGCCTGGACAGCGCGCCCGACCATCTCCCCGCCCAGTGGCCGCCTCCGGAACCTGCCGGCTCCCATACCGTGCAGCTCCTGAGGACCTATCCCCACCTGTCCTTGGGCCGCGACTACCCCTTTGCCAAGGGCGGCGAGCGCAGCGTCGCCCGTGGCTACCGCAAGGCCGTGGGGCAGGCGCAGGACATCATCTACGTCGAGGACCAGTACTTCTGGGGCCATGACGTCGCGCGAGTCTTCGAGGGACAGCTGCGGGCGCGGCCGGAGCTGCGCCTGATCGTCGTCATCCCGCTCGTGCCGGATCTCGACGGAATCAACCGTGTGCCACAGCTTCTCGGTCGTCACCGTGCGATCGGACGGCTGATGCAAGCCGCTCCCGGACGCGTCGCGGCATACGGCTTGGAAAACCACGCCGGGGTCCCCGTCTACGTGCACGCCAAGGTCTGCATCATCGATGACACCTGGGCCAGCACCGGCTCGGACAACTTGAGTCGCCGCTCGTGGACGCACGATTCAGAACTCACTGCCGTCGTCCTGGATGAGGACTACGCCCGGGACCTGCGGCTCACCCTCGGCGCGGAGCATCTTGACAGGCTCGAACAGGTGGCCAGTCGTGGACTTGAGGCGACCATGAGTGACTGCGTCGATCCTGCCGGGATGTTCGGGGCGTACGCCGCCCACGCCGCTGGGCTCGACGACTGGCATGCAGGTGGGAGGCAAGGAACGCGACCCCCCGGGCGACTCCGCCGGCTGCCACTGCCTCAGCTCACCGCGCGTGAGCGTAACTGGGCAGCGTTGCCACTGGACGTGGTCCAGGACCCTGACGGCAGACCACCGGCACTGCGAAGGACTGACCGCTACTGAGGACAAAGCAACGAATTCAACCGCGTCATATCGGCTCCCTTCTGTTGTCAACTGATCGGGTCGAGCTGTCTCTTCCGCGCCGTGAGCGGGCGGCGTAGCGTCGTGGGTGCGGGTCCGGGATGTGGCTGATCCGAAGTGTCGGTGTGCGGGTGAGAACCGGCCGCGCTGGATTCTTGAGTCGCCCCGCGGTGCCCTCCCGGGCCCG
Source organism: Pedococcus bigeumensis (assembly GCF_006438965.1). GTDB lineage: Bacteria > Actinomycetota > Actinomycetes > Actinomycetales > Dermatophilaceae > Pedococcus > Pedococcus bigeumensis_A. Next base: position 23,676 of record NZ_RCZM01000002.1, read on the forward strand.
CCTCCACATGTTCTTGTGGGGCCGCGGCGTCGGCGAGCAGCTGTCGGAAGATGGCGTCGGAGATGCGCCGTTTGAGACACCGCAACGCCTCCAGGGGTCTCTTGCCATCGGCTCGCTTGCGCCGGTAGTAGGTCCGCCCATCGGTGTCGAGGCGGATCTGGCTGATCGCGGCGATGTGGATCATGTGGTTGACCCGTCGGTCCCCGGCCCGGGAGAGCCGGTGCCTGGTCTGCTCACCGGATGAGGCGTCCAGGGGTGCGGTGCCGGTCCAGGACGCGAACCGGTTGCGGTCGGCGAACCGGGCGACGTCGCCGACGTCGGCCAGGACACGCGCTGCGACGACGGGTCCGACGCCGTGCAGGTCCATCAGGTGCGAGCCGCGGGCGAGCACGATCGCCTTGAGCTCGGCGGTGGCCTTCTTCATCTTCGCCTCGACCGCGACCAGTTCCGCCAGCTCCTCGACCGCGATCCGTCGGCGGGTCTTCCCGGCGATGTCACGCGGGCGCACGGTAGCCAGCATGGTCTTGGCCTGACCGGTGGTCAGGTCGCGTTTGGCTTGTCCTGGAAGGAGTTCCGCCAGCAGGGCTTGCAGCCGGTCGACCGTTTGGACGCGTCGCCGGGTCAAGGCCTCGCGGCGCTCGACCAGCATCCGCAGCGCCTCGAGCTCGCCGTCGACCTGCAATACCCGAAGGCCCTTGGTGCGCACCGCGACCATCGCGATCGAGTGCGCATCGTGGGCGTCGGTCTTGCGGTTGTGACCGGAGTCGAACAGACGGACCCGGGCGGCGAGCTTGGCCGGGACATCGACCACCTGCTCCCCGGACTCGAGCAGTCGCTGTGCCAGCGGTCGTCCGACACCGTTCGCGCCCTCGACCGCCCAGGTCCGATCCGGCCATGCCTTGGCGTACGCGCGCATCGCCGTGAAGCCAGCCCGGTCGGTCGTGAACCGTCCCGAGCCGAGCAGTTGTTCGCGTTGGTCGACGACCTCGATCGTCGCCGACAGCTTGTGGGGATCCACCCCGATGACCACGTGCTCCATGTGCTGCTCCCGCCTGTACTCGTTCCGTGGTGGACGGCGAGGTGGGCAGTGCTACTACGAGCAGGGCAGTCCCTTCTTGAGCCACGCCTCGTCACGGCGACCGGCGGGCCGCAAACCGATAGTGAGCCACACCGACGAACCTGGTGGGCAGCCGCATGGAGAGCTGTCCGCCGATCACCTAGACCGAGTCTGGCCAGACACCGGCCCTACGTGAATCGTCTAGTAGCCGCAATGGAGTCAGGGTGGCCGAATGCCGGCCACAGTCCGACCGGTGAGTTCGCCATGTTGAGCGGCTAGGAGGGGAGGCTCACATGGGCTCGGATGTCCGTCGCCAGACGTTCATTGGCGTGTGGAACACCCCCATTTCGGGTTTTGGCTGGTCTGGTCACGTTTCCCCCTGCAGCGACCAGACCAGCCAAAGCCCTACCCCTGTTTGGCCCCTAGTCGACCTTCCCCAAGATCGTCCTGCGGCACATCTCGAACTCTAGAACTAAGTCAAGAAACAGTCATCACCACGTAAAGGCGCGGTAAAGCCAGATCCCTCACTGTCCCGATTTGCCCGAAATGAACAGGCTGTTCGGGTGATGGCCCATCGTCTATCTAGCCGGCATGGAGTCAGCCGAACGGTGGACCTCTCTCGGTCTATGTGAGTCGGATTTCGGTTGTGTCGGGGGAGTTCCTTGCGACTTCCCTGACAGAGGGCTTCCACGATTCACGACAGCGGCAGTCTGTCTATCGACTGCCTTCCCTGTCGACGTCCCCTCCAGGCAGGGCGCGCGGTCCCACCACATCTCGACAGCACCCTCTACCGGACTGAGCGACTCTCCTCGACCCAGGGGCATGGGGGAGGGGAAGGGCACACTCGTCGTGCCACCATCTCCCAGTCAACGCATCTGCCTAGTCGTGCGCACGGTCTAGGTCAGATGGTGGGGTGAGAGGCTAGTCCATCTAAGGGGGGACTTGGTCCCGCCTACGAAGTAGCTTCGTGCACATGCCCAACCATGTGCGAGTCACTGCGACACCGTGCCCCGAGTGCGGCACGAACCTGCATGTCGTAGAGAACGGCATCGTGGCTGCCGAGGTGCGCAGATACTGCCCCAGGGGATGCACGCTCACGACCCCAGGAGTGACCCTTTTCCTGGCTCGAGTCAGCCGTTGACATGAAGTCGCGGTCGCGGTTAGACCCGGTGCTTCGAACGCGGAGGTGGCCGGCTCGCTCTGCATGAGCGAGGGCACCGTCAAGTCACACCTATCGCGCCTGCTCACCAAACTTGACGTCGCCAACCGGGTGCACATCGCGATGATCGTGCACGACGCCAACCAGTCTTGACGCTCCTGAAAGTTGGTTCGCGGCGAAATTGGCCCTCGATTCCTACGCACGCTCGAAGATGAGGTCGAAGTCCTTGCGCCAGGTGGCTCCGTGATCGTCGGACGCCTCCCAGCGACCCGCTACTCGGTGCGACCCCACGTCCGCGATGAATCGCTGGAACATGTCAGGGTCCTCGCGACTCAGGACCCACTGCGAGTCGACGAAGGTCATTGCGAAGACCCGGCAGACCCCCCGCTCGTCGTGATACATGGCCGTGTACGCATCGCGCGCGTCGCTGCGACCGAGCACCAAAACCATCTCGCTCGTTGCGCTTCCGACATCGCCCTCCATTGTCCAACGGAAGACCACGAACGCGTCGCCGAGCCATTCGACTGTCGCCGAGCCTGGCACCTCTAGCCCCGCCGGCTCAAGGAACCACGCATTTCGCATCGTCGTCCGCCACTGTCCGACCAGGACACTCAATCGCTGCATGTCCTCGTTGCGCATCGCTTCCTCCTTGTCGTCGACCCTTAGCCAACCCGGGCTGGGTGACCGAGCTGACCGCCCCGGCGCGTGTCGAAGCGGCCCCAGGGGACATCATTCCTGCTCCTGGCGCGATCCACCTGGCGCGATCCACTGGGTCGAGCCATTGTCCTTATCGGCTTGGTGAGCGAATCGGAGTTCGACTGACACGCGACATTCCGCTCGTGCCGCGATGCGTGAAGGGCGTCTTGCCACCGCTTCGGCCGCTGGCCCGGCACGGGTTCCGTCTAGCGTCGTGTGGTCCGAGGGCCTGACCGCGTTGGCGGCGGGCGGGGTCGGGCTTTGCCGTGTGTCGCTGCGTGAGGTGACGCCATGTCGGGTTCGATACTTCCACTGCATTCCAGCCTGCATCGATGTCGACTGCGCAACTGGCCGCGCTGCCCAGCCCCCGACTCGCCCCCGGCGGCCCTCCACGGAGTCCTTGCCAGCGTGCGCGACCTCAGCGCTGCCCTCACCTTGGTCACGACCGGACGAGACGCACGCCGGTCACGAGCAGCCAGACGAGCCAGGCGGCGAACCCGAGGAGCCCCACGAAGATCAGCGCCGAGCCGTCGGCGATCGCAAGATTCCCGACCCCCGCGACGAGCAGCAGGCTCCCGCCAACCAGGCCCAGCAGGCGCTGCCAGGCCGGAGTCAGCCCGCTCTCGTGCGCGGCGAGGGCCGCCCCGATAGAGGTGGCGCCGAGCATCGGCAGCGCCAGGGCGAACGCCGCCGCGTGAACCTGCCAAATGAGCTCGAACGCGGGCATCACCTCGGGGAGCCCGCCGGCGGAGAGGGCGAGCCCGATCTGAAGCACGTTGACCAGCACGAAGATGGCCGACAGCGCCGCGCCAGTGGCAACGGCGAGTCGCGACCAGTCGGCGCCCTCCCCGCCGCGCCGCTCGACCAGGCTGTGCAGGCCCGTCACGAACACGAGCAGCAGCGGCAGGTACAGGGCCACCAGACCGGACGCGATCGCGACTGAGTCGCGGTTGGCCGCGTAGTAGGCCAGAACTTCCTTGATCGGTGCGCCATAGGACGGTGCGCCCGTTCCCGCCAGCACCGCGTTTTCGATCACCACCGACACCGCGAACGCTATCGCCGCGACGCCGACCAGCCGGCCTCGATCCGACCGGCTGCGGCCCTGGGTGGTGGCGGTGTCCTGCGGTGATCTCATCCTCGTGCTCCTCGGTTCCAGTCGGTTGGTGTGTCCAGGAGGTTCGGCGTCTTCGTCCGGATGGCTCTGGGTTCTTCCCTCGGCAGCGGCCCTCTCGTACACCGTACTCGTACGCCGTACTATGAGCGTACGACGTACGATTGTCAAACCGTTGGAGCGAGCGAGGAGACACGTGGCTGTAGGGAAGCACCGTCAGGTCGCGTCAGACGTGGGGCTGAGCAAGCAGCGGGTGGTGGTAGAGGCGATCCGGCTTGCCGACCGCGAGGGGGTCGAGGGGCTGAGCATGCGCCGGTTGGCTGGTGCGCTCGGCGCCGGCGCGATGTCGCTGTACCACTACGTGGCGGGCAAGGAGGAGTTGCTGGACGCAATGATCGACGTCGTGTTCGAGGAGATCGAGCTCCCGCCTGAGAGGGCCGACTGGCAGTCGGCGATGCGACAGCGGTCGGAATCGGCCCGACAGGTTCTCGCACGCCACCCTTGGGCGATCGGCCTGATGGAGTCGCGTACATCGCCGGGGCCCGCGCACCTCCGCCACCGCGAAGCGGTCACCGCCTGCCTACGGAGGGCTGGCTTCTCGGTCTTGATGGCGACGCATGCCAACTGGTTGCTCGACGGCTACGTCTACGGCTTTGCCCTGCAGGCAGCCAGCCTGCCGTTCGACACCGCCGATGAGTTCGCGGACATGGCCGAGGACGTCTTCCTGCCCCAGCTTCCTCCTGACGAGTTCCCTTACCTCAACGAATCCGCCGCGGCGCTCGTCGCTGCCAGCTACGACCCGGCAGAGGAGTTCATCTTCGGCCTCGACCTCGTCCTAGCCGCCCTCGAGCGTCTGAGAGCCTCCGCATAGCAACGCCCACGGCCCGTCGCACCGCTCATGCTTGCGGGTTCAGGCGGTCACTGCCGATCGGCTGGGCCATCGAGTCGCCGCGCCATCCAGACGTAGGTGCCGCACTGGCTCTGGACCACGCCACCCGCCCGCTCGATGGCACCCTGCAGCGCCACCTGGAGATCGCGCAGTCGACGTTCGCCGAGCCGGGCGTGATCGCTGAAGGTGGCCAGCATCGTTGTCCACTCGTGCGCGTCCAGGACTCGTGGCCACCGGTAGGTCCGGCTTCCGAGTGATCGGAAGTCAGGGCTGCCCGCGAAGGGATCGGTGTCCTGGGCGCCACTGTCGCTCGGATCTCGCCCGACAACATCCAGCTCAGGGGCGTGGGCTCGGTACGCCTCATCAAAGGCGGCCAGAAGGGTCCCGTCCAGGACGTGGTAGTTCCAGAACAGCGCGACGGTGCCGCCCGGAACCGTGACCGACGCTGCCTTCCCGAGGCCGATCGCGGGATCGACCCAATGCCAGGAGTGTCCTGCCGTCAACAGGTCGAACGTGCGACCCGCAGGGTCCCATGACTCGAAGGAGTCGACCTCAACCGGAATGCGATGCCGCGTCGCCACGTCGGCCATCCGGACGTCCGGCTCCAACCCCAACACGGGCAGTCCGCGCTCCATCAGCGACACGGCGACCTTTCCGGTCCCGCATCCGATGTCCAGGGCATTCGCCGGGTTCAGGGACATCAGCTCGTCGATGAACGCGGACGGATACCCAGGCCGATAACGGTCGTACTGCTCGGCGGCAGACCCGAACGACTCCGCTCGATCCCTCTCACCATGCAATCCATCCAGGGGCGCCACCCAGTGATTGTGGCATCGGCAACGCACACTCATCGTGCCGACCGCAGGTGAAGTCCGGCGAACCATGGACAGGGGGTTCGCAGGGCATCAGGGGCGGCGCCCTCGGAGGAAGTACGCCAGCGGGACCACGCCCGCAGAGTTGACCACCGTGATGGCTGTCGCCCACGCCACCTTGCTGCCGCGCACCTGTGCGGCCGGACGACGCGCCAGGTCAACCAGGGCCACCGCCTTGAATACTCCCTCAAGCACGGCCACGCTCCCGATCGCGCGACGGGCACCCGGACTGAGATCAGACCACTTCTTCCTCATCCCGCCATTGTGCTCGCAACCATCACCATCGCTGGGAGCCTCAGAGCGTGCGGCCCGCAAATGCGATCAAGCGAGGTCGGCTGGCCGCGCCGACCCCCGCCCGATGAGTTCTTCCCCCGATCGGGGTCGATACCCCCATGAAGATCCTATTTCCGGCACTTCGCGTCAGCGACCTGGACACGTCCCTCGCGTTCTACACGTCCGTGGGGCTGGAGGCGGTCGGGCACGTCACGGGGGACTCTGGGGTACAGATGGCCATGCTGGCCTGGCCGTGGGACGACGAAGTGTCCTTGGAACTGGTCGACAGACCCGACGGTGGCCCCGTGGTCCCCGGTGGGTTCGACCACCTGGCGATCCAGGTCGACGACCTCGCGGCCAGTGGCGCGACCTGGCTGCGGCCGGCGTCGACGTCGGCGGGGTCGAGTCTCCCGGGGGTCCTGACGGGCCGCTCACCGCGGAGGTGCTCGACCCTGATGGCCACCGCCTCGAGCTCGTCCAGTGGCCGGCGGGCCACCGGTGACGATGACGCGCGGGGACTTCGACCAGCCGGCCCCCTTCGAGACTGAGGCACCGCCCGAGACGAACAAACCGACAACCGCGAAGTCGAACAAGGAGACTCACAGATGACCTCGATACGCCTCGACATGACCATGTCGCTCGATGGCTTCGTCGCCGGTCCGGAGGACCGTCCCGGTCAGGAGATGGGGCGCGGGGGCTTCCGGCTCTTCAACTGGCTCGACGACCGGAACAGCCCAGGTCCCAACCACGATGTCTACGCCGAGAGCATGGCGACCGGGGCGATCCTCTCCGGTCGGCGCACCTTCGAGCTGGCCGGGCGCTGGAACGGTGACCACCACGACGGTGTCCCGATCCTCGTGTTGACCCACCAGGTGGACGACGATGACGTGCCACCTGGGTCTGCGCGGTTCTACACCGACGTCGCAGCGTGCGCCGCTGCCGCCAGGGAAGGCGCTGACGGCAAGGACGTGATGGTCCACGGCGCGGGAGCTGCCCAGGCGCTCATCCGGGCCGGGGAGCTCGACGAGATCGAGGTCCATGTCGTCCCGGTCCTGCTCGGGGCCGGGCGGCGGCTGTTCGACATGCTCGACGACCTCGCCCAGCCCGTCGAGCTCGAGGCGGTGCGCGCAGTCGAGGGACGCGACGCCACCCACCTGCGCTATCGCGTGGTCCGCGACTCCTGACCAGACTTGCGGCATCGCCGTCGGCCCGGGGGGCCGGCGTGGTGCGGCCGGGGACCACCCGGCATACCCGTCGCATGGTGGGCGACCCGACCGCGCCCGGGCGCGCACGGCAGAATGGCCGGGTGACCTCTCCCGCAGTCCTCGACCCCGCCATCGCCGCGCGGCTCAAGCGCGACGCCGCAGGGCTCGTGGCCGCCATCGTCCAGCAGCACGACACCGGTGAGGTGCTGATGCTCGGCTGGATGGACGACGAGGCGCTGCGCCGCACCCTGGGGGAGGGGCGCGTGACCTTCTGGTCGCGCAGCCGGGGCGAGTACTGGCGCAAGGGCGACACGAGCGGTCACGTCCAGCACGTGCGTTCCGTGGCGCTCGACTGCGACGGCGACGCACTGCTGGTGCGCGTCGACCAGGTCGGCGCAGCCTGCCACACAGGTGACCAAACCTGCTTCGACGCGGGCGACCTTGGCGCGCAGGTGGCCGCGCCGTGACCGACGTCAGCCCCGACCTGTCCTTCGGCACGACCTGGCCCGGCCTCGAGACCTTCCAGATCCTCGCCAAGGACCGTCGGGTCATCCCGGTGGTGCGCCGCCTGATGGCCGACGCCGAGACCCCGGTCGGGGTCTACCGCAAGCTGGCGAAGGACGCCCCGGGCACCTTCCTGCTCGAGTCCGCCGAGCATGGCGGGGTCTGGTCGCGCTACTCCATCGTGGGCGCCGCGAGCCGGGCGACGTTGACGGAGAAGGACGGTCAGGCCCACTGGGTGGGGGAGCCGCCGGTCGGCGTGCCCACCGACGGCAGCCCGCTCGACGCGCTGCGCGACACCGTCGCCGCCCTCGCGACCGAGCCCATCGAGGGGCTGCCACCCCTCACCGGTGGCATGGTCGGTGCGATCACGTATGACGCGGTGCGGCGTTGGGAGCGCGTGCCGGACACCCTGCCCGACGAGCTCGGCCTGCCGGAGATCTCGATGATGTTGGCGACGGACCTGGCGGTGCTCGACCACGCCGACGGGTCCGTGCTCCTCGTGGCGAACGCGGTCAACTACGACGCCACCGACGAGCGGGTCGAGGACGCCTGGGCCGACGCGGTCGGGCGCCTCGACGTGATGACCAGCGACCTCGCTGCCCCGGCGCTGAGCACCGTCGCCACGGTCGACCGTGAGGAGTTCGCGGCGGCCCGCGGCGAGGTGAGCAGCAACATCACCCAGGGCGAGTTCGAGGAGCTGGTCGAGCAGGCGAAGGAGGACATCCGAGCGGGCGAGGTGTTCCAGGTCGTTCTCTCGCAACGGTTCTCGACGCCCTGCCGGGCCGACGCGCTGGATGTCTACCGTGCGCTGCGCTCGTCCAACCCCAGTCCCTACATGTACCTCCTGCGGCTCCCGGCTGGTGACGGCACGGCCTACGACGTGGTGGGCTCGTCGCCGGAGGCGCTGGTCAAGGTGACCGGGCGTCGCGCCATCACCCACCCGATCGCCGGCTCCCGGCCGCGGGGCAAGAGTCCCGAGGAGGACCAGTGGCTGGCCGAGGACCTGCTGGCCGACCCCAAAGAGCGCTCAGAGCACGTGATGCTCGTCGACCTTGGCCGCAACGACCTGCAGCGGGTCTGCGAGGCGGGCACGGTCGACGTCGTCGAGTTCATGAACGTCCGCCGCTACTCCCACGTGACGCACTTGGAGTCCACCGTCGTCGGTGACATCCGGGCCGACCAGTCTGCCTACGACGTCCTCGTCGCGACGTTCCCCGCCGGCACCCTGTCCGGCGCGCCCAAGCCACGGGCGCTGAGCCTCATCGAGCACTACGAACCCAGCCGACGGGGCGTGTACGGCGGGGTCGTGGGCTACCTCGACTTCCACGGCGACCTCGACATGGCCATCGCCATCCGGACCGCGGTGATCAAGGACGGTACGGCTCACGTGCAGGCCGGCGCGGGGATCGTCGCCGACTCGGTGCCCACCGCCGAGTTCGAGGAGACCGTCAACAAGGCCGCCGCCGCGCTGCGCGCCGTTGCCACAGCCGCAGCCCTGAGGACCGTCCAGTGAACGCGTCACGCCTGACCTCCAAGCTCGCCGTCGTCCTGCTCGCCCTGGTGGGTGCCGGGGTCCTGCTCGCCAGCGGAGGACGGGTCTGGGTGAACGGCACGGTCAACGACGCCGTCCTGGGTGCCAGTCGCCTCTCGGGGACCGGTAGCGAGGTCGCTACGGGTGTGGTGGCCCTCGCCCTGGTCGGTGCCGCCGCTGCCCTCGCCAGCGCCACCAGCGGCGCTGTGGTGCGACGCGTCACCCTCGTGGTCCTCGCGCTGGCCGGGATCGCGGAGGGCATCGTGGCTGCGCGGGTCGGTCTGGCGCCCGAGGACTCCCTCGGGCCCATCGCCGCCAAGGCCGCTGGTCGCACCGGGTCATTGGAGACGCATGCCATTGCCACGGCGTGGCCCTGGGTCTGTGTCGTGGCCTCCCTGCTGCTCGTGCTGGCGGCCGTCCTGGGCTGGCTCGGGGCCAGCAGGTGGCGCGGTCTTGGTGCTCGCTACGAGGCGCCGTCCACCTCCGCCGGCGCGCGTGGCCAGCGCGTCGCGACCGACTGGGACCGGCTCGACGCAGGCGACGACCCGACGGCGCGCGACGGGTCGGCGAGCACCTGACAGAATGGGCGCCGAGCCCGCCCAGCCCCACCCACGACCAGCAGGAGCCAGACCCATGGCAGAGAACGAGATCCACGAAGACCACGGACACAGCACCGCCGCCTGGACGGCCGTCGCGATCATCCTGGTCGGATCGGCCGTGGCCTCCTTGGCCGTCGTGCTGCCCAACACCGCCCTGTTCGTCATCGGGCTGGTCATCTGTGTCCTGGGAGCCGTGGCCGGCAAGGTCCTGTCCCTCGCGGGCTACGGCGCCAAGAGCCTTGGCGGCGTGGACACCCCGGACAGCACGGGCAAGCCCGAGGTCGGCGTCAGCTGACCAACAACACCGGCTGAGCAAGGGGGACCCGCACGTCGGCCGGTCCACCGGCTGACCCGGGCAGGGAACACCCAGTTCTGCTGGATAGCCTGTCGGCATGCCCACCGTGCTCGACGACATCGTTGCAGGCGTCCGCGAGGACCTCGCCGCCGCGCAAGCCGTCGTGCCGCGCACTCGCATCGAGGAGCTGGCGGCCGATGCCGCCCCCGCGCTCGATGCTGAAGCCGCCCTGCGGCGCCCCGGGCTGTCGCTCATCGCCGAGGTCAAGCGGTCCAGCCCGAGCAAGGGGGCGTTGGCGGCCATCGCCGACCCGGCCGCGCTGGCCGCCGACTACGAGGCCGGTGGAGCCACCGCAGTGAGCGTGCTGACCGAGCGACGTCGCTTCAACGGCTCCCTCGACGACCTCGACGCCGTGCGCAAGGCCGTGCGGATCCCGGTGCTGCGCAAGGACTTCATGGTCGAGGACTACCAGCTGTTCGAGGCGCGCGCCCACGGGGCCGACCTCATCCTCCTCATCGTCGCGGCCCTCGCGCAGACCGACCTCGTCCGCATGCAGGACATCGCCCACGACCTCGGAATGACTGCCCTCGTCGAGGTCCACGACGAGGACGAGACCCGGCGGGCCGTCGAGGCCGGGGCCACCGTCATCGGCGTCAACGCCCGCAACCTCAAGACCCTCGCGGTCGACCCCGACACCTTTGCGCGCGTTGCCCCCCTGATCCCTGACAGCTGCGTCAAGGTCGCCGAGTCGGGAGTCGGGGGACCTGCCGACGCAGCACGCTTCGCGTCCGAAGGCGCCGACGCGGTCCTCGTCGGCGAGGCACTGGTGCGGGGCAGCGACCCCCGGCGCGCGGCATACGAACTCATCGCGGCGGGAGCCACCACATGACCGGTCTGACCCCCGAACCCCTGGCCCGTCCGGGTCGCTTCGGCGACTTCGGCGGCCGCTACGTCCCCGAGGCGCTGATCCCGGCGCTGGAGGAGCTCGACGAGGCTCGCCGCAAGGCGATGGTGGACCCCGAGTTCATGGGCGAGCTGGAGCGGCTGCACCGCACCTACACCGGGCGGCCGAGCATCATCACCGAGGTGCCGCGCTTCGCCGCCCACGCGGGCGACGCCCGGATCATCCTCAAGCGCGAGGACCTCAACCACACCGGCTCGCACAAGATCAACAACGTCCTCGCGCAGGCGCTGCTCACCAAGCGGATGGGCAAGACCCGCGTCATCGCCGAGACCGGCGCCGGCCAGCACGGCGTCGCCACTGCGACCGCCGCGGCGCTCATGGGGCTCGACTGCGTCATCTACATGGGCAAGGTCGACACCGAGCGGCAGGCGCTCAATGTCGCCCGCATGCGGATGCTCGGCGCCGAGGTCGTTGCGGTCCCCACCGGCAGCGCCACCCTCAAGGACGCCATCAACGACGCCCTGCGCGACTGGGTCACCAACGTCGGTGACACCCACTACATCCTCGGCACGGTGACCGGACCGCACCCGTTCCCCGAGATGGTTCGCGACTTCCACCGGGTCATCGGGGTCGAGGCGCGCGCCCAGGTGCTCGACCTCACCGGACGGTTGCCCGACGCTGTGATCGCCTGTGTCGGTGGCGGATCCAACGCCATGGGCATCTTCCACCGGTTCATCGACGACGCCGAGGTCCGGCTGATCGGCGTCGAGGCCGGGGGAGGGGGCATCGACTCGGGACGCCACGCGGCCCGGTTCGCAGCCAGCTCGCCTGGGGTGCTGCACGGCACCTTCAGCTACCTCATGCAGGACGACGACGGCCAGACCCTGGAGTCCCACTCCATCTCGGCCGGTCTGGACTATCCGAGCGTCGGTCCCGAGCACGCCCACCTGCGCGACACCGGCCGGGCCGAGTACCGCTACGCCACTGACGACCAGGCCATGAAGGCGTTCGAGCTGCTCTGCCGCACCGAGGGGATCATCCCCGCCATCGAGTCGGCCCACGCCCTCGCCGGCGCCATGGAGGTCGGGCGTGAGCTCGGTCCGGACGCCCTGCTGCTCGTGAACCTCTCCGGGCGCGGCGACAAGGACATGCACACGGCCGCCGAGTGGTTCGGCCTCATCGACGGCGACGCGACGCCGAGCGGCACGGCCGACGAGCCGGGTGCCGAGGGCGACGGAAGGACCCAGCTGTGAGCGCCACGACCACCGGCATCGGCGTCAGCGACGTCCTGGCCCGCTGTCGCGAGGAGAACCGCGCAGCCCTGGTCGGCTACCTGCCGGTCGGCTTCCCGTCGGTCGAGGGCTCGATCGAGGCCATGGTCGCCATGGTCGAGTCCGGCGTCGACATCGTCGAGGTCGGCATTCCCTACAGCGACCCCCTCATGGACGGGCCGGTCATCGCCTACGCCGCCGACCAGGCCCTCAAGCGCGGTGTCCGGGTCAACGACGCGTTCGCCGCGACGCGAGCCGTTCGTGACGCCGGCGCCCCGCCGTTGGTGATGTCCTACTGGAACCTCATCCTCCGGCACGGTCCGACCGCCTTCGCGCACGACCTCGCCGCCGCAGGTGGCGCCGGCATCATTACGCCTGACCTCATCCCCGACGAGGGCGGCGAATGGATCGCGGCCAGTGACGAGACCGGGCTCGACCGCGTCTTCCTCGTTGCGCCGAGCTCCACGGAGCAGCGCATCGCCGCCGTGACGGCCCAGTGCCGTGGCTTCGTGTATGCCGTGTCGCACATGGGCGTGACCGGCGCGAGGACGTCGATGGGAGACGCCGCAGCAGTCATCGTGAACCGCACCAAGGCGGTCACCGACAAGCCCGTGTGCGTCGGCCTCGGGGTGTCCGGCGGTGCGCAGGCTGCTGAGGTCGCGGCGTACGCCGACGGCGTGATCGTCGGCTCGGCACTCGTGCGCTGCCTCACCGAGGCGGACGACCTCGCGGGCGGCATCGCCACCCTGCGTGCGCTGGTCGCGGAGCTGGCCGAGGGCGCCCGGAGCGGGCGCTGATCGTGGCGGCACTGTCCAACCCGCGGCTGCGCGACGTCATCGGGCTGCTGGCCCGGCTGGTCCTGGGGGGCGTCATCCTCGTCGCCGGGCTGCTCAAGGTCGGCCACCTCGAGACGTCGGCCCGGTCGGTCCGCGCCTACCAGCTGTTGCCCTACGACGTCGCCGGCTACCTCGGCTACGGCCTGCCCATCCTCGAGATCGCCATCGGAGTCCTGCTGGTGCTCGGCCTGTTCACCCGGTTCAGCGCTGTGGTGGGCGGGGTGCTGATGGTGGTCTTCATCGCCGGAATCGCCTCGGCGTGGGCCCGCGGACTGTCCATCGACTGCGGCTGTTTCGGCCACGGGGGAACCATCCAGGCCTCCCAGACGCAGTATCCGCAGGAGATCGCCCGCGACCTCGGGCTGCTGGCCTGTGCCGCTTGGCTCGCCGCGCGGCCGCAGACCGCGCTCAGCCTCGAGCGGTTCCTGTTCCCGAGCAGCACGGCTGACCAGCACGACCCGGACCAGCACGACCCGGACCAGCACGACCCGGACCAGCACGACCCAGAACAGCAGCGCCCCGACCGGCACCACGAGAGGCCCCACGCATGACCAGCAGCAGCGCCAGCCGCAAGGCCAAGATCCAGGCGGCAGCCCCCAAGGGTGGGATCCGCAGCGGAGGCAAGAGCGGCAAGGGTGGCAGCCAGGGCGGTGCCAACCGCATCGTGGTGGCCACCGTGGTGGTCGTCCTCGTGATCGCCGCTGTGATCACGGCGGTCGTCCTGGGCAGCCAGGACAAGAAGGCCGCCACGACGGCGGGTGGGTCGACCCTGCCGAAGAACGTCGCAGCCATGGGGGTCGGCCTGGTCGTGAACCCGGGCGCACCGGCCACCGTGCCGACGCTGGACCTCTACGAGGACTTCCAGTGCCCGATCTGCGCGCGCTTCGAGGACATCTTCGGGCTGCAGATCGTCGACATGGTCAAGGCCAACCAGATCAAGCTGGTCGCGCACCCGCTGTCGTTCCTCGACGACAACCTGCGTAACGACTCCTCGAACCGCGCCGCCAACGCGGCCGCCTGCGCCTCTGACGCAGACAAGTTCCTGCAGTACCACGCGGCGACCTTCCAGGGTCAGCCCGCGAAGGAGGGTGCCGGCTACACCGACGCCCAGCTCAAGCAGTTCGCGGTGCAGGCCGGGCTGAGCAGCACGGCCCTCACCACGTGGGACCAGTGCTACACCGCCAAGTCGCACAACCAGTGGGTCGAGTCGGTGCAGACCCAGTCCGAGAAGGACGGCGTCAACGGCACCCCGACCGTCAAGCTGAACGGCAAAGCGATCGACCTGACCGGCCTCACCCAGGCCAGCCTGGCGGCCCAGGTCAAAGCCGCGACACGGTGATGACTCCACGCTTGATCGAGGGCCTGGTCGCCAACATCCCCAGCCCCACCTCGGGGGTCTGGCACCTCGGCCCCTTCCCGATCCGGGCCTACGCCCTGTGCATCCTGAGCGGGATCGTCGTGGCCGTCTGGATCACCGGCCGGCGGCTCGTGGACCGTGGCCACGCCAAGGAGAAGGCCATCGACATCTCGGCCTGGGCGGTGCCCTTCGGGATCGTCGGCGGCCGGATGTACCACGTCATCACCACCCCGGAGCCGTACTTCGGCAGCGGCGGGAGCCCGGTCAAGGCGCTGTACATCTGGGAGGGTGGCCTCGGCATCTGGGGTGCCATCGCGCTGGGTGCCCTCGGCGCCTACATCGGGGCCCGACGGCACGGTGTGTCGTTCCTCGACTACATCGACGCCGCCGCGCCGGGTGTCGCCATCGCCCAGGCCCTGGGTCGGTGGGGCAACTGGTTCAACAACGAGCTGTACGGCCGGGCGACCGACGTCCCGTGGGGCCTGACCATCCACCAGTGGGACCAGTCGGCCGGGCACGCCGTCCGTGACGCCAGCGGCAAAGCCCTGGTGCTCGGCACCTACCAACCCACCTTCCTGTACGAGTCGCTGTGGTGCCTGCTGCTGGCTTTGGTGCTCGTGGTCGCCGACCGTCGCTGGGCGCTGCGCAAGGGACAGCTCTTCGGCCTGTACGTCATCGGCTACCCGATCGGCCGCATCGTCTTCGAGCTGATGCGCAGCGACTTCGCCAACAAGATCCTCGGGGTGCGGGTCAACGTGTGGACGAGCATCCTTGTCTTCCTGCTCGGCGTGGCCATCGTCTGGTTCGGAAGGAACCGCGAGGTGGCGGTACCTCGAGAGGCGACGTCTCAGCATACGGAATAGGGCGGCTCACATGGCGGGACAAACGGCACTCGGGCTATCCTGCCTGCAGCCGTGGCCAAGGCCGTCCACGCGCGTGACCTGGTGTGCCCAACTTGGGTTCCACAACGCACTTGACTCCCCCCAAGGACGGTGACCCGAACGTGACTCCTGCGCGCTTCTCCGCCCAGCCCGCCAACACGGGCCTCTACCGCCGCGAGCACGAGCACGACGCCTGCGGTGTGGCTCTCGTGGCGACGATGCGAGGAAGTGCCGGTCACGACATCGTGGACCACGCCCTCACCGCCCTGCGCAACCTCGACCACCGCGGCGCCACCGGCGCCGACCCCCTGGTGGGCGACGGTGCCGGCATCCTCACCCAGATCCCGGACACCTTCCTGCGCGCGGTCGTCGACTTCGACCTCCCTGTCCAGGGTGCGTATGCCGTGGGCACCGCCTTCCTGCCGGTCGACGAGACCGAGCGGGCCCAGGTCGTGTCCCGGATCGAGGAGATCGCGGCCGAGGAGAACCTGCAGGTGCTCGGCTGGCGTGACGTCCCGGTGGCGGCGGAGCTGGTCGGCCAGGCGGCTCGCGACTGCATGCCGTTCTTCAGCCAGCTGTTCGTCTCCGCGTCCGTGGGCCGGATGCTCGGGCTCGGACTGGACCGGCTCGCCTTCTGCCTGCGCAAGCGGGCCGAGCGCGAGACCGAGGTCTACTTCCCGTCGCTGTCGTGTCGCACCCTCGTCTACAAGGGAATGCTCACCACCGGGCAGCTCGAGCCGTTCTTCCCCGACCTGTCGGACCGCCGGTTCGAGACCCAGCTCGCGCTGGTCCACTCGCGGTTCTCCACCAACACCTTCCCGAGCTGGCCCCTGGCCCACCCCTACCGGCTCATCGCCCACAACGGCGAGATCAACACCGTCAAGGGCAACCGCAACTGGATGAGTGCCCGCGAGAGCCAGCTCGTCTCCGACGTCATCCCCGGTGACCTCGAGCGGCTGTTTCCCATCTGCACGCCGGAGGCGTCGGACTCGGCGTCCTTCGACGAGGCGCTGGAGCTGCTGCACCTCGGAGGTCGCCCGCTGCCGCACGCGGTCCTCATGATGATCCCGGAGGCTTGGGAGAACAACGAGGAGATGGACCCGGCACGTCGGTCCTTCTACGAGTTCCACTCGACCTTCATGGAGCCGTGGGACGGCCCTGCCTGCGTGACCTTCACCGACGGCTCGCTCATCGGGGCCGTGCTGGACCGCAACGGCCTGCGCCCCGGCCGCTACTCGGTGACCGACGACGGGCTGGTCGTGCTGGCCTCCGAGTCCGGTGTGCTCGACCTCGACCCGACCCGGGTGGTTCGCAAGGGACGGCTCCAGCCAGGACGGATGTTCCTCGTCGACACCGAGCACGGCCGGATCGTGTCCGACGACGAGGTGAAGTCCTCGCTCGCTGCCCAGCACCCTTACGACGAGTGGCTGCACGCCGGCCTCATCCACCTCGACGACCTGCCCGAGCGCGAGCACATCGTGCACACCGCGGCGTCGGTCGCCCGTCGCCAGCAGACCTTCGGCTACACGCAGGAAGAGCTCAAGATCCTGCTCACGCCGATGGCCAAGACCGGGGGAGAGGCGCTCGGCTCGATGGGCACCGACACGCCCATCGCCGTGCTGTCCGACCGACCCCGGCTGGTCTTTGACTACTTCAGCCAGCTCTTCGCCCAGGTCACCAACCCGCCGCTGGATGCCATCCGTGAGGAGCTCGTCACCTCGCTGGGCACCGTGATTGGTCCGGAGGGCAACGCCCTGTCGGCCAACCCGGCCCATGCGCGCCAGGTCGTGCTGCCGTTCCCGGTCATCGACAACGACGCGCTCGCGAAGATCGTCCACGTCAACGCCGACGGCGACCTGCCGGGCTATGCCACTCACGTGGTGCGCGGCACCTATGACGTCACCGGCGGGGCGGCCGCGATGACCGCCCGTCTGGAGCAGGTCTTCGGCGAGGTGTCCGCCGCGATCGAGAAGGGCGCGAGGTTCGTCGTGCTGTCCGACCGCGACTCGGGCCGCGACTACGCACCGATCCCGTCGCTCCTGCTGACCTCGGCGGTGCACCACCACCTCATCCGTGAGAAGACCCGCACGAAGGTGGGTCTGGTGGTCGAGGCCGGTGACGTCCGCGAGGTGCACCACGTGGCACTGCTCATCGGGTATGGCGCGGCGGCCGTGAACCCCTACCTCGCGATGGAGTCGGTCGAGGACCTGGTCCGGTCCGGCGCCATCGACGGGGTGACCCCCGAGCAGGCGGTCAGGAACCTCATCAAGGCGCTCGGCAAGGGTGTCCTCAAGGTGATGTCCAAGATGGGCATCTCAACGGTCGCCTCCTACCGCGGCGCCCAGGTCTTCGAGGCACTCGGCCTGTCGCAGGAGCTGGTCGACCGCTACTTCACCGGCACCGTCAGCCAGCTCGGGGGCGTCGGGCTCGACGTCCTCGCGGCGGAGACCGCGGCACGGCACGCCGCGGCATACCCTCCGGACGGGGTGCGGCTCCCGCACCGCAAGCTCAACGTGGGTGGGGAGTACCAGTGGCGGCGCGAGGGTGAGTCGCACCTGTTCGACCCCGACACCGTGTTCCGGCTGCAGCACGCGACGCGACAGCGGCGCTACGACATCTTCAAGCAGTACACCGCGCGCGTCGACGACCAGTCCGAGCGCCTGATGACGCTGCGCGGGTTGTTCTCCCTGGGTGGCGCCAACCCGCGCCCGGCGGTCCCGATCGACGAGGTCGAGCCGATCAGCGAGATCCTCAAGCGGTTCAACACCGGTGCAATGTCCTACGGCTCGATCAGCCAGGAGGCCCACGAGACCCTGGCGATCGCCATGAACCGGCTGGGCGGACGCTCCAACACCGGTGAGGGTGGCGAGGACGTCGACCGGCTGATGGACCCCGAGCGGCGTTCGACGATCAAGCAGGTCGCCTCGGGGCGCTTCGGCGTCACGTCGCTCTACCTCACGAAGTCCGGCGACATCCAGATCAAGATGGCGCAGGGTGCCAAGCCCGGTGAGGGCGGCCAGCTGCCCGGCCACAAGGTCTACCCCTGGATCGCCACCACGCGGCACTCGACGCCGGGCGTCGGCCTGATCAGCCCGCCGCCGCACCACGACATCTACTCGATCGAGGACCTCGCCCAGCTGATCCACGACCTCAAGAACGCCAACCCCGAGGCCAGGATCCACGTCAAGCTGGTCTCCGAGATCGGCGTCGGCACGGTCGCTGCTGGCGTCTCCAAGGCGCACTCCGACGTCGTGCTCATCTCCGGGCACGACGGGGGCACCGGCGCATCGCCGCTGACCTCGCTCAAGCACGCCGGTGGGCCGTGGGAGATCGGCCTCGCCGAGACCCAGCAGACGTTGGTGCTCAACGGGTTGCGCGACCGGATCGTCGTCCAGTGCGACGGCCAGCTCAAGACCGGACGTGACGTCGTCATCGCCGCGCTGCTGGGTGCGGAGGAGTTCGGGTTCGCCACGGCTCCGCTGGTCGTCAGCGGCTGCATCATGATGCGCGTCTGTCACCTCGACACCTGCCCGGTCGGCATCGCGACGCAGAACCCCGAGCTGCGGTCCCGGTTCTCGGGCAAGCCCGAGTTCGTCGAGACCTTCTTCGAGTACATCGCCGAAGAGGTCCGCGAGCACCTGGCTGCCCTCGGGTTCCGCAGCATCGAGGAGGCCATCGGCCAGGTCTCGGCGATCGACGCGAGCCGGGCCGTCAACCACTGGAAGGCAGCCGGCCTCGACCTGGCGCCGATCTTCACCGACGTGGAGAGCCCGGACGGATCGGCCCGTCGCAACACCACGACGCAGGACCACGGGCTCGAGAAGGCACTCGACCACCACCTCATCACGATCGCTCGCGAGGCCCTCAACGACGGCACGGCGGTCACGGGCGAGGTCGCGGTCCGCAACGTCAACCGGACCATCGGCACGCTGCTCGGCCACGAGGTCACCAAGGCCTACCCGGACGGGCTGCCCGACAACACCATCGACCTGACCCTGCGGGGCTCGGCCGGTCAGTCGCTGGGTGCCTTCCTCCCGCGGGGCATCACGCTGCGACTGCTCGGCGACGCCAACGACTACGTCGGCAAGGGCCTGTCGGGTGGCCGGATCGTGGTCCGTCCCGACCGCGCTGCGCCGTTGCAGGCCGAGGCGAACGTCATTGCCGGCAACGTCATCGGCTACGGCGCCACCACGGGCGAGCTGTTCCTGCGCGGCCTGGTCGGCGAGCGCTTCGGTGTCCGCAACTCCGGTGCAACCGCGGTGGTCGAGGGTGTCGGCGACCACGGGTGCGAGTACATGACGGGTGGCACGGTCCTCGTGCTCGGGCCGACCGGGCGCAACTTCGCCGCCGGCATGTCCGGGGGAGTGGCCTACGTGCTCGACCTCGACCACGGCCGGGTCAACGGCGAGCTCGTCGACGTGTCCGCCCTGCGGCCGGACGACGAGACGGCCGTCCGCGAGCTGCTCGGCAAGCATGTCGAGTGGACCGAATCACCTGTCGCAGCAAGGTTGCTGGAGGAGTGGGACACCGCGAAGTCTCGGTTCACCCTGGTCCTGCCGCGCGACTACCAGCGCGTCCTGGACGTGCGCGCCGCCGCTGAGGCGGAAGGACTCGACGTCAACGGCTCCGAGGTCTGGGAGCGGATCATGGAGGCCTCTCGTGGCTGACCCCCAAGGCTTTCTCAAGACACGCGAGCGCGAGCTGCCGGCTCGTCGTCCGGTGCCGGTGCGCATCCGTGACTGGAAAGAGGTCTACGAGGAGCAGGAGCTCGGACAGCTCCAGCGCCAGGCCGGTCGCTGCATGGACTGTGGGATCCCGTTCTGCCACAGCGGTTGTCCGCTGGGCAACCTCATCCCCGAGTGGAACGACCTGGCGTGGAAGGGCGACTGGCGTGAGGCCATCGAGCGGCTGCACGCCACCAACAACTTCCCCGAGTTCACCGGTCGGCTCTGCCCCGCTCCGTGCGAGACCGCCTGCGTGCTGGGCATCAACCAGCCCGCGGTGACGATCAAGCAGATCGAGGTCACCACGATCGACCGTGCCTTCGACGCGGGCTACGTGCAGCCGCAGGCGCCCGAGCGGCTCTCCGGCAAGACCGTCGCCGTCGTCGGCTCCGGCCCTGCCGGTCTGGCGGCAGCCCAGCAGCTGACCCGCGCCGGCCACACCGTCGCGGTCTACGAGCGGGCCGACAAGCCCGGTGGGCTGCTCCGCTACGGCATCCCCGAGTTCAAGATGGAGAAGTCCGTCCTGGACCGCCGGATCGCCCAGATGGAGGCCGAGGGCACCCGGTTCCGCAGCGGTGTCGACGTCGGTGGCGACGTCACCGGCAAGCAGCTGCGTGACCGCTACGACGCCGTGGTCCTGGCCATCGGTGCGACCGTCCCACGTGACCTTCCGGTCCCGGGTCGCGAGCACGACGGTGTGATGCAGGCGATGGACTTCCTGCCGCCCGCCAACCGGGTCGCGCTCGGCGAGACCGTCGAGGGCCAGGTCACTGCGGAGGGCAAGGACGTCATCGTGATCGGCGGTGGCGACACCGGAGCCGACTGCATCGGCACCTCGCACCGTCAGGGTGCGCGGTCGGTGACCAGCCTGGAGATCATGCCGCAGCCGGGGGAGGAGCGGGTGGCCGGCCAGCCGTGGCCCACCTACCCGATGCTCTTCCGCGTGGCCTCCGCGCACGAGGAGGGCGGCGACCGGGTGTATGCCGCGTCGACCAAGGAGATCATCGGCGAGGACGGCAAGGTGTCCGGCATCCGCGTCGTCGACGTCCGCATGGGAGACAAGGGATTCGAGGAGGTCGAGGGCACCGAACGCGTGCTGCCGGCCCAGCTGATCCTGCTCGCCATGGGCTTCCTCGGGCCGCAGGGTCCGGGCGTCGTCGAACAGCTCGAGGTCGACCTCGACGAGCGCTCGAACGTCAAGCGGGACAAGGACTACATGTCCTCGGTGCCCGGTGTCTTCGTGGCCGGTGACGCCGGGCGCGGACAGTCGCTCATCGTGTGGGCGATCGCCGAAGGCCGTTCGGCCGCAGCAGGTGTCGACAAGTTCCTGACCGGCCACACCGCCCTGCCGCGCCCCATCAACCCGAACGACCGTCCCCTCCTCGTCTGACGCGGCCTTCTGACGCGATGCACGGCGCGATGCACGGCGCGACGCACGGCGCGACGCACCACGCAACGCACCACGCGGCATACCTGAGCACGGTGTCCGCAGGGTGATCGGGGTCACGTTCGCGTGGGGTCGACCGATAGGGTCGAGTCATGCGTCGCGCCAAAATCGTCTGCACCCTCGGCCCGGCAGTCTCCACTCCTGAGCGCATCCGCGAGCTCGTCGATGCGGGCATGGATGTGGCTCGGCTGAACCTCTCGCACGGCGAGTACGCCGACCACGAGAAGATCTACCAGGAGATCCGGCGAGCCAGCGACGAGACCGGTCACGCGGTCGGGATCCTGGTCGACCTGCAGGGTCCCAAGATCCGCACGACCCGGTTCTCCGGCGGCCCGGTCACCCTGGTCAACGGCGCCGAGTTCACCATCACCACGCGCGAGGTCGACGGGTCGGTGACGGAGGTCGGCACGACGTACAAGGGGCTCCCCGGTGACGTGAACCCCGGGGACGCGCTGCTCATCGACGACGGCAAGGTCGGCCTGCAGGCGATCGAGGTCACCGATACCGACGTTCGCTGTGTCGTGACCGTGGGCGGCAGGGTGTCCAACAACAAGGGCATCAACCTGCCCGGAGTGGCCGTGTCCGTGCCGGCCATGTCCGAGAAGGACAAGGAAGACCTGCGCTGGGCGCTCGGTCTGCGCGCCGACATGATCGCGCTGTCGTTCGTGCGGTCCGCCGCTGACCTCGACGACGTGCACGCGGTCATGGACGAGGTCGGTGTCCGGCTGCCTGTCATCGCCAAGATCGAGAAGCCCCAGGCGGTCGACAACCTCGTCGAGATCATCGAGGCCTTCGACGGCATCATGGTCGCCCGTGGTGACCTCGGCGTCGAGCTGCCGCTCGAGGAGGTGCCGATCGTCCAGAAGGAAGCCATCGAGATCGCGCGCCGCAACGCCAAGCCGGTCATCGTCGCCACCCAGGTGCTCGAGTCGATGATCGAGAACCCGCGGCCCACCCGCGCCGAGGCCTCCGACGCCGCCAACGCCGTCCTCGACGGCGCTGACGCACTGATGTTGTCGGGGGAGACCAGCGTCGGTGCCTACCCGATCATCGCCGTGCAGACGATGGCCCGGATCATCGAGAGCACCGAGGAGCACGGCCTCGAGCGGATCCGCCCGCTCGGCACCAAGCCGCACACGATGGGCGGAGCGGTGGCTGCTGCTGCCGTCGAGATCGGCGACCTGCTGGGCGCGAAGTTCCTCATCACCTTCAGCCAGTCCGGCGACACCGCCAAGCGGATGTCGCGCATCCGCCCGAGGATTCCCATGCTCGCGTTCACGCCCGAGCAGCACACCCGCTCGCGCCTCGCGCTGGCGTGGGGGATCGAGACCTTCCTCGTCCCGATGGCCCGGCACACCGACCAGATGGCCCAGCAGGTCGACAAGTCGCTGCTCGCCTCGGGCCGGGCCCAGGAGGGTGACCTCGTCGTCATCGTCGCCGGCTCGCCTCCCGGCATCCCCGGGTCCACCAACGCGTTGCGCGTCCACAAGATGGGTGACGCCGTCAACAAGGTGGCGCCGGCCTACGAGGACCTCGCGGACTGACCTGCTGTTGTGCGTGGCGTCGACGTGGCCTGCCGCCCGACGACCAACCTCAGACCAGCTCGGTATGCCGCGTGCTCACCACAGTCCTCGCGACGCCCGGTTTGTCGTCGGCCGGTAGGTGGCGGCTATCCTTTGCCGCGTCGCTGACGAAGGTCAGCGGCTTGGCCGGAGTGGTGGAATGGCAGACACGGAGCACTCAAAATGCTCTGCTCGAAAGGGCGTGCGGGTTCAAGTCCCGCCTTCGGCACCGATGTGACCTTGCAGCTCAGGACGCTCGCGCAAGCATTGCGTGCACGCATGACCCCTTGGGCCCTGGATCGGACCGCGCCGCGCACGTCCATCCGGTCGGTAGAGCCGCGCTAGTTCCCTAGGGCCCCGGATGAGGCGGTCAGGGGCGCAGCCTGCCGGTTCCGTGCCGTCCGCGCTCACGTAAGGCGTCGAGTCCCCGGTCGTCCACGGCATCGGGCCGACCCACCAAGGTGACGCCCGGCGACTGCTCCCGGTCAGAGGGCTGCGTTGCCGTGGTCACGTGCCGCAGGTCGTTCGACTGCTTGACCATGTGAGTTGCGAGGTCACGCAGCCTGACGTCTGCTTTCTCAGACCACTTGACCAGCTGGACGAATGCTTCGTGGTCGTCGAGGTCGAATCTCTCCATCACCAAACCGACGGCCTTTCCTATGGTCCTGCTCGACTGGAGCGCCATGACCATGTCGTTCTCGCGTTGTGCCTGACCGAGGGCGACAGCCGCCTGTGCGGCCACCGGTCTCGTGTGTTTCGCTGCAGCCAGGATCGAGTCGAGGATGAGGGGCGTTGCGCCGCCCCGCGGCGCGGATGCCGACCCGTCCAAGGCCAGGAATTTCTCAGGGGAGGGATTCACGGTGTCTCCAGTTGCGATGGCTGTGAAAGGGCCACGAACGTTGGCTCGACTGGAGACGACGCCCGAGGGTCACGGTAAGCAAGTGCCCATCGGGTCCGGGGTGGGGCTACGTGTGCGAGCGTACGCTCGCATGGGCCGTCGTGCCGGAATGGAGCAGCTCAATGCGGCGCGGGTGACACGGCATCTAGGGTCTGCCTGCGGGGTTGCCCATGGACCATGGTTGGCCCCGTACAGCGCAGCACCCGCGCCCACTTGCCCCTGATGCCCCTCCGGCGCGGGTGACACTTCCCTCAGAAGCCGAGGCTGCTCCGGTTGCAGGAGAACGGCCATAGCCCACATGGGCCATTTCATGCCCCCTGTAGCGGTGGCATGATCTGCGGTCGCGACCCTGGCACGTCCCGATGCACCATCGAGGCGCGCATGGCCTGCCATCGCTACCCCACCCAGCAGGGGGTGTCGGGTGGGGCAGGTCCGCCGGCCGGTGAGGGGGCCGTACCGGCGGCACAACCAACGCTAGCGCGGGATCGACCTGGCCGACTCGCCCACTTGTAGTACATACAAGGCTCAGACGGCGTGGGCAGCCTTCGTAGACTGGTTGCGTGTTCCGCTGGACCGCGTCTCGGACGGCAGCGCGCCGGTTCCTCGGGGTTTGGGAGTATGGCTGGGTGGCTGAGTCCGTGTCGTTTCCGAGTACCAGCGGGCCGCGTCTGGCGGGCCTGATCGACCACCCCGAAGGACCGGTCCGGGGCTGGGGCGTGTTCTCGCACGGTTTCACGCTCGGCAAGAACAGCCCCGCAGCCAGTCGGATCTGCAAGCAGCTGGCTGCGGAGGGCATCGGTATGCTGCGTTTCGACAACCTCGGCCTCGGGGACTCCGAGGGCGACTGGGGCGATGGTTCGTTCTCGCACAAGGTCGCCGACACGGGCCAGGCGGTGCGGTTCATGAACGACTCCGGCCGCACCGTGCGGCTGCTCGTGGGGCACTCCTTCGGCGGGGCCGCAGTCATCGCGGCCGCACACCAGCTGGACACCATCCGGGCGGTGGCCAGCATCGGTGCGCCGTACGAGCCGGGGCACGTGGAGCACAACTACGACGCGCTCGTCGAGCGGATCATCGCCGACGGCGAGGCGCCGTTCCTGATCGGTGGCAAGGCGCTGGTCCTGCGCCGGCACTTCATCGAGGACGTGCGCGCGGCGGACCTGCGGGAGCAGATCCGCACGCTGCGCCGGGCTCTGCTGGTGATGCACTCGCCGACCGACAACACGGTGGGGATTGCCAACGCGAGCGAGATCTTCCGGGCGGCTCGGCATCCCCGGAGCTTCGTGTCGTTGGAGGGGGCCGACCATTTGCTCACGGGCCGGGACCAGGCCAAACGGGCGGCCCGCATCATCAGTGCTTGGGCCGATCCCTACCTGGCTTGAGCCCCACTCCCGCGCCAGCGGTCAGGTCCAGCCCGTGGTGTGGACGGCGCAGCGGCCCGGGGCGAGGTCGCGGTGTCGGCGCACAAGGGTGCGGACCGCCCACCTGATGCGACGGCGGGCCACGAGCAGCAGCACGCCCACCCAGAGGGCGATCGCCCACCCCTGGGGCCCCTTGGGCGGGTTGGGAGGCGGTGGGTATGCGCCGGCGTCGAGACCCGCGGCCTTTTCGAAGTGGTTCTCCGAGGCCGGATACAAGGTGTCGTCGATGACGTACAGCACCGGGAGCAGGCCGATCCCACCGACGATGGTGCACACGGCCCACTGGTCGACGTGGCGTGACTCGTGCACGGCAAGGTCGTGGGCCCGCACCGGGTTGATGCGCGGGACGGGCGACGCCAGGAACACCTCGCCGACCATGCTGCCCATGTGTTCCCCGGCCTGCGGCACGAAGGCCAGCGTGATGGGCGGATTGCCGACACTGCACAGACCACGCCCCCGAGCCTCTGCGTACCCCAACGCCAACCCGCTGACGGGGGCGGTCATGGCGGAGCGGATCGTCGACCACACAGGCTGACGGCCCTGGGCCCGAGGGTCGATGACGCGGCGACCTTCCGCGATCGAGGTGTCTGCTGCACAGGCCGGCAGCTCACGCGCCTTCTGGGAGACCCGCAACCCGAAGCCGGCGACCGACACGAGTGCGAGGACCACCATGGCGAAGAGCAGCCGTCGGTGCCGTCGCTGGCACAGGTCGCAGGCGAGGACCCGGCGCGGCCGCAGCGCCCGGGTTCGCGGGAGGACCAACAGGAGTCCGAGCACGCCGGCACCGAGGAACGCCACCACGACCCACACGACCCGCATCGGCGCAGAGGTCGGCCGTCGACGCGGCCATCGGCGGGGAAGGGGACGACCGACCTCACCCAACGTGTCCTCCAGCTGCCGGCCCGGCCCAAGGCCGTGACTGGCCCGGGCAACGCCCCGGGTCATCCCCATCATGGCCGTTCAAGGGGCCAGCAACCAGAGCCGTCTCCAGCGCCGTGCACGACGGGCGTGGACCGGCCAACCACAGGCCGGCGGCCGGCATACCAGGGCACGGCAACGTGGTCGCGCCACCGGGGGCGACGCGCACGTCCCAAGGGCATTCGGCGTCAAGGCCTTGACCACTGGTGTGCGAGTCTGTGGTGTGACCTTCGCACTCCTGGCAGCGTTGGTCGGAACGCTTGGCTACGGTGTCGCGTCGGTGCTGCAGGCCGTCGGGACCGCCCGAGCGAATGGCATGGCCGTCCTGAAGCAACCGACGTACCTCGCCGGGCTCGGGTGTGACGCAACGGCATGGGTGGCTTCGCTGGTCGCCCTGCGCCAGCTGCCGCTGTTCGCGGTGCAGGCACTGTTGGCAGGTTCGCTGGCCGTCACCGTGGTCGTGGCGTCGGTGGTGCTCAAGACCAGGCTGCGAGTTCGTGACGTCGTTGCCGTCGGCGCCATCACCGTGGCCCTGGTCGTCCTTGCCGCCAGCGCCGGGCCGCCCTCGGCCGTGAAGCCGCCCTCCGCATTCACCCCCGTCATGATGTTCGTGCTTGCGATCCTCGTGGTCGTCGCGGTGGCCACCTGGCGGCGACCTCGGTCGGTATCGTTCGCCTTGGTGGCTGGGGGCGCCTTCTCTGGAGCCGCGCTGTGTGCCCGGGCCGCACACAAGGCAGGGGGCTGGGGCGCCTTGCTCCATGAACCCCTGGCCTGGGGTGTGCTCGGATACGGCGCGATCGGAATGGTTTGTTACACCTTGGCGCTCGACCACGGCCCCGTGGGTCCGGCAACGGCGATTCTCTGGGTGGTGGAGGTGGCCGTTCCCGCGGCGGTGGGGGTGGCTGTCCTGGGGGACAGTGTGCGTACCGGCTGGGGTGTGCCGGCGGCAGTGTCCCTGGTGGTGGCTCTCGCAGCGTGTGTCGCACTGGCCCGGCAGGACCCAGGCGGACCGTACGGCCACCCGCCGCCGGCGACATAGGGTGCGGGGATGCCCCTCCTGACCTCGACGCCCGCCGACGGCCTCGCGTCGCGCCCCCGTCCACTTTCGCCTCGGTGGTGGGTCCGCGACGAGGACGGCAAGGTGAACCTGGTCCAGTGGCCGAACCCGGCTCTGGTGGTGTGGATGCTCGCTGCTGTCCTCGCCTGGACCGAGGTCCTGGGATCGAGTCGCACAGCGGCACTCCACGGGGTGGGTTCCGGCGCCTTGGTCGCCTGGGCCTTGGACGAGCTGATCCGGGGCGCAAGCCCGGCTCGAAGGCTGATGGGCGCAGTGGTCCTCGCGGTGCAGCTGGTTCGACTGTTCGGCTAGGTCGCCGCCCCGTACAAGGGTGCGGCAAGCGCGGCCTACCAAGGCATGGCGACGCGGTCGCGACGCCTCCGGCAACCTGCCGTTAACGCGAGTCCCCTAGGCTTTCGCCGTGAGCGAGATCGAGACCCCGAAGCCCCCGCCGTCCGCAGCCACCCGCATCCTGGTGGCCGAGGACGAAGCCCTGATCCGCCTCGACCTGGCTGAGATGCTCGTCGAGGCCGGCTACGACGTCGTTGGGCAGGCGAGCAACGGTGAGCAGGCCGTCGAGATGGCCACCGAGCTGCTGCCCGACCTGGTCATCATGGACGTCAAGATGCCCGTCATGGACGGCATCACCGCCGCCGGACACATCGGCGCGGCGCGCATCTGCCCGGTCGTGATGCTCACCGCGTTCAGCCAGACCGAGCTCGTCGAACGTGCGCGCGACGCGGGTGTGATGGCCTACATCGTCAAGCCGTTCACGGCCTCCGACCTCGCCCCCGCCATCGACATCGCCCGGCACCGCTGGACCGAGGTCAAGGCTCTCGAACAGGAGATCTCCGACCTGGGCGAGCGGCTCGAGACCCGCAAGTCGGTCGACCGCGCCAAGGGCGTGCTGATGAAGAAGCTCAAGATCAGCGAGGCCGAGGCGTTCCGCTGGATCCAGAAGACCGCCATGGACCGCCGGCTCGGCATGCGCGAGGTCGCCGAGGCGGTCGTCGCCGGGATGGACAAGGCCTGAGCGTGGGCGTGGAGGTACGCCGGGCGACCCCGGCTGACTCGGCAGTGCTGGCCGAGGTCGCGGCGGCGACGTTCGCGCTGGCCTGCCCACCGCGCATCACCCAGCAGGCGATCGACACGTTCATCGCGGACGTGCTGTCGGTGGAGTGCTTCGACGGCTACCTCGCGGACCCGCAGCGCGACCTGTTCCTGTCCGTGGAGGTCTCCGGGGAGGTCTCCGTGGATGGCTCCGTCGACGGCGGCACGACGACCGGCTACGCCATGGTGGTGAACGGTGAGCCCACGGACCCGGACGTCCAGTCCGCCCTCACCGTGCGACCCACGGCCGAGCTGAGCAAGATCTACGTCCTGCCCGACCACCACGGTGCCGGCACGAGCCGGTTGCTGATGGAAGCCGCCATCGACGCGGCCCAGACGCGGGGTGCTGAGGCGGTGTGGCTCGGGGTCAACCAGGAGAACGAGCGGGCCCAGAAGTTCTACGCGAAGAGTGGGTTCACGAGGGTCGGCACCAAGCGGTTCCTCGTGGGGGACAGGTACGAGCACGACTACGTGTTCGAGCGGGTTCTGTGAGGTTGCGTCCGGGTTCATGCAGAGTTAACACGGGAAAGTCGTTGAACCCTTCACGAAGGCCCGCGCATGGGCCTACAGTCATGTGTCGGTCGCCGTTGCGCGACCGCGGCCCTCGGGGGAGCCGGCAGCAGTGGTGAAATGTGCCAATCCGACCGATGGAGGAACCCCGGTGAGCCGTCCCGCGATCAGCGTCAGGCGTGTGTCCGCGGACGATGAGCGGTCCTTCACCGAGCTGTGGATGTCCTCGCGCGTCGAGGCCGGGATCAGTCCCGAGGTCGCCGCCCGGGCCGCCTCCGAGGGGCGCGTCGCCACCGCGCTGCACCGTGAGGACGTCCGGGCCTATGTCGCCACTGCTGACGGTCGCGCGGTCGGTTTCGCCGTCGCCGCCACCAGCCCGTTCTCGTCGCTCACCGACAACCCGTGCGTCACCATCGACCAGCTCTACGTCGTCCCCGAGTCCCGCAAGCACGGGGTGGCCCGCCAGCTCATGACCGCTGTCACGCTCTACGCCGACTCCCACGGGTGCGACCAGATCGGCTGCAACGTCCCGGCCCAGCACCGCGAGGCCAACCGCTTCTTCGCCCGGCTGGGCTTCTCGTCCCAGGTGGTGCGCCGGGTGACCAGCGTCGCCGCCCTGCGCCGTCGGCTCGGCCAGGACGAGCCTCGCCACCACTCGATCGACGCGCTGCTGCACCGTCGCCGCACCCTGCGTGCGCGCGCCACTGCCAGTGCCGACAGCCGCCTCGCGGGCTGACCTTCCAGCCCACCCAACGCAACGACGAGGGGGTATGCCGTTCACGCGGCATACCCCCTCGTCGTTGCCTTTGGCGCTGGTCAGGCGCCGGGGGCGGCGTCGCGGATCAGGCAGGTGATCCGGCAGGTGCAGACCCGCTTGTCCTGGTCGTCGGTGATGACCACGTCGTAGGAGGCGAGGGTGTTGCCGAGCGACAGCGCGGTCGCGGTGCCCGTCACGAAGCCGGAGCGGGCGGCGCGGTGGTGGGTGGCGTTGATGTCGAGGCCGACCGCGATCCGCTTCGGGCCGGCGTGCAGGGCCGAGCCGACCGAGCCGAGGGTCTCGGCCAGGACGACGGACGCGCCGCCGTGCAGCAGACCGTAGGGCTGGGTGTTGCCCTCGACCGGCATCCGCCCCACCACCCGCTCGGGCGTCGCCTCGAGGACCTCGATCTGCATGCGCTGCAACAGCGAGTTCGGGTTCATCCCCATCATCGTCTCGACGGCCGAGGCGAACTCGGCGCTGGTGGGGCTGGCGGTCGCGGGGGTGTCACTCATACGCAATAGGCTGCCATGCGTGAGTCGCCTCCTGCTCCTCGACGGTCATTCCCTTGCCTACCGCGCGTTCTTCGCGCTGCCGGCCGAGAACTTCTCGACCAGCACCGGACAGCACACCAACGCGGTCTACGGCTTCACCTCGATGTTGATCAACGTCATGCGTGACGAGCAGCCGACCCACCTGGCGGTGGCTTTCGACGTGTCGAGGCAGACCTTCCGCACCGAGCAGTACGCCGAGTACAAGGCCGGCCGGTCGGCGACCCCCAGCGAGTTCAAGGGGCAGGTGTCGCTGCTGCACGAGGTCCTCGACGCGCTCAAGATCCGCTATGTCGAGGTCGACGGCTACGAAGCCGACGACGTGCTCGCCACCCTCACCACGCAGGCCCTGGCGGAGGGCATGGAGGTGCTGATCTGCTCGGGCGACCGCGATGCGTTCCAGCTGGTCACCGACAGCAGCACCGTGCTCTATCCCGTCAAGGGCGTCTCCGAGCTCGCCCGGATGACCCCGGCCGCCGTGGAGACCAAGTACGGCGTGCTGCCCGAGCGGTACTCCGACCTGGCCGCCCTCGTCGGCGAGTCCTCCGACAACCTGCCCGGTGTGCCCGGAGTGGGCCCCAAGACGGCCGCCAAGTGGATCGGCCAGTACGGCGACCTCACCGGCCTGGTCGCCCACGTCGACGAGATCAAGGGCAAGGCGGGGGAGTCGCTGCGCGAGCACCTCGACGGCGTGCTGCGCAACCGCCGCCTCAACCAGCTCGTCCGCGACCTCGACATGCCCATCACCATCGCCGACCTCGAGCGGCAGAACTGGGACCGCGAGCAGGTCCACGCCGTCTTCGACAGCCTCGAGTTCCGCGTGCTGCGCGACCGCCTCTTCGAGTACCTCGACGCGCCCCAGGAGGAGGCCGACCACGGCTTCGACCTCGACGGCGCGCTGCTCGCGCCTGACGAGGTGGCCGGCTGGCTGGAGGAGTATGCCGCGACCGGCGCCACCGTGGGCGTGCACCTCGTCGGCCAGTGGGGTCGCGGCACCGGGGACGCCACGGCCCTCGCGCTGGCCACCGACGGTGACGCGGCGGCCTACGTCGACCTGACCACCCTCGACCCGGCCGGGGAGGCGGCGGTCGGAGCGTGGCTGGCCGACGCCAAGCGTCCCAAGGTGCTGCACGACGCGAAAGGTCCGTTGCTGGCACTCGCTGCGCGGGGCTGGCCGGTCGAGGGGATCGCGACCGACACCGCCCTGGCGGCCTACCTCGTGCGTCCTGACCAGCGGTCCTACGACCTCGCCGACCTCGTGCTGCGCCACCTCGGGCGCGAGCTGCGCGCCGAAGCCGACAACTCTGGGCAGGGGCTGCTCGACTTCGGCGAGGAGGGTGACGCGGGCACGCAGGACGCGATGGTCCGGGCCCGTGCGGTGCTCGACCTGGCCGGCTCGCTGGCCGAGCAGCTCGAGGCCACCGGCGGCACGTCGCTCCAGCAGGACGTCGAGCTGCCGCTGGAGCAGGTGCTGGCCAGCATGGAGCGCACCGGCATCGCGGCCGACGTCGAGGTGATGACCGGGCTGGAGGCCGACTTCGCCGCCAAGGTGCGCGAGGCGCAGGGTGACGCCTACGACGCGATCGGTGGCGACCAGATCAACCTGGGCTCGCCCAAGCAGCTCCAGGTGGTGCTCTTCGAGACCCTCGGCCTGCCCAAGACTCGCCGCACCAAGACCGGCTACACGACCGACGCCGATGCGCTGACCGACCTGTTCACCAAGACCGAGCACCCGTTCCTCGAGGCGCTGCTGCGGCACCGCGACGCCTCGCGTCTGCGGGTGACCGTCGAGGGGCTGCTCAAGTCGGTGGCCGACGACGGCCGCATCCACACGACCTACCAGCAGACCATCGCGGCGACCGGTCGACTCTCGTCCACCGACCCGAACCTGCAGAACATCCCGATCCGCACCGACGAGGGCCGCCGGATCCGCGAGGTGTTCATCGTCGGTGAGGGCTACGAGTCGCTGATGTCCGCCGACTACAGCCAGATCGAGATGCGGATCATGGCCCACCTGTCCGGTGACGAGGGCCTGATCGAGGCGTTCCGCACCGGCGAGGACCTGCACCGGTTCGTGGGCTCGCGCGTCTTCCACGTCGAGCCCGAGGACGTCACCTCGGCGATGCGGTCCAAGGTCAAGGCGATGTCCTACGGGCTGGCCTACGGGCTGTCCGCGTTCGGACTGTCCAAGCAGCTCACCATCTCGACCGGCGAGGCGCAGGGCCTGATGGACGAGTACTTCGCCCGGTTCGGCGGGGTCAAGGACTACCTCGACACCGTCGTGGTGCAGGCGCGGGGGACCGGCTACACCGAGACCATGCTCGGTCGGCGCCGCTACCTGCCCGACCTGACCTCCGACAACCGGCAGCGCCGCGAGATGGCCGAGCGGATGGCCCTCAACGCACCGATCCAGGGTTCCGCCGCCGACATCATCAAGCTCGCGATGCTGCGGGTCGAGGCTGCGCTCAAGGAGTCCGGCGCCCAGTCCCGCCAGCTGCTCCAGGTGCACGACGAGCTGGTCCTCGAGATCGCTCCCGGCGAGGCGGCCGACGTGGAGGCGCTGGTGCGCAAGGAGATGGGTGGCGCCATCGAGATGGATGTCCCGCTCGACGTGAGTGTCGGCGTCGGCCGCTCCTGGTTCGACGCCGCCCACTGAGCGACGCCGCCCAGCGACACCGCGGGGGAGATGTCCGTCACGGCACTGGTTTCGCTGAGCGCGGCGTTCGGGTGCGTGCGAACCTCTAGGGTTGGCGCCCATGACCGACCACCACGAACTCCACGCCCTCGTCGAGGCGCCCGCGACGGAGGACGCCCGTCCCCAGCGCGCCGTCGTCACCGGCGGTGCGGGGTTCCTGGGCTCCCACCTGTGCGAGCACCTGCTCGGCCGGGGCATCGACGTGGTTTGTGTCGACAACTTCCTCACCGGGAGCAGGGCCAACATCGCGCACCTGCTCGACCACGACGGCTTCACGGTGATGCAGGCTGACGTCAGCCACGGGATCACCGTGCCGGGCCCGGTCGGCTACGTCCTGCACTTTGCCTCGCCGGCCTCGCCGGTGGACTACCTCAAGCTGCCGATCGAGACGTTGTCGGTGGGTTCGCGGGGGACCTTCCACGCCCTCGACCTGGCCGTTCACAAGGGAGCCCGGTTCCTGCTGGCCTCGACTTCGGAGGTCTACGGCGACCCCAGCGTGCACCCCCAGCCCGAGTCCTACTGGGGCAACGTCAACCCGGTCGGCCCGCGGGGGGTCTACGACGAGGCAAAACGGTTCAGCGAGGCCCTCACCACGGCATACCGGGCGACGTATGGGCTGGACGCGGCGATCGCGCGCATCTTCAACACGTATGGACCCCGGATGCGCCCCGATGACGGGCGCGCGATCCCGAACTTCATCTCCCAGGCGTTGCGCGGAGAGTCCCTCACGGTGTTCGGGGACGGGCTGCAGACCCGCAGCATCTGCTACGTCGACGACGAGGTCGACGGGCTGGTGGCCCTGCTGACGTCAGGTCACCCGGGGCCGATGAACATCGGCAACCCGGACGAGATCTCGATGCTCGACCTGGCGCGCAAGATCATCGACCTGACGGGCAGCGAATCTGAGATCACCTTCGACCCGAGGCCGGTCGACGACCCCCAGATCCGCCAGCCCGACATCGCCCTCGCATCACGTGAGCTGGGCTGGAAGCCACAGCACTCGATGACCGAGGGCCTGCAGCGCACCGTCGACTACTTCCGGGCCCTGGACGAGTCCTCTGCCTAACCCAAACCTCAGGTGGCGGCGACCGGGCCAGTAGCCTTCGACAGCACGATGGCCGCGCCCGTCAGGACCAGGACCAGCCCTCCAGCGACGACCGCGAGGACGATCTGACGAACGGACCCATGCGACACCAGGACGATGGCAGCGACTATCCCTGCGGTTACGAGCCAGATCAGGTAGCCGAGCCGCCGGTCGTCGCGCGCGACGCTTGCGTAGGCCAGGACCTGGG
The DNA here is from genome assembly GCF_006438965.1 of Pedococcus bigeumensis. GTDB lineage: Bacteria > Actinomycetota > Actinomycetes > Actinomycetales > Dermatophilaceae > Pedococcus > Pedococcus bigeumensis_A. The sequence continues at coordinate 58,058 of NZ_RCZM01000002.1, forward strand.
TCAACGACAGCAGCGAACCCGCCACGACAAAGACGGGCACCAGCGGAGCCAGCGACGTGTAGGTCCGCCCCCCGACGAGCAGGATGAGCGAGGGCCCGAACGCCGCGGCGACGCAGGTCGCGACCGCACCTATGGCCAAGGTCAGACCGCTCGCCCAGAGCAGGCCCTGTCGCCGATCGTGTCGAGCCATGGAGGGGTAGGCGACCGTCGCCAGGAAACCCGGCCCCCAGAAGGCTGCCTTGGCGAAGATGCTCAGCACTGCGTAGCCGCCTGCGGCTTCTGCTGCGAGGAAGTGCCTGGCCAAGGGTGTATCGACGTTGGACAGGACGAGCAAACCCGAGGTGGTGGCTGTTGCGACGAGGGTGGGCTTGAACCACGTGGTCCGGGCCCTGACGAGGTGGGGGAACGCGCCCACGACCAGGGCACCTGCGGCCCCGGCCGTGATGAGGGCGGCGACAGCCGTGGCAGCCAGGACGGCACTGGTGTCCCATCCACGCCAAGCCGCGATCGCACCCGAGGCGAAACGGGCAACTCCCGTGGCTACGTAGATGCCAGCCAAGGACATGAATCGCTCGTGCCCCTGCAGACACCCCTGCACGGCGAAGGTCACGCAGGTCGCCAAGCTGGTCACTCCTACCCACACGACCGCCCACGGGGAATTGAGGTGGAGGACGTCTGCGAGCAGCGGCGACGCGGCGCCCATCAAGGCCATCGAGCCCGCGCCGATCAGCAGTCCAGTCCGCAGCGCCATGGTGTCCAGCTCGAGCGGGCCGTCCTCTGTTGGCGTCGCTCGTGCGACGTGACGCGCCACGACGAGCTGCAGGGCCAAGGCCGGCACGCCAGCGATCACCACGAGGTTGAGCAACGCTGCGACAGCACCAAATCGGGCGGGTTCCAGGGCATGGCTGAGGACGAGGAAGAACGCGTAGCCCAGAACGTTGGCCATCAGCGTCCCGGCACCCACAAGGGCTGCCGCCCCGCCCTTCTCGACCAAACGTGGCAGTGGCAGACGACGCGCCTCCATTGCCGGCCCACCTTCCCAGACTCTCGTGCCGGCTCGGTTAGATTTGGAGCGACGGCGATGCAGTTGCGATACGGACGACGAGGACAGGCCCAGGGGTGACTCTCTCACAACGCAGCCGCGTGGCCGAGGAGGGACGCCGAGGCTCCAGCGGTGGCGCCGTGCCGTACTTGGTGGCCCTGATGGTGCTGGCCGCGGCGGCGTTCCGCTCCGACTGGGGGTCCCTGGTTGCGGACACCAAGCCGGAGCTGTACCTGGACCCCGCAGGCACCTTCCAGGCGGCACTGTCCGGGCTTGCACCGAACCCCTACCTGGGGTCCCCGAACTTCAACGGCGGAATCCTGCCCGTGGCCGCACTCCTTTCCGTGCTGCACCTCGTCGTCGAACCTGCGTGGCTGCTGCAGAGGTTGCTGCACGTGGCCTTGGGTCTTGCCGCGTTCGCCGGCGCTGGCCGGGTGGCACGGCACTGGGGTGTGTCGGAGCGGACAGGCTGGATAGCGGCGGCGGCGCTGTACACGATCGGGCCGTTCGCCCTTGTCGGCGGAGCCACGTTGCCGGTCGCCATCCCACACGCCGTGCTGCCTTGGCTCCTGGTCGCAGTGGCACGCAGCTTGCAACCCCGCGAGTCCGTGCGCTACCTGGCGGCGTCCATCGTGTTGTTCGCGGCCATGACCGGTATCAACGCCGGCTCGGTGCCGCTCCTCCTCATGTGCCCCGTGGTCGTTGTCGTGCTCGCCGCCATCCTGAAGGCACGGGGGTCGACAAGGAATGTCGCTGCCCGCGGGCTTGTCCTCGGGGTCGGGTTTGCCGCGATCAGCGCCTACTGGCTGGTTCCGGCATTGGTGGCGCGCGGGTCGGGCCAGCAGATCGTCGGAACCACCGAGTCGATGGATGCGATCGCCGCGACGTCCTCGTGGTCCGAGGTGGTGCGAGGGTTCGGCCTCTGGCCCATGTACGGAGGGGACAGCAACGGCCCTTGGCAACCCGGCTTCGCCGCCTACGTGACCAACCCGCTGGTCATTGTGGTGACCGTGGTCCCATTGGGTCTCGCTGCCCTTGGCGTCGCACGGCTCGGGCGACGCGCGGTGGTCCCTGCTGTGCTCGTGGCGACGGGGGCCGCTCTCATGGTGGGACTGCACCCCATCGAGTCCCCAACACCGCTGGGTTCCCTGTTGGCCAGCGCCTTTGCGAAGGTGCCTGCCCTGCTGGTGCTACGCACGACAGCCAAGTCGGGGAGCACGGTGGCCCTGGCCGTCGCGGTGCTCGCAGGCGCTGGCATCATGGCGATCCGTGACCTGATCGTCCATCAGGCCGGGGGGCGAGGCCGGTTTTGGCGTCGAAGAGTAAGCGCCATCTTCCTCGTCGTGGGCTCCGTGGTCCTGGGCACGCTCGCCTACCCGCTCGTGACCGGGAGTTCCAACCCCGTGACGATGGACATCCCGTCGTACTGGAGGGCAGCCGCGGCATCGCTGAACCAGCAGCCGGCAGACCGGGGTACTTGGTTCCTACCGGGGACCGACCAGACCGACTACCGATGGGGCTACTCGGGCCCAGATGACGTGGTGCTGGGGCTGATCCATGGGCGCACGCTCCGCCGGTCCACAGTCCCCAACAGCAGCCCGGCCGCGACCGACCTGATGGCCGGCATCGACAACTCCCTCGCCAGGGGGGATGCCCCTCGTGATCTGGTCTCCGCGATGGCGGAGTATCTGGGCGTCGGCACGGTCGTCTTACGTGCTGACATCGACACGACGACGACGGGTGGTATCAGCCCGGGGCGTTTGCAACAGCAGCTTGACTCGGATCCAGGACTGAGCCGGGCCGCCAGCTTCGGCGAGTTCCCTGCGCGGTGGGCTGACCCCCGCGACAGGACCGCCCCGGACGCGGCCCTGGTGATCTATGAGGTGCGTTCGGCGACGGTCCGGCCCGTGCTGCGACCGGGCACGGGAACCACGACGCTGGTCGGGGACCCGAGCTCCATACCCTTGCTGGTTCGCGCTGGTCTCCTTCCCGACCGCCGGCCGGTCCACCTCGCCAGCACGCTCGGGCAAGCCGACTTCGCCGCTCTCCTTCGTCAGGGAACGCGCATCGAGCTGACCGACGGGGCTGAGCGTCGCGGGGTGTCGGTGGGCCGCGTTGGCGTGCCGACGACACCACTGCTGACCACACGGGAGACACCGTTTTCGCCCCGCACGGTGTCCGCCCGGACCGATGACCAGACAGTCCGCTTCTACCGGGGCGCAGTCCAGGTCGGCGACTCCTCGAACGGGTCCGTGTTCGGCCCCACCGCCAATGATTCGGCTGCAGCCGCAGTCGACGGCGACGATCGCACCGCCTGGATCGCAGGTGACTTCGGCAATGCCGTTGGCCAGCGGTGGTGGGTTGACTTCGGGCAGTCGCGCACGCTGTCCACCGTCCGGCTCAACCTGGCGCGGACCACCCCCGTTCAGATCGCCACGCTGCGTGTCTCTGCGGGCGCGACCAGCCGGGTCGTGCAGGTGCCCGCCGGGGCAAGCCGCGTCGAGGTCGACCTCGGCGACGTCAAGTCGAACGAGCTCTCGGTCGAGGTGACGAAGGTCCAGGGTGACGGGATTAACGGGGTCGGACTCGCCGAGGTCGAGCCCACGGGGATCGCCCTCGCACCCGGAGTACGGACTCCGCTCACGCTCCAGTCGCTCTCGGCGTCCCTTGACCAGCGCGAGCGGCAGCTGTTGTCCCTGACGCCGCTCGACATCGTCCTTCGCCGCTACCAGGGGCTGCTCGGTCTGGGGGACGACGACGAGGAGACCACACTTGACCGCACCGTGACATTGCCGGACCAGCGCGCCTTCCTGCCGGTCGCGACGATACGTTCCACGGGGATGAGCGAGGTCATCGCCGACCGCCTTGCCGGAACGGAATGGGATGTTCGGACCACCGCCTCCAGTCGCCGCGACGACTCGCCCCTCAACCGATCGTCCCTGGTGCTGGACGGCGACGATCGCACCGCTTGGGTCCCGGCGGCGGGAACGGGCGACTGGATGCAGGCAGAGCTCACCGAGGCGCAACGGCTCTCGTCCGTACGCATCACGCAGCCGAACGGCGACCGACGGATCAGCGAGGTCGCTGTGTCGCTCGACGGTCGCATCGTCGGCAAGTACCCCGTGGCCGCCCGCGTCACGACAATCCGCTTTCCCGCGCAGACCGCACGAACTCTCCGACTGACGATCACGGACACCACCCTCGGGTCCGATCCCGTGGGAATTGCCTCGCTGTCGCTACCCGGAGTCGATCCGAAGAAGCAGACAGGCGGGTCTCCCTGTCTGAACGTGGCCACCTTGGACGGCGCTGCGGTGCGCGGCCAGATCGAGAACCCGCAGAGCTTCTTCGAGTCCGGGTTGGCGCAAACAGCCCCATGTCGCGATCAGCGGGTCGTCACGGCTGGCCTGGGAGAGCACGAGATCGCCTCACCAGCGGGCCTCACCGTGGATGAACTGACCCTCTATGACGCCGTGCACCTCCCCGGCGCGCCTGCGGCCGATCTCGGGGTGAGCACGAGAACGACGGACCACGGGATGACGGTTCAGGTGCGCCTGCCGGTCAGGAGCCTGCCCACGACGCTGTCTCTCGGCATGGCTGACCTCGGGTGGACGGCACGGCTCGAGGGCGTCGAGCTCACGACGGTCGACGGGGTGGACGGGTATGCGGCCGGGTGGGCCGTTCCGGCTGGACCTGCTGTCACCGTCACGGTCCGCTACCCGCACGCCGGGCAGGTTTTGGCAGCCCAATGGTTCAGCGCCGTGATCCTGCTGGTGGTGTTGCTCCTGCTCCTGGTGCCCTCGACTAGGACTGGGCCACTGAGCGCGCGCGACGGCGAGATCCCCGACACCTCGACGGATGACCACGGTCGGGCGTCCCGCGCCGCACGGATGTGTCGACTGAGGCCGTGGCTGGTCGGCGCCGCCGTGCTCATCGGGGTCGGGGCGACGGCGCCGTGGGCTTTGATCGTGGTGGTTCCGGCACTCGTCGTGAGCACCATCCGGCGGCGAGGAGCAGCTGGGAGGTTGGCTGTCGCCGCCTTGGTGTTCTGCGTTGCCCTGCCGCTGGTGATGTTCGTCGTCCGGGGTCTGTGGCCTGAGGTGCCAAGCTTCGACCTCGTCCGTCGGGATACCACCAGCCCGGTCTTCGCGGCGGCCTGGGCATGGCTGCTCGTGCTGGCCGCGGGTGTCGCACCACCTGCGTCGAAGGCAGCCAAACCACCCGCTAGAGTGCGGCCCCATGAGTGAACAGGGGTCACGAGCTGACGTAGACAGCCACCGTGCCGAGCGGGTCGTGGTCAGCCTCAGCCGCGGTCTGAAGGTGTGTCTGACCCTCGCGGCGCTGCTGTTCGCGGCGGCCGCCTTCAGCCTCTTCGTGGGGCTGCAGAAGCCAGGGCAGGAGGGCTTCCCCTTCCTTTGTGGTTCGGCCCTACACCCCCCGACAGACGACTTCCCCAAGTCGGTCTGCGGCTACCTCAACCGCAACCAGCAGCTCAAGGTCGGCTGGTTGGCATCGTCGGGACTGATCGTCGCCGTCGGGGGTTTCGCGTCCTTCGGCGTGAGTAGGCGGACCGAGGTCGAGCGAGCCCACTGACACGGTCGGTCAGATGGGGCCGAGTGGCTCAACCCTTCGTCAGCCCGGCACTGCGCGAGATCTGAGGCAACAGCCAGCTCAGCACGAGGGTGGTGCCGGCCTCAGTGAAGTGCAGTCCGTCCTTGCGGAGGGTCACGTTGCCCGACGTGTTCGAGTAGCCACCCGCGCACAGGTGACCACCTAGGTCGACGACGCTGGCGCCATGCGCGGCCGCCACCTCCCTGGCGACGTCGTTGATCCAAGCGATCCGCTCCGCGTCGTTGATCGCTGGAGCCTCCCGTCCGTCACCGTCGGGGACCCCGTGACAGGGCATGGTCACCACGACGACCGGGCGCCCATCGGAGCTGAGCGCGTCGATGGCGCGACCGTACTCGTCCTGGAGGTATCGGCGGTAGGACTCCGACCCGAAGCGCAACGTACGGCCTTTAACCCGGTGGTCGAACAGCTCTCCGATGCCAGGCCACAGGACACCCACGTCGTAGCTGCTCTGACGGGCCTGGTCCGGCCACGAAGCGGACCACTCGGAACAGGCATCCGGCATGGCCTCGACCCGGCCCGCGACCACACGTGGCGACGTGACGAGCCCGCATCCCAGTCGCGTGGCACCCGCAAGGGTGAAGGATCCGTGTCGTCCGCCGCTGTCCTCCCGCAGGCCGTAGGGCACGGAGTCGCCGACGAAGTAGGCGGTCAGGGGGGCATTGCTGCCGAGGGTCTGGAGGAGACGAGAATCGAGCCAACGCCAGACGTCCTTGGCGCCCTTCTCGGTGTAGTGCACGCCGTCGTAGCGGACATCCTTGGCGGCCACGCCGCCGATGGTCGCCAGGGGTCGGCCCTGCTCGTCGCAGAGCATGGTCTCCAGGTGCACCACTGAAACGGTCTCCGGGTGCGCTTCGGCGTAGCGCTGGTACTGGGTGTTGATCCAGGCGATCCGGGTGCGGTCGTTCCGCTGTCGAACCAGGTCCGGACCGTACATGCCCCCGTCCGGCTCCTGGTAACACGGGACGTTGACGAGTCCCAGCCGGGCACCCCGCTGGGTCAACACGGAGCTGGCCGCATCGAGCTCGGTCCGGAGGTAGTCGCCGTACTCCTGAGACCCCACCTTCAGCACCCGGCCCTCGACCACGTGGTCGACCGTCTCCCACGCTCCCGCCATGAGCAGAACCAGCTCGGGGTCGGAGTCGCGGACGGCATCGGCCCAGTCGGTGGGCCACTGAGCGCACTTCTCCTCCTGTGCATACCGCTGGTCACCGATCAACCTGCCACCGCGAGCGAAGCCGCACCCCAGGCGCGTGCTTGATGTGACGGTGACACCAGGGGTGAGAGCCGCCGACCACGGCATCGCAAGGGTGAAGGCCGTGGAGTCGCCCACTAGCAGCACCCGACGGTCTCCCGCGGGTGCAACGTGCTGGCTCACGGTCAGACCGTCAACGGTTCGGCTCGAGGACGGATCGGGTGGGGTTGCCAGAACCAGGGACGTCACCAGGACAGCGGGGACACCCGCAACGAGCCATGGACGGAGCCCGGCTCGACGTGGGAACCGACGCAGTGCGCCCCTGCGCACGGGCAGCTCTACGAGGCGGTAGCTCAGCTCGCTGAGGCCCAACGTCACCGCGATCCGAACGAGTGCCAGACCAAGGCCGCCCAGTCCGGTCCGCTCGGAGGAGAGGACGACGATGACGGGCCAGTGCCACAAATAGACGCCATAAGAGATCCGGCCGAGCCACCTCAGCGGTGGGAGCGAAAGAAGGGTGGCCAGCGGGCCAGGCAGCCGGCTCGCGTAGATCACGGCCCCCGACGCGAGAGCCACGACCAGGAAGCCCCCTCGGTAGAGGAAGGACGAGGAGTCGGGGAGGAACAGCATTGCGGCGGCGACCGCACCAAGGCCCGCAATGCCGACCCCGTGCGCAAGGGCCTGCCTGCCGAGAGGCAAGGTCCAGGGCCCGAGCGCGAGGTACCGGACCTGCCCCTTGGACGTGCGAGCGCGGCCGGCCCAAGCCCGGCTGCCGAGGAGCGCGGCGAGGCACGCGCCAGTGAGCAGCCCCTGAACGCGCGTGTCGGTGCCGTAGTAGACCCGTGAGGGGTCGACGTCCGGGTTGTAGAGGTGCGCCGCCCACAGGGCGCTGGCAACCGCCCCCAGCGCAAACCCGGCTGCCAACGCTCGACGAGACAGAAAGCCGAGGGCAGCCAGGCCGGTCAGTACGAGCGGGAGGACGAGGTACCACTGTTCCTCGATGGCCAGTGACCAGGTATGGCGTAACGGAGATGGGTCACCGTACTGCGCGAAGTACGACTCGCCGGCGTAGATGAAGCGCCAGTTCGAGTAGTAGAGCAGGGTGGCGAAGCCGTCACCGCGCAGCTGGGCGCGTTGTGCAGGTTGGGCCAGGAACTGTGCGTAGGCCACCACGGCGACCATGACGAGCAGCAGGGCGGGGAGCAGCCGCCTGACGCGACGTATCCAGAAGGCGGCGAGGTCGACCGAGCCCCAGCGATCGAGCTCCGCCAACAGCAAGGCGGTGATCAGGAAGCCGGAGATGACGAAGAAGACGTCGACGCCGAGATAGCCACCGGGGAGCAGGGGGAGGTTCAGGTGGTAGAGCACGACGGCGGTGACGGCGAACGCACGGAGGCCGTCCAGTGCCGGCAGGTAAGCGAGCTGACGGTGCGGATGGGTGGTCCCCACCGGGTCGGTTCTGTCGACCCGAGGTCCTTCCACCATTCTGCTTCCTCCGACGTTCCGGTGTGGCCATGGCGGCCGCCGGCACAGTGTAGTTTGCGCCTGTGCTGGATTCCGCAGAACCTCAACCGACCCCAACCGTGTCGGTGATCGTGCCGACCAAGAACATCGAGCGCACCCTCGAGAGCTGTCTTCGCTCGATCCGCGCGCAGAGCCTGACGGACATCGAGCTCGTCGTCGTCGACAACTTCAGCACCGACCGGACGTGGGAGATCGCCCAGTCCTTTGCCGACATCGCCATCCAGGCCGGACCTGAGCGCAGCGCCCAGCGGAACCTCGCCATCGAGAAGTCGTCCGGTGAGTACATCCTGTGGATCGACGCCGACATGGTGCTCACGCCCCGGGTCCTGCAGGATGCGGTGGACCGCGCCAGGGAGACCGACTCCATCGCCGTGTTCATCCCGGAGGAGACCGTCGGGCCAGGCTTCTGGACGGCGTGCCGCACGCTCGAACGACGCTGCTACGTCGGCGAGGAGCTCATCGAGGCGCCCCGGCTGGTGCGCCGCGACTTCTTCCGCGACCAGGGCGGGTTCGTTGCCGACGTCGCGGGTCAGGAGGACGCCGACCTGAGGATGCGGCTCATCGCCACCGGCGCCCCGATGTCCCGGGTCGGGACCTACATCCTGCACGACGAGGGTCGCCTCACGATCCGCGACGTGATGCGCAAGCGCTACTACTACGGCCAGTCGTTGCCGGCCTACAACCGCGCCCAGCCGGGAGCCATCCAGGCGCAGGGGTGGGCGACGCTGCGTGCGATGGCGCGCAACATCGAGGTGTTGGCCGGCCACCCGGCGCACGCCGCAGGGCTGGTTGCGATGCGGGCTGGCGAAGCCGCCTTCTACGCCATCGGGGCGGCCAAGGCAGCACGCGACCGCCGCTGATGGAGCGACTGCGGCCGTCCACCCGGCTGCTGCCGGTCGCCACCGCGGTGGTCGCCACCGTCGTGGTCCTCGGCCCTGCCCTCGGCCGCGGCGTGGTGCTGGCCTATGACCTGGCCTGGTCCCCTGATGCCCGGCTCACCCCCTTCGCGCTCGGCACCGACACCCCCGCGCCGCGGGCGGTCCCCAGCGACGCCGTCACCGTGCTGCTCGGATGGCTGGTCACCCCGGCAGTCGCGCAGAAGCTCGTCCTGGTCGGCATCCTCCTGCTGGCAGCCCTCGGCGCTGCCGCCCTGCTGCGTCAGCTGCGACCCGACGCAGGGGTCGTGGCGGCCTGCGCGGTCACCGTGGCCGCGGTGTGGAACCCGTTCGTGGCCGAACGCCTCGTCGTGGGCCAGTGGACCGTGCTCATCGGGTATGCCGTGCTGCCCTGGAGCGTCCGCGCCTGCCTGCGGGTGCGGGCCGGCTCCGGCTCCGGTTGGGCGGTCTGCGGGTGGTTGGTGCTGGCCGGGCTCGGTGGCGCGAACGCGTGGGTGCTGGTCGTGCCGACCACCCTCGGTCTGCTGACCTTCCCTCGGCCGCGATGGCGTGAGCTCGCCGCGGCCTTCCTGGTCGCCGTGGGCGTCGGGGCGGCCTGGTGGCTACCGGCGATCGTCCGGGGAGCCCCCTCCAGCGACGCTGGGGTGACGGCCTTCGCCGCGCACTCGGACTCACTGCTGGGGGTGCTGGGCTCGCTGCTGGGCGGCGGAGGCTTCTGGAACCCCTCGGCATACCCGCCCGAGCGGGACGTGACGGTGCTGGTGCTGGTCGGTGCAGTCCTCGCCATCGCCGGCGTCGCTGCCGTCGGGACCTCGCGGGCGGGTCGTCCCCTGGTCGTCGTCGGCGCCGCGGGCCTGCTGGTGGCTGCCGTCAGCGGCTGGGCGTGGACCAGGCCTGCCTGGCGCCTCGTGGCCGAGCTCCCGGGCGGCGGACTGGCCCGGGATGGGCAGAAGTTCGCGGCGCTCTGGCTGGTGGTTGCCGTCGTCGGCCTCGGAGTCGTCGTCGACCGGCTGGTGCGACGTGGGGGAGTCGCACCGTTCGCTGCCGTGGCCCTGGCGCTCGTCGGACCGCTCACCCTGCCGTCGCTGGCCTGGGGAGTCCACGGCAGAGTCGCCGCGGTGGAGGTGCCCCGCGACCTGAGGGACGCAGCGACCCTGCTGTCCCGGTCGGAACCCGGAGAGGTGGCCCTGCTCCCGTGGCGTCAGTACCGCCGCTACGGGTGGAACGAGGACCGCGTGAGTCTCAGCCTGGTGCCCCGGCTCGTGGACCAGCAGGTGAGGTATGACGACTCGCTGCCGCTGTCGTCAGGGTCGGTGCCGGGGGAGGACCCGAGGGCTGCCGCAGTCAGCCGAGCGATCGCCGGCGGGGCGACCGAGTGGCAGGCCGTCGCGGACACCCGTCCTCGTTATGTCGTCGTCGAGCGCGACACCGGCCTCGCCGAGCAGACGGTGCCGGCGGGAGCAGGACGGGTCCTGGCCGACACCTCGCACGTGCTGGTCGTCGAGCTGGCCGGGCCGGAGCCGGTGCAGCCGGGAGGCGACAGCAGCCTCGCCGGCTGGACTGTGACCTTGGTTACCCTCGTGCTCACGGCACTCGGGGCGGCGCGCCACGCGGTTGGGCGAATGCGTCGGGAACGCGCTCCTCGGTTTGCTAAGGTGCGCGCATGACTTCTGCTGTGAGCGGTATCGCCGCACTCGTGACCGGTGGCGTCCTTGCGCTGCTGGCCATCTTCGGCGGCACCGCCGCACTGACGCCGAGCGTCTCGGCGAACAACTCGCCCGTCGTCAACTACGACGGCCGCTGACTTAGCTCACCGAAGCGGACTGCTGACCGAGGTCAGTGGTCCGCTTTGTTGTGCCCCGCCGCGGCATACAGCAGCCTCTCCCACAGGGCGACGGTCTCCGGCCAGCGGAACTTGGTCACCCACTCCACGACGCGACCGCTCATCAGCTGACGGCGCTGGGGGTCGTCGAGCAGCCCGCCGAGGGCCGCGGTGAACTCGGCCTGACCACCGTGGACTAGGAGGCCGGTCTCGCCGTCGTGGACCGACTCGTTGAGCCCACCCGCATCGGCGAAGGCCACTGTGGGGGTCCCGTGGACTCCGGCCTCGACGACCACCAGGCCCCACCCCTCCTTGAGGCTGGGCAGCGCGAGCACCCAGGCCTGGGCGAGCAACCGGTGCTTCTCCGCCTCCGACACGTGCCCGGTGAAGGTCACCCGGTCGCTGATGCCGAGCTCGGCCGCGACACGGTGCAGCTCGGTGTCCCAGTAGCCGGAACCCACCACCCACAGCTCCAGGTCCGGGTGGGAGCGCGCGAGGTCCCGGACCGCATGCATCGCGATGTCGACCCGCTTCTGCGGCACCAGCCGTCCCAGGACCATCACGACCGGGTGCTCGTGACGCCGGACGTGCTCGTCGGCCACTGCGTCGGTGCCGTTGTGGATGACGGTGACCCGGTTGCCCTCGACACCCAGCTCGCCCAGCTCTGACTTCGTGGACGTGGACACCGCGACGTAGCGGCTCTGGCGGTAGACCGCGGGAGCCACCTTCGACTCGAGCCACCAGCCGAGACGGGCGACAGCTGGACCGAAGACGACCGGCCACTGCTCCCGGTGCACGTGGTGGACGAGGTTGACGACCGGGGTGCCGCTGCGCACCAATGGGGTCAGGAAGGGGACCCCGTTCTGGACGTCGACGACGACGTCCGCCCGATGCCGGCCGGCGGCCTGGGCCGCGATCGCGCGCAGGTAGACCGAGTAGCGCCCGCCGCGACGCAGGTAGCGGACGCCGTCGACGGTCTCGCGAGGCAGCGCACCCGGGTAGGCCGCGGTCCGGAAGGTCACCCGGTGGCCACGGGAGGCCAGCCCCTTGGCGACCTCTGCGAGGTACTTCTCCGAGCCGCCACCTTCAGGGTGGTTCAGGTCGCGCCAGTTGAGCAGGAGAACTGACAGCGGAGCAGACAACACGACCTCGAACTCAATTGGGGCAACAGGTGAACGGCCGCATCGCGACGCTGACTAGCATGCACGGATGGAGTCACGACCGACGCGACGGTATCGCACGCTCGGTCGGTCGACCCGGATGTTTCGCTCGTTCCTGTTGGAGCAGACCCGCCCCGAGGTCTTCTACGGCGACCTGGCCCGCGACACCATCGAGATGCTCTCCCGTCACGAGCCGCTGCACGACCGCAGCGTCATCGACGTGGGGGCGGGACCGGTGCAGTTCGCGGAGGAGTTCAGCCGGGCAGGAGCCAGGTATGCCGGGCTCGACCTCGACGTGCACACCCTCGGTCGCACCCCGGTCGCCGCCGGCGTCGTCGCCCGCGGTGAGCGACTTCCGCTCGCCGACGCCAGCGTCGACATCGCCATGTCCAGCAACGTGATGGAGCACGTCCCGCGTCCCGGTGTGGTGGGACGTGAGCTGCTCCGAGTGGTCCGCCCCGGTGGGCTGGTCTTCATCTCCTACACCGCCTGGTCCTCGCCCTGGGGAGGGCACGAGACGTCGCCGTGGCACCTCCTGGGTGGGGAGTACGCGGCCCGTCGCTACGAGCGCACGGTCGGGCGCCCGCCCAAGAACCGGTTCGGCGAGACGATGTTCCCGACCCGGGTCGCCGACGGGTTGCGGTGGGCCAGGTCCCAGCCGGATGCCTGGCTGATCGAAGCGGCGCCGCGCTACCACCCGGACTGGGCGACCTTCGTGGTCGACCTGCCCGGCGTCCGTGAGCTGACCACGTGGAACCTCATGATGGTGCTCCGTCGCCGGTGAGCACGACTCCGGTCCGCGCGGTCCGACCGTCGGCCCCCGGGGCAGCCGTGCCGCCCGTTGTCCGCCGCGCGCGGACCGCGGCAGCGCTGCTCCTGCTGTGGGCGGTGGCGTTCGCCCAGGTGCCCCGCGACATCGTCGCCGACACCAAGATCGACCTAGCCCTCGACCCATGGGGGCTGATGGTGCGCACCCTGCACCTCTGGGACGACAGCACCGCGTTCGGCGTGCTGCAGAACCAGGCCTACGGCTACCTGTTCCCGATGGGGCCCTTCGCTGCGCTGGGACAGCTCGTCTCGCCTGCGTGGGTGACCCAACGACTGTGGTGGGCGGTGCTGCTGACGATCGGGTACCTCGCGACGAAGCGGCTCCTGGTCGCCCTGGGGGTGGGCAACCCCCTGGCCCAGCAGGTGGCCGCGCTCGCCTTCGCCCTGTCACCAAGGGTGGTGAGCACGCTCGGACCGATCTCCTCCGAGGCCGCCCCCGCGCTGCTCGCGCCGGCAATCCTGCTACCGCTCGTCCTCGCGAGCCGGGGGGAGTGGAGCGCACGCCGGGCGGGCGCCTGCTCCGCGCTCGCGGTGCTCTGCTGTGGCGGGGTCAACGCAACGGCCACCTTCTTCGCAGTGGTGCCTGCCGGCCTCTGGCTGCTCACCCGGCGGCAGTGGTGGCGGGCTCCGGTCACCTGGTGGTGGGCGGGCGCCACCCTCGGCGCCACCGCCTGGTGGGCGGTGCCGCTCGTCGTGCTCGGCAAGTACTCGCCACCCTTCCTGGACTGGATCGAGTCGTCGGACGCGGTCACCCGCAACATCAGCCTGCTCGACGACCTGCGTGGGACGTCGCACTGGCTCGGGCACCTCGTGACGAGCGCCGGGCCGTGGTGGAACGCGGGGTACGACCTGGTGGCGCAGCCCGCACTGGTGGTCGCGACGACGGTGGCTGCGGCTGCCGGCCTGGCCGGCTTGGCGATGCGCGGTATGCCGCACCGCACCTTCCTGCTGCTGACCGCTCTCGTGGGTCTGGTCGTGTTGGCCCTGCCCCATGCCGGGGCGCTGGGCAGCCCGTTGAGCGGAGCGGCTCAGGACCTGCTGGACGGCCCGCTCGCCCCCTTGCGCAACGTCCACAAGGCCGACCCGGTGCTGCGCCTCCCGCTGGCAGTTGGTCTGGCGCACCTGCTCGGTCGCTGCATGGCAGGGAACCGTGCAGTGGGCGCCGGGGCTGGGACCAGCCGCTGGCGGGCGCTGCCCCTTCGCAGCGCGACGGCAGCGGTGGTGGCGGTTGCCGCTCTCTCTCCAGCCCTGCCTGCACTCGCAGGTCAGCTTGCCTCGAGGGGTTCTTTCGAGGCTGTTCCCGACGCATGGACGGCGGCCGGACGCTGGCTCGACGCGAACTCCGCCGAGGGCACCTCCCTCGTCGTCCCTGCCTCCAACTTCGACGAGTACACCTGGGGGCGCCCGCTCGATGAGGTGCTGCGCTCGCAGACATCGACCGCCACCGCGGTCCGTGATGCGGTGCCCCTCACTCCGGCCAACACGATCAGGCTGCTGGACTCCGTGGAGACGCGCCTGCAGACCGGCAGCGACCTCGGGGGCGCAGTCGCCGTGCTGCGATCGGCCGGTGTCCGGTTCCTCGTGCTGCGCAACGACCTCGACGCCGCGGCGACGGGCGGGGTCTCGCCCACGGTCGCGCGGGCATCGGTCCAGCGAACACCGTCGCTGTCCCTGGCGAAGGGATTCGGGGATGTCGAGATCGACCGGTTCGGTGACCGCGTCCAACCCGTCGAGGTCTACCGCATCGCCGACCCTGCGCCGACGGAGGCGGCCGGGCTGACGCCGCTCGCCGGGGTCAGGGCGGTGTCCGGCGCCAGCGAGAGCCTCGCCGACCTGGCCGACGCGGGTCTGCCGGGCGGGCCAGTGATCTTCGACGGTGACAGCAGTTCTGCGGTTCGACCTGCCGGCCCGAAGGTGGTCACGGACGGGTTCCGCGCCAGGGACCGGGGATTCGGCTCCGTCCGCGGTCGAGACGTGAGCCGGACCCTGACCACGGCTGAGGCGAGGCACGCGCGGGACTACCTGCCGTGGCCTGACCCAGCGCTGCGCACCACTGCGTCCTACGACGGCCTCACCGCCCTCGACGCCACGACCTCCCTGGCGGACGACCCCACTGCCGACGGCTACGACCCGGCGGACCGCGCCTTCGCCGCCCTCGACGGGCTGTCGACCACGGCCTGGGTCGCCCTGAGCGATGACCGGCCCGCGATCGACCTGACGTTCGACGCCCCTCGCTCGGTCGAGGGACTCGAGGTCTCAGGGTTGGCCGACCGCGACCGCTTCGGCGACTTCCTCGGCATACCAACGCAGCTCAAGGTCACCACCGACAGCGGCACCACGACCGTCGATGTCGCGGCCACCGGCCGCGCTCAGCGCCTCGCGGGACTCCCGTCCGGTCCGACCACCCACCTGCGGATCCAGGTCGCCGCGACCGACCGCGGCAGCCAGGCCTACGTCACCGGCCTCAGCGAGGTGCGGGTGCCCGGCCTGATCGTGCGCGAGACGCTCACCGTGCCTGCGGTGACCGGCAGACCGGTCGACGACTACGTCCTGACCGAGCAGCTCCGTGGCAACAACGGCTGTATCGAGGTGCGTCAGGCGTTCCGCTGCCTCGGCGACCAGCGCGCGCCGGAGGAGCCCACGGGCCTGGACAGGACCATCGGAGTCGCCGCCGACGCGTCCTATGCCGTGACGGGGTCGCTCTCCGCCGTCTCCGGCCCCGGCCTGGATGCACTCCTCGACCAGGGTGCCGACGCCCAGGTCACGGCAAGCACCAGGCTGTCGAGAGCCCCGCAGGCACGCCCTGCGGCCGTGCTGGACGGCGACCCGGCCACCGCCTGGTCGCCGGTCCCCACCGACACCACGCCCACCCTGGCCGTCCAGTTCGACACCCCCAGGCGCATCTCGGACCTACGGCTGGTGACCCGTGGCGAGTGGCTGACGGGTCGGGACGTGACGGCGCAGGTCACCGTTGACGGTCGCGTCCAGCTGGCCGAGGTGGGTCAGGACGGATCGTTCACGGTGAGCTCCACGACCGGTCGGAACCTCCGGGTTCGCCTGCTGCTGGCTGCGACCCAGACAGATGCCGAACGCAACACCACCCCCGCGTCAGGTCTGGAGGTCTCCGAGCTGGTCGTGGACGGATTCACCCCGACCCCCGCTCCGACTCGCATCAGCGCGCCGTGTGGCGCAGGCCCGAACCTGCTGGTCAACGGCAGGACGGTGCCCACCCGCGTCGACGGACCCCGCTCGGCGGCCTACGGCGTCGGGGCCCTCAGGCTGGCCGCGTGCGAGCCGGTGACTCTGCCCGCCGGAACCGGCAGGGTCGTGGTCGAGCCATGGGCGGGCTTCGTGCCGTCCCGGGTCCTGTTGGCGCGGACGGGGGCGGTCGCTGCGACGCCGCCGCGGTCATCGCGGTCGCTGGCGGTCGGCGAGCACAGCTCCGGACGGCTCGCCTTCGCCGTCGGTGCGGGGGAGATGAGCCTGCTCAGCCTGCCGCAGAACGCCAACGCCGGCTGGCGGGCGACCCTGGGCGGACACAGGCTCACACCGATCGTCGTCGACGGCTGGAAGCAGGGCTTCGTCGTACCGGCCGGGACGGGTGGCCAGGTCACCGTGTCGTTCGCGCCGGACCGTCCCTACCGCTGGGGCCTGCTGGTCGGTGGGGTCCTCGTCCTCCTGGTGCTGGCCGCTGCGCTGGTGCCGAGTCGTCGGCGGGCGCGTGCCCTGGCCGCAGCGACGGTGCCCCGCATCACCGGACTCGTGGCGGCGCTCGTCGCCGGTGCCGTGCTGGCGGGCTGGTGGGGCCTTAGCCTCGCGATCGGGGCTGTCGTCGTGGCAGCGCTCGTCGGGAACCGCGCGTGGCCACCGGTCCTCGTGGGTGGGCTGCTGACCGCAGCCGGCGTCGTCCAGGCGGTGTTCGCACCGGAACGGTTGGGCTCCGACGGCCTGGAGGGTTCGGTGCGGCTGCTCAGCCTTGCAGCGGTGGTACTCCTGCTGGCGCTGACCTGGTCCGCTCGTGGACCCAGGCCAGCAGCGGCCGCTCCAAGAACCGCTCGCTGGCCGCGGCGATCCCGATCGCGACCGGCAACCCCAGTGCCAGAAGGGCGATCGCCCCACCGGTGAAGTAGTCGATCCCGGTCACCGCATAGATCGCCTCGAAGACCGGCAGGTGCCAGAGAAAGACGCCGTACGAGATGCGCCCGAGGTACCGGGCGGGTCCAGACGACAACAGCTGGGCATAGGCCGCGTCCGGCGACCCGAACAGCAGCGGCGCCATCAGCCCGAAGGTGACCAAGGAGCCGAGGACCTCCTTCCCTGCGAGCTGCACGCCGGCGATCGGGTCCAGCGTGAGTGGCCCCGCAACCGTGGTGGTCGCCAACAGGTAGGCCCCGAATGCCAGGGTCAGGCAGGTGCCGGGGTATGCCGCGAGCGTTGCCACCAGCCGGTGTGCACGTCCGGCGGATCGGGACCGGATCTCTGCGAGCAGCATCCCGAGGGCGAACGACGACCAGTGGGCGGGCAGCCAGCGGCCCGCGAGGGCCTGCCCGTCGATCTCGACCAGACCCGAGGCGGCGGCGCAGGCGACGCCGAGCACCCAGGTGGCCGCGAGCACGGCGACGGCATCCGCCCGGCCGGCCCGGCTCCCGATGCTCGGTCGGCTGGACCCCAGCCGCCGGAGCGCCAGGAACACGAAGGGCAGCACCAGGTAGAAGGACACCTCGGTCGCCAGGCTCCAGGTCTGGGTGTAGCCCGGGAGCAGGGCGTCCGGAAAGTAGATCTGGGTGAGGCCGAGGTTCGCCAGCGCAGCACCGACTCCCGGTCGCACGACGAGGCAGACCACGGCCAGCCCGAGCCAGAAGGCGGGGAGCACGCGAACGGCCCGACGGGCGTAGTACGAGCCGACCGAGACGCGGCCGGTGCGGTCCTGCTCGCGCTGCATCGCGGCATACAGGAGGAAGCCCGACAGGGCGAAGAAGATGGAAACGCCCAGGTCACCCCGGCCGAGCAGGCGGCCCACGACACCGAACGACATTGCACCGGTCAGGAACCCTACGTGGGTCAACACGACGAGAACGGCTGCGACCGCACGCAAACCGTCGAGACCGGCCATCCGGGGCAGTTCGGCGGACACGCTCGGCGGGTTCGACGAAGGTGCACTCGTCGGGGGGCTACCCGCTGGTAGAGTCCCGCCCGTCGGGTCGGCTTCGGCCATGCCCCGAACCATAGTCAACAGTCAGCTGGCCGCCGGGGTCCAGCCGCGTCAGCACCTGCTGCGCGGTCACCGTCGGACCGCAACGAAAGGGTGCTGGATGCGCAAGGTGGCCGGTCTCATCGCGCTGGGGCTTGGAGCTTTTCTCCTCGTCTCGGCTCTGATGCTCAAGGTCTACGCCTACCCGGCGTTGGCCAAGGTTCCGCTCGACCAGTACTCCAAGTCCGTGTCCCAGGGCCAGAACATGGAGGCCTTCTACGTCTCCGACCTCGCGACCAAGTCCGGCCTGACGCTGACCTCCACCCGCTTCGTGAAGGCCGACCAGGCCGCGGAGAAGAAGCAGGGCGGCAACGTCGCTGTCTGGGACAGCTTCGTGCGCTCGACCGACCAGAACGGCACCGTCCTGTCGGCCGGTCTGCAGCGCGTCGCCATGGACCGGACGACCGGTGAGGCCGTCCAGTGCTGCAACACCTACAACGCCGCCTCAGAGGACCCTGCCGACCAGCAGGCCACCGCCTACAAGGGCCTGATCTTCAAGATGCCGTTCAACGCGCAGAAGCAGACCTACCAGTGGTGGGACAACACGCTGCTCAAGCCGGTGGACGCCAAGTTCGTCCGCACCCAGGACCTCTTCGGCACGAACGTGTACGTCTACCGGATGGTCATCCCCGCGACGGCGTACACCCAGCAGGACGTGCCGGCCACGCTCGCGGGCGACCCCAAGGCCACCGGGAACATCACCGTCGACCGCGTCTACGAGAACACCCGCACCCTCTGGGTGGAGCCCAACACGGGAATCGTCGTCAAGGGTGAAGAGGTGCTCAACACCCGGTTCCAGAAGGACGGCGCGGACATCGTCACCCTGCAGAAGGGAACGATCAGCTACGACGACAAGACGGTCAAGGCCAACGCGGAGGACGCGGGCGGCAAGGGCTCGAAGCTCGCGCTCGTCCACAGCACGCTGCCGCTGACCTTCCTCATTCTGGGCGTCCTCCTGCTGCTCGCAGGCTTCCTCCTGGTCCGTGGCAACACCGGCCGCGGTCGTCGCGAAGCAGTCTGAGCCGCACAGAGCTCACCAGCACCCCGCACCACCAAGCGCCACATGAAGGGGGCCGACCGGAGAGATCCCGTCGGCCCGCTTCGCGCTGCACCGCAGGGTGATGGTGGGTATGCCGCGAAGAGCGTCAGGCGCGCGTGCAAACGAAGATGGCGGTCCCGGGGAAGTAGCCTCCGCGCAGCGGGGACCAGCCACCCCAGGTCTGCTCGTTGCGCTCCGGCCACTCCGGCTCGACGAGGTCGACGAGCACCAGGCCGGCGCCGACCACCTCGCGGATCCGGTCGCCGATCGTGCGGTGGTGCTCGACGTAGGTCGCCTCACCGTCGGAGTCGGCCTCCACGTAGGGGGTGCGGTCGAAGTACGACTGCGTCATGGTGAGCCCCCGCGCCCCGGGGTCGTCGGGGAAGGCCCAGCGGAACGGGTGGGTCGTCGAGAACACGAACCGCCCACCCGGCCGCAGCACCCTGGCGACCTCGCGCATCAGCACGGCAGTGTCGGCCACGAAGGGAACTGCGCCGTAGGCCGTGAACACGGTGTCGAAGCTGGCGTCGCCGAACGGCAGGGCGACCGCGTCGCACTGCGCGAACGGCACCGCCCGGGCCGGGGGAGTCAACGTCTGGTTGAGGTCGAGCCCCTGGCGGACCATGCCCGCCGACAGGTCGGTGGCGACCACCTGGCCGCCCGCGGCGGCCACCCAGCGTGCGCACTGGCCGGCGCCGGCGCCGATCTCGAGCACCCGCCTCCCGGAAACATCCCCGAGCAGCCCGAGCTCGTCCTCGCGCCAGCCCTCGGGGCCCCAGACGAACTCGGTGTCACCCAGGAAGGTGCCGTGTTCGGCGTAGTACTCGCCAGCCTCGGCGTCCCACCAGGACCGGTTCGCCGCGGCGGTTTCCTCGGCCCCCGCCTCCCGGCGGCTGACCTGCGCATACTCACTCACCGGCATACCCCTCGCGTTTTGACCCTGCACGGACACCATCGGTAGGGTGGAGGCGCACTTCCGTGTGCGCGCTTCGTCGTGTCGCCTTCCGGTGACTCGGTCTGAGTGAGCACAACTTCCACTTTCTATTCACTGTCCACCATCGGAGTTCCTACTACATGACTGCCAGCACGGTCGAAAAGACCGCCCCTCAGGTTGCCATCAACGACATCGGCACCGAGGAAGAACTGCTCGCCGCAATCGACGCGACGATCAAGGATTTCAATGACGGAGACATCGTCGAGGGTGTCATCGTCAAGGTCGACCGGGACGAGGTCCTGCTCGACATCGGCTACAAGACCGAGGGTGTCATCCCCTCCCGCGAGCTCTCGATCAAGCACGACGTCGACCCCTCTGAGGTCGTCAAGGTCGGCGACGAGGTCGAGGCCCTGGTCCTCCAGAAGGAGGACAAGGAAGGTCGGCTGATCCTGTCCAAGAAGCGTGCGCAGTACGAGCGCGCCTGGGGCACGATCGAGAAGATCAAGGAAGAGGACGGCGTCGTCACCGGCACCGTCATCGAGGTCGTCAAGGGTGGACTCATCCTCGACATCGGCCTCCGCGGCTTCCTTCCCGCGTCCCTCGTCGAGATGCGTCGCGTCCGCGACCTCCAGCCCTACGTGGGCAAGGAGATCGAGGCCAAGATCATCGAGCTCGACAAGAACCGCAACAACGTGGTCCTGTCGCGCCGTGCGTGGCTCGAGCAGACGCAGTCCGAGGTGCGCACCACGTTCCTCAAGGAGCTCCAGAAGGGGCAGGTCCGCTCCGGCGTCGTGTCCTCCATCGTCAACTTCGGTGCCTTCGTGGACCTCGGCGGCGTCGACGGTCTCGTCCACGTGTCCGAGCTGTCCTGGAAGCACATCGACCACCCGTCCGAGGTTGTCGAGGTCGGCCAGGAGGTCACCGTCGAGGTCCTCGACGTGGACATGGAGCGCGAACGCGTCTCCCTGTCGCTCAAGGCGACGCAGGAAGACCCGTGGCAGCACTTCGCCCGGACCCACGCGATCGGTCAGGTCGTGCCCGGCAAGGTCACCAAGCTGGTTCCGTTCGGTGCGTTCGTCCGTGTGGACGACGGCATCGAGGGTCTGGTCCACATCTCCGAGCTGGCCGAGCGCCACGTGGAGCTGCCGGAGCAGGTCGTCACGGTTGGTTCCGACATCTTCGTCAAGGTCATCGACATCGACCTCGAGCGTCGCCGGATCTCGTTGAGCCTCAAGCAGGCCAACGACGAGAGCGCGCCCGTTGCCGAGTTCGACCCGACGCTCTACGGCATGGCCGCGGAGTACGACGAGGCCGGCAACTACAAGTACCCCGAGGGTTTCGACCCCGAGACCCAGGAATGGCTCGAGGGCTTCGACACCCAGCGGGAGAAGTGGGAGAAGCAGTACGCCGAGGCCCACACCCGCTGGGAGGCTCACAAGACCCAGGTCGAGGAGGCCACCAAGGCCGACGCCGAGGCAGCTGCCAACCCCAGCCCCTCGACGTCCTACTCCTCCGACTCGGGCTCGTCCTCCTCGTCGTCCGACAGCGACTCGGGCAGCTCCAGCAGCCGCCCGGCCGTTCCGGAGTCCGAGGGCACGCTGGCCTCTGACGAGGCCCTCGCCGCACTGCGCGAGAAGCTCACCGGCAACTGAGTCCGCTGACGCGGCATACCTCGGTATGCCGCCCGGCTGGCTGCGAGAGGCCCGGTTCCCCTCTGGGGAGCCGGGCCTCTCGGCATGTCCGGGTCGCTACTGGTGGCCACCCACCCGCACTTGTTGCGCGCAGGTCGTCACGGAGCCGCCAGATCCGGCGTGGGTGACGAGCAGGCGGCAACAAGTCGGGGGGCGTCGGGACTTGTTGCGCGCAGGTCGTCATGGGGCCCTGAGATCCGGCGTCGGTGACGATCTGGCGGCACCAAGTCGGCGGGCGTCGGGACTTGTTGCGCGCAGGTCGTCACGGAGTCGCCAGATCCGGCGTGGGTGACGAGCAGGCGGCTCCAAGTCGGCGGGCGTCCGGACTTGTTGCGCGCAGGTCGTCACGGAGCCGCCAGAACCGGCCGCGGTGACGAGCAGACGGCACCAAGTCGGCGGTGTATCGCGGCAAGGGAAGCCCGGTCCCCAAGGGGTGGGGGACCGGGCTTCGTGCACCGCCGGGGAGGACTCCGGTCAGTGCAGACGGACGCGGGGGTCCAATACCGCGTACGCCAGGTCGACCAGGATGTTGGCCACGACGACCGCGGCCGAGGCGAACAGCACGATCCCGATGATGACCGGCAGGTCCTGCTGGTTGATGGCGTCGATCGCGGTCTTGCCGAGCCCGGGCAGGCTGAACACGGTCTCGGTCACGACGACCCCGCCGAGCAGGCCTCCGACGTCGATGCCGAACTGGGTGACGATCGGGGTCAGTGCGGCCCGCAGGCCGTGCCGCACCACGACGCGGCGTTCGCGGATGCCCTTGGAGCGGGCGGTCCGGATGTAGTCCTCGCCCAGCACGTCGAGCATCGAGGCGCGGGTGAGCCGGGTGTACGTGGCGGCCGAGACCAGGGCCAGGGTGAACCACGGGAGGATCAGGTGGTTGGCCCACCCGGTCAGGCCTCCGCTGAAGGGTGCGTACCCGCCCGCGGGGAAGGCCGTGTGCCCCGCCAGGGTCAGGCGGAAGTACAGGACGTAGAGCAGCAGGATGCCGAGCAGGAACGTCGGGGTCGAGTAGAAGAACAGGCTGAACGCGGTCAGCGACCGGTCGGTGAACGAGCGCGGGTGGGTGGCCGAGATGACTCCGTTGAAGACACCCAGGCCCAGCCAGATCAGGGCCGCCCCCAGCACCAGCGAGATGGTGATCGGCAGGGCCGCGCCGAGGATCGTCGTGACCGGGACCTGGTGGTAGTAGTCGAAGCCGAGGTTGCCGCGCAGGGCGTTGCCGACGAAGTCGAGGTACTGCTTCCACAGTGGCTGGTCGAGCCCGAGCCGGTGCGAGATCGCGGCCACCGTCTCGGGCGTGGCCTGGCGCCCTGCGAGCGCGCGCGCCACGTTGTTGGGGGCAACGAAGAACAGGCCGAAGACGGCGACGGTGATCAGCCACAGGACGAGGATGCCCAGGGCCAGGCGTCGGATCAGGAAGCGCACCATGACCGTGTCCTCACTTCGCCATGAGGCGCTCGGCGCGCGGGTCGAAGGCGTCTCGTATGCCGTCCCCGAGCAGGTTGAACGCGAGGGTCGTCACCAGCAGCGCCCCACCGGGGAAGACGACGAACCACCACGAGGTCGTGTAGTAGTTCTGGGCCTCGCTGATCATGCCGCCCCAGTCGGCGGTGGGCGGGGCCAGCCCGAGGCCGAGGAAGGACAGGGTGGCCTCGACGACGATGACGACCGGGATCAGCAGCGACGCGTAGACGATCACGGGGGCGAGCACGTTCGGCAGGATGTCGACGAACATGATCCGGGAGTTGGACGAGCCGAGCGACCGGGCTGCCTCGACGAACTCACGTTCGCGCATCGACAGCACCTGACCCCGCACGATGCGGGCGACCGAGGCCCAGCTGAAGAACCCGATGACCAGGACGGTGACGATCAGGCTGGGCCCGGTGATCGACACCAGCGCGATGGCGACGAGCAGGAACGGCACCGACAGGACCACGTCGATCAGTCGGGCCAGGATCGTGTCGACGAGGCCTCCGAGGAAGCCCGCCGCGAGCCCGATCACCACACCGATGACCACGGTGAGCGCCGTCGACGCGACCCCCACCAGCAGGGAGATGCGCGAGCCGTAGGCGATCCGGACGAGGATGTCCCGGCCGAGGTCGTCGGTGCCGAGCCAGAACTCACTCGAGGGGCCGCGCGGCAGACCGTCCGGGGTCAGCCCGGTGGTGCGGTACTGCTCGTTGACCGGGTGGCCGGTGATGACCGCTGCGAGCGGAGCGAGGAACGCCATGAGCACGATGAGCACGATCACGGCCAACGAGATCATCGCCACCCGGTCTCGCCGCAGCCGCTGCCAGGCCAGCTGGAACGGCGTGCGGCCCTCGATGCCACTCGTGCCCGACGGGCTGCGGCCGGCGATGTCGCCGGGCGCGGTCAGGGTGGGGGAGGTGGGCTCGCCGGGATCGGGCGGGCCGATCGTTGCCATCACGTTCGCGGTGTCACTCATGCCGACTCAGCCTCCTGGTCAGGGTGCGACGCGGTGTTGATCTCGGTGTCGTCGACCCGTGGGGTGGCGAGCGACAGGTCCTCCCCGACCTCCAGGGGATGCAGGCACGCGGTCTCGTGCACTGAGCCGTCGCCGAGGACGGGCACCAGTGGCGGGTCGATGAGGGCGCAGTCCTCGCGTGCCTTGGGGCAGCGGGTGTGGAACCGGCAGCCCGACGGTGGGTTGGTCGGGGTCGGGAGGTCGCCGACGAGGACGATGCGTTCGCGGCTGTCCGCCACATCGGGGTCTGCGTGCGGCAGCGCCGACAGCAGGGAGCGGGTGTACGGGTGCCGGGTCCGGTTGAACAGCTGCTCGGCCGGGGCGAGCTCGGCGATCTTGCCCAGGTGCATGACGGCGATCCGGTCGCTGACGTGGCGGATGACGGACAGGTCGTGCGAGATGAAGACGTAGGTCAGGCCGAAGTCGTCCTGCAGGTCGATCAGCAGGTTGATGATCTGCGCCTGGATCGACACGTCGAGGGCCGACACCGGCTCGTCGCAGATCACCAGCTTCGGTCGCAGCGCCAGTGCCCGGGCCACGCCGATCCGCTGGCGTTGCCCACCGGAGAACTCGGCAGGGAAACGGTTGTAGTGCTCCGGGTTGAGGCCGACGCGCTCCATCAGCTCCTGCACACTGCGCCGGCGCTCGTCGGCGGACCCGATCCCGTGGATGACGAAGGGGTCACCGATGATCGACCCGACTCGGCGCCGCGGGTTCAGCGAGCCGTACGGGTCCTGGAAGATCATCTGGATGTCCTGGCGCAACGGGCGCATCTCCCGGCCGGAGAGCGTGGTGATGTCGTGGTCCTCGAACATCACCGACCCCGACGTCAGGTCGTAGAGCCGGGCGAGACACCGGGCCAGCGTCGACTTCCCGCAGCCGGTCTCGCCGACCAGTCCCAGCGTCTCACCGCGACGGACCTCGAGGGTCACGCCCGCCACCGCCTGCACGACGTCGTGCGTCCGCCGCAGCCCGGACGAACGCACCGGGAAGGACTTCACCACGTCCTGGGCGCGCAGGAGCACCTCTGACCTCATGGTCGCACCCCCGCCGAAGCGGCCGGGCCGACACGGGTCGCGCCGTCGACGCTCGTGCCCGAAGCGGTCGTGCCCGAAGCGATCGTGCCCGAAGTGGTCGCGCCCTCACCGGTCAACGCGGCCAGGTTGGCGCGGCGGCCCTGTGCGTCGTCGGGCAGCCAGCACGCGGACTGGTGCAGCGGGTCGTCGTGGACGATGTCGAGCGGTGGCTTTGCACCCCAACAGCGTTCAAACGCGTAATGGCAGCGCGGGGCGAACGGGCAGCCCGGCGGCAGCCCGATCAGCGAGGGTGGGGCGCCGGGGATCGGCGTGAGTCGGCTCCCTCCTCCACCGTGGGCGGGCAGCGAGGCCAGCAGGCCCTCGGTGTACGGGTGGTGGTTGCGGTAGAACAACGTGCGGCGAGGCGCGCGCTCCATGACCGACCCGGCATACATCACCACCACCTCGTCGGCCATCTCGGCGACCACGCCGAGGTCGTGGGTGATCAGGATGATCGCCGTGCCGAACCGTTCCTGGAGACTGCGCATCACGTCGAGCACCTGCGCCTGGACCGTCACGTCCAGGGCGGTGGTCGGCTCGTCGGCGATGAGCAGGTCGGGGTCGAGCGCCATCGCCATGGCGATCATCACGCGCTGACGCATCCCACCCGAGAACTGGTGTGGATAGTCGTGAATTCGACTGGTGGCGCGAGGAATGCCGACGAGGGTCAGCAGCTCGGCGGCTCGTTGCTGGGCCGCCGCCTTGGACACGTCGCGGTGCGCGCGGATCATCTCGACGATCTGCCACCCCACGGAGTAGTAGGGGTGCAGGCTCGAGAGCGGGTCCTGGAAGATCATCCCGATCCGGTCGCCACGAACCCCTCGTAGCACTTCCTGGTCGGCGCCGATCAGGTCGATGCCGTCGAACCGTGCCGTCCCGGTGACCTTGGCTCCGCGCGTCAGTCCCGCGATGGTCTGCGTCGCCACGCTCTTGCCCGAGCCGGACTCTCCGACGATGGCGAGCGTGCTGCCACGCTCGACGTCGAAGGAGAGTCCGCGCACGGCCTGGACGACACCATCGGCGGTGGTGAAGGCGACCTTCAGGTCACGAACCTCCAACAGTGCCATGGTGATTCCTCAGCCACCCTGCTTGCCCGTGGTGAGCCAGACGTTCGCAGGGTCGAAGTTCTGGAAGGCGGGGATGTAGATGGCGTTCTGGACCTGGGTGGCCCGGTAGTTGGGGTTCAGCTCGTTGGTGATCGGGTAGAACGCTGCGTCTTCCATGACCTGGTGGTCGGCCTTGGCCCAGAGTGCCTTGGCCTCCTCCTGGGTCTTGGCGCTGGACGCCTGCTCGATCAACGAGTTGGTCGCCGCGCTGTTGTAGAAGCCGAAGTTGCTCCCGATCGGCGGGTAGGCCGCCTGGCCGAAGTACAGCGGCTTGAAGAACGACAGGGCCGCGTCGCCGTACCAGTCAGCACCCCACCCGGCCACCGAGACGTCCCACACGCCGCGTTGGGCAACCGTCGGCACCTGGAGGTACTTCGTGTAGAAGTCCGCGTTCGGCGAGGGGACGCCGACGACCTTCACACCGATCTTGGACAGGTCCTGCTGCACCGTCTGGAACGCCTTGCTCTGCCCTTCGGACGCGTTGCGGTAGAGCATCTTGATGGTCAGCCCGTTGGGGTAGCCCGCGGCGGCCAGCATGGACTTGGCCTTGGCGGCGTCGTAGGGGTACAGGTCGAAGTTCGACTCACCACCGACGATGTTGGACGGGAGCACGTGGGTCAGCGGTGGCGCGATCTTGGGACCGCCCAGCACCTGGATGATGTTGCCGCGGTTGAGCCCGAAGGACAGTGCCTGCCGGACCTCCTTCTTCTGCAGCGCCTTGTTGTTGTTCGGCGACACCGTGTTGAAGACGAGGTAGGGGTTGCTCGAGGAGCCTTCGCCGAGGTTGAGGTTGGGGTCCTTCTTGGCGATGAGGGCCGGCAGCTGCGACGGCGGGACGAAGGCGTCGAACTCGAGGTCCGCGCTCGGTGTCCCGGTCTGCAGCTGCTGCTGGATCGAGTCCTGGCTGACCGTCTCGTTGATCACGACCTTGTCGACGTACGCCTTGCGGATCGGGTCGGTCGCTGCATCCCACGCAGGGTTGCGGCTGAACGTCATGTTCTTCGTGGCCGTGTAGGAGTCGATCTTGTACGGGCCGTCCGAGACGGTGTGCTGGGCCAGCTCGGGGCTGGCGGGCAGGTAGGCGTCGTACTCCTTGGGGGCGGGTGAGAACGAGGGCAGGGTGAGCATGTCGACGAAGTAGCTGGCCGGGTGGACGAGGGTGAAGACCACGGTCTGGTCGTCCTTGGCGGTGACGCCGGCCACCGGGGTCTTGTCCATGTATGCCGCGATGGCCGCGGGCGTCTTGGCGACCTTGGCGAACCCGTCGCAGAACGACTGGAAGCCGACGATGAGGTCGGCGTAGTCGGGCAGCCCGCCGAACGGCTGCACCGGGTTGCAGGTGCGCTTCACGCCGCGCACCATGTCCTGCGCCGTCACCTGACGGGCTGGGGTGGTGCCCCACTTGGCACCCTGACGGATGCTGAACGTGTAGGTCTTGCCGTCGGCACTGATCCCGTTGCCCTCGGTCGGGAGGGCCGTCGCGAGGTCGGGGGCCGCCTTGGTGGTCTGGCCGTCGACGGCCGGGTAGGTGAACAGCTGCCGGCTCCACAGCCGGAGCGCCATGTAGCCGGCCGAGTAGTAGCTGATGTTGGGATCCATGTAGTCGACGTCGCCGGCGCCGAGAATGTTGAGCGTCCCGCCCTTGGCGACGGTGCTGCTGGTACCTGACGTGCCTGTCGTGGTGCCCGTGTTGGTGGCGCAGGCAGCCAGACCGAGGCTCGCAGTGCAGACGGTGGCCACCGCTGCGAGCCGACGTGTCCTGGGGATCATCGTGTTTCTCCTCGGATGGGTGGACGGAGCTGAGTTGAAGAGGCCATGCCTGCCCAGTCGTGCCGGACGGCGCAGCGGACAGGTCGACTGCAACGTAGGCACCACGGCGACCCGCTGGCAGGGGTCCGGGCGAAGCGTCACGGGACCGCAAGAGCCTTGTTATGTCCGATGGTGGTTCATGACGATTACGTGACGGAACGCCATGTCCGAGAGCAACTTCCGGACGGGCTTCACGAGCCGGTGTGATACTGGCGAAGTGACGCGCCGCGTGCTGCTCGTGGAGGACGATCCCCGGGTCCGTCGCGTCCTCCGCCTCGCGCTCGAGGACGAGGGCTACCACGTGTCGGAAGCAGCAACGGGGGAGCAGGGCCTCGCCGATCTCCGAGCCGAAGAGCCCGACGTCGTCCTCCTGGACGTGATGCTCCCGGACACCGACGGCTTCTCGGTGTGCCGCGAGATCCGGCACCGCAGCAACGTGCCGGTGATCATGGTGACGGCCCGCTCGGACAGCCACGACGTGGTGGCCGGACTGGAGGCGGGCGCCGACGACTACGTCACGAAACCCCTTGTCGCCAAAGAGCTCTCGGCTCGGATCCGGGCTCTCCTGCGGCGGGTCGAGCCCGCCGTCGACCAGCGACCGCGCCGACCGGTCATGGGTGACCTGTCGATCGGGCTCGATGACGGAGTGGTGCTCCGCGACGGAGAACCCGTCGCCCTCACGCGCACCGAGTTCCGCCTGCTGGCGGAGCTCGCGGTGGCCGAGGGGCGCATCCTCAGCCGCGAGGACCTGCTCGACAAGGTGTGGGGCTACGGCTACTTCGGTGACTCGCGGATCGTCGACGTGCACATCCGCCGGCTGCGGACCAAGGTCGAGCGCGACCCGGCGAGTCCGCGCCATGTGGTGACGGCTCGCGGCCTGGGCTACCGGCTGGCCGGCTAGGTGGTGCGCACCGCGCGCAGGGCGCGTCGGGTGGTACCGACACGGCGGTTCGGGGTGCGGGGCCGCGTCACCGTGGGCTTCGGACTGCTTGCGCTTGGCCTGTCGGCTCTGCTCTCCGGCCTGGCCTGGACGCTCGTCACGCGGACGATGGTGTCGCAGACGGAGCAGACCGCGCTGGTCGAGACCGCCCTGGACCGTAGTGAGGTGGAGAACGCCCTCTCGACCGGAGCCGCAGGCCTTCCTGCGGTCCTGGAGGGAGTGCCTGGTACCGACTCAGCGGCGGTGCTCGCCCAGGTGGACGGGCGCTGGTACGCAACCTCTCCGAGCCTCGGCCCCACCAGCCTCCCGACCGAGCTCGTGTCGATGGTCAACGGGGGACAGGAGGCCACCCAGCGCATCCGGGTCGACGGCACCCTGCACCTCGCGGTGGGGTTGCCGCTGACCGGCGGCAGGGGCGGCTACTTCGAGGTCTACTCCCTCAGCGAGATGCAGCGGACCGCCCGCGTCCTGTCGCTGGGCCTCGTGGCGGCCGCCGTCGTCACCGTGCTGATGGGGCTGGGGGTGGGCCGATTCGCGAGCCGGCTCGCACTACGGCCGCTGACCGAGCTCAACCGGGTGGCCGCGGACGTGGCCGCCGGACGGCTCTCGGCACGTCTCGACGCCGACGGTGACCCAGACCTCGAGAAGCTCGCGGGGTCGTTCAACCAGACGGTCGAGGACCTCCAACGTCACGTCATCGCGGACGCCCGGTTCGCGGTCGACGTCAGTCACGAGCTGCGCACCCCTATGACCACCATGCTCAACTCGATGCAGGTCATCCAGAACCGCCGGGACCAGCTCCCCGAGTCTGTCCGCGAGCCGGTCGAGCTCTTGGCGGACGAGCTGGAGCGGTTCCGTGCCCTGGTCGTCGACCTCCTGGAGATCTCGCGCCACGACGCCGGCGACCAGGTGGTCCGCGAGACGGTGCGGGTGGGGGATCTCGTGCGTCGGGCCGCTGACGCCGCCGCCGGACGCGTCGTGACGTCGATCGACCCGGCGGTCTCGGGCTTGATGATGGAGGTGGACAAGCGACGTCTCGAACGGGTGGTCGCGAACCTCGTCGGGAACGCGGAGACCCATGGGGGCGGGTGCACCG
This sequence comes from Pedococcus bigeumensis, assembly GCF_006438965.1. Taxonomy (GTDB): domain Bacteria; phylum Actinomycetota; class Actinomycetes; order Actinomycetales; family Dermatophilaceae; genus Pedococcus; species Pedococcus bigeumensis_A. The sequence goes on from NZ_RCZM01000002.1 coordinate 88,584, forward strand.
GCGTGCGGGTCGAGCCGGGGGAGCACGGGCTGCGGATCGTCGTCGACGACACCGGTCCGGGCATCGCTCCGGGCCGTCGGGCCCGGGTGTTCGAACGCTTTGCCCGCGGAGGGTCGAGCGAGCGCACCGGCGTGGGGCTCGGACTGGCCATCGTGGAGCGGCACGTGGCGCTCCACGACGGCCACGTCCATGTGGAAGAGAGCCCGGGAGGAGGTGCCCGCTTTGTCGTCGAGCTGCCGACCTCGGCCTCCTAGGGGTGTATGCCGCGTGGTTGCTCGCGGCGGCGTCCTCGCCTTCGCGCTCGCGGGGCTGGTGGTGGTCGCCGGCTGCTCCATCGGCACCCAGTCCACTCCCGTGCCCGTGGTGGCACCGTCGGCGACCGCCACGTCGTCGGGACCGAGCCGGCTGGGTGTGCCGTTGACGATCCAGGTCTACCTGGTGCAGGGAGACCACCTGGCCCGCCTGACGCGCACCGTTCCACCTGGGGCCGGGCTGGAGCCGTCCTTCGTCGGGCTGGCCACGCCCATCACCGCGACGATGACCGCGGCCGGGATCCGCAGCGCGCTGCCGCTGGCCAGTCACCCGCTGCGCGGGACCGTCGACGACGGGATCGCCCGGATCGAGCTGCCCACCGGTTTCGAACGCATCTCGGTGCACGAGCAGTCGCTGGCCATGGCCCAGCTGGTGTTCACCGTGACCGCGAACAGCCTGGCCACGAGTGTCCAGCTCGTGCAGGGGTCCAGGGCCCTGCCGATGCCCGACCCGACCGGGCAGCTGGTCACGCGACCGGTCACGCGCGTGGACTACGCGGCATACAACCCTCCGGGTTAGGGTGCGCGAGTGCCGTTCACGCCCGCCCACGTGGCCGCGGTGCTGCCCCTGGTCGGGCGCGAGCGCCCACGGTGGGCGGTGCCGTCGGCTCTGGTGATCGGGTCGATGGTCCCCGACGTCCTCTACTTCGTCCCGATCAGCAGCCACCGCAACTTCTCCCACTCGCTGCTCGGCGTGCTGACCCTCGACCTCGTGCTGGGCCTGGTGTTCATGGGTCTCTGGAGGGTTGTCGCCGCCCCGGTGGTCCGCGATCTCGTGCCGCTCGCCGTGCGGGCCAGGCTCCCCGTCCCGCACCGCCCCAGAGCGTACGAGTGGCGCTGGGCCGCCCCCGGCGTGGTCATCGGATCGCTGACCCACGTCTTCTGGGACGCGTTCACCCACAGCGACGGGTGGGGTGTGCGTCATCTCCGCGCCCTCAGCGATCCGCTCGTGGGGAGCCTGCTGGCGTTCAAGGTGGCGCAGTACGGCAGCGGTGTCGTCGGGGTCCTCGTGGTGCTCGGGTACGGCCTGCGCGTCCTGAGCGACACGTCACCGGAGCACGACGACTCGCCCCTCGCGACGCCAGTGGAGCGTGGGTCGGCCTGGCTGGTGCTGCTCGTGGTGCCGATCGTGTGCGCCATCGCGTTCACGGTCGCGGCGATGGTGACCGGGGTGGGCACCGAGATGCTCCTCTACGTGGCAGTGGTCCGCGGCGTGAGTGGGCTTGGTCTCGCGCTGACCGCCGTGGCGGTGTGGTGGCACCTGCGGGTTCGCCCCCGCAGGTGCGATCCGGCGGTGGTAGCTGGCACGCCAGCGGACCGCGCCACGGACCGGAGTCGGTAGCGTGCTTGCATGCCACGCACCATTGCGACGAACACCACGGTCGACCTCGACGGACTGCTCGACTTCGTCCGGCCCCGACACCACATGCTGGTCATCACCACCCGAGCCGACGGTCGGCCCCAGGCCTCGCCGGTGACCGGTGGCGTCGACGACAGTGGACGGATCGTGATCTCGAGCTATCGCGACCGGGCCAAGACGGCCAACGCCCGCAAGCGACCCGCGGTCAGTGTCCTCGTCCTCTCCGACGACTTCGGTGGGGCGTGGGTGCAGGTGGACGGCGACTGCGAGGTGCTGGACGCCCCGGACTCGGTGGAACCCCTCGTCGAGTACTTCCGCAACATCTCCGGAGAGCACCCCGACTGGGACGAGTACCGCCAAGCGATGCTCGACCAGGACAAGTCGATCCTGCGCATCACCCCGACCCGGTGGGGACCCGTTGCCACCGGTGGCTTCCCCGCCCGGCTCGCCGACTAGCGAGGGCCGCCACCGATAGGGTGGGTGGCATGCTGCGCGTCGGCCTCACCGGAGGCATAGGTTCGGGGAAATCCACTGTCGCACAGCGGTTTTCGGAGCTCGGCGCCGTGGTTATCGACGCCGACCTCCTCGCCCGCGAAGTGGTCGCACCGGGCAGTTCGGGACTCACCGCCATCGTCGACCGGTTCGGCGATGGAGTCCTCGACGACGAGGGGGCTCTCAACCGACCCGCGCTCGGGGCGATCGTCTTCGCCGACGGCCGCTCCCGCCGCGACCTCGAAGGCATCACCCACCCGTTGATCGCCCGTCGCACGGCAGAGCTGGTGGCCGCGGCCCCTGACGACGCCATCGTCGTGCACGACGTGCCCCTGCTGGTGGAGAAGCACTACGGACCCGGATATCACCTCGTCGTGGTCGTGGGGGCCGCCGCCGAGACGCGGGTGAAGCGGCTCATGCACACACGCGGGATGGCCGAGACGGACGCGCGCAGCCGGATCGCGTCCCAGGCGACCGACGAGGAGCGTCGCGAGGCCGCCGACGTGTGGCTCGAGAACGACGGGCACAAGGACGACCTGCTCACCTCGGTCGGGACGCTCTGGCGCGAGCGGCTGGTGCCGTTCGAGGAGAACGTCCGGACGGGCACCCGTTCGCAGCGCCCGGAACGGCTCGCTCTCCACGAGCCGGACCCCACGTGGCCGGACCAGGCGGCCCGGCTGCTAGCGCGGCTGCGCCACGTCCTCGGCGACGTCGTCGTCACCGCCGACCACGTGGGCAGCACGGCCGTGCCCGGCCTCATCGCCAAGGACGTCATCGACCTCCAGCTCGGGGTCCGTGCGCTGGCCGACATCGACGATCCTGCCGTCCTCGAACGACTCCGGCAGGGCGGCTTCCCCCTCGTCGGGGGCGTGCGATCCGACTTCGACCGCGGTTCGCAGGGCGAGTGGCCGAAACGGATGCTGGGGAGCGCCGACCCGGCGCGGATCGCGCACATCCACGTCCGCGAGGTGGGCAGCGACGGCTGGCGCTGGGCGCTGGTGTTCCGCGACTGGATGCGGGCGGGCGCCACGGCCCGCGCCGAGTACGCCGTCGAGAAGCAGCGCCTGGCGGCGACCATCGAGACGGTCACCGAGTACACCGAGGCCAAGGAGCCGTGGTTCGACTCCGTCAACGACCGGGCACGGGCCTGGGCCGAAGCGACCGGCTGGCAGCCGCCGCGTGGCTGAGGACCGCAAGCCCGACAGCGTCTACGGGGTCGGTGACGAGCCGGACCCGCGCTTCTCCCTCGCCAACGAACGCACCACGCTGTCCTGGATGCGGACCGCACTGGCCCTGGTCGCCGGCGGCGTCGCGATCGTGTCGCTGTCCAGCCTGTCCAACCTGCCCGCCTGGTCCGCCTTGGTGGGCGCGGCCGCCTGCCTCGGCGGTGCAGCCCTGGCCGTGCGTGCGGTGGCGGCGGTGGGCGCGGGTCGAGCGGGCCCTCCGGCTGCGCGAGCCACTGCCCGCACCACGTGCGCTGTTCGCCCTCGCCGGCGGCGTCGTGGTGCTCGGAGCGTTCACGCTGGTGCTGGCCGTCGTGGAGATCGCGCGCCGGTGAGTCGGATCCCGAACCGCGACGCCCTCCAGCCCGAACGCACGGCGCTGGCGTGGCAGCGGACGGCGATCACCTCGTTGGTCCTGCTCGTACCCCTGGTCATGGTGGCGCTGCGTCTGGACGTGCCCGTCCTGGCCGGTCTCGGTGCGGGGGCGATGGGGACGAGCGTGGTGCTGGTCGTCTCGGTGCGCCGCCGGTTCGCCCAGCTCGGCGACGACAGCCGCGGCTACTCGCCCTACCCGCCGATGATCCGGGTGGCGTTCGTGACGGTGCTGGGTGCCCTCGGAGGTGCGACGCTGGGGCTCACCCTCTGGCTGCGCTGAGGTAGGGCGCGGCGTCCCGTCGTGGACCAGTGGTCACCCGTCGCGGGGCGCCTGCTCGCTCCGCACAGGGACCAGGGGGAGAGCCACGAGGGCGAAGGCGGACGCGGAGGCGAACGTCACGGCATACCCCGTCCAGGTGACGAGGATGCCCGCGAGGGGAGGCACTGCTGCGGCGGTGAGGAACTGGCCGGTGTTCTGCAGGCCGAGGGCACGGCCCGACCAGAACGGGCCGGCGCGTTCGGCCACCGCCGTGAAGGCCAGCCCGTTGTCCGCGACGGTGACCGTCGAGGCCACCACGAGGAGCGCGACCGCGACGCCCCAGTCCTGCCCGGCCGCGAGGCCGAGCAGCGCCATCGAGACGACCACCGCGACCGCGACCCATCGCAACGGGCGCATCCGGCTGCCGACGCTGTCCGACAGCTGGCCGACGGCGATCCGGCCGAGCGCTCCGCACACCTGGGTGACCGCGACGAGCGTGCCTGCCGCCGCCGCGGACCAGCCGCGGTCGGAGACCAGCCAGACGAGCGAGTAGGTCCAGACGAGGAACTGCGGCACGACCAGCAGCATGGAGACGCCGTGGATCCGGGCGAGGGTGCGGTCGCCGGCATAGGGGTTCCGGGCCGTTTCCACCGAGCGGTGCGGACGTGGCGGGTCCTTCACGACCATGGCGACGGCGACGCACGCGAGCGTCGCCGCCACGGCCGGGACCGCCAGGGCGGCGCGTATGCCGTGCTGCTCGGCCAGTACGGCCATGGTCACCGCGGCGACGGCGACCCCGAGCGGTTGCGCCATCTGGCGGATCCCCATCGCCAGGCCGCGCCGTTCGGCCGGGAACCAGCCGACGACCACGCGCCCACTCGCGGCGTTGGCACTGGCGGCGGCCGCACCGGCGAGGAAGAGGAAGACGCCCCAGCAAAGTGGCCCGTCGGCCAGGGTGCTCGACGCGGCGGCGACAGCCGTGGCGGCCAGCCCGCCGACGAGGACCAGCCGCTCGCCGCGGCGGTCGACGACCACACCCCAGGCCACCAGGGTGAGCATCACGCCGACCATGGGAGCCGCGGCGACCAGGCCCGCGGTGGCGAGGGACAGGCCCTCGCGGGTGTGCAGGACCGGGATGAGGAACGCTGGACCGTGCATCGCCACGGCTGAGGCCATCTGCGCCAGGGTGCTGACCCCGAGCATGCCCCAGCGACGCGGCATACCCACGGCTTGACCGGGGGCTGTGCCGGCCCGGGCGGAGCCGGGGCTGGCGGTGGGCGGGGTGGTCACTCCACAGTCCTACGCCTCGGGCGTCGGAGGCTGCAGACCGTCTCACCGCATCCTGAGACGGCGCTGTCAGCGGGTCCGCCTACGCTGGACGCATGCGTCCCACGACAGACCTGCAACGCACGGTCGCCCCGTTCGAGGTCGTCTCCCCGTTCTCGCCCGCGGGGGACCAGCCCGCGGCCATCGCCGACCTCACCACCAGGATCCGTGCGGGGGAGAAGAACACCGTGCTGCTCGGCGCCACCGGCACCGGCAAGTCGGCCACCACGGCCTGGCTGATCGAGCAGGTCCAGCGACCGACCCTCGTGATGGCGCCCAACAAGACCCTGGCCGCCCAGCTGGCCAACGAGTTCCGCGAGCTGCTGCCCAACAACGCCGTCGAGTACTTCGTCTCGTACTACGACTACTACCAGCCTGAGGCCTACATCCCGCAGACGGACACCTACATCGAGAAGGACTCGTCGATCAACGACGAGGTCGAGCGGCTGCGGCACAGCGCGACCAACTCGCTGCTGACCCGTCGTGACGTCATCGTGGTCGCGTCGGTGTCCTGCATCTACGGCCTCGGCACCCCGCAGGAGTACGTCGACCGGATGGCCCGTCTGCGCGTCGGCCAGGAGGTCAACCGCGACGACCTGCTGCGCCGGTTCGTCCAGATGCAGTACACCCGCAACGACCTCGCCTTCACCCGCGGCACCTTCCGGGTCCGCGGCGACACCGTCGAGATCATCCCCGTCTACGAGGAGCTCGCGGTCCGGATCGAGTTCTTCGGCGACGAGATCGAGCGGATCTACACACTGCACCCGGTCAGCGGCGAGATCATGCGCGAGGAGCAGGAGATGTACGTCTTCCCGGCGACGCACTACGTCGCCGGCCCCGAGCGGATGGAGCGGGCGATCCGTGGGATCGAGCTCGAGCTGGCCGACCAGCTGGCGGCGTTCGAGAAGCAGGGCAAGCTGCTCGAGGCCCAGCGGCTGCGGATGCGCACCACCTATGACATCGAGATGATGCGCCAGGTCGGGTCGTGCTCGGGCATCGAGAACTACTCGATGCACATCGACGGCCGGGGCCGGGGGACCGCCCCCAACACGCTGCTCGACTACTTCCCAGAGGACTTCCTGCTCGTCATCGACGAGTCCCACGTGACGGTGCCCCAGATCGGCGCCATGTACGAAGGCGACATGTCGCGCAAGCGCCAGCTCGTCGACCACGGCTTCCGGCTCCCGTCGGCGATGGACAACCGACCGCTGCGGTGGGAGGAGTTCCTCGGCCGCATCGACCAGACCGTCTACCTGTCCGCCACCCCCGGCCCCTACGAGCTCGCGCAGAGCGAGGGGATCGTCCAGCAGATCATCCGACCCACCGGGCTGGTCGACCCCGAGGTCATCCTCAAGCCCACCAAGGGCCAGATCGACGACCTGCTCCACGAGATCGGTGAGCGCACCAAGGTCAACGAGCGCGTCCTGGTGACCACCCTGACCAAGAAGATGGCCGAGGACCTCACCGACTACCTCCTCGACAAGGGGGTCCGGGTCCGCTACCTGCACAGCGAGGTCGACACCCTGCGGCGCGTGGAGCTGCTGCGCGAGCTGCGGATGGGGGAGTACGACGTGCTCGTCGGCATCAACCTGCTGCGCGAAGGCCTCGACCTGCCGGAGGTGTCGCTGGTCAGCATCCTCGACGCCGACAAGGAGGGGTTCCTGCGCTCCGCCCGGTCGCTCATCCAGACCATCGGCCGAGCGGCCCGCAACGTGTCCGGCCAGGTGCACATGTACGCCGACAAGATCACGCCGTCGATGCGCGAGGCCATCGACGAGACGCAGCGGCGCCGCGAGATCCAGATCGCCTACAACCTCGCGGCCGGCGTGGACCCCCAGCCGCTGCGCAAGAAGATCGCCGACATCACCGACCTGCTCAACCGCGAGGACGCCGACACCGAGGCCCTCATCGGCTCCGGGCGCAGCCAGTCGCGGGGCAAGGGCGGCGGACGAGGCGGGCGTGGCACCGTCCAGGCCGACGCAGGAGTGGCCACGGACCGGCTGCGCAACCTGCCCGCCAACGACCTGGCCAACCTCATCCAGGAGCTGTCCACCCAGATGCACCAGGCTGCGGGCGACCTGCACTTCGAGCTCGCTGCCCGACTGCGCGACGAGATCGGTGACCTCAAGAAGGAGCTGCGGCAAATGTCCGCTGCGACCCAGTAGGGGTCGTTTGGTGCCATCTGTGGCTCGTGGGGTGCAGCGCGCAGGGTGTCCGTCATTTGCGTGAGGACACGGCGGGTTGGGTGCTGAAAGCCTGAGGGTCGGAGGTGCCTATGGCTGGGCGGTCGACGCCGTGCTGGGGGACGTCGAGGCGGTGACAGCTGCTGAGATCGTCATGGCCCCCGCGTCCGGGCGGACTAGTGGTGGATGACCTCGACAGCCGACTCGCGCCCTACCTGCCTGCCCTGTTGCGGGGACCCGTGCCGGCCGATCCGGCCCCGGCGCAGTGGGTGTTTCCCGGGACCCTCGTGGTCCTCGACATCAGCGGCTTCACCCGGCTGACAGAGCGGCTGGCCGCTCGAGGACGCGCGGGCGCCGAGGAGCTCAGCGACGTCCTGGACGACGTGTTCGGCCCGTTGGTCGAAGCGGGCCTCGCCGAGGGGTGCGACCTGCTCAAGTGGGGCGGGGACGCGGTGCTGCTGCTGGCCACTGGCCCGGACTCGGCGCTGCGGGCGACCCGTGCCGCCGCACTCATGCGCACCGTGCTGTCCAGGGTCGGCCACCTGCGCACGTCGGTGGGGGCGGTGGTGCTCCGTGCCTCGACCGGGGTGGCGACCGGGGAGGTGCACCTCGTGCTGGCCGGAGACCCGAGCGCCCACCGAGAGCTCATGGTGCTGGGGCCGGTGGCCAGCCGGGTGACCGCGATCGAGGCGGCGGCCGCTGCCGGCCAGGTGCTGGTCGACGCGGCGACGGCCGCTCGGTTGCCCGAGCAGTTCGTGGGCGACGCGACGGGTCCGGGCTTCCTGCTGCGGGGGCTCCCGCCGGTGCCGCGGACCGGTCCCGTGGCCCCCCTCGGGCCCGCGCTCGGGCCTGGTGACCTGACCCACACCCTGATCGCCACCCTGACCGCAGCCTCTTCCGGACCGGCGGGCGGGCCGACCACCGACAGGTCACAGCTGGTCCCGAGCCAGCTGCGCACCCACGTGGCGCACGGCAGCCATGAACCCGAGCACCGGGTGGCGGCAGCGGCATTCATCCGCTTCTCCGGGACGGATGGCCTCCTGGAGGAGGAGGGCCCAGCTGCCCTCACCACTGCCGTCGACGAGCTCGTGCGCACCATCCAGGAGGCGACGACCAAGCACGGTGTGTCGTTCCACGAGACCGACATCGACGTCGACGGCGGCAAGGTGATGCTGGTGGCCGGTGCCCCCCAGAGCACGGGTGACGACGTCGACCACCTCCTGGCAGCCGTGCGGCTCGTGGTCGACCGACCCGGGCGGCTGCCGGTGCGGGTCGGGGTCGCGCAAGGACGGGTCTTCACCGGGGACCTCGGCCCCGTCGGGCGTCGCACCTACTCGGTGAAAGGCGGCGCGGTGAACCTCGCCGCGCGCCTCGCGGCACGGGCGGCGCCGGCCAGCATCAGCGTGCCGGTCGAGCTGCTCGAGCACAGCCGCACCCGCTGGGAGGCGGACTCCGCAGTCTCGCTGCGGCTCAAGGGGCTGGCCGAACCCGTGCGCAGCGTCACCCTCGGTCGGGCGACCTCGAGCCCGCTCGAGCAGGCGGACACGGCGATGGTCGGGCGCGAGATCGAGCTCGGTCAGGTCATGAGCGCGCTCGACCGGCTCGGCAACGGAACCGGTGGCGTCGTCACGGTCATCGGCGAACCGGGCATGGGCAAGACCCGCCTCGTCGCCGAGGTCGTCGCCGGCGCCGAGGACTTCCGGGTGCTCACCGCGGACTGCGGACACAGCGGCGCCAGCGCGCCCTACGCGACCGTGCGACTCCTGCTTGCCGCAGCCCTCGGCCTGTCGGCCCAGGTCGATCCGCAGGACGGACTCCGGAGGGCAGCCACCCTGGTCGGGGCCAGCGAGCCGCACCTCGTCGCCCAGCTGCCCCTGCTCGGCCTGGTGTTCGACGTGCCACTCGACCCAGCCGATGCCAGGTCGTCCACCAACCGCGGCGAGCAGCCACCCGCCGGCAATCACGCACCCGGCACGGAGCTGGGGGAGGAGTTCCGCTCCGACGCGCTGCACCGCTTGGTGGTGGGCGTAATGGCAGCCGCCCTCCGGAGCCCGACGTTGCTGGTGGTCGAGGACGCGCACCTGATGGACGGAGACAGCGCGCGAGTGCTGGAGCAGGTGGCCGGCCGGTGCGACGACCTGCCCTGGCTGCTCCTCACGACGCGCAGGGCGCTCGAGGACGATGTCCCACCGGGCGGCGTGGTCATCGAGCTGGGACCGTTGGGTGCCAACGCAAGCGAGCTGATGACCGAGCTCGTCGACCCCGATCACCCGCTGCCGCCGTCAGCAGCCCAGGCGCTTGTCGCGCGCGCGGGGGGTCACCCGCTGTTCCTCCGCGAGCTCGTTCTCGCGGCCTCCCGCGGCGAGCGGATCGACGACCTCCCCTTGTCCGTCGAGGAGCTCGTGGCGGTGCAGATCGACTCGCTGGCGCCCCGCCAGAGGTCGTTGCTCCGGCGCGCAGCGGTGCTGGGGAACTCGTTCACGCTCGCGCTCCTGGCGGAGGTGGTGGGAGACCGCCCAGTCGGGCCGACGCTGCGCGACGACGTCGCAGCACTAGCGGCGTTCCTCGAGCCGGCCGGGTCCCGACGCTGGCAGTTCCGGCATGCAGTCCACCGCGAGACGGCGTATGCCGGCCTGCCGATGAGGGTGCGAACTCACCTGCACGCCACGGTGGGGGAGGTGCTGGGCCGTTCGGCGCGCACCCGGGCTCGGCGCCCAGAGGTCCTGGCGCACCACTTCTTCGCCGCGGGGCGATATGCCGACGCGTGGCAGTGTGCCCGGCTGGCCGGCGTCAAGGCGCTGGCGGCGGCTGCTCCCGAGGCGGCGGCGCACGCCTACGCCCAGGCGGCTGAGGCCGCCCTTCGGTCGGGGTCGGTGTCGACCGCGGAGCGGGCAGCCGACCTCGAGTCCTGGGGCGACGCGCTGTTCCTCTGTGGACGCTCCGGCGACGCCGACCGGGCCTATGCCCAGGCCAGACGGCTCTGGGTCGGCGTGCCCGTCAGGTCCGCAGCCCTCGCGCTCAAAGCGGCCAAGGTCGCCCAGCGCCAAGGCCGCCACCCGGTGGCGCTGCGCCGAACCGCGACCGGGCTCCGCATCCTGGACGGCGCAGGCGGGGCCGACGCGTTGGCGGCCAGGGCTCGGCTGCTCTCCCGCAGGAGCGTGGTCCTGATGAGCCAAGGACGCTACGTGGACGCGGCGCGCTGCGCGCACGACGCCGTCGAGGTCGCCGAGCTGGCCGAGCAGGACGATGCACTCGCGCAGGCGCACCTCGTGCTGCACGGGGTGGAGGTCTTCACGGGCTCCAGCTCGGGCGTGGACCACGGCGAGACGGCTCTCCGTCTCTACTCGTCACTCGGTGACCTGAGTGGCCAGGCGCACGCCCACAACAACATCGCGATGCGGCTGCTGCTCCAGGGCCGATGGACCGAGGCGCTGGAGGGGTTCCAGCGTGCTGCGACCAGCTTCGAGAAGGTGGGCGATGCCGCCAACGCCGCCAACGCCGCATACAACAGCGCGGACCTGTTGAACCGGCAGGGCCGACCGCAGGCGGCGCTCGACGTCCTCGCCCGGGTGCTGCGGATCGCCAAGGCGGTCGACGACGAGGAGCTGCGCGCCCTGGTGCTGCGCGAACAGGGGCGCGCCCAGCACCGGGCGGGACGCCCCGAGGAGGGCGGTCAGCTCCTCGATGCGGCGCGCGCCCTGTTCCATGCGCTGCACGAGCCCCACGAGGTCTGCGAGACGGACATCGCCATCGCCGAGGGGCACCTGCTTGCCGGCCGGTCCACCGAGGCGCTCGAGGCCTCTCAGCGGGCCATCGCGACGATCACGCGGCTGCGTGCGGCGACGTTGCTGCCGTCGGCGCTCCGCGTCCGGGCGAGCGCCCAGGCCGTCCTGGGGGACCTGCCCGGCGCGTGGGCCTCGCTGCGCCAAGGACTCGCCGCGAGTGCGGCGCCTGACCTCGCCCACGAGCGGGGGTTCCTCCTGGCCGTCCAGGCGCGTCTCGAGTTGATCGACTCATCCGGCCATGAGGCATCCGCTGCCCACGAGGCGTCCGCGGCCCTCGACCGGTTGGGTGCGCTCAGGCCGCCCCTACCGTGGGTGGCAAGCGACGGTCACGGGTAGCTGCCCCGGATGTCGTAGGTGAACAGGATGACGCTGTAGACGTCACCCGCGTTGTCCCGGGTGGACTGCACGGTGTCACGGCAGGCGGTCTGTCCTGTGCCCAGCACTCCCTTGGACGGGCAGTCGGGCACCTGGGCGAAGGCTCCGGTGTTCGTCAGGTCGACGACGATCGGGAAGGAGCTGACGCCACCCTGGCCACACAAGGTCTTGTCGCAAGCCAGGATGAAGGTTGCGGGGGCACTCGGGGTGTAGAGCGGGACCCCGTTGGCATCCTTGAGCGAGACCTCGGCGGTCACCAGCCGAGCGGTGGTGCCGGACTTCGTGCGGCAGGTCAGGATCGTGTCGCACGAGCCGACCGACATCAGCACCGTGCCGTTGCCCCCGTTGGGCAGCTGGAGGAAGCCACAAACTGGCGACGTGGGCGAAGGGGCCGGACACCCAGGGTCGGTCACGTTCAGGCTGCTGTGGGGGTTCGCCTGGGTCCGCACGGCGCTCGCCGCCACATTGATCGTCGTGGTCGTGCCGCTCAGGGCGGTCCCGGAGACGGTGGCCAAGCCCAGCGTGATGCCGTTCCCCAGGGGGGCGTACGTCGCGCCACTCACGGTCCCCTGGCTGGTGCGCTTGGCGATGGTGCCCTCGAGCACGCCGCCGAGGGTGCCGGACCCGGTCACCAGGCTGAGTCGCACCTTGGTGTCCTGGGGGAGCACGAGTGGGACCCCCAGGGGGTCCCTGGCCTCGACCACGACATCGAACGGGCGCCCAGCCACGGCACCGACGAACCCGGTGCCCTGGTCGCCGACGGAGATCACCGCGAGTGACCCCTTCACGGACCCAGCCATTGACGCCGACGGCGACACCACGAGGAGCGCCGCCGCCCAGAGCAGGGCCACCACGGCCAGGACCGAGAGGGGGTGTCGGCGCGACGGGCGAACGGACATTGGGGGACCTCGGATCGCGGGAACGGGTGGGTCCTCCATCGTGGACCGCCACGTCGGGGCCGCTGTACCTCAGTTGTCCTAGCCCGTTTGTGGCGAGCGCGTCCTCTCGTCTCGCTCCTACGCTCGGTCCGGGAGGCGGTGATCCGTGGCGACCGTCACTGGAGCGGGGCCTGCGGGCGCCACGAGGGATGCACGTGTCGGGAGTGGGACGGTGCTGGCCGTCGCCTCCATCGGTGCCTTCCTCGCGTTCCTGGACGCGACCGTCGTCAACGTCGCGTTCCCGAGCATCCGGGCCTCGTTCGGGGGCGCCAGCATCGGCGAGCTGTCGTGGGTGCTCAACGCCTACAACATCGTCCTGGCTGCCACCCTCATCCTGTTCGGGCGGATGGCCGACCTGGTCGGCCGGCGCCGGCTGTTCGCCCTCGGAGTGGCCCTGTTCACCCTCTCCTCGCTGCTGTGCGCCGCCGCCGGCTCGGTCTGGTGGCTGGTGGCCGCCCGCTCGGTCCAGGCGCTCGGCGCCGCGATGCTCATCCCCGCCTCGCTCGCCCTGGTGATCCAGGCCTTCCCGCTGGAGCGTCGGGTCCACGCGGTGGGTCTGTGGGGCGCTACCGCCGCAGCTGCCGCCGGACTGGGCCCACCGATCGGTGGGGCGCTGGTCAAGTGGGGTGACTGGCGGTGGGCGTTCCTCGTGAACCTGCCGGTGGGGGCCGCCGCGTTGGTGGCCTCGCGCCGCTGGCTCGTGGAGAGCAGGTCGCCGGGCAGGCGCCGGCTGCCCGACCTGCGCGGCGCGCTCCTCCTCGCGCTCGCCATGGGCTTGCTCACCACCGCGATCGTGACCGGCAACGACTGGGGCTGGACGAGCGCTGAGGTGCTGCTGTGCGCCGGCGGGTCGGTGGCGGCGGCCGTGGGATTCGTCCAGAGCTCGAGGGTGCACCCGAGCCCGCTGGTCGACCGGGCGTTGATGGCGTCTCGCGGGTTCGTCGTCGCCAACGCCGCCTCAGCCGTGGCCGGCTTGGGGTTCTACGCCTACCTACTGACGAATGTCCTTTGGTTGCAGTACATCTGGCACTATGACGTGTTCAGGACAGGCTTGGCCCTCGTGCCGGGCGCCGTCGTCGCCGCAGTGTCGGCGGCGGTGCTCGGTCCGCTCGCCGAGCGGCGCGGTCACCTCGTGGTCGTCGTGCCGGGCGCGCTCGTGTGGGCCAGCGCCTATCTCTGGTATGCCGTCGCGGTCGACCCGTCGCCGAGCTTCCTCGGTCACTGGTTGCCCGGCCAGGTGCTCAGCGGTCTGGGGGTGGGTGCCACCCTCCCGATCCTCGGTAGCGCAGCCCTGTCCGCAGTGCCGGGCGGCCGTTACGCGGTCGCCTCGGCGGTCAACTCCAGCGTCCGCCAGATCGGTGGTGTCCTCGGGATCTCGTTCCTCGTGGTCCTCATCGGGACACCGGCCCCAGCTGGTGCCGCGGACGCGTTCCGCAGGGGCTGGGTCTTCAGCGCTGCGTGTTTCGTCCTCTGTGCGGGGGTCGCTCTTCTGGCCGCCGGGTCGAGGGACGCTGCCGAGCAGGTCGACGAGGGGTCCGGCGAGGCCAGCGCCGCCCTGCTGTCGGTACCGGAGATGGTCACGGCCGCCGCAGTCGCGGTCTCGCGCTCCCTCATGCACGAGCTCGGGCCGGAGGGCCGCGAACGGGTCGAGCGGTCGGGAGAGCGGGTGCACCTCCACGCGGGGGAGACCCTCTTCGAAGCAGGTGACCCTGCCGGCGCGGCGTTCTCGGTGCTGAGTGGACGAGTGGACGTGCTCACCTCGGACGGTCGGGTGCGGTCCCTGGGAGCCGGGGACGTCATCGGGGAGCTGGCGATGCTCACCGGTGGGGTGCGCAGCGCGACGGTGCGAGCCCACCGCGACACGATGCTTTTGCGCATCGCGCCGGAAGCCCTCGACCAGGCGCTCGACGAGCACCCCGCCATCGCTCGCTCTCTCGTCCGCGTGCTTGCCTCCCAGCTGGCCAGCCCCGCAGTGCGTGAACGCCAGCGTCCCCCGGTCATCGTCACGGTGGTGGGTCTGCACCCGGGCGCTCCCGTGGCCGCGGTGACCGATGCGCTGAGGGCCGGACTGGCTCGGTGGCTCAGGGTCGCGGTCTCCGGTGACGTCGACGCGGCCGGGTTGGAGCGTCTGGAGAAGACCCACGACCGGGTGCTGCTGACTGTGCCCCTTGAGGCTGACCACGCCGTGGGGGCGGACGCGCAGGCCTGGTCCGCCGCGGCGATCCGCCAGGCTGACGTCGTGGTGGCCGTGGCCGCCGGCGGACAGCAGCCTGGCAGCTCGACCCTCGCGCTGGCACCGGGCGCGGACGTCGTCCTGGTCGGGGGGAACCCCTCGACGGACCAGGTGGTCGCGTGGTCCCAGCTGTTGGACGCCTGGCAGGTGACCACGGTCGACGCACCCACCACGAGCGCGCTGCGCCCCTTGGTCGCGAGGCTGGCAGGCAGGTCGCTGGGTCTGGTGCTCGCCGGGGGTGGGGCCCGCGCCTTCGCCCACCTGGGGGTGCTGGCCGCACTGGAGGAAGCGGCCATCCCGGTCGACCGGGTCGCCGGTTGCAGTGTCGGCGGCGTGGTTGCAGCTCTGCATGCGGCGGGCATGCCGGCGCTCGAAGCCCGCGAGCAGATCTACGCGGAGTTCGTGCGCGGTCGTCCGTTCTCCGACTACACCGTTCCGCGAGCTGCCCTCGCCAAGGGGCAACGCCGTCGCCGGGCCATGACCCGGGTCTTCGGTGACACCATGATGGAGTCGCTGCCGCACCAGTTCCGTTGTGTGAGCACGGATCTCCTTGCCCGAGAGGTGGTGGTGCATCGCCGGGGGCCACTGGTCCCGGCTCTCATGGCGACGACTTCTCTCCCGGGCCTGTTCCCTCCCGTCAAGGTGGATGGCCGGCTCCTCGTCGACGGCGGCGTACTCAACAACCTTCCCGTCGACGCGCTCACCGAGCGACCCGAGGGTCCGCTGGTAGCCGTGAACATCTCCATGGGTGGCTCGGGACCTGCGCGGCCGACCGCAGGCGGGCCGCCCCGGCCGCTGCGTACTCCCGCGCTGGGCGAGACCCTCCTGCGGACCATGCTGATCGGCAGCGGCGGCGCCGTGGAGTCCGCTCAGGCGGCCGGCGCCATCGTGGTGACGCCCGCTGCCATGGGTGTCGGCCTGTTGGAGTTCCACCAGCTCGACACGCTCGTGGAGGCCGGGCTCGTGGCAGGCCGTCGGCTGGTGGCGGAGTCGGGACTCACCTCGCTGTTGTGACCACGGCTATCGTCGGGGCGTGACCGCGCTCGACGCCGACGCCCTGCGTGACTACTGCCTGGCCAAGCCGGGGGCGTGGGCCGACCAGCCCTGGGAGGGCGACTTCGTCGCCAAGGTGGGGGACAAGATCTTCGCCTTCATGGGCAGCGAGTCGGTCGGCCTGAAGTGCGGCGCGAACCGGGCCGAGGCCGACGAGTGGGTCCTGCAGTACCGGGACGACGCCTCGGTGATGGCCTACATCGGGCGGTCCGGCTGGAACACCCTCCGGCTGGGCGGGGCGATCCCGGACGACGAGATCCGGGAGGCGGTCGACGTGTCCTACGAGACCATCGTGGCCAAGCTGCCCAAGTCGCGACGGCCGCCGCACGACTGAGCACCGCGGGACGCAGCGTCACGGGACTGAGACAATCAGGGCTCGAGTTGGGTCTGAGGGGTGGAGTCTGGGAGACTGGACCCGATCATCGGAGGGGAGTATCCCCACGCGGTGTCCTCGTCATCACGGTCGCTCGTCGCAGGGCTCACCAGCCACGCGGCATACCGACCCGGGGAGCCGGTCCGCACCTGTCTGGGGCGGGAGAGACCTCCGGCCACCTCGTTGTGACCGGAAGGTTCCCTGTGACCGCGTTCGACGCCCTCACCGCCACCACTGCCACCCAGATGCAGGTCCCGACCTGGGTCTGGTACCTCACCGTCGGCCTGATGGCCGCCGTCCTGCTCTTCGACGTCTTCATCATCGCCCGGCGCCCGCACGTGCCGTCGACCAAAGAGGTCAGCATCTCGCTGGCCGGCTACATCGGCGCGGCCGTCGTCTTCGGGCTCGGCGTCTGGTACTTCACGCACGACCAGGCCGGCGCCAAGTTCATGACCGAGTACTACGCAGGCTGGCTGACCGAGTACTCGCTGTCGGTCGACAACCTGTTCATCTTCCTGCTGATCATGGCCAGGTTCGGTGTGCCGGAGAAGCTCCAGCAGTCGGCGCTGCTGATCGGCATCATCATCGCGATCATCCTGCGTGGCATCTTCATCGCCGTGGGCGCAGCGGCGATCAACGAGTTCTCGTGGGTCTTCTACATCTTCGGCGCCTTCCTCATCTACACCGCAGTCAAGCTCGGCAAGGAGGGTGAGAGCGACGACGACGAGTACGAGGAGAACCGGTTCATGAAGTTCGTGGAGCGACGGTTCCCGGCGACCGACCAGTACGACGGCGCCAAGCTCTTCACGCACGTCAACGGCAAGAAGCTCGCGACGCCGATGTTCATCGTCATCATGGCGCTCGGGACCACCGACCTGCTCTTCGCGCTCGACTCGATCCCGGCGATCTACGGCCTCACCAAGGAGCCCTACCTGGTGCTCACGGCCAACCTGTTCGCCCTGATGGGCCTGCGGCAGCTGTACTTCCTCATCGGCGGGCTGCTCAAGAAGCTCGTCTACCTGAGCCTGGGGCTCGCCGTCCTGCTGGCCTTCATCGGCGTCAAGCTGGTGCTGCACGCCCTGCACGAGAACACGCTCCCGTTCATCAACGGTGGGGAGAACGTCCACTCGGCTCCCGACATCCCGATCTCGGTCTCGCTGGGCGCGATCGTCGTGATCCTCGGTGTCACGACCGTGGCCAGCCTGTGGAAGTCCCGCAAGGACGAGCGCGAGCGGCTCTCAGCCTCCTGACGCTGCCGGATCCTTGCGCTGGCCGGCGCCCATCACCAGGGCGCTGGCCAGCACCACCAGGGCCATGCCGAGCAGCTGCACCCGGCCCAGCCGCTGGCCGAGCACGAGCAGGCCCGCCAGCGCGGCAGCAGCGGGTTCGAGGCTGAGCAGGATGCCGAACACCCTCGCCTTCAGGTGCCGCAGCGCCGCCAGCTCGAGCGAGTAGGGCAGCACCGAGGACAGCACCGCGATGCCCAGACCTTTGGCGACTGACTCACCGGACCAGGACGGGATGCTGGTGATGCCAAGGGGAAGCGTGACGACGAGCGCGACGGCCATGGCCAGCGCCAACCCCTCGAGCTTCGGGAACTCACGCCCTGCCCGCCCGCTGGCGATGATGTATGCCGCCCAGCAGGCTCCCGCGAGCGCGGCCAGTCCCAGCCCGGTCCACTCGATGTTCGCGAACGGTGTGTCGAGGGCCTCCGAGATGAGCACCACTCCGACGGCCGCTGCCGCCACGGCGGCGAGGTCGCGCAGCCGTCGGGAGAGGGCCGTCGCCAGGGCCAGCGGCCCGAGGAACTCGACCGTCACCGCCACGCCGATGGGCAGGTGGGCGAGGGAGGCGTAGAAGGCGAGGTTCATCAAGCCCAGGGCGCAGCCGAACCCCAGCACCGTCAACCAGGCGGTGCGGCCGTGACCGCGGACCCGCGGTCGGGCGATCGCCCAGAGGATGGCCGTCGCGAACACCAGCCGGAGGGTGACCGAGCCACCCGCGCCGATCTGCGGGACCAGGGTGGCCGCGAGAGCGCCGCCGAACTGCACCGAGACGATCGCGGTGAGGACGAGGAGCAGCGGCTGAGCCGGGGTCCGCGTCGCCACCATGGTTGGCGACTCTAGTGAGGCCGCCCGTGGAGGTCGCCGTCAACGACTCGGTGTCGTCAAACGTATGCGTTGTTGCTCCCCGGCCAGATACAAGTCGTCCAAATGGTGAGAAGGTCCACCGGCCTGTTTTCACTTAGACCGTTCACATTCACTGGGCGGTCGCAGGACACGCAACGCACTGCATTGTCAGAGCACGCAACCGGCACGTATTCGTGAGGTCACCTAGTCCCTAATGACTATTGCTGCCCGTCTTTTTGAACTCATACCTTTGACGAGTCGCGGAACCACAGGGAGTCCTCACAGGGGGTGCTGGGCTTCGGTCTGCGGGGTTGTGAGGGACATACATGGCTGCTTTGTTCGAGGACCATCAGCGCCCAGTCGCTGGTGGAGAGATAGACACCGTTCGCGCTCTGCTGCATGACTTGCGGCAGCCGCTGGCGGCGATCCTCCTGCTGGCTGGGACCGAAGGCGGAGACGTCGGTCGCAAGATGGACGGTATCGCTGGACAGGCCCGCTGGCTCGCCGAGCTGGTGGAGACCAGTCTCAGCGAGGCCGCTGCCGACGAGGTGACGACCACCGACGTGGTGGCCGTCGCCACCCGGGCGGTCACGCGGGCCCAGGCCACGGCGAACTGCGAGATCACCATCGACTCGGTGGAAGCGCTGGAGGCGTGGGCACGACCGGTGGCGTTGAGCCGGGCTCTGGCCTGCGTGCTCGACAACGCCGTCCGCGCCGCCGGTGACGGTGGACACGTGCGGGTCGACGCCTATGCCGACCGCGAGGGCGCGCACCTCACGGTCACCGATGACGGACCAGGACTCGGGAAGGTCACCGCGCGCACGTCGCTGGGGCTGACCACCACGCGGGCGATGGTTGCTGCCTGCCACGGGTCCTTCGCGCTGCACGCCGCTGACGGTGGCGGCACCGTGGGAGACATCTGCCTCGCCCAGGCCCAGCTGGGCCTGGTGGCGTCATGAGGATCGTCGTCTGCGACGACCACCTGCTGCTGCTCGAGGCCCTTGGCTTGGCGCTCGGTGCCCGTGGGCACGAGGTCGTCGCCCTGGCCGGCACGCCGGAGGAGGCCGTCAGCGCGGTGGCGATGCACCGGCCCGACGTCTGCCTGCTCGACGTGAACTTCCCGGGCGGGACCTCGGTCTCCGCGATCCACGAGATCCGCGAGATCTCCCCGGAGACCAAGGTCGTGATGCTCTCCGCGGAGGCCGACCACTCCATCGTGGGACGGGCGATCGCCGAGGGTGCGTCGGGCTACGTCGGCAAGGAGAAGCCGATCGTGGAGATCGTCGAGATGCTGGACCGCGCGGTGCGTGGCCAGCTCGCGGTCGAGCCGTCGCTGCTCCAGCGGGCACTGCGTCCGCAGAAGTCGACTGACGACCCGCTGTGGGCGCTGCAGTTCCTCACCGACCGCGAGTGGCAGGTCATGCGCTGCATCATGGATGGCCAGACCACCGAGGAGATGGCTACCTCGCTCGGGGTGCAGCGGAGCACGGCACGGACCCACGTCCAGAACCTGCTCACCAAGCTCGGGGTCCACTCCAGGCTCCAGGCCGCCGCCCTGATGTCGGCACACGGTTCGCACGAGTCCTGGCCGGCCCACCTGCGCTGAGGCGCTCGGACCACCTCCCCGTCCGGCAGCAGCCGGGCGGGGAGTTCCTCCGGCACGAGGTGGGGAGCGTGGTCGGACCGAACGGACTAGTCCCGTCACCCTTTTGACGTAGCACCTTCTCCGGCACGGACCGGTTCTGCCCGCTGAGCCGGTACGCCACCCTGAGGCCATGGCAGCCCCCGTGCGTGTACTGCTCGTGGATGACCACGAGGTCTTCGTGGACGCCCTGGCTCTCTGTCTGGGGGACTACCCGGACATCCAGGTGCAGGGTGCCGCCACCGGCGTCGCCCAGGCGTTGCGACGCCTCCAGGAGGTGGAGTGCGACGTCGTCGTCCTCGACCTCGCCCTGGCCGGTGAGGACGGGCTCACGGTGGCCCGGGAGGCGCTTGCCGTCGACCCGACCCTCGGCATCGTCATCGCCACGGGCGCGGAGGCCGGGGACCAGATCGTCGAGGCCGTCCAGCTCGGGGTCCGCGGCTGGGTCGCCAAGACCGAGACCGCCGACGCGCTCGTCGACGCCATCCGTGGTGTCGCGCGTGGGGAGACGCGGATCCCGGCCGACCTGCTGGCCGGGGTCCTGGTGTCCCTGTCGCGCGGTCAGCACACCACCGTGGAGCACGTCCAGGGGATCCGTGAGCTGACCGGTCGCGAGCTCGAGGTGCTCGGCTGCCTGGTCGAGGGCATGAGCCGCACCGAGATCGGGACCCTGTTGCACGTGTCGCCCAACACTGTGCGAACCCACGTCCAGAGCATCCTGCACAAGCTCAAGGTGCACTCTGCCCTCGCCGCCGTCGCCATCGCGCGGCGAGCCGGCGTGACGGGCGCCTCGCTCCCGATGGTCTAGGCGCCGCGCGGCAGCTCCGGCAGGCCGCCTTCCGCGGACACGCCCGTGTCGATGCGCCTGGCCAGCCAGAGCAGCATCGCGGCACGCGAGCCATGGACGGGCGCGGCGGTGGCGCCGACCTGCCAACGGTCGCCCTCGTCGGTCTGCAGGTCGAGGTCCGGCGGGTGGCTGCCCAGCCGCAGCCGCGACACCGCATCGTCGATGAACCGGTGCACCAGCTCGGTCTCGACGTCGGCGAAGGTGAACCCGTCGTCGAGGTCGACGTGGTGGTAGACGAGCTCGCGCAGCCGCAGGAAGGGCAGCACTTGGGGCGGGACCTTCATGCCGCCGCGCATCTCCACCTCGTCGACGGCCAACGTCCCGGTGAGCTCGGCCAGTCGTGGGCCGAGCGCCGCGGCGGTGTCGGTGAGGTCGTCGACGAAGATGCCCGCAGGGCGCTGGTCGTCGGCCGATGCCGGTCCGACCCGCAGGGCGCCCGCCTCGATCTCCGCATCACGAGCCGCCGCTCCTCCCGGGTACATCTCGCGAGGCTCGCCGACGAGGGCCCACTCGGCCAGGCGCTGGATCGCCTCGGCGTTGCGGGCGACGTGGCTGAGCACGTGGGCGCGGCTCCAGCCCTCGCAGAGCGAGGGTGCCCGCACGTCGCCCAGGCGGGTGGCGTGGTCGAGAAGCAGCTCGGTATGCCGCGTCACGGCTGCGAGGTCGGCGTCGAGGTTCATGGTTGCTGCCTTCCTGCGTCCGCCGCGCCCAGGGCCTCTGCCTGGGCGAGCGCGTGCGCGGCTCCGATGAAGGTGAGGTGGGAGAAGGCCTGCGGGAAGTTGCCGACCATCCGTTTCTCGTGGGGGTCGTACTCCTCTGAGATCAGGCCCACGTCGTTGAACAGTGCGACCAGGCGGTCCATCAGGTCGCGCGCCTTGTCGACCTGGCCGCACACGGCATACGCGCTCACCAACCACCACGAGCAGGCCAGGAACGGGTGCTCGTCGCCCGCGAGGCCGTCCACACCGGTCTCGGTGCGGTAGCGCAGCAGGAAGCCCTCGCGCATGAGGTCCTGCTCGATGGCCGCCACTGTTCCGAGGACCCTCGGGTCGTCCGGCGGCAGGAAACCCACGAGGGGGATGAGCAGCAGCGAGGCGTCGACCTCGGCCGTGTCGTAGTGCTGGGTGAAGGTGTTGCGCTCGGCGTTGAAGCCCTTGTCGAGGATCTCGTCGCGCACCTGGTCACGCAGCTCGCGCCAGTGCTCGACAGGACCGTCGAGACCCCACTTCTCGACACCGCGGACGGCACGGTCGAACGCCGCCCACACCATGACCCGCGAGTGGGTGAAGTGGCGCAGCGGGCCACGGATCTCCCACAGGCCGTTGTCCGGTTCCTGCCAGTGGCGGGCGAGGTTCTGGATGAGGGCGCGCTGCATGGCCCACGACTGCGTCGAGACCTCCAGGCCGGCTGCCCGTGCCTCGTCGAGCGCGATCATCACCTCGCCGAGGACGTCGGACTGGCGCTGGTCCACGGCGCCGTTGCCGATCCGCACCGGCGTCGACCCGGCATACCCGGGCAGGTGGTCGAGGGTGCGCTCGGGGAGCCGACGTGACCCGTCGATCGCGTACATGATCTGCAGGTCCTCGGGGTCGCCGGCCACGGCGCGCAGCAGCCAGTTGCGCCACAGCCGGGCCTCGTCGACGTAGCCCGACGCCAGCAACGCCTCGAGGGTCAGGGAGGCGTCCCGCAGCCAGCAGTAGCGGTAGTCCCAGTTGCGCTCGCCGCCGAAGTCCTCGGGCAGGCTGGTCGTGGGCGCCGCAACGATCCCGCCGTAGCGGGAGTGGGTCATGCCCCGCAGGGTCAGCAGCGACCGGACGACCAGCTCGCGGTGGGGGCCCTGGTAGTCGCACCGATCCGCCCATTCGTTGGACACCCTTATCGTCTCCGCGATGCGGGAGTCGATGTCCAGTGGCGGTGGGACCTGCTCGAAGGACGGGAACCACGTGGTCGAGAAGGTGTGCGTCTGGCCCGCTGCGACCTCGAACTCGTCCTCGTGGCGGCCGTCGCGGGCATGAGGGAGCCGGGTGCCGCGCAGCACGAGCATGTCGGGACCGGCGACCGCCGTGATGACGTCCTCGTCGAGCCGGTGGCCGATGCCGTGCGACACCCACGGGCGGACCTTGCCGTAGTCGAACCGGACGATCCACTCGTGCCGCATCGTGACGCTGCCGTGCAGACCCTCGACGCTGCGGACGATGTCGGCCCGCCCGTCACCCAGGGGCATCAGGTCGAGCACCTTCACCGCGCCGGCGTCGGTTTCGTGGATGGTCTCCAGCACGAACGAGTTCTCGACGTAGCGACGGGTGCTGCGGGCCGCCCCCTTGGGACCGAGCAGCCACCGGCCGTGCTCGGGGGTGCCGAGCAGTGCGGCGAAGCAGGCGGTCGAGTCGAACCGCGGCAGGCAGAGCCAGTCGATCGACCCGGCCCGGCTCACGAGGGCGGCGGTCTCGGTGTCGCCGAGGACGGCGTACTCCTCGATGGGAGTGGATACGTGCGGGGCCATGCGCCGACTGTATGCCGCGTGCTCGGGCGGGCGTGCGGGAAACCCCGGGCGCGTGCCTGGGTAGGTGCGCGGCGGGTAGCGGCAGGTCCGCGGCAGGTCCGCGGCGGGTGCCGGGTGCCTGCGTTGGGTGGAGGACGGGGTTGTCGGTGCGGCCACCTACGATGGTGCGCGTGACTTCAGCCGTGCCCGCCCGCCGCCACCAGCACGACCAGCTCATCGTCCGAGGTGCTCGTGAGCACAACCTCAAGGACGTGTCGGTCGAGCTGCCCCGCGACTCGATGATCGTGTTCACCGGACTGTCCGGGTCGGGCAAGTCGTCGCTGGCGTTCGACACGATCTTCGCCGAGGGCCAGCGTCGCTACGTCGAGTCACTGTCGGCCTACGCGCGCCAGTTCCTCGGCCAGATGGACAAGCCGGACGTCGACTTCATCGAGGGCCTGTCACCGGCCGTCTCGATCGACCAGAAGTCGACCAACCGCAACCCGCGGTCCACCGTCGGCACCATCACCGAGGTCTACGACTACCTCCGCCTGCTGTTCGCGCGCGCGGGACGACCGCACTGCCCGGTGTGTGGTGAGCCGATCACCCGGCAGAGCCCCCAGCAGATCGTCGACAGGCTGCTCGAGCTGCCCGACAAGACCAGGTTCCAGGTGCTGGCGCCGGTCGTGCGCGCCCGCAAGGGCGAGTACGTCGACCTGTTCGGAGAGCTGCAGAGCAAGGGCTTCTCACGGGCCCGGGTTGACGGCGAGGTCGTGTCGCTGACCGAGCCGCCCAAGCTGGAGAAGCAGATCAAGCACACGATCGACGTCGTGGTCGACCGCCTCGTCGCCAAGGGCAACGACACGGGGGCCAAGCGCCGGCTCACCGACTCGGTCGAGACCGCGCTGGGCCTGGCCGGGGGAGTCCTGGTCGTCGAGTTCGTCGACAAGGACGCCAAGGACCCGGAGCGCGAGCGGCGCTTCTCCGAGCGGATGGCCTGCCCCAACGACCACCCGCTGGCGATGGACGAGGTGGAGCCCCGCTCGTTCTCGTTCAACAGCCCGTTCGGCGCCTGCCCCAAGTGCACCGGTCTCGGCACTGAGCTCGAGGTCGACCCGGAGCTGCTGGTGCCTGACGAGGACCTCACCCTCGCCGAGGGAGCGATCGCCCCGTGGGCATCGACCAGCGGCTCTGCGGAGTACTTCCAGCGGGTCATGACGGCGCTCGGCGAAGACCTCAAGTTCGGGATGGACACGCCCTGGCACGCGCTGTCGAGCAAGGCCAAGGAGGCGTTGCTGCACGGTCAGAACTACAAGGTGCACGTGCGCTACAAGAACCGCTACGGCCGTGAGCGTTCCTACACGACCGGCTTCGAGGGCGTCGTCCCGTTCGTGAAGAGGCGTCACTCCGAGACCGACTCCGAGTGGAGCCGGGAGCGCTACGAGGGCTACATGCGCGAGGTGCCGTGCCCCGAGTGTGGCGGCGCGCGGCTCAAGCCCGAGTCGCTGGCGGTCCACATCGGCGGTCGCAGCATCTCGGCCATCTGCGGGCTGGCGATCGCCGACTGCGCGAAGTTCCTCAAGGAGGTCGACTTCACCGCCCGCGAGCGGCAGATCGCCGAGCGGGTGATCAAGGAGATCGACGCCCGGCTCGGGTTCCTGCTCGACGTGGGGCTCGACTACCTCTCGCTCGACCGGCCGGCCGGCACCCTCTCCGGTGGCGAGGCCCAGCGCATCCGGCTCGCCACGCAGATCGGCTCGGGCCTGGTCGGTGTGCTCTACGTCCTCGACGAGCCGAGCATCGGCCTGCACCAGCGCGACAACCACCGCCTCATCGAGACGCTGACCCGGCTGCGCGACCTCGGCAACACCCTCATCGTCGTCGAGCACGACGAGGACACCATCGCGACCGCCGACTGGGTGGTCGACATCGGACCGGGCGCGGGGGAGCACGGGGGCTTCGTCGTCCACTCGGGGCCGGTCCAGGGACTCCTGGAGCACCCGGACTCGATCACTGGCAAGTACCTCTCGGGGCGCCTCGAGATCCCCATGCCGGCGCTGCGCCGCCCCCAGGAGAAGGGTCGCGAGGTCACCGTCGTCGGGGCTCGCGAGCACAACCTGCACGGCGTCGACGTGTCGTTCCCGCTGGGCAACCTCGTGGCCGTCACGGGCGTCTCGGGCTCTGGCAAGTCCACCCTGGTCAACGACATCCTCTACAACGTGCTGGCCAACAAGCTGAACGGCGCCCGGCACGTCCCCGGTCGGCACAAGACGGTCACCGGGCTGGACAACCTCGACAAGGTCGTCCACGTCGACCAGAGCCCGATCGGCCGGACCCCGCGGTCCAACCCGGCAACCTACACGGGTGTCTTCGACGCGGTCCGCAAGCTGTTCGCCACGACGACCGAGGCCAAGATCCGTGGCTACCAGCCGGGCCGGTTCTCGTTCAACGTCAAGGGCGGTCGCTGCGACGCCTGCTCCGGCGACGGCACCATCAAGATCGAGATGAACTTCCTGCCCGACGTCTACGTGCCGTGCGAGGTGTGCCACGGCGCGCGCTACAACCGCGAGACGCTCGAGGTGCACTTCAAGGGCAAGACGATCGCCGACGTCCTCGACATGCCGATCGAGGAGGCCGCCGACTTCTTCGCCGCAGTCCCCGGGATCGCCCGGCACATGAAGACGCTCAACGAGGTCGGCCTCGGGTATGTCCGGCTGGGCCAGCCGGCACCCACCCTGTCCGGTGGTGAGGCACAGCGCGTCAAGCTCGCGTCGGAGCTGCAGAAGCGGTCGACCGGGCGGACCATCTACGTCCTCGACGAGCCCACGACCGGTCTGCACTTCGAGGACATCCGCAAGCTGCTCCAGGTGCTGCAGGGGTTGGTCGACAAGGGCAACACGGTGATCGTCATCGAGCACAACCTCGACGTCATCAAGAACGCCGACTGGGTCGTCGACATGGGTCCCGAGGGCGGCAACGGCGGAGGCAGGATCATCGCCGAGGGCACGCCCGAGCAGGTGGCCGCGGTGGAGGACAGCTACACCGGTCAGTTCCTCGCCCCGATCCTCGCGCGGAGCGCCCGCACCCCCCACCGGGCCGCTGGGGCCAAGCGGACGGCCGCGGCATCCGCCACGAAGACGGCGACCCGCAAGGCTGCGGTAGCCACCGTCTCGCCGGCTGCCAGCAGGAAGACGGCAGCCAAGAAGGCCACCGCGACGAAGGCCACCGCGAAACGGGCCTCCGCGAAGAAGGCGGCGCCCAAGGCGAAGCGGGCGACCCCCAGGAAGTAGCCACCCGAATGTGCGAACGGCCCCTCGGTGAGACCGAGGGGCCGTTCGCGGTATGCCGGCCGGCCGGCATACGGGGTAGCTGGGCTAGACGTCGCCGCCGAGGTAGGACGCCTTGACCGCGGGGTCGTTGGCCAGCTCCTGGCCGGTGCCCTCGCGCACGATCTCGCCGGTCTCGAGGATGTACGCCCGGTGGGCCCGCTTGAGCGCCTGCGCGGCGTTCTGCTCCACGAGCAGCACGGTCGTGCCCTGCTTGTTGATCTCGGTGATGATGTCGAAGATCTGCTGGATCAGCTTGGGCGCCAACCCCATCGACGGCTCGTCGAGCAGCAGCAGCTTGGGGCTGGCCATCAGCGCCCGCCCGATGGCGAGCATCTGCTGCTCGCCGCCCGACATGGTGCCGGCGACCTGGCTGCGCCGCTCCGCAAGTCGCGGAAACAGCCCGAAGACCCGGTCGCGGTCCTCCTTGATCTTCGGCGTCTTGCGGTCCTTGCGGGCGTAGGCACCCATGTCGAGGTTCTCGAGCACGGTCATGCCGATGAAGCATCCGCGCCCCTCCGGGGACTGCGCGATGCCGAGCACCGGGCGCTCATGGGCCGGCATCGCCGTGATGTCCTCGCCATTGAACCTGATGGCCCCTGCGCGAACGGGGCGCAGTCCGGAGACCGTCTTCATCGTGGTGGTCTTGCCCGCGCCGTTCGCTCCGATCAGCGTGACCACCTCGCCCTCGTCGACCTTGAACGAGATGTTGCGGATCGCCTCGATGCGCCCGTAGTTGACACAGAGGTCGTCGACCTCAAGAAGCATCTTCATCAACTCCCAGGTAAGCGGCGATGACCGCGGGGTTGTCCTGGATCTCGGCGGGCAGTCCCTCGGCGATCTTCTTGCCGAACTCGAGCACCACGATCCGGTCGGTGACACCCATGACCAGCTTCATGTCGTGCTCGATGAGCAGCACGGTGTAGCCCTGGTCGCGGATGGTCTGGATGAGCTCCATCAGCCGGGCCTTTTCCGCCGGGTTGAACCCGGCGGCCGGCTCGTCGAGGCACAGGAGCTTGGGGTTGGTTGCCAGGGCCCGGGCGATCTCGAGACGACGCTGGTCGCCATAGGGGAGGTTGCGCGCCAGCTCGTTGGCCCGCTTGTCCAGGCCCATGAACTTGAGCAGCTCGTAGGCGCGGTCCTCGCCTTCCGACTCCTCCGCGTGGTGCTTGGGCAGGCGGAGCAGCGCCGAGCCCATCCCGGTGGAGTGGTGCGCGTCGGCCCCGACCAGGACGTTCTCCAACGCGGTCATGTTGTGGAACAACCGGATGTTCTGGAAGGTCCGGGCGATACCGAGCTTCGTGATCTGGAACTTCTTGCGCTTGCCCAGCGGCTCGCCCATGAATTTCACACCACCGGAGGTGGGCTGGTAGACGCCCGTCATCACGTTGAAGCAGGTCGTCTTGCCGGCACCGTTCGGTCCGATGAGACCGAGGATCTCGCCGGTGTTGATGTGGAACGAGACACCGTCGAGCGCCGTGACACCGCCGAACCGCAGCGTCACGTCGTCGACCTCGAGCAGCTTGCCCTTCGGCAGGGCGGCGACCTCCGGGACGCTGATGTCCACCGAGGTGTCGGGCGTGGTGTCGACAGCCTCGGCGCGCTCGGTGGCCTCGTCGTCGACCCGTGGCCCGGCCGTGGGTGTGGAGTCCTCGACCTTCCCCTTAGCCGGTTCGGGCGTCTTGTCTGGCGTCGTGTCAGGCACGAGCCACTCCTTCCTCGAGGACCTCTGTCTCGGCATCGGCCTTCGAGGCACGCACCGACCTTCGAGGTGGTAGCAGTCCCTGCGGCCGGAAGATGGCCAGGGCCATCAGCGCCAGGCCGAAGAGCAGGAACCGGGCGTCGGACAGGAACCGGAACTTCTCCGGCGCCCAGGTGAGCAGGGCGGCCGCGAGGATGACTCCCCAGCGGTTGCCCTGACCGCCGACAACGACCATGGCGACGAACAGCACCGAGTAGAGGATGGTGAAGTTGTCCGGGTTGATGAACTGCTGCTTGGTGGCGAAGAGGGCACCGGACAGGCCACCGATGGCCGCGCCGGTGGCGAAGGCCAGCAGCTTGAACCGGAACGTTGGGACACCCATCAGCTCGGCGGCGTCCTCGTCCTCACGGGTGGCCTCCCAGGCCCGGCCGACGCGCGAGTTCTGCATCCGCCAGTCGAGGAACAGCACGACACCGACAAGCGTGAGGGCGAGCCAGTAGTACGGCACCGAGTCAGTGACGCCGAACTTGAGGAAGGTCGTCGTGTTGTCGAGGTCGACGAACGCCGTGAGGCCTTCCCATCGGATCTTGGGGATCTCGAACAGGTCGACGCCCGGGGGAGTCGGGATGTTCGAGATACCCCTGTTGCCGTTCGTCAGCCCACCCGCGTTGATGAGGATCAGCCGGACGATCTCACCGAAGCCGAGGGTGACGATGGCGAGGTAGTCGCCGCGGACGCGAAGCGTCGGAGCGCCGAGGATCACGCCCGAGATGAGCGTGACCACCATCGCCGCCGGGATGCACAGCAGGAGCGGCAGCTTGGCGTGCTGGGAGCCGAGCACACCGACGGTGTAGGCGCCAATCGCGAAGAAGCCGATGTAGCCGAGGTCGAGGAGCCCGGCATACCCGATGACGATGTTGAGCCCGATAGCCACGAGGGCGTACATGGCGCAGGTGAACAGCACCGCGCCGAAGTCCGAGTCGGTCGTCGTGATCAGCGGCGGGTTGAGGATCGGCAGGAAGTAGACGAACACCACCGCAGCGACCATCAACACGATCCTGGCCCAGCGCGGCAGCCCGCGGAAGCGATCGCCTATGCCATGGAAGAAGCTCGAGACGGCGTTCATGCGCGTGCCTTTCCGAGGGACTCGCCGAGCAGCCCAGTGGGCCGGAACAGCAGGATGACGACGAGGAGGGTGAAGGCGACCACGTCCTTCCACTGGCCTCCGAAGATGGCCTGACCGTAGTTCTCGGCCACGCCGAGGATGAAGCCACCGAGCAGCGCGCCACGCAGGTTGCCGATGCCGCCGAGGACAGCGGCGGTGAAGGCCTTCACGCCGAGCAGGAAGCCCGAGTTGTAGCGGATCTGCTCCACCTTCAGCAGGTACATCACCGCTGCTGCGCCGGCCATGGCACCGCCGATGACGAAGGTGAGTCGGATGACCCGGTCCCTGTTCACGCCCATCATGGCCGCGGACTCGGGGTCCTGGGCCACCGCACGAATGCCCCGCCCCAGCCGGGACCGCTGCATGAACTGGTCCAGCAGGATCATCATGACGATGGCCGAGCCCAGGACGATGAGGTCCTTGTTGGAGACCTGGTAGTCGAAGACGTGGAACAGCCGCTTGGTCTCGATGTTCAGCCCGAATGGCGAGGCCTCGCGGGGACGCCCGACGTAGTCGACCATCTTGTTGTCGATCCCGAGGAGCTTGAACGGCTTGTCGCGCAGGCCCATCGTCTCGGAGAGGGTGTACGACGCTCCGATCGCCGAGATCAGCGCGATCAGGGGTGGGGAGTTGCGCTTGCGCAGCGGGCGGTAGGCGACGAACTCCAGACCGAGGGCCACCAGCGCTGACGCTGCCATGGCGGTGGCGAAGGCCACGACCAGGAGGCCCACGATCCCGAGGCCGCTGGCCTGGCTGGCGCCGAACGCAAGAAGCACCCAAACCGCCGCGAAGCCTCCCCACATGAAGACTTCGGAGTGGGCGAAGTTGATCAGGCGCAGCACGCCGTAGACCAGCGTGTACCCGAGAGCGATCAGCGCGTAGATGGCCCCGAAGGCCAACCCAGTGATCGTGAACTCCCAGAAATGGTTGAACAGAAGGCTAAAGTCCATCAGACCTCCGTGGTGGGGGACCGTTCCTCAGGGAGGGGTGGCCGCGACCGGACGGGAACACGGTAGCGGCCAGGACCTCCTGAGTGGAGAGTCCTGGCCGCAGCCGGTCGAACTACTTGATTTCCTGATCCGCGACGATCTTGCCGCCGGTGACCTTGTAGGCCCACACGGAGACCTCTGCGGGCTCGCCCTTGGCGTCGAACTTGACGTTCTTGGTGACGCCCTTGGCGCTATAGGAGGTGATGAAGGCCGTCATGTCCGCTGAGGACGTCTTGCCGGCCTTGATTGCGGCCAGGAAGACGTTCGCGGCGTCATACGCCTCGGCCGAGTAGGTGGCCGGGTCCGAGTTGTAGGCCTTCTTGTACGCGGCACCGAACTCGGGAGCCTTGTCCGGGGGGAGGCACGGGCAGGTGACGATGGCGCCCTCTGCAGCCGCGCCGGCGCCCTTGATGAACCCGTCGTCCTTGACACCGTCAGCAGCCACGAAGGTGCCCGTGAAGCCACCGTCCTTCAGCTGCTTGACCAGCTTGCTGGCGTTCGAGTAGTAGCCACCGTAGAAGAACGCGGTGGCACCCGAGGCCTTGGCCTTGGTCACGGTGGCGGAGAAGTCGTCCTGCTTGCCGTCGGCCGCAGTCTCGTCGTTTCCGACCACGGCGGAGCCGAGGTCCTTCTTGACGAAGTCCGACAGGCCCTTGCCGTACTCGGAGGTGTCGTCGGAGACGAACACCTTGGTGGCCTTGAGGACGTCCTTGATGTACTTCGCCGCCGCAGGCCCCTGGGTGGCGTCGTTGCCGAGGATGCGGTGGAAGGTCTTCCAGCCGTTCTCGGACAGCAACGAGTTGGTGGCCGAGGCGGTGATGGTGTTGAGGCCGGCCTTCTCGAAGATGGGGTCGGCAGCCTTGGACTCACCGGAGAACGCCGGGCCGACGATGCCGACCAGCTTCTTGTCGGTGACGGCCTTCTGGGCCAGCCCGGGAGCGATGGACGGGTCACCCTGGCTGTCGAACGAGGTGAGCGTCACCTTGCAGCTCGGGTTCTTCTCGTTGTACTGCGTGACGGCGAGCTCGGCACCGTTCTTGATGTTGATGCCGAGGTTTGCGGCGTCACCAGTGAGGGCGCCGAAGAAGCCGATCTTGAGGTCACACGCCTTGGAACCGGCGTCGGTGCTGTTGCCGGTGGTTCCACCACAGGCAGCCAGCGCGAGGGCAGCGGCCACAAGTGGCGCGCCAATCTTGAACACGGAACGCAAGACTCCTCCTGAAGTCATTGGGTGCTCGCGGGCCGTACTGCGCCCGCGGGTCACCCCGGTTGGGGTGTGTGCAGACTATGCCGCCGTTCCCCCCGTGTGTGGGCACATCCGACCCATGCGTGACCGTGTCGTTACCACCCCGGTGGACAGATGCACATGAACCCCATGGCAGCGTCACACGTAGTACCCATGTCGGGCCCGCATGCTCGGCCACCCTTGGTCAGACCCCTCGGCAGGGGCACCTCCACCGAAAGGCGCGCGCATGACCAGCCCTGAAGACCACTCCACCACCGGTCCCTCTCGCCGCACCGTGCTGACGTCCGTCGGTCTCGCCGGTGTCGGCGTCACGGCCCTCGCCGGGTGCGGCTCCGCCGAGGACGCGGCGGGCACCGCCGCCAGCTCGGCCAAGGACGCCGCGACGGACGCCGTGAAGGACGCGATCTCCAAGGCCACCATCCCGGTGGGCGGGGGCAAGATCTTCGCCGACCAGAAGGTCGTGGTCACCCAGCCCACCTCCGGTGACTTCAAGGCGTTCAGCGCGATCTGCACCCACCAGGCGTGCGTCGTGAGCGACATCGCCAACGGGACCATCAACTGCGCCTGCCACGGCAGCGAGTACGACATCACCACCGGCGCGGTGAAGAAGGGACCGGCCACCAAGGCGCTCCCCGAGAAGTCGGTCACGGTCAGCGGCGACGGGATCACGGTCACCTGACCGTCCCCGCCACAGCGCAGGGGGAGGTATGCCGCGTGGTCACGACGCGGCATACCTCGACTCCCGCGGGAAGCGGGCCTCCCGCGCAGCGCACCGTCGGTGACCCTCCATAGAGTGGAGCCGTGGCTAACCCGTCGACCTACCGTCCGGCGCCGGGGGAGATCCCCGTCGACCCGGGTGTCTACCGGTTCCGGGACTCGGCCAGGCGGGTCATCTACGTCGGCAAGGCCAAGTCGCTGCGGCCGCGGCTGTCGTCCTACTTCCAGGACATCGCCGCCCTGCACCCCCGGACGGCCACGATGGTCACGACGGCCGCGAGCGTCGAGTGGACCGTGGTCTCGACCGAGGTCGAGGCGCTCCAGCTCGAGTACTCCTGGATCAAGGAGTACGACCCGCGGTTCAACGTCAAGTACCGCGACGACAAGTCCTACCCATACCTCGCGGTGACCCTCGGTGAGGAGTTCCCGAGAGCCCAGGTGATGCGGGGGGCCAAGCGCAAGGGCACCCGCTACTTCGGGCCGTACGCCCACGCCTGGGCGATCCGCGAGACCCTCGACCTGCTGTTGCGCGTGTTCCCCGTCCGCACCTGCTCCTCCGGCGTGTTCAAGCGAGCCGGACAGGTGGGGCGCCCCTGCCTGCTGGGCTACATCGACAAGTGCTCGGCGCCGTGCGTCGGCCGGGTCACGCCCGAGGAGCACCGCGCCATCGCCGAGGACTTCTGCGACTTCATGGCCGGGAACACCGCCCGGTTCGTCAAGCGGCTCGAGCGCGACATGGCCGCCGCGTCGAAGTCGCTGGAGTTCGAGCAGGCCGCCCGGATGCGCGACGACCTGGTGGCGCTCGGCAAGGCGCTGGAGAAGTCCGCGATCGTCCTCGGGGACGGCACCGACGCCGACGTGTTCGCCCTCGAGGACGACGGGCTCGAGATCGCCGTCCAGGTGTTCCACGTCCGAGGCGGGCGGGTGCGCGGGCAACGCGGCTGGGTCGCCGAGATGGATGACGAGAGCGTGCCCGAGATCGTCGGTCACCTCCTCCAGCAGGTCTACGGCGGGGAGTCCGGTGACAGCGTGCCGCGCGAGGTGCTGGTGCCCGTGCTGCCGGAGGACCCTGACGCCGTGTCCATCTGGCTGGGGTCACTGCGCGGCTCCGGCGTCGACCTGCGGGTGCCTCAGCGGGGCGACAAGAGGACCCTGCTCGAGACGGTGCACCGCAACGCCAAGCAGTCCCTCGCCCGGCACAAGCTCGCCCGGGCCGGCGACCTGACCGCCCGCAGCCAGGCCTTGCAGGAGCTGCAGACCAGCCTCGACCTGGCCGACGCGCCACTGCGGGTCGAGTGCTACGACATCAGCCACATCCAGGGCTCGCAGGTCGTCGGGTCGATGGTGGTGTTCGAGGACGGCCTGGCCCGCAAGTCCGAGTACCGCCGGTTCGTCATCCGTGGCGAGCAGGTCGACGACACCGCGGCGATGGACGAGGTGCTGACGCGACGGTTCCAGCGCTACCTCGAGGAACGTGACCAGGCCACCGATGTCGAGCTCGGTCCCGACCCCGAGGCCGGACCCGAGCGGATCGACCCCGACACCGGGCGGCCCAAGAAGTTCGCCTACCCGCCCAACCTCGTCGTCGTCGACGGTGGACTGCCCCAGGTCAACGCCGCACAGGCCGCCCTGACGGCCCTGGGCATCGACGACGTGGCGGTCGTCGGGCTGGCCAAGCGGCTCGAGGAGGTCTGGGTGCCGGGCCAGGACTACCCCGTCATCCTGCCGCGCACGAGCGAGGGCCTCTACCTCCTGCAACGGGTCCGCGACGAGGCGCACCGCTTCGCGATCACATTCCACCGGCAACGCCGGTCCAAGGCGATGACGACCAGCGCCCTGGACGGCATACCCGGTCTGGGGGAGACCCGGCGCAAGGCACTGCTGCGCCATTTCGGCTCGGTGAAGAAGGTTCGTGCCGCCACGGTCGAGGAGCTGCAGGAGGTTTCCGGCCTCGGACCTGCGCTGGCGGCCACGATTGCGGCAGAGTTGGCCACCGCAGACACTGCCGCTCCCGCCGTCAACCTGATGACCGGAGAGATCCTCGACGGTGACTGAGCGCGATGATCGAGGAGACGGAGCAAGGATGACCGACGAGGACGGCCCCGCCCCCGGGGATGGTGCTCCGGACGCGGCCGACTCCGCCGACCTTGCCGGCGGACGGGACCCGGCCGAGCTCGTGATCGTGACGGGCATGAGCGGCGCCGGGCGGTCGACGACGGCCAACGTGCTCGAGGACTCCGGGTGGTACGTCATCGACAACCTGCCTCCGCAGCTGCTGGTCTCGCTGGCGGACCTCGCGACCGAGGCTCCCAGGCGGCCCAGCCTGCCGCGGCTGGCTGCTGTCGTGGACGTCCGTGCCCGCGGCTTCTTCGACCACCTGCAGACAGCCCTCGACGAGCTGCGCGAGCGCGGCTGGCGGCCGAACCTCGTCTTCCTCGACGCCACCGACGAGGCGATCGTGCGGCGGTTCGAGTCGGTCCGGCGACCGCACCCGCTCCAGGGCGACGGCCGTCTGCTGGACGGGATCACCCGCGAGCGCGTCATGCTGGCCGACCTGAGGGCCAGGGCCGACGTCGTCATCGACACCTCCGGCCTGAACGTCCACCAGCTGGCCAAGAAGGTCCACCCCGTTTTCTCCGGCGACATCGGCCACAAGGTGCGGATCGCCGTCATGTCCTTCGGCTTCAAGTACGGCGTGCCGCTGGACGCCGACTTCGTCTTCGACATGCGGTTCCTGCCCAACCCGTTCTGGATCCCAGAGCTGCGCAACTTCACCGGGCAGGACGCGCCGGTGGCCGAGTTCGTCATGGCCCAGGAGGGAGCGCCGGAGTTCGTCGACCGGGTCGTCGCCCTGATGGACCCGGTGACGGCCGGCTACATCCGCGAGGGACGCCGCTATGTCACCGTCGCGGTGGGCTGCACCGGGGGGAAGCACCGCTCGGTCGCCGTCGCCGAGGCACTGCGCAGCAGGCTCAGCAGCGAGGACATCGCGACCTTCGTCGTGCACCGTGACCTGGGGCAGGAGTGAGGAGTGAGCGGGCTGTGACCGGCCCCGCAGTGGTCGCCCTCGGTGGCGGGCACGGTCTGGCAGCGTCGCTCGAGGCCCTCAAGCTGGTCTGCGACGACATCACAGCGGTCGTCACCGTCGCCGACAACGGCGGGTCCTCGGGGCGGCTCCGCGACGAGTTCGACGTGCTGCCGCCTGGTGACCTCCGGATGGCGCTGACCGCCCTCTGCGACGACACCGAGTGGGGCCACACCTGGCGGGACGTGCTGCAGCACCGGTTCCGCGGCGACGGCCAGCTCGGCGGCCACGCCCTCGGCAACCTGCTCATCACCGCCCTCTGGGACCTGCACCAAGACCCGGTCATCGGGCTCGACCTGGTCGGCCGACTGCTCAACGCCCGCGGCCGGGTGCTGCCGATGGCCGCGGTGCCGCTGGAGATCACGGCAAGGGTGCAGGGCCTGGACCCCGACGACCCACAGGCCCTGTCGACCCTGCGCGGCCAGGTGGCGGTCGCCACCACCAAGGGGACCGTCGTCAGCATCACCCTCGAACCGTCGGACCCGCCGTCGGCCCCAGATACCGTCGCCGCCGTGCGCGAGGCCGACTGGGTGATCCTCGGGCCCGGGTCCTGGTTCACCTCGGTGATGCCGCACCTCATGGTGCCGGCCCTGCGCGACGCCCTGCACGACACCTCGGCGAAGCGGCTGCTGACCCTCAACCTCGAACACTCGGGCGAGACGGCCGGCTTCACCGCGGCCCGCCAGGTGGAGGCGCTGGTCGACCACGCGCCCCGGATGAGGCTCGACGCGGTGCTGGCCGACCCCAGCGCCGTGGATGATGAGGCAGGATTGCGAGCGGCCGCTGCGCGGCTGGGTGCAGAGCTCGTCCTTGCCCCGGTGGCGCAACGCGGCGCACCGGGGCACCATGACTCGCTGCGGCTGGCCGCGGCATACCGTGACCTGTTCGGCTGACGTCGCGGCGGGCGACATGCTTGACGGACGTGGTTGAGTCGGACGAGCAGGTGCCAGTGCCCTCCGGGCGCGGCGGACGGGGAGACGGCAGAGCAGTGCGACGACAGCGGACCGGTGTGGGACAGCGAGATGGCAGGATGAACCAATGGCTATGACGGCGCGGGTCAAGGACGAGCTCAGCAGACTCGACGTCACGAAGCCGTGCTGCCGCAAGTCGGAGGTGGCGGCCACGCTGCGGTTCGCGGGTGGCCTGCACATCGTCGGCGGGCGGATCGTCGTCGAGGCCGAGCTCGACACGGCCAATGCAGCCCGACGGCTCCGCAAGAGCATCAGCGACCTCTACGGCCACCCCTCGGAGGTCCTCGTCCTCGCGGCCGGTGGCTTGCGCAAGGGCAGCCGCTACGTCGTCCGGGTGGTCCAGGACGGCGAGGCCCTCGCCCGCCAGACCGGGCTCATCGACGCTCGCGGTCGCCCGGTGCGGGGTCTGCCGCCCAAGGTGGTCAGCGCCTCGGCCTGCGACGCCGAGGCCGCGTGGCGCGGTGCCTTCATCGCCCACGGTTCACTGACCGAACCCGGCCGGTCCTCGGCGCTCGAGGTCACCTGCCCGGGGCCCGAGGCCGCACTGGCCCTCGTGGGAGCCGCCCGCCGGCTCGGCATCCAGGCCAAGGCCCGCGAGGTCCGTGGCGTCGACCGGGTCGTCATCCGCGACGGCGACGCCATCGGCGCGATGCTCACCCGGCTCGGGGCGCACGACGCGGTGATGGCGTGGGAGGAGCGGCGGATGCGCCGTGAGGTCCGCGCCACGGCCAACCGGCTGGCCAACTTCGACGACGCCAACCTGCGCCGGTCCGCGCGCGCCGCGGTCGCCGCGGGTGCCCGGGTGCACCGTGCCATGGAGATCCTCGGCGACGAGATCCCCGACCACCTCAAGGAGGCCGGGGCGCTTCGGCTGGAGCACAAGCAGGCGTCGCTCGAGGAGCTCGGCCAGCTCGCCCAGCCGCCGATGACCAAGGACGCCGTCGCCGGCCGGATCCGCCGCCTGCTGGCGATGGCCGACAAGCGTGCCCAGGACCTCGGGATCCCTGGCACCGAGGCAAACCTGACGCCCGACATGCTCGACGCATGACGAGGATCGCCGTCGTCGGCACCGGTTATGTCGGGTTGTCCATGGCGGTGCTGCTCGCCCAGCACCACGAGGTCGTGGCGCTCGACATCGACGCTGCCCGGGTGGACCTGCTCACCTCCGGCCGCAGCCCGATCGCGGACCCCGAGATCGAGACCTTCCTCGCCCACCACGAGCTCAACCTGACCTTCACCACCGACCCGGCGACCGCCTACGACGGCGCCGAGTTCGTCATCATCGCTACCCCCACCGACTACAACCCGGTGACCAACTACTTCGACACCTCCACGGTCGAGAAGGTTGCCGCCGACGTGGTGGCTGCCAACCCGACGGCCGTGATGGTCGTGAAGTCGACCGTCCCGGTGGGCTTCACCCAGGCGCTGGCCGAGCGGCTGGGCACCGACAACCTGCTGTTCAGCCCCGAGTTCCTGCGCGAGGGCAAGGCCCTCTGGGACAGCCTGCACCCGTCGCGGATCGTCGTAGGGGAGCGCAGCGACCGGGGCCGCGCCTTCGCCGACCTGCTGCGGGAGGGGTCGGAGCAGCCCGACGTGTCAGTGCTGCTGACCGACAGCACCGAGGCAGAGGCCGTCAAGCTCTTCGCCAACACCTACCTCGCGATGCGCGTGGCCTTCTTCAACGAGCTCGACACGTTCGCCGTGACCCACGGGCTCGACACGCGCCAGATCATCGAGGGAGTGGGCCTCGACCCGCGGATCGGCCCGGGCTACAACAACCCGTCGTTCGGCTACGGCGGCTACTGCCTGCCCAAGGACACCAAGCAGCTGCTCGCCAACTACCAGAACGTCCCGCAGTCGCTCATCGAGGCGATCGTCAGCGCCAACACCACCCGCAAGGACTTCGTGGCGACCGACATCCTGCGTCGCTCCCCGCGCATCGTCGGCATCCACCGGCTGATCATGAAGTCGGGTTCCGACAACTTCCGGTCCAGCAGCGTGCAGGGGATCATGAAGCGGATCAAGGCCAAGGGCGTCGAGGTCGTCGTCTACGAGCCCGCTCTGGCTGACGACCACTTCTTCGGGTCCCGGGTGGTCCGCGACCTCGACGAGTTCACCGAGATCTCCGACGTGATCGTCGCCAACCGGATGGTCGCCGAGCTCGAACCGGTGGCCGACAAGGTCTACACGCGCGACCTCTTCGGCGGCGACTCCTGACCCTGGTCCGCCGGGTCTGCTGACCGCTGGGTCAGCGCAGGCGTGTGCGGGGATCGGGGTATGCGGCCGTGCCCGACCGGGCGCGCGACGTTACCCGCCCGTACGCCGGACCGCCGTGACTCAACACCGGCCCGCTCGATAGGCTCGGTCACGAGCAATTCCGCGCCGCCCCACGCGGCATACCGTCCCCATCTGAGAAGGACTTGGCATCGTGACTGTTCGCGTAGGTATCAACGGCTTCGGCCGCATCGGCCGCAACTTCTTCCGCGCCATCGAGGCGTCGGGAGCCGACATCGAGGTCGTGGCCACCAACGACCTGATGGACAACAAGACGCTGGCCCACCTGCTCAAGTACGACTCGATCCTCGGCCGTTTCCCCGGGGAGGTGACCTACGACGACACCTCGATCACCGCTGGTGGCAAGACCTTCAAGGTCTTCGAGGAGCGCGACCCGGCCAAGATCGACTGGGCCTCCGTCGGCGCCGACATCGTCGTGGAGTCGACCGGCTTCTTCACCGACGCGACCAAGGCCAAGGCCCACATCGACGGTGGCGCCAAGAAGGTCATCATCTCCGCGCCAGCCTCCAACGAGGACATCACGATCGTGATGGGCGTCAACGACGAACAGTACGACGCGGCGAAGCACACGATCATCTCCAACGCGTCCTGCACGACGAACTGCCTCGGCCCGATGGCCAAGGTCCTCAACGACGAGTTCGGCATCGTCAAGGGCCTGATGACGACCATCCACGCCTACACCCAGGACCAGAACCTCCAGGACGCGCCGCACAAGGACCTGCGCCGCGCCCGCGCCGCCGCCCTCAACATCGTGCCGACCTCGACCGGTGCCGCCAAGGCCATCGGCCTGGTGCTGCCGGAGCTCAAGGGCAAGCTCGACGGGTTCGCCCTGCGCGTCCCGATCGCCACCGGCTCGGCCACCGACCTGACCTTCGAGGCCGGTCGCGACACCACGGCCGAAGAGGTCAATGCCGCGATCAAGAAGGCCGCCGAGGGCCCGCTCAAGGGCGTCCTCGTCTACACCGAGGACCCGATCGTCTCCAAGGACATCGAGACCGACCCGGCCTCCTGCATCTTCGACGCCGGCCTCACCAAGGTGATCGGCAACCAGGTCAAGGTCATCGGCTGGTACGACAACGAGTGGGGCTACTCCAACCGCCTCGTCGACCTGGTCGCTCTCGTCGGCTCGTCCCTCTGAGCGCGTGAGGTCCATCGCCGAGCTGGGCGACCTGCGCGGCAAGCGCGCCCTCGTCCGGTCTGACCTCAACGTGCCCCTCGACGGGCAGACCATCACCGACGACGGCCGGATCCGTGCGTCCGCGCCGACGATCAAGGCACTGTCCGAGGCGGGCGCGCGCGTCATCGTGTGCGCCCACCTCGGGCGGCCCAAGGGCGCCCCCGAGGACAAGTACTCTCTCGCGCCCGTCGCGGCTCGCCTCGGCGAGCTGCTCGAGCAGGAGGTCACCTTCGCCACGGACACGGTGGGGGACAGCGCCCGCGCCGCGGTCGACACGGCGCAGGACGGTGATGTCGTGGTGCTCGAGAACCTGCGCTTCAACGCGGGGGAGACGGCCAAGACCGACGAGGAGCGGGCCGAGTTCGCTGGCCAGCTCGCCGCGTTGGCAGACGTGTTCGTCTCCGACGGGTTCGGTGTCGTCCACCGCAAGCAGGCGTCCGTCTACGACGTGGCGCGGCTGCTGCCGTCCGCGGTGGGTGGGCTCGTCGAGACCGAGGTCGGCGTCCTCAAGCGCCTGACCGAGGACCCGGAGCGTCCCTATGCCGTGGTGCTCGGTGGCGCGAAGGTCTCCGACAAGCTCGGGGTCATCGACAACCTCCTGCAGACCGCCGACCGCCTCCTCATCGGTGGCGGCATGGTCTTCACGTTCCTCGCTGCGCAGGACTACGAGGTGGGCAAGTCCCTCCTCGAGGCGGACCAGCTCGACGTCGTCCGCGGCTACATCGAGCAGGCCAAGGAGCGCGGTGTAGAGATCGTGCTGCCCGTCGACATCGTCGCGGCCACCGCGTTCTCGGCCGACGCCGACTTCGAGGTGGTGCCGGCCGGTGCGATCCCGGCCGACCGGATGGGCCTGGACATCGGCCCCGAGTCCGGCGTGCTGTTCGCCGAGAAGCTCAAGGACTGCAAGACGGTCTTCTGGAACGGCCCGATGGGCGCGTTCGAGATGGCGCCCTATGCCGACGGCACGGCTGCAGTCGCAGCCGCCCTCGTCGAGGTGACCGAGAAGGGTGCGCTCACCGTCGTCGGTGGGGGCGACTCCGCGGCGGCCGTGCGCCAGCTCGGCTTCGAGGACTCCCAGTTCGGCCACATCTCCACCGGTGGCGGTGCCAGCCTGGAGTACCTCGAGGGCAAGCAGCTCCCGGGCCTGACGGTGCTCGACGAGCCCAGCGCCTGACGCGGCGCCGACCAACGTCGACCAGACCAACGCGGACCAGACCAACTACCGTTCGGTGGGCCGGGCGCACCGCCCGGCCCACCGGCATACCCCCAAGGACGACACCTGATGGCAGCCAAGACCTCCGGTCGCACGCCCCTCATGGCGGGCAACTGGAAGATGAACCTCGACCACCTGCAGGCCACCCACCTCGTGCAGAAGCTCGACTGGACTCTGCGCGACGGCCGGCACGACTTCGGTGCGGTCGAGGTGGCGGTGCTGCCACCGTTCACCGACCTGCGCTCGGTGCAGACCTTGATCGACGGTGACCGGCTCCAACTCAAGTTCGGCGCGCAGGACCTGTCCACGCACGACAGCGGCGCGTACACCGGTGAGATTTCGGGCGCCTTCCTGGCCAAGCTGGGATGTGACTACGTCGTGGTCGGGCACAGCGAGCGACGCGAGTTCCACGGTGAGCGTGACAGCGAGGTCAACGCCAAGCTCCAGGCGGCGGGACGGCACGGCCTGATCCCGATCCTGTGTGTCGGGGAGCCCTTGCACATCCGGGAGCCGCGCCAGCACGTCGAATACGTCCTGGCCCAGGTCGAAGCCTGCCTCGAGGGCATCCCCGCGGAGCAGGCCAGAACCATCGTGGTCGCCTACGAACCGGTGTGGGCCATCGGGACCGGTGAAGTGGCCACACCGCAGGACGCGCAGGAGGTGTGCGCCGCGATCCGCACCAAGCTGGCCGAGCTGTACTCCGGCGACCTGGCCGACGGCGTGCGCGTCCTCTACGGCGGATCGGTCAAGGCCAACAACGTCGCGGCGATCATGGCGCAGGAGGATGTCGACGGTGCGCTCGTCGGCGGGGCGTCGATCGACCCGGCCGAGTTCGCCTCGATCTGCCGTTACCGCGACCACCTGGCGACCGCCTGAGCGGCGAACAGGTATCCTGACCCCTGCTGCGTTTTCAGCAGCAACAACTGACGTCGAACGAGATGGGTGTTCCGTGGAAGCCGTACGCATTGGCCTGCAGGTTCTGCTGGTCATCGGTGGTCTGTTCCTGACGCTGCTGGTCCTGCTCCACAAGGGCAAGGGCGGCGGACTGTCCGACATGTTCGGTGGCGGCATGTCCACCTCACTGGGGTCCTCCTCGGTGGCCGAGCGCAACCTCGACCGGTTCACCGTGGCCGTGGGCGTCGTCTGGTTCGCGTGCATCGTGGGGATCGGCCTGATCGACCGGTTCACCGCCTGAGCTCCTGCACGACCCTGGGTCCCGACCCAGCACTGACCGCACGTCCACGACCTACCCTCCCTGACCAGATAGGACCCTCCGCACATGGCAGGTGGCAACGCAATCCGAGGCAGCCGAGTCGGCGCCGGCCCGATGGGCGAGGCCGAACGCGGTGACGCCGCCCCCCGCGTCTTCGTGACCTACTGGTGCGCCAACGGCCACCAGACCCGGCCGAGCTTCGCGGAGGAGCCCGGCCTGGCCGTCCCCGAGACCTGGGACTGCCCGCGCTGCGGGTTCCCGGCCGGACAGGACGAGGCCAACCCGCCCGCACCGCCGAAGGTCGAGCCCTACAAGACGCACCTCGCCTACGTGAAGGAGCGTCGCTCTGAC
The DNA here is from genome assembly GCF_006438965.1 of Pedococcus bigeumensis. Classification (GTDB taxonomy): domain Bacteria; phylum Actinomycetota; class Actinomycetes; order Actinomycetales; family Dermatophilaceae; genus Pedococcus; species Pedococcus bigeumensis_A. The sequence goes on from NZ_RCZM01000002.1 coordinate 131,420, forward strand.
GCAGACGGCAAGGCCATCCTCGACGAGGCCCTGGCCACGCTGCGGGAGCGCAAGCTCATCCAGTAGCAGCCGTCGCACAGACACCAGAAGCGCCGCCCCGGTCACCGGGGCGGCGTTTTGTGTGTGCGACCGGGACTGGTTGCTCGCAGGTCGTCACGGCGTCCGGATCTCGCGGCCCGGTGACGCTCTCCCGGCAACAAGTCAGGAGGGGTTGGGCGGTCAGTCGGGGAGATCGGACGCGGAGTCCGCGTCAACGAGCCAGAGCGTCTCGCGTATGCCGTGCACCTGGGCTGCGGACGACAGCTCAGGACCAGCGCCGGCGACTCCGTTGCGGACGGCCTCAGCCTTGTCGGCGCCGGCGACGAGGAACCAGACGCGGTCCGAGCGGCTGAGGCACTCGAACGTCAGGGAGACCCGGTCCGGCGGCGGCTTGGGGGAGTCGTGCACCGCGACGGCGATGGCGTCCGTCGTGAGCTGGGCGGGGTGACCGGGGAACAACGATGCGACGTGGCCGTCCGGGCCGACGCCGAGGATCATCACGTCGAACTCGCCACCGCCGCTGCCGCGCACCGTCGAGGAGTACCTGGCCGCGCTCTCTTCTGCAGACTCGCTGGCGTCGGGTCCCGGGACGCGGTGCACGTTGGCCTGGTCGAGGCCGAGCCGGTCCAGACCCGCGGCGTCGTTCTGGGTGTCGTTGCGGTCGGGGTCGCCGGCAGGCAGGTAGCGCTCATCACCCCACCAGATCGACACGGTCGACCAGTCGACAGCCGTGTGGGCGGGCAGCTCGAGCAGGGAGGCGATGATCGCCGACCCGAGCGAACCGCCGGTCAGCGACACGTGCGGCGCGCGCCCCTGCGCTTGGGCATCGAGGAGCGCGGTCACGAGTCGGGCTGCCCCCGCGTCGGCGACGGCCTGCTTGTCGGGATGGACCACGACGAGGGCGGGGGCAGTCATGCCTTGGCCGCCTTGGCCGCCTTCGCGGGGGTCGTCGTGGTCTTGGCGAGCTTGCGCGCCGCAGCCTTCTTGACCTTCGACGTGTGCGGGGCGGAGGGCGGCTCGGGAGCCTGCGCCATCGCGGCGCTGCTGGCCTTGGCGTGCTCGCGGGTGATCTTGCGCGCCTCCCGCTCGGCGTCCTTGACCGACGGTGCCTCGCCCTCTCGGACGGCCTCACTGGCGGTCATCGACTTGGTACCGACTCTGGCCAGTCCCTTGCGGATGGTCTCCTCGTAGATCTCGTCGGGGTCCAGCCGGCGGAGCTCATCGGCCAGGCACTCGGCGGTGGCCCTGCGGGCCAATGAGATCCGCCGGACCGGCTGACCCGGTTGGCTGAGCGTGGCGATCGAACCGTCAGGGCGGACCAGGTCGATGGCGCCGCTGCGACGCTCCAGGCGGACGCTGACCATCCCGGTACCGGTGCGCGAGCGGGCCCGGCGGACCGGGCAGCGCAGGGTCTGGGCCAGCCACGCGGCCAGCAGGTCGGTCGAGGGGGAGTCCGAGCCGCCCGTCACTGTTGCCTCGGTCACCGTCTCGAACGGCGGCTGGTCGAGGGCAGCAGCGAGCAGCCCGCGCCAGAGGGTGACCCGCGTCCAGGCGAGGTCGGTGTCGCCCCGCGTGTAGGTGCCGGCCCGAGCCTTCAGCGCGGCGCGGGGACTCTTGGCCTCGGCCGCGTCGGTGATGCGACGCTGCGCCATCGAACCGATCGGGTCGTCGGCCAGGTGGGCCGGGGCATCGGTGGGCCACCACGCGACGACGGGGGAGTCGGGCAGCAGCAACGGGATGACGACGCTGCGGCCGTGTTCGGTCAGGGCACCGTAGAGCCGGAGCACCACGACCTCGCTCGCCCCAGCGTCACCGCCCACCCGGATCTGGGCGTCGATGCGTGACTGACCCCGCTTGTTGCCGATGACGACGGCGATGATCCGGCACGGGTGCTGACGGCTGGCGTCGTTGGCGGCCTCGATGGCCCCTTCGGCGTCCTTCTCGTCGACGACGATGAGCAGGGTGAGGACGCGTCCCAAGGCCATCGCCCCGGTGTCCTGGCGCAGCGCAACGAGCTTCTTGCTGATCGCCACGGTGCTCGTGCTGGGCAGGTCGACGATCACCGGGGTCCCCGATCAGTATCGGAGCGACGAAGGAGCGCAGAACTGAGTGGGGTGGTCAAGGCATCCTCCAGACGCGGCCGTCGCGGCGCATCATCTCGTCGGCATCGGCGGGACCCCAGCCACCCGCCACGTAGGGCTCGACCTTGGCCCGCTGCTTGGCCCAGTAGGCCTCCACCGGGTCGAGGATCTGCCAGGAGAGCTCGACCTCCTCGTGCCGGGGGAACAACGGCGGGTCCCCGAGCAGGACGTCGAGGATGAGGCGTTCGTAGGCCTCGGGGCTGGACTCGGTGAAGGCGCGGCCGTAGCCGAAGTCCATGGTCACGTCGCGCACCTCCATCTGGGCGCCGGGCACCTTGGCGCCGAAGCGCATCGTGATGCCCTCGTCGGGCTGCACCCGGATGACGATGGCGTTCTGGCCGAGCTCCTCGGTCGCGGTGTCGTTGAAGGGCAGGTGCGGCGCCTTCTTGAAGACGACGGCGATCTCGGTGACCCGCTTGCCGAGCCGCTTGCCGGTGCGTAGGTAGAACGGGACCCCCGCCCAGCGGCGCGAGTCGATCTCGACCTTCATCGCGGCATACGTCTCGGTGCGCGAGTCGGTGGCGACGCCGTCCTCGTCGAGGTAGCCGATGACCTGCTCACCGCCCTGCCACCCGGCGGCGTACTGCCCGCGGGCGGTGGACTTGCCGAGGTCCTTGGGGTGGTGCACGGCGGAGAGGACCTTCTCCTTCTCAGCGCGAAGGTGTTCTGCGGCGAAGGAAACCGGCTCCTCCATGGCGGTCAGCGCGAGGAGCTGGAGGAGGTGGTTCTGGATGACGTCGCGAGCCGCGCCGATGCCGTCGTAGTAGCCGGCCCGACCACCGATGCCGATGTCCTCAGCCATGGTGATCTGCACGTGGTCGACGTAGTTGGCGTTCCAGACCGGCTCGAACATCTGGTTCGCGAAGCGCAGCGCCAGCAGGTTCTGGACGGTCTCCTTGCCGAGGTAGTGGTCGATCCGGAAGACCGCGTCAGGTGGGAACACGCCCTCGACGATGTCGTTGAGCTCACGAGCGCTCTTGAGGTCGTGGCCGAACGGCTTCTCGATCACGACGCGTCGCCAGGCGTCGGCGTCCGGCTTGCTCAGCCCGGACCGCTCGAGCTGCTCGCACACGACGGAGAACGACGACGGCGGGATCGACAGGTAGAAGGCGATGTTGCCGCCGGTGCCCCGCTCGTGCTCGAGGTTCTTGACCGTCTCTGACAGCAGGTCGAAGGACGTGGGATCGTCGAATGTGCCTGGCACGAAACGGAATCCCTCGGCCAGGTTGCGCCAGACGCTCTCCCGGAACGGCGTGCGCGCATACTGCTTGACCGCGTCGTAGACGATCTTGCCGAAGTCCTGGTCCGCCCAGTCGCGCCGCGCGAACCCGACCAGCGAGAAGCCCGGTGGCAGCAGCCCGCGGTTGGCCAGGTCGTAGATCGCCGGCATGAGCTTCTTGCGAGCGAGATCCCCGGTGACACCGAAGAGCACCAGACCGCACGGGCCGGCGATCCGGGGGAGCCGCTTGTCGCGAGGATCGCGAAGGGGGTTGCTGTCCTGCGTCACCCTCGTGGGGCTCATACGGTGCCTTCTGTGGAGGACAACCCGGACAGTGCCTCGCTGACCTGGCGCAGGCCCGCGTCGTGGTCGGTGAGGTGCAGCTGCAGCACCGGCCGACCGTGCTCGGCGAGGACCTGGGCATCACCAGCGGCCTGCGAGGTGATGAAGTCACCGAAGGAGAACTCGCGTCCGGGGATCGCGAGGTCCTCGTGGGGTGCCGTGGTGATCTGCAGGTACACCCCGGTGGCCGGTCCGCCCTTGTGGAACTGGCCGGTGGAGTGCAGGAACCGGGGTCCCCAGCCGAACGTGGTGGGACGTTCGGTATGCCGTGCGAGCACCGGCCGCACGTCGGCGAGGGCCGCGTCGGTGATCCGGTCGAGGTAGGCCATCACCGCGACGTAGCCGCGCTCGGCGTCGAGCTGGTCGAACAGCGCGGTGAGGGCGGCGGTGACCGTGCTGGCGTCGCCCAGCCACTCCCCGCCCAGGGAGCGGATCTCGACCGCGCCATCAGTGGCCGCGGGTGCCTCGGCCGCACCGATTCCCTTGTCCAGCAACGCGCGCGCTGCCTTCTTGGCGCTCTCGACGTCGGGCTGGTCGAACGGGTTGATGCCGAGCAACCGTCCGGCTGCCGCGGTCGCGACCTCCCACAGCAGGAGCTGGGCGCCGAGCGGACCGCTCACGGCGACCTCGCAGCGGCTGGCGTCGACCTCGTGGTCGGCAGCCTCGGCGTCGAAGCCATCATCCGAGTCGCTGACCAGCCGGGCCACGGTGACGTCGGGGGCGGGCCAGGCGACCTCGGGGTCGGAGTCGCCACCGACGACCACCGGCAGCACGCCGGTGCCCTGCTTGCCGGTGCTCTCGGCGATCAGCTGCTCGGCCCAGTCGGCGAACCCGACGATGCCGGACCCGTTGTCCACGATGACGAACTTGTCGCGCAGGGGGTCGGTGCCTGCCATCGCCGCAGCGAGGCGCAGACCCGGGTTGGCGTCGTCGTCGGCGCTGAGCACGTCGGCCACGGCCTCGGCGTCGTCGAGGAGCGCCTCGATGTCGGCCCCGGCGAGTCCGGAGGGGACCAGCCCGAAGGCTGTCAGCGCCGAGTAGCGGCCACCGACGTTGGGGTCGGCGTTGATGACCCGGTAGCCACCGGCGCGCGACTCCTCGTCGAGCGGGCTGCCCGGGTCGGTGACGATGACGATGCGACCGGTGGGGTCGATCCCCAGCTCCGCGAACGCCGCCTGGAACGCTCGGCGCTGCGAGTCGGTCTCGACCGTCGACCCCGACTTGCTGGAGACCACCACGACGGTGCGCTCCAGGTCGGTGATCGCGGATCGGACCATGTCGGGCTGGGAGGAGTCGAGCACGACGAGGTCCACCCCGGCGGTCGCGCAGATGACCTCAGGGGCCAGCGACGAACCGCCCATCCCGCACAGGACGACCCGGTCGACGCCTTCGCCGCGCAGCTGCTCGCGCAGGGCGGCAACCTCACCCACCAGCGGTCGCGAGGAGCGGGGCAGGTTGACCCAGGAGAGCCGGATGGCCGACTCGGCCTCGGCGTCCGGTCCCCACAGCGTGGCGTCCTGGGCGAAGAGCTTGCTCGCGAACCGCGCCTCGACGAGGCCTGCGACCTTGGTGACGATGGCATCGGCCGCCGCGCCGGACGCCACCACGCCGAGTGAGCTCACTTGTCGTCCTGCTTGCCCGACTGCTCCACGTCCGCACGCGCGAGGTCGAGGTCGGACTGCGCCTCGTCGAGCAGCTCGCCCCAGGCCGCCTCGAACTTCTCGACACCCTCGGTCTCGAGCTGGTCGGTGACCTGGGCGTAGGAGATGCCGAGGCCCTCGAGGGCGTCGAGCACCCCGCCCGCGTCCTCGTAGGTGCCTTCGATGGTGTTGCCGGTGACTGCACCGTGGTCGGCGACGGCGTCGAGCGTCTTCTCCGGCATCGTGTTGACGGTGTTGGGGGCGACCAGCTCGGTGACGTAGAGCGTGTCGGAGTAGGCCGGGTCCTTCACGCCGGTGGAGGCCCACAGCGGGCGCTGGGCGTTCGCACCGTCATCGGCGAGGTTCTTCCACCGCGGGGTGGCAAAGACCTCCTCGAAGGCCTGGTAGGCCAGCCGCGCATTGGCGACGGCGGCCTTGCCCTTGAGCGCTTTGGCTTCGTCGGTGCCGATGGCGTCGAGGCGCTTGTCGATCTCGGTGTCCACGCGAGACACGAAGAACGAGGCGACCGAGTGGATCTTCGACAGGTCCTTGCCGCGCTCACGCGCCTGCTCCAGGCCGGTGAGGAAGGCGTTCATCACCCCGCGGTAGCGGTCGAGGGAGAAGATCAGCGTGACGTTGACGCTGATGCCCTCGGCCAGCACCTGCGAGATGGCGGGGAGGCCTTCGACGGTGGCAGGGATCTTGATGAGGACGTTGTCTCGGGCGACCGCGGCCGCGAGCTCCTTGGCCTGGTCGACCGTCTTCGCGGTCTCGTGGGCGAGGCGGGGGTCAACCTCGATCGAGACCCGGCCGTCGACGCCGTTCGTGCTGTCGTAGACCGGCTTGAGGATGTCGCACGCGTTGCGGACGTCCTGGGTCGTCAGGCCGAACACGGTCTCGTCCACCGTCTTGCCGTCGGCCGCGAACTGACGCAGGTCGGCGTCGTACCGGTCACCCTTGGCCAGGGCGGCCTGGAAGATCGACGGGTTGGTGGTCACACCGACCACGCCCAAGGTGTCGATCAGGTCCTGCAGGTTGTTGGTCTCGATGCGCTCACGCGACAGGTCGTCGAGCCAGACGGAGACGCCGGCGTCGGCGAGGGACTTGATGTTGGAGTTCTGGGCCACGAGGGTCACTTCCTCTTCGCATTGGCCGCGGCCTTGGTCGCGGCACTCTTCTTGGTCGTGGTGTCGGTTGCCTTGCTGGGGGATGCCTGGGCACGGGGACGCGTCTGCGTCACTGCGGCCGCCACGGGCTTGCGAGCCGTGGCGCGGACCTCCTTGAGCGAGTCCTTGGCGGCCTTGACGACCGCCTCCGGCGTGAGGCCGAACTCGCGGTACAACGTCTTGTAGTCAGCCGACGCACCGAAGTGCTCGATGCTGATGCTGCGGCCGGCGTCGCCGACCAGGTCGTGCCAGCCGAGCGAGACCGCTGCCTCGACACTGACCCGAGCCCGGACCTCGGGTGGCAGCACCCGGTTCTGGTAGGCCTTGCCCTGCTGCTCGAACCACTCGCGACACGGCATGGACACCACGCGGGTGGGCACGCCCTGGCTCTCCAGGGCGTCACGGGCATCGAGGGCGATCGAGACCTCGGAGCCGGTGGCGATGAGGATGACCTCGGGTGCCGCCTTGCCGGTCTTGCCGCCGTCGATGAGGACGTAGGCGCCCTTGGCGACGTTGCTCGCCTTGGCGTGGGTCTTCCGGTCGATGACCGGAAGGTTCTGCCGGGTCAGCGCGAGGGCGGCCGGGCGCTTGTTGCGCAGGATGGCCTCCCAGGCAGCCGACGTCTCGTTCGCGTCACCGGGACGCACGACGTCCAGGCCGGGGATCGCGCGCAGGGCCGCGAGGTGCTCGATCGGCTGGTGCGTCGGTCCGTCCTCGCCCAAGCCGATCGAGTCGTGGGTCCACACGTAGGTGACGGGCAGCTGCTGGATCGCGGCCAGCCGGACCGCAGGCCGCATGTAGTCGGAGAACACGAGGAAGGTGCCGCCGTACGGACGGTTCAGTCCTTCGAGGGCCATCCCGTTGAGGATCATGCCCATGCCGTTCTCGCGGATGCCGAAGTGCAGCGTGCGGCCGTAGGGGCCGCCCTTCCAGTCGCGGGTCTGCTTGCTGCGCGGGATGAAGGACGGCTCGCCCTCCATGGTCGTGTTGTTGGACTCCGCGAGGTCGGCCGAGCCACCCCACAGCTCGGGCATGACGCCGGCGAGGGCCGTCAGCACCTTGCCCGAGGCGGCGCGGGTCGCCATGCCCTTCTCGGTGTCGGTGGCGAACTCGGGAAGGGCGTCGGAGAGGCCGTCCGGCAGGTCGCCGGCGACGAGGCGGTCGAGCAGCGCGGCGCGGTCGCCGTGCGCCTTGCGCCACGCGGCATACCCCTTGTCCCACTGCTTGTGCGCGGCCTTGCCGCGGGTTTTCACCTTGCGCGCGTGGGCGAGGACGGCACGGTCGACCTCGAAGGACTTCTTCGGGTCGAAGCCGAGAAGCTCCTTGGTCGCTGCGATCTCGGCGTCCCCGAGCGCGGAGCCGTGCGCCTTGCCGGTGTCCTGCTTGGTCGGAGCGGGCCAGGCGATGATGGTGTGCAGGACCACGAGGGTCGGCTTGGTGGCCTTCTTGGACTTCTCCAGGGCCGCGTGCAGCGCGTCGACGTCCTCGACGTAGGCCGCGCCGTCGCCGTCGCCACGCCAGTCCACGTCCACGACGTTCCAGCCGTAGGCGCGGTAGCGGGCGCCGACGTCCTCGGAGAACGAGATGTTGGTCTGGTCCTCGATCGAGATCTGGTTGGCGTCGTAGACGATCGTGAGGTTGCCGAGCTCCTGGTGCCCTGCCAGCGAGCAGGCCTCGGACGACACGCCTTCCATCAGGTCGCCGTCGGAGGCGATGACCCACACGTGGTGGTCGAACGGGCTGGTGCCGGGCTTGGCCTCCGGGTCGAACATGCCGCGCTGACGCCGCTGGGCCATGGCCATGCCCACCGCGGACGCGAGTCCGGAACCCAGGGGACCGGTCGTGATCTCGACGCCGGTCGTGTGGTGCACCTCGGGGTGGCCCGGAGTCAGCGAACCCCATGTGCGCAGGGCTTTGAGGTCGGTCAGCTCGAGGCCGTAGCCGCTCAGGTAGAGCTGGACATACTGGGTGAGGCTGGAGTGCCCGGCCGACAGGACGAACCGGTCGCGGCCCAGCCAGGCGGGGTCGTTCGGGTCGTGGTTCATGACGTTCTGGAAGAGGACGTAGGCGGCGGGGGCGAGGCTCATCGCCGTGCCCGGGTGGCCGTTGCCGACCTTCTGCACCGCGTCCGCGGCGAGCAGTCGCGCGGTGTCGACAGCGCGGACGTCGAGGTCGGTCCAGCCGGCCTTGCGGGCCACGGGGCTGCGCAACGCGGTGCTGCGCTTCCGGGTGGCGGTGGCCTTGGTGGAACGAGTGGTGGTGGGCACGAAAAGTTCTCCTCACACTGAGCTGCGCAGGCGGCGCACGACAACGATCCGAGACTAGTCCCGGAGGGGAGCCCCGTCGCATCCAGTCCCGCCCGTGGACCCTCCGGCTCCGGGGATAGACTGACCCGGCCCGCCAACCCTGCACCACCCGCGAAGGATGCCGTGACCGCACTCGATCCGTCAGCCCGGATCTCCGCGTCCCCGGCGCCGGGGCGTCGAAGCAAGGCGGCGGCATACCTCGCCCTCACCAAGCCCCGCATCATCGAGCTGCTGCTCGTGACGACGGTGCCGGTGATGTTCTTGGCGCACAAGGGAATCCCGTCGCTGTGGCTCATCGTCGCCACACTCGTCGGCGGCTCGCTCAGCGCCGGTGCGGCCAACACGTTCAACTGCGTCTACGACCGCGACATCGACGCGGAGATGCACCGCACGAGCAACCGCCCGATGGTCACCGGCGAGATCACCCCTCGCCAAGGTCTCGTCTTCGGCGTGGCCCTCACCATCGCCTCGACGGTGTGGTTCGCCCTGGTCGTCAACTGGCTCTCCGCGGCACTCTCGCTCGGGGCAATCGTCATGTATGCCGTGGGCTACACGATGATCCTCAAGCGCCGCACCGCGCAGAACATCGTCTGGGGTGGGGCAGCCGGCTGCATGCCCGTCCTCATCGGCTGGTCGGCCGTCGCGAACTCGGTCTCGTGGTCGGCCGTGATGCTGTTCCTCGTCATCTTCTTCTGGACGCCGCCGCACTACTGGCCGCTGTCGATGAAGTTCAAGGACGACTACGCCGCTGCCCGCGTGCCGATGCTCCCCGTCGTCGAGAAGTTCGTCGTCGTCGCCCGGCAGATCGTGGCCTACTCGTGGGCGATGGTCGCGGTGTCCCTGGCGCTCGTGTGGGTCAACCCGATGGGCTGGATCTACCTCGGCACCGCCGTCGTCACCGGTGCGCTCTTCCTCCTCGAGGCGCACCGACTGCTGCGCGTTGCCAAGACCGGAGCGGGCCCGCAGGTGCTCAAGCCGATGCGGCTGTTCCACTTCTCGATCACCTACGTCGGCATCCTCTTCCTGGGTGTGGCGATCGACCCGCTGGTCTACCTGCCGATCTTCACGCGCTGAGGTTCGCCTCGGTCGCCCCGGTCACCGGGTTGGATTCGTCCGTGGCAGGACCGGGCATCTCACGCAACCCGCGCAGCGGGCTCCAGAACATCGACACGCACGCGAGCACGTGGATGGCCGCCATCACCGCGATCGTGGGGCGCAGGCCGAGCTGGGTCCCCATCACCCCGGCCACGACACCCGCCAGCGGCATCGTCCCGAAGTTGACCACCTGGGCCGTGGTGACCTGTCGGGCGACCATGTGCTCTGGGACGTACCGGTTGCGCCAGGCACCGCGCACGATGTTGCCCGCGACCACGCCGATGCCGACCAGCAGCATCCCGGCGACCATCGCCACCAGGCCTGGCCCCGGCGCACCCAGCGGCACGAGCAGAGCGGGCGGGCCGGCCAGCAGCTGCAGGGCAAGGAGTGCTCGTGCGGAACCGAGGCGACGCGACACCCAGGTGGCGATGCTGGCACCGACGACACCTCCGACCGAGCCGACCGCCAGGGCGAGTCCGACCCCGCCCGAGGACAGGTGGACCTCGCGGACGAGGAACAGGACGAGCAGCGCGCTGTAACCCGTGAGCCCGAAGTTGCTGACACCGCCCATGAGCGTGAAGAACCGCAAGAGCCGGTCGTGGCGGATGTAGTCGATGCCCTCACGGATTCGCTGGTGCAGCGGTGCCACCGTCGCGACGGTCCCCACCTCCACGTCCGGGTCCGGCATTGCCGACGCCGGCGGCGCTGCCGACGCCGGCAGCGCTGCCGACGCCGGCAGCCTGAGCCGCCACAGGCAGAGGGCCGAGACGAGGAAGGTGACGGCATCCACGAGCAGGCCCCCGGCGGCCGAGGCGAGCTGCGCCATCAGGCCACCGACACCGGGCCCGGCCACTTGCATCGCCGACTCGGTGCCGAACAGCCGGGCGAACGCTGACTCCTGCTGCTCACGCGGCGCGACCTGGCGGACCAGCCCGGGATAGGCGGCCCGGAAGAAGACGGTGCACACGCCGTTGCAGAACGCAGCCACAGCCAGGTGCGGCAGCGTCAGGAGGTCGAGGGCCCAGGCGACGGGGACGCTCGCGAGCGTGACGGCAGCGGCCAGGTCGCTGAGGATCATGACCCGTCTCGCGGGGAGGCGGTCGACCCATGCCCCGGCGGGGAGGCCGATCAGGAGCCACGGCACCCACGCCGCCGCCGTGAGTGCACCCATCCACCCCGGGCCGGCGTCGAAGCCGACGACCGCCAGGAGGGGGAGCAGGACCGAGGTGGTGGCGTTGCCGAGGACGCTGACGCCTTCGCCGAACCAGAGCAGGCTGAAGTTCCGGTTGCGGGCCAGTGGGGGAGGCGGGGCAACCGGTGTGGTGGGGGTCGTCATGGCTGGGCCGGGAACCCTCGGGCGAAGACGAACACGGGCTCGCGCTCGACGCCGTCATCGGGCACCTCGCGCCGGGACCACCGCATCAGGACATCGACCATCTCGTCGGCGACCTGCTGGAGCTCGTCGGGGGAGAGGTGCATCCAGTTCTGCGTGGCGAACGACACGGCGTCCCACTCGGGGGCCGAGGCCGCGTTCGCGTTCCAGTCGCGGGTCCGCTCGAACTGTCGCTGCACGGTCAGCGCCTCTGCGGCATAGGCCGCAGTGACGGCGGCGGTGTCGTCGGCGAAGTCGGCACGTGACCATCGGGTGCCGGGGTCGACCAGGCGCCACCAGCGTTCGCGGCGGTCCTTGGCCAGCTCGGGAGCCTCTTCGACCAGACCGGCCTCGTGCAGGACCTTGAGGTGGTGGCTGGCGCTGCCGACGGCCTGCCCCGTTCGGGTGGCGAGGGCGGAGGCGGTGGACGGACCGTCGACCTTGAGGGCGTCCATCATCCGCGAGCGGAACGGGTTGGCCATCGCGGAGAGGGCCTTCGCGTCGGTGACGGTGCGGACGCCGGGGCGTGGTGTGGCGGGCATGTGCACAAGACTAATTGCACAATGAGCATTGCACAAGAGCGCTTGTGCAATGCCGCAAACGCCCGTCAGTGGTCGTCAGTGCCGGCGCGGAGCCGGACCATGGCCCGGGTGAGCGCGACGACGAGCAGCGTTGCCAGGAACATGTGGACCAGCACGACTGCCCACGGCAGTCCGGTGAAGTACTGCGTGTAGCCCACCAGCCCCTGGGCGATCGTGACCGCGAAAACCGCTGCCCAGGCCCGGCCCGCAGCAGGAGAGCTACCGGTCAGCCGGCTCGCGATCCAGACGGCGACGACCAGCCCCACGAAGAGCATCACCGCGTCGGCGTGCAGCCAGGAGATGGTCCGGGGGTCGAAGCCGAACCTCGCCGGCTCGTCCGCGTCGCCCGAGTGCGGACCGGATCCGGTCACGACGGTGCCGAGCGCGAGCACCACGGCGGCGGCGGCGCAGGTGACCCACCCGAGCCGCTCGACGAGCGGGTGGACCGTCAGGTCGCGCGCGCCCTCGCCCTCCTGGGCGCGGAACACGAGGTATGCCGCGGCGGTCACCAGGCACATCGACACCAGGAAGTGGGCCGAGACGGTGTAGGGGTTCAGACCCGTCCGGACCGTGATCCCACCCAGGACGGCCTGCACCGCGACGCCGCCGAGGACGACCAGGGCGGGGACCAGCAGGTCGCGCCGTCGGGCTGCCCAGCGCCACACGGCATACACGGTGGCGATCGCGGCGATGCTCACCACGCTGGTGAGGGTGCGGTTGCCGAACTCGATGTAGCGGTGCCACCCCTCGGCCTGGTGGGGCACCGGGGTGTAGGAGCCGGGGACGCACTGCGGCCAGGTCGGGCAGCCCAGGCCACTGCCGGTCAGCCGGACCAACCCGCCGGTCACGACGATGAGCACCTCGACGACGAGGTTGGCCAGCAGGATCCGGGGCAGCCACACCCGTCCGGCGGGGGCCACTGGCGCGGCCGTCGGGGTGGTCGAGTCGGGTGCTGCGGTCACGGCAACGAGGGTACGACTCAGGGTGGACCCTGACGCGGTTGGGGGAGTCCCCTCATGGTGTCCCGAGTCGTGGGCTGGCTGACTGGACCCATGGAGAGCAACACGTGGCGGGCGGGGGTCGCGGCGGGCTACGCGGCGCTGCTGGTGGTGGCTGTCGTGACTTCGCGGCCGTGGTGGCTGGTGGGCCTGCTCGCCGTCGTGACGGTCGTGTGCTGGACCAAGGCGGGCGCGAGGGGTCAGTCGCTCCAGCGGAAGAACCGTCGGGCCAGCACCGTCGCGACGAGTGCCCACACCGTCATGACCAGCCAGGCTCCGGGCAGGACACGGCCTTCGACCAGTGCGGCGCGCAGGCTGTCACCGAGGGCGGCCGATGGCAGCAGGCCCACCACGGCGGCGAACCGGTCAGGCAGCTCGGTGCCCGCGATGACGACCCCGCCGAGGGCCAGCAGCGCGACCCACAGGAGGTTGGCCACGGCCAGCACCCCTTCGGCGCGCAGGGTGCCCCCGAGCAGCAGGGCCAGGGCCGCGAAGGCCCACGTGCCCAGCACCAGGGCGACCAGCGCAGCGGGTATGCCGCGCAGTGCCGGCTCCCAGCCGAGCGCCGCGCCCAGCGCACCGATGACCACCAGCTGCACCGCGATGACCGAGAGCACCGCGACCGCCTTGGCCAGCACCAGCCCGGTGCGACCGAGGGGAGTGACCCCGAGCAGCCGCAGCACGCCGTAGCGGCGGTCGAAGCCGGTCGAGATGGCCTGACCGGTGAACGCCGAGGAGATGACGCACAGGGCGAGGACGCCCGGGACCGCGAGGTCCACCCGACGTCCGTCGCCCAGCGAGATGGCCTCGGCGTGCACCAGTCCGACGAGGACGGCGGCGGGAAGCAGCACGGCCACGAGCAGCTGCTCACCGTTGCGCAACAGGGTCGCCGCCTCGAACCTGGCCTGGGCCAGCACCCGCGCAGATGGGGACGCCGGACCGGAACGGGCACTGTGCGACGGGTTGGTGGGCGTCGCGTTGGCGGGGGTGGCGTCGGCGGTCATGCGACCGACTTCCGGGTGAGGGCGAAGTAGCGGTCCTCGAGCCGGTCACCACCGGTGACGTCGGCCAGCGAACCCTGGGCGACCACGGCGCCGGCGGCGACCACGACGAGGTGGTCGGCCAGCCGTTCCGCCTCCTCGAAGGAGTGGGTGGTGAGGACCACCGCGGCGCCGTCGTCGGCGAGCGACCGCACCAGCTCCCAGACGTCGAGGCGGGCATGCGGGTCGAGGCCCGCGCTCGGCTCGTCGAGGAAGGCGACCTCGGGACGACCCACGAGGGCGGCTGCCAGGGCGACACGCTGGCGCTGGCCACCCGACAGCCTGCGCACGGAGGTGCCTGCGAACTCGTCGATCCCCAGCCGCTCGACCAGCGGCAGGAGCGGCGCCGGCGCGGCATACATCGAGGAGAGGTGGCGCAGCAGCCGCACGGGACGGGCGGAGGCGGGCAGCCCCCCGTCCTGGAGCATCACGCCGACGCGGGCGCGGTGGGCCGGGCCGGCGTTCCACGGGTCGGTGCCCAGGACGCGCACCTGACCACCGTCGGGGCGACGAAGCCCCTCGCAGCACTCGACCATCGTCGTCTTGCCCGCGCCGTTGGGCCCGAGGACGGCAGTGACGGAGCCGAGCTCGGCCTGCCAGGAGGCGCCGTCGAGGGCCACCACACCGCCGTAGCGCTTGGCGAGACCGGAGACGAGGACGGCTGGTGGCACGCGCTGAGTCTAGGTCCGGGGTGACTCCCGCCCTGAGGCGGGCCGGGGCACCTCAGACCGGGTCGCGAGGGTGCAGGAGTGGGCGACTTCCCCATGTCCGGGGGTGCCTCAGAGGCGAACTGTGAAGGCATCCGCACAACAGGACACCACCGCACGAAGGAGCAAGGCCATGAGCATCACCGCCCACCCGTACATCGTCCTCGCCGAGCAGCAGTGGAAGCAGGAGAGCCTGTCCGGCGCCAACCTCGCCAGCCACCGCACCCGTCGTCCGCGCAGGCGCCTCGGCTGGCACCTGCCGCGGCCGCTCGGACGCCCGGCCCGGCACACCCCGCGACCTGTCTAAGGCCCCCTGAGGGGGCAGCCGGCGCAGATAGGGCAGACGCCCCATGTCACCGCCTGCCTTAGGCGGTCAGGTTTAAGTCACCACCACCAGAAGGAGCACATCATGAGCATCAACGCAGACCCGCTGTTCGTCGCCGCAGAGGTTGCCTGGCGCACCGAGAACCTGTCGCACGGCCTGGCCACCGCCGGCCCGGCACGTCACCACGGCCACGCCATCCGCACCGCGCTCGGTCGGGTCATCCACCCGCACCGGCACGGTCGGGGCACCGCTCGCACCGGCGCAGCACGCGTCGCCTGACCGCGGCCGCCACCATGGCGACCACGACAGCAACCAGAACCGCGACCACGTCGGCGACAACGACCAGGACGGCGATCGCACCGGCGACCGCGCCGGACGTCGAAACCCACGACACCGTGTCGGACCACTCCGACATAATCGGTGCCGTGGGTTTCGAGCGTTCGGCAGCCGGGTTGTTCGTCGGGCGTGACGACGAGGCAGCTCGCCTCGCCGACCTCCTGGGCATCGACGGGGCGGCAGGCACCGGCATGGTGCTGCTCTCTGGCGACGCGGGCATCGGCAAGACCCGCATCCTGTCCGAGGTCGCGGCCCGGGCCCGGGCGCAGGACTGGACCGTCCTGGTCGGGCACTGCCTGGGTGAGGCTGGTCAGTCGCTGCCCTACCTCCCGTTCATCGAGGTCCTCGGACGTCTCGAGAGCACCTCGCCAGAGGTCCTCGACCGCGTCCTGAAGGCCCACCCAGGGCTGTCGCGCCTCGTGCCGTCGCGTCGCGCCGAACCCAACCCCGACGACCCCGCCGACGCGGTGGTCGACCGCGGTGACCTCGTCGAGGCCGTCCATGCAGCGCTGGACGACTTGGCCTCCGAGTCGCCGATCCTGCTCGTGGTCGAGGACGTCCACTGGGCCGACCAGTCCTCCCGCGACCTGCTGACCCTCCTGTTCACCCGCGGCTTCTCGCGCCGGGTGAGCATCCTCGCGTCCTACCGCAGCGACGACCTGCACCGCCGCCACCCGCTGCGGACCACCCTCGCCCACTGGTCCCGGCTGGCCGAGGTCGAGCGCCTCGACCTCACCCCCCTCGCCGACGGCGCCGTGCGCCAGCTGGTCCGCGGGCTGCAGACCCAGCCGCTCCCCGAGGCGCAGGTCCGCCAGGTGGTCGAGCGGGCCGAGGGCAACGCGTTCTTCGCCGAGGAGCTGGTGGCCGCGACCGCCCTCGGCGGTTCCGGCCTGGCCGAGGACCTGTCCCGCCTCCTGCTGGTGCGCTTCGACCAGCTCGACACGTCGGGGCAGCACGTCGTCAGGGTCGCCTCCGCGGCCGGTCGCCACGTGTCGCACCGCCTGCTGGCGGCGGTGGCCGGTCTCGGCGAGGCCGAGCTCGACGCCGGCCTGCGTGACGCCGTCGAGCACCACGTGCTGGTCCCCACCGACAGCGGCGGCTACGCCTTCCGACACGCGCTGCTGGGCGAGACGGTCTACGACGACCTGCTGCCGGGGGAGCGGGTGCGCGCCCACGAGAGGTATGCCGCGGCGCTGGCTGACGACCGCTCGCTCGGCACCTGGGCCGAGCTGGCCCGCCACGCGACGTCTGCGGGGCAGCGCGAGCAGGCCCGTGAGGCCAGCGTGAAGGCCGGTGACTCCGCCATGCGGATGGCCGGTCCCGAAGAGGCCTTCCGGCACTTCAAGAATGCCCTGGCCCTGATGCCCGAGACCGACCCCGACGTCGACGCGGTCACCCTCCGCGCCGCCACGGCCGCCACTGCCGTCGGTCGCGTCCTCAAGGCCCTCGAGCTGCTCGAGGACCGCCTGGCCCGGCGTGCGGCAGGCGCCGCCCCTGCTGGTCGGGCCGAGCTGTTGGCCGCCCTGGCGACGACCGCCCGGATCACCGAGAGCACCCTCGACACGCTCGCGGCGACCAAGGAGGGTCTCGGGCTGCTGGACGGCGCCGAGGGCGACCACCCCCAGATCCGGGCCCGGTTGCTCGCGGCCAAGGTGCAGGCACTCGCCGACCGGGGCCGCGACGGCGAGGCCATCGCTGCTGTCGACGAGTCGGTCGCGGCGGCCGAGGCCGCCGGACTCCACGACGTGGCTGACGAGGTCCGGGTGGTCGAGGCGCGCATCCTCGAACGCGCCGGCGATCCGGAGACCTCTCGAGCGACCCTGGAGCGGATCATCGCCGCATCCCGTAACCCGGGTGACCCGGCCGAGGTCCGGGCCTACCACCACCTCGGCTGGCTGCACCACCGTGCCGGCCGGCTCGACGAGGCGGTCGACGTCTATCGGCGCGGTGTCGAGCGCGCCCGTGGCGCAGGTCGACCGTGGGCTCCCTACGCCTTCGACGGGAGGCTGCTCGCCGGGATCGCCGCCTACGAGCGTGGCCGATGGCCAGAGGCCCTGGAAATCCTCGACGTCACCCGAGAGGTTCCGCCCGAGCCGGCCCGGTCCCTGCTGATGGGCGCCAGCATGTACGTCGCCGCAGCCCAGGGCGACTTCTCCGCGGTGGTGGGACTCGAGGTGTCGCGACCGTGGTGGGAGCAGGAGGGGCTCGTGCCGCTGCTGGTCGGCAGCGCGGCCATCGACCTCTACGGCCACGCCGACGACCTCGCGTCCGCGATCAAGGTGCACGACGAGGTCGTCGATGCGCTGAACCGGATCTGGTACCCCCTGTTCCAGGGGCAGCTGCGCCTCGATGCGCTGCTGCTCGGGCAGCTGGGCAGCCACATCCAGCGGGTCCCGACGTCCGAGCGAGCCGCGCTCCTGGCGCGCGGTCCCGAGCTCGTCGAGTCCGCGGGGCAGGTCTGGGACCGCGCCACCTCCCGGCCCGGCAACGACGGGCCCGAGTCGACCGCCTGGCGGGCGCGGGCCAAGGCCGAAGGCCTTCGCCTCGAGTGGCTCGGCGGAGCGGACGTCGACCCCGCGCCGCTCGTCGAGGCATGGCAGGCCGCAGTCGACGCGTTCGACGCCTACGGCCACCCCTACGAGACGGCCCGATCGCGGGCCCGCCTCGGCATGATCCTCAAGTCGACCGGCGACCCGCGGGGCTCGGACGAGCTCAAGGCCGCGCTCGAGGTCGCCCAGCGGCTCGGCGCCGAGCCGCTGCGGGCCGAGATCCGGCTCGGCGGGGGAGTCCGCTCCACCCCCAGGGCAGCGTCCCGGCAGGGGGAGTCGCTGACCACCCGCGAGGCGGAGATCCTCGCCCTGGTCGCCCTCGGCCGCAGCAACCGGCAGATCGGCACCCAGCTGTTCATCAGCGCCAAGACGGCCAGCGTGCACGTGTCCAACATCATCGCCAAGCTCGGGGTGACCGGTCGCGGCGAGGCGGTGGCCGTGGCCCGAGAGCGCGGCCTGCTCAGCTGACGCTCGACGGGCCGGTCATCGTGGTTAGGCTCACCTTGCTTTCCACGGTGCGGGGTATTTACGTAACATCGACGTTGTGAATATCCCGGCAGCGTCTGCGACGACTCAGGTGGCCCCCGCGGCCCTTGAGTCGCGCACCCGCGACCGGATCCTCCAGGTGATCAGCGAGCGGGGCCCGATCACGGCCGCGACGCTGGCCCTGGACCTCGGCCTTACTGCCCCCGCCGTGCGCCGTCACCTGGAGAACCTCGAGGACGCCGGCCTCATCGCCGCGCACGAGGTGGCCTCCAGTGTCCGCGGCCGCGGCCGTCCGGCACGCTCGTTCGTGCTCAGCGACGCTGGCCACCAGGGCCTCGAGTCCGACTACGACCACCTCGCCACCGAGGCCCTGCGGTTCATCTCGCAGGAGTCCGGCGAGGGCGCCGTGCGCCGGTTCGCCGAGTCCCGCGTCGCCGAGCTCGAGGGCCGGTATGCCGCGGAGCTGGCTGCCGCCGGCACCGGCACCGCCGCTCGTGTTGACGCCCTGGTCGGCGCCCTGACGCGGGACGGCTTCGCCGCCTCGGCCCGCCCGGTGGGTGAGCCGGGCTCCACGAGCCCGTTCACCGGCATACAGCTCTGTCAGGGGCACTGCCCCGTCCAGCACGCGGCTCGGGAATTTCCGCAGTTCTGTGACGCTGAGACAGATGCGTTCTCGCGCCTGCTCGGGGTGCACGTGCAGCGCCTGGCGACCCTCGCCCACGGCGACCACGTGTGCACGACCTTTGTTCCGACCAGCACTGGCATCCCCACCAGCACCGTTGCCGGTGCGAGCGCTGCACCCAGCACCACCCCCACCTCTGTCACCACCACCCCTGTCACCACCACTGCTGTTTCACCAACAGAAGGGTCCACGCGATGAGCACCAACATCGAGGAGCGCAACCCCGGTCTGAAGGACCTGGGCCGCTACGAGTACGGCTGGTCCGACAGCGACTCCGCTGGCGCGACCGCCAAGCGTGGCCTCAACGAGGACGTCGTGCGCGACATCTCCACGCGCAAGAACGAGCCGCAGTGGATGCTCGACCTGCGCCTGAAGTCGCTGCGCCTGTTCGGCAAGAAGCCGATGCCCAACTGGGGCTCCGACCTCACCGGCATCGACTTCCAGAACATCAAGTACTTCGTGAAGTCCACCGAGAAGCAGGCCACCACGTGGGACGAGCTCCCCGAGGACATCAAGAACACCTATGACCGGCTCGGCATCCCCGAGGCGGAGAAGCAGCGGCTGGTCTCCGGTGTGGCCGCCCAGTACGAGTCCGAGGTCGTCTACCACCAGATCCGCGAGGACCTGGAGGAGAAGGGTGTCATCTTCGTCGACACCGACACGGGCCTGCGCGAGCACGAGGACCTGTTCCGCGAGTACTTCGCGAGCGTCATCCCCGCCGGTGACAACAAGTTCGCCGCGCTCAACACGGCCGTCTGGTCGGGTGGCTCGTTCATCTACATCCCGCCGGGCGTCCACGTGGACATCCCGCTGCAGGCCTACTTCCGGATCAACACCGAGAACATGGGCCAGTTCGAGCGCACCCTGATCATCGCTGACGAGGGCTCCTACGTGCACTACGTCGAGGGCTGCACCGCGCCGATCTACAAGTCGGACTCGCTGCACTCCGCGGTCGTCGAGATCATCGTGAAGAAGAACGCCCGCGTTCGCTACACGACCATCCAGAACTGGTCCAACAACGTCTACAACCTCGTCACCAAGCGGGCGACCGCTGCCGAGGGCGCGACGATGGAGTGGATCGACGGCAACATCGGCTCCAAGGTCACCATGAAGTACCCGGCCGTCTTCCTCCTCGGCGAGCACGCCAGGGGCGAGACGCTGTCCATCGCCTTCGCTGGCGAGGGCCAGCACCAGGACGCCGGCGCCAAGATGGTGCACGCCGCTCCCAACACCTCCTCGACCATCGTCTCCAAGTCGGTGGCACGCGGCGGCGGGCGCACGTCCTACCGCGGACTCGTGCAGATCCTCGAGGGCGCCCACGGCTCCCGCTCGAGCGTGGTCTGCGACGCCCTGCTGGTCGACACGATCAGCCGCTCCGACACCTACCCCTACGTCGACATCCGCGAGGACGACGTGACGATGGGCCACGAGGCCACCGTCTCCAAGGTGTCCGAGGACCAGATGTTCTACCTCATGTCCCGCGGGATGACCGAGGAAGAGGCCATGGCCATGATCGTGCGCGGGTTCGTCGAGCCCATCGCGCGTGAGCTGCCCATGGAGTACGCCCTCGAGCTCAACCGCCTGATCGAGCTTCAGATGGAAGGAGCCGTAGGTTGAGCCTGCTGGCCCAGAAGAACCCCGAGGCGCCGGCAGGGTCCCATTCGGACTCCGCCGCCGCCTTCGTCCCCGACCAGTCGCGGGCCGAGCGCAAGACCTCGTATGCCGTGGACGACTTCGCCGTCCCCGGTGGCCGAGAGGAGGCGTGGCGGTTCACCCCGGTGGACCGGTTGTCCGCGCTCTTCCACGTCGCGCCGACCCAGACCGACAAGGTCACCGTCGACATCCAGGCCCCGGCCGAGGTGACCACCTCGCTGGTGGACCCCAAGGCTGCCGGCGTGCTGGTGCCCGCTGACCGCGTCGCCGCGGTCGCGTGGGCCGGCGAGGCCAAGGCCACGCTGGTGAGCATCCCGGCCGAGGCCGAGCTCGCCGAGCCGGTGCGGATCACCATCACCGCGACCGACCTGGCCCGGGTCAACGGCCACCTGGTCATCGACGCGGGGCACCACAGCAAAGCCACCGTCGTGCTCACGCACCGCGGCTCGGCCGAGTGTGCCGCCAACGTCGAGATCAAGGTCGGCGACGGCGCCGAGCTCACCTTCGTCACGGTGCAGGAGTGGGACGACGACGCCCACCACGTCACCCAGAACGACGCCCTCATCGGTCGCGACGCACGGTTGCGCCACATCGCCGTGACCCTCGGCGGCAAGGTCGTCCGGGTCTCGACGAACGCCCGCTACTCGGGTCCCGGCGGGTCCTTCGAGGGCCTCGGCGTCTACTTCGCCGACGCCGGTCAGCACCAGGAGCACCGGCTGTTCGTCGACCACGAGGCGCCGCACTGCCACTCCAACGTCGAGTACAAGGGCGCCCTCCAGGGCGACACCGCCCACACGGTCTGGGTGGGTGACGTGCTCATCCGCGCCAGCGCCGAGGGCACCGACACCTACGAGCTCAACCGCAACCTGGTGCTCACCGAGGGTGGCCGCGCCGACTCGATCCCGAACCTCGAGATCGAGACCGGCGAGATCGTCGGGGCCGGCCACGCGTCGGCGACGGGCCGCTTCGACGACGAGCAGCTGTTCTACCTGCAGGCCCGCGGCATCCCCGAGGACGTCGCCCGCCGGTTGGTGGTGCGCGGCTTCTTCGCCAGCATCGTCGCCCGGATCGGCGTGCCTGAGGTCTCGGACCACCTGATGGAGGTCATCGACGCCGAGCTCGGCGCGGTCCCCGGCATCGGGGCGATCGAGGACGTCGCGTGAGCGCCGTCCCCGAGACCGTGACCGACGACGTCGACTTCGTGCGCGTCTGCCGGGTCGACGAGCTGCCCGCTGTGGGCGCGGCGGCCGCCGACATCTTCGGACACGTCGTGGCCATCGTGCGCACCCGCGAGGGCGACCTCTACGCGGTCGACGACACCTGCAGCCACGCCAACGTCTCGCTCTCCGA
This sequence comes from Pedococcus bigeumensis, assembly GCF_006438965.1. Lineage (GTDB taxonomy): Bacteria > Actinomycetota > Actinomycetes > Actinomycetales > Dermatophilaceae > Pedococcus > Pedococcus bigeumensis_A. The sequence continues at coordinate 153,446 of NZ_RCZM01000002.1, forward strand.
AGGTGAGCTCGAAGGCACCACGCTCGAGTGCTGGCTGCACGGCTCGCGCTTCGACGTGCGCACCGGCGAGCCGTCCGGTCCGCCGGCCACGGCACCCATCGACGTCTACCCGGTCAAGGTCGAGGACGGCGACGTCTACGTCGGCACGACCCCACTGAACGCCTGACGTTCGAACGACAACATTCCGAACAGCTGAACTTCCGAACAGACATTGAGGAACGAGTAACCATGGCAACACTTGAGATTCGTGGCCTGACCGTCACCGTTGACGTCGAGGACGGCACCAAGGAGATCCTGCGCGGGGTCGACCTCACCGTGAAGTCCGGCGAGACGCACGCGATCATGGGCCCCAACGGTTCGGGCAAGTCCACACTGGCCTACTCGATCGCGGGTCACCCCAAGTACACCGTCACCGGCGGCACCGTCACCCTCGACGGTGAGGACGTACTGGCGATGAAGGTCGACGAGCGCGCCCGGGCGGGCCTCTTCCTCGCGATGCAGTACCCCGTCGAGGTCCCCGGTGTCACGGTCAGCAACTTCCTGCGCACCGCCAAGACCGCCATCGACGGCCAGGCTCCCAAGCTGCGCCACTGGGTCAAGGACATGAAGGGCGCCATGGAGGCGCTGCGGATGGACCCGACCTTCGCCGAGCGCAACGTCAACGAGGGCTTCTCCGGTGGCGAGAAGAAGCGCCACGAGATCCTCCAGATGGAGCTGCTCAAGCCGAAGATCGCGATCCTCGACGAGACCGACTCCGGCCTGGACGTCGACGCCCTGCGCGTCGTCTCCGAGGGCGTCAACCGCGCCAAGGACAGCAGCGAGGTCGGCGTCCTGCTGATCACGCACTACACGCGGATCCTGCGCTACATCAAGCCCGACTTCGTGCACGTCTTCGTCGACGGCAAGATCGTCGAGGAGGGTGGCCCGGAGCTGGCCGACCGCCTCGAGGCCGAGGGCTACGACCGCTACCTCGCCACCCAGGCCTGAGCGCCCGACCCAGCCACGCGGTATACCCGATGAGTGCAACGACCTTCAGCGACGGGGAGCTGGCCCGCATCCGGGCCGGTTTCCCGATCCTGTCGCGCACCGTCCGCGACGGGAAGCCGCTGGTCTACCTCGACTCCGGTGCCACTTCGCAGCGGTATGCCGGTGCGCTCGACGTCGAGCGTGCCTTCAGCGAGCAGGTCAACAGTGCCGTGCACCGCGGTGCGCACCAGCTGAGCGAGGAAGCCACCGACGCCTACGAAGGCGCGCGGGCGAAGGCTGCGCGGTTTGTCGGGGGAGCGGACGAGGAGGTGGTGTTCACCAAGAACGCCACCGAGTCGCTCAACCTGGTGGCCTATGCCTTTTCGAACTCCGTTGCAGGACAGCCGAAGGACCCGCGGCTCGACCTCGGTGAGGGTGACGAGATCCTCATCACCGAGATGGAGCACCACGCCAACCTCGTGCCGTGGCAGGAGCTCGCCCGGCGCACCGGGGCCACGCTCCGCTGGGTCGGCGTCACCGACGAGGGTCGCCTCGACGTCGACGGCGTGCACGGCCCGGCGCTCGGCGAGCTGCTCACCGAACGCACCAAGGTCTTCGCGTTCACCCACGTCTCCAACGTGCTCGGCACCGTCAACCCGGTCCGCGAGCTCGCCGCCGCCGCCCGGGCCGTCGGTGCCGTGACCGTGCTCGACGCCTGCCAGTCGGCGCCGCACCTCGCGCTCGACGTGACGGACCTGGGCGTCGACTTCGCCGCCTTCTCCGGCCACAAGATGTTCGGGCCGACCGGTGTCGGCGTGCTGTGGGGCCGCAACGAGCTGCTGCACGCCATGCCGCCGTTCATCACAGGCGGCTCGATGATCGAGACCGTGCGCATGGAGGCGACGACCTACGCGCCGCCGCCGCAGCGGTTCGAGGCCGGCTCGCCGAACTCGGCGCAGGCCGTCGGACTCGGTGCCGCCATCGACTACCTCGACGAGCTCGGTCTCGATCGCATCGCCGCCCACGAGCACGCGCTCACCGAGCGGCTGCTGGCCGGTCTGGCCCAGCGGCCGTGGGTCCGCATCGTCGGTCCTGCTGAAGCGGTCGACCGCGTCGGCGCGGTCGCCTTCGACGTGCAGGGCGTGCACGCCCACGACGTCGGGCAGGTGCTCGACGACCAGGGCGTCGCCGTCCGGGTGGGCCACCACTGCGCCTGGCCGCTGCACCGCCGGATGGGCGTGACCGCCACGACGCGGGCCACCCTCGCGGCCTACAACACGCCCGCCGAGGTCGACACCATGCTGGACGCCCTTGACCGCGTCCCCGAGATCTTCGGGGTGGCCAGCTGATGGACCTCTACCAGGAGCTCATCCTCGAGCACTCCAAGCGCCCCCTCCACGCCGGCCTGCGCGAGCCGTTCGGCGCCGAGGTGCACCACGTCAACCCCACCTGTGGCGACGAGGTGACGTTGCGCGTCCACGTGGAGGGCAGCGGCGCCGATGCTGTAGTCAAGGACATCTCCTACGACGCGCTCGGCTGTTCCATCTCCACCGCGTCCACGAGCGTGCTGGCCGACGAGGTCATCGGGCACACCGTCGCCGAGGCGATGACGACCCATGAGGCAATGCGCAGCATGCTGACCTCGAAGGGCGCCGACCCCGGTGACGAGGACGTCATCGGTGACGGCGTCGCCTTTGCAGGCGTGAGCAAGTACCCAGCGCGGGTGAAGTGTGCTCTGCTGGGATGGATGGCCTTCACCGACGCGTTGCACCAGGCAGGCATCGACACAACCAGCAAGGACAAGTCATGAGTGAGACGACCACAGCCACCCCCAACGTCGCGGACGTCGAAGAGGCCATGCGCGACGTCGTCGACCCCGAGCTCGGGATCAACGTCGTCGACCTCGGCCTGGTCTACGGCATCACCGTCGATGCGCAGAAGCACGCCGTCCTCGACATGACGCTCACCTCCGCGGCCTGCCCGCTGACCGACGTCATCGAGGACCAGACCCAGCAGGCCCTCGAGGGCCTCGTCGCGTCCTACCGCGTCAACTGGGTGTGGATGCCGCCGTGGGGCCCCGACAAGATCACCGATGACGGCCGCGAGCAGCTGCGCGCCCTCGGCTTCAACCTCTGAGTTCTCGCAAGCAGGGCCCCCACCAGCAGGGGACTCCCGGGCCGGACGGTCCGCGGCTGCGCGTCGTCGAGGTCTCACCCGAACGCCTGCCCGGGTGGCTGGAGCGGTTCGCCGCCAACAACGCCGACTCCCAGGCGCCGCAGCGGGTCACGGGGCGTGAGGAGTTTCCCCACGACCCGTTGGGTGTGCTGCTCATCCGCCGCGGCGGGTATGCCGTGGGGCTGGCCCGCGGGGCCGCGTTCACCGAGTCCAAGGTCGGCAAGCGGCACGTGCTGTCGCGCACGGCCGCCGGCGGCTGGTCCCAGCAGCGGTTCGCCCGGCGCCGCGGCAACCAGGCCGACGAGCTGGTGCGCGCAGTCGTGGAGCACACGCTGCGGATCCTGCCGCGCGGCATACCTCATGGTCTGGTCGCCGGTGGCGACAAGGCCCTGGTCCGCGCCGTCCTCGACGACCCGCGGCTGGCCCACCTCGACGCGCTGCCGCGTCGCGAGCTCTACGACCTGCCGGACCCGAGGCGTGCAGTCCTCGAGGAGGCCCTCAAGCGGGGTCGAGCAGTTCGGGTGACCATCGAGGACTGACCTGTCGCATGATGGGCGGCATGGCGAAGTACAAGGTCAACCGAGCAGCAGTGCGGCACTGTCGCGACCTGATCAGGGCCGGCAAGGTCGTGCTCGACAGCGAATGGGGCGCCGTGCAGCCCGACGCGGACAGCGAGAACGCGTTCCTCGAGGATCACGGGTGGGAGGAGTACCCCCAGTGGTTCCTCGGGCTCACCGAGGGCGCCAACGACGAGACCAAGGCGCGGCACGCCTTCGCCTACGGCGACTTCACCAAGGTCCACCGCAGCGGTCTCATCGCCTGCGTCTACCGCGCCGCGGAGTGGCGGCACAAGGACGTCGAGCTGGCGGCGCACCGGCTCCTGCAGGAGCTGGACAAGGCGCACCCGGGTGGATCCGACGACTGAGCGGCCTACTCGACGGTCGCGACGCTGAAGGTGTCGCACTGGTTGAGGTCGCCGGACTTGTAGCCGGTGGTGAACCACTTCTGCCGGGCCGCCGAGGACCCGTGCGTCCAGGTGTCCGGGTTGGCCCGGCCCTGGGTCTTCTCCTGGATGGAGTCGTCACCGACGGACGACGCCGCGGAGAGCGCGTCCTTGATGTCCTTGTCGGTCAGCGGTTTGAGGGCCGTCGTGGTGCCACCGTTGGTGCTCTGCACCTTGGTGGTCGAGGCGTGGTTGGCCCACACACCGGCCAGGCAGTCGGCCATCAGCTCCACCCGCACCCCACCGCTCTGCTCACCCTTCGGGTCCTGCTGCGCACGGTCGAGCAGGCCGAGGATGTCCTGGACGTGGTGGCCGTACTCGTGCGCGACGACGTACTCCTGGGCGAGCGCGCCGGTGCTCGACCCGAACTGGGACGACAGGATGTCGAAGAAGCTGACGTCGAGGTAGACCTGCTTGTCCAACGGGCAGTAGAACGGGCCGACCTGGTTGCTGGCCGTCCCGCAGGCCGACTGCGTGGAGCCGTCGTAGAGGATCGCCTTGGCCGGCGTGTACTCGCGCTTGTACTTCGTCAGCTCGGTGGTCCAGAAGGCGTTGACCGAGTTGACGGTGGCGATCGCCCGGCAGGTGTCGTTCTTGTTGGCGTCCGCCCCGGTCTTGCACTCGGAGAAGGACGAGCCGTCGACCGTGCCACCGGGCTGGACCTGGCCCTGGTCGCTCGTGCCACCGCCGGGGGTGGTAGGTAGGTCGCTCGGGTTGATGCCGAAGATCAGCGCGATGATGAGCAGGATGATGCCGCCGATGCCGCCGCCGACCACCGCGCCGCCGGGGCCTCCGCCGCTGCCGCCGGAGCCGACCTGCGAGGTGTCGATCTTGACATCGTCGTTGAAGCTCATCTGGCCTCCGCGGTGGTATGGGCGGGACCGCCCGGTGCAGGTGGTCTGGTTGGACAACTGTGCTGGTTAGACTAGTGATCTCAGCCCCTGAGCCGCGCATCCGCAACTCATCGGAGCGCCCCCACCCCTCGTCTGTGATGTCTGGAGTTCCGTCGTGATTGCCGCCAGTGGGATCGAGCTGCGCGCTGGGTCCAGGCTCCTGCTCGACGGTGCGACGTTCCGGATCGCCGCGGGCGACCGCGTCGGGCTCGTCGGCCGCAACGGCGCGGGAAAGACCACCCTGACCAAGGTGCTCGCCGGGCAGGGCCAGCCGGCCGCCGGTTCGGTGACGTCCACCGGCGAGGTGGGCTACCTGCCGCAGGACCCGCGCACCGGTGACCTGCACGTCCTGGCCCGCGACCGGATCCTCTCCGCCCGCGGCCTCGACCGGATCATCACCCAGATGCGCCAGGCCGAGGGCGCGATGGCCAGCGCCGACGACGAGACGCGGGACAAGGCGATGCGCCGCTACTCGCGCCTCGAGGGTGAGTTCACCGCCCAGGGCGGGTATGCCGCGGAGTCCGAGGCGGCCACCATCGCCAGTGCGCTGTCGCTCGAGGAGCGGGTGCTCGGCCAGCCGCTCGGCACCCTGTCCGGTGGCCAGCGGCGCCGCGTCGAGCTGTCGCGCATCCTGTTCTCCGGTGCCGCCACGCTGCTGCTCGACGAGCCCACCAACCACCTCGACGCCGACTCGATCGCCTGGCTGCGTGACTACCTCAAGGGGTACCAGGGCGGTCTGGTGGTGATCAGCCACGACGTCGGCCTGCTCAACGACGTCGTCAACCGGGTCTTCCACCTCGACCCCAACCGCTGCGAGCTCGACCTCTACAACGTCGGCTGGAAGCCCTACCTCCAGCAGCGCGAGACCGACGAGCGGGCCCGCAAGCGCGAGTACGCCAACGCCTCGAAGAAGGCCGCGGCCCTCATGGAGCAGGCCGAGAAGATGCGCGCCAAGGCCACCAAGGCCGTCGCCGCCCAGAACATGATCAAGCGCGCCGAGCGGCTGATGGCCGGTGTCGAGGGGGAGCGGACCTCCGACAAGGTGGCCAAACTGCGGTTCCCCGATCCCGCCCCGTGCGGGCGCACCCCGCTGCGGGCGTCCGGGCTGTCCCGGTCCTACGGCAGCCAGGAGGTCTTCACGGACGTCGACCTCGCCATCGACCGCGGGTCACGCGTCGTCGTGCTGGGCCTCAACGGTGCCGGCAAGACGACCCTGCTGCGGATGCTCGCGGGCGTCGACACCCCTGACACCGGGCAGGTCGAGCCCGGGCACGGCCTCAAGCTCGGCTACTACGCCCAGGAGCACGAGAACCTCGACGTCTCCCGCAGTGTGCTGTCCAACATGAAATCGGCGGCACCGGACTCGTTCGGCGAGACCGAGGTCCGCAAGGTCCTCGGGTCGTTCCTGTTCAGCGGTGACGACGTCGACAAGCCCGCCAACGTGCTGTCGGGTGGCGAGAAGACCCGGCTGTCGCTGGCGATGCTCGTGGTCTCCAGCGCCAACGTGCTGCTGCTCGACGAACCCACCAACAACCTCGACCCTGCGTCGCGCGAGGAGATCCTCGGCGCGCTGCGCACCTACAAGGGCGCCGTCGTTCTCGTGACCCACGACGAGGGAGCCGTCGAGGCGCTCGAGCCCGAGCGGATCCTGCTGCTGCCGGACGGTGTCGAGGACCACTGGGGCCAGGACTACCTCGACCTCATCTCGCTGGCATAGCGTTCGGGGCCACATCGAGATCCCAGCTCTCGGGCGAACTCAGCCCGCTGACGCCCGAGATCCCAGCTTTCGCGGCGATGGTGCGGGACCCGGCATACCCACACGTTTGGTGGGGATTGCGGTCGAATAATGGACGGTTATGCAATCCATAACACAGTTGGCACAATGGCTGGGTGACGCAGACCCCGACCAGGCCGCAGCGGCAGGCAGGCAAGGCCACCGGCGCCTGGGCCGACGGCGACCGCACCCCGCTGAACGCGAACGAGGAGTTCAAGCAGGCCGATGACGGCCTGAACGTCCGGGCTCGCATCGAGGAGGTCTACTCCAAGGAGGGCTTCGCCTCGATCTCGGGGGAGGACCTGCGCGGGCGGATGCGCTGGTGGGGTCTGTACACCCAGCGCAAGCCCGGCATCGACGGCGGCAAGACCGCCACCCTGGACCCGAGCGAGCTGGACGCCGAGTTCTTCATGCTGCGGGTCCGCAGCGACGGCGGAGCGCTCGACGGCGACCAGCTGCGCACGGTCGCCCAGATCAGCACCGAGTTCGCCCGCGACACCGCCGACATCACCGACCGCCAGAACATCCAGCTGCACTGGATCCGCGTCGAGGACGTCCCCGAGATCTGGTCGCGGCTCGAGGCGGTCGGCCTGACCACGGCCGAGGCCTGCGGCGACACCCCGCGCGTCATCCTGGGGTCACCGGTGGCCGGCATCGCCGCCGACGAGGTGCTCGACGGCACCCCGGCGGTCCGCGAGATCCTGGAGCGCTACATCGGCAGCCCCGAGTTCTCCAACCTGCCGCGCAAGTTCAAGACGGCCATCTCCGGCAGCCCGAGCCTCGACGTCGCCCACGAGGTCAACGACATCTCGTTCGTCGGTGTCGAGCACCCCGAGCACGGTCCCGGGTTCGACGTGTGGGTCGGTGGGGGACTGTCCACCAACCCGATGTTCGCCCAGCGCCTCGGCGTGTGGGTCGGTCTCGACGAGATCCCCGACGTCTGGAAGGGCGTCGTCTCGATCTTCCGCGACTACGGCTACCGGCGGCTGCGCAACCGCGCCCGGCTGAAGTTCCTGATGGCCGACTGGGGTCCGGAGAAGTTCCGCGAGGTGCTCGAGAAGGAGTACCTCGAGCGCGCCCTCACCGACGGGCCCGCGCCGCCACCGCCGTCTGCTCACCGCCGCGACCATGTCGGCGTGCACGCCCAGCAGGACGGCGACTTCTGGGTCGGCGTCGCCCCCATCGCCGGCCGCGTGAGCGGGAGCACCCTGTATGCCGTCGCGGAGCTGGCCTCGCGGCACGGCTCCGGTCGGGTGCGGCTCACCGCCCACCAGAAGCTGCTCGTGCTCGACGTGCCCCAGAAGGAGGTCGCAGCCCTGACCGAGGGGCTCACCGCCGCGGGTCTGCCGTCGGCGCCGAGCGAGTGGCGGCGCGGGCTGATGGCCTGCACCGGCATCGAGTTCTGCAAGCTCGCCCTCGTCGAGACCAAGGCCCGGGCCCACACGGTGATCGCCGAGATGGAGCGTCGGCTGCCCGACTTCGACGTGCCGTTCTCGATCCACATCAACGGCTGCCCCAACTCCTGCGCCCGCACCCAGGTGGCCGACGTCGGTCTCAAGGGCATGGTGCAGACCGACGACGACGGCAACCTCGTGGAGATCTTCCAGGTCCACCTCGGCGGCGGGCTGGGCACCGAGACCCAGCTGGCCCGCAAGACCCGGGCCCTCAAGGTGCGCGCCGAGGACCTGCCGGAGTACATCGAGCGACTGGCCGGACGTTTCCTCGAGCAGCGCGAGGGCACCGAGTCGTTCGCCCACTGGGCCCAGCGTGCAGAGGAGGACGACCTCCGATGAGCGAGAGCCCCCGCGCCAGCGTCATCTACTACTGCCCGTTCTGCGCCGAGGAGGACCTGCGCCCCGTCGAGGAGCCGCAGGGTGCCTGGCGCTGCAACGCCTGCGCCCGGGTCTTCACCGTGCAGATGGCGGCCCTGGACACGTCCCGGATCCCCGGCCGCGTCCGCGAGGAAGAAGAGCTGCAGAGCAGGAGGCAGTCATGACCACCACGACCGACACCCGCACCCCGGAGGCACTGCGCCGGCTGGCCGACGAGGGTGCTGCCCGGTTCGCGGCACTGGAGGCGGACGGCGGCGCTGGGACTGGCGCCGACGCGGCATACCTCGCTCGGGTGGAGCTGGCGCGGCAGGCGCTGGTCTGGGCGCACGAGACGTTCGGCGAGCGGCTCACGGTCGCGTCGTCGATGGGCGACGAGGTGCTGGTGCACCTCGTGGGCACCACCCTCAAGGACGCCGACGTGTTCTTCCTCGACACCGGCTACCACTTCGTCGAGACGCTCGGCACGCGCGACGCCTACGAGGCCATGCTGCCGATCAAGATCCGGACCATCCTGCCGTTGCTCACCGTGCCGCAGCAGGACGCCAAGTACGGCGAGAAGCTGCACGACCGCGACCCGAACTCGTGCTGCGCGATGCGCAAGGTCGAACCGCTGAACCGCGCGCTCTCCACCCACCAGGCCTGGGTGACCGGCTTGCGTCGGGTGGACGCCCCGACCCGCACCGACATCGGCATCGTCGGCTGGGACGACAAGCGCGCCATGGTCAAGCTCAACCCGATCGCGGGCTGGACCGACGACAACGTGGACCGCTACGTCGCCGAGCACGGGGTCTTCCTCAACCCGTTGCGGCAGGAGGGCTACGCCTCGATCGGCTGCGCACCCTGCACCCGCCCCGTCGCCGAGGGCGAGGACGCCAGAGCCGGCCGCTGGGCGGGCCAGGACAAGACCGAATGCGGGTTGCACACATGACCACCACCGCCGCGCGGGCGCTGCCCGACGAGTACACGCTCGACCACCTCGACCACCTGGAGTCCGAGGCGATCCACATCTTCCGAGAGGTCGCGGGGGAGTTCGAGCGCCCCGTCATCCTGTTCTCCGGTGGCAAGGACTCGGTCGTCATGGTGCACCTGGCGCTCAAGGCCTTCGCGCCGGCTGCGCTGCCGTTCACCCTGCTGCACGTCGACACCGGCCACAACTTCCCCGAGGTGCTCGACTACCGCGACGCGACCGTCGACCGGCTCGGGGTGCGCCTGGTCGTCGCGCACGTGCAGGACTACATCGATGACGGCCGGCTGCGCGAGCGCCCCGACGGCACCCGCAACCCGCTGCAGACCGTCCCCCTGCTCGACGCCATCGAGGCGGGCAAGTTCGACGCCGTGTTCGGCGGGGGCCGGCGCGACGAGGAGAAGGCCCGCGCCAAGGAACGGGTCTTCAGCCTGCGCGACTCGTTCGGCGCCTGGGACCCGCGCCGCCAACGGCCCGAGCTGTGGGACCTCTACAACGGCAAGCACGCCCCCGGCGAGCACGTGCGGGTCTTCCCGCTGTCCAACTGGACCGAGCTCGACGTGTGGCGCTACATCGAGCGCGAGGAGATCGCGCTGCCCGACCTCTACTACGCCCACGAGCGCGAGGTCTTCGGGCGGGATGGCATGTGGCTGGCTCCCGGCGAGTGGGGCGGTCCCAAGACGGGGGAGGAGGTGCAGACCCGCACCGTCCGCTACCGCACGGTCGGCGACATGAGCTGCACCGGCGCGGTCGACTCGGACGCCACCGACGTGGCCGGCGTGATCATCGAGCTGGCGGCGTCGCGGCTCACCGAGCGCGGTGCGACGCGGGCCGATGACCGGATGTCCGAGGCCGCCATGGAGGACCGCAAGAAGCAGGGGTACTTCTGATGGCGCGCGAGGCCACGGCATGACCACCACCCACGCCATCACGACTCCCGCCATCACGACTCCCGCCATCACCACCCACGACAGCGAGGCCCCAGTGACCGTTGCAGACGAGCTCCTGGCACCGCCCCGCCGCCATGAGCTGCTCCGGCTGGCCACGGCCGGCTCCGTCGACGACGGGAAGTCGACCCTGGTCGGTCGCCTGCTCTACGACACGAAGTCGGTCCTCGCCGACCAGCTCGACGCGGTCGAGCGGGTCAGCCGTGAGCGCGGCCTGGACGCTGCCGACCTCGCGCTGCTCACCGACGGTCTGCGGGCCGAGCGCGAGCAGGGCATCACCATCGACGTCGCCTACCGCTACTTCTCGACGGCCACCCGGTCCTACGTCCTCGCCGACACTCCGGGTCACGTCCAGTACACCCGCAACATGGTCACCGGCGCCTCCACGGCCGAGCTCGCCCTGATCCTCATCGACGCCCGTCACGGGGTCGTCGAGCAGACCCGGCGTCACCTCGCGGTCACCGGACTGCTGGGCGTCCGGCACGTGGCGGTCGCCGTCAACAAGATGGACCTGGTCGACTGGTCGCAGCAGCGGTTCGACGACATCGTGGCCGAGTTCGCCCGCCACGCAACGCGTTTCGGCATCGAGGACGTCGTGGCAGTGCCGGTCTCCGCGCTGTTCGGCGACAACGTCGTGGACCGGTCCGACCGGGCGGCCTGGTACACCGGACCCACCCTGCTCGAGCACCTCGAGGCCGTGCCGGTCGGCACCGACCCCTCGGCCCAGCCGTTGCGCATGCCGGTCCAGTTCGTCATCCGACCGCAGAGCGCCCAGCACCCCGACTACCGCGGGTATGCCGGTCGGCTGGCTTCCGGTGTCGTCCGCCCGGGCGACGAGGTCGTCGTCCTGCCGGGCGGTGGCCGCACCACCATCGCGGGTATCGACCGCGCGCGCGCCGACGGCTCCGTCGAGTCGCTCGACGTGGCCTTCGCGCCGCAGTCGGTCGTCCTGCGGCTGACCGACGACATCGACGTGTCGCGTGGCGACCTGATCGCTGCAGCGGACGAGCCGAGCCTGACGACCCGCGACCTGTCAGGCACCGTCGCCGTCCTGTCCGAACGGCCGCTGCGCCAGCGCGACCGCGTCCTGCTGCGCGTCGGCACGCGCACCGTGCGGGCCCTCGTGGACGACATCGTGGACCAGCTGGACATCGCCACGATGGAGCAGCGGACGGCCCCGGACGGGTTGGCGCTCAACGCCATCGGACGGGTCCGGATCCGCCTCGCCGACGACATCGCCGTCGACGACTACCGCGCACTGCGCCGCACCGGCGCGTTCCTGCTCATCGACGAGGCCGACGGATCCACGCTCGCCGCGGGGATGGCCGACGCGCCGGACCGCAACGCCGGAGAGGGCATCTGATGACGTCGCCGGCATACCCCCTCACCCTCGACCTGGCCGGGCGCCGGGTCGTGGTGGTGGGTGGTGGGCCGGTCGCCGCCCGCCGGGCCGCAGGTCTGGTCGACGCGGGAGCCCTCGTGGACCTCGTCGCACCGTTCGTCTGCGAGGACCTGGCGACGCTTGCCACGACCGGCATGATCTCCTGGGTGCGCCGTGACTACCTCCCCGGTGACCTGACTCTGAAGGATCGTGGGGGTCCTGACCCTGACGATCTCTCAAACTCGCAGGCTGAGGGCGTCCTTGACCCTGCCTGGCTGGTCCACACGGCGACCGGTGACCCGCTCGTTGACGCTCAGGTCGCGCGCGAGGCCGACGCCGCCCGCATCTGGTGCGTGCGCGCCGACGCCGCGGACGCCTCGTCCGCGTGGACACCGGCGGTGGCGCGCGGTGCCGACGGGACCGCCAGCGAAGGCCTCACCGTGGCCGTCACCGCGGGAGGCGACCCCCGTCGCGCCACCGCGGTGCGTGACGCGGTTCTCGCGGCCCTCGACAGCGGGACCCTCCCGGTCCGGCGCGTCCGGCGCGAGGCGACGCCGCAGGGCACAGCGACACCCGTCGGAGGGGTGGCCCTCGTCGGCGGTGGTCCTGGCGCCGATGACCTGATCACGGTGCGTGGCCGCGCCCTCCTGGCGGCTGCCGATGTCATCGTGACCGACCGCCTCGGCCCGCGAGGGCTGCTCCAGACCGTCGGGGCGGACGTCGAGGTGATCGACGTCGGCAAGACCCCCGGCAACCATCCCGTCAGCCAGGAGCGGATCAACGAGCTGCTCGTCCACCACGCGCTGCTGGGCAAGCGGGTGGTCCGGCTCAAGGGTGGCGACCCGTTCGTGCTCGGGCGTGGCGGCGAAGAGGCGCTGCACTGCCTCGAGCACGGCGTGCCGGTCGAGGTGGTACCGGGAGTGACCTCCGCCGTGTCGGTCCCCGCGGCCGCAGGCATCCCCGTGACCCATCGTGGGATCGCGGCCTCCTTCGTCGTGGCGTCGGCCCACGAGGGGGCCGAGCACGTGCTCGCCGCGGCCGCTGACGCCGCCCCGGACGCCACGCTCGTCCTGCTGATGGGTGTCACCCGCCTGGCCGAGACGGCGGCCGCCCTCATCGCCTCGGGGCGCCCGGCCGACACGCCGGTGGCGCTCGTCGAACGCGGCTGGACCCCCGAGCAGCGCACCACCACGACCACGCTGCTGCACGCCGCGCGGGACGCTGCGGCAACAGGGGTGCAATCCCCAGCCGTCGTGGTCGTGGGCCAGGTCGTCAACCTGCGGGAGCGCCTCGGCGACCTTTCGGGGGTAGCGTCACGCGAGTGACCACCGACACCGACATCGTCCTGCTGGCGCACGGTTCGCCGGACCCCCGGCACGCCCAGGGCGTCGAAGCCCTGGCCACCCACGTCCGCGAGCTGGCCCCGAATCGCCCGGTCCACACGGCATACCTCGACCACCACCCGCCGAGCCCCAAGGACGCCGCCGCGAACCTCGGTCCGCATGCCGTCGTGGTTCCGGTGCTGCTCACCCCGGCGTTCCACGCCAAGGTGGACGTGCCCGACGCGGTCAACGACCTGACCCGGTCGTCCGGGTCGCAGGTGTCGCTCGCGTCCCCGCTTGGTCCCCATGAGCTGCTGCTCGACGCGGCCGAGGAACTCCTTGCCGCGCAAGGAATCTCGCCCGACCCCACCACCGCAGTGCTCCTGTATGCCGCGGGCTCCAGTGACAGCGACGCCGTCGCCACCGTGGGGCGCACCATCGCAGACCACCCCCGCGAGGGATGGGGTCCATGGGGCGTCGCAGCGCTCGAGGGTGGGTCGACGATCGAGCAGCTGCTTCGACGGCTCCCGGACGAGGTGGACCGCACCGTGGTGGTGTCGTTCATGGTGGCGGAGGGCGTCCTGCGCGACCGGATGGCGCAGAACTGCGGCCGGGCCGGAGTGTCCATGGTGGCCGGCGCGCTGGCGCAGACCTCGGCAGTGGCGCACCTCGTCCTCGAACGGGCGGATAGCCTGCCCGCGTGACCGACGCAACCCAGCCCCACCCGCACCTGAGCGTCACGCGCGACGGCGCCGTCCTCACGGTGAGCCTCGACAACGCGGACCGGCGCAACGCCCAGACGCCCAGCCTGTGGGCCGCCCTCGCAGACGTGGCGACCGGGCTGGACCCGGCCGTCCGGGTGGTCGTGCTGCGCGGCGAGGGACCGTCGTTCTCGGCCGGCCTCGACCGGGGCATGCTCGCGCCCGGCGGGATCCCCGGCGAGGTCGACATGATCGCGATGGCGGCCGGTAGCGCCGAGGCCGCGGCAGAGGTCATCGAGGACTTCCAGCGGGGCTTCTCCGCCTGGGCGGCCGTGCCTGCGGTGGTCGTGGCCGCAGTCCAGGGCCACGCGATCGGTGCCGGCTTCCAGCTGGCCCTGGCCGCGGACCTGCGGGTGGTGGCCGACGACGTGCAGTTCGCGATGAGGGAGACCTCGCTCGGGCTGGTGCCCGACCTGGCCGGCACGACCCCGCTGGTGTCGCTGGTGGGGGTGGCGCGGGCGCTGGAGATCTGCGCGACCGGCCGCTTCGTGGGAGCGTCCGAGGCGGTCGCCATGGGGCTGGCCAACGTCGCCGTCCCGCTGGACGCCCTCGCAGCCACCACGGCCGACCTGGTGGCGGCCCTCCTCGCTGCGCCCGAGGCTGCACTGCGTGAGCTGAAGCCCCTGCTGCGCAGCGCCGCGTCGGCGGACCGGGAGACCCAGCTGCGCCTCGAACGCGAGGCCCAGGGGCGGCTGCTGCACGGCCTGGCCGGCCTGCTCTCACGCTGAGCGACCCTCCACCACGCCCACGGGGGCCTTCCACTGCGTTCCGCGCTCCGCGCAATGTCGGTGGCCGGGCCCATGATGGGAATGCGCCGTCAGCACGACGGTGTTCCACGGCCATGACCAGAGGAGACGTCCCGTGAGCCACTCGGGCTGGATGGCGATGCGTTCGCTGACCCGCGACGACTCCGTGAAGGACCGCAAGCTCGCACCGGGGACCGCCAAGCGGGTCGGGTCCTACGCGCGGCCGTTCCGACGCGAGATCGGGTTCTTCCTCGTCCTGGTGGTCATTGACTCGGCCCTGGTCGTGGCCACACCGCTGCTGCTCAAGGCGCTGATCGACAAGGGCATCACGCCGCGCGACCGCGGCGTGGTCATCGAGCTCGCGCTGATCGTGGCCGCGCTAGCCGTGGTCAGCGGAGGGCTCACCCTGGTTGAGCGCTGGTACTCCAGCCGGATCGGCGAGGGACTCATCTACGCCCTGCGGGTCCAGGTCTTCTCGCACGTGCTCCGCCAGCCCATCGCGTTCTTCACCCGGGCCCAGACGGGGGCGCTGGTCAGCAGGCTCAACAGCGACGTCATCGGCGCGCAGCAAGCCTTCACGTCGGTGCTGTCGAGTGTCGTGAGCAACGTCGTCTCGCTGGTGCTGATCATCGCGACGATGGCCACCCTCTCCTGGCAGCTGACCTTGGCGTCGCTCGCGCTGGTGCCCTTCTTCCTGCTGCCTGCCCGGGTCATGGGCAAGCGGCTCGCCGGCCTCGCCCACGCGCAGATGGGCCTCAACGCCGACCTCGGCTCGCGGATGACCGAGCGGTTCAACGTGGCCGGAGCGCTGCTGGTCAAGCTCTTCGGCGAACCACACCGCGAGGACCGCGAGTATGCCGCGCAGGCGGCTGGCGTGCGCGACATGGGCGTCCGGATCTCGCTCAACCGCAGCATCTTCTTCGTGGCCCTGACCCTGGTGGCTTCGCTGGCGACGGCGATGGTCTACGGGTTCGGCGGACTGATGGCGGTCAACGGCTCGCTCACGATCGGCACCCTGTTCGCCCTGACCGCCCTGCTCGCCCGGCTCTACGGCCCGCTGACCTCACTGTCCAACGTGCGGGTGGACGTCATGACGGCCCTGGTGTCGTTCGAGCGCGTCTTCGAGGTGCTCGACCTTCAGCCGCTGGTGACCGAGCGCCCCGACGCGCGACCGTTGCCGACCCGACCCGTGCGGGTCGAGGTGGACGGCGTGGCCTTCCGCTATCCCTCGGCCGACGAGGTGTCGCTGGCTTCGCTGGAGAGCGTCGCTGCGGGTGACCGCAAGGGCAGCGGGGTCGTGCTGCGGGACATCAGCTTCGAGGCAGAACCTGGTCAGCTGGTCGCCCTGGTCGGCCCGAGCGGAGCCGGCAAGTCGACCATCACGGCCCTCATCGCCCGGCTCTACGACCCCTCCACGGGCGCCGTGCGCATCAACGGTGTCGACCTTCGCGAGGCCACCCTCGAGTCGGTTGCCCGGACCGTGGGGATGGTCACCCAGGAGGCGCACCTGTTCCACGACACCATCCGTGCCAACCTCACGTACGCCGCCCCGGACGCCACCGACGACCAGCTCGTCGCGGCCCTCAAGGCCGCCCAGGTGTGGTCACTCGTCGGATCCCTCCCAGAGGGCCTCGACACCGTGGTCGGCGACCGCGGCCACCGGCTCTCCGGCGGCGAGAAGCAACGACTGGCACTGGCCCGCCTGCTGCTCAAGGGACCGGGTCTGATCGTCCTCGACGAGGCCACTGCCCACCTCGACAGCGAGTCGGAGGCGGCCGTCCAGCGGGCCCTCGACACCGCCCTGGAGGGCCGCACGGCCATCGTGATCGCCCACCGCCTGTCCACCGTCCGTGGCGCCGACCAGATCCTGGTCGTCGACGAGGGACGCATCGTCGAGCGGGGCACCCACCGCGAGCTCATCGCGCGTGGCGGCCTCTACAACGACCTCTACACCACCCAGTTCGCTGACCAGGAGAGCCGCAGCAGCGACGTCCCGGCCTGAAGCTCGGTCAGCGTGCGGGGGGGGGGGTGCGGGCGGAATCCGGTTGTCCCGGCGTGGCCAGCCCTGCTATCCAGTCCCGGTGACCTCTCCTGACGTGACCTGGCCGCGCCGCACCGAGCGGCTGACCCTGCGACCCGCCCGGCCGGACGACCTCGGCCGGATGCTCGAGTTCCGCAGCCTCGACGAGGTGGGCCGCTGGCTGATCCGGGCGACCGTCGACCCGGAGGCCTACCGGCGGGGCTGGCTGGCCTCCGTCGACGACCCGTACGACCACTCCGTCGTGGTCGAGCTCGAGGGGCGGGTGATCGGCACCGTGCTGCTCGAGGTGGTCGACGGGATGGGCCAGGACGACGGCACGCCGGCCCAGCGGTCCGAGGGTCTGCTGGGGTACATCTTCGACCCGGGCCATGCCGGTCAGGGATTTGCCACCGAGGCAGCGCGGGAGATGGTGGCGCTGGCCTTCGAGGATCTGGGGCTGCGACGCGTCACGGCCGGCTGCTTCGCCGACAACATGGCGTCCTGGACGATCCTCGAAAAGCTCGGAATGCGCCGCGAGCAGCACGGGATCCGCGACTCCTGGCATGCCGACCTCGGCTGGCTCGACGGCTTCACCTACGGCCTGCTCTCCGACGAGTGGCGACAGCTGTCGAACGCCTGAACGCGTGAGCTGGGAACCCGCCTGCGGGCCAACCGCTCAGGCGTCTTCCTCGTCCCAGATGCGGACCTTCTTCGGCCTGGCTGGCTCGGCTCGCTCGGGAGCAGCGTCACTCTCGAGGTACTCGCGACGGGCCCCGAGCCACACCAGCACGAACCCCGCCACCATGCCGAACCACCACTGGAACGCATAGGCCTGATGTGGTCCGAGGTCGGTGTCCGGGGGCTCCAGGGCGGTCGGCCGATCCGGTGCCGTGCCGTCGGGCAGTCGCTCGACGCCGAGCACCACGTATGCCCCTAGCAGCGGACTGCCCACCTGCCGGCTCGCCTCGCCCAGGTTGATGCTCGCCAGCTGCCCGGCCGGCAGGCTCTTGCCCAGGGACGGCTCCGAGCGTCGCAGCCAGCCCGTGACCGTGACCGTCCCCGCGGGAGACGGCACCAGGGCCGGCAGGGTCTCGGCGTTCTTGGCGTTCATCACCCAGCCACGGTCGACGAGCACGGTGGCTCCTGAGGAGTCGAGGAAGGGCACCAGCACCTCGTAGCCGTAGGTGCCGTCGAACGGACGGTTGCGGACCAGCAGCGTCTCGTCGGCGGCATACCTGCCCTGCATCGTGACCCGGGTCCACTCCTCGGAGAGCGGCATCGCGGTCGTGGTCAGCACGTCGGCCACCGGTCGCGGTTTGGCGTCGTAGTGCGCATGGATGCGGTCGGCGCGGGCCGCCTTCGCCTCGTAGCGGTGCCACTGCCACTGGCCGAGGAAGTATGCGGCGACGGCAAAGGCCAGGGCGACCCCAAAGGCACCCAGCCACCGACGCGATGTGAGCACCTTGACCACTGCTTCACGGTACCCGGCTTAGGCTAGGCACCATGACGGGCCTTCCTTTCCCCAGTGTTCGCGCTGCGACGCGTGCCCCCGAGGGCACCGTCGGGCTGCCGGACCAGCTCGGCCGGGTGGCTCGCGACCTGCGGGTGTCGGTCACCGACAGGTGCAACCTGCGCTGCCGCTACTGCATGCCGGCCGAGGGACTGCCGTGGCTGGCCAAGCCCGACATGCTCACCGACGACGAGCTCGTGCGCGTGATCGGGGTCTTCGTGGGTCTGGGCGTCCACCAGATCCGGCTGACCGGGGGAGAGCCGATGCTGCGACGTTCCCTCGTGGACGTCGTGCGCCGCGTGGCTGCCCTCGAGCCGCGGCCCAGGATCGCCATGACCACCAACGGGATCGGGCTCGACCGGCTGGCCCAGCCGCTGGCCGATGCCGGCCTCGACCGGGTCAACGTCAGCCTCGACACCATCGACCCGCAGGAGTTCGCCGACCTGACCCGGCGCGACCGCCTCCACGACGTCGAGCTCGGGCTCAAGGCAGCCTCGGCCGCCGGCCTGACACCGGTGAAGGTCAACGCCGTCGCCATGCGCGGGATCAACGACCACTCGGTCGCCGACCTGCTCCAGTGGTGCCTCGACCGCGGCTACGAGCTGAGGTTCATCGAGCAGATGCCGCTGGACGCCCAGCACGGCTGGGACGCCTCGACGATGATCAGCTCGGAGGAGATCCGCGACCGGCTCGCGGAGCGGTTCACCCTCACGCCGCTCCCTGCTGCCGACAGGGGTAGCGCCCCGGCCGAGCTCTTCCTCGTCGACGGGGGACCGGTGACCGTCGGCATCATCGCCAGCGTCACCGCACCGTTCTGCGCCGCGTGTGACCGCACCCGGCTGACGGCCGACGGCCAGGTCCGCAACTGCCTGTTCTCGCAGAAGGAGACCGACCTGCTCGGCCCGATGCGCGAGGGCGCCAGCGACGAGCAGCTCGCCGCCCTCATCCAGGGCGAGATGTGGCGCAAGGCCCCCGGTCACGGCATCGGCACCGCTGACTTCGTGCAGCCCGACCGGCCCATGTCCGCCATCGGCGGCTGACGCCCTCCCATGGACCCAGCGGGTCCACGACGGGACGCGGCGTGAGCGCCACGAATCGTCGTGCCTTCGGCCCGCAGGTCACCATTCGTGGCGCGGCAGCCAGCAATGGCCGTATGCCGCGTCCCCGCGCAACGCCTCAGCCGGCGGTCTCGGGGATTGCGTCGGCGGCCACAGTCTCGATGAGGAAGCCGCGGATCGAGAGGAACTCACCGAGCGAGGTCCGGTGGTCCTCGCAGGCGAGCCAGACCTTGCGCCGGTCGGGCGTGTGGACCTTGGGGTTGTTCCACAGGTGCGCCCAGGTCGCGGTGTTGCGGCAGGCCTTGGCGCTGCAGAGAAGCGAGTCCATCACGGTGTGATCTGGTCGGGTCCGTCACCACGCGGGGTCACGGGTGCGGACGACCCCTGCTGCCGCGGCCGGACGGCGTTGGCCAGCACCACGGCGACATAGGGCAGCAGGATCGCTGCGACGGCCAGGGTGCCCCACAACCACCACGGCGCCCCCTGCGTCGCCGTCACCGCGGCCCCGATGAAGCAGGCCGTGCGAATGGCCATCGTGACCAGGTAGCGGCGGATCCGGCCCTTCTGCTCCTCGGCCAGCGACTCCGGCACGGACGTCACCGACTGGACGAAGGGCTCGTCGGGGTGGTGGCGGTGAGCGTGCGGCACATGTCCACGATAGGCGTCGCCGGATGCGGTGTACCCATGGGTAGTCGATAAGGTCGCGACCGAGGCGCCGCGCGAGCGCGCGCCCGCCGGACGGACCGTCGAGACACCCGGAGGACATCCATGGCAGGCCGCAACGTGTTGGTCACCGGAGGCAACCGCGGGATCGGTCTGTCGATCGCCACGGCACTGGCTGAGGCCGGCGACAACGTCGTCATCACGCACCGCTCCGGCGAACCTCCAGAGGGGCTGCAGGCGGTGCGCTGCGAGGTGACCGACTCGGCCTCGGTCGACCAGGCCTTCGCCGACGCCGAGGCGATCTGGGGTGGCCCCGTGGAGGTGCTGGTCGCCAACGCCGGTGTCACCCGCGACGGCCTGCTCATGCGGATGAGCGACGAGGACTTCGACGCCGTCATCGACACCAACCTCGCCGGCGCCTTCCGGTGCGCCCGTCGTGCGGTCAAGGGAATGATCAAGCAGCGCAAGGGCCGGATCATCTTCATCTCCAGCGTGGTCGGTCTCTACGGCTCACCGGGCCAGACCAACTACTCGGCCAGCAAGGCCGGCCTGGTCGGTCTGGCCCGCTCCATCTCCCGTGAGCTCGGCGGTCGCGGCATCACCGCCAACGTCGTCGCTCCCGGCTTCATCGAGACCGACATGACAGCCGAGCTGCCGGAGGACCGCAAGAAGGCCTACCAGGCCACCATCCCCGCCGGCCGGTTCGCCCAGCCGGAGGAGGTAGCCGCAGCGGTGCGCTTCCTCGCCGGTGACGACGCGGCATACATCACCGGCGCGGTGATCCCCGTCGACGGCGGTCTGGGCATGGGCCACTGAGGCCCTCGCCCCGCCCGGAACCCGCACCACTCCCCGAACCACCCCCGAAACAACTCCCCAACGAAAGGCACCAGACATGCTGCTCGAGGGCAAGAAGCTCCTGATCACCGGCGTCCTGATGGACTCCTCGATCGCCTTCCACGTCGCGAAGATCGCGCAGGAGCAGGGTGCTGAGGTGGTGCTCACGTCGTTCGGACGCACCTTCAAGATCACCCAGACGATCGCCAAACGGCTGCCGACCACCCCGCCGGTGATCGAGCTCGACGTGACCAACCCCGAGGACCTCGGCAGCCTCGCCGAGCGACTGGGCGAGCACGTCGACCACCTCGACGGCGTCCTGCACTCCATCGGCTTCGCCCCCCAGGGTGCCTTCAACTTCATGGAGGGCACCTTCGAGGACGTCTCGGTCGCGATGCACGCCTCGGCCTACTCGCTGAAGTCCCTTGCCGTTGCTGCGCTTCCGCTCATGACGGCCGGCGGCAGCGTCGTCGGCCTGACCTTCGACGCCAAGTTCGCCTGGCCGGTCTACGACTGGATGGGCGTCGCCAAGGCGGCCTTCGAGTCCACCAACCGATACCTCGCCCGCGACCTCGGCCCCAAGGGCATCCGCTGCAACCTGGTGGCCGCGGGCCCGATCCGCACCACCGCCGCCAAGTCGATCCCCGGGTTCCAGACCTTCGAGGAGACCTGGAACACCCGCGCCCCCCTCGGCTGGGACGTCAACAACGCGGTCCCGGCCGCCCAGGCCTGCGCAGCGCTGCTCTCCGACTGGTTCCCGGCGACCACGGGCGAGATCGTCCACGTCGACGGCGGCGTCCACGCAATGGGGCAGTGACCGCCGGTTCGGCCGGTTGCGGCAGCCGCTACTAGGCTCGCCGCATGACGCCTGAGCCCGCCTCCGTGCCTGCCTCTGCGCCCCCCGTCGAGGTGACGGAGGTGCGGGTTCTCGAGGGTCCCAACCTCTACTTCGCCAAGCCCGCGATCAAGGTCAGCCTCGAGCTGCCGGGTTACCTCGCCGCCGACGAGCAGACCCTCGTCGCCCTCGCGTCGCGCATCGAGATGCGCAGCGTCCGGCCGGGTGCGCCCGGCACCGAGCAGCGACAGCGGTTCGTCATGCGACTCGTCGAGCGCGCCGTGCGCCTGCTCGCCACCGCCAGCGGGACGACCCGGTTGGGTGTCCGGGTCCGCCCGGGCAGTGCCCCCGCGAGTGTCGTGATGGCCTTCGTATGGCGCCGCCGCACCCGGGCGCGCGCCCTCGGCCACGGCGTGGGTCCCGTCCTGCAGGCCTGGCTCGACGGTGACGACGTGATCGAGCAGGAGGGACTCATCGTCGGACAGACCGAACCGGGTGATCGCCCCTCGATCCTCAAGCCCCGTATCCCGGTGGCGTCGATCACCGGCACCAACGGCAAGACCACCACCACCCGGCTGCTCGGCCACATCGGGATGACCGCCGGACTGCGGACCGCGTGGTCCTCCACGGACGGCATCGTCGTGCAGGGTGAGGTCGTCGAGGAGGGCGACTACTCGGGTCCTGCTGGTGCGCGCGGCGTCCTCACGGCCCCCGGTGTCGAGCTCGGCATCCTCGAGACGGCTCGGGGCGGCATGCTGCTGAAGGGGATGGGCGTGAGCGTCAACGACGTCAGCGTCGTCACCAACGTCTCCGCCGACCACCTCGGCCTCCAGGGCATCGACACCGTCGACCAGCTCGCGGAGGTCAAGGCGATCGTCACCAAGGCCACCCGGCCCCGTGGCTGGGTGGTGCTGAACGGCGAGGACCCCCGCGTGTGGGCGATGCGCAACGGCAGCAAGGCCAAGCCGTGGGTGTTCACCCTGCGCTCGGACGCTCCGGCCATCCGCGAGGCCCTCGACAGCGGGGGTCGCGCGATCACCGTGCTCGACGGGTCCATCACGGTCCTGGCGAACGGCCAGGACCCCGACCGGCTGATCAGCATCCTTGACGTGCCGGCCACCCTGTCCGGGCTCTCGGAGCACAACATCGCCAATGCCCTCGCCGGAGCGGCGGCAGCCCTGGGGCTGGGCCTGCCCCGTGAGGCCGTGGTTGCCGGGCTGCGCAGCTTTGCTCCCGACGACAAGCTCAACCCCGGCCGGATGAACACCTACACGCTGCGGCGTGGCGACGGGTCGGCCATCACCGTCATCGTCGACCTGGCCCACAACGAGGCCGGCCTGGAAGCCCTGATGGACGTCGCACACGGCCTCAAGGTGCCCGGCGGCCAGGTGCACCTCGGACTGGGCCTTGCGGGCGACCGCACCGACGACCTTTTGGAGTCGATCGGTGAGGTCGCCGGGCTGCGCGCCGACCGGATCGTCGCGGCGCACAAGGAGCACTACCTCCGCGGACGCACCATGGAGGAGCTCGAGTCGCACCTGCGCACCGGTCTGGCGCGCGCGGGAGTCTCCGACATCGAGTCCTACGAGACCGAGCTCAGCGGCCTCCAGGCACTGGTGCCGGGGGCCGCCGACGGCGATGTCGTGGCGCTGATGTGCCACGCCGAGCGCGCCCAGGTGGCGTCGTGGCTGGCCGAGCAGGGAGCCACGCCCGACACGGCCGAGGACATTCGCAGCAAGGTGGTCGCGGCGCGCGGCGAGCACGAGTTCGAGGGTCAGATCGCCACGCTGTGGGAGCTGGCCGACGACCAGGCGCGGATCGACGCCGTCGCCCGCCTGCGCAGCCAGCGCCCCTCCGACCCGCGGCTGGTCTTCGAGCACGCGAGTGCGCTCGACGCGGCCGGCAAGGAGCAGGACGCGATCCCGCTCTACCGCGAGTCGCTTGCCTCCGGGCTGCGTGAGCCGCAGCGCCACCGGGCCCGCATCCAGCTGGCGTCGAGCCTGCGGGTGGCCGGGCAGCCCGAGCTCGCCTACTCACTGCTCACCGAGCTCAGCGCTGAACGGCCCGGCAGCGTGGCCGTGGAGGCCTTCCGTGCCCTGGCCGGGGTCGACAGCGGGCACGCCGAGTCCTCCGTCGCCGACCTCATCGAGGTGTTGTTGCACCACGCCGGCGACGACGACGCCCTTGCCTACCAGCGGGTCCTCTCGGCGTATGCCGCGGAGCTGCGCGAGCGCTGAGGCGTCGCCGTGAGGCGGACCAGTCGCCGTCAGGTGGTGGCGGGCTCGACCTCCGACGCCTCGGCGGCGGCAGCGTCGTCCCCGGCCTGCTGGGCCTCGGACTGCATCTCGACCGGGTCGAGGTCCGGGTCGCCGATGCCCTCCTTGTTGTGGGCGCCGGCCTGGGCGTGCTTGGTCATCTGCTCGAGCTCGCCGAGCACCTCGGCGTGCTGGTCGACGCAGAGCACCACGACGTCGCCCGGGTTGGCCCGTGCCATGCAGTGCCGCACGGCATCGACCTCGTTGAGGACGATCT
This sequence comes from Pedococcus bigeumensis, assembly GCF_006438965.1. Lineage (GTDB taxonomy): Bacteria > Actinomycetota > Actinomycetes > Actinomycetales > Dermatophilaceae > Pedococcus > Pedococcus bigeumensis_A. The sequence goes on from NZ_RCZM01000002.1 coordinate 177,662, forward strand.
CCACCTGGCGGCAGCGCACGCCCTCCTTGCCGATCTCGGCCTTGGCGCCCTCGGCGATGAGGTCAGCAGTCTCGCCGGTCGGGCGACCGCGCTTGCGCTCGTCCTCACGGACCACGACGACGTCGAAGTGGCGCGCCGCGAGGGCGCCCAGCTCACGCATGTCGTCGTCGCGTCGGTCGCCGGCAGTCGACACCATGCCGATGCGCGACACCTTGCCGAGGTCGGACTGGCCGGCCTTCTGGGTGGCGTAGCTCTCGACGAACTCGCCGAGCACGCGCATGCCGGGAGCGTTGTGGCAGTAGTCGACGAACACGTCCACGTTGTGCACGTTGACGAGGTTCATCCGGCCGGGGGAGAGGTAGTAGCTCGTGGTGAAGGTGCGCAGACCCTGGCGGATCTCGTGCAGCCCGGCGCCTGCAGCGAACGCGGCACCGGCCGCTGCCATGGCGTTGGCGACGTTGAACTTGGCCGTGCCGCCGAAGGTCGACGGCAGCAGGTGGGTCCAGGCGAGCTGCATCGAGCGACGACCGTGCTTGATGACGATCATGTCGCCACGCTCGGTGTGGTCGAGCACGACGGCCCGACCTCCGCGACGGCAGGAGTCCTCGATGAACTCGCGGACCTTGCTGCCGGGGGGCTGCAACGAGAACCACACGATCCCGCCGGAGCACTTGCGACGCATCTTGCGGACCAGCTCGTCGTCGGCGTTCAGCACCGCAAAACCGTTACGGGGCACCGCTTCCACGACCACGGCCTTGACGTCGGCCAGCTGGGCGAGGGTGTCGATGCCCTTCATGCCCAAGTGGTCCGGCGCGACGTTGGTCACCACCGCGACGTCGTTGCGGTCGTAGCCGAGGCCCTCGCGCAGGATGCCGCCACGGGCGACCTCCATCACCGCGAAGTCGACACGCGGGTTCTGCAGCACCATCCGCGCGGAGCGGGGTCCGGAGGCGTCCGCCTTGTAGACGAGCCGCTCGTCGATGACGATGCCGTCGGTCGATGTCATGCCGACCTTGTGCCCGATGCCCTTGAAGATGTGGGCGATCATCCGCGAGGTGGTGGTCTTGCCGTTGGTGCCGGTGACGGCCACGATCGGGACCCGCGAGGGGGTGCCGGGCGGGAAGAGCAGGTCGACGACCGGCTTGGCGATGAACTGCGGCTCGCCGACGGTCGGGTGGGTGTGCATCCGGAAACCGGGGGCTGCGTTGACCTCGCAGATGGCGCCGCCGGTCTCGCGGACGGGGGAGGCGATATCGGGACAGATGAAGTCGATCCCCGCCACGTCCAGCCCGATCATCCGGGCGGCCTCCTCGGCGATCTCGACGTTGTCGGGGTGTGCGTCGAAGGTGCGGTCGACGGAGATGCCACCGGTCGACATGTTGCCGGTGAGGGCGAGCTTGACCATCTGGTCCTTGGGCGGCACGTCGTCCAGCTCCAGGCCCTGGTTCCGCACCAGCCCGATCGCTGCATCGTCGACCTTGATCCGGGTGAGCACCTTCTCGTGACCGACGCCTCGACGCGGGTCGGCGTTGGTGATCTCCACGAGCTCGGCCACCGTGTGGCTGCCGTCACCGATGACGTGGGCAGGGACGCGCTCGGCGATCGCCTGCATCTTCCCGCCGACGATGAGGCAGCGGTAGTCGCGCCCCGTGACGAGCGACTCGACGATGACGTAGCCGCGCTTGGACTCACCCTCGGCGATGTCGAAGCTGGCGCGCACCTCAGCCTCGGAGGTCAGGTCCAGGCAGACCCCACGGCCGTGGTTGCCGTCCAGCGGCTTGACGACGACGGGGTAGCCGATCCGCTTGGCGGCCGCCACCGCACCGTCCGCCGTGCGGACCATCTCCTGCTTGGGCACAGGGAGCCCCGCGGACCCGAGCAGTCGCGTGGTCATGTCCTTGTCACCGGCGATGTCGACGGCCAGGGCCCCGGTCTTGGAGGTCATCGTGGCGCGGATCCGCTGGGCGTGGACGCCCTGGCCCAGCTGGACGAACGAGGCCGAGTTGAGCCGGATGTAGGGGATGTCCCGGGAGATGGCTTCCTCGAGGATCGCCCCGGTGGACGGACCGAAAGCCGTCCGCTGGGCGCGACGCAGGAAGACGTCGAGCTCCTCGGCGAAGTCGAAGCCCTCCTCGGTCTGCACGAGGTGGTTGACCAGCCGGACGGCCAAGCTCCCGGCGGCCAGACCGACGGCCTCGTCGTTGTAGTCGTAGATCACGTTGTAGAGACCGGTCTGCCCCTTGACCGCCCGGGTCTTGCCACGGCGCAGGTCGTGCCCGGCCTCCTGCTGGAGCTGCAGGGAGACGTGCTCGGCGACGTGACCGAGCCAGGTGCCCTCGCGCATCCGCTCGATGAAGCCACCCTTCACCCCGCGCGAGCAGGTGTGGTTCTCGAGGTTGGGAAGCAGCTCGACGAGTCGGTCGGTAAAACCCTCGAGGGTGTCCGTGGGATAGGCCTCGAGCACTCCCAGGTCCACGACGAGGTGGATCGCCGGGTTGTAGGACCAGATGTTCCCGCCGCGGTAGACCCTTGACTCGACGATCGAAAGCTCGGGTGCAGCGGGACCGGTGGGGGTGGGGCGATCTGCCATGGGATCTCCTTGCGGGTCGGGCAGTGCGAGGCGGTGGGTCAGGCCTTGGCCGTCGCGAGAGCCACCGCGACATCGGGGTGCTTCTCGACGAAGTCGACGAGGCGAACCTCGGAGAGGTCGAAGGTAGCGCCTGCGGGGAGTGAGTGCACCACCGCGCCGGACACCATCAGGGGGGCACCGCGCCGGGCGTCCGGGGCGTCGGTCTCCGCGGCCCGGCAGTCCAGGACGAACGCCACTCCGCTGCCGTGCACGGTGAAGAAGCGCCGGTCACGCACCTCGATGGCGGTGTCCTCGTCGATGCCCACGCCGATCAGGTTGGGCGAGGCGGCCACCATGGCCATCAGCCGCCCGTAGCGGGACCGCTGGGCGAAGTGCTGGTCGATGATGACGCCGTCGATCAGGCCCAGCCCCGCGGTCAGCTGGCCGTAGCGCTGGCGGGGAGTGACGCCCTCCTCGCCCATCGAGATCATGAACTGGCTCATGATCGAGGCGCCTGCCGAGGTGCCGCCGATGACGGTGCCACGGTCGTGGGCCCGGGCAAGGGCGTCGCCGAGCGGGGTGCCGGGGAACCGCTGGCTCAGCTTGAGCTGGCTGCCGCCGCTCATGAAGATGCCGGTCGCCTGGTCGAGCAGGGCGACCAGCTCCTCGTCGTGGGCGGACACCCGGTTGGGCGGGCTCACGACCTCGATGTCCGGCGCACCCAGACGGGTGAACACGTCGCGGTAGGACGCGACCACCTCGTCCTCGAAGGACGACGCCGTGGGGATCAGCACGATCCGAGACCGCCGGCCCCCAGCGAGGCGAACGAACCGGCGCAGCACCGTCGCCTTGCCCACCCGGTCCTCTGCTCCGCCGATGATGAACAGCGTGGGAACTTTGCGAACCTTGCGGCCCTGCGTACTTGCCATTGGGTCAGCCTAGGAGTCAGGGGGTGGGGATCGGCGGAGCGGGGGTCGGCGTGCCGTCCGCCTCGTCCGCCTCCTCGATCTCCTCACGGGTGATCCCGAGCAGGTAGAGCACCGCATCGAGGTAGGGCACGTTCACGGCGGTGTCGGCCTGCTCGCGCACCACCGGCTTGGCGTTGAAGGCCACCCCCAGCCCGGCCGTCTGCAGCATGTCGAGGTCGTTGGCACCGTCGCCGATGGCGACAGTGCGCGAGAGGGGGAGTCCGGCCTCGGCGGCAAAGCGGCGCAGCGCCTCCGCCTTGCCGGCCCGGTCCACGATGTCCCCGACCAGGCGCCCGGTGAGTATGCCGTCGCGCACCTCGAGCCGGTTGGCGTGGGCGTGGTCGATCCCCAGCTCGCGGGCGAGGTCCTCGACGATCTCGATGAATCCGCCCGACACGATGGCCACCGTGAACCCGAGTCGCTTGAGGGTGCGGACCAGGGTGCGGGCACCGGGGGTGAACTGCACGGCGGCCCGGACGTCGTCCAGCACGCTGACCGGCAGTCCCTCCAGGGCGGCCACCCGTTCGCGCAGGCTGTCGGCGAAGTCGAGCTCGCCACGCATGGCAGCGGCCGTGACCGCCGCGACCTCGGCCTCGCGACCGGCATGACTGGCAAGCAGCTCGATGACCTCGTCCTGGATCAGTGTGGAGTCGACATCCATGACGACGAGCCGGCGGCCACGCCGGGCCAGCCCACCGGCCGCGACGGCGATGTCGAGGCCGTGCACGCTTGACTCGAGGGCCAGCTCCCGTCGGAGCCGGTCGATGTCCGCACCGGACACGTCGAACTCGACGGTCGTCACCGGGTAGCGCGACAGCCGGCGGATGCGGTCGATGTTGGCGCCGTGCGAGGCGATCCGCGCGGTGATGGCCGCGACCCCGCTCGCGCGCAGAGGTGCACCCAGCACCACCACGGCGGCACGGCCACTTCGTCGGTGGGCGCTGTCACCGGTGCCGACCTTGATCTTGACCTTGAGGTCGAGGTCGCGACCGACCGAGCTCAGGACCCCGCGCAGCCGTTGGTCGGCGTCCCCGGCAGAGAGCAGCATGGCGAGCGTGAGGTGGCCGCGGACCACCACCTGCTCGAGGTCGAGGACCTCCGCCCCGACATCGGCGATGGCGTTGAAGAAGGTGCTGGTGACGCCGGGCCGGTCCTCACCTGAGATGGTCACCAGCAGGGTCTGCGCGGTCACGTCGGGCACCGCGCCAGACTATCGACGGCGATCAGCCGTCCCCGCGCGAGTCTCGCCATGCGACCAGGTCGCGGATCGGGCCGAGGTCGTACCTGGGGCCACCGATCCCGACGGTGAACAGCCGCGTGCCCACGGCATACAGGGCCTCGGCACCCGCCGCGTAGTCGGCGACGTCCTCGGGCAGCCGTCCCGGCTTGGGTGAGACGCCCGACGAGCGCTCGATCTCCGCGGGGTCACGCCCGACCTTGGCGCACCACTCGTCGAGGACGGCGTGCTTGTGGGCGATCGTCTCGGCCCGGCCGAAGCCGTGCCAGATGGTCGCGTGCTCGGCCACGATCTTGAGCGTCTTGCGTTCGCCACCACCGCCGATGAGGACGGGGATGTCGCGGGTCGGAGCCGGGTTGAGCTCGGCCCACCGTTCCTTGATGAGCGGCAGGTCACGGGCGAGGTTGTTGAGCCGACCGCCGGCCGACCCGAACTCGTACCCGTACTCGTCGTAGTCCTTCTCGAACCAGCCCGAGCCGATGCCGAGGATGAGCCGGCCGCCGCTGATGTGGTCCACGGTGCGGGCCATGTCGGCGAGCAGCTGGGGGTTGCGATAGCTGTTGCAGGTGACCAGCGCACCGATCTCGACCCGCTCGGTGGCCTCGGCCCAGGCGCCGAGCATCGTCCAGCACTCGAAGTGCGCGCCCTGGGGCTCGCCGTACAAGGGGTAGAAGTGGTCCCAGTTGAAGACGACGTCGACGCCGATCTCCTCGGCCTCCGCAGCGGCGCGACGGATCGCGGCATACCCCGCGTGCTGCGGCTGGAGCTGGACACCTATCCGGATGGGGCGGCTGGCGTCCGTCATGCGGTGACTTCCTGGAACTTGGCGATGACGGTGAGCCCGGACTCGGTGACCATGAACCCGCGTGCCCGGTCCTTGGCGGGGTCGACCCCGATGGTGGTGTTCTCGGGCACGACGACGCCCTTGTCGATGATGGCCCGCTTGATGACGCAGCCACGGCCGACCTCGACACCGTCGAGCAGCACGCTGTCGTCGATCGTGGTGCCGCTGTGGATGTGGCAGCGCGGGGACAGCACCGAGTTGGTCACCGTGGCGCCGGAGATGACGACACCGGGGGAGACCGCGGAGTTGTGCGCCTCACCGAACTTGCCGGCCGCGCCCTGGACCAGCTTCGCGGGCGCAAGCGGGCCGTAGTCGGTGTAGATGGGCCAGTCGTAGTTGTAGAGGTTGAAGACCGGGTGGATCGACACCAGGTCCATGTGGGCCTCCCAGTAGGAGTCCATCGAGCCGACGTCCCGCCAGTAGGCCTGGTCGCGCTCGGTGGCTCCCGGGATGACGTTGTCCTTGAAGTCGTAGACGTAGCCCTCACCGTTGGTGACGAAGTCGGGCACGATGTCGCCACCCATGTCGTGCTTGCTGCCCTCGCGGTCGTTGTCGCGGGTCACGGCGTCGACGAGGACGTCGGCGTTGAAGACGTAGTTGCCCATCGATGCCAGCACCTCGTCGGGAGAGTCCGGCAGGCCCTTGGCGTCCGTCGGCTTCTCCTTGAACGCCGAGATCTTGCGGCGGTCGTCGTCGTCGACCTCGATCACGCCGAACTGGTCGGCCAGCGAGATGGGCTGGCGGATGGCGGCCACCGTCACGCCGGCGCCGGTCTCGATGTGCTGGGCGACCATCTGCGAGAAGTCCATGCGGTAGACGTGGTCGGCACCGACGACCACGACGATGTCGGGCTTCTCGTCGGTGATCAGGTTGAGGCTCTGGAAGATCGCGTTGGCCGACCCGAGGTACCAGTTCTTGTCCACACGCTGCTGCGCCGGCACCGGGGCGACGTAGTTGCCGAGCATCGTGGACATCCGCCAGGTCTTGGTCACGTGGCGGTCGAGGCTGTGGGACTTGTACTGCGTCAGCACGACGACCTTGAGGTAGCCAGAGTTGACGACGTTGCTCAGCGCGAAGTCGATCAACCGGTAGATGCCTCCGAAGGGCACCGCGGGTTTGGCCCGGTCTGCGGTGAGGGGCATGAGTCGCTTGCCCTCTCCGCCGGCGAGGACGATGGCAAGGACCTTGGTGAGCCCACGTCGATACGGCATGGTCCGACCCTAGGCACTCCGCGCCCTCGCGGCGACCCCTGTCCGCGAACGAGCCGACGCGGCTACGCTCGCCAAGGTGAGAGTCGACATCCTGACCAAGGAGTACCCGCCCAACATCTACGGTGGCGCGGGGGTGCACGTGGCCGAGCTGGTTCGCGCGCTGCGCGATCGTGGCGACATCGACGCGCGGGTGCGTGCGTTCGGCGAGCCGGTGGCCGAAGAGGGCACGACCGGGTATGCCGACCTTCCGGACCTGGGTGCGGCGAACGCGGCCGTCCGGACGATGGGGGTCGACCTGGCGATGGCCGGTGACTGCGTCGGGGCCGACCTAGTCCACTCGCACACCTGGTACGCGAACTTCGGCGGTCACGTCGCCTCGCTGCTCGGGGGGATGCCGCACGTCGTGAGCGCGCACAGCCTGGAGCCGATGCGCCCGTGGAAGGCCGAGCAGCTCGGCGGCGGCTACCGCGTCTCGTCGTTCATGGAGCGGACTGCCTATGAGGCGGCCGACGCCGTCATCGCCGTCAGTGAGGGCATGCGCCAGGACGTGCTGCGCAGCTATCCCTCGATCGACCCCGAGCGGGTCAAGGTGGTCCACAACGGCATCGACTCCCAGCTCTGGGCGCGCCACCGTGACGACGAGACCGTGCGCCGTCACGGCGTCGACCCCGAGGGGAAGTCGGTCATCTTCGTCGGTCGGATCACGCGGCAGAAGGGCCTGCCCTACCTGCTCAAGGCGGCTGCCCTGCTGCCGCCGGACGTCCAGCTGGTGCTGTGCGCCGGTGCCCCGGACACCCCGGAGATCATGGCCGAGGTGACCGCCCTGATGGACGACCTCAAGGCCACCCGCAAGGGCGTCGTGTGGATCCCCGAGATGCTCCCGCGTGGGGAGGTCGTCGCACTCCTCTCTGCGGCAACGGTTTTCGCGTGCCCCTCGATCTACGAACCGCTTGGCATCGTCAACCTCGAGGCGATGGCGTGCGATCTGCCTGTCGTGGCCACCGCGACCGGCGGCATCCCGGAGGTCGTCGTCGACGGCGAGACCGGCTGGCTGGTGCCGATCGACCAGAAACAGGACGGCAGCGGCATACCCCTGGACGCGGACACGTTCATCTCGGACCTCGCTGGCGCTTTGACCGAGGCGGTCAGCGACCCCGCCCGGGCGGACCGGATGGGACTGGCGGGTCGCAAACGGGCCGTCGACTCGTTCTCGTGGGCGACCATCGGGGAGCGGACCAACCAGGTCTATCTCGAAGTGCTGCGCCAGCGGATGCTGAAGGGCTGAGCCGTCGGCGAGACCGTGGGCGGGTGACCCGCTCCTACGAGACGGGGGCCGGGACCAGCTCGTCCTCGGTCGCCGGGGCGAGGTACGCGTGCACGAGCGGGACGACGGACGCTCCTTCGCCGCTGGCTGAGGCAACCCGCTTCATCGATCCTGCGCGGATGTCACCGGCGGCGAAGATCCCGGGCACCGTCGTGGCCAGGTTCGCCGGTGGCACGTCGTCCACCCACTGGTCGCGCGGCACGTCCCGCCCGGTGAGGACGAACTGGTGCTTGTCGCGAGCCAGCTCGGGTGGCAGCCAGTCGCACCGCGGCTCGGCCCCGAGCAGGAGGAACAGCCCTCGGGCCGGGGTGGTCCTGCGCGCTCCGGTGAGGGTGTCCTCGAGCGAGAGCCATTCGAGCTGGCCCTCACCTCCGCCGTCGACCACCTGCGTGCAGGCCAGCACCTCGATCCGTTCGTTGTAGCTGATCTCGTCGATGAGGTACTTCGACATCGTCTCCTCGAGACCCGGCCGCCGGACGACGATCGTCACCGACCGGGCGAACCGCGCGAGGTACAGCGCTGCCTGGCCGGCTGAGTTGCCACCACCGACGACGACGACGTCGTAGCCCTCCATCTCCCGGGCGGCGGTCATGGCTGCGCCGTAGTTGACACCGGCGCCGACCAGGGCCTCGATCGAGGGGACCCCGAGCTTGCGGTAGGCCACGCCGCTGGAGATGAGGACTGACCTGGCCCGGACCTCGCCGCCGTCGGTGCGCAGCACGTGAGGGGTCTGGTCCGTGCCGACTTCCAGGGCGGTCACCTCCCACCCCGTGAAGAACTCGGTCCCGAAGCGGAGCGCCTGGTTGCGGGCGCGCTGCGCCAGCCGCATCCCGGAGATCCCGCGGGGGAAGCCGAGGTAGTTGCGGATCATCGAGCTGGTGCCGGCCTGGCCGCCGATCGCCTCGGCCTCCAGCACGACCACCGACAGCCCTTCGGACGCGCCGTACACGGCAGCGGCGAGACCCGCCGGGCCACCGCCCACGACCGCGAGGTCGACGACGTCCGGGATCTCAAAGCTGGCCGGCCGGCCGTTGATCGCGATCGCCACGTCGCGGACGCTGGTCGCCTGGATCGGTGTCCGGTTCGCGGCGACCACCACGGGCCAGCGCAGGGCCTCCACCCCCAGCTGCTCGCGGATCCCCGCCAGGTAGTCCTGGAGCGCGGGCTCGTCGGGGTGCCAGAACCGGTTCTGCATCCCCATCCGGTCGAGGAAGTCGCGGATCGCCATCGTGAGCGCGTCCTGGGTCGGCGAGATCACCTTGGCGACGACGATCTCGGGCTGCGGGACGGTCGACGTCCACTCAGAGAGAAGGTCGGTGATCGCGTTGTGGAACTCCTCGTCGCGCTTGCCACGCGGCATGAGCAGGTAGGCGTCGTACTTGCCCTTGGCCATGCCGGCCCGCAGGGCAGGGGCATCAGTGAGGAAGTATTCCCAGTGGGCCGCCACGACCCGACGGGCGTTGGCGACCACCAGGCGCCAGCGGTGGAACGCCACGTGGACGCTCTCCACGTCCGGCAGCCGCGAGTCCGTGACGAAGAGCGCCACGTGGTCGCCACGTTCGCGGATCTCGCGGGCGATGGCCTCGGCCTCCGCGCAGGACCCGGCGGTGCGCAGGTCGTAGTCGCGTTGGTACCTGCTCTGGAACTCCTCGAGCAGCATGTCGGCGTGGTTCTCGGACACCAGGATGATTGCGGGCTCCGCCATGTCGTCCGAGTTTAGTTGCCCGCGGCGCCCTCACCCAGTGGTCAGGCCGGTCGCCAGCCCGCGAGGACAGCGCAGGCCGCGTTGGTCGCGTCGGCCAGCGCGCGCTCGGATGCCCGCTGCAGCCGCAACAAGTGCCGGTGCCGCGAGGCTGCTTCGGCCGCGGTCAGCGCTCCGTCGCCGGCGCCCAGCGCGACGTCGACCACCGAGTCGATGGTGCCGGCCAGCGCGATGACGCGGGCCGCTCGGGCGGGCAGCCCGGGTGGCAGACCCCACCGGCCGCCGAGCGCTGCATCGGCCAGCTCGCGGGCCGCGCCGGCACCGAACGGCTGGCCGCCGATCTCGTCGATCGCCTCGGTGGCCGCGCGGATCTCCTCGCGCAGGTGCCGCTCGAGCTGGGAGGCCTCGAGCGCCTCGACCCGGTGGCGCGGCACCGGATCGGCGTCGTATGCCGTCCAGTCCACCCGGGTGCCGACGTCCAGCCCTCCGTCGGTGCCGGAGCCGTAGCTCGAAATGGTGGGGACGAGCAGCCCTCCGAGGGCGGGCACGAAGACACACTCGCCACCTTCGGCGGCGGCGCCCTGGGCATCGACCGAGGCGCCCGGCATACCGACGAGGTCACCGGGAGCCGGGAGGGCAACCAGCAGGGCCTGCTCGCCGAGGTCGTGCCACAGCGTGAGGCGGTCGAGGTCGCCGGCGACGTGGTCGATGTCGGGGAGCGCGCGGGCGATCGCGCTCTCCAGGGGCGACCCGGTTGCCCAGGCATGCGTCGCCCACAGCGAAAGCCGCACGGACGCAGGCAGTTCGGGCATCCCGTCATGCTAAGCCGTCGCGTCGGGGCCCAAGGGCGAGGTCGCGGCAGATAGGGTCCAGTGCCATGAGTGACGTCCTTGAGTTCGCAGGAGTGAGCGTCGTCCGGGGGCAGGCGACCCTGCTCGACGACGTCTCCTGGGAGGTCGAGGAAGGCCAGCGCTGGGTGATCCTCGGACCCAACGGCGCGGGCAAGACCACGCTGCTCCAGCTGGCCGCCGGACGGATGCACCCGACCCGCGGCGTGGCCGGGGTGCTGGGTGAGGTGCTCGGTGCGGTCGACGTGTTCGAGCTGCGGCCGCGCATCGGGCTGGCCTCCGCGGCCCTGGCCGAGCGGATCCCCTCCGACGAGATCGTCCACAACGTCGTCGTCACCGCCTCCTACGGCGTGGTCGGCCGCTGGCGGGAGAGCTACGAGACGTTCGACCACGCACGCGCGTCCGAGCTCCTCGTGGCGCTGGGCGCCGACCACCTGGCCGACCGCACCTACGGGACGTTGTCCGAGGGAGAGCGCAAGCGGGTCCAGATCGCCCGGGCCCTGATGACCGACCCCGAGCTGATGCTGCTCGACGAACCCGCCGCCGGGCTCGACCTGGGTGGCCGCGAGGACCTCGTCCGCCGCCTGGGCGTCCTGGCCGGTGACGTCGAGGCGCCGGCGCTGATCCTCGTCACCCACCACGTCGAGGAGATCCCACCCAACTTCACCGACGTGCTCCTGCTGCGCGAGGGTCGCATCGTCGCCCAGGGGCCGGTGGAGATCACGCTCACCGAGGCCAACCTGTCGGCGACGTTCGGCATGCCGCTCGAGCTGGAGCGTCGAGGGGACCGCTGGACCGCCCGGCTGCGGGTCGGCGGGGGAACGCCAGAGCCTGCTCCTTCGTCCTAGAGTTGCCTGACCACTGAGAGGGAGGGGCGTCATGGACTGGTTCGCTGAGAACCCGTGGCTCGCGTGGCTGGGGTTGGCTCTGATCCTGGCGGCGATCGAGGCCGCCACCGTGGACTTCGTGTTCCTGATGCTGGCCGGCGGCGCTGCCGTCGGAGCCGGGGCCTCCGCGATCGGCGTGGCCTTCCCCGGTCAGGTCATCATCGCGGTCGTCGTCGCCGGACTGCTCTTGCTCCTGGTGCGCCCGATCATCACCAAGAAGCTGATGGTGGCCGAGGCCAGCCACGGCATCGGCGCATCCGGTCTCGTCGGCCGGAGCGGCCGCGTGCTCCAGGCGGTCACCGCGACGGATGGTCGCGTCAAGGTGGGCGGCGAGACCTGGTCCGCGCGCACGCCGCAGGGGAGCGACACATGCCAGCCCGGCCAAGAGGTACGGGTTGTAGCAATCGAGGGGGCCACCGTGATCGTCACAGGCGTCACGGCGGGTCAGAAAACGGAGTAGACGTGGACGGCATTGGAGCAGGCTTCATCGTCCTGCTGATCCTGGTTGGCTTTGCGCTGATCGTGCTCTTCCGCACGGTGCGCATCGTGCCCCAGCAGACAGCACTGATCATCGAACGGCTGGGCCGCTACGCGCGCACCCTCGAGGGCGGCATCCACTTCCTGGTGCCGTTCGTCGACAAGGTGCGGGCCAACGTCGACCTCCGCGAGCAGGTCGTCTCGTTCCCGCCGCAGCCGGTGATCACCTCGGACAACCTGGTCGTCAACATCGACACGGTCATCTACTACTCGGTGATCGACGCGAAGTCGGCCGTCTACGAGATCGCCAACTTCATCCAGGGCATCGAGCAGCTCACGGTGACCACCTTGCGCAACGTCATCGGCTCGCTCGACCTCGAGCAGACGCTGACCAGCCGCGACCAGATCAACGCCCAGCTCCGTGGTGTCCTCGACGAGGCCACCGGCAAGTGGGGCATCCGCGTCAACCGTGTCGAGCTCAAGGCGATCGACCCGCCGCACTCCGTCCAGGAGTCGATGGAGAAGCAGATGAAGGCCGAGCGCGAGCGCCGTGCCCAGATCCTCTACGCCGAGGGCACCAAGCAGTCCGCGATCCTCACTGCCGAGGGTGAGAAGCAGAGCCAGATCCTGCGCGCCGAGGGTTCGGCGCAGGCTCGCATCCTCGAGGCCCAGGGCCAGGCCCGCGCCATCCAGCAGGTCTTCGACGCGATCCACCGTGGCAAGCCCACCCAGAAGCTGCTGGCCTACCAGTACCTCCAGGTGCTCCCGCAGATCGCCCGTGGCGACGCCAACAAGATGTGGATCATCCCGAGCGAGCTCACCGACGCCCTCAAGGGCATCGGCGGGATGCTCGGGCGCGGCGAGGGCGGTGGCCCGTTCAGCGGCGGGACCGACGACGACGAGGGCTGGGTCGACCCCGGCCCGCTCAAGGACGCCTTCGACGAGACCCAGCTCGAGGACCCGATGCAGGCCCTCGCCGAAGCCCGCGGGATGGCCGGCAGGGCGAGCCAGGAGGCTACCGAGCACGCTGCTCCGGTCAAGCGGGTCCAGCCGCAGATGCCCCCGCCGGCTGACGCGGTGCCCGAGTTCGAACCGCCGGTGGCGCCGACGCCTCCCGCGGTCGAGCCGATCCCGCCGGTGGAGACCGACGAGCCCAGGCCTCCGTCCGCCTGACCTGCACCGCACCACCCGGTATGCCGCCCGCTCGCCTGAGCGGGCGGCATACCTGTGTCTGGGGTGGCGTCCGGCGTCGCTAGGGTGACGTGGTGTCCGTCATCGAAGCCCTGGGAATCTTCCTCGCAGGGCTGGCGGCCGGGACTATCAACACGGTCGTCGGGTCGGGCACCCTGATCACCTTCCCGATGCTGCTGTTCTTCGGCTACTCACCGCTCACCGCCAACATGTCGAACAACATCGGGCTGGTCGGTGGCGGAGTGACCGGCTCCTGGGGCTACCGTCACGAGCTCGTCGGCGCCGGGCCGGCGATCCGGCGGCTGATCCCGATGTCCCTGGCCGGCGGCATCACGGGTGCGGTGCTGCTCCGGGTGCTGCCGGCGTCGGCGTTCACGGCCATCGTCCCGGTGCTCATCGCGGTGGGGGTGCTGCTGGTGGTGTTCGGCCCCACCCTGCAGCGCCGAGCCGCGGCCCGACGCGGGGATGACGACGTGCACCCGGTGCACCGCTTCGGGCGGACGACCATCCTGCGGCTCGTCGCCGTGTATGTCGCGGGGATCTACGGCGGCTACTTCGGCGCCGCACAGGGGGTCATCCTCATGGGTGTGCTCAGCGTGCTGAGCTCCGAACCCCTGCAACGACTCAACGGCTACAAGAACGTCCTGGCCCTGGTCGTCAACACGGTGGCTGCGGTCGTCTTCGTGGTCTTCGGTCACCAGCTGATCGACTGGGCGGTCGTCGGCCTCATCGCTGTCGGCTCGCTGCTCGGCGGCGTGGTGGGTTCCACGGTCGGGCGCCGCCTGCCGCCTGCGGTGCTCCGCGGTCTGATCGTGGTCATCGGCGTGGTGGGCATCGTCAAGATCGTCTGGTTCAGCTGATGGCCCGATGCTGATGGACTGGACCACCGTCCTGCTGCTCGGGTTTGCCCTCTTCGCCGGCGCCTTCGTGCAGTCGTCCATCGGCTTCGGGATGGCCGTCGTCGCGGCGCCGTTCCTCGTGCTCTTCGCACCCGAGCTCATGCCGGGCGCGCTGCTGGTCACGAGCTTCTCGCTTCCCGTCGTCCAGCTCGTGCACGGTCCTCGCGACATCGCCTGGCGGTCGCTGTCGTGGGCGTTGGTCGCCCGCCTGCTGGTGACGCCGCTGGGCGTTGTCGCGGTCGCCGTCCTGTCGGTGCGCGCCATCTCCGTCGTGACGGGGCTGCTGATCCTGCTCACGGTTGTGGCGTCGGTGTCCGCGCTCGAGGTGCGGGCCACGCCGGCGAACTCGGTCGTGGCCGGGGCGATCGCCGGCTTCTCGGGCACCGCGGCCTCGATCGGCGGGCCCTTCTTCGCGCTGGTGCTGCAGCACGAGCGCCCCACCCGGCTGCGAGCCACGCTGTCCGCCTTCTTCCTCGTCGGCGCGGCGATGGCCGTGACCGGCCTGTCGGTGGTGGGCGAGTTCACCCACGAGCACCTGGTGGCCGGGATCGTGTGGATCCCCTTCATGGCCCTCGGGTATGCCGCCGCGGCACCGGCCCGTGCCCGGCTGGACCGTGACCGGTTGCGTCGGGCCGTGCTCGCCTTCTGCGTCGTGGCCAGCGTGAGCGTCATCGTGCGCGCGGTGTGGTTCTAGGCTGCTCGGCGTGCCCATCGCCATCACCAGTGCCGACGACGACCGCCTGACCGACTACGTCTCGCTGACCGACGTCGCGCTGCGACGGCGGACCGAGCCGGAGCGAGGGCTCTACATCGCCGAGTCGGAGAAGGTCATCCGGCGGGCGCTGCAGGCCGGGCACCGACCCCGCAGCTACCTCATGGCCCAGCGGTGGGTCACCGACCTCGCGGACCTCGTCGCCGCGGCCGAGGACGACGGGATCCCTGTCTTCGTCGGCGAGCACGACGTCATCGAGCAGCTCACCGGGTTCCATCTGCACCGGGGTGCGCTGGCCTCGATGCAGCGACCAGTGCTGCCCACCGTGGATGCCCTCGTCGCCGATGCGCGACGGGTCCTGGTCCTCGAGGACATCGTCGACCACACCAACGTCGGGGCGGTCTTCCGGTCGGCCGCGGCGCTCGGCGTCGACGCGGTGCTGGTCACCCCACGCTGCGCGGATCCGTTGTACCGCAGGTCGATCCGCGTCTCCATGGGCACGGTCTTCCAGGTGCCGTGGACCCGCATCGCCCCGTGGCCGGGCGGCATCGCCGACCTCCAGCGCATCGGGTTCACGGTGGCGACGCTCGCACTGGCCGACGACGCGGTGAGCCTCGACGAGCTGGCCGCCAACCCGCCCGGGCGGCTGGCCCTCGTCCTCGGAACGGAGGGGGATGGCCTGTCGCACCACACCCTGGACGCCGCAGACCTCACGGTGACGATCCCGATGGCCGGGGGAGTGGACTCCCTCAACGTGGCTGCGGCGGGCGCAGTGGCCGCGTGGGCCCTGCGCCCGCCGCAGCGGGACCGCTAGGTACTACTTGACGGAGGCGTTGTAGGTCTTGATCTGGGCAGCCACCGCATCGGCTGCCTTGGTCATCGCCGCCTTGGGGTCGGCGCCGTTGAGCGCCGCCTCGAGACCGTCCTCCGAGGCCTTGCGGGCCTGGGGCATGACACCGAGCAGGCAGCCCTGGGTCGCGGTGTTGAGCTCGGTGCCCTCGAGCTGCTTTACCGCGACGTCGAACAACGGGTTTGCCTTGCGGTAGGCCACGTCCACGGGCTGGTTGAGCGCACCCTTGGAGTTGGGGAAGTAGCCGGTGCCGGTGTGCCACTTGGCCTGGGTGGCGGGCTCGGCGAGGTACTTCACGAACTGCCAGGACGCTTCCTTGTTGGCGTCCTTGTGCCCGACGCCGTTCACCCAGAGCGAGGCGCCGCCGATGATCGGGCCGCCCGTCTGGCCGGCAGCCACGTGCGGGTAGTTCACCGCGCCGACCTCCCAGCCGCCCTGCTTGGCCGCGTCGCTGTAGCCGCTCAGCTGGCCGGTGGACTCAAGGTTCATCGCGAGCTGGCCGGACTTGAAGGCGGCCTGGGCGGCCTTGGTGTCACGCCCGGTGTTGGCTGCGAGACCGTCCTTGACCATCTTCTGCCACCACTGCACGACCTCCAGGTTCACGCCCTCGGCGAAGTTGACGCCCGCGGCGCGCCCCGTGCGGCCGTTTGCCTGGTCGCAGTACTCGGCTCCGCTGGTAGCCATGAACTGCTCGAGGAGCCAGCCGTAGATCGCGGCGCCGAAGCCGTAGTCCGCCGGGCCCCCGTTCTTCTTCGAGAGCTTCTCCGCGGCGGTGCGCACCTCGGCGAGCGTGGTCGGGGGCTTGTCCGGGTCGAGACCGGCCTTCTTGAACATCGTCTTGTTGATGTACAGCAACGGCATCGAGGTGTTGAACGGCATCGAGTTGAGCTTCTTGTCGATGCTGTAGTAGCCCGCGATGTTGGGCTGGAGGTCCGACACGTCGACCTTGTCGCGGTCGATGAACGACTGCATGGGGACGGTCTGCTTGGCGTCGATCATGAACTGGGTGCCGATGTCGTAGACCTGGATCACGTCGGGCGTCGACTTGCTCTGGATCGCGGCCTTGTACTTGGTGATCGCGTCGTCGTACTTGCCGGCGTAGGTCGACTTCACCTCGATCTTGCCCTTGTGCGCGGCGTTGAAGTCACTCACCAGCTGGTTGAGCACCTCGGCGTTCTTGCCGTCCATGGCGTGCCAGAACGACACGGTGGTGACCCCCTTGGCGCTCTTGAGCGCGTCCGCCGAGGGGGCTGCCGCGCCGTCGGAGGACGAGGCGCCCCCGCCGCCGCCACAGGCGGCGAGCACGAGGGAGCCCGCCACGATGCCCGCGGGCACGGCATACCTCATCCTGCTCCGGCGGGTGGTGCTGGTAGATCTCATCACGTCGTGCACTCCTTTGCGCATTACTTGACGGCACCCGCGGTGAGCCCGCGGACGATGAATCGCTGCCCGAAGATGACGAGCAGGAGGGTGGGGAAGAGGGCGAGCATCACGCCGGCGAGGACCATGCCGGGGGAGTCCCCGTCGGAGGACTGCAGCTGGCTGATCCCGATCTGGATCGTCTGGTGCTTCGGGTCCTCCGTGGCGAGCAGCGGCCAGAAGTACATGTTCCAGGCGGACAAGGCCGACCAGATCCCCAGAGCAGCCAGGCTCGGACGGCTGAGCGGCACGAGGATCGAGAAGAGGAAGCGGAAGTGGCCCGCCCCGTCGACGCGGGCGGCGTCGCGCAGCTCGGTCGGGAAGGACAGGAAGGACTGGCGCAGCAGGAACGTGCCGAAGCCGGTCGCGAGGAACGGCAGGGTGAGCCCGGCGATGGTGTCCTTGAGCCCCCAGGTCGAGATGAGCAGGTAGTTCGGGATGATGATGGACTCGAACGGGATCATCATCGTCGACAGGAACACTGCGAACCAGAACCCGCGCCAGCGCAACGGCAGGAAGACGAACGCGTAGGCGGCGAGCACGCTGGTGACGAGCTGGCCGACCATGATCCCCAGGGTCTGCAGCACGCTGGTGAGGTACTGGTTGCCCAGCGGGATGATGTCGAGCGCGTCCCCGTAGTTCTCCGGGTGCAGCCCGTGGACCGGCCACAGCGCCGGCGGAAAGCTGTTGGTGTCGCGCTCGCCCATGAGCGAGCCGACCAGCCCGTAGTAGACCGGGAACAGCACGATGACGAACAGCACGCCGAGGATCAGGTAGCTGCCCAGGTTGCGACGGGACCGCCTGGGTCGCTTGGGTGGCGGCGAGGCCTCTTGCGGCTCGGTCGACGTGGACGTGTCGAGGGTGGAGGTCACCGGTAGAACACCCGCCGTTCCAGGACCCCGAACTGCAGGGCCGTGATGATCAGGACGATGAGGAGCAGGACCATGGCCTGTGCCGAGGCGTACCCGTAGTTGGAGTTGTTGTTGGCGAAGGCCTGCTCGTAGATCGAGTAGACGAGGGTCGTGGTGCGCCCCTCGGGGCCGCCGACGGTGAGGATCTTGATCTGGCCGAAGCTCTGCAGCGAGTGGATGGTGCCCACGACGACCAGGAAGAAGAGCTGCGGCGTGATCAGCGGCATGATGATCGACCGTTGCAGCCGGAAGCCGGACGCCCCGTCGAGCCGAGCGGCCTCGAGGACGTCGTCGGGCAGTGCCCCGAGACCGGCCGAGATGACCAGCAGGTTGTAGCCGATCTGCATCCAGACGGTCGCGCCGGACACCGACCACAGTGCGAGGTCGGGGTTGGTCAGCCAGGCCACCTTGCCGACCCCGAAGTGCGACAGGATGCCGTTGAGGACGCCGGACGCTGGGTTGAACAGCACCCCGAAGATGACCGAGGCCGTAGCAACCGAGAAGGCGAACGGCAGGGCGAACGCGGTGCGGAAGAACCGCACCCCGCGGATCCGCCCGTGCAGGATCAGCGCGATGAACAGTGCGATCGCGATGCTCGGCAGCACCGTGAGGATCGTGAACGCGAAGGTCACCCACAGGACGGTGAGGAACTCCGGGTCGGTGAAGAGCGTGCCGTAGTTGACGAAACCGACGTAGCCACTGGGGTTGCCCAGGATGTCGGTGCCCTGGACTGACAGGAGCATCGACTTCACCAGCGGCCAGAAGATGAAGACGCCGAACACGACCAGGGCCGGCAGGAGATAGACCAGCGCGGCCCATGCCCCCTTGCGCCTGGCCGTCCCAGCAACAGCGGTGGGGACGGTCATTCCGTGACCCTATAACCCGTTATGCCTGATCAGGCACCTATGTCGGCCGTGTCGGCTTTGTGTGGAGGCGGGTCGAGAGGGGCCAACAGGCTGCGACCAGCCCCTTCCGCCGCCTGTCCCAGGGGTCAGTCGACCAGGCGCTGCAGGAGGTCGCGCAGCTCGGCTGCCGGGTCGGTCGTGAGGCCCCCGTGCACGGGCCCGGGCTGGACCACGGTGCTGCGCGGCGCGCTCAGCCAGCCGAACCTGCGCCCGAGCCCGCCCAGGGTGGGCAGGCCGTCGCCGGTGACCCCGCGGCATACCTGGCAGATGGTCTCGAGCGCCGCGTCGACGTCGTCGACGTCCACCTGGGGGGCGAACGAGCGCAGCCGCTCGGCATCGACTCGGTAGGCCGCCTCGAGGAAGTCGGCACCCTGGCTGTAGAGCACCAGCCCGACGTTGAGGAACTCCTCCCGGTCCACGCGGGGGACGCACCGGAGCACGACGTACTGGTAGCCGTGGCGCGTCATGACGGGTTCCCGGGGAGCCAGGCCGACGGGTTCGCCACGCGCGCGAGGAGGTGCTCGACGTATGCCGTGCGGACGGCGTCGGGGGTCTCCAGACCCGGTGCCTGCTCGAGCCAGCCGTCGGGCACGGCCGCGACCACGGGGGCGAGCAGCTCGGCGGTGATCGCGGGGGAGAGGCGGTCGTGGGCTGCGGCCGGGCTGGAGGCGACGTCACGCAGGACGTGGGTGCTGGCGTCGAAGGGCTGGGTCGCGAACCGGTGGGCGTCGGCGCCTCGCCCCGGCCAACCATGGTGGAAGTAGAGCGCTGCGCCGTGGTCGATGAGCCACGGGTTACGGTGCCAGACAAGAAGATTGGGGTTGCTCCACGTGCGGTCGACGTTGGCGGTGAACGCGTCGAGCCAGAGGATCTCGGCTGCCGTGGTCGACGTCGGCGGCCGTGACCCGTCGTAGCCGAACGAGCCGGGGAGGAAGTCGACCCCGAGGTTGAGGCCCAGGCTCGCGGTGAGCAGGTCCTGCACCTCCTCGTCGGCCTCGTACTTGGCGATGGGTGCCTGCAGGTCGACGACCGTCATCCGCGGCACGTCGAGGCCGAGCGCTCGGGCCAGCTCGCCCACGATGACCTCGGCGACGAGGACCTTGAGGCCCTGGCCGGCTCCGCGGAACTTCACGACGTAGGTGCCGAGGTCGTCCGCCTCGACGATGCCGGGCAGCGACCCCCCCTCCTTGAGGGGGGTGACGTAGCGCGTCGCGGTGACCTGGTCGAGCACGACGCCCAGCCTAGGGTGCTGGACGTCGTGCCCGAGTCAGGTGGCGGTCAGGCACCGTCAGGCGTCGCCGACCGTGAGCGCCGCAGCCTCGAGAGGACGGTCCTGCTCGACCGTGTCGGCGGCGTGCTCCACGTCGACGGCGTTGATCTCGCGCCGTGCCGTGAGCAGGACCAGGACGCCGAGGACGACCGCACCGGAGCCAACCCAGAAGGGCACATGGATCGAACGCTCGCCGAGCTTGCCGGCCAGCCACGGGGCGACGGCGCCACCGCCGAACCGGACGAAGCTGTAGGCCGCCGAGGCCACCCCGCGCTCGACCGGCGAGACCTTCATGACGGTCTCGGTGATGAGGGTGTTGTTGATGCCGAGGAGCGCGCCCGCGAGGATCACACCGACCACCAGGACCGGCTTGTGCTCGGTGCCGATCGCCATCGCCGCGAGGATGGCGGCGAAGCCGAGCAGGGCGCCGACCACTCCCGGAAGGGTGCCGAACCGCCGCTGCAGGCGCGGGGCCACCACCACCGAGGTGAAGGCGAGCAGCAGGCCCCAGCCGAAGAAGATCAGACCCACCTGGTGAGCGCCCATCCCGAGTGGGAACGGGGTGAAGGCCAGCAACGTGAAGAAGCCGAAGTTGTAGAGCAGTGCCGTGAGTCCGACGGTGAGCAGGCCGCGGTGCGACAGGGCGCGCAGCGGCGCGCTGATGCTGCTCCGCTGTCCGGTCGGTGGGGTGGCGGGCAGCGTCGTGATGATCGCGACGAGGGCCACGGCCATGAGGGCCGAGACGCCCCAGAAGGGCCAGCGCCACGAGTGGCCGCCGAGCCAGCCACCGAGCAGCGGACCGGTCGCGATGCCGACACCCAGCGCGGCCTCGTAGAGGATGATCGCCTGGCCGACCGAGCCGCGCGCCGCGCTCACGATGGTTGCGAGCGCGGTGGCGATGAACAGCGCGTTGCCGAGGCCCCAGACCGCCCGGAACGCGACGATCCCGCCGATCGAGTCCTGCGCGCCGGCCAGCCCGGCACCGATGATGATGACGACCAGCCCGAGCAGCAAGGTGCGCTTGGCGCCCGCACGGCTGGACACCCAGCCCGTCACGAGCATCGCCACTCCCATCACGGCCATGTAGCTCGTGAACAGCAGCGACACCTGCGAGGCGCTGGCCCCGAGGTCGTCGGCGATGGGCTTGAGGATCGGGTCGACCAGACCGATGCCCATGAAGGCGATGACACAGGCGAAGGCGACGGACCAGACGGTTTTGGGTTGGCGCCACATGGTGGGACTCAGGCTTCTCTCTGCTGGGGTTTCGGGGTCGGGTGTTCGCAGGTGCTAGCGGGTATGCCGCGCGCCCGCGTCGGCGACGGTGTCGGCGGCGGCGGCGGCGCGGACAAGCAGGTCGTCGAGGGCGTCGACGGCGTCCTGCAGCCGTGCGACGGCGGCTGCATCGAGCTGGTCGAAGGCGGGGGAGAGGGCCTGGAGGCGGGCCCGCCGAACGCGGCCGAGTGCGGCCCGGCCCGCCGTCGTGAGCGAGATGAGGCTGGCGCGGGCGTCGGCAGGGTCGACGATGCGTTCGGCCCAGCCCTCGGCCTCCAAGC
Source organism: Pedococcus bigeumensis (assembly GCF_006438965.1). Lineage (GTDB taxonomy): Bacteria > Actinomycetota > Actinomycetes > Actinomycetales > Dermatophilaceae > Pedococcus > Pedococcus bigeumensis_A. The sequence continues at coordinate 199,439 of NZ_RCZM01000002.1, forward strand.
GCTGGAGCTGGGTGCTCATCGTCGGCTGGCTGCAGTGGTCGGCGGCGGCGAGCGAGCTGATGCGCGAAGGTCCGAGCTCTTCGATGAGGGCCAGCAGCCGCGCCTGGGCCATCGGCACGTCGAACGAGGCATTGCGCGATGCCCACCGGGTGAGGCGGGCGGCCGACCGCAGCACGCTGTTGCCGAGCTCGTCGCGGTTGGTCATGTCCCTAGATTACATAGGCAGCCTATGTAATGCCAACCCGACGCGACCGTGCCCCGGTCAGGGAGCCAGGCAGGTGGCGTGGTTCAGGGCCGCAATGACGGCCTGACGCCAGCTCAGCGCCGAGGCGGCGGTCCGGCAGGACGCACCGCCGCAGTCGCACTGCCAGCGCCACGTGCCCGCGTCGGCGCGGCGCACGTGTGGGTGGTGGTGAGCGGTGTCGCCCCGTCCGGTGTGTCGCGTCCCCATGATGCTGCCCCCTCGGCCGCGCCGCCCCCGTGGCACGTCCTGACCTACAAGAGGACGCAGCCGGCACGGTGATACCTGCCCGGCCGGCGAGGTGTGGCGGGTGGGCGTGGGACGGTTGCTCAGCGCAGGGAGCGCACGGTCTCCACGGTGTCGGCTTCGTCCCCCGTCTTGTCGTCGCGGTAACGCAGCACCCGCGCGAACCGCAGCGCCATCCCACCGGGGTAGCGGGACGAGGTCTGGATGCCGTCGAAGGCGATCTCCACGACCTGCTCGGGACGGACCGTCACGACGTAGCCCTCCGTGCCGTCCACCGCCAGCTCGGTGAACCGCTCGGTCTGCCACGCCAGCATCTCGTCGGTCATCCCCTTGAACGTCTTGCCGAGCATCACGAACCCGCCAGTGTCCGGGTCGCGGGCGCCGAGGTGGATGTTGGAGAGCCACCCCTGACGGCGACCACTGCCCCACTCGATCGCCAGCACCACGAGGTCGAGGGTGTGCCTTGGCTTCACCTTCACCCATCCCGCGCCGCGACGGCCGGCGGCATACGGCGCCGAAGGTGCCTTGACCACGACCCCCTCGTGTCCGTCGCGGACGAGCTGGTCGAAGAAGCCGGTCGCCTCACCCGCGCTCGCGGCAGTGATCCGGGGAACCAGGCTCGCCTCCGGGACGAGGGCAGCCAACCGGTCGAAGCGCTCGGAGGCGGGCAGCCCGAGCAGGTCGTCGCCGTCGACGTGCAGCAGGTCGAAGAAGTACGGCGTGACCGGCACAGCGGCCCTCAGCTTCTCGACCCCGGTGCTGCTCATCGTGCGGGACGCAGTCTGCTGGAAGGGCAGCGGCCGCCCGGCGTCGTCGAGGGCGATGGCCTCGCCGTCGATGACGAGCCTGGTGGCTGGCAGCGCCAGCACCGCCGCCACCACCTCGGGCAGCCGGTCGGTGATGTCGTCGAGCGACCGGGTGAACAGGCGCACGTCGTCACCGTCGCGGTGGGCCTGGAGCCGGATCCCGTCGAGCTTGCCGTCGACGACGACCCCTTGGCTGGCGTCGCCCACCTGTTCCCACGCGGCGTCGATGTCGGGGGCCGACGCAGCCAGCATCGGCCGCACTGGTCGACCCACCTCGAGGCTGATCTCGGCGAGTGCCTCAGTGCCACCGCTGAGCGCCGCGGCGGCCACCGGACCGGCATAGCCGGCCAGCATCACGGCTCGCCGCACCTCGGCCTCGGGGACCTCGGCCGCTGCCGCGATCGCCGCGAGCATCACGCCGTCGAGGGCGCCCTGCCGGACCTGACCGGTCACGAGGGCACGCAGGTAGTCCTGTTCCGGTGCGGTCAGCCGAGCGAAAAGGTCGGACACGGCCGCCGTCCGTGCCGCTGCCGAACCGCTTCCCGCGATCAGCGCGATCTCACCGAGCGCTGCGTGGACCTCGCCGACGGTGGCCGTGGCCTCGGTCGCGGGCGTCGGGAGGGTGGACAGCCCGCGCCAGCTCACCCCGATGCGACGCTGCGGTAGCACCCCCGAGAGGTATGCCGCGACTGTCGCCGCATCGTCGGGTCCGGCCGCGCGCAGCGCGCCGGCCACTGCTGCCGTCTTGGCCAGCCGTGACCGTGTCGCGGTGGCGGCCGTCGAGGCGGCGACGACGTCAGCGAGGAGCACGGTCAGAGGCTAGCCGCGACCGCCGACAACTCGCCGGGGCATTCGGGCGAGTTGTCGGCGACCGGGACGAACGGGTCCGCTCAGGCCTTGCCGAGGATCGTCTGGAGGTCGACGGACTCGAAGCCGTGGGCCTCCGCGACGGGCGCGTAGGTCACCGCCCCGTCGTGGGTGTTGAGGCCCAGCGCGAGCGGCTGGTTGGCGCCGAGGGCGTCCCGCCACCCACGGTTGGCGAGCTGCACGGCATACGGGAGGGTGACGTTGGTGAGGGCGTAGGTGCTGGTGTGGGGCACCGCGCCGGGCATGTTGGCGACGCAGTAGAACACCGAGTTGTGGACCTGGTAGGTCGGGTCGGCGTGGGTGGTGGGCCGGGAGTCCTCGAAGCAGCCGCCCTGGTCGATCGAGATGTCGACGAGCACCGAGCCCGGCTTCATCCGGGAGACCTGCTCGTTCGTCACGAGCTTGGGCGCCTTGGCCCCTGGGACGAGCACCGCGCCGATGACGAGGTCGGCATCGATGACGGCGCGCTCCACCTCGTAGGCGTTGGACGCGACGGTCTGGCAGTGACCCTGGTAGATGGCGTCGGCATGACGCAGCTTGGCGATGTCACGGTCGAGCAGCAGCACCTCGGCCTGCATGCCGAGCGCGATGGCCGCGGCGTTCATGCCGGAGACACCGGCGCCGATGACGACCACCTTCGCGGCATACACACCGCTGACCCCGCCCATGAGAACACCACGGCCGCCCTGGGCGCGCATCAAGGTCTGCGCGCCGACCTGGGGGGCCAGCCGTCCCGCGACCTCGGACATGGGGGCGAGCAACGGCAGCGACCGGTCCGGGAGCTCCACCGTCTCGTAGGCGATGCCGGTCACCTTGCGCTTGACGAGCTCCTCGGTGAGCGGCCGGTCGGCGGCGAGGTGGAGGTAGGTGAACAGGGTCTGGCCCGCACGCATCCGGTGGTACTCCGGCTCGATCGGCTCCTTGACCTTGAGGATGAGGTCGCCGGTGCCCCAGACGTCGTCCGCGGTGTCGAGGATCGTCGCACCCGCGGCCGTGTAGTCCTCGTCGAGGATGGAGGAGCCCACACCGGCGTCCTTCTCCACGAAGACCTCGTGGCCGTGGACGACGAGCTCGTGCACGCCGGACGGGGTGATGGCGACGCGGTACTCGTTGTTCTTGACCTCGCGCGGGATGCCGACCTTCATCAAATCCTCCTGGGTTGCAGTGGTCCTCGAACCATGGCGCAGCCACGCCAGCCTGCCACCCTCCACCCTCGCAGATGGGCGCTGGTGTTGACCCGGTTTCGCGGCTCACCCCGTTTCCCGGACGGGCAGCCATGGGAGGCGTACCCTTTGCACAGGTCCGGGGTGCTACGCCTCGGCCTGCCGCGCGCTCGGAGCTGCCATGGGCATCACCACCTCCTCCCTCCCTGTGGGCCGAGCGCGGGCCGACGACGGTTACGTCCACGACGTCATGCTCTGGACACGTGCGGATGCGTTCGTTCGCGACACGGTCGACTTCGTGCGCGCGGGACTGCTCGCCGACGAGCGGGTCCTGGTCGCCCTGCCTGCTCCGCGGCTGCGTGCGGTGCGCGTGGCGCTCGGCGAAGGGGCCAGGCACGTGTCCTTCGCCGACATGGAGGAGCTCGGCTCCAACCCCGCGCGCATCATCGCGGCGTGGGTGCAGTTCGTGACCGAGTCAGGCGACCGACCCTCCCGCGGGGTCGGGGAACCCCTGTGGGCAGGCCGCACCAGGGTCGAGGTCAAGGAGTGCCAGCTCCACGAGGCCCTGCTCAACGACGCGATCCCCGCGACCGTGCCCCTGTGGCTGCGCTGCCCCTACGAAGTGGGTGCGCTCTCCACCGAGGTGGTCGACGAAGCCCTGAGCTCGCACCCGTGGGTGGCCGAGACCGACGGCACGGCCCGCGCCAACGAGTCCTACGGCGGAGGGGCGCTCGGGGCGGTGGGCTTCGCCACGCCCCTCCCGGAGCCGCCGGCAGCGAGCATCCTGCGGACCATCACGCCCCAGACCTTGCGCACGGTGCGGGACCTGGCGTTGCACGTCGCCCGGGTCTGCGGAGTCGCCGAGGAACGCGCGGCGGACCTGGGACTCGCCCTGCACGAGCTGGGCGTCAACTCCGTCGTGCACGGCCACGGTGGCACCCTCCGGCTGTGGCGCACCCCCGAAGCGCTGGTCTGCGAGGTCACCGACGCGGGCATCGTGGCGGACCCACTCACCGGACGGCTGGCCCCGGACACCGACGAGCCCGACGGTCGTGGGCTGTGGATGGTCAACCAGCTGTGCGACCTGGTCCAGCTGCGTTCCTCGGAGTCGGGAACGACCGTGCGGGTGCACACCTGGCTCTGAGACTGGCTTTGGGGGCTCGCGGGGTGCCCGGGCGCCAGGGGCGCAGGCTCAGGGAGTGACGGTGGACGAGTGCAGCAGGGCCGCGATGAGTGCCGTCCGCCAAGCCAGGGGAGCCTGGGCCGGGGTCCGGCACGACGCGCCGCCGCACTCGCACACCCAGATCCAGCCCCGCGCTCCGCGCAGGACGCGCGGGTGGTGGCTGGTGGTGCGGTGGATGGTGTGCGTGCTCACGTCTACGAAGGTAGGAGCGATGGGGGTATGCCGCGGGCGTACGCGCCGGAGATCAGCCGAGTTCACCGCCGACTAGGGCCGAACGGACGAGGTGGCCGGTCAGGAGGACGTCGCCGGTCACACCGTGAGCTTGTTGATCTTCACGATGGTCGAGTTGTTCATCCCGAGGTAGACGGTGCCGTTCACCACGGCGACCGACTGCGCGCCGGCGGGGGCGGTGCTCAGGGCCGTCCACTTGAGGCCGTCGAGGCTGCGGTGGACGCCGGTGCTGGTCAGGGCGTAGATGTACCCGTCGCCCGGTACGGCCAGGTCGGTCAGGGCTCCGATCGGCGCCGTCACTGCAGAGACCCCATCGAAGGTGGTGACCCCGAAGGCCGTGCCTCCCGCGCAGACGATCCGGTTCTTGAAGACCTCGACCCGGTTCGCCGCAACGGTTCCGCACGGACGGCCGACTGAGGCCTCGGGCACGGTGGACCAGGTGGTGCCGTTGAAGGCGCGCAACGGGGCGCCCTCGGTGACGTCCTCGGCCTGGAGGTACATCGTGCCGTTGATCGCGGCCGCCCAGTAGTACCGCTCGTAGCCGTTCTCGACGACGGAGGTGTCCCTCGCGACGATCTGCCAGGTCTGGCCACCGTCCGTGGACCGGTATGCCGCCGCGCCACCACCCGGGGTCGCAGCGTCGTACCGCGAGACCGAGCCAACCATCCACAGGTCGCTGCCGTTCATGGTGGCGACGTCGTAGATGTGCACGGCCGGAGCCTTCATCTGGTTGGTCCAGGCACCGGTGGCATTCGTGGCGTAGCCGACGTTGGACGTCGAGGGGTCGCGCGGGTCGGTCATCGGCGCGTACAGCTTGCCGTTGAGCTTCCGGTAGACACTGATCTCCTCGGTCGGGACCTGGAGCAGGCTCGCGGAGAACTGACCGGAGACCGGGTCGAACGTGTGCACCTGCTGTGGCCCGGTGTTCGCGTCGTAGTCGCCGTACGCGACGTACAGCCTTCCGCCGTCGTGACCGAGGTCGCGCAGGAGGTGACCGGCCGCAGTGGGCTGGGCCGCAGCGAACGGGTCGGTACCCACCAGCGTCGTGGTGTGCGACGGAACCGGCCCGGGCTTGACGGGTTTGGCTGCCTGGGCCGGGCTCGCGGCGAGAGCCAGCGCGGCAGCCACGGCAGTGATGAGAACGACGGGTGCGGTGTGCCTCGTGTGCATGCGGACCTTCCGGGCTGGGGTGCTGGAGTCCACTGACCGCCGGACGGCGTCGGACGCAGCGTGATGGGCCCGTTTGGGGGCCGCGGTACCGTCAGCCTTCCAATGGACCGTCTTGTGCGCCAGTTGTACCCGTGGGCGCTCGGTTGCCAGCGGTTGGCATTGGCGGAAATCCGTCGAGTGTTCGGTCAGCAACTCGCACTTGGTGGTCGGCACCGAGGTCAAACGCTCTCAAACGGCTTTGCCAAACCTTTAACAACTTTTTCTGGTGTTTACCGAACGATGGACAGGCCAAAACGCTTTAATCGGCTCATCCGGTAAGAAGGCGGCAGATTTCCTTCTCCATCACCACCAGCAGGGAGTAAGCATGACGAACGAGCTCGGCACCGTCATCGAGGGCCGCCTCGGCGAGAAGGGGTGGTCGATCTCCCGGTTCATGCTCGAGAGCGGGGTCAGCCCGGACGTCATCGCGGGTCTGATCGGCCCGGACCAGCTGAGCGACATGCCGGACGAGTCGACGCTCGTCCGCTTCTCGGAGGTTCTCGACCTGCCGTACCGTCAGCTCGTCGTCGCGGCCGGAGTGGCGTGCGGTCTCCCCAAGAACCAGGAGGGCGAGCCCACGTTCGTCCTTCGTTTCGTCACGAACGAGGAGCTGCTGACCGAGCTGCGGCGCCGGCTCGTCCGCGGTCGGAGCCACGGCGATGCCCAGCGACGACGACTGACCCACTTCGCCCTCATGCAGCACGCCCTGGCCGTCGAGGCGAGCTGAAGCACCGGCAGGATGGCTGGTGCTCAACCCGGCACCTTCGCGCTCCAGATCGGCAGGTCGGTCCAGGATCTCGCGCGCACCCTGGAGATCGAGCTCGCTTCCCAGTCGGGGTAGGGGCCAAGAGTGCTGCCGCCACTAGACAGCCAGGTTCAGTCCGAGCGGCGAGGGCGCCGTGTCGCCGGCGGGATGCTCCGCGGCTCGGGTCAGCAGGAGGTCGCACGGAGGTGCCTCCAACAGGGACGCATCCAGGTTGCCGGTAAGCACGCCGCAGGGCGAGTGCACGCCCACGACGAGGACGTCCCCGGCCTCCACGTGGTCACGCAGTGCGTCGGTCACGGGTCGATCGGTGACGACCACTCGTGACGAGGGATGGGGAGCGCCGGAGTTGTCGGAGGGCAGGGCGGTCAACCAGCGACGCTCCAGCACATGCCTTGGCACATCGACTGCGCGCGACTGGGCATGCAGGACGATGAGGTCCCGGTGCCGCAGAACGGCCTCGCGCCCGGCTGCAGAGACAAGGTGCGTGGAGTCCGGGCTGTCTGGAACACCGACCACGACGGCCGGCTCTCGCAACCAGGTCAGCACCTGGACCTGTGGTTTCGCCACGACGTACACATCGACGAGCTGCGCGAGCTGCGAACGGGCGGCTACCCCGAGGCTGCCCGTGTCGGTGACGACCAGGGCGGCCCGCGCCGCCTCGGCGAGCAAGGCGTCCGGCACACCATCACACGAGCCGTCCGCGACAACCTGCCAGCTCGCCGTCACTCCGAGACTTGCCGCAGCGGACCGCCACGACGACCACTGCGGTGGGGGCGGTGCAGGGGACAGGAGGCACAGCTCAGCACGGCGCACTGCGGACTCGGCGGTGGCCCGTGCCATCACGCGGACCGACGGGCCGGCCCGGAGCCAGGCCACGACGCGGGGGTACTTCATCTCTCCGGCCCGGCCTCGTGGTCCGGGTCCTCCGCTGGTGACCCGAGCTGCACGCTCCGGACACCGGGCACGGTCGAGGCCGTTGCCAATGCAGCCTCCCCAAGGTCGGTGACGGGGGGATCGACCGTCACGTGTCCGGAGCGCACGACCGCAACCCACTCCGGGTGACCAGCTGCTGCAAAGGCGCCGAGCACCGCCTGGGTGGTGATCTCGTCGGGTACGGCCAGCGAACGCAGGATGTCGCTGCGGCTCACCATTCCAACGAGATGGCCGTCCTCCACGACAGGCATGCTCTTCCAGCCGGTGTCCGCCAACGCCAGCGCCACGTCTGAGCAGTCGGTGTGCGCCGTGACGCAGACCGTGTCATCCGTCATCACGTCGTCGACGGTGAGGTCTCGGCGCACGATGGCCTCCGGAGGCCACAGGTGCGCACGAGGGTCACGGGGAAGGGGCTCTCGGAGGATGTCTGCCTCAGAGACGATCCCCACCACTCGCAACTCGGCATCCACCACGGGGAGGGCACTGATCCGCGCTGCCCCGAGTAGCTGGATGGCCTCCTCGAGCGGCGCGCCTCGGCGGATGCTCACCGCAGGCGAGGTCATCACATCGGCGACCAACATGACCCACCGTGCCTTTCATCGTCCGATGACTCCAGCGTTCGCCATCCAGCCCCTCGTGCACAGGGCACTTGGTCCCGTCGGGGACCACGTGCCCGCAGCCGACGAGCGAGGACGGGACCTTCGGCCCTGTCCCGAGATCCAGGACCTGTTTCGATGGACACCGGCCTGCTGTACAGACCCGACCCACGGAGCCTCGATGGACAACCTGGACCTCGCGCGATGGCAGTTCGCCATCACCACCGTCTACCACTTCCTGTTCGTTCCCGTCACGATCGGGATGTCGGCCCTGGTCGCGTACTACCACACCGCCTGGGTTCGCAGACGTCGTGATGACGACCTCCGACTGGCCAAGTTCTTCGGCAAGCTGTTCACGATCAACTTCGCCCTCGGCCTGGTCACCGGCATCGTCCAGGAGTTCCAGTTCGGCATGAACTGGTCGGACTACAGCCGATTCGTCGGCGACATCTTCGGTGCGCCGCTCGCCATCGAGGCCCTGCTGGCCTTCTTCCTCGAGTCGACCTTCCTCGGCCTGTGGATCTTCGGCTGGGGCCGCATCCCGGACAAGCTCCACGCCGGCTGCATGTGGGTCGTCCACGTGGGCACGCTCTTGTCCGCCTACTTCATCCTCGCTGCGAACTCCTTCATGCAGAACCCGGTCGGATACCGCTACAACCCCACCACTCACCGGGCCGAGCTCACCGACTTCGTCGCCGTGCTGACCAACAAGGTGCAGCTGGTGACGTTCCCGCACGTCGTCGCCGCGGCATACATGGTCGGAGGCGCGATGGTGATGGCGGTCGCGCTGTGGCACCTTCGCCGCGCGGACGTCGGCGTGGATGGCGGGATGTACCGCAGGGCAACGCGACTCGGCGCGGTGGTCACCCTCGTCGCCGGCCTGGCCGTCGCGGTCAGTGGCGACGTCCAGGGCAAGATCATGACTGAGGTGCAGCCGATGAAGATGGCAGCCGCCGAGGCGCTCTACACCAGCTCGGACGGCAGCGCACCCTTCTCCCTGTTGACGGTGGGCTCGCTCGACGGCTCCGAGGAGAAGTTCGCCATCACGGTGCCGGGATTGCTCAGCTTCCTCGCCACCGGGCACTTCGACGGCAGCGTCCAGGGCATCAACGAGCTCAAGGCGGAGTACGCGCAGAAGTACGGCACGGGCAACCCGCTCACCGTGGATGCGACCTACACGCCGAACATCCCGTTGTCCTACTGGAGCTTCCGGCTGATGATCGGGGTGGGCGTTCTGGCGGCCGGTCTGGCGCTGCTGACCCTGTGGACCACTCGTCGCGACCGCGTCCCACGGGCCCGGTGGTGGCACTGGGCGATCATCGCGACACCACTGCTGCCCATCTTCGGCAACAGCTTCGGCTGGATCTTCACCGAGGTCGGGCGGCAGCCGTGGCTGGTCTTCGGCGTGATGGCGACGAAGTCGGGTGTCTCACCCTCGGTCGCAGCGGGGGAGGTCGTCACCTCCATGGTCGTCTACACCCTGCTCTACGGACTGCTCGCCGTCGTGGAGGTGAAGCTCTTCCTCACCTACCTCAGGGCTGGAGCGGAACCCTTCGCCGAGCCGCCCCCCGTCGCGTCACAGGACGACGACGCGCCCCTTGCCTTCGCCTACTGATCCCGAAAGGACAGTCACGCAATGGAACTCAGCACCGTCTGGTTCATCATCATCGGCATCCTGTGGACCGGTTACTTCGTCCTGGAGGGCTTCGACTTCGGTGTCGGCATGCTCCTGCCCGTCCTCGGGCGAGGCACCGACGCGGCCGACACCGAGGCTCGCAAGCGGGTCATGGTCAACACCATCGGTCCCGTCTGGGACGGCAACGAGGTGTGGGTCCTGACCGCCGGGGGAGCCACCTTCGCAGCCTTTCCCCATTGGTACGCAACGATGTTCAGCACCTTCTACCTGCCCCTGCTGCTCATCCTCGTGGCCCTGATCATCCGCAACCTCGGCTTCGACTACCGGGGGAAGCGGGATGACCCCCAGTGGCGGGCGCGGTGGGACCAGGCGATCGTCATCGGCTCCTTCGTGCCGGCCCTGCTCTGGGGCGTCGCCCTCACCAACCTCGTGCGTGGCCTGCCCATCGACGCCGACAAGGAGTTCACCGGCAACCTCTTCACCCTCCTGAACCCGGTGTCCCTCCTCGGAGGTTTCGTGACCCTCGGCCTGTTCCTCACCCACGGCGCCCTGTTCGTCGCCCTCAAGACGACCGGCCCGATCCGGGCGGACGCCCGGGCCCTGGCCACGCGTACCGGCGTCGTGACGGCGGTGCTGGCCGTGGTTCTCCTGGGCGTCCTCGGGGTGGCCAGCGGCACGGTCGCATCCTGGCTCACGACGGTGGTCGCGGCCGGTGCCCTCGTCGGGGCGCTCATCGCCAACCTGCGCGGCCGTGAGGGCTGGGCCTTCATCGGCACCTTCGTCACCATCGCGATGGCGGTGGCGACCTACTTCCTGCTGCTCTTCCCCGATGTCATGCCCAGCAGCACCAACGCGGCATGGTCGCTCACGACCGCCAACGCCTCCAGCACCTCCTACACGTTGACGATCATGACGTGGGTGGCTGTGGTCTTCACTCCCGTCGTCCTCCTCTACCAGTCGTGGACCTACTGGATCTTCCGCAAGCGGATCGGAACCCAGCACATCCCTGCCCCGGCGATGCACTGATGCGTCCGTTCGACCCTGCGATCCTGCGCACCCTTCCCCAAGCCCGTCGGCCGCTGGCCACGCTGGCGGCCATCGGGGTGGCGCAGGGTGCGGCCACCATCGGGACGGCCTTCGCGTTGTCCTCCGTGGTGGTTGCGGTGGTGAAGGGTATGCCGCTGGGTCACCCCGCGGCATACCTTGCCCTCCTCTTCGTGTTCAGGGGCACGCTGGCCCTTGCGGGCGAGCGGGTGGCCGCGGCAGCTGGCACCTCGGTGAGCGGCGCACTGCGCGAGCAGCTGCTCAGCCGTTGGCTGGCTCAGACGGCGGACGAGCGCCCTGACCCGGCGACGGGGGTGACGCTGGCGTCGCAGGGTGCTGCGAGCGTGGAGCCCTACGTCGCGCGCTATCTTCCAGCCCTGGTTTCGGCAGCCGTCGTGCCGGTGCTCGCGGTCCTGGTGCTGGTCTTCGTCGACTGGCTCAGTGCCCTCGTCGTGGTGCTGACGCTCCCGCTGCTGCCGTTGTTCGCCGCACTCATCGGGGCAACCACCCGCGACGCCACCGAACGCCGTTGGGGTGCGCTGGCCGACTTGTCCGGACACTTCCTCGACGTCGTGCGCGGCCTGCCCACCCTCGTGGCCTACGGACGGGGTGACCGTCAGGTCAAGACGATCGGGGAGGTCAGCCAGGCGCATCGTCGGACGACGATGGTGACCTTGCGGCTGGCCTTCCTGAGCTCGGCTGCGCTCGAGCTGCTCGCCACCATCTGCGTGGCGATCGTGGCGGTGACCGTCGGGCTGCGGCTCACGCACGGTTCGATCGACCTGGGCACGGGACTTGTCGCGATCCTGCTCGCTCCCGAGGCGTACTGGCCGATACGCAGGGTCGGAGCCGAGTTCCACAGCGCGGCCGACGGTGCCGAGGCCCTGGCAGCGGCGATCCCGATGCTGGACGTGGTGTCCACCATGCCGACCACGGCCGGACCGGGAACACTGTCGGCGCGCGATCTGGGCTACACCTATCCCGGGTCCACCGAGCCCGTCATCGAGGGACTCGACCTCACCATCGCGCCGGGACTCACCGTCCTGACCGGGCCGTCCGGCTGCGGCAAGTCAACCCTCCTCGAGCTGCTCGCCGGTCTGCGCCGTCCGTCCGCCGGCTCGGTCACCGCACCTCCTACCCACCTGGTCACCCAGCGCCCGTTCCTCACCACTGCGAGCATCCGGGACAACCTCGTCATGGGTGCCGGCCGCGCCGTGCCGGACGACGAGATCTGGGCGACACTGCGCGAGCTGGAGCTCGACGGCGTGGTTGCGGCCCAGCGCCAGGGCCTGGACACGCCCCTCGGTGATGACGGACGTGGCCTCTCCGCCGGTCAGCGGGCCCGGCTGGTCCTCGCGCGGGCAGGTCTGGGCAGCGCCGACGTGGTGCTCCTGGACGAACCCACCGCCCACCTCGACGACGACTCAGCGGCCTTGGTGCACAGCGTGATCCGGCGGATGGCTCGGGATCGGCGCGTGGTTGCGGTGACCCACCGTCCGGAGCTCCTGGCCTTGGCAGACCAGCACGTTCCGTTGCTCACCCGCTCCATCCCGGCTGGGCGCGAGGTACGCGCGTGAACCTCCCCTCGGCACGGGTCCTGACCGCAGGTGGGCTCGGGGCCACCGCCCTGGGGTCGGGCGTGGCCCTGACCGCCACATCGGGGTGGCTCGTGGTCCGGGCCAGTGAGCAACCAGTGATCCTCACCCTCCTGACCGCCATCGTGGCAGTCCGCACGTTCGGGATGGCCAGACCGGTGTTCCGCTACTGGGAGCGGCTGCGTTCGCACGACGCGGCCCTTGACGAGCTGGCCACCGCCCGCACCCGGCTGTATGCCGCCCTCGTGCCACTCACGCCGGGCCGGCTGGCTCGGCGCGGACGTGCCGCCATGCTGACCGGCGTCGTCGACGACCTCACCGAACGGGTCGAGGCGCAGGTGCGGGTGACGGTTCCGATCCTGACGACGGCGCTCACGGGTGCGGCCACCGCCGTGCTGTGCGCGGTGGTCGAGCCGGCAGCGGGAGCCGCCGTGGCGGCGCTGCTCGTCGTGGCCGGCGCGACGACCACGATTGCCTGGCGTGTGGAGTCGCGCGGGATGGCAGACCTGACCGCAGCCCGCGGGGACGTGACACGCACCACCGAGCTCGTCGCGAGCCAGGCCCTCGACCTGCAGGCGGTGGGTGCGCAGTCCGTGGCCATCAACCTGGTGCGGACCGCCCAGCGCCGGGCCGACGCGCTCATCCGCCGCCAGAGCTGGGGGCGAGCGGCGACTGCGGCCACCATCCCCTTCGCCACCGCGTTGGCCACCGTGGTCTGCGCAGCAGTCGCCGTCGGCTCGGACCACACGGCGCCTGTGGCGGCTCTGCTGGTGCTGGCCCCGTTCTCGCTCGCCGAGGTGTTCGGCGCACTGCCCGAGGCTGCTCGTGCCCTGGCGCGGGCGCAGGAGGCGGGGGTACGGCTCACCCAGCTCCTGGACGAGCGGCCGGCCGTCGCAGCCTCGCCCGCGACATCGACGTCGTCGGCCCCGGATGACCCCGCTAGGGCGGGGACGCCGCACCTGCGCCTGAGCGGCGTATGCGCCTCGTGGGACGGCATCGGGAACGCCCTCGACGAGCGTGACCTCGAGGTCGAGCCCGGCCAGGTCGTCGCCGTCACCGGCCCGAGCGGATGCGGCAAGTCGACGATGCTGGCTGTCCTGGCCAGGCAGCTCGACCACAACGCCGGCAGCTACACGGTCGACGGGGTCGAGGCCACCGACCTTGACCTCGAATCCGTCCGAAGCCTGTTTGCCGTCGTCGACGACGAGCCCCACGTCTTCGCCACGAGCGTGCGCGAGAACCTGCGACTGGCCAGCGCGGAGGCGGACGACTCCGAGGTCAGCGAGGCGCTGCACGCCGCCGGACTCGGCGACTGGGTGCGATCACTGCCTGACGGTCTGGACACCAAGCTCGGAACAGGCGCCCGCGGTCTCAGCGGCGGTGAACGGGCCCGCCTGTCCATCGCCCGCGCCCTGCTGTCACGTCGGCCGGTGATCCTGCTCGACGAACCGGTGGCCCACCTCGACCACCCCACCGCGGTCGCCGTCCTGCGCGACCTCGTGCGGTCGCGAGCCGGCCGAAGTGTGGTGGTGGTCAGCCACCGCCCCGAGGGACTGGAAGGCGCCCAGCAGACACTGCCCTGGGACGACGCCACCATGGAGCTCGCGCACGGGTGAGTGGCGCTAGCTGCCGAGGCGCTGCCAGTCAGTCCTGGCCCCGCGGATCAGGACGAACACGGCAGGGATCGACCATGCCCAGAAGCCCCACCCGAACAGCATCAGCAGCACCTGGAAGGCCACTGTGCACACCCAGCCGACGCGGGCGGGGCGTCCGCCGCGCAGGAGCATGGAGCCAATCAGGATCTCTCCAGCGGCCAAGAGCAGCCCCCACACGACCGGGGCCGCCATGAACACCTCGGACCACCCCGTCCGGACGAACCCGAAGAGGGCGCCGTCGGCGAAGTGACGGTACGTCTCGGTGTCGGCCGCGACGATCCCGATGTGGACACCGCCCATGGCGAGGAAGAAGCCACCCGTGGCTCGAGTTCTCCCAGGGATGGCTCGCGCCCCGCTGGTCGGGCCGGGTGACGTACCTCTGCCAGCCGGCTTTCCGGTTGATTCAGTCTCGTGGTCATCTTCTCCACCTCCACCTTCAGACTCTCCCTCGCTGGCCACAGGTGCTCAGGGTCGAAGGTCCTTCGGTCCACGGCTTCTCGCCGCGGCCAGTACGCCGCCCACGGCGCCGGGACCTTTGCCTCTCGTCGCGCACCACGGTGGGGCGAAACGCTTGACCTGTGAACACAGCAGGAGACCGGTCCATGACTCACGTGACACACCGGTCGTCGCCATGACGGCCCCACACGGACGGTTGCTCGTGGGGGAGTCTCGGCGCCCAGACCACCCGACGATGTCCGGCGCCGATCCGGACCGCCCGCACGGACTGCTCGGGCGGTGGGTGAGGTGGACCGTCGCGGGCGAGGTGCTTGGCTTCGTCGCACCCGCCGTACTCGGCATGGTCAGCGCAGCCTGGTCGCCCGCGGAAGCCATCCCCACCATGATGGCGGCGGGTGCAGTGGAAGGGCTCCTGGTCGGTGGGGCGCAGGCTCACGCCCTGGCGCCCTTCGTCCCCGCACTGCGCTCGACCAGGTTTGCCGTCGGGACGTCACTCGCCGCCGCGCTGGCCTATCTGCTCGGCATGCTGCCGTCCGCCCTCGGGCCCCGGCTGGTGGAGGCGCCGCGCGCCCTCGTCGTGCTCGCCGGATTACTGGGCGGAATCGTCCTGCTCGGCTGCATCGGAGCCGCCCAGTGGCTCGAGCTGCGACGACACGTAGACAGGGCCTGGACCTGGATCGCGACGACAGCGGCTGCCTGGCTCCTGGGCCTGGCTGCCTTCCTGCTGATCGCCATGCCCCTGTGGCACCCCGGTCAGGGATCAGCTGCGATCGTGGCGATCGGGCTGGTGGCCGCGGGCGCGATGGCGACGACAGTTGCCATCGTCACTGGGTGGGCACTGCGCCGGCTCCTCGCTCCCAGGGGCGGCAAGTCGCGGCCCTAGCGCCCAACGTCCTGGTCCCGCCCTTCGGACGACGGGGGCAGTTGCGTGTGTGGCGAGCTTGCCACCACGAGTCTGACTGCCGCTCAGAGGTGGGCCTTGTCGATCGCGGACTGGAGGGACTGGATGTAGCCGTCGGACGTGAAGGTCGCGCCACTCACCATGTCGATCGTGCCGCTCTGGGCCTTCACGACCTCCTTGTTGAGGATGGGCACCGCATACCCGTTGATCTCCTGGTCACGTCCGTCGTTCCAGGGAACCTGGGTGACCTTCGCCTTGGTGACCTTGCCGTCGACGACGGTGATCTGCACCTGCACCGGCCCGTAGTTGGTGTCGATGCTCGCCCCGGTATAGGTCTTGGTCGCGCCGGCGGCCTTCGTGGCGGGTGGCTTCGGCGTGCCACTGCCGGAGGACGCCGTGCTCGTCCCGCTCGGTGTGCTGCCGGAGTCAGTGGGTGTGCTCGGGCCGTTGGCCGACACGTCCCCGCCGTTGCGACCGGCTGCGACCGACGACCCGGGCAGGCTCGAGGTGGAGGTGCGGTAGCTGAGCAGGAGCACGAGGATGGTGATCGTCGACAAGGACCAGACGGTGATGCGGCGCACGGGGTCTCCTTCAGTACGCGAAGCGTTCGAGGTGGATGTGGGCAGAGGAGACACCGGCTTCGCGGGCGGCATTGCGGGCTGCGTCCATCCAGGCCGGCGCACCGCAGAGATAGACGTCGCGCTCGGCGACATCGGGACACAGGTGGCGCAGGGCCTCGCTGTCGGTCAGGTGCGCCGCGCTGGCCGGCAGCCAGGAGTCCCGCCCGGGAGCGCGGTGCCCCTCGACGACGACGTAGTGAGCCCCGCGCTCCTTCGCCAGCGCGTCGATCTCGCGGTCGAGGACGAGGTCGGCCTTCGTGCTCACCCGGTGCACGATGGTCACGTCCCCGCGCCCTTGCGGCAGGCCCTCCAGCAGCGCCCTCATCGGCGTGATGCCGATCCCGGCGCCCATGAGCAGCACCTTTCGACGAGTGCGGGTCCCCGCGTGCATGCGGCCGTAGGGTCCCTCGACGAGAACCTTGGTGCCGGGCCGTAGCGCGGCGAGCCGTGAGCTCCCGTCCCCGGCATGGGCCGCGGTGAAACGCAAGGTGCGGCCGTCCGGAGCGGCTGAGAGGGAGTAGGGGTTGGCCCTGGTCCAGCCGGGCCCGTCGAGGAAGCGCCAGTGGAAGAACTGACCGCCGTGGGCCGCCAGCGAGGCCAGGCGCGAGCCGGCGACCGTCACGGTGGTGACCCCGGGCGCTTCGTGTCGGACGTCGATGACGCGCAGCCGGTGTCGGCCCATCCTGGCCAGCGGGACGCCGACCCGGAAGACGAGGACGGCGGCCAGGCAGACGGCATACAGGCTCCACCAGAAGACGGTCGACGCGGTCGAGGCGAGGAACTCCTGGCCGGTCCACAGCTGGTGCGGCAGGGCGAGACCGGCACCGAGGTAGCCGTAGAGGTGGATCAGGTGCCAGGACTCGTACCGCAGCCGGCGCCGGGCCCGCTTGACCGAGGTGACCACGACCATGCACAGCGCGACGGTGCCGGCGATGGCCAGCAGCATCCCGGGGTAGTTGAGGGTGAAGTCGACGATGGTGCCCCACAGGCCCAGCGGTGAGGCGGCGGCATACCCGAGGGTGATGAGCACGATGTGCGCCCACAGCAGGTTGAACGACGTGAAGCCGACCAGCCGGTGGGTGCGGGCGAGCTGGTCCTGGCCCCAGGCCTGCTCGAACCAGGGGATCCGCGCCATCAGGAAGACCTGGACGAGCAGCAGGGCCGAGGCGATGAGGCCGCTCAGCCGACCCGTGGAGGTGAGGGCGCCGGTGACTGTGGTCAGAGCCTGGACACCGCCACCGGCCACCCACAGCGCGCTGACGAAGAGGAGCACCGCCCAGAAGACGGCAACGGACGTGTCCCGCCACCAGCTGGGGACCCGGCGTACGCGTGTTGCCCTCACCGTGGCGCCGAGGTGGCGGCCGGTCCGGCGGGTGGGCATCTCAGTGCGGGTCACCCCACCCATGGTTCTGAGCGCATCTCAGAAAGTTATGAGTCGGGGCTGGCAGGGTGGCACCATGACCATCCCTCCGAGCGGTGCCCGCGTCCTGCTCGTCGAGGACGACCGGGACCTGTCCACGATGCTCGCGGAGCTGCTGGGGGAGGAGGGGTATGCCGTGACGGTCGCCCCCGACGGACAGGCAGGACTGCACCTGGGCCTGGTTCGCCCCTGGGACCTGCTCGTCGTGGACCGCGGGCTGCCAGGTGTCGAGGGAGTCGACCTGGTGCGGCGGCTGCGCCAGCGGGGCGTCGCGACCCCGGCGCTCGTCCTCACCGCGCGCGGCACCGTGGCGGATCGAGTGGAGGGACTCGACGCAGGCGCCCAGGACTACCTCGTGAAGCCGTTCGAGGTGGACGAGCTGTTGGCGCGGCTGCGCGCGCTCCTGGGCAGGGCGACCCTGGGTGAGGGCGCCGCCGAGCTGCCGATCGGCAGTCGTCGGCTGATCGTGGGCGAGGGCCGGGTGGTCGGTGGCGAGTCGGAGGTCATCCTGTCGCGTCGGGAGGCCCTGCTGCTGGAGACCCTGGCCCGCCGGCCACGCCAGGTGTTCACCCGGGAGAAGCTCCTCGACCACGCCTTCGACAACGCGGAGACGGAGGGGGCGGTCGACACCTACGTCTACTACCTGCGCAAGAAGCTCGGCAAGAACACCATCGAGACCGTGCACGGCGTCGGCTACCGCCTGGGTTCCTCGTGACCACCCCCACAGTCGTCGGCAGCCAGGGGGACCCGGTACGCAAGGCTGCCCGGTCAGTCGCCCTGACCGTCGGGCTGGCGTCGCTGGTCCTCGTCGTCCTCGTCACTGCGGCAGCGGTATGGCTGTTCGACCGGGAGCAGTGGGCCGAGATCGGCGACCGGGTGCAGGCCGCAGCCAGCACGGCCGATGACACGACCGACTCGCCGCCCGGCATCTGGCTCATCGAGATCGAGTCCACGGGCCGCGCCGCCACCCCCGGCACGCCGCGGTACGTCCTCGACTCACCAGACCTGCGTGCACCGAACGTGGACGCCACGAGGGTGGGCACGTCGGCGGGCAGCTACCCCGCCTCGGTGTCGGTCCACTCGGGGCGCACCTTCGTCGCGGTGTACGACGTGACCCTGCACCGTGACGAGGAGTCCCGGCTGATTCGCTCCGCCCTGCTTGCCGGCGGTGGCGGGATCCTGCTCGCCGGTGGTGTCGGTCTCATCGCGGGACGGCGGGCGGTCCGCCCGCTGGCGGCAGCCCTGGACCTCCAACGGCAGTTCGTCGCCGACGCGAGCCACGAGCTGCGGACCCCATTGGCCGTGGTGAGCACTCGAGCGCAGATGATCCAGAGACACCTGACGCCAGAGGTCAGCTCTGCGCACCGGCTCGAGGTCGAGCAGCTCGTCGAGGACACCCGCGCGATGGGTGAGGTGGTCTCCGACCTGCTCCTGTCTGCCCAGCTGGAACACAGCCGCACCGCGGCCGAGACGGTCGACCTGAGCGCCCTTGCCGCCGAGGTGGTCAGGAGCCTTTCCGCGTATGCCGCGGACCACTCGGTCTCGCTCGTCACCGAAGAGGCAACGGACCCAGCGGTCCGGGTTGTCGGTGTTCCCACCAGCCTGCGCCGAGCCATCCTCGCGCTCGTGGACAACGCGATCGCGCACTCTCCGGCAGGTGGCGAGGTCCGAGTCACCGTCGAGGCGACGGCCGAGAGCACCCGCCTCACCGTCGCCGACCACGGCCAGGGAGTGGAAGCCGAGGACCTGGTCCGGATCACGCGTCGCTTCGCGCGGTCGCGACCAGGAGAGAGTGGTGGTCGCAGGGTCGGCCTGGGGCTCGCGCTGGTCACCCAGATCGTCCGATCGCACCACGGTCGCCTGCTCGTGGAGGACACTCCCGGTGGGGGCGCCACGTTCACGATCAGCCTCCCCGCGGTCAGCTGATCGGCTCAGCCTGACCTTTCTCTGAGAATTGGTCGAGAGGGTGACGCCCATGGACCTCAGCCACCACCCGGAACCCGACCGCTGGGAGATCGGTAGCCTCGTCGCCGAGGCGACCGGGCGGGCCGCCAGACCCGATCCACACCTGGACCGGACCGGAGGCCCGGCGGGCAACGCACGCCTCACTGCCTGGACCGGGATGGTCCTGCTCGTCCTGCTGGCAGTCGAAGGCATCACCCTCATCGACGTCCGCGGACTCATCACCTGGCACATCGTCGTGGGTTCGCTCCTCGTGCCCCCCGCCCTGCTCAAGACGGCAACCACCGGGTGGCGGATGGTCCGCTACTACGCAGGCAGCCGTGACTACCGCACGGCCGGACCACCGCCGCTTCTCCTTCGCCTCCTCGCACCACTCGTGGTCGTTTCGACCCTGGCCCTGCTGACCACCGGGATCGTGGTGGGGGTGGTCGGGCCCGACTCGGCGCGCGCGTCGTTCTGGGGGACACCGGCCAGCCTGTTGTTCCTCCACCAGGCGTCCTTTGCCGTGTGGGTCGGCGCCACGTCCTTGCATGTCCTGGGGCGGCTGGTCCCGGCTGTCCGCATCATCGGGGGTCGAGCGGCCTCGGCTGTCGACGGACGGGCCCTTCGCGGTCTCGCGGTCCTCGTGGCCCTGGCTCTCGCGGTCTGGGTCGCCACCATCGTCCTGGCCGGATCGGCCGGCTGGGTGGGCTGACCCGCCAGACCCTGCCTCCCCGACAACGTTGAAGGACCCTCCGAACAGCCCGGAGGGTCCTTCGTCGTCGTTGTGTGTCCGGAGGGGGACTTGAACCCCCACGCCCGTTAAGGGCACTAGCACCTCAAGCTAGCGCGTCTGCCATTCCGCCACCCGGACAAGGTGCTCAGCAGGCCCCTTGGGGAGTGCCTGCTGCGACCCGGAACGATAGCACGCAGGCCACCCCTTCTCCCAAACGGCCCAGCCCACAACGAAACCCGCAGAACTGCCGGCCGCGCGGCATACCCCAGGGCGCTTAGTCTGGAACGCATGAGCGAGGTCACCGAGCCCACGAGCGCACCCACCAGCCCTGTCGACGAGGTGGTGCGCTTGTGCCGCGACCTGATCCGGATCGACAGCACGAACTACGGCGACGGCAGCGGGCCGGGGGAGCGGGAAGCCGCCGAGTACGTCGTCGCCCAGCTGCGCGAGGTCGGTCTCGAGCCCACCGTGATCGAGAGCGACCCGGGTCGTACCAGCGTGGTCGTCCGGATCGAGGGGGCGGACCGGGACCGGTCGGCCCTCTGCATTCACGGCCACCTCGACGTCGTCCCGGCCAATGCCGCCGACTGGCAGGTCGACCCGCTCGCCGCTGAGCTCAAGGACGGCTGCATCTGGGGTCGCGGCGCCGTCGACATGAAGGACATGGACGCCATGATCCTGGCCAACATCCGCGACCTCGCCCGCCGCGGGGCCAAGCCGCCGCGCGACATCGTGTTCGCCTTCTTCGCGGACGAGGAGGCCGGCGGCGTCAAGGGCAGCCACTACGTCGTCGACCACCACCCGGAGCTGTTCGACGGGGTCAGCGAGGCGGTGTCCGAGGTCGGTGGCTACAGCGTCACCGTGCCCACGGCGGGCGGCGACACCCGCGCCTACCTCGTCCAGACCGCGGAGAAAGGCATCCTCTGGCTGCGCCTCACCGCACACGGTCGGGCCGGCCACGGCTCGGTGCCCAACGACGAGAACGCCCTCGTCCGTCTCGCCGAGGCCATCACCCGCATCAACGAGCACAAGTGGCCCCGCGAGTACATCGCCTCCGTCCGCGAGCTGCTCGACGGGCTGTCCGCCCTCACCGGCACGTCCTACTCGGACGAGGACCTCGACGAGCTCCTCGACCACCTCGGCGGGGCACAGGGATTCGTGCGAGGGACGTTGCAGGACACCGCGAACTTCACCATGGCCGAGGCCGGCTACAAGCACAACGTCATCCCGCAGAGTGCCTGCGCCTCGCTCGACTGCCGCTTCCTCCCGGGCCATGACGACGAGCTGCTGGAAACCATCCGCGAGCTCGCCGGAGAGCACGTCGAGGTCGAGATCGTGCACCGGGACATCGCCCTCGACGCGCCCTTCGAGGGCCCCCTCGTCGAGGCGATGAAGGCGGCCCTCCTCGCCGAGGACCCGGGCGCCGAGGTGCTGCCCTACTGCCTCTCCGGAGGCACCGACAACAAGGCGTTGAGCACCCTCGGCATCACCGGCTACGGGTTCGCCCCGCTGCAGCTCCCGGCCGACCTCGACTTCGCACCCATGTTCCACGGGATCGACGAACGGGTGCCGGTGTCCGCCCTCGAGTTCGGGACCAAGGTGCTGCAGCGGTTCATCGCCACCTGCTGACGCGGTGCGGAGGTATGCCGCGTGGCTGGCGCCGCGGCATACCAAGTCTTTGCCTCGCGGCGCGTAGCCCCGGGGCTCGCCCCGTCGTTTGACCGGATGAGAGGTCCGATCGCGATGGAGGAGCACCACATGATGAACCGGTCACAGGCACGGCTGGCCGCACGGCTCGTCATGGCGGGGGTCGCGACCGGTCTCGCGTGCCTGTCCTCCACCGGCACAGCAGGGGCAGCGACGCTGCCCGACCCACTGGGCGCCGCGCACAGTGCACCAGCCAGCGGGAGCGACCCACTCGGCGGCGCGCTGACCGGCACCACCGCCACCGTGGGCCATTTGCTCGGGGCGACGGCCACCCCGCCGCCGGGTCTGCCCAGCGGTCAGCCGAGCGGGCTCCCCGCGCTGCCGGCCGCGCCCGGGCAGACGCCTGCGGGCGGATCGCAGGGGGACTCGGGAGCCAGCGCCGACGCGCAGGCGCCGTCGGGCGACAACCTCGCCGCCGTCGACGCCGCCGTCGCGAACTTCCTGGGAGTCTGCGTGCGGGTGCCTCACGACGTCGTGCCGATCCAGGCGGACATCGTCGTCCTCGACCGGAACCTGATCACCGAGCTGGTCGATGCCGGGGTGCCCTTGCAGAAACTCGTGGTGCCCTGCCCGAAGGGTGCCGCGGTCGCGCCGCCGACCGGCGGCGTCCCGGCCGGGCCGGCGGCCTGTGTGCGTCCGACGAGGTCAGGCCTGTCCGCGTCCGCGCTGCCCGCCTCGCTGGCCTTCACCGGCACCGACGTGGCGCCCACCCTGCTGTTGGCCGGCGGGTTGCTCGCCCTCGGGCTCGCCTTCCTGCGCAAGGCCCGGATGCTCGTCGAGGTCCGGGAAGACTGACCACAGGACGCCTGACGGGACATCCGGGGAGTCCGGCGCCGAGCGGGCGGGGCAGTCGCGTCAGCCCTGGCGAGGAGCCCGGATGATCTTGCGCCGCAACCAGGTCCGCTGCTGACCGCCGAGGTAGATACGGGTCCGGTGCAGCTCCCAATGGCCATACTCGGCATGATCGGTCAACGTCCGGCGGATGTCGGATCGGGAATCTTTTCGCGTGAAGCTCACCACGCGGTACTCGTACTCAACCATCGTGCGCCATTTTGCCCCAGAACCCGCTACCGTCGGCACATGACCGCAGACCCGCGTGGCGCGCTGGCCAACCTCATGACTGCTTTCGAGCGTCACCTCGAGGCATCGGCCTCCAAGCGGGGCGAGGAAGACCCGACGGTGATCGCGGCCTACGACGACCTGGCCGACGCGTTTGCGGCCTACGACGACGAGCTGCTGCAGGCCTACGGCGAGATGACGCCGCTCGACATCTACGACGGTGACGACGACGAAGATGACGACGACGACGATGACGACGATGACGACGACCAGCAGGACGACGGTGACGACCAAGAGCTCGACGACCATCCCGACGAGGACGGCGACGGCAGCGTCTACTCAGGGCTGGCCGACTCGGACTACGACGAGTCCTGACTCCTCAGGCCGGAACTGATCCGGCCAGAGCTGCTGAGACCAGAGCGGTCAGGCTGAGATCTCGTCCAACGCGGCGACGAGCTCGTCGGGCAGCTCGAGGGACTCGCTGGCCAGCGATGTACGCAGCTGGGCAGTGGTGCGGGCGCCGACGACCGGGCTGACCACGCCGGGTCGGTCCCGCACCCACGCGAGCGCGACCTCGGTGGGGCTCACCTCGAGGCCCTTGGCAGCAATGGCCAGGGCCTCGACGATGCCGGTGCTGCGGTCGTCGAGGTAGCGCGCCGTGAACCGGGGGAAGTCGCGCGACGCAGCCCGGGAGTCCGTCGGGATCCCGTTGCGGTACTTGCCCGTCAGCACGCCTCGGCCGAGCGGGGACCAGGGGAGCAGGCCGAACCCCAGGGCCTGGGCAGCGGCAAGCAGGTCGGGCTCCGCGCTCCGGTTGGTCAACGAGTACTCAACTTCGTTGGCCACCAATGGAACTCGCGCCTGCTCGAGCAGCGACATCGCCCGGGCAACCTGCCATCCGCTGAAGTTCGAGACCCCGACGTAGCGCGCCCGCCCGGTGTTGACGGCCCACTCCAGCGCCGACAGCGTCTCGGTCAGTGGTGCCTCGTCGGACCAGGTGTGGACCAGCCAGAGGTCGACGTGGTCGGTCCCGAGGCGTTCGAGGGAGGTGTCGAGCTGGCTGAGCAGGCTGTGCCGTGAGGTGTCGACGACACGGTTGCCCGAGCGGCGCGAGATGCCTGACTTGGTGCAGATGACGAGGTCCTCGCGCTGGACGTCGTCCTCGATGAGGCGGCCGATGATCTCCTCGGAGGCGCCGTCGGAGTACCCGTGAGCCGTGTCGACCAGGTTGCCCCCGGCGTCCAGGAAGGTGCGCAGCTGTTCGCGGGCGCTTTCCTCGTCGGTGGTCCGGCCCCACGTCATGGTCCCGAGGGCAAGGCGGGACACCGAGAGTCCGGAGGTCCCCATTCGTCGCTGGCGCATGGTTCCGTACGGTAGTCGGCCGTCGCCGCGCTGACGCGTCGCACTCGCCGCTAGCCTCGCTTCCATGGAACTCGGAGTGAACCTCGGCTACTTCGGCATGGGCGTGGACCAGGACAACGTGGCGGTCGCGCAGGAGGCCGACCGCCTCGGGTATGCCGTGGCGTGGGCTGCGGAGGCGTACGGGTCGGACGTGCCCACGGTGCTGTCGTGGATCGGTGCCCTCACCGAGCGCATCGACCTCGGTGCGGCCGTCATGCAGATCCCCGCGAGGACGCCGGCGATGACCGCGATGACCGCAGCCACGCTGGACACCCTGTCCAAGGGCCGGTTCCGGCTGGGTCTGGGCGTCAGCGGCCCGCAGGTCAGCGAGGGGTGGCACGGGGTCCCGTTCGCGGCTCCACTCGGGCGCACCCGCGAGTACGTCGAGATCGTCCGGATGGCGTTGCGGCGCGAGAGCCTGGCCTATGCCGGGAAGCACTTCACGCTCCCCGTGCCCGACGGTCCCGGCAAGGCGCTCAAGCTGACCATCCACCCGCCCCGCCCCGACCTGCCGATCTACCTGGCTGCGGTCGGTCCGAAGAACCTCGAGCTCGCCGGTGAGGTCGCCGACGGGTGGCACGCGATCTTCTTCAGCCCGGAGCACTCGGGCGACCTCGTGCAGTCCGTGGTGACCGGTCGCCGGCGAGCCGGTCGCGGCACCGAGGACGACCCGCTCGACGGTTTCGACATCGCACCCTCGGTCCCCGTGGTCATCGCAGACGATGTCGAAGCCGCCGCTGACGCGATCCGCCCCTACGCCGCTCTGTACATCGGCGGGATGGGTTCGCGGGAGAAGAACTTCTACAACCAGCTCGCCGTGCGGATGGGGTTCGGGGACGCCGCAGCCAAGGTGCAAGACCTCTTCCTCGCCAGGCAGCACCGCGACGCCGCTGCAGCGGTGCCGTTCGAGTTCATCGACGCCACCGCGCTGATCGGCCCCCGCGACCGGATCCGGGACCGGCTGGCCCGCTACTCCGAGGTCGGGGTCGGCACGCTGTCGGTCGCGCCCTTCGCCGGCGGCCTCGAGGACCGGTTGCATGTCGTGCGGACCATGGCCGAGCTCATGGGGGAGACTGGCCTCTGATCTCGGCCATCGCAGTTGTGCCGACGCCCCCATCGTTTCCTACTCTGAAAGCGGACCGTTGACCCTGAGCTATCTCGACGCCCTCATCCTCGGCATCGTGGAAGGGCTGACCGAGTTCCTCCCGGTTTCCTCCACCGGGCACCTGACGATCACCGAGAAGCTGCTCGGCCTGACGGTCGACGACCCCGGTGTCACGGCCTACACCGCGGTGATCCAGCTCGGGGCGATCTTCGCCACGCTCCTCTACTTCGGCAAGGACATCATCCGACTGCTGATGGCCTGGGTGTCCGGACTGACGAGCGCAGAGGCCCGGACCCACCACGACTACCAGCTGGCCTGGGCCGTCATCGTGGGGTCGATCCCGGTGGGCATCGTCGGCTTCGCGGCCAAGGACCTCATCAGCGGAGGTCTGCGCAGCCTGTGGGTCGTCGCCGTCGCCCTGATCGCGTGGAGTGCCGTGATGTGGCTGGCAGAGAGCCGCCACGCGATGCTCACCGACAAGGGGCAGGAACGCGGCGAGGGCCAGGTCACGCTCAAGGACGGACTGGTCATCGGGCTGGTCCAGTGCGCGTCACTGGTCCCCGGTGTGTCCCGGTCGGGCGCCACCATCTCGGCAGGGTTGTTCCGCGGTCTCGACCGGCTGACGGCGACCCGGTTGTCCTTCTTCATGGCCATCCCCGCGCTGACCGCAGCCGGCGTCTTCGAGCTGCTCAGCGAGACCGACCACCTCAAGCTCCTGGGTGTCGGTCCGATCATCGTCGGCATCATCGTCTCGTTCGTCGTGGCCTACGCCTCGATCGCCTGGCTGCTGAAGTTCGTGAGCAGCAACAAGATCACGGCGTTCGTCTGGTACCGCGTCGCCCTCGGTGTCGTGCTGCTCGTCGTCCTCGCCGCGGGATGGATGACCGCCACCTAGGCCCTGCAGCGCTACAGCCAGCCGGACTTCCGGAACGCGCGGTACAGCCCGAGACACGCGGTCGCCATCACACCCACGACGATGAAGTAGCCGTAGTGCCACTTCAGCTCGGGCATGTTGTCGAAGTTCATCCCGTAGATCCCCGCGATCATCGTGGGCACGGCGGCGATCGCGACCCACGCGGAGATCTTCCGCATGTCGCTGTTCTGCTGCACGGTGATCTGGGCGAGGTGGGCGTTGAGGATGTCGGTGAGCAGGCGGTCGTACGACTCCACGTGGTCGATCACCCGCAGCAGGTGGTCGGCCACGTCACGGAAGAGCAGCCGCACCTCCTTCTGCGGGAGGGGCGAGCGGGACCCGTCGTGGAGCATCTTCAGCGGCGCTGCCAAGGGGACGGCCGCGCGGCGGAACTCCAGAACCTCGCGCTTGAGCCGGTAGATCGTCGCCGAGCTGACCCTGTTCGCACCCGTGAAGACCGACGCCTCGATCTCCTCGAGGTCCTTCTGCAGCTCGGCGTCGATGGAGACGTAGTTGTCGACGAGACTGTCCATCACCGCGTGCACGACCGCGATGGCCCCGAAGCGCAGGGCGTCGGCATTGCCCTCGAGCGCGTGGCGCACCCCCGCGAGCGGGTTGGCCTCGCCGCGTCGCACGGTGACGACGAAGCGGTCGCCGACGAAGAGCATCACCTCGCCGGTCTCGACGTCCGAGGTCTCCTCGATGTACCGCAAGGTCTTCATGACGACGAAGATCGTGTTGTCGTAGAGCTCCACCTTGGGCCGTTGGTTGCCCTTGACCGCATCCTCGACGGCCAGCGGGTGCAGCTTGAGCTCGTCGTTGACGAGGTCGAACTCGGCGTCGGTGGGGTTCTTGAGGCCGATCCAGAGGAACGCGTGCGGGTCGTCGCCGCCGCGCAGCTCTTCGAGGGCGTCACTGAGGTCACCGCACGGCAGCCGTTGGCCCTGGCGGTAGATGGCTTGGTCGACGATCACGGCCCTACTTCACCACGTCCGCGACGGCCCGGCGAGCAGCGCGCCGTAGAGTGCGCTCGTGCCCACCGTCCTGCTGGTCCGTCATGGCCACTCCAGCGCCAACGGCGAGGGCATCCTCGCCGGCCGGCTGCCCGGCATACACCTCACCGACCGGGGTCGGGAGCAGGCTGACCACCTGGCCGACCGGTTCCGTGGCCTCCCCGTCGTGCGGGTGGTGAGCAGCCCGCTCGAACGATGCCTCGAGACGGCGGCCCCGCTCGTTGCGGCGCTCGGCGTGGAGGTCACCGTCGACGACGACCTCCAGGAGTGCGCCTACGGCGCGTGGACCGGGCGCCCGCTCGGTGAGCTCGCGAAGGAGCCGTTGTGGGCCACCGTCCAGGACGACCCCGAGACCGCGCGCTTCCCCGACGACGACAGGTATGCCGCGGAGAGCCTTCGCGCGATGAGTGACCGCGTCGTGGCAGCAGTGCGACGCCACGACGCCGAGGTCAAGGAGTCCTCCGGCGACTCGGCCCTGTGGGTGGCGGTGACCCACGGGGACCTGCTCAAGGCGGTCCTGGCCGACGCGACGGGTTCGGGCCTCGGTCGGTTCCAGCGCTACACCGCCGACCCCGCGTCGGTCTCGGTGGTCCGGTTCGGTGGGCGGCACACGTTCCTGCTGACGGCCAACGACGTGACCCCCGACCTGACCCGGTTCCAGCCGAAGCCAGAGGCCCACGTCGCGGGCGACGCAACCGTCGGCGGGGGAGCCGGTTAGAGTTTTGCCATGGGGCTCGTCGAGTTTGATCCACCTGACCGGTTCGTCGCCGGCACCGTCGGTCCTCCGGGACAGCGGACCTTCTTCCTGCAGGCCAGCGAGGGACGCCGGCTCACCAGCGTCTCGCTCGAGAAGCAGCAGGTGTCAGTCCTGGCCGACCGCATCAACGACCTGCTCGACAGCTACGCCGCGGGGGAGGGCGCCGACCACGCCGCCGCGGAGGTGGTCGACAACGCCCCGCTGGACACCCCGATCGAGGACGAGTTCCGGGTCACCGCGCTGAGCCTGGCCTGGGACGACAGTCGCCGGGTCGTCGTCATCGAGTGCCTCGACCGTGACCCCGACGACCCCGAGGCCGGCGTCGACCCCGAGATCCTGACCGAGGAGCCGCGTCAGGTG
The DNA here is from genome assembly GCF_006438965.1 of Pedococcus bigeumensis. Lineage (GTDB taxonomy): Bacteria > Actinomycetota > Actinomycetes > Actinomycetales > Dermatophilaceae > Pedococcus > Pedococcus bigeumensis_A. Next base: position 227,999 of record NZ_RCZM01000002.1, read on the forward strand.
CGGGTCGTCCTCTCGCCGTCGCGGGCACGCGCATTCGCGCGACGCGCTCAGTCGGTCGTCTCCGCAGGCCGCCCGCCCTGCCCGTTCTGTGGTGGACCGCTCGAACCAGAGGGGCACATCTGCCCCCGCGCGAACGGCTACAAGCGCTGACCCAGCCAGCAGGTGGCCCGTCGGTCAGCCTCGACCTCCTGACGCGCGCAGACCTGGTGGTGCTCGGGGCACTGGCCGACGCCTCCAACCTGGCGCTCCTCGTCCGGCTCGGCGACGACGAGGGACCCCTGGCCATCTACAAGCCGATCGGTGGCGAGCGCCCCCTCTGGGACTTCCCGGATGGATCGCTCGCGGCCCGTGAGGTCGCGGCGCACCTCATCAGCGCGACGGGCGGCTGGGACGTCGTTCCCGAGACGGTGCTGCGCGACGGCCCGCAAGGGCCCGGATCGGTGCAGCGCTGGGTGGGCGACCCGCAGACCCTGCCGGAGTACGTCGTCGACCTCGTCATGCCCGACTCCATCCCCGCAGGGTGGTTGGCGGTGCTCCGGGGTGAGGACGAACGTGGGAACCCGGTGGTGGTGGTGCACGAGGACACACCACTGGTCCGTGGCGTCGCGGCCTTCGACGCCGTCATCAACAACTCCGACCGCAAGGGGAGCCACCTCATCCGCGAGGGCGACCGGCTCCGCGGGTTCGACCACGGCGTGAGCCTGCACCAGGACGACAAGCTCCGCACCGTGCTGTGGGGCTTCGCCGGGCAGCCACTGTCCGCGCCGGACCTCACGCGGATCACCGCGGTCCGGGACGCCTTGAACAACCCCGCGTCCGCCCTCCGACACGATCTGGCACCCCTCCTGACCGCCGACGAGGTCACCGCGCTGGAAGCCCGCTGCGCCGCCTTGCTCGAGCAGGCGGCATACCCGATGCCGTCGGGGGAGTGGCCGGCCATCCCGTGGCCGCCCCTGTGAGCCGCACCCGTAGGCTTCCGCTGTGATCTCCTGGCCCACCCCTTTCCTCCCCGCCGTGCCCGGCACCGGCCACCCCGTGCAGGTCTTCGACTCCGCTACCGGTGCGGTCCGTGCGATCACCCCGGGACCCACGGCACGCATGTACGTCTGTGGCATCACCCCCTATGACGCCACCCACATGGGGCACGCAGCCACCTACGTCACCTTCGACATCCTGGGCCGGGCACTGCGCGACTCAGGGCACGACGTCGAGTACGTCCAGAACATCACGGACGTCGACGACCCCCTCCTCGAGCGGGCGACGCGCGACGGGATCAACTGGGAAGACCTTGCGGCACAAGAGATCTCACTGTTCCGTGAGGACATGACCGCGCTGGCTGTCATCCCGCCCGACCACTACATCGGCGTCGTCGAGAGCATCGAGCCAGTGGGTGCGGCAGTGCGCACGCTGCTCAAGCGCGGTGCTGCCTACGCGGTCGACACCCCCGAGTCCGAGGGCGACGACCTGTACCTCGACATCTCGACCGACGACGGCTTCGGTGCGGTGTCGAACTGGGCCCGCGACGAGATGCTGGCCGTCTTCGCCGACCGAGGCGGGGACCCGTCGCGGGCGGGCAAGCGCGACCAGCTCGACCCCCTGCTGTGGCGCGCCGCCCGGGAGGGAGAGCCGTCCTGGCCCGTCGAGGGCCTGCCCGACGGCCGGCCCGGCTGGCACATCGAGTGCACGGCCATCGCCCTGGACCACCTCGGGATGTCCTTCGACGTCCAGGGCGGCGGGACCGACCTGGTCTTCCCGCACCACGAGATGAGCGCGACCCAGGCCGTGGTGCTCACCGAGCAGCGACCCTTCGCGCGGACCTACGCCCACCAGGCGATGGTGGGCCTGGACGGCGAGAAGATGAGCAAGTCCAAGGGCAACCTCGTCCTCGTCTCGAAGCTGCGCGCCGACGGAGTCGACCCGATGGCAATCCGGCTCGCACTGCTGGCACAGCACTACCGCACCGAGTGGTCCTGGACCTCCGACCTCCTGGAGCGGGCGCAGCAGCGCCTGGAGACCTGGCGCGCGGCCCTCTCGGTCAACACCGCGCCCGACTCCGACGACGCCGTCGAGACCATCCGCACCCGTGTCGCCGACGACCTTGACACGCCCGGAGCCCTGGCCGCCGTCGATGCCTGGGCCTCCCAGACCCTGAACCGTGGCGGGAGCAACGGCACGTCCGCCGGGGTCCTCGCGCGCGCCCTGGACGCGATCCTCGGCGTCCGGGTCTGAGTCCGCCCGACGACCGCTGCGTCGGGAGGCCTGGCTGGGCGGCCGCGTCAGGCGGTCACGGTCACGCCGTCGCTGCGGCCGCGAGCAGCTGGGCGAGCTCCTTGGGCCTGGTGACCATCGGCCAGTGCCCTGAGTCGATGTCGACCAGGTCGACGTGCCTGGCCTTGGCGAGCTCGGGCAGCTCACCCTCGTCGATCCAGGCCTGGGCCTGGACCGGGTCGAACTCGGGGCACACCAGCACGACAGGAACGTCATAACGGCGGTCGTCGCCGAGATGCACCACACCCTTGGACACCCCCTCGGGGACCGGGATCGCCGCAGCCTCGAAGGTGCGCTTGGCCTCCTCGTCGAGGTCGGCAGAGTCTGCTCCCTCGAACGGCCCCCAGCCGGGAAACGCCATCAAGCCGTCCTTGGCCTCGAAGAAGTCGGCGTAGGCCTCTCCGTCGGCGGACGGGAACCCGCCGATGAGGGCAACCTTGGCCACCTTCTCGGGTCGGGCGTCGGCGGCCAGCCACGCGAGGGTGCAGGCGGCGGAGTGCCCGACGACCATGGCCGGCTGGTCGGCCCGGTCCACCGCGCTGAGCACCGCTGCCACCTGGTCCTCGAGGGTGGCTGTGGTTGCTCCGTCGCCCTGACCGGGGAGGGTGAGCGGCACCGGGTGGTGGCCCAGTGCCTCGAGCTCGGGCACGACGTCGTCCCACGCGGACCCGTCGAGCCACAGTCCGGCGATGAGCAGGATGTCCATTGGTCAAGCCCCTTCTCCAGCCGGCGCGGTCGGTGCCCGTCGCCGAGGTCCCTGCAGGCTAGGGGGAGTTCAGGACGATACGCTTCCGGTTCGGCGTGTCACCAACGCAGCAACCGGCCCCGGTTGCGGAGCCGGCTGCCTCAGCCGGGGCCTTCCTGACCGCGGCGGCGCAGGTAGCGCTCGAACTCGCGGGCGATCGCGTCGCCGCTCGCCTCGGGGAGGTCCGCGGTGTCCTGGGCCTCTTCGAGGGACTGGACGTACTCGGCGACCTCCTCGTCGGTGTCGGCGAGCTCGTTGATGCCGCGTTCCCACGCCTTGGCGCCGTCGGTCAGGTCGCCGTGGGGGATCGTGGCGTCGAGCAGCTCCTCGAGCCGAGAGATCAGGGCGAGGGTGGCCTTGGGTGACGGGGAGTGGCCGGCGTAGTGCGGAACCGCCGCCCAGCAGGAAAGGGACTGCATCCCCGACTGGGTGGCCGCGTCGGCGAGCACCCCGACGATGCCGGTCGGGCCCTCGTAGCGGCTCGGTTCGAGGTCGAAGCGGTGGATGACGTCGTCGTCGTCCGAGGTCGCGGTGACCGGGATCGGCCGCGTGTGGGCCACGTCCGCCATCAGGGCGCCGAGGGTGAACACGGTGCTCGCGCCGACCTCCTGGGCGAACTCCATCAGCTCGATCGTGAAAGCCCGCCAGCGGAACGACGGCTCGATGCCCTGGATGAGGATGACGTCCCGGTCCAGTCCTGCTGAGCGCGCCACGAGGATCCGGGTGGTCCGCCAGTGGATCCGGCGACGGCCGTCCTCGAGCACGACCCGCGGGCGGTTGACCTGGAAGTCGTAGTACTCCTCCGGGTCCAGCGCTGCGATGGCGTCGGCATCCCACACGTCGACGAGGTGGTCGATGGCCGCGGTCGCTGCCTCGCCGGCGTCGTTCCAGCCCTCGAAGGCAGCAATCACGACGGGGTTGTTGAGCTCAGGGACGTCTTCGAGTTCGATCACCATCGCTCCTTCCTGTGCAGCCGAAACACCGTGTCCGCCCAGCCTACGGTCCGTGGTGTGGAGCCATCCGCACGGCTGCGTATAGTCGGGCGCGCCGCCATCCCCGCACCACGAAGGCCGTCCGCCATGTCGCCCCACCAGTCCACCTCGAGCGAGCACCTGTCGCCAGCCGTGGACGCCCTCCCGGCCGCGGTGTTCTGGGACATGGACGGCACCCTCGTCGACACCGAGCCCTACTGGATCAACGCCGAGCACACGATCGTCGAGGAGGCCGGTGGGGTCTGGAACGACGAGTACGCCCACCAGCTGGTCGGCAACGACCTCATGGTGTCCGCCGAGTTCATCCGCGACAACAGCCCCGTCTCGCTGGACCCTCTCGAAATCGTCGAAGAGCTCCTGAAGCGCGTCATCGTGCAGGTCCGCGAGCACGTGCCGTGGCGACCCGGTGCTGTCGAGCTGCTCACGGCGCTGCGGGACGCAGGGGTGCCGAACGCGCTGGTGACCATGTCCTGGCGATCCCTCGCCGACAGCGTCGTCATCGCCCTGCCCGAGGGCACCTTCACTGCCGTGATCACGGGTGACGAGGTCGAGCACGGCAAGCCACACCCAGAGCCCTACCTGGCCGCGGCCCGCGCGCTCGGGGTCGAGGTGGCCGACTGCGTGGCGATCGAGGACTCACCCACGGGGGTGCGCTCGGCCGTTGCGGCGGGGGTGCCCACCCTCGCGGTACCGCACGTCGTGCCGGTGCCGTCGATGGTCGGCGCCGTGCAGGTGCCGAGCCTGCGCGGACTGACCCCACGGGACCTGCGGACCTTGTTCGACGGGTCCCGTCAGTGACTCCGCCGAGACGGTCTGCTCACTCGTCGGTCGGAGCGACCTGACCGGAGATGGCGGGGTTGAGGGCGATCAGGGCGGCGTTCTCGGGCAGCGGTGGGGGAGTGCCGCCCCAGGCCGGGCAGAACTCGCGGTAGTCACACCAGTCGCACAGCCGTGAGGTCTTGGGCCGCCAGTCACCGGTGGTCGCCGCGTGCTCGATGGCCGTCCACACGGCCTTGAGGTTGCGCTCGAGACTGAGCAGGTCGTGCTCGTCGGGGGCGTAGCGGACCACCTCGCCGTTGCCGAGGTAGACCAGCTGGAGCAGGCGCGGGATCTCGCCGCGCAGCCGCCAGAGGACCAGGGCGTAGAACTTCATCTGGAACAGCGCCTTGCCCTCGAACAGCTCGCTCGGGGACCGACCGGTCTTGTAGTCGACCACCCGCATGGCGCCGTCGGCAGCCACGTCGAGGCGGTCGACGTAGCCGCGCAGCACGAGGCCGTCGACATCGGCCTCGACGTAGAGCTCGCGCTCTGCGGGTTCGAGCCGGGTCGGGTCCTCGAGGGTGAACCAGGTCTCGATGAGCGCTTGGGCGTCGCCGAACCAGCCGGCCTCGGTCAGCTTGTCGTCGCCCGCGATCATCTCGGCGAGCTCGGGCTCCTGCTCGACGAGGGCGTCCCACTGGGGGCTCAGCAGCGCCTGCGCGGCCTCCGGCGTGCGCTCGTCGGCGGGCAGGTCGAACAACCGCTCCAGGACCGCGTGCACCAGGGTGCCGCGCGCTGCCGCCGGGCTGGGCGCGGACGGCAGCTTGTCGATCGTGCGGAACCGGTAGAGCAACGGACACTGCTTGAAGTCCGAAGCTCGGCTCGGTGAGAGGGCGGGAACCATGGACCACACGGTATGCCGCGCCGCCGACAGCGGTGCCGTGGCGCACCGACGGTGCGCCACGGCATACGACTGCCTGCTCAGTCCTCGGGCAGGTAGCCCAGGTTCGGCGAGAGCCAGCGCTCGGCCTCGGCCATCGTCCAACCCTTGCGCTTGGCGTAGTCCTCGACCTGGTCGCGGCCGAGGCGACCGACGACGAAGTACTGCGACTGCGGGTGCGAGAAGTACCAGCCCGACACCGAGGCCCCCGGCCACATGGCCATCGACTCGGTGAGCTCCATGCCGGTGTTCTCCTCGACCTGGAGCAGGTCCCAGAGCAGGGCCTTCTCGGTGTGGTCGGGGCAGGCGGGGTAGCCCGGGGCGGGCCGGATCCCGACGTACTTCTCGGCGATGAGGTCGGGGTTCTTCAGGTGCTCGTCCGGCGCGTAGCCCCAGAAGTCGTGCCGGACCCGCTCGTGCATCCGCTCGGCGAAGGCCTCGGCGAGGCGGTCGGCCAGCGCCTCCAGCAGGATCGCGTTGTAGTCGTCCATCGCGGCCTTGAACTCGTTGACCTTGTCGTGCGAGCCCAGCCCGGCCGTCACGGCGAAGCCGCCGATGTGGTCGGACTTGCCGGTGTCGCGCGGCGCCACGAAGTCGGACATGGCCCGGTTGGGGATGCCCTCACGGTGCTGGCCCTGCTGACGCAACGTGTGCAGGGTCATCGCCACGGTCTCGCGCGACTCGTCGGTGTAGACCTCGATGTCGTCACCCACCGCGTTGGCAGGGAACAGCCCGATCACGCCGTTGGCCTTCAGCCACTTCTTCTCGATGATGTCGTCCAGCATCTTCTGCGCGTCCTGGTAGAGCTTCGTCGCGGCCTCCCCGGTCGTGGGGTTGTTGAGGATGTCGGGGAAGCGGCCCTTCATCTCCCAGGCCAGGAAGAACGGCTGCCAGTCGATGTAGTCGCGGAGCTCGGCGATGGGGTAGTCGCGGAAGGTCCGCACGAACTGGGTGACGGTGCGGTTCGTGTTGCCCGACTGCCGACGCAGCAGCTCCTTCTCCTGGGCCGCCACGAGGTGCGGGACCGGCGGGCGGTAGCTGCTCCAGTCGATCGGGGTGGCCATCTCGCGGGCCTTCTCGATCGACACCAGCGGGCGCTCGGTCGTCTTGGCTGCGTGCCGGGCACGCAGCGAGTCGAAGTCCGCCTTCACCTCGGCCATCAGCTTGGGGCGCAACTCGTCGGACAGCAGCTGGGCCACCACCGGGACCGAGCGCGAGGCGTCCTTCACCCAGACGACCGGCCCGTGGTACTTCTGGTCGACCTTGACGGCGGTGTGTGCCCGGGACGTCGTCGCGCCGCCGATGAGCAGTGGCAGGTCGAACCCCTGGCGCTCCATCTCGGTGGCGAAGTTGACCATCTCGTCCAGGCTCGGCGTGATCAGCCCGGACAGCCCGATGACGTCGGCCTTCTCGGCCTTGGCGGCATCGAGGATCTTCTGGGCCGGCACCATGACCCCGAGGTCGACGACGTCGTAGTTGTTGCACTGCAGCACGACGCCGACGATGTTCTTGCCGATGTCGTGCACGTCGCCCTTGACGGTGGCCATGATGACCTTGCCCTTGGCGCGATTCTCCGCGACCTCGGCCTCGGTCTTCTCGGCCTCGATGAACGGGATGAGGTAGGCCACCGCCTTCTTCATGACCCGGGCCGACTTCACCACCTGCGGCAGGAACATCTTGCCGGCACCGAACAGGTCGCCGACGACGTTCATGCCGTCCATCAGCGGACCCTCGATGACCTCGATCGGGCGGCCGCCCCGAGCCGAGATCTCCTGACGCAGCTCCTCGGTGTCGGTCTCGGCGTGCTCGTCCAGACCCTTGACCAGCGCGTAGGTGATGCGTTCGCCGACGGGCAGCGAGCGCCACTCCTCGGCGATGGCCTCCTGCTTGGTGTCGCCGGTGTTGAACTTGTCGGCGATCTCGAGCAGCCGCTCGGTGGAGTCCGACCGACGGTTGAGGACGACGTCCTCGATCCGCTCGCGCAGCTCGGCGTCGACCTGGTCGTAGACGACGAGGGCGCCGGCATTGACGATTCCCATGTCCATGCCCGCCTGGATGGCGTGGTAGAGGAACACGGCGTGGATCGCCTCGCGGACTGCGTTGTTGCCGCGGAACGAGAAGGACACGTTGGAGACACCGCCGGAGATCAGGGCGCCCGGCAGGTTCTCCTTGATCCAGCGGGTTGCGTCGATGAAGTCCGTGCCGTAGGCCGCGTGCTCCTCGATGCCCGTCGCCACGGCGAAGATGTTGGGGTCGAAGATGATGTCCTCCGCGGGGAACCCGACCTCCTGCGTGAGGATGTCGTAGGCCCGCTGGCAGATCACCTTGCGGCGTTCGAGGGAGTCAGCCTGGCCGTCCTCGTCGAAGGCCATCACCACGATCGCCGCGCCGTACTTGCGGCAGAGGCGCGCGTGGTGGATGAACGGCTCGATTCCCTCTTTCATCGAGATCGAGTTGACGATCGACTTGCCCTGCACGCACTTCAGGCCGGCCTCGATGACGTCCCACTTGGAGGAGTCGATCATCAGCGGCACGCGCGAGATGTCGGGCTCGGTCGCGACCAGCTTGACGAAGCGGTCCATCGCCGCGACGCCGTCGATCATGCCCTCGTCCATGTTGATGTCGATGACCTGCGCGCCGGACTCGACCTGCTGGCGCGCGACGTTGAGCGCCGTGCCGTAGTCCTCGGCCTGGATCAGCTTGCGGAACCGCGCCGACCCGGTGATGTTGGTGCGCTCACCGACGTTGACGAACAACGACTCCTCGGTGACCGTCAACGGCTCGAGCCCGGACAGCCGAAGGGCCGGGGCGATCTCGCTCGGCACGCGGGGCCTCTCGGCAGCCGCGGCCTTGGCGATGGCCGCGATGTGGTCGGGCGTGGTGCCGCAGCAGCCACCGAGCAGGTTGACCAGGCCGGACTGAGCGAACTCACCGACGACTGCCGCCATGTCCTCGGCCGTCTCGTCGTACTCGCCGAAGGCGTTGGGCAGCCCTGCGTTGGGGTAGCAGGAGACGAAGGTGTCGGCCACGCGAGCCAGCTCCGCGGCATACGGACGCATCTCGGCGGCGCCGAGCGCGCAGTTGAGGCCCACCGCGAGCGGACGCGCGTGCCGCACAGAGTTCCAGAACGCCTCGGTGACCTGCCCGGAGAGTGTCCGGCCGGACGCGTCGGTGATGGTGCCGGAGATGATGACCGGCCACCGACGGTCGTAGTCCTCGAAGAGCGTCTCGAGGGCGAAGATCGCGGCCTTGGCGTTGAGCGTGTCGAAGATCGTCTCGACGATCAGCAGGTCGGAACCGCCGTCGACGAGGCCACGCGCCTGCTCCAGGTAGGCCTCGACCAGCTGGTCGAAGGTGACGTTGCGCTTGCCGGGGTCGTTGACGTCGGGGGAGATGGAGGCGGTGCGGTTGGTGGGGCCGAGCGCACCGAGGACCCAGCGCGGCTGGTCCGGCGTCTGCGCGGTCATCTCGTCGCAGGCCTGCCGCGCGAGGCGCGCGGCGGCGAGGTTCATCTCGTACCCGAGGTCCTCCATGCCGTAGTCGGCGAGGGAGATCCGCTGCGCGTTGAAGGTGTTGGTCTCGATGAGGTCCGCGCCGGCTTCGAGGTATGCCGTGTGGATGCCCTTGATGATGTCGGGCTGGGTCAGGCTCAGCAGGTCGTTGTTGCCCTTGAGGTCGCTCTCCCAGTCGGCGAACCGCTCGCCGCGGTAGTCCGCCTCGCCGAGTCCTTCGCGCTGGATCATCGTGCCCATGGCGCCGTCCATCACGAGGATGCGCTCGGTCAGCGCGGTCGTGAGCTGGTCGGTGGCATCGGGCTGCAGGGCGGGGGAGTCAGGCACCGCACAAGTATGGCGCAGTGCGGGAAATGGCGTCGGGGCGGTCACGTAGGGTCAGCCCATGACGACCCGGGCTCCCGAGAAGGAACCGGAGGAGTCCGGCCACGGTGTGCGGATCGCGCGGGTCGGCGGCGTGCCCGTCTACCTCACCCCGAGCTGGTTCATCATCGCGGCGATCATCGTCGCGATCGTGGCGACGCCCTACTTCCCGGACCGCGTCGGCGTGGGTGTTGCCCTCGGCGTGACCCAGGCACTTCTGCTCCTGGTCAGCGTGCTGGTGCACGAGGCTGCCCACGCCGTCAGCGCGCGCGCCTTCGGTATGCCGGTCATCCGGATCGTCGCGAACCTCTGGGGCGGGCACACCTCGTTCGAGGCGACCCGCAGCGCGCCCGGGAGGATGGCCGCCATCGCCGCGGCCGGGCCCGGCGCGAACGCGGTCCTGGCGCTGGCCGGATGGCTCCTCCTGCTGAACACGTCAGGGGACCGCACGAGTGCCCTGCTCAGCGGGCTGGTCATCATCAACGGCTCGCTGGCCGTCCTGAACGTCCTCCCCGGGATGCCGCTCGATGGCGGACAGGTGGTGGAGAGCCTGGTCTGGAAGGCCACGGGGGACCGCAACAAGGGGGCGGTCGTCGCGGGGTGGTGCGGCCGGGTGCTGACCGTCCTGCTGGTGCTCGGCTTCTTCGTCCGACCCCTGGCTCAGGGCCAGGCCATCGGTTTCGACTCCATCTGGGTCTTGGTCATCGGGTCGGTCCTGTGGACCGGTGCCACCGAGTCGATCCGTCGCGGGCGCGCGCTGTCGAGCCTGTCCCGCATCCGCGTGGGCTCGGTGATGCAGGCGCTGACGGTGCTTCCCGGCTCCGCGACCGTCCAGGCCGCCATCGACCTGCCCACCATCGTGCTGACGCTCGACGAGCGTGGCGTCCCTTGCCTGGTGTTCCTGGACACCGGACACGAGATCGCGCCGTCGGCGCCGCTGATCTCGGCGGTCACCCGGCTGCCGGACGAGAACGTCGTCGAGGCATCCCCTGACGACGACGTGACGGCAGTCGTGACTGCGATGCACGCCACCGGCGTCGGCAGCGTGGTCCTCACGGCGGCAGGCCGTGCCTACGGGTTCGTCAACGGCGCCGACATCAGCCAGGCCCTGGCCCGCCCCTAGGCCGGGTCCGGGTGGCTGCCATCCGCAACTAGACTTCCCGCCCATGAGCACCACCCCCCAACCGACCGGTCCCGCCCACACCCCGCCCATCGGTGCGGACCTGCGACGCGGACCGTTCACCGAGGGGGAGCGCGTCCAGCTGACCGACCCGAAGGGGCGGCTGCACACCATCACCCTCGAGGCCGGGCGCGAGTTCCACACGCACCGTGGCCGGCTGGCCCACGACGACCTCATCGGCTCACCGGACGGCTCCGTGGTGCGCAACACCGCCGGCGTCGAGTACCTCGCGCTGCGCCCGCTGCTGTCCGACTACGTCATGTCGATGCCGCGAGGGGCTGCGGTCGTCTACCCCAAGGACGCCGGCCAGATCGTGACGATGGCCGACATCTTCCCCGGGGCCCGGGTCGTCGAGGCCGGAGTGGGGTCGGGTGCGCTGTCCATGTCGCTGCTGCGCGCAGTGGGCGAGCAGGGTCACGTGCACTCGTTCGAGCGGCGCGAGGACTTCGCCGACATCGCCAAGGGCAACGCCCGGGCCTTCTTCGGGCTCGACCACCCTGCGTGGCAGGTCACCGTCGGCGACCTCGTCGAGACGCTGCCCACGGTCGAGGAGCCCGGGTCGGTCGACCGCGTGGTCCTGGACATGCTGGCTCCATGGGAGTGCCTCGACGTCGTCTCCGACGCCCTCGCGCCCGGTGGCGTCATCATCTGCTACGTCGCGACCGCGACCCAGCTGTCCCGGGTCGCCGAGGCGCTGCGCGACCACGGCGGCTACACCGAACCCGAGGCGTGGGAGTCGCTGGTTCGTGGCTGGCACCTCGAGGGCTTGGCCGTGCGCCCCCAGCACCGGATGCACGGCCACACCGGCTTCCTCATCACCAGCCGTCGCCTCGCCCCGGGCGTCACGCCACCGCTGCGCAAGCGCCGGCCCGCCAAGGGCTCGACCGACGAGGAAGGGGCCCTCCAGAGCGGTCTCGCGTTCGGCGCCGAGAGCGACTTCACTGCCGAGGACGTCGGCGAGCGCATCCCGTCGGACAAGAAGATCCGTCGTCTCCGTCGCTCGGTCGCCGGGCCCACGCCTCCCACGGACGAGACGACGGGCTCCGTCACCGATCTGTGACCCGAATCTCTCACCCAAACCTCCCCGACACCTGAGGGGTTCGGGGTTAGGTTTGAGTCATCGGCCGCGCCCAGGCTCGCGCAGGGCTCGGTCGGTACCGCTCGATCGCCACCGCGTTGTCCTGAGGGAGCCGACATGACCGATCACAGCACCCCCGCAGACCACTCCGAGGACCGCCGCCAGGTGGAGCTGCTCGCCGAGGAGGTCGCCGCGCTGCGCCAGCGCCTGGCCGACAGCCCGGTGCGGTCGCGTGAGCTCGAGACCAAGGTGCTGCAGCTGCAGTCCAACCTCGCCACGGTGTCCTCGCAGAACGAGCGCCTCGTGCGCACCCTCAAGGAGGCGCGCGAGCAGATCATCACCCTCAAGTCCGAGGTGGACCGGCTGGCCCAGCCACCCGCGGCCTATGGCGTGATCCTCGAGTCCTACGACGACGCCACCGTCGACATCCTCACCGGCGGTCGCAAGATGCACGTCGCCGTGAGCCCGGCGGTCGACCCGGCCGAGCTGTCCAGCGGGCGCGAGGTCCGGCTCAACGAGGCGATGAACGTGGTCGCCACGTGCGGCTACGAGCGCATCGGCGAAGTCGTCATGATCAAGGAGCTGCTGGGCGAGGGCCGGGTGCTGGTGGTGGCGCACGCCGACGAGGAGCGGGTCTGCCGGATGGCCGACTCCCTCGAGGGGGAGCCGATCCGGGTCGGCGATGCGCTGCTGCTCGAACCGCGGTCGGGGTTCGTCTACGAGCGGATCCCCAAGGCCGAGGTCTCCGAGCTGGTCCTCGAAGAGGTCCCCGACATCGCCTACGAGGACATCGGCGGCCTGGCCGGCCAGATCGAGGCGATCCGCGACGCGGTCGAGCTGCCCTACCTGCACCCCGACCTGTTCACCGAGCACAAGCTCAAGCCCCCGAAGGGCGTCCTGCTCTACGGCCCTCCCGGGTGTGGCAAGACGCTGATCGCGAAGGCGGTCGCCGCCTCGCTGGCCCGGAAGGTCGCGGAGAAGGAGGGCAAGCCGGTCGGCAAGTCGTTCTTCCTCAACATCAAAGGCCCCGAGCTGCTCAACAAGTACGTCGGCGAGACCGAGCGGCACATCCGGCTGATCTTCCAGCGGGCCCGCGAGAAGGCGTCCGACGGCACGCCCGTGGTCGTGTTCTTCGACGAGATGGACAGCCTGTTCCGCACCCGCGGGTCGGGCGTCTCCTCCGACGTCGAGACCACGATCGTCCCGCAGCTCCTCTCGGAGATCGACGGTGTCGAGCGCCTCGAGAACGTCATCGTCATCGGCGCCTCCAACCGTGAGGACATGATCGACCCGGCGATCCTGCGACCCGGCCGCCTCGACGTGAAGATCAAGATCGAGCGCCCCGATGCCGAGAGCGCCCGCGACATCTTCACCAAGTACCTCGTGGCCGACCTGCCCCTGCACGAGCACGACCTGGCCGAGCACGGCGGGTCTCCGCAGGCCACCGTGGACGCGATGATCACCGCGACGGTGGAGCGGATGTACTCCGAGATCGAGGAGAACCGGTTCCTCGAGGTGACCTACGCCAACGGCGACAAGGAGGTCCTCTACTTCAAGGACTTCAACTCGGGCGCGATGATCCAGAACATCGTCGACCGGGCCAAGAAGATGGCGATCAAGGACTTCCTCACGGTTGGGGCAAAGGGCATCCGGGTCGACCACCTGCTCGCCAGCTGTGTCGACGAGTTCAAGGAGAACGAGGACCTGCCCAACACCACCAACCCGGACGACTGGGCCCGCATCTCCGGCAAGAAGGGCGAGCGGATCGTCTACATCCGCACGCTGGTCACCGGCAAGAGCGGCACCGAACCGGGTCGGTCGATCGACAACGTCGCCAACACCGGCCAGTACCTCTGACCGGTACGTCCCGTTCTTCCGCACCCGGGTGGTGCCGGACGGGTGACGCGCGACGCAAAGGCTGGACGAGGCTAACTTACTCTCGGTAACTTAGCCTCGTGGATCACCTGCTGCGGGACCCCTCACTGCTCGCCGTGCCGTTCTTCGTGCTCTTCATCGTCCTCGAGCTCGTCGCCCTCAAGGTCCTCGACGACGGTGAGCGGGACGGGCCCAACGCTCCGCTGATGGGCTACGCCGGGAAGGACTCCCGCGCCAGCCTGTCGATGGGCCTGGGGTCCGTCGTCATCAACGGAGGAGCCCGCGCCGCCGCCCTGCTCGGCTACACCGTGTTGTATGCCGTGACGCCGCTGCGGCTCGACCCGCACGGCTGGTGGACCTGGGTCGTCGCGCTGCTCCTCGTCGACCTGCTGTGGTACTCCTACCACCGCAGCAGCCACCGGATCCGGGTGCTGTGGGCGATGCACCAGGCGCACCACAGCAGCGTGCACTTCAACTACACGACCGCATTGCGGCAGAAGTGGAACCCGTGGGGTGAGCTGCTGTTCTGGGTCCCGCTGCCGCTCCTGGGGATCCCGCCGTGGATGATCTTCTTCGTCTTCTCGCTCAACCTCGTCTACCAGTTCTGGGTGCACACCGAGACGATCCCCAAGCTGTGGCGGCCGATCGAGCTGGTCTTCAACACCCCGTCGCACCACCGCGTCCACCACGCCAGCGACGCCGAGTACCTCGACCGCAACTACGGCGGGATCCTCATCGTCTGGGACCGGCTGTTCGGCACCTTCCGCGAGGAGCAGCAGCGCCCGAGGTACGGCCTGACCCACCCGGTCACCACGTTCAACCCGTTCCGGCTGCAGTACGCCGAGTTCGCCCAGATGGTCCGCGAGGTCAGAGCGGCGCGTCGGTGGCGGGACCGGCTGGGGTACGTGTTCGCACCACCCGGCTGGTCACCTGAGTCCTGAGGTCCCGGCGGGCCACCAGAGCCCTGAACACCCGTCGCACGGTCGCTTCGAGCCCGGTCCACAACCGGCAGTAGGCGATTCCGACGACGAGGCAGCAGGCCATCGCCAGCAGCGAGCTGTAGCCCATGATCCGCGGGTAGACCACGAAGTGGGTCAGGTAGACGAACAGCGACGCCGTGGCGATCTGCGAGGCTGCCCGGCCGACCCAGCCGGGGACCCTGGCGGTCGGGAACCAGATGAGCGCGAGCAGCCCCACGACGATGGTCACCTCACGGCCGGGCATGCTGGGCCAGAACCCCGGCACGGTGAGCACCGGGATTGCCGACACGAGCAGCCGCTGCCGCGTCGTGGTCGCCCGCGCCGCCGCCCAGCCGGTCGCGAACAGCCAGATCAGCACGTAGGCGTTGGCGCCCCGGTACGGCCCCGCGTCGGGGACGAGCACGCCATACCTCGTCAGCAGGCCCACGCCCACGAGGGCGAGGGGGAAGGCGAACGGCCACCGCCGCTCCCAGCGGTCCACGGCCGGAATCGCCATCAGCAGCGCGGTCCCGAGCAGCAGTGACGTGATCGCCTCGATGAACCAGTAGTGCCAGTGGGGCGACCACTGGGCCCAGTCGCCGAGCACCTGGTTGACCATCAGCACGTTGCGCCAGTCGTAGGTGCCGGCCACGAGGGCCACTGCCCCGATCCACGCCGCGCTGGGCAGCACGACGCGAGCCACGCTGCGCCCGATCCCGCGGACCCGCTCCCGCCGGGGGCGTGAGGTGAGCTGGAACCGCGCCACGTTGTAGCCGACAAGGGCCAACAGGGTGTGGGCTCCTCCCGGCACGAAAGACAGGTGGGTGTGGTTGGCCAGGATGAGCAGGATGGCCATTGCGCGGACCAGCACCGTCGTGTCGACGGTGTGCAGCCGCCGTCGGGTGCGCACGGCACCGGGAGCCGAAGCAGCCGCACCCAGCTCGCTGGGCGCGAGGAGGTGCCAGCCGTGGGGCAGCGCGTCGAGCAGGCCTTCCAGGCGCAGCGACACCTCGACATAGGACAGCGAGTCGCCGCCGAGGTCAACGAAGCTCGTTGTCTGGTCGGCCTGTGGTGCCGACAGCAGGGACCGGTAGAGCGTCACCACGTCCTCGGTCAGGTCCCCTGTCTGGCGCTGCAAAGCGCCCGCAGCGGCAGACTGTGCGGCCTGTGCGGCCTGTGCGCGGTGCGCACCGATCAGCTCCGCCATGCCGGGGTAGTCGGGCTTGCCGGTCGCCAGCCGCGGCGCCTCCGAGCCGTCGAGCACCACCACCCCCGACGCAGGTATGCCGTGCCGCCGGGTCACGGTCTGCGTCACGTCGGCGCCGCTGCCGGGTGCCGCGACCAGGACGCCGATGGCGTCACCGAGGTCGACGCAGTGCGTCTCGTGGCCGGTGGCCGCCAGGTCTCGTTCGACCTGGTCGAGGTCGATGCGCAGCCCCACGACCTTGGCGAACCGGCTGCGGCGCCCGACGATCTCGACGAGGCCGTCGGGGCCGAGGCGGGCGAGGTCACCTGTCCGCAGCTCGTGCACCTCGCGGCCTCGCGCGAGGTCGAGTCCGGACTCGGCATAGCCGAGCATGACGTTGGGACCGGAGTAGACGAGCTCGCCCAGGCCACAGTCGATCTCGCTCAACAGGTCCAGCCGGAACGAGCCGCCGGGTACCGGCCGACCGACCGACTCCGGGCGGGCCGAGAGGAGGTCAGGAGGTAGGACGGCCATCCGGGCGGTCGCCTCGGTCTGCCCGTACATGACGAACAGGTCCCAGCCGTGCCCGCGGCCGAGCGCCGCATAGCGCTGCACCGTGTCTGGAGCCAGCCGGCCGCCGGCCTGGGTGACTACGCGCAGGGACGGGTGCGTCCGCTGGGTGAAGCCACTGCGGTCGAGCAGGTCGAAGCTGTGGGGGACGCCGGCCAGGGTGGTCGCCCCGACCTCGTCGAACAGGGTCCAGAAGCAGGGGTCGACGACCGAGAGGTCGGTCAGCACCACTGCCGCACCGGCGCTGAGGTGGCTGTGCACCACGGACAGGCCGTAGCAGTAGTGCAGCGGCAGGCTCGTGATGGCCCGGTCGGTCCGACGCACGCCGAGCGACTCGGCGATGGCAGCGGCGTTGCTGTCGAGGTTGTCGTGCGAGAGGCGGACCACCTTGGGCGACCCTGTCGACCCGCTGGTGGTGAGCAGCAGGGCCAGGTCGACGTGCAGGTCGTGGGCGGCGACGGTTCGGCGCGCGGTCACCTGCCAGCCCGAGTCCCCGCGGCCGGCGACGACATCCGGGTCGTAGGCGTCGATCAGGCCGTCGAGGTGCTGCAGCCGGTCCCCGGGAGCCAGCAGCGGGACGTGGCCGGCGTGCAGCGCGCCGAGGTAGGTGACCAGGGCGTCCAGCGAGTTCTCGGCGGCGATGAGGACCAGGCGTCGTCCGGTGCCCAGGGCGATGCCGGCGGCAACCACCCGGTCGGCGAGCGCGGCATACGTGAGGCACGTGTCGCCGGTGTGGACGGCGATGTCCTGGCCCCGGTCGGCGAGGGTGGCGACGAAGCCGACGCGGCGGCGGGTGGGGGAGGACAGCGGTCGAACGGGCACTCCGGGATCGTATTAGGTAAGGCTTACCAAACTCAAATGGTCCGCACAGCCGCGAGACAGGTGGCTCAGCGTCGCGCTGCGGCCCTGTCGGCCCAGCGACCCAGACCCCCGACGGCGAACCGGAGGACCTCGGCCGCGCACCGCCAGCCGAGGAGGAACAGGCCCAGGGCGAGCAGGGTGACCACGCCGAAGCTCCAGGCGAAGCCGCCGCCGGTTGCCACCCGGAGGAGCAGGCCAAGGACGACGGTCACCAGCCAGACGGTGCTGGACCCGGGCATCCGCACCGGCCATCCGGTGCGCAGTCGAGCGACCTCCCACCCGACCAGCAGCGCCACGACGAACGGCCAGGCCACGCCGAGGACACCACCGAGGGTGACTCCCTCCGTGTGGCTGATCCGCCCGATGGTGGCGAAGAGCACGACGAAGGCCAGGTCGGCGACGAGGGCGAGCCCCGCTGCGCGCAGGGGTCTCACCCAGGCCTCAAGCGTGGACCTTGTCGAACAGCGAGGCCTGCGGCGGCGCGTGGGTCGGGTCGACACCGTCGAACAGGCTGCTCACCGACTCGCCCGCGTGGATCCGCTTGATGGCCTCGGCGAAGAGCTGCGACACGGAGCGGACCTTCAGCTCGGGCCAGCGACCCGGGGCGGGGACCGTGTCCGTGGTGATGACCTCGCCGATCATGGGGTGGTCGCGGAGGCGCTCCACCGCCTTGCCGGCGAACAGGCCGTGGGTGCAGGCGACGTCGGCCCGTGGGCACCCGAGGTCGGCCAACCGGTCCAGCAGCTCGACGATGGACCCACCGGTCGCGATCTCGTCGTCGAGGATGATCGCCCGCTTGCCGGTGACGTCACCCACGATGGAGTCGATGATGACCCGGTCGTCGGCGAGGCGTTGTTTCGACCCGGCGGCAACAGGCAGCCCCAGCAACCGCGCGAACTGGGTGGCCGTCTTGGCGTTGCCCAGGTCGGGGGAGACGACGACTGAGTTCTCGAGGTCGGTCCCACGGAAGTGGTCGGCCAGCACGCCGATGGCGGTGAGGTGGTCCACCGGGACCGAGAAGAACCCATGGACCTGCGGCGCGTGCAGGGTCATCGTGAGGACCCGGTCCACGCCGGCCGCCACGAGCATGTCGGCGACCAGCCGACCGCCGAGCGAGATCCGGGACGCGTCCTTCTTGTCGGAGCGGGCGTAGGCGTAGTGGGGGATGACTGCGGTGATCTGGGCTGCCGACGCGCCCCGGGCGGCGTCGATCATGAGGAGCAGCTCCATCAGGTGCTCCTGCGTCGGGGGCACGAGCGGCTGCACGATGTAGACGTCGCGCTGACGGCAGTTGGCGAGCAGCTGGGCCTGCAGGCAGTCGTTGCTGAACCGCTTGATCTCGGCGGGCGACAGGTCCACGCCGAGTGCGTCGCAGATGCGTTGGGCCAGCGCGCGGTGCGCGCTCCCGCTGAAGACCACGATGTCCCGCAATGGCACTCCTGGTGGATGGGTGTCCGGCAGACGGTCTGCAACGAGCCTAACCCGCCGGACCGCCCTGTGGCGCGCCGGCGGCATACAGGTGGGACCGAAGCTCGGACACGAGCTCGGCGCGGTGCTGGGCCGCGACCGGAACGGCGCCCGGTATCGACGCAAAGCCGTGGGGGACCCGGACGTAGTTGGTGGCCCTGACCTCGACACCGGCAGCCCGAAGCGCCGCGGCGTAGCGAAGGCCGTCGTCGCGCAGTGGATCCAGGTCGGCGGTCTGGACCAATGCCGGCGGCAGGCCCTCCAGGTTGCCGAACAGCGGCGAGACGACGGGGTCTCGCCAGTCCGAGCCGGTCGGGGCGTAGTGCTCGCGGAAGACCACGATGCTCTTACGGGTCAGCATCGGGGCGTCGGCATGCAGGTCGATGGACGCCGAGGCCAGGGTCATGTCCGTGGCGGGGTACAGCAGCGCCTGGTGACGGATGGGGGAGTCGCCCCGGTCGCGCAGCTGCTGCGCCGTGACCGCGGCGAGGGTGCCTCCGGCGCTGTCGCCGCAGACGGCGATCCGGCTGGTGTCCGCCCGGAGGACGCTGCCCCGCCCCGCGACCCACGCCGTGGCGTCGACGCAGTCCTGAGCCGCGGTGGGGGCTCGGTGCTCGGGAGCCAGCCGGTAGTCGACCGACACGACCACGGCGCGTACCTGCGCGGCCACGTGGGAGCAGAGCGGGTCGAACATGACGACGTTGCCCTGGACGAAGCCGCCGCCGTGGAGGAAGACGATGACGGGCACGTCGGTGTCGGTGTCGCGCACCGACCGGGGCCGGTAGATCCGCAACGGGATCTCGTAGCCGTCCCTGGCCCGAGCCGTGCCGTAGGTGATCCCCACCGACCGGTCCACGGGGCCGGCGACCCACGAGAACGGCGGTCGGTCCGGGTAGGTCATCCCGCGGCCGGCCTGGATCTGCTCGACCGTGCGGCTCTCGACGGCCGGGCGCAGCCAGTTGTCGAGCACGGCGGTCACCAGGGCTGTCTGGGGGTACATCGCGAAGGGGGAGTGCCGCATGGTGCGCCACTCTTCCACCATGGGCACCGCCTAGGGTGAGTCCCATGAGCGTGAGTCACGCATGACGGTCCGCAGGGTGATGGGGATCGAGACGGAGTACGGCATCTCGGTGCCCGGGGACCCGGCCGCCAACCCGATGATCCTGTCCGGACAGGTGGTCAACGCCTACGCGTCCGCGCAGGGGATCAGGGCCGCCCACGCGTCGTGGGACTACGCCGACGAGGCGCCGCTGCGGGACGCCCGTGGCTTTGAGATGGGCCGCGGCGCTGCCGATGCGAGCCAGCTCACCGACGAGGAGGACCCCACCCTCGCCAACGTGGTGCTGACCAACGGCGCCCGGCTCTATGTCGACCACGCGCACCCGGAGTACTCCTCACCCGAGGTGACCTCACCCCGTGCAGCCGTGGCCTTCGACCGGGCCGGCGAGGCGATCATGGCCGAGTCGGTGCGGAGGCTCTCGCAGGTCCCGCCCGGCGTGAACCTCTACAAGAACAACACCGACGGCAAGGGCCAGTCCTACGGCACCCACGAGAACTACCTGATGCGCCGCGAGACACCGTTCACCGACATCGTGCGCCACCTCGTGCCGTTCTTCGTCGCGCGCCAGGTCGTCACCGGGTCCGGCCGGGTGGGGATCGGCATGGACTCGCGGACCGCCGGGTACCAGCTCAGCCAGCGCAGCGACTTCTTCGAGGTCGAGGTCGGGTTGGAGACGACCCTGAAGCGGCCGATCATCAACACCCGTGACGAGCCGCACGCCGTGGCCGACCTCTACCGGCGGCTGCACGTCATCATCGGCGACGCCAACCACTGCGACGTCGCCAACCTGCTCAAGCTGGGCACCACCTCGCTCGTGCTGGCCATGATCGAGGACCGCGCGATCGACGTCGACCTCACCGTGGCCCGGCCCGTGGCGACCCTCCAGGCGGTCAGCCACGACCCGACCTGCACCTCGCTCATCGAGCTGCGCGACGGCACCAAGCTCACGGCGGTGCAGCTGCTCTGGCGCTACCACGCCCTCGCGGAGCGCTACCTCAAGAGCAGGTATGCCGGCGAGCTCGACAGCGACACCGACGAGGTGATGCGGTGGTGGGCGATCGTCCTCGACCGGCTCGAGCGTGACCCACGCGAGGCGTCGCGGGAGCTCGACTGGGTGGCCAAGCAACAGGTGCTGCAGGGCTACATCGACCGCGACGGCCTCGACTGGACCGACTCCCGGTTGCGGGCCATCGACATCCAGTGGTCCGACGTGCGTCCCGACAAGGGGATCTTCCACAAGCTGCGGGCGGCCGGACGGTTCGAGGAGCTGGTGACGGAGAGCGCCGTCATGGAGGCCGTGCACGAACCGCCGCACGACACGAGGGCCTACTTCCGGGGCAAGTGCCTGGAGAAGTACCCCGACCAGATCGCGGCCGCGTCCTGGGACTCGGTCATCTTCGACATCCCCGGCCAGACGTCCCTGCAGCGAGTCCCGATGCTCGAGCCGCTCCGGGGCACCAAGGCCGCCGTCGGGGCCTTGTTCGACCGCAGTCCGGACGCCGCCACCCTGTTGCGTGAGTTGGCCTCCGCATCGGGATAGGTTGATCACAAGCACCGCGAGCGAGAGGTCACACCATGCCCAGCCAAGAGCAGAGCCGGCCACAGCGGCGCGACGACGCCCCCGACGAGGCGCCCGAGCCCACCCCCGCAGCGCCGGAAGCCACGGCCCGCAAGGAGAACCTCGACTCGGACATCGACAGCGTCCTCGACGAGATCGACGGCGTCCTCGAGTCCAACGCGGAGGAGTTCGTCCGCGGCTTCGTCCAGAAGGGCGGCCAGTGACCACTGGCGCCGACGCGGGGAAGCTCCCCGCGGCATACCTCTCGGCAGGGTCGTCGTCGTTCACCGAGTTCGTCGGCGTCCACGCCCCCCAGCTGCTGCCCTCGCGACGGGTGCTGCCCCCGGGCAACATGCTCGAGGCGCCGCACGGCACCACCATCGTCACGGCGACCTTCGCCGGGGGCGTGGTGATGGCAGGCGACCGCCGGGCGACGATGGGCAACCTCATCGCCAACCGCGACATGGAGAAGGTCTTCGCCGGTGACGAGTACTCCGCCGTCGGCATCGCCGGCACGGCGGGGATCGCCATCGAGCTGGTCAAGCTCTTCCAGGTCGAGCTCGAGCACTACGAGAAGATCGAGGGCACGCTGCTCTCGTTGGAGGGCAAGGCAAACCGGCTCGCCTCGATGATCCGGTCCAACCTCGGCATGGCGATGCAGGGCCTGTCGGTCGTGCCGTTGTTCGCCGGCTACGACCTCGACCGCCAGCTCGGCCGGATCTTCTCCTACGACGTGACCGGCGGCTGCTACGAGGAGCACGACCACCACAGTGTCGGCTCGGGTTCGCTGTTCGCGCGCGGTGCGCTGAAGAAGGTCTGGCACCCCGGCCTGTCGGCCGAGGAGGTCGTGAGTGTCGTCGTCGAGGCGCTCTACGACGCAGCCGACGACGACTCCGCCACCGGTGGACCCGATGTCGGCCGCCGGATCTGGCCGACCGTCGCCGTCGTCGGACCCGAGGGCGTGCGCTTCGTCGGTGACGACGAGCTGCGCATGGTGGTCGAGGCCGTCATCGCCGCCCGCCAGGGCAACCCGGGAGGTGCCCGATGAGCAGCATGCCGTTCTACGTCTCGCCCGAACAGCTCATGAAGGACCGGGCTGACTACGCCCGCAAGGGAATTGCGCGTGGTCGGTCGGTGGTCGTGCTGGGCTACGACAAGGGGATCGTGTTCGTCGCGGAGAACCCGTCACGGGCCTTGCACAAGGTGTCCGAGATCTACGACCGGATCGCCTTCGCGGCCGTCGGCAAGTACAACGAGTTCGAGAACCTCCGCGTCGCCGGTGTCCGGTATGCCGACCTGCGCGGCTACTCCTACGACCGCACCGACGTCACTGCTCGCGGTCTGGCCAACGCGTACGCGCAGACCCTGGGGACGGTGTTCACCCAGGAGTCCAAGCCCTACGAGGTGGAGATCGTCGTCGCCGAGGTGGGCGCCACCGCGGAGGACGACCAGATCTACCGGCTGACCTACGACGGCTCGGTGGCCGACGAGCTCGGTTTCGTCGCCATGGGTGGCGCAGCCGAACCCATCGAGACCGCCCTGAAGGACCGCTGGAGCCCGGGACTGTCGCTCGGGGACGCCCTGAGCCTGGCGGTCGAGCTGCTCGGTCAGGACCCGGCCCCGGGACCGGCTGGTGGCACGACACGGACCCTCACGGCGGCCCAGCTGGAGGTGGCGGTCCTCGACCGGGAGCGGCCACGCCGGACCTTCCGCCGGATCGGTGGGGGACTGCTCGACGCGCTGCTCAGCACCGAGGACCCGACGAGTGACGCCCCCGCCGAGGACGACCCCACCCCGGGGCGCCACGACACCCTGACGGGCGAGGGGTCGCCGCGCGACGAGTCCAGCAACCCGCAGACCCAGCGTCCGGAACAGGGACCGGAGTAACCCTCCTCAGACGGGAAGCTTCTCGCCGAGCCAGGCGGTGGTGGTGGCCCACGCCTCCTGTGATGCGCCCTGGTGGTGGAAGAGCGGGGAGGGGTTGTCGAAGGCGTGCCCTGCTCCGGCGTAGGTCACGAAGGTCACGTCGTCGTTGTCCGCGGTGACAGCGGCTTCGATCTCGCGCACCGTGTCGGCCGGGATGTAGTCGTCCGAGAGCCCGAAGTGGTGCAGGCTCGGCGCACTGACCTGCGGGGCGAGGGCCAGCAGGTTCGGCAGCGCGGACCCGTAGTAGCTCACCAACGCGTCGGGGCCCGCGCCCGCGGCTCCCGTCACGGCGGCGACGTTGAACGCCAGGCCACCCCCGAAGCAGAAGCCCAGCATGCCCACGGGTCCATCCACTGCCGCGTGGTCCTGCAGCGCGTCCAGGGTGGCGGCACCGTCACTGACGGCGGCCTCCCAGTCGAGCTTGCCAAGCAGCTCCATCGCCCTGGGGAGACCATCGGCCGCCTCGCTGACGACCTCGTCGCCGATCCGCCAGTACAGGTGGGGGACGAGGACGACGTAGCCGAGCTCGGCGAGGTCGCTGGCGCGGCTGCGGATGTAGTCGGTGACGCCGAAGATCTCCTGGAACAGCACGACCCCCGGACCTGATCCGGACTCGGGCTGGTAGAGGTCGGCGGGCACCTCGCCGTCAAGGACGGAGACGGGGTGGCTGGTGTGGTCGCTCGCGGTGGTCATCCCCCCAACGTAGGCGGCGTCGGCCCCAGAGTGGGGACCGAAGCCGCATACCGGGTCGTGGGGGCGCCGTCAGGCGCTGGGTGCCTCGGCGTAACGCAGGTAGGGCTTGACGACCTCGACACCCTTGAACCGCGCCTGCGCGTCCTCGGTGCTGACGGTCGGGGCGACGATGATGCGCTCACCGGCCTTCCAGTCGGCGGGCGTCGAGAACGGGCCGGAGTCGTTGACCTGCAAGGCGTCCAGCGCGCGCAGGATCTCGTCGAAGTTGCGGCCGGCGCTCTTCGGGTAGGTCAGCGACAGGCGCACCTTGCCCACTGGGTCGATGAGGAAGACCGAGCGGACGGTGGAGGCGTCGCCGGCGCCCGGGTGGATCATGTCGTACAGCTCGGCCACCTGGCGGTCCTTGTCGGCGATGATCGGGTAGTCGACGGCAGCACCCGACAGCTCCTCGATGTCGGCCTTCCAGGCGGTGTGGTCCTCGAGGGCGTCGACGGACACGGCGAGCACCTTGGTGTTGCGGGCGGCCCACTCGTCCTTGAGCTGGGCGACGCGGCCGAGCTCGGTGGTGCACACGGGGGTGAAGTCGGCCGGGTGGCTGAACAGCACTGCCCAGCCGTCACCCTTCCAGTCGTGGAAGGTCAGCTCGCCCTCGGTGGTGTCGGCGGTGAAGTCGGGGGCGTCGTCGCCCAGTCGCAGGGTGGCCATGACGGTCCTCTCAAAGGTAACGCGAAGTTTGTCGAGACCAAACATGCCGTTACTTGACCGAGGAGTGGATGCCCTGTCCGGATGTTGGTATGCCGGCGAGGCCGGCGAAAGCGTCAGCGACGGCTGCGACGGCGGCCGGTTCGAGCAGGACGCCGTAGTGGTCGCCGGCGAGCCTGGTGACCTCGATGTCGTCGGGAAGCCGGGCCTCGGCGATGTGCTCGGGGGAGTACAGGCCCCGCGGTTGGCCGAGTGGTCCCCGCGACGCCCAGAACAGGTGGGCCCGGCACTGGAGGGTGTGGATCGCGCTCAGGGTCGCCGGATCGCTCATCAGGTCGGCCCAGTCGGCCCGAACGCACTCCAGCGAGCTGGTCGAGCGCATCTGCCCGGCCACCCCAGCCAGGTCGTGCAGCAGGTATGCCGCGAGGTCACCACCGGCAGGCGACTCCAGGAGCGGTCCCATGGCCGGGTGGGCAGCCCAGTGACGCAGGTAGGCCGCCTGGTCGTCGAAGGTCATCGAGAGCCGATCCATCGCCGGCCCGATGATGCTGTGCAGGACCTCGTCGACGTCGAAGGTCCCGGGGGAGGGGAAGGCGAGACCGCCGTCGACGAGGACCACCGAGCCGACCCGCTCGGGGTGGGTGGCGGCGGTCAGTACGGCGGCGAAGCCGCCCATCGCGTGACCGGCCAGGACAGCGGACTCGAGACCGAAGTGGTCGAGCACCCGCACGGTGTCTGCGACGTGGTCGGCCAGTCCCGTCGAGCGCAGCGAGGCGCTCTCGGCCCGGCCGCGCATGTCGGGGGCGAGCAGGGTGACCCGCCCGGCCAGCGCGCGGCCCACCGGCACCCAGACCAGACCGTTCGAGGAGATGCTGTGCAGCGCGACCACGGTGGGCGCGTCAGCAGGAGCCTGGGCGAGGACGTGCACCGCGAGGTCGCCCCCGGCGACGGGAACCCGTTCGGTGAGCTGCTGCGGCACGGTGCCCCCTGTCTCGTGGCTCGTCACGCGTGCTTGGTCAGGACAGGACGCTACGCAGGGCTTGGGGCGTCTGACATGGCCGCCGTCCCCACATCGCCCAGCGGGAAATGTGCCGACGGGCCACTGCGAGGCGGCTACTGGCGCGCGTCGGCCAGGAGGTCGACCTCGTCCGACGGCGAGAGGCCCGCCTTGCGGGCGCGGCCGGGCCCGGCCGCCACTTCCCAGGCCAAGGTGTCCCTGAGGGTCTCGCCGATCGGTCTGCTGGTGAGTCCCAGGGCAGCGGCAGCAGCGGTGCTGCGCGCCATGAACCCGGCATACTCGGGCAGGGGCAACCACAGCGGCAGGCTCCGGTTCCCGGACCAGGGCTGCACCTCGTGAGCCGCAAGCCAGTCCTGGTCGACCTGCACGACCTCGCCGTCGTGGCCCGCGACCTCGCGTGCGGCGGCAAGGTGGTCGCCGAGCGGCAGCACCGGGCCACTCGCGTTGACCACCCCGGTCGCCCGCCCGAGTCCGGCCCGCACCAGCCAGTCGGCCAGGTCGCGGACGTCGAGGACCTGCGTGGCCACGGGGCTGTCGGGCACCAGGACCGCCCCGTCGGGGTCTGCCGGGTGGGCAAACCTCAGGGGCCAGTACCCCGTGCGATCCGTGTGGTCGCCCGGGCCGGCGATCAGTCCCGACCGCGCCACCAGGGCCTTGTCACCCACGTGGTCGAGGATGCTCTGCTCACTGGCCACCTTGCGCCCGCCATAGGTCTCCCACCCCTCGTCGTCCGCCTCGTGGGCGGGCAGCAGCTCGGCGGACTCGTCGGCCCCCTCGATGTCGCCCGTCGCATAGACCGACGCGGAGGACACGAAGACCCACGAAGCCGCACGCGCACCCAACGCCTCGACCGCGCTGGTGACGTGGCTGGGTTGGCGCGCGACGTCCACGACGACGTCCCAGTCACGACCGCGGACGTCGTCGTATGCCGCGGGGTCACCACGGTCGGCCAGCACCACCTCCACGTCCCGCGGGGGCGCGCCGGACTCCCCTCGGGCAAGGACTGTGACGTCCTGCCCGAGGGCGCGGGCAGCGGCCACGACTTGACGCCCGAGCCAGGCGGTACCACCGAGGACGAGCAGCGACATGGAGTTCGACTCAGGCGCGAGTGGCTGCGCGCTCGCCGAGCTCGGCCTTCGCGTCGTCCTCGTCCGTCTCGTCGTCCGTCTCGCCGTCCGTCTCGCCGTCCGTCTCGCCGTCCGTCTCGCCGTCGGTGTCGTCGTCGCTGTCGTCCACCTCGGACTCAGCGACGACGCCCACCTCGTCGGTGGCCGCTGCGGACTGGTCGAGGGTGGCCTCGTCGGTCGCTTCGGCGTCGTCCGTCGACTGGTCGGCAGCCTGGTCCGCCGCAGCGGCAACCGGCTGGGGAGCCGGTGCGTCGTGGTCGCCGAAGGCCTCAGCGATGGCGCCGCCGCCGAGGGTCTGCAGCATCTGGCGGACGTTGCTCAGCTGCGCGGTGATGCTGTCGCGTCGTGCGGTCGCCGCGGAGAGCTCGCGCTCGGAGTCCCGACGGATGCGCTCGGCCTGCTCCCTCGCTGCGCTGACCAGCTGCTCGGCCTCGGCCTTGGCTGCCTCGAGCGCACGCTGGCTCTCGGAGTGGGAGTCGGCGTGGGCCCGCTCGCTCTCCGCGGAGAGGGTCGCGGCGCGTTCCTGCGCCTGGGTGAGCGCATTCTCGTGGGCTGCCATCTGCGCGGAGAACTCGGCCGCAGCCTTGTCGCGGCGCTGGCCGAGGGTCGCCTCGAAGTCCGCGGCGGCGGAGGCGGCCCGGGCCCGCTGGTGCTCGTAGAACGCCTCGGCCTCCTCGCGGCGGGCAGAGGCCTCGCGGTCGGCGTCGTCGAGGATGGCGTCGGCCTGCTGCTTGGCCTTCTCCACGACCTGGGTGGCCTGGGCATCGGCCTTGGTCCGGATGTCCTCCGCATAGCGGTCTGCCTCGGCGCGGACCCGGTCCGCCTCCAGGGTGGTGGTGCCCTTGAGGGTGTCGGCATCGGCCTGCGCATTGCTGCGGATCTCGGCGGCCTCCTCGTCGGCGAGCCCGAGGATGTTCCCGATCCGCTCGCCGAGGTTGGCGTACGTGGGGGCGGCGGCCTTGCTGTGCTCGTCCTTGAGGCTGGCCAGGGTCTTCGCGGTTCCGGCCTGCTCCTCCTGGGTGCGGGCGAGGGCTGCCCGGAGCTCGCTGACCTCGACGGTGCGTTCGGCGGCCTCCTGCCGGGCCTGGTCCAGGGCGCCGGCGTGCTCGGCGCGCCACTGGTCGACCTGGGCGGGGTCGTAGCCGCGCAGGACGCTGCGGAAGGAGCTGGTGTCACTCATGGTCGGTCCGTTCTTGGTGGGGGGACGGGTCAGGATCAGTGCTGGTGGCGGACTCAGTGGTCGGGGAGTCCGCTGAGGGGTCTGTGGTGGGCGGGTCGGTGGACCCGTCGACGGGGGTGGGCGAGTCCTGCGCAGCGGCCCGGTAGGGCACCGAAAGGGCGTCGATCACCCCGGAGAGGTGGCCGAGCTGGGTGGTGATGTCCTGCCGACGCGAGGCGAGAGCCGCCACCTCGGACCGAGCCCGCTCGAGCATCGACCGGGCTTCCTCACGCACCCGGTCGGCATCGGCGCGTGCGGTGGCGGTCGTGGTCACGAGCTCCTCGCGGGCCAGGCGGTGCGACTCGTGGGTCTCCCGCTGGAGTCGTTCGATCTCCTGGGCGGTGCGTTCCCGGACGAGGCGGGCCGCCTTGTCGGCCTCCTCGAGCCGTCGCGCCGCCCGCTCGTCGGCCGCCCGTTCGGTCTCGGCAGCGCTCGACCGGATCCGCTCCGACTCCTCGGCTGCGGCCGCGAGGGTGCGCTCGGCCTGGGACTGTGCCGCCGCCATCACGGCCTCGGCCTGGGCGCGCAGGCTCTCGGACTCCAGTCGAGCCGACTCGCGTTCGGACCGGGCTCGGTGGGCGGTCTGGGCCAGGGCGGTCTGGATCAGCTGACGGCGGGAGCGCATCCGCGCCGCGAGCTCGCGGTGGGTCTCCTTGCGCATCCGGCTCACCTCGGCATCACCCTCGTCGAGGATCCGGCGGACGGTGTCCTGACCCCACTTGAGGTGGTCCTCTGCCTGGGTCATGATCTCGCCGGCCTCGGTGTGGGCGCGGTCCACCCGCTCCTGGGCGTCCGCCCTCGCCTGCTCCACCAAGGCGGTGGCCTGGGCAGTCGTCTCCTGCTGGTGCAGGGCGGCGGCGCCCATGGTGCGCTCGGCCTCGACCTGCGCGTCCTCGCGGAGCTTCGCCGCAGTCGCGGTGGCCTCCTCGAGCAGGGCCGCGCGAGCGGCCTTCTCCTGCTCGTCGCGGTCGGCGAAGTGGGCATCCATCTTCTCGACACCCGCAGCGAAGGCGGCGTCGCGCTCGCCCTCGTGCGCGGCATACCGCTGCATGGCCGTGTCGTAGTCGGTCTGGGCGCTGGCCTGCAGGGCCTCGGCGCGGGCGTGCGCACCGTCGAGCAGGGCCTCTGCCTCTGCCCGTGCGGAGGTAACCGCCTCCTCGCTGGTACGGCTCGCCGACTGCGTGAGCATGGACGCCTGCTCGGTGGCATCCTCGACCAGCGACTCCGCCTCGCGGGTGGCGTCGGCCAGCGCGCGACCGGCCTGGTCGCGGTCGCGGACGGCATCTGCGTGCTGGCGCTCGGCATCGTGGAGCAGCCCCTGCACCTCCTCGCGGATGCGAGCCGCCTCCGCGCGCGCAGTGGCCAGGACCTGGTCGGTCTCGGCTCGCATGGCGTCGGCATAGGCCTGGGCACGTTCGAGGATGGACTGGGTGTGCCGCGTCAGGTCGCCCACCTGGGTGGTGGAGCTACCGGCGACACGGGTCCCCGCGTCCGCTGCTTGGGCGTCGGGCATGTGCCCATCTTCCCACGCGTGGCGTGAGCCGCAGCCCGAGACCCCGGAAGCCTAGAGTGTGGGCATGGACCGGCGGATCTTCGGGATCGAGAACGAGTACGGCATCACGTGCACGTTCGAGGGTCAGCGCCGCCTCACTCCCGACGAGGTGGCGCGCTACCTGTTCCGCAAGGTCGTGTCGTGGGGGCGCTCGTCCAACGTCTTCCTCTCCAACGGCAGCCGGCTCTACCTCGACGTGGGCTCGCACCCCGAGTACGCCACCCCCGAGTGCGACCACGTCCGACAGCTCGTGGTCCACGACAAGGCGGGGGAGCGGATCATCGAGGGCCTGGTCGCCGACGCCCAGGAGCGGCTGGCCGAAGAGGGCATCGAGGGCGAGATCTACGTCTTCAAGAACAACACCGACTCGGCGGGCAACTCCTACGGCTGCCACGAGAACTACTGCGTGGGGCGGGCAGGGGAGTTCCAGCAGCTCTCCGACGTGCTCATCCCGTTCCTCGTGAGCCGCCAGATCACCTGCGGAGCAGGCAAGGTGGTCACGACCTCCAAGGGCGCGACCTACTGCGTGAGCCAGCGGGCCGACCACATCTGGGAGGGCGTGTCCTCGGCGACCACCCGCAGCCGACCCATCATCAACACCCGGGACGAGCCGCACGCCGACGCCGAGCGCTACCGCCGCCTGCACGTCATCGTCGGCGACTCCAACATGAGCGAGACGACCACGATGCTCAAGGTCGGGTCCGCCGACCTCGTGCTGCGGATGATCGAGGCCGGGATGGTGGTGCGCGACCTCACCCTCGAGAACCCGATCCGGGCGATTCGCGAGATGAGCCACGACATGACCGGTCGCAAGACGGTCCGGCTCTCCAACGGGCGCGAGCTGTCCGCGCTGCAGATCCAGAGCGAGTACCTCGAGCGGGCCCAGACCTTCGCCGACCGCGAGGGTCTCGAGGACCCGATCCACAAGCAGGTCCTCGACCTGTGGGAGCGGACCATCCGGGCCGTCGACACCGACAACCTCGCCCTGGTCGACACCGAGATCGACTGGGTCATCAAGCACAAGCTCATTGCCGGCTACATGGCCAAGCACGACCTGCCCATGGAGCACCCCCGGATCGCCCAGCTCGACCTCGCCTACCACGACGTCAACCGCGAACGCGGCGTCTTCTACGTGCTCCAGAAGCACGGTCGCGCGGCCCGGATCACCACGGATCCCGAGGTGTTCGAGGCCAAGACCGTGCCGCCACAGACCACGCGGGCCAAGCTGCGGGGCGACTTCATCAAGGCCGCCCAGGAGCACCGTCGCGACTTCACCGTGGACTGGGTGCACCTCAAGCTCAACGACCAGGCCCAGCGGACCGTCCTGTGCAAGGACCCGTTTGCGGCCGTCGACGCGCGCGTGGACCGGCTGATCGAGGGCATGCGCGGGTGAGCCACCCGGTATGCCGCGTGGGCGGCATACCAGGCGAATCGGGCTTTGCCAGCCTTGCCAGTTATGGTGGTCGCTGGTTCCGCCCCCCAGCGAAAGTCCTCCATCGTGCATCTGCGTCGTTTTCCTGCCCTCACTGCAGCCGCTCTGGCTGCCGCCTTGGTCCTCACCGGTTGTGGTGGCACCAAGGACGCCAAGGGCTCCGCGCTCGACAAGATCACGGTGACGGGCGGCAGCGACACCACGGCCCCCACCGTGACCGTGCTCCCGAAGCCGTTGTCCGTGACCGAGACGACCACCAAGGTGGTCAAGGCAGGCAGCGGCGCCCAGGTCAAGGGCGACGAGATCGTCAGCCTCAAGTACGTCCTGCTCAACGGCAAGGACTCCTCCGTCCTGGACACCAACTACGGCAAGCAGGACCTCGGCCTCAACCTCGGTGCGGCCAACCTGCTGCCAGGCCTCAAGAAGGGCCTGCTGAACCAGAAGATCGGTTCACGCGTCCTCGTGGCGATGCCGCCCAAGGACGCCTTCGGCACCCAGGGCAACGCCGACATCAAGGTCGGCGCGACCGACACCGTCGTCTTCCTGATGGACGTGCTGTCGGCGCAGAAGCCGCTGGCCTCCGCCGAGGGCAAGGAGGTCAAGCCCGCTGCCGGGCTGCCCACCGTCAAGGTCGAGGGCGCCGACAAGCCCGCCACGATCACGATCCCCAAGGGCGTCAAGCCGCCGACCAAGACCGTCGGCCAGCTGCTCATCGAAGGCGCCGGCGCCAAGGTCGCTGCCGGCCAGACCGTCCGGGTCTCCTACACCGGTGTCCTCTACAAGGACGGCTCGGTCTTCGACAGCTCCTCCAAGACTCCCGAGAGGTACTTCGAGACCGTGATCGGCAAGCAGCAGGTCATCAAGGCATGGGACGACCAGATCGTCGGCAAGACCGTCGGCAGCCGCATCCTGCTCGTGGTCCCGCCGGCCGACGGCTACGGCGCCGGCGGCAGCCCGCCGAAGATCAGCGGCACCGACACCCTCGTCTTCGTCGTCGACATCCTCGCCGCCTTCTGACCCACGCCCTCAGGCGGCACCACCCACCCCGAATCCCTCTGCGAAGGAGCAGCCCCATGGGTTTTGACCCGAACACCACCAAGCCCGAGATCGACTTCCCCGGCGACGCGGCCCCCACCGAGCTCGTCATCGAGGACCTCACCGAGGGTGACGGCCAGGAGGCCGGCGCCGGTGACACCATCTCGGCCCACTACGTCGGCGTGGCCCACTCCACCGGCGAGGAGTTCGACGCCTCGTGGAACCGCGGCGCGCCGCTGGACTTCCGCCTCGGCGTCGGCCAGGTCATCCGTGGCTGGGACGAGGGCATCGTCGGCATGAAGGTCGGCGGCCGTCGTCGGCTCGTCATCCCCGCGCACCTCGCCTACGGCGACCGCGGTGCGGGCGGCGCGATCAAGCCCGGTGAGACCCTGATCTTCGTGGTCGACCTGGTCGACGTGCGCTGAGCGGTCCTTCACACCAGCTGAGCAGTCAGCTTTCCAGCAGCCGGGCGGCATACCGCCCGGCTGCTGCGCTGTAGAGGAAGGCCGCGTGGTCCTCGTCGAGGCCGCGGCCCATCGTCGACAGCTTCACCGGCACGGCTCGCAGCGCGGCGTCGAGCCCGTCCGGGTCGACGTCCCGCACCGTGAGGGCACCCTGGGCGGTTCGCGCCAAGGTGTGCGCCTGGTCGGTGACCAGGGCGCCGAACGCGTCGCCGGTCGTGGGCAGCGGCAGGTCAGCCGCCACCAGGCAGATGCGTCCGTATGCCGTGGTGCTGTGGTGCGAGATCCCGCGGTGCCGCTCGCGCGCGTCGGCGTCCGAGACCCGCAGCGCGGCCACCCCCCGGCCGCCGAGGGTCGCGACCGCGTTGAGGGCCTCACCAGCGGCCACGCCCGTGTAGCCCCAGGGGGTGCCGGTGCCGACATTGCCCGGGCCCTGGATGACGACAGCGATGTCGGCGTGCAGCACGTGCTTGGCGGCGAGCAGACCGGAGTGCAGGGTGACCGCCTCGTGCTCCCCGCCGTAGGCCTGGCCGACCGTCACCGTGCCGGCCAACCAGCCCTGCTCGGTGAGGGTCGCGACATTGCGGGAGAACGCGATCGGCAGGGCACCGCCGTCGGTCATGAGGTAGACGACCCGTGCGTGGGGCCGGTCGACCCTGATGCCGGCCAGGATCGCCGGCAGGGCCGAGTGCAGGTCGGCCACGACCACGGGCATGCCCAGCAGGTCACCAGCGGCGGCCCAGCCGCCCGTCATCACCGCGTGGTGCGGGCTGTCCTGCTCGTCGACCGCCATGAACATCTGCTGCTGGGGGGTGTAGCGCGCCTTGACGATGTGGCCCTCCGGGGCCTGGGGGTCCGCGGGCAACCGGTTTGGAGCGGCGACGATGAAGGCCAGGCCGCCCGTGCCCAGCCCCCGCAGCAGGGCCGAGGCGTTGAGCAGCACCCGGTCGCCGACCTCCGGTTCGCCCACCAGGGCGGTGTAGGCGAGCGCGCGGACCAGCTCGTCGTCAGCTGCCTCGCCAGCCAGCCGCACGGCATACTCCACCGCGCCCGGCCACCGGTCACGCACCTGCTCGACCGTTCCCTCGCGCCACTGCATCACGACACGCAGACTAGCGACGGGGGCGTGGCCACCACTCGGGTAGCGTCGGGCGGGTGAGTTCACCCACCGGTCCGGCGGCCAAGACCGAGCGCCTGCTCAACCTCGTGCTCTGCCTGCTCTACACCCGCCGCCCCCTGCCCAAGTCGCGGATCCGCGCGGTCGTGCCGCAGTACGGCGACGCCGTCAGCGACGAGGCCTTCGACCGGATGTTCGAGCGCGACAAGGACGAGCTGCGCGAGCTCGGGATCCCGCTCGTCACCGAGGACATCGGCGGGGCGTGGGACGACGAGGTCGGCTACCGGATCGACCAGCGCGAGTACGCCCTGCCCGACATCTCGTTCGAGCCCGACGAGCTCGCCGTGCTCGGTCTGGCCAGCCGCACCTGGGCGCATGCCTCCCTGGCCGGTCCCGCCGCCCAGGCGCTGCGCAAGCTCAAGGCAGCGGGGATCGAGAGGGACGGGGACTCCCTCATCGGGATCGAGCCGCGCCTCGGCACCAGCGAACCCGCCTTCGAACCGGTCAAGAACGCCGTCGTCGGCCAGCGCACCATCACCTTCGGCTACCGCACCGGCGGGCAGGGTGGAGTCAACAGCCGCACCGTGCAGCCCTGGGGGCTCGCCTCGTGGCACGGCCGCTGGTACCTCACCGGCTTCGACCTCGACCGTCAGGCACCGCGCGTCTTCCGGCTGTCCCGGATCGACGGAGATGTCACCGAGGTCAAGAAGGCACCCGCGTATGCCGTGCCCGCCGACCACCGCGCGCAGGAGATGATCTCCACCACCGTGGGCGAACAGCCGACCCGGACCGCGACCGTGAAGGTCCGTGCCGACCGGGGCAACTCGCTGCGTCGTCGCGCCACCGGCAGCAACGAGTCGGGGGAGTGGACCGAGCTCGAGGTGCCGTTCTCCGACGACGACGGCCTCGCCGACGAGGTCAGCGGCTACGGCGCGGACGTGGTCGTGCTGTCCCCACCTGAGGTGCGCGACCTCGTCGTGGCACGGCTGCGCGGCGCGCTGTCCGCCCACACCGGTGGTGCCGCGTGACCCCACCAGCGAAGAAGGCCAGGACCGTGCCCGAGACCGCCACCGACCGCCTTGCGCGACTCCTGACGATGGTGCCCTGGCTGGTCGCCCGTCAGGGGATCGACCTCGACCAGGCTGCCGCCGAGCTGGGGATCACGGTCGAGCAGCTGGAGACCGACCTGCGCCTGCTCTACCTGTGCGGCTACGGCCAGATGCCCGACGAGCTGATCGACGCGCAGTGGGAGAACGGCCGGGTGTTCATCACCAACGCCGACACCATCGCCCGGCCGCTGCGGCTCGGACGCGACGAGGCACTGACCCTGATGGTGGGACTGCGTGCGCTGGCGGCCGTTCCCGGTCTGGGGGAGCGGGACGCGATCGAGCGGGCGATGGCCAAGCTCGAGCAGGCCACCGGGGCCAGCGCTGAGGCGGCAGCACGGGTCGAAGTGGCCATCAGCGAGGGCGTCGAGGCAGACCTGCTCGCGGACGCCCGCCGCGCGGTCGAGGGTCACCGCAGGGTCCACCTGCGCTACCTCGTGCCCAGCCGGGACGAGGCCACCGAGCGCGACGTCGACCCGATGCGCGTGGTCAACCTCGACTCCCGGTGGTACCTCGAGGGCTGGTGCCACCTGGCCCAGGACACCCGCACCTTCCGGATGGACCGCATCGCCCGGCTGGACGTGCTCGACGTGGACGGCACGCCGCCTGACGACGCGCAGCTGCGGGACCTCGACGCGGGGGCCTTCACCCCACGCCCCGACGACACGCTCGTCACCCTGCTGCTGCAGCCCGGAGCGGCGTGGGTCAGTGACTACTACCCGACCGAGTCCGTCCAGACGGCGGCCGACGGGTCGCAGACGGTCACCTTGCGGACCGCTGACACCCTCTGGCTGCGTCGCCTCCTGTGGCGTCTCGGCGGACGTGGCACCGTCGTGTCCCCGCCCGAGGTCGCGCAGGTGGTGAGCGAGGGCGCCCAGGCCGCCCTCGCGGCATACGGAGCGGACGCGGACCCGCCCGGCACTGGCGGGTAGGGTCGACGCCGTGTGGTGGTGGGTCCTGATCTGGGTGCTGCTCGTGATCATCGCGGCGGCCTACTTGGCGACCCGTGCGTGGGGCGTCTGGGGCCAGTTCAAGGAGCTGACCGCAGAGGTGAGCCGGTCGTCGCAGACCGTGGCAGC
This sequence comes from Pedococcus bigeumensis, assembly GCF_006438965.1. GTDB lineage: Bacteria > Actinomycetota > Actinomycetes > Actinomycetales > Dermatophilaceae > Pedococcus > Pedococcus bigeumensis_A. The sequence goes on from NZ_RCZM01000002.1 coordinate 263,839, forward strand.
CCTCCAGGCCCAGGGTGACCGCCTCGGCGAGCGCCCACCCGCACCCCAACCCGACGTGTTCGGCGACCCCCGTCAGCTGCGTCGGGAACGCGATGCCACGCGCGCTTCGTTGAAGCAGCAGCGGCGCGCCCGTCAGGCCGCTCGCCGTCCCAGCTGGGCCAGACACCTAGACTCTTAGCAAAGGCCCGGCACGATCAGGGCAGCATTGTCATCACAGGACCACGGGCGTGGTCGAGAGGAATGAGTCACATGCGCGGACTGTTCGAGGGCTGGCACATCATCATCCTGCTGGTTCTCCTGGTGGTGCTGTTCGGTTTCAAGCGACTGCCCGATGCTGCGCGGTCGATTGGGCGCTCCATGCGCATCTTCAAGTCCGAGGTACAGGAGATGAAGACCGACGGGAAGTCCGCGGCGAGTAGCGACACCGTCAAGGGCGAGGCCATCAAGGACCCCGACGCACCTGTCGCGCCGCCCGCCCCCGAGCCCGCCAGCCCGATCCGTGAGGACAACTCCCCACGCACGGACAACACGTCCGGCGCCTCCTAGGCGCACTGAGCATCTGACCCGTCACCACCATGGCCTTCCGGCGTGCCCGCAACCCTGACGGGCGCATGTCCCTCGGTGATCACCTGCGTGAGCTGCGACGTCGGTTCCTGATCTCGGCGGTCACCATCCTGCTCGGCGGGGTGCTGGGCTGGATCGTCTACCCGCAGGTCTACCGCGAGCTCGCTGCGCCGTTCAACAACTACAAGGCGGCCAACCCGACGAGCATCATCGACCTGAACTTCGGGACCGCCACTGCGGCGTTCTCGCAGCGGGTGAGCCTGTCGATCTTCGTCGGTGTCCTCGTGTCCAGCCCCGTGTGGCTGTTCCAGCTGTGGGCGTTCATCGTGCCTGGCCTGACCAAGAAGGAGCGACGGATCTCGCTGGCCTTCATCGGTGCCACGGTCCCGCTGTTCCTCGCCGGGTGTGCCATGGCCTACTACGTCCTGCCCAAGGTGCTCGAGGTCCTCTACGGGTTCACGCCGCCGGGGGCCTCGAACATCCAACAGGTCAGCGAGTACTTCTCCTTCGTCACCCGGTTCATCCTCGTGTTCGGACTCGCGTTCCTGCTGCCCGTGTTCCTCGTCGCCCTCAATGCGATCGGCATCCTCCCTTCGTCGGCGATGATCAAGGCTTGGCGCCCAGCGATCTTCGGGATCTTCGTCCTCTCCGCCGTCGCGACGCCCACACCTGACGCCTTCACGATGTTCCTGCTCGCCATCCCGTTGTGTGTCCTCTACTTCGCCGCGATCGGGGTCAGCAAGCTCATCGAGCGTGGACGCAAGAAGAACAAGCCGGAGTGGGTAGACGTGCCTGACGACGAGGCGTCCGCCCTGTAGCCTCCGGCCGTGAGTCCGAATACCTCGACGGTCAAGAAGCGCATCGGCCTGGTCGTCAACCCGACGTCGGGCAAGAACCGCGGGATGGCCCTCGGCATCGAGGTGGCCCAGCGGATGCGCGCGGCCGGTCACGAGGTGCTCGACCTGTCCGACGAGTCGTATGCCGCCGCCCGGGACCGCGCGCTCGGCGCCATCGCGCAGGGCCTGGACGTGCTCGCCGTGGTGGGCGGTGACGGGATGGTGCACCTGGGAGTCGACCTCGCCGCCGAGACCAAGACCACGTTGGCCATCATCGCCGCCGGGACTGGCAACGACGTCGCCCGCGGACTGGGGCTGCCCGTGCACGACCCGGTACGGGCTGCTGACCTCGTCAGCACCGGGACGCCCCGCACCATCGACGCGATCCGCCACGTCGATGCGCACGGCGACCGGCACTGGTTCGTCGGGGTGCTGGGCGCAGGGTTCGACTCCGTCGTCAACGAGCGCGCCAACACCTGGCCGTGGCCCAAGGGCAACATGCGCTACAACCTGGCCATCCTGCGCGAGCTCCCGCTGTTCAAGGCGATTCCCTATGTCGTCACCATCGACGGGGTCCGGCACGAGACCAGGGCGATGCTCGTCGCGGTCGGCAACGGACCGAGCTACGGCGGTGGGATGCAGGTCCTGCCGGACGCCAAGTTCGACGACGGGCTGCTCGACGTGCTGATCCTGCACGAGATCAGCACGCTGGAGTTCCTCAAGGTCTTCCCCAAGGTGTTCAAGGGTGCCCACGTCACCCATCCCGCCGTCGAGATCATCCGAGGTGTCTCGGTGACTCTCGAGGCAGCGGGCATCGTGTCCTACGCCGACGGTGAGCGGTTCGCCCCCCTGCCGATCACGGTCGAGGTGGTCCCCGGCGCGGTGACGGTGCTGGCGCCTGCCGCCACGTAGGCTCGGGAGCATGTCGACGCCCGCTGAGCGATTCGCCGCAAGCGCCAGCCGCGCGGCATACGAGAAGTCGCAGCTGGCCGCCTTCGCGGCGACCGTCGACTTCCCCCTCGACGACTTCCAGGTGCAAGCCTGCGAGGCGGTCGAAGCCGGCCGCGGGGTGCTGGTCGCGGCACCAACGGGCGCCGGCAAGACCATCGTCGGCGAGTTCGCGGTCTTCCTCGCCCTCGCCGCGGGGCGCAAGGCGTTCTACACGACGCCGATCAAGGCGCTGTCCAACCAGAAGTACAACGACCTGGTGAAGCGACACGGCGCCAAGAACGTCGGCCTGCTCACCGGCGACTCCTCGATCAACGGTGAGGCACCCGTCGTCGTCATGACGACCGAGGTGCTGCGCAACATGATGTATGCCGGGTCCTCCACCCTGCACGGGCTCGGCTTCGTGGTCATGGACGAGGTCCACTACCTCGCCGACCGGTTCCGCGGAGCTGTGTGGGAGGAGGTCATCATCCACCTGCCGCAGGACGTCCAGGTGGTGTCGCTGTCGGCCACCGTGAGCAACGCCGAGGAGTTCGGGGCGTGGCTGTCCGAGGTGCGCAGCGGGGTGGACATCATCGTGTCCGAGGTCCGGCCGGTCCCGCTTTGGCAGCACATGATGGTGAGCCAGTCGATGTACGACCTGTTCGTGGACGAGGCCTCCGCACCAGTGACCGGGATCGATGCCACCCGAGTGAATCCCGAGCTGCTGCAGGCGATTCGGACGTTCGAGCAACGAGGGCGCTGGGACGACGGTGCCCGTCACGGGTCGCAGTCGGAGCGGCACAGCAGGGGCGGACGCGGCCGCGGGCCGCGCGGCCCCGGTGGTGGGTACGGCGGACACGGGATGGCGCGCAGCTCAGGAGGCGGCGGGGGCGGTCGTCCCGGTGGGGGAGCTACGCGGTCGGAGGTCGTCCAGCGGCTCGAGCGCGAAGGGCTGCTGCCGGCGATCACCTTCATCTTCAGCCGGGTCGGGTGCGAGGCCGCCGTCGGTCAGCTGCTGCGCGACGGCGTTCGGCTGATCACCGAGGCCGAGGGCGACCGGATCCGGCGCACCGTCGAGGAGCGCGTCTCGTCTTTGGCCGACGAGGACCTCGGGGTGCTCGGCTACTGGGACTTCGCGGACGGACTGGCCCGCGGGTTCGCGGCGCACCACGCCGGGATGCTGCCGACCTTCCGCGAGATCGTCGAGGAGCTCTTCACCGCGGGGCGGATCAAGGCCGTCTTCGCCACCGAGACCCTGGCCCTCGGCATCAACATGCCGGCGCGCACCGTCGTCATCGAGAAGCTGGTCAAGTTCAACGGCGAGACGCACGCCGATATCACCCCGGCCGAATACACCCAGCTCACGGGTCGGGCCGGGCGTCGGGGGATCGACGTCGAGGGACACGCCCTGGTCCAGTGGAACCGCGGCATGGACCCGCTCGCCGTCGCCGGGCTCGCGTCCACCCGCACCTACCCGTTGAAGTCCTCGTTCCGACCCACCTACAACATGGCGGTCAACCTCGTGGCCCAGGTGGGTCGCGAGACGTCGCGCGAGATCCTCGAGACGTCGTTCGCCCAGTTCCAGGCCGACCGCGCCGTCGTGGGGATGGCGCGAGCGGTGCGCAAGAACGAGGAGGGGCTGGAGGGCTACAGCGAGGGGATGGAGTGCCATCTCGGCGACTTCAAGGAGTATGCCGCGCTGCGCCACGAGATCGCGCGCCTCGAGAAGGACGGCGCCCGGGTCCGGTCGGCCAGCAAGCGGGCCGAGGCGGCGGTCTCGTTGGAGACGTTGAAGATCGGCGACGTCATCAAGATCCCGTCGGGCCGCCGCGCCGGCTACGCCGTCGTCGTGCACCCGTCCAAGTCCTACCGCGGCGAGACGCCCGCGCCGACGGTCGTCACCGAGGACAAGCAGCTCCTCAAGCTGACCCTCGTCGACGTCCCGACCCCGGTCGAGCCGATCGCGCACGTCAAGGTGCCCCCGCACTTCAACGCCAAGAGCCCCAAGGCGCGACGGGACCTCGCGACCTCGTTGCGCATCGCCGTCCCGTACGACCCGCCGCCCGGCCGCTCGCGCGGCAACGCGGCATACGCGGGCAGCGCCGAGGACGAACGCATCAGCGAGCTGCGCCGCCAGCTGAAGGCGCACCCCTGTCACCAGTGCCCGGACCGTGAGGACCACGCACGATGGGCGGAGCGGTGGTGGCGGCTCAAGCGCGAGACGGTTGGCCTGCAACGCAAGGTGGAGGGACGCACCAACTCGGTGGCCCGCACGTTCGACCGGATCTGCACGCTGCTCGGCGAGATGGGCTACCTGTCGGACGGCGGTGACCAGGTGACGCCGCAGGGAGAGAACCTGCGCCGGCTCTACACCGAGAAGGACCTCCTCGCGGCCGAGTGCCTGCGGCTGGGTGTCTGGAAGCGGCTGGACCCGGCCGGCCTGGCCTCGGTCGTGTCGGCCCTGATCCACGAACCGCGTCGCGACGAGACCGACCCCTCGCCGCGGATGCCCAACGAGGACGTCGCCGAGGCGGTCCGGGAGATGAACCGGCTCTGGTCGGTGCTCGAGGACCGCGAGCGAGAGCTGGGACTGCCGCTCACCGGGGACCCGGATGCCGGCATGGCCTGGATGATGCACCGGTGGGCGAGCGGTCGTCAGCTGGAGGAGGTGCTTCGTGGGTCCGACATGGCCGCTGGGGACTTCGTGCGCCGCTGCAAGCAGGTGGTCGACCTCCTGGGCCAGATCGGTGACGCGGCGCCCGAGCCGACACTGCGCAGCACCGCCCGCAAGGCGATCGACGCCGTGATGCGCGGCGTGGTCGCTGCCGACCGCCTCGACTAGGGCGAGTTCGTTCGTTCGGTTGTGATTTGGCCAACTTGGGCCAACTGGACCCCGATGTGGGCGACAGTGGTGCACTCACGCACCGTCCCCCCGGCTCGTGCACCGTGCAGAACAGGAAGACCATGTCCGTTTCCCCCTCGGTGGAGCCGTCCCGGCGGTTCAGCCAGCAGCGCGTCGGCCGGCGGGGAGCCATGATCCTCGGCGCCGGACTGGTGCCGGTCGCCGCCGCGCTCATGAACGCCCCCACGGCGCAAGCAGCGACGAACACGACGCCCATCTCGGTGACCGACATGGGTGCGGTGGGCAACGGAACCACCGACGACACCACTGCCGTGCGCGCGGCCGTGGCCGCAGCGGTGGCGCAGTCGCGACCGCTCCTGTTCCCACCCGGGACCTACCTCGTCGATGCGCCGATCCTCGTCAAGGACGCACCGAACTTCGTCATCGAGATGCAGGGCCGGCTCAAGCGCAAGGACACGAGCAACGCTGCGTCCCTGCTGCAGTTCTACAACTGCGACGACCTCGTGGCCACGACCCTGCGGACCGACGGCAACGCCACCAAGAACGGCAAGGTCCAGGGCGACGGCGTCTGGTACCCGGTCGACGAGGTAAAGCACGACATCCGGCTCGACGCCTGCAAGAACGTCTGGATCGGGCTCATCGACTCGGTGAACCCGGCCGCTGACGCCCTGTACCTGGCGGGTGGTGGGGCCCCCAACTCCGACGTCAAGGTCGAACACCTCAGCGCGCGCGCCGACACGGCCACCGGCCGCAGCGCGGTCAGCGTGATCGCAGGGGCGAACCTTCAGTTCGGGTCCGTGCGCTCCAGCAACATCGGAAGCGCCAAGGGCTTTCCCATGCCCGGGGGTTTCCAGGTGGAGCCCAATGCCGGCGACTCCGTCACCAACCTGTTCGTCGACAACATCGACGTCGACACGGCGGGTGCCACTGGCTTCGGCCTCTATGCGCCTGGGGCGAAGGCGATCACCAACGTCCAGGTCGGATCGATCCGCCTCCACAAGCTGGCTGGCGTGAATGTCAACGCCTGCGACATCAACCTCAACGGGGCCACCAACGTCCGGATCGGGTCGATCCTGCACAGCTCGGACGCGGCGAACACCAATGCGACGCTGTCCATCGACGGCTGCGACAACGTCGAGCTCTCTGTGGACATCCCCAAGATGGGCTCCCGACCGGTCAACATCGGCTCCACCCGCATGGTGACCAACCTGACCCTCCGTGGCCGGCTCCAGGGAAGCACCAGCCACCTCCTGCAGGTCTTCAACCTCAATGACTCCCTCATCGACGTGCGGCTGCGTGACGCCGGTGCGTCGTCGATGTACCTCGTCAAGCACGCCTCCGGCACCTCCGCCCGGGTCACCTTCAGCGGGGACTGGCGCAAAACCACTGGTGGCCTGTGTGTGAGCGGCAGTGGCCAGCTCACCGAGTGGGTGCTCCAGGATGTCGACATGACGGGCTGGGCCCGCGACACCCGGATCAAGGGCGGCGCGACGAGCTACCTCGGGAACATCCGCAAGTCGCGGGTGACCAACCTGACGGCCTCGACTACCGCGCCCTTGTGGGACTTCTGGGCGCGTGGGGACTTCGTCGAGAACCTAGCGCCTGCCGAGCTCGGCACGACCGGCGGCAAGTACGTCGTCACGGGCTGGATGGCTACGGCCACCGGCTACCACACGGCAGCCGGATGGGTTGAGTGCCGCACGCCGACCGGTCGCTGACGCCGCTCCGGCGGACGACCGGGCGCCACGAGCGCTCCTCGTCGAGGCCTGGTCCCTGAGCCTGGCTGTCCGAGGGGCGCATCGACCTGCCCTGTCAGACCCTGTAACTACTCTGGACACATGTTCGAAGTCGGGGCTCGGTGGCAGGTGGGGGACGTCCGTGCCCTCGTCGCGGGGTTGGCCGGCCTCGAGGGCGACGACGACGCCGAGCGCATCGACCTGATCAGCGAGCTCGAGTCGCTCAAGGGTGCGGCGTCCGCTGCGCAGGCCCGGTTGACCGTTGCCTTCGCGGACTCACAGGAGGCAGGCCAGGAAGCCAGCGGAGTGCGTGCCGGCGATCGGGGCAGGGGAGTAGCAGCTCAGATCGCGTTGGCGCGACGTGAGTCGCCACATCGCGGGTCGCGTCACCTGGGCTTCGCAAGGGCGATGGTCCACGAGATGCCGGCGACGATGGCTCACCTGACGGCGGGACGCGTCAGCGAGTGGCGGGCAACGATCCTGTGTCGTGAGACCGCCACCCTGTCCGTCGAGGACCGCCGGGAGGTTGACCGGCGGCTGGCCGACGACCTGCCGTCGATGGGTGACGCGCAGGTCGAGCGGGCGGCGCGAGGTCTGGCCGCGGCGCTCGATCCCTCGTCGGTCGCGCGCCGAGCGAGCAAGGCTGCTGCCGAACGGTGCGTCTCGCTCCGACCTGCTCCGGACACGATGACCTACCTGAGTGGCCTGCTCCCGGTTGCCCAGGGTGTTGCGACCTATGCCGCCTTGGACCGCCGGGCGCGCGAGCTGATGGCCGCTGGGGACAGGCGGGGCCGCGGGCAGATCATGGCTGACACCCTGGTCGAGCGGGTCACCGGCCAGTCATCCGCAGCTGCCGTGCCGATCGAGGTCAACCTCGTCATGCCCGCGGGCACACTGCTCGGCGCGAGCGACGAACCAGCCGAGGTGGCGGGCCAGGGACCAATCTCTGCCGAGACCGCGCGAGCGTTGCTCGCCGCGAGTGCGCACACTGAGGCGTTGGTCTGGTTCCGCCGGATGCTGACCTCAGTGGACGGCGCCCAGCTCGTCGGACTCGAGAGTCGCCGGAGGCTCTTTCCCGAAGGCATCAAACGGTTCCTCGCCCTCCGGGACAAGACCTGCCGGACGCCGTGGTGCGACGCCCCGATCCGTCACCATGACCACGTTGTCGCTGCGGGACGCGACGGGCCGACTACTGCGGCGAATGGGCAGGGGCTCTGTGTCGCCTGCAACCAGGCCAAGGAAGCCCTTGGGTGGTCGGCCGCCGTCGTCGCCGAAGGCGGCGTGGACCCAGCCGGAGCTGTGGGACCACATCGGGTTCGACTTCGAACGCCCACCGGACACGCCTACGACGCGACCGGCGCTCCTGTGCTCGAAGCCAGGCGAGGGCAACCAGCGATCGGCCTGCCACGGGCCGACTTCAGCTGGGTCGAGGAGATGTTGGAAGTCAAGCTCGCGGCAGCTTGACGCCGGCCAGCGCCCCAGTGACACCCAGCGCCCGGCTCGGAACCGGCTACTCGATGCGCAGCGCGGACAGCACCCGGTTGAGCGAGCTCGTCACCCCGAACTCGCTGGCGACCTTGCTCATCAGCACGGGATCGGCCACTTCGGTCGGCAGGGTCAGATCCATCTCGGCGACCGGCGCATCGCGAGTCACCCGGACCACCGTGGGGGCCACATCCAGGTATGCCGTGGCCGCCTCGAGGTTGACCCGCCGGGCTCCCTTGATGGCTGGAGCCCCGGAGTCCACCGCCGCGCGAAGACCCGCGAGCGAGCCGTACTCGCTGATGAGCTGAGCCGCCGTCTTGTCGCCAATGCCCTTGACGCCAGGCAGGCCGTCGCTGGTGTCGCCGCGCAGCACCGACATGTCCAGGTAGGCGTCACCGTTCTCCACGGCATACCGCTCCCGCAGGTAGTCCTGGGTCGCGAGGTCGGGGTCACGCACGCCGCCCTTGCCGGTGTAGAGGACACGGACGCCTCGGGCGTCGTCGACGAGCTGCAGGAGGTCACGATCTCCGGTCACAATGTCGACCTTCATGGTGCCGCCCCACCTGGTGGCCAGCGTCCCGATCACGTCGTCGGCTTCGAAGCCGTCGGCCCCCAGCCGGGCGATGCCCAGCGCCGCGAGTGCGTCGACGATGACCGGCACTTGAGGGGCCAGGTCGTCCGGGACCTCTTCGGCGATGGTGTCGTCCGAGGCCGGGTGGGCCTGGTCCGGCACGCTGCTGGGCACCGGCGCGGACGGCGCCTCGGTCACCCGGTGGGCCTTGTAGCTGGGTAGCAGGTCTACGCGCCACTGGGGTCGCCAGTCGTTGTCCCAGCACGCTGCGAGGTGAGTGGGCTGATGGGTCGTGACGAGCGAGGCGATCATGTCGAGGAATCCCCGGATCGCGTTGGTCGGTGGCTGCGAGGGGTCGCTGCGCTGGTCCGGCACCCCGAAGAACGCGCGGAAGTACAGCGAGGCGCTGTCGAGCAGCATGAGACGGCCGGAGCTGTCGGGCGAGGTCATGGCGGACATGCTGCCACTCCCGGGGCCGGTCCTCAGTAAGGTGTGGCCGTGGAAGACCTCGATCGACGCATTGTCGACCTGCTGCGCGCCGACGGCCGGATGAGCTACACCGACCTCGGCAAGGCCATGGGCCTGTCCACCTCGGCGGTGCACCAGCGCGTGCGCCGACTGGAGGAGCGCGGGGTGCTCAAGGGGTATGCCGCGATCGTGGACTACACCGCCCTCGACCTCCCGCTCACGGCCTTCATCTCGATCTCACCGCTCGATCCCGCCGCCCCCGACGACATCCCCGACCGGATCCGGCACATCACCGAGCTCGATGCCTGTCACTCGGTTGCGGGCGAGGAGAACTACATCCTGAAAGCGCGGGTGCGTACCCCCGGCGACCTGGAGACCTTGCTGGCCCGGATCAGGGCCGCGGCCAACGTCGCGACCCGTACCACCGTGGTCCTCTCGACCCCCTGGGAGTAGCCGGACCTCCGGCCTCAATGCTGGTCCGGCCTCAGTGCTGGTCCAGCTCGTGGAGGGTCAGCAGGGTCAGCGCGGCCGTCCACACGAGGGGAGCAGGGCCAGCAGGCCGCCCGGTTCGCGTCACCTTCTCCGGCAGGGACCCGTATGCCGTGCGGTGGGCGTCGAGCCAGTCCAGCCAGCGCTGCGCGGTCTTGTCGTCGTGCGTCGCGGCGGCAGTGAGCGCCACCAATGCGGTCTCGGGCGTCCACGAGGCACCGTCTCGGGCCGTCCAGTCGGCACCGGGCGCCAGTCCTCCAGCGGGCTGCAGGGCCTTGTGCTGGTACCGGAGCCACGCACCACGGACGGCCCGGTCGGTCTGCGCTCCGCCCTGGTTCCGGAAGGGAGGCAGCAGCATCGCCACTGCGGCGTCGACGCCACCCTTCGAGCCGAACCGCTCGTAGTCCGGCCCGAAGCTGCGCGCGACGACCCGGCCAAGGCGGGCGCCGACCGCTCCCACGGCGGCTGCCTCAGTGGCCTGCCCCGTCGCGCGGTAGTCATCGGCCGCGGCTGTCAGTCCTGCGACCATCGGTGCCACCGTGCCCAGGCAGGTGCGGTCGACCGGCAGCTCCCAGTAGTCCGGCGACGGCGGAGGGAGCCGGCTTCCTGCGCCTACCAGCGTGGTGAGGGTCCGCACGCAGCGGTCCCGGAGGCCGGCCGCGGAGGCGGGGACACCCGCGGGATCCTCGGCGCGGACTTCCTTGATCGCCCACAGCACCCAGCCGCACCCGTCCGACTGTCGCGGGCGGTCGGACAGGGGTGACCCGTCGAGCCGGTACCGAGCCTGGAACCCGACCACTGGGTCGAACTCGAGCCGCGCGAGCCGGTCGAGGATCTGCGCTGCCTCCTCGTGGTGACCGCTGCGGCTCAGGGCGACCGCCGCGAACGACCCGTCTCTGGGCCAGAACTTCTTCCAGGGTCCACCGGGCCCGGCCGCCACGGTGCCGTTCGGGGACAGGAACGAGCGGAGGTCGACCAGCGCCCACCGAGCCATGTCCGCCCAGCGGGTTCCGCTGCCGGGCACGGTTCCGGTCTCCAACCAGAGCTGGTCGGCCCGGGCCTGCCCGCTCGCGACATAGGTGGCGGCAGCCCGGTATCCAGGCTCGGTGATGAGGCCATCCTCCGGGAGGTGGGCCCGCTGACCCGCCGTCGCGCCGAGCATGACGAGCGCGAGCAGCAGCACGAGCAACGACCGCGGTCGCCCTGTCCTCATCTGACACCCCCGCCCTGGTGGTCCAGTGGCCTCCACCGTAGTTCGGCCGGGGGATCGATGCAGGCCTTTGGCCTAACCATCGCCCGCTTTCAGCGGGCGATCGAGGCCACCCGGGCGTTGGTAGCCGTGACCAGGTCGGCCGGGCTCAGCGAGACGTCGATTCCGCGGCGTCCTCCCGAGACGTAGACGGTGTCGAAGCCCAGCGCGGACGCGTCCACCACGGTCGACAGCGCCCTTTTCTGCCCGATCGGGGAGATCCCACCGACGACCATCCCTGACGAGCGCTCTGCGTCGGCAGGCTGGGCCATGGCGACCTTCTTGACGCCGAGGGCGGCGGCGACGGCCTTGAGGTCGAGCTGCCGGTCCACGGGGACGACACCCACGGCCAGCCCCCGGTCACCCTCGACGAGCAACGTCTTGAAGACCTGGGCCGGCGGCACCGACAACGCGGCAGCGGCCTCCAGTCCGTAGGAGGCCGCTGCCGGGTCGTGGTCGTAGGGGTGCACCTGGAACGCCAGTCCCAGCCGGGTCAGCGCGCTGGTGGCGGGGGTGCCGGCAGCGGCGTCACGGCGCTTGCCCATGCGAGTGTCCGTATGCCGTGGTGCTGAGGCGGGTGGGTCAGTGCTTGTCGACGCGCTTGACCAGGGACCAGGCAGCCGGCAGGAGGCCTGCAGCCGCCGCGATCTTGATGGCGTCGCCGATCAGGAAGGGGGTCATGCCCGCGGCCAGGCCGGCACGCAGGTCCATGCCGGTGGAGTTCATCAGCCAGGACACACCCACGGAGTAGATGACCAGGTTGCCGAGCACCATGGTGATTGCCGTCCTGAGGACGGTGCGGTCGCCGCCGCGCTGGGCGAGCCAGCCGACGAGCGCGCCGGCGAGGACGAAGCCGATGACATAGCCGAACGTCGCACCACCCCAGCCGTCCTTGTGGTTGGCGAACCAGTTCACGCCCAGGCCACCCGCCACCAGGTAGGTGCCCACGCTGAGCAGGCCGCGCACACCGCCGAGCGAGGCGCCGGTGAGCAGGACGGCGAAGGTGCCGAGCGTCAGGGGGACGGGGGTGCCCGGGAGCGGGATGCTCCACTGGGCCAGCAGGCCGATGAAACCGGCACCGGCTGCGATGAGGAGGACGTCACGGACGCGCGTGCCGACCCATGCGGGGACGCCCACCACAGCTGGGACGTAGTCGGCCAGTACGCGCTTGCGGGGGATGGCGATAGCAGTCACGGGAGCAACCTAGCGAAAGCCGGCCGCGCGGCATACGCACGTCTCACGTCGGCCACATCACATTCAGCCGACGGACGGCGGCAGAACCCTTGTTCGACCGCCGCCCGACGAGCGCTGGAGACCTCAGACGAGCGACGCCTCGCGGCTTGCCGCGGCGCGCGCGATGGCGACCTCGTGGGCAGCCTCGTGGTCGCCCTCCTCGCGCCACCACTGCTGGCCGGCTTCGGGGAGGGTGTAGATCGGGTCGTAGTAGACGTAGTCCCGCGACAGGGCGTCGGTGTCGGCGCTCTCGATGGAGGTGCGGTAGTTCTTGCGCCAGAACGACATTCCGCGCTCGGTGTCATAGCTGTCGACCTGGTGCACCCAGCGCTTGCCGACGAACGGGACGTCGCAGACGATGCGCGGCGTGGCGAAGCCAGGCAGGTAGCCCATCATCGAGTGCTGCAGGTGCTGGGCCTCTGCCAGCGAGAGCCGCCAGTGCTCGGAGAACGGGATCATGTCGCACATGTAGAAGTAGTAGGGCGTGATCATCGCGTCGTCCTGCAGGGCGAAGCAGAGGTCGAGCAGCTGCTCGGTGGAGTCGTTGATGCCGCGCATCAGGACACCCTGGTTGCGCACGTCCCGCACGCCTGCCTCGAGCATCGCCTTGGACGCGTCGGCCACCAGCGGGGTCACCGACTGGGCGTTGTTGACGTGGGTGTGGATGGCCAGCGAGACGCCACGTGAGCGGGCCTTGGCGGACACCCGCGCGACGCCCTCGACCACGTCCGGCTGCAGCCAGTGCTGGGGCAGACCCATCAGGGCCTTGGTGGCCAGTCGGATGTCGCGGATGTTCTCGACGTCGAGCAGCTTGTCGATGAAGCCTTCGAGGTTCTTCCACGGCATGTTGGCGACGTCGCCGCCGGAGACGACGACGTCGCGCACCTGGGGAGTCTGCTGCAGGTAGGCCAGCATCGCGGCGTAGCGGTCGACCGGCTTGCCGGTGAGCTTGAGCTTGTCGATGACGGCCGTCGAGTTGCCGACGAGGTCCATCCGGGTGCAGTGGCCGCAGTACTGCGGGCAGGTCGGGAGCAGCTCGGCCAGCACCTTGGTGGGGTAGCGGTGGGTCAGGCCCTCGGCGACCCACATGTCGTGCTCGTGCAGGCTGTCACGGGTCGCGTGGGGGTGGCTCGGCCAGTCGGTGCGTCGGTCGGAGAACACCGGGAGCATGTAGCGACGGACCGGGTCGGCGTAGAACGCCCGGGTGAACTCGGTCCCGGCGGCCGGCATCGTGCCGTCGGTCCAGGTCATCTCGCTGACCATGGTGTTCATCATCTGCGGGGGGACGAGCATCGACATCGTGGCTCGCTCGGCCTGGTCGCGCTCGAGGTCGGCGTAGAACGCGTCGGTGAGCAGGTCACCCATCAGCTCGCGGAGCTGCTTGATGTTCTTGACGCAGTGCGCCCGCTGCCACTGGGCGCTGGCCCAGTCCTCGGCGGTGACGTCACGCCACCCGGCGAAACGGGTCCAGTCGGGCTCTACCAGCTCGCGGTGGCGGTAGACATAGGGCTGCTCGATCGTGGTGCTCATACGTGGCAGGATACGGGACAGACTCCGGTGATCAGGACGTCTGACAGCAAGATTTCCGTAACGTGTCGTCGAATTTGGGAGATTCTGTGTCTCGCACCCCCTCCTCGCCGGTGGGCTTGCACCGCGTCCTCGAGCCCGCAGAGGCCTCGCTGCCCCAGGCCGCGCAGCGGCTGGACGCCACACCGGAGCTGTGGCCCGACGAGGTGCGGATCAGCATCGAGACCCTGAACCTCGACGCCGCGTCGTTCCGTCAGCTGTCCGAGAAGCACGCCGGCGACGGCGCGGCGGTCCGCGCCGAGGTGCTCGACATCGTCGCCACCCGCGGCAAGATGCAGAACCCCGTCACCGGTTCCGGGGGGATGCTCATCGGCACCGTCGAGGAGGTCGGCCCGGAGTCGTCACTGGGTCTGGCCGTAGGCGACCACGTCGCCACCCTGGTGTCGCTGTCCCTCACCCCCCTCGTCATCACCGACGACCTCGCCAAGTGGGACGGGCGTTCCGAGCGGGTCCCGGCCCAGGGTCACGCGATCCTGTTCGGCCGGTCCATCGCGGCCCAGCTCCCCGACGACCTGAGCCCCGACCTGGCCCTCATGGTCATGGACGTGTGTGGCGCGCCTGCTCTCGTGGCCCGCGTGGTGGGGGAGTATGCCGCGCGCGGCATCAGTCCCACCGTGTGCGTCCTCGGCGGGGCCGGCAAGTCCGGCTCGCTGTCGCTCGCGGCCGCGGCGGATGCCGGAGCCGGGCGACGGATCGCCGTGGTGCCGTTCGGGCGTGAGGCAGACCTGCTCGCCGGCACCGGGCTGGCCGACGAGGTCGTCATCGCCGACGCCCGGAGCCCGCTGGGGCTGTCCGAGGCGGTCGCTGCCGCCGGTGGTCCGGCCGACATCACCGTGGTCTGCGTCGACGTCCCCGGCTGCGAGCAGCCGGCCATCCTGTCGACGGCCCAGGGCGGCACGATCATCTTCTTCTCGATGGCGACCAACTTCGCCGCGGCCGCGCTGGGAGCCGAGGGTGCCGCCGCCGACGTGCGGATGCTGGTGGGCAACGGCTACGTCCCCGGCCACGCGGCATACGCCCTCGACCTGATCCGGGGCAACGCCGCGGTGCGGGGCCTGTTCGAGGGGCGCCTGGAGCACTAGCGGGACCTTTGGCCTGTCGCGGAGGTGGCGGTCCGTGGTGTCGTGGGGGCATGCGGCAGACCACAGCTGTGCCCTCGACCGATACCTACGCCCCCGAAGACCTGCAGCTGGACCTTCGGTGGTGGGCCGCGGCCAACTACCTCACGGTCGGTCAGATCTACCTGCGGGACAACGCGCTGCTCCGTGACCCACTGACCCTGGCCCACATCAAGCCGCGCCTGCTCGGCCACTGGGGGACCAGCCCCGGTCTCTCGATGGTCTACGCCCTGGTCAACCGCCGGATCCGCGAGACCGACACCGACTGGCTCTACGTCACCGGCCCGGGCCACGGTGGGCCTGCCCTCGTCGCTGCTGCGTGGCTCGAAGGCACCTACAGCGAGGTCTACCCGCACATCGGCGACGACGCGGAAGGCGTGCTGCGGCTGTTCCGGCAGTTCTCCTCGCCAGGGGGCATCCCCAGCCACGTGAGCGTGCAGACCCCCGGCTCTATCCACGAAGGTGGCGAGCTCGGCTACGCGTTGGTCCATGCCGCGGGTGCGGCCTTCGACCACCCCGACCTCGTGGTGGCCTGCGTCGTCGGCGACGGTGAGGCCGAGACCGGGCCGCTCGCTGCATCGTGGCGGCTGCCCAACTTCCTCAACCCGCGCCGGGACGGCGCCGTGCTGCCGATCCTGCACGTCAACGGCTACAAGATCGCCGGACCAACCGTTCTCGGGCGCACCTCCGACGAGGACGTCGAGGCCTACCTGCGCAGCCAGGGCTGGGACCCGGTGACTGTGAGCGGTGACGACCCGGGGCTGGTCTTCCCGGCGTTCCGTGCGGCCCTCGCGGAGGCTCATGACCGGATCCGTGAGATCCAGGCCACCGCCCGCATGGCCGACGGCCGAGCCGAGCCGGTGCGGCACCCGTGGCCCGCCATCGTGATGCGGACCCCCAAGGGGTGGACCGGCCCCGACGTCGTGGACGGCAAGCAGGTGCAGGGCACCAACCTGTCCCACCAGGTCCCGCTGGCCGGCCTGGCCGGCGACCCCGAGCACCTGCGGATGCTCGAGGAGTGGATGCACACCTATCGCCCCGATGAGCTCTTCGACGCCGCGGGCAGGCTCGTGCCCGAGCTGCGCGAGCTCGCTCCCTCCGGCGACAAGCGGATGTCGGCAACGCCGTATGCCAACGGCGGTCGGCTCCGGACCGAGCTGCCACTGCCGGACCTCGTGTCCTACGAGGTGCCGATGGACCCGAGCTCCCGTGGGCGCGCGATGGTGGAGAACACCATCACCGCGGGCCGGCTGATGCGCGACGTGTATGCCGCGACGACCACCCCCGACGGTGGCGGCACCTTCCGGCTCTTCTCACCCGACGAGACGGCGAGCAACCGGCTCCAGCCGGTCTTCGACGTCACCGACCGCTGCTTCATGGGACCGCTCCGGGAGACCGACGAACACCTCGGGCCGGACGGCCGCGTGATGGAGATCCTCAGCGAGCACCTCTGCCAGGGCTGGCTGGAGGGCTACCTGCTCAGCGGCAGACACGGTGTGTTCGCCACCTACGAGGCCTTTGCGATGGTGTCGGCATCGATGGCGGTGCAGCACGTGAAGTGGCTCCAGCACGCCCGGGAGCTCCCATGGCGAGCCGATGTCTCGTCGCTCAACGTGCTGCTCACCTCGACCTGCTGGCGCAACGACCACAACGGGTTCTCCCACCAGGGACCGGGGCTGATCGACTGCCTCATCCCGCTGTCGCCCGAGGTCGTCCGGGTGTGGCTGCCGCCGGACGCCAACACGACCCTGTCCATCACCGACCACTGCCTGCGCAGCACCAACCACGTCAACCTCATCGTCGTCGACAAGCAGAAGCACCTGCAGTACCTCTCGCTCGAAGAGGCGAACGCCCACTGCGCTGCCGGTGCGGGGGTCTGGGAGTGGGCCAGCACCTGCGGGCCCGACGAGGAGCCCGACATCGTGCTGGCCTGCGCCGGCGACGTCCCGACCCAGGAGGCCCTCGCCGCGGCGGAGCTGCTGGCCGAGCACGTGCCCGACCTGAAGGTGCGGTTCGTCAACGTCGTCGACCTGATGGCCCTGCTGCCGGAGAACGACCACCCGCACGGCTTTGCCGACAGCCAGTTCGACGACCTCTTCACGGCCGACAAGCACGTGGTGTTCGCCTTCCACGGCTACCCGAGGGCGGTGCACCAGCTGATCCACGGGCGCAGCAACCCGGGGCGCTTCCACGTTCGCGGGTTCGCTGAGCAGGGCACGACGACGACGCCGTTCGACATGGTCGTGCTCAACCGGATGAGCCGGTTCCACCTCGCCCAGGAGGTGCTGCGCCGGGCCGACCGACGGGTTCCCGGGTGGGACCAGCTGACAGCCCTCTGTGAGCGGCGGCTCGCCGAGCACCGGCCCTACATCGAGGAGCACCTCGAGGACCTGCCCGACATCGCGGACTGGACGTGGCGAGGGGAGCTGGGCAGGGGGGCACCGACTGGACCGGGCCGGTAGTTTCGACCCCGTGGCCACCAGCATCTACATCGCCGGCACCGAAGCCCAGTCCGGCAAGTCGGCGGTGGCGGTCGGGCTGCTCGACCAGCTGAGCCGACGCGCCGGCCGGGTGGGGGTGTTCCGACCCATCGTGCGCGCCGGCGAGCCGGACGAGCTGGTCCGGACCCTGCTGTCGCAGCTGCCGGGCTCCCTGTCCGTCGAGCGGGCGTGCGGCGTGACCTACGACGACCTCCATACGGCGCCCGAGCGCGCCATGGGCGTCATCGTCGACCGGTTCCACGACGTCGCACGCGACCACGACGTGGTCCTCGTGGTGGGGTCCGACTTCACCGACGTCGCGGCGCCGACCGAGTTCTCGGTCAACGCCGCTGTCGCCGCCAACCTCGGGTCCCGGCTGCTCCTGGTCGTGCCGGCCCAGGGCCGCGATCCGGTGGAGGTGGGCACCACGGCCGAGATGGCGGTCGCGGCGGCCCGGGAGGTCCACGCGCACGTGACGGGAGTGGTGGCCAACCAGGTGGCACCGGACCTCCTCGACGCGACGGCGCGGGTGGTGCGGGAGCACGTGCGGGTCCCGGTGCAGGCCCTTCCCGAGACGCCGCTGCTGCGCGCGCCCACGGTCAAGGACCTCATGGAGGCGTGCGCGGGTCGGCTGGTGCACGGGGATGTCGCCTGGCTGGACCGCGAGTGCATGGGCCTGGTGGTCGCGGCGATGACCATGCCGCACGTCCTCGACCGGCTGATCGAGGGTGGGGTCGTGATCGTGCCCGGTGACCGTGAGGACGTCGTGCTCGGCGTCCTCCTCGCGCACCGTTCCAAGACCTTCCCGACGCTGTCCGGGATCGTCCTCAACGGCGGCTTCCCCCTCCCACCGCAGGTGCACCGCCTCATTGAGGGCCTGGACGTGGTGCTGCCGATCATCGCCACGGACGGGGGCACGATGACGACCGCGACGAGGCTGGGTGCCGCTCGCGGTCGCATCACGCCGGAGTCCACCCGCAAGCTCGAGGCCGCCGTCGCGATGGTGGAGCGCGGCCTGGACGCCGAGGAGCTGCTCGGTCAGGTCGGGGCCGCTGGCGGAGGGGCCGTCACCCCACTGATGTTCGAGCACCGGTTGGTCGACGACGCCCGGGCCGCAGCGGCGCACGTCGTCCTGCCCGAGGGTGCCGAGGACCGCATCCTGCTCGCGGCCGACACCGTCCTCGCCCGGCAGATCGCCCGGCTCACGCTGCTGGGTGACGAGGACACGATCCGGACGAACGCCGCCCGGTTGGGCGTCGACATCTCGGTGGCCACCATCGTCGACCCGCACACCAGCACCCTGCGCGAGGGCTTCGCCACCGACTACGCCGCGCTGCGGGTGCACAAGGGCGTCACCCTGGACGAGGCTCGCGACAGGGTGCTCGACCCCTCGTACTTCGGCACCATGATGGTGCACCGGGGACTGGCCGACGGCATGGTCTCCGGCTGCATCACGACGACCGCCCACACGATCCGTCCCGCGCTCGAGATCGTCCGGACCGCCCCCGACGTGTCGGTGGTCTCGAGCGTCTTCCTGATGTGCCTGGCCGACCGGGTGCTGGTCTACGGCGACTGTGCGGTCAACCCCGACCCGACGGCCGAGCAGCTGGCCGACATCGCGATCTCCTCGGCACGGACCGCCCAGCAGTTCGGGATCGAGCCGCGCGTCGCGATGCTGTCGTACTCGACGGGGGAGTCGGGGACCGGTGCAGATGTCGACAAGGTGCGTGCCGCGACCGCCCTGGTCCACCAGCGCGCTCCCGAGCTGCTCGTCGAGGGTCCGATCCAGTACGACGCCGCGGTGGACCCCCAGGTCGCCGCCACCAAGCTCAAGGACAGCCTGGTGGCGGGCCGCGCAACGGTGCTGATCTTCCCGGACCTCAACACCGGCAACAACACCTACAAGGCCGTCCAGCGCAGTGCGTCCGCGGTCGCGATCGGCCCGGTCCTGCAGGGCCTCAACCGCCCGGTCAACGACCTGTCCCGTGGGGCGCTCGTGCGGGACATCGTCAACACGATCGCCATCACCGCGATCCAGGCCGGCGCCTGATGCCGAGGTCGCGAACGGTCCTGGTCGTCAACGCCGGGTCGTCCTCCCTGAAGTACCAGGTGCTCGACGGCGACACCGGTGAGTGCGCGGCGTCAGGGATGGTCGAGAAGATCGGCGGCCCGGGACGACTCACCCACTCCACCGGCGACCTGACCCACGAGCGCGACGTGACCTGCCGCGACCACAAGGACGCCCTCGACGCAGCCCGTGCGGCGCTGCGCGAGCACGGACCCGATCTCGACGAGCTGGGACTCTTCGCGGTCGGGCACCGCGTGGTCCACGGCGGCCCCCGGTTCACCGAGCCGGTCGTGGTCGACGACGACGTGGTCACCGCGATCCACGAGCTCGTCCCGCTCGCGCCGCTGCACAACCCGGCGAACCTCGAGGGCATCCTCAGCGCCCGGGAGTCCTTCCCCGACGTGCCTCAGGTTGCAGTGTTCGACACCGCTTTCCACCAGACGCTGCCGCCCGAGGCCTTCACGTACGCCGTTCCGGCCGAGTGGCGTGAGCGTCACCAGGTGAGGCGCTACGGCTTCCACGGCACGTCGCACCGCTACGTCTCCCGTCGCACCGCCGAGCTCCTCGGCCATGACCCGCTCGACTGCAACGTCATCGTGCTGCACCTCGGCAACGGCGCCAGCGCCTGCGCCGTGCAGGGCGGGCGCAGCATCGACACGTCCATGGGTCTGTCGCCCCTCGAGGGCCTGGTCATGGGCACCCGGTCCGGCGACGTCGACCCGGCCATCGGCGCCTACCTGGCGCGCGTCGCGGACCTCGACTCCACGGCATACGACGAGGCCCTCAACAAGCGCAGCGGGCTGCTCGGCCTGGCCGGCATCTCGGACCTGCGCGAGCTCGAGCAGCGGCGCGCCGCCGGCGATGCCAACGCTGCATTGGCCTTCGACGTGATGGTCTACCGGCTGCGCAAGTACGTCGGGGCGTATGCCGTGGCCCTCGGCCGCGTCGACGCCATCGCCTTCACCGGCGGCATCGGTGAGAACAGCGCCGCCGTCCGCGGCGCGGTGCTCGACGGGCTCGGCGCCGTGGGCGTGGTCCCGGATGCCGCCGCCAACGCCCACGGGGACCCCGAACGACTGCTCACCAGTCCCGAGAGCCGCATCGCCGCATACGTGGTCCCGACCAACGAGGAGCTCGAGATCGCCCGGGCCTGCCTCGCGGTCCTGGGGGACGAGCCGTCCGTCTAGGGTGCTGGACGTGACCACCCTCTACCGCGGCGGCTTCGTGTACACCCCCATCGACCCGTTCGCCAACGCGATGGTGGTCGACGACGCGACCGGCACCATCGCCTGGATCGGTGGCGACGACGCGGCGGCGGTGCATGTGGACGCTGTCGACGAGGTCGTCGAGCTCGGCGGAGCCCTGGTGACGCCGGCCTTCGTGGACGCGCACGCCCACACGTCACAGACCGGGGCGGGCCTGCGGGGCGTCGACCTCGGCGCCACCCAGTCGGTGGTCCAGGCACTCAGCCGCATCGAGGACGCAGCCCGCAAGAACCAGGGTCGCCCCGTCTACGCCCCCAACTGGGACCAGGGTGGCTGGGCCGAGCGCAGGGCGCACACGGGCTCCGAGCTGGACCGCGCGACCTATGGCGGCGTGGTCTACTCGCCCCGCGTCGACGGCCACTCAGCCGTGATCTCGTCGGCCCTCGCCGCAGCCAGCGGAGCCCGTGACCTGCCCGGCTGGGAGGGCGACGGCCTGGTCACCAAGGACGCGCACCACGCGGCGCGCGAGGCCTTCAACGGCGCGGTGACGCCGGCACAGCGGCAGGCCGACATCGACCTCGCGCTGCGGTCCGCCGCCGCCGCCGGGATAGGGCTGGTCCAGGAGAACGGCGGGCGCACCCTGTCAGGGACCGACGACTTCGCCGAGGTGCTGGCTGCGGGGGAGCGCGGCGACGGTCCGCAGACGATCGGCTACTGGGCCCAGCTCGTGGCCGACGAGGCCGAGGCTCGCGACGTCGCCACCCTGCGTGGCGCGCGCGGCCTGGCCGGCGACCTCAACATCGACGGCTCGATCGGCTCCCGCACCGCCCATCTGCGCGCCGACTACGCAGATGCGTCCGGTCACACTGGCAACGCGTACCTCACCGTCGAGCAGGTGCGCGACCACGTCGCTGCCTGCTCGCTGGCCGGAGTCCAGGCGGGGTTCCACGTGATCGGCGACGCGGGCGTGGACACAGCCATTGCAGGGTTCGAGGCGGCGGCTGGCCTTGTCGGAGCCCCCGTCGTGACCCGGACCCGGCACCGGCTCGAACACCTCGAGATGATCTCCGCTGAAGGCATCGAGCGCCTCGTCAAGCTCGGTGTGAGTGCCAGCGTCCAGCCCGCCTTCGACGCCTTCTGGGGCGGCGACCAGGGCATGTATGCCGCACGGCTGGGTGCCGACCGCGTGCACGGTCGGGCTGGTGGCGACTCCGGTCCGATGAACCCGTTCGCGTCGATGATGGCGGCGGGGATGATCGTGGCGCTCGGGTCGGACTCGCCGGTGACACCGTTCGCCCCGTGGGAGTCGGTGCGTGCTTGCGTCAACCACCACGACGCCGACCAGCGCGTCTCGGCGAGGTCCGCGTTCCTCGCCCACACCCGGGGCGGGTGGCGCGCGGCCGGGTTCGACGACCGCGGCTACCTCGACTTCGGGCTGCCCGCGACGTTCGCCGTGTGGGAGGTGGGCGACCTCGTGGTGCAGGCGCCCGACGACCGGATCCAGACCTGGTCCACCGATCCGCGCTCGGGCACGCCCGGCCTGCCGGACCTGTCGCCGGGTACGCCCACGCCCACCTGCCAGCGAACCGTCGTCCGCGGGCGGACCGTCTTCGACTCTGGTGCCCTTGACTCCTGACCCGCACCACGACCGGGCAGACACCCTGCGCATTGGTCTCGTGGGCGCAGGGGCCATTGCCGAGCCGCACGTGCGGGCCTGGCAGATCCTGGGGGCCGACGTCACCGTCCACTCCCGTCGCCCACCGACCGAGTTCGCCGAACGGCACGGGATCCGGGTGGCTCGTTCGCTGCGGGCCCTCGTGGCCGAGTGCGACATCGTCGACGTGTGCTCACCGACGCCGACCCACGCCGAGGTCGTCCGGGTGGCCCTGGCGAGCCGCCGTCAGGTCGTCTGCGAGAAGCCCCTGGCCCGGACCGCCGTGGCAGCGCAGGCCCTCGTCGACGAAGCGGCTGCAGCCGGCGTGCTGCTCTTCGCCGCCCACGTCGTCCGCTACTTCCCGGCATACGAGGAACTGCATCGGCGACTGAAGGCCGGAGAGGTGGGGGAGGTCAGCTCCGCTGCGTTCACCCGTCGGGTGGCGGCACCGCCGGACGACAGCTGGTTCCACGACCTCGGCCAGTCCGGCGGCGTGGTGCTCGACCTGATGTTGCACGACCTCGACCAGGCGCTGTGGCAGTTCGGCCCGGTTCGCACGCTGACCGCTGAGCGGATCGGCCCGGGGGATCGGAGGGTCCGGGCCACCTTGTCCCACGAGGCTGGGGTCACCACCACCGTCGAGGCGCAGTGGGGGCCACCCGACACGGCCTTCGCCACGAGCTACGCCGTGCATGGTTCGAGGGGTGCCGTGACGTGGGACTCCCGCGCGGTGGACGCCGACGGTCCGGTCAGCCGCGATGTCGAGAGTCCCTACCTGGTCCAGCTGCGGAACGTCCTCGACCACCTGCGGACCGGTCGCCCGACCCGGGTAAGTCCGGACGACGGCGTCGCGGCCGTCGCGCTGGCCGAGCGCGTCCTCGCCGCCCTGGGCACACCGTGACGGCAGGATTTGCGGTGAAGAGCCAGGCTGGCGGGAAATCCTCTCTCGCGCTGCTAGATTTGCCGCGTGTCTTCGCGTGTGAAACCTCTCCTCGACCTCGACCCGGCTGACGTTCGCCGGGCCCGCACCCTGGCTCGCAAGGCCGGCCGACCCGTGGTCAAGCTGGCCCAGAGCCACACGACCGTCAGCGTCGAGCGCGCCACCCTGCGCCTCGCCGGCCTGGGGGGCGCCGACCACGACCGGGTCCCGTGGGTGAACCACCTCGTGGACGCGGTCCGCGCCGAGGTCGGGTTGGAGCACGGCATCACCAGCCCTGTCTACGACGCGCTGCGCAGGGGAGAGGCGCCCGACCTGCTGACCCTGGCGCAGAAGGCCGCCAGCGGGTCGGTCCAGTTCCGGCTGCCCGAGGGCAAGGACGCCACCGCGGCAGCCAAGGACGCGCGCCGAGAGGTGAGCCGCGGCATACGGACGATCGACAAGCAGCGCGCCAACCGCGACCGCCTGATCAAGCGGCACGGCGACCCCAAGCAGCGCCCCTGGATCTACCTCATCGTCGCCACCGGCGACATCTACGAGGACATCCCGCAGGCCCAGAACGCCGCCCGCGAGGGCGCCGACATCATCGCCGTGATCCGCTCCACCGGGCAGTCGCTGCTCGACTACGTGCCCGAGGGTGCCACCCGTGAGGGGTATGCCGGCACGTACGCCACCCAGGAGAACTTCCGCCTCATGCGTGCGGCCCTGGACGAGACGTCCAAGGAGCTCGGTCGCTACATCCGACTGACCAACTACGCGTCCGGGCTCTGCATGCCGGAGATCGCGACGCTGGCCGGGCTCGAGCGGCTCGACATGATGCTCAACGACTCGATGTACGGGATCCTGTTCCGCGACATCAACCCGATCCGCACCTTCGTCGACCAGCGGTTCAGCCGCCAGATCCACGCCCGCGCCGGGATCATCATCAACACCGGCGAGGACAACTACCTCACCACCGCCGACGCCGTCGAAGCCGCCCACACGGTCACCGTGAGCCAGCTGCTCAACGAGTACTTCGCCAAGGAGGCCGGGCTCGAGGACTGGCAGCTCGGACTGGGGCACGCCTTCGAGATCGTCCCGGAGATCCCCGACTCGTTCCGGATGGAGCTGGCCCACGCCCTGCTGGCCCGGCAGCTGTTCCCCGAGGCGCCGCTCAAGTGGATGCCGCCGACCAAGCACATGACCGGCGACGTGTTCCGCGGCTACCTGCTCGACGGGTTCTTCAACCTGGTCGGTGCCATGACGGGCCAGGGGATCCTGCTCGTCGGCATGATGACCGAGGCGGTCGTCACGCCGTTCCTGTCCGACCGCGACCTGGCCCTGCAGAACGTCCGCTACGTGCTCAACGCGGCCGGTGGCCTGACCGAGGACTTCCACCCGCCGCGTGACGGGTTCATCCAGACGCGGGCCAGGCACGTCCTCGGCGAGGCGATCGACCTGCTCACCAAGATCACCGAGGAGCCCGGTAAGGCGCCCCTGCTCGAAGCCATCGGTGACGGCACCTTCGGGCTGATGAAGCGTCCCGCCAACGCCGGCAAGGGCCTGGACGGGGTGGTCGTCCGGGCCGACGGCTACGACAACCCCGCCACCACGCTGCTCGAGACGGGGGAGACCCGATGACCCAGTCACGCGCAGGACAGGACCCCCGCACCACCGACCGGGCGATGCCGCTCGACCCGATGCCCGCCAAGCGCACGGCAAAGAGCGCGACCAAGAATGCGGCGAGAGGTGCCAAGGGCGGCACCAAGGGTGCCGCACCCTCGAAGAAGATCCCGGACATCGTCCGGCCCTACGGCGACACCACCGGCGACGGCATGGTGCAGGTCTCGTTCACCCTGCCCATCCCGCACGACAAACGGGCCGAAGGGGCTGCCCTCCAGCTGGCCAAGAAGATGGGGCTCGAGCCGGCACTCCTGGTCCACGCCAAGCCGATGGGTCCCGACTTCACCTTCTTCGTCGTCTACGGCAGCGCCACCCACCTCGTCGACCTACGTGACGTCGTCGTCGTCGAGCGCGAGTTCCCGCTGCTCAGCCCGACCGAGGTCAACAAGGCGGTCAAGTCCCGGATGCGCCGCAAGCTCGTCGTCGTCGGGGCCTGCATCGGCACCGACGCCCACACGGTCGGCATCGACGCGATCCTCAACATCAAGGGGTTCGCGGGGGAGAAGGGGCTGGAGTACTACCGCGAGATCAAGGTGGTGAACCTCGGCGCCCAGGTCCTCGTGCCCGAGCTCGTCGCCCGCGCTCGGGCCGAGAAGGCCGACGCCGTCATGGTCAGCCAGGTCGTCACCCAGCGTGACGCCCACATCCACAACACCACGACGATGAGCGCCGCCTTCCGCGAGGCCTACCCAGCCGGTCAGGTGCCGCTGCTCGTCGTCGGCGGTCCGCGGTTCGAGGAGGGCTCGGCCCCCAAGCTGGGGGTCGACCGGATCTTCGGCCGCGGCACCACCCCGGGCGAGGTCGCCAGCTACCTCGTCCACGCCCTCGCCACCGCGCCTGCCCGCACGAAGGAGAAGTCATGACCGACAGCACCGAGGCCATGGTGGGGCTCACCGTCACGCACCGTCGGTACGTCCCCTACAGCCACGCCCACTACGCCGGGAACCTCGTCGACGGCGCCTACTCGCTGGCGGCGTTCGGGGACGTGGCCACCGAGATGTGCATCCGCACCGATGGCGACGAGGGGCTGTTCGCGTCGTACTCCGACGTCCAGTTCAAGGCGCCGGTGCGAGCCGGCGACATCATCGAGATCGAGGCTCGGCTGGTCCGGGCCGGCACCCGCAGCCGCGAGATGGAGTTCGAGGTGAGGGTGGTCGGCCGGGGCGCTCCCGCACGAGGCGAGTCCGCGGCCGACCTGCTCGACCCGCCTGTCGTGGCTACGACAGCCCGCGGAGTCGTCGTGGTTCCGCCACCGGCGCCCACCGCCTGAGCGGCGCCGTGCCCGGCGACGCACCAGCACGTGCGTCGCTCCACCGGCGTGTCGCGCGCGACACGCCGACCGTTCGGCGATTGGCTGCACTTTCCTTGCAGCACAACGGTTTTGGCTCACGCACGGAACCTGCGCAAACGCTGTCTCATGCCCATGAACCCCGGGTTGACAGCCGCCGTCTCGGGGGTAAGTTTGCCCACGGTTGTTCATCGAGGAACCGTCGACCAGGGGGAAGCCAGACCGGAGAAGTACGCATTGCCCGGTGGCTAGCGCGCGCAGCCACCGCCCGCCAGCAGTGACGTATGACCCGAACTGGTGCCCCGCTCAAGGCGGTGGTGGACGCGGCTCGGCCCGCGTGCTTAGTAGACAACAGCTGGAGGTCGGCACCCAGTCGGCCCCTTGCTGGTCCCAACGGCAGCGCGGGCCGTTCCGTGTCCTACCGTGGTCCCGTGCCGAAGCCGACTCTCACCCTGCGCGCAGGGGTGCGCCTCCTCGCCGCGGTGGCCTCCGGCCTCCTCACCGCCTACGCCTTCCCTGAGCACGACATCTGGTGGCTGGCCCCGGTCGGAGTGGGGCTGCTGTCCGCGGCGGCGCTCGGCGTCCGGTGGCGGCTGGCCCTCCTGCTCGGCCTCGGACACGGCCTCGGCTTCTTCCTCCCGACCCTGTCGTGGACCGGTGTCTATGTCGGCAACCTCCCGTGGGTGGCCCTGTGCACCCTCGAGGCGCTCTACATCGCGGCCATGTGCGCGGTCCTGTCGGTGGTTCAGCGCCCGTTGCTCGCTTCACGCCTTCGACCCCTCGCGTATGCCGCCGTCCCCCTGGCCTGGGTGCTGCAGGAGTGGGCGCGGGGCAGCACCCCGTTCGGCGGCTTCCCGTGGGCCCGCCTGGCCTTCAGCCAGGCCGACGGCCCGCTGGCGCCGTTCGCCCGGTACGGGGGAGCGCCCGGTGTCACCTTCGCGGTGGCCTGCCTCGGTGTCTTGCTGCACCTGGCGGCTCGCGAGCTCACCCACCGGGTCGGGCGGCCGCGCCGAGCCCAGGCCGCGGCATACCGGCCCTTGGCTGTCGCACTTGCCGTCCTCGCCGTGGCGCCCCTCGGGCTCGCCCTGGCCACGACGCCACCCACGGACGGACGGAAGGTGTCGGTGCTGTTCGTCCAGGGCAACGTGCCCAAGCCAGGGCTGGACTTCAACGCCGAGCGGCGCAAGGTACTGGACAACCACGTCCAGGGCACCCTCGGCGCGGTGGCCACCGGACACCCCGCCCCGAGCCTGGTCGTGTGGCCGGAGAACTCCTCGGACATCGACCCGTTCGAGAACCCCGACGCCGCCGCCGACATCCGCCTCGCCCTGGAGACCGTCAAGGCGCCCATCCTGGTCGGCGCGGTCCTCAACGGGCCGGCCCCCTACATCTCGAACGCGAGCCTGTTCTACCGCCCGGGCGAGCCGGATCCGCAGCGGTACATCAAGCAGCACCCGGTGCCGTTCGCCGAGTACATCCCCTACCGCAGCTTCTTCCGCAACTTCTCCGACAAGGTCGACCTGGTCACCCGCGACTTCACCAAGGGCGACAAGCCGGGCGGCTTCGAGGTGCCGGTGGCGGGGGAGCGGCCCTACTGGATCATCCCGACGATCTGCTTCGAGGTGGCCTACGACGGGCTGATGCGCGACTCCACCCTGCAGCCCGGCCGGGATGCGAGCATCCTCGCCGTGCAGACCAACAACGCGACGTTCGGGTACACCGCCGAGTCCGAGCAGCAGTTCGCGATCAGCCGGCTCCGCGCCATCGAGCACGGCCGCTCGGTCGTGCACGTCTCCACGGTGGGCGTGAGCGGCTTCATCAACCCCGACGGAACGTACGTCGACAAGACCACGTTGTTCACCGCAGCGGCCCGCTACGGGTCGCCGGTGGTGCGCACCGAGGTCACCGTGTCCGACCGCCTGGGTCCGCTGCCGGAGTATGCCGCGGGGCTGGCGTTCGTGGCACTCCTGGCACTTGGTCTGTGGCTTCGGCGTCGGACCGCTAGGGTCGAGCGCGCCACGGACGGACCCACCGCACCGGCTCAACCACGAAGGGATCGCGTCGTTGTCTGACCAGATCGAACGGGTGCTCGTGTGCATCCCGACCTACAACGAGCGCGAGAACCTGCCCCGCATCGTCGAGCGAGTGCGGGCTGCGGTGCCCTCCGCCGACGTCCTCGTGCTCGACGACAACTCACCCGACGGCACCGGCCAGATCGCCGACGAGCTGGTCGCGGCCGACCCCCAGGTGCACGTGCTGCACCGGCCAGGAAAACAGGGTCTCGGCAACGCCTACCTCGCGGGCTTCGCCTGGGCGCTGGAAGAGGGCTACGGCGCCATCGTCGAGATGGATGCCGACGGCTCGCACCAGCCGGAGCAGCTGCCTGCGCTGCTGGACGCCCTGCACGACGCGGACCTGGTCATCGGCGCACGGTGGGTGCGTGGTGGCAGCGTGGTCAACTGGCCGCTGCACCGCAAGGCGCTCAGCGTCGGCGCCAACATCTACACCCGGGCCCTGCTCGGTATGCCGGTGCACGACGCCACCGCGGGCTACCGCGTCTACCGGGCCAGTGCCCTGCGGACCATCGGGCTCGACCACGTCGCGTCACAGGGCTACTGCTTCCAGGTGGATCTCACCCAGCGGGCCGTCCGGCTCGGGCTGCGCGTCGTCGAGGTCCCGATCACGTTCGTCGAGCGGGAGATCGGCGACTCCAAGATGAGCGGCGACATCATGCGCGAGTCGCTCCAGAAGATCACTGCCTGGGGCCTGTCGCACCGCGCCGACCAGGTGCGACGGCTGGGCAGCAGGGAGCCCACGTGGCACCGACTGTAGGACGCACGCCCTTTGCCCGGCGACGCAGGCCCCGCTGGCTGGCCGTCGTCTTCGTGCTGCTGCTCGTCGTCCCGGTCCTGGAGATCGCCACGATCATCGCGGTCGGCAAGGTCATCGGCGGCTGGCAGACCCTCGCCCTGCTGCTGGTCGAGTCGGCCCTCGGCGCGTGGCTGGTCCGGCGCGAAGGGGCTCGCGCCTGGAAGGCGCTCACGAAGGCCCTCAACACCGGCCAGATGCCCAGCCATCAGCTCGCGGACGCGGCCCTGGTGCTCGTGGGTGGCACCCTGCTGCTGGCCCCCGGGTTCCTCACCGACATCGTGGGTTTCTTCTTCATCCTGCCCTTCACGCGCCCGATCGCCCGGACCGTGCTGGAGGCCGTGGTGGCCAAGCGGCTGCTCGGTGGGGTCTTCGGCGGTAGTCGTGGGCAGGGGCCGGACGGTTCAGGCCGTGGCGGACCTCCGCCCTCTGGACCAGACGTCATCGAGGGCGAGGTCCTCTAGCCGCGACCACCCGGCATACCGGCATGACGAAGGCCGCGTCCCGATCGGGACGCGGCCTTCGTGGTGTCTGGTGCTACGGCTCAGGCGGTGCGCTTGCGCCGCGGCTTCTCGCCGCGGGACTCGCGCAGGAGCACGAGACGCTCCTCGAGGAGCTCCTCGAGCTCGGGGATGGAACGACGCTCGAGCAGCATGTCCCAGTGGGTGCGGACGTGCTTCACCTGCTTGACCTCGGGCTCGGGGCCGTCGACGAGACGGGCCTCCTCGCCGCAACGGCATTCCCAGGTCGACGGGATCTCGGCTTCGATCGAAAAGGGCAGCTCGGTCCGGTGGCCCAGGGGGCACACGTAGGACGTGATCTGTCGCTCGCTCGGGATGACGTGGTCGTCGGTCTCGAGACTGTGCGACACCATTCGGCTGCCCCGGAGGGTGCGCTCTGCCATGACGGGGTTCTCCCAACGTTCTTGGTACCCTGCCCGCTCGGGTGGGGGCTCGGGGATTCATACGGCACAACGCCGTGGACCCGTGCAATGTTCCGACGTTCCGGCCGTCCGTTTCGTTGGCAGTTGTGATGCAACTCACAGTCACACGACGGCGGGCACCTCGTTGCCGGCATCGATGATCCCTTGACGGACGTCGACCTTGCGCAGCAGCACGTAGCCCAGGACGAAGAAGATGATCAGCGCGACGATGGCGGGGCGGTAGGAGTCGGTCAGCTGGTGGACCAGGCCGAACAGCAGCGTGCCGAACCACGACGTCCCGCGCTCCATGGCCTGGTAGAACGCGAAGAACTCGGCTTCGCGGCTCTTGGGGACGAGCTGGCTGAACAGCGACCGGCTCAGCGCCTGGCTGCCGCCCAGCACGATGCCGATCAGCACGCCGAGGGCGATGAACGGGATGAACGCCTTCTCCGGGACGAAGAACGCCGCGATGACGATGGCCGACCAGGCGACGAGGGAGCCGAGGATCGTGCGCCACGCGCCGAAGCTGCGGGCGAGCCGGCCGAACAGCAACGCGCCGCCGAAGGCCACGAACTGGACGAGCAGGATCAGCGCGATGAGCTGCTCCTGCGCGAACTTGAGCTCCTCGGCGCCGTAGAGGCTGCTCGAAGAGATGACCGTCTGGATGCCGTCGT
Source organism: Pedococcus bigeumensis (assembly GCF_006438965.1). Lineage (GTDB taxonomy): Bacteria > Actinomycetota > Actinomycetes > Actinomycetales > Dermatophilaceae > Pedococcus > Pedococcus bigeumensis_A. Next base: position 294,726 of record NZ_RCZM01000002.1, read on the forward strand.
TGAAGAACAGGTAGGCGAGCAGGAACATCAGGGTGTGCGGGTAGGTCCGCAGGTCGCGGAAGGTGTGCCCGAGCTGCGCGTAGCTGCCGCGGACGACCCCGGCGGACGGCTGGTCGGAACGGGCGATCTCGCCGCCGCGGAGGTTCCAGAGGCCACGGACGGGGATGAGCGTGAACAGCCCCCACCACACGCCCGCCGACAGCATGCTGATCCGCACCGCCATGCCCTTGTCGACCCCGATGAGGTCGGGCTTGGACACGATCACCAGGTTGATCGCCAGCAGCAGCCCACCGCCGAGGTAGCCCAGCGCCCAGCCGCGCGACGAGACCGCGTCGCGGTCGTCGGGGGAGGCGATCCGGCACAGGATGGCGTCGTAGACGACGAGAGAGGACCCGAGCGCGATCGTCGCAAGGATCATCATCAGCGAGCCGAAACGCCAGTTGCTCCCGTGCAGGAAGAACAGGAGCGACGCCGCGACCGCGCCGGCCCAGGCGAAGCCGCCGAGCAGCCTGGCCGGGCGCGGGGTGCGGTCGGCGATGGCGCCGACGAACACCAGCAGGACTGCCGAGATGATGGTCGCCAGGGTGACGGTGTAGGACGCGACCGACCCCGGGTCGAGCGGAGCCGTCAGGACGAGCGCGAGGCCGCCCACGGCCGCGACGCCGAGCGGGATGACCGTCGGTAGCAGGGCCGGCTTGTTGCGGACCATCTGGACCACGGTGAACACCAGTGCGGCCAGACCGAGGAGCGTCAGCACCAGGGCGAGCTGCCAGACCCCGCTCGGCAGGTCGGCTGCAGCCGGGACGACGTGCAGGTCGACGTGACAGCTCGCGTCATCGTCGAGTCCGGGGCAGGCCGCCTCCTTCGCGACCGTGGTGAGGTAGGGCGCGAACAGCACCGTGCCGACCGTCGTGACGAAGGCGGAGTTGGCCCAGTCGTACCAGTACCAGGGCCGCTTGTACCGCTCGTGCTCGGCCCACGTCGACTGTGACGCAGCCGCCTCAGTTGTCATGCGTGAAGGGTGGCACAACGCGTCGCGTCACAGATGGGTATTCCTACCCAAACCGCGTGGCGAGTCGGCACGCCGTTGAAGGGCCGGTGACTAGCCGGCGAACTCCCAGTGCCACGGCTCGGGCAGTGAACCGGTGGGCTCGGCCCAGTCCGGGTGGAACCACCCGTAGAGCGGCGCGTTCTGCTTCATCCACAGGTGCGCGGGGGTGCCGAAGCTGTTGATGCCGCCGCAGAGGTCGACGGCGCGGCCCATGCCGTGCTCGCTGCGGCCGGGAGTGGCCGCCCACTTGCCCTTGACGGCCTTGACCGCGATCTGCTCGGCGTAGGACCGGTAGGAGTCGGTGACGCAGATGGGGGAGCCGGTGTCCTTCTGGTAGGCGATGCTCATCGCGTTGAACGCGGCGGCGGCCCCGGGGCGCAGGCTCTGCCCAGCCGCACCGAACAGCGGGCACAGCCCGGCCACCGGGATCTTGCCGTTGGCGTACTCGGTCTCGTTGGTGCTGCAGGGCTTGACCGACCCGTCGGCGAGGACGCCGGGCACGACGAGTGCGGCGCGCAGTCGCTTGGACGCCTCCATCGCGGCCGCGTCGCCGCTGCCCAGGAGCAGCCCGGCGACCGGACCGGCTTTGGCGACCTGAGTGGCGTGCAGCCGGCGGGTGGCGTCGAGCTGGGCCTTCTGCTCCTGGACGACGACGTCGAGCTTCTTCTTGGCCTCGGCAGCCTGGGTCGCTGCCTCGGTGGCCCTGGTGCTGGCCTCCACGGCCTTGATCGCGATGGTCCGTTGGAGCTGGGTCTGGTTCTGCACCCGCTCGATCTGACCGGTCCGCTGGTCGGTCAGGTAGGACAGCTGCGCCGCGGTGTCACTGGCTTCGCTGGCGGACTTGGCGAGGGTGTCCAGGAGGGTTCCCATGTCGCTGATGGCGCCGCCGGTGCCGGCATAGGCGAGGTAGGCCCATTGACCGAGGGCGCGCCGGTCCTCTCCGAGCCGGGTGCTCAGCTGCTGGTAGAGCTGGACGTTGCGGTTGGCCTCCTCGCGGGCCGTCCGCTCGGCGTCGCGGGCCGCGGCGTACTCCTGGAGCAGCGCATTGGCCTGCAGCGCGAGACGGTCAAGCTTGGTCGCCGCAGCGGCGATGCCGGCGTTCGACGCGGTGAGGTCGCGGGTGAGGGCGTCGGCCTGGGCGATCTGGGCTGAAAGCTCAGCCGGGCTGAGTGTCTCCTCGCCGCCGGCTCCGGGCGTCGCGGTCGCACCAGCCGTGATCGTGCCGCTGCCGGCGCCGGTCGTCACGGAACCCGGTGTCGACGGGCCCGTGGTCGACCCACCCGCTGGGCTGGTGGGTGGCGCGGAGGCCCTGACGGACGTGGACGGTGTGACGGAAGTGGACGCAGTGGTGGATGGGGTCGTGGTGGCGGCGTGTGCCGGTGCCCACCCTGCCAGCATCGCGACGGTCACAGCTCCCGCGGCCACGCCGGCTCGTCCCGCGAGCCCAAGCACGATCAGCCAACTCCCTCTTCTGCCGCCCCCCTCGGGCAGCTATGCACTCCTCAACGCACCATAGCCGCGTCAGGTCACGTTTTCGCTCGTCCTTTCGTCGGAGATGTCCTTGGTCATCAGGCTGACCCGATGGCCTGGCTCGCCGAGCTGGGCGACCTCGAGATAGCCCCTGCCGCGGTGGAAGTCCAGCGAGGGCTGGTTCGGAGGGTCGATGTTGACCTCGAGGGTGAGTCGCCCCTGACTCCGGGCGGCTTCCTCGACCACCTCGTACACCGCAGAGGCCAGGCCACGTCGGCGGAACCGGTCGCTGATGACGATGCGGTCGAGGTAGTGGAACCGGGTCCCGTAGCGCTCCCCGAACCAGCGGTAGTTCGCCGAGCCGTAGTCCGTGCCAGGACCGAAGACGAGGACGAAGCCAGCCGTCTGTCCGTCGCTCACGATCACGTCTGCACGGGTGGCCCAGCGGCGCAGGTCGGCGAGCTCCGACGCTTCGAGGGGTGACAACAGCTCGACATGGTCGGCGTTCAGCTTCAGGACATCGGGGATGTCGCTGTCGACCATCGGACGCAGCACTTGGATAGCCTCCATGGGCCGAGTCTGCCACCCATGACATTTGTCACTTCCGCCGAGCTCAGGGCCTACGTAGCCTCCGGCAGTCACCACAAGTGGCGGTCACCCGACGATGGCTCGCTGGGACACCAGCAGGTCGCCCTCACCACCCCAACTCCAGGAGCGTGCGTCCATGGCCCACCCCGTCCACAGCAGAAGGGGTGGCCCCTCGGCCGCCCACATCCGGCGGACGGCGGTGACGGCAGGCGCGGCAGTGCTGGCCCTCGCGGCCGCCGCCCTGACCGGCGCCGGCCCGGCCACCGCGCACGGCACCGACGGCCGGCTCGCGCCACGCACCCACTTCACGATGCAGGCCGACGGATCGAGCGGACTGACCGCCGGGGGAGAGGGCATCCCCAACATCGACTCGGTCAAGAAGACCATCTACTCGTACTACGGAGACCCCACCGGGACCGGCGCAGCCAACCCGACCAGCTCGCCCTACATCTCCGAGATGAGCTCCATCCTGGCTGCCCAGCGCCGCGCCCTGCCACGCCTGCTGGCCGACGCGAAGCGGCACCACCAGAAGCCGGCCATCGTCTTCGACGCGGACGACACGACGCTGTGGACCTACCAGATGGAGGTGGGGGACATGAAGTTCGTGTTCACCCCCGCCGCCCAGACTCCGTGGGTCGACGGCGAGCGCTTTCCGGCCACCCCGGGCATGGTCGACTTCGTCAACGACGCGCAGGCCATGGGCTTCACCGTCTTCGGCCTGACCGGGCGCAGCGACAGCCAGAAGGCGCACACCGTCAGCAACCTGGCCAAGGTCGGCTACACGGCGTTCCCCGCAGACCGGTTCTTCACCAAGTACAACTCCGGCACGACGCCGCCGAGCTACCTCACCTGCGTGGCCGCACCGTCCTGCAACACGGTCGAGTACAAGGCGGGCACGCGCAAGCACATCGAGCAGGACCTGGGCTACGACATCGTCCTCAACGTGGGCGACCAGTGGTCCGACCTCCAGGGCGGGTATGCCGACCGGTCGCTGAAGCTGCCGAACCCCACCTACTACCTCCCGTCGCCCAACCTGCCGGGTGTCAAGGAGCCGCGGCTCGCGCCGCGGACCCGTTTCACCATGAAGCCGGACGGGTCGAGCGGGCTGACCCAGAGCGGTGAGGGCATCCCCAACATCGACGTGGTGAAGAAGACCATCGCGGTCTACTACGGCGACACCGGCACGGGCACCTCCAACAAGGTGTCCTCGCCCTACATCTCCGAGATCACCAAGCTCATCGACCGGCGCAGCGGGCAGCTGCTGCAGCAGTGCCGCTCGGAGGCGAAGCACGGTGGCAACCCGGCCATCGTCCTCGACGCGGACGACACGACCTTGTGGACCTACGACATGGAGGTCGCGGCGATGCACTTCGTCTTCGACCCCACGGTCCAGGACCAGCAGTGGGTCCAGCCACAGCGCTTCCCGGCCACTCCGGGCATGGTGTCCTTCGCCAACGCCGCTGCCGACGCGGGCTGCACCCTGGTCGGGCTGACCGGTCGCAACACGACCCAGCGCAACGCCACCCTCGGCAACCTCGCCAAGGTCGGCTACACCGGGTTCAGCCCGGACAACTACTACACCAAGTGGACGTCCACCGAGCCCATCCCGTCCTACGCGACCTGTGTCCTGGCACCCCGGTGCACGACGATCGAGTACAAGTCGCAGACGCGGGCGCACGTCGAGGCCCAGGGTTTCGACATCATCGCCAACTTCGGCGACCAGTACAGCGACCTGATCGGCGGCTCTGCGGACCGCGCGATCAAGCTGCCCAACCCGACGTACTACCTGCCCTAGCCCCACCCCACCCCACCCCGAAGCGGCGCGGAGCTGACCTCCGCGCCGCTTCGGCGTGCCCCCGGCATACCTCGACGCAAGGATGTCCCACATGACCCCCGCGCCCCCGACCACGTCGGCCCAGCCCACGGCCCTGTTTGTGCGGTCCGACTACCTGATCCTGGGCGGTGGCGGGCTGGCCGTGGCGCTCGCCGCGCTGACCCACTTCGTCGGTGGGGGAGCGGTGCTGCCGTTCCTCTGCTCAGCGGTCGCGGTGACGCTGCTCGCCTCGCTCGTGGGGCGGTCCGTGGAGCAGCTCGGTGACCGGTTCGGACCGGGCGCCACGGGCGTGCTCCAGTCGGCGCTGGGCAACCTGCCCGAGCTGTTCATCGCGCTGTTCGCCCTGAAGGCCGGGCTGGTGGCGGTGGTGCAGGCCGCGCTGATCGGCTCGATCCTGGCCAACCTGCTGCTGGTGCTTGGGCTGGCCTTCCTCGTCGGCGGCCTGAAGCACGGCACCCAGCAGCTCAACTCCGAGCGCGCCCGCGGCATCATCGTCCTGATGGTGCTGTCGGTGGCGGCCATGGTCGTCCCGTCGCTGGCGCACTACGTGCACACGCCGGCGGCGGCGCACGAGAAGACGTTGTCGCTGATCGTGTCGGTGGTGCTGCTGGTGCTCTTCGCGCTGACCCTGCCGGCGTCGCTGCGCAAGGAGGCGCCTGCGGAGGGTGCGGGCGCGGAGGGTGCGGGCGCGGCGGACAAGATGGAGCACGAGGCTCCGCGGTGGCCGGTCTGGCTCGCCGTCGGCCTCCTGGCGCTGGCGGCGTTGCTGGCGGCGTTCGTGTCGGACTGGTTCGTCACGGCCCTGGAGCCGGCGATGAAGGCCCTGAGCATCTCCGACGCGTTCGCCGGGCTGGTGATCGTCGCCATCGCCGGCAACGCGATCGAGAACATCGTGGGCGTCCAGCTGGCAGCGCGGAACCAGTCCGAGTACGCGTTCTCGGTTGTCATCAACTCGCCCATCCAGATCGCCCTGGTGCTGGCTCCATTGCTCGTGGTCCTGTCCTCGGTGTTCGGGTTCGCGACGCTGACGCTGGTGTTCCCACCGATGCTCGTCGTGTCGGTCGTGATCGCGGTGATCCTCACGGCGTTCATCACCTTCGACGGTGAGTCCACCTGGATCGAGGGCGCGGCCCTCATCGCGGTGTATGCCGTGATCGCCACGTCGTTCTGGTGGGGCTGAGCTCCTCGTGGGGCCGAGCCCCTGGTGGAGCTGAGCGACACCGTTGCGGTTTGCCCCGGTCCACAGGGCGGATTGGCGGCTCCAGCCTGTCCACAGCGTCGGGGCAACCTCTGGAACAGCCCCGACGCGTCGGACACGGTTGAGGGCATGCAGACCGATGAGTGGGTGAACGAGGTGCGCCTCGTGGGCAAGGTCAGTGGGTCCGTGGACGAACGCGAGCTGCCGAGTGGTGACTTCGTCGCAGCCCTGCGGCTGGTGGTTCCCCGACAGCCTGGTGAGAGCCGAGGGTCGGCCACCGTGGACACCATCGACGTGGCGTGCTGGAGCGGACGCACCCGGCAGAGCGCGCGGCGACTGGCGGCCGGCGACCAGGTCGAGGTGGTGGGCGCGCTGCGGCGCCGGTTCTTCCGGGCCGGCGCGGCCACGGCGAGCCGCTACGAGGTGGAGGCAAGCAGACTGACCCGGGTTCGCCGCGCGCTCCAGCCGTAGGTGAGCGGGGGAGTAGGGAGGGGAGCGGGGAGACCGACACCCTCGATGCTGTCCGATGGCTGGGCAAGCCAGCCGGCCGCGTGACACGATCGTGGGGTGACCAGCAGTCCCGCCGCCGAGCAGCGCCTTCGCGATCTGGCGATCCTGCGCCGCGTCCGCGACCGGATCGACCGCGAGTACGCGCAGCCCCTGGACGTCGAGGCGCTGGCCCGCGGAGCCCACATGTCGGCAGGACACCTCAGCCGCGAGTTCAAGCTCGCCTACGGCGAGTCGCCGTACGGCTACGTCATGACGCGTCGGATCGAGCGCGCCATGGCGCTGCTGCGTCGCGGCGACCTGAGCGTCACCGAGGTCTGCTTCGAGGTGGGCTGCTCGTCGCTTGGCACCTTCAGCACGCGCTTCACCGAGCTGGTCGGTATGCCGCCCAGCGCCTACCGCCGGGAAATGCAGGAGCCCAAGCCGGAGATCCCTTCCTGCGTCTCCAAGCAGGTCACCAGACCGATCAGGAATCGAGAAGCACGCGCCAGTGCGGCGCAACTAGCCTGAGCCCCATGGACATCACCATTCACGCGAGCTTCCTGCCGCAGAACGACCCGGACGCCGCCCTGTCCTTCTACCGCGACACCCTGGGCTTCGAGGTACGGGGCGACGTCGGCTACAACGGGCTCCGCTGGATCACGGTCGGCCCCGCCGACCAGCCCGGCACCTCCATCGTCCTGCACCCGCCGGCCGTCGACCCCGGCATCACCGATGAGGAGCGTCGCACCATCGTCGAGATGATGGCCAAGGGCACCTATGCCACGATGCTCCTGGCCACAGCCAACTTGGACGAGACGTTCGAGCGGGTCGAGGCCAGCGGGGCCGAGGTCGTCCAGGAGCCGACCGACCAGCCCTACGGAGTTCGCGACTGCGCCGTCCGCGACCCCGCCGGCAACCTGCTTCGGATCCAACAGGGCTGAGCCCGAGCCGGCCCACCAGACCGCCGCTTGACTCTCGCCTCACGGATGGAGACCCGATCCAGCATGGCCACCCCGATGGACGCCCAGCCAACAGCGGCGCATGCAGCCGACAGCCACGACACGATCAGCGTGGTCGGTGCGCGCGAGAACAACCTCAAGGACATCAACGTCGAGATCCCCAAGCGTCGACTCACGGTGTTCACCGGGGTGTCCGGCTCGGGGAAGAGCTCGCTCGTGTTCGCCACGATCGCCGCGGAGTCGCAGCGGATGATCAACGAGACCTACAGCGCGTTCGTGCAGGGGTTCATGCCGAACCTCGCTCGGCCGGACGTCGACGTCCTCGAGGGGCTGACCACGGCGATCATCGTCGACCAGGAGCGGATGGGCGCCAACCCCCGGTCCACGGTCGGCACCGCCACCGACGCCAACGCCATGCTCCGGATCCTGTTCAGCCGCCTGGGCGCGCCCTACGTCGGGCCGCCGACGGCGTTCTCGTTCAATGTGCCGACACGCAAGGCGAGCGGGGTGATGAGCACCGAGAAGGCAGGCGGGCGGGTCGAGAAGGCCGTCGTCCGGGACGTGGTCTACCTCGGTGGCATGTGCGCCCGCTGCGAGGGCATGGGCGCGGTCAGCGACTTCGACCTCACCGCGTTGTACGACGAGACCAAGTCGCTGGCCGAGGGCGCCCTGACCGTGCCCGGCTACTCGATGGACGGCTGGTACGGCCGGCTGTTCGAGGGCATGGGCCTGCCGATGGACAAGCCGATCGCCTCGTTCACCAAGAAGCAGCTCGAGACGATGCTGTATGCCGAGCCGACCAAGATCAAGGTCGAGGGCATCAACCTGACCTTCGAGGGCGTCATCCCGAAGATCCAGAAGTCGATGCTGTCCAAGGACGTCGAGGCGATGCAGCCGCACGTGCGGCGCTTCGTCGAGCGCGCCATCACGTTCCAGGCCTGCCCGGAGTGTGACGGCACCCGGCTGAGCAAGGAAGCCCGCTCCTCGAAGATCCAGGGCAAGAACATCGCCGACCTGTGCGAGATGCAGATCAGCGACCTGGCCGAGTGGGTCCGCGGGCTCGACGAGCCGTCGGTGGCCCCGCTGCTGAAGGGTTTGCAGCACCTGCTCGACTCGTTCGCCGAGATCGGGTTGGGCTACCTGTCCCTGGACCGGCCGGCGGGCACGCTGTCCGGGGGAGAGGCCCAGCGCACCAAGATGATTCGTCACCTCGGGTCGTCACTGACCGACGTCACCTACGTCTTCGACGAGCCCACGATCGGACTGCACCCCCACGACATCGAACGGATGAACGAGCTGCTCCTGCAGCTGCGCGACAAGGGCAACACCGTGCTCGTCGTCGAGCACAAGCCTGAGACCATCGCGATCGGCGACCACGTCGTCGACCTCGGTCCGGGAGCCGGCACCGACGGCGGACGCGTCTGCTTCGAGGGCAGCGTCGAGGGGCTACGGGCGAGCGACACCATCACCGGCCACCACCTCGACTACCGAGCCACCGTCAAGGACTCGGTGCGGACCTCCACCGGAACGCTCGAGGTCAGGGGCGCGTCGACGCACAACCTCCGGGGCGTGGACGTGGACGTCCCGCTCGGCGTCCTCTGCGTCGTCACGGGCGTCGCGGGTTCGGGCAAGAGCTCACTGATCCACGGTTCCGTCGCCGGTCGGGACGGCGTCGTGGTCGTGGACCAGGCCGCGATCAAGGGTTCGCGGCGCAGCAACCCGGCGACCTACACGGGTCTCCTGGAGCCGATCCGCAAGGCCTTCGCGAAGGCCAACGACGTGAAGCCAGCTCTGTTCAGCTCGAACTCCGAAGGTGCCTGTCCCACCTGCAACGGCGCGGGTGTCATCTTCACCGAGCTGGGCGTCATGGCCACCGTCGAGTCCACCTGCGAGGAGTGCGAGGGCAGGCGGTTCCAGGCCTCCGTGCTCGAGTACACCCTGGGTGGTCGCAACATCGCGGAGGTGCTGGCGATGTCGATGACCGAGGCCGAGGCATTCTTCGGCGACGGTGCGGCGAAGACGCCGGCCGCGCACAAGATCCTGGAGCGGATCGTCGATGTGGGGCTGGGATACCTCACGCTCGGCCAGCCCCTGACCACCCTGTCCGGCGGCGAGCGTCAGCGGGTCAAGCTGGCCACCCAGATGGCCGAGAAGGGCGACGTCTATGTTCTCGACGAGCCGACGACCGGCCTGCACCTCGCCGACGTCGCGAACCTGCTCGGGCTGCTCGACCGGCTGGTCGACTCCGGCAAGTCCGTCATCGTGATCGAGCACCACCAGGCGGTCATGGCGCATGCCGACTGGATCATCGACCTGGGCCCGGGAGCCGGACACGACGGCGGCACGATCGTCTTCGAGGGCACCGCCGCTGACCTCGTCGCAGACCGGTCCACCCTCACCGGCGAGCACCTCGCGGCCTACGTCGGCGCCTGACCGAGACCGGGTCAGGGGCTCGTGAGGATGACGAGCTGCTGGGTCGCTCGCGTCATCGCCACATAACGGTCGACCGCCCCCTCGATGCCGTCACCGAAGCCCTCCGGATCGACCAGCACGACCAGGTCGAACTCCAGCCCCTTCGACAGCTCGGGGGTAAGGGACCGGACCCGGTTCGGGTCCCCGAACCGACTCACGTCGATGTCGGCCGTGCTGATGACGCAGCCGACCCCCTCGAGGTGGTCGGCGAGCCAGGTCTGGAGGACCGAGCCGAGCTCCGCCACGGAGCCGTGCAGGACGGGGACGTCGGTGCGGCGGATGGAGGTGGGCACGTTGGCGTCCGGCAGGACGGCGCGGATGACCGGCTCGGCCTCGGCCATCACCGCTTCGGGCGTCCGGTAGTTGATGGTCAGGGAGGCCAGCTCGATACGGTCGAACCCGACTCGTTCCAGACGGTCCTGCCACGACTCCGGGAACCCGTGCCGGGCCTGGGCACGGTCCCCGACGATGGTGAAGCTCCGGGACGGGCAGCGGATCAGGAGCATCTGCCACTGCGCGTCAGTCAGCTCCTGCGCCTCGTCCACGACGATGTGCGCGAACGGCCCCGCGAGCAGGTCCGGGTCGGTGCGGGGGAGTGCGGCATCGTCGACCAGTGCACCCTGGAGGTCCTCGCCGCGCAGCATGGACATCACGTGCATCTCGGAGTCGTCCGTGGCGATCAGGTCGTCGACGACCTGGGCCATCCGCTCGCGTGCGGCTGCGACCGAGGCGTCCTGCCGACGCTGGCGTCGCGAGGCCTCCGGGTCGCCGAGCCGCTGGCGTGCTGCGTCCAGGAACGGCAGGTCGGACTCGGTCCAGTCCTGTGGGTCAGTGCGCTGGAGCAGCCTGACCTGGTCCGGGCTCAGCGACGGTGCGCACATCCGCAGGTAGGCAGGTACCGACCACAGGTCGCCCACCAGGTCCGTGGGCTCGATCAGCGGCCACGCGCTGTTGAGGGTTGTGAGCAGTTCTCTGTTCTGCTGCAACGACTTCCGGAGCAGGGCGGCCGAGACGTCACCCTCCTCGTCACCGTCTTCGTCGTGTCGGTCGACCAGGATCGTGAGCAGCTCGTCCCAGACCTGGTCGCGCGCCTCGTTGTGTGGTGTGCCGGGTTCCGCCGCGTCGAAGGCGGTGGCCCAGTCGTCGGCGCCGACCCAGACGTCGGAACCGTCTGCCGTCACGGTCATGCCCTTCGTGGGTGGCTCTTCGTAGAACCTGACGGCCCTCTCGATCGACCTCACGAGGTCGGCGGACGACTTCAGCTGGGCCACCCTGGGGTCCGTCTCGGGCCGGGCCGTCGCCCCTTCGGGGATGAGGTCGCGCACCGTGCAGGTCTGCACGCCCTCCTCACCGAGGCTGGGCAGCACGTCCGCGACATAGGCCAGATAGGGCTGGTGCGGACCGACGAACAGGACGCCGCCCCGCCGGTGCCCCAGGCGCGGGTCCGCATAGAGCAGGTATGCCGTGCGGTGCAGCGCGACGACGGTCTTGCCCGTGCCGGGGCCACCGTCGACGACGAGGGCACCGCGCGAACCCGCGCGGACGATCGCGTCCTGGTCGGACGCGATCGTGCCGAGCACGTCCCGCATCCGCGCTGACCGGTTGCTGCCGAGGCTGGCGATGAACGCGGACTGGTCGTCGAGGCTCGTGGCGTGGCCGGCATACCCGTCCGGGGTGAAGACCTCGTCCCAGTAGTCGCTGATCCGACCGCGCGTCCAGCGGTACCGTCGACGGCTGGACAGACCCATGGGGTTGGCATGGGTTGCACCGAAGAAGGGCTCGGCGGCGGGGGAGCGCCAGTCGAGGAGCAGCCTGCGCCCGGTGGTGTCGGTGAGGCCCAGGCGTCCGGTGTACACGGGGTCGGAACCGTCCGCGGTGACGATGTGGCCGAGGCACAGGTCCAGACCGAACCGTCGCAAGGCACGCAGGCGGCCGGTCAGCCTGCGGACCTCGACGTCGCGCTCGAGCGCCTCCTGACCCAGGCGACCCGGCGCCTTGCGTGCCACCTCAAGGCGGACGGACAGATCGGCGATCGCCTCTGCGAGGCTCTGGGCGATGGCCGCGAAGTGCTGGTCGTCGGCAGCGATCAGTGTCTGGTCCGCCTTGGCACTGAGACGGTCTGGCAGGTCGAAGGCGCTGGCGATCAGCGGATTCTTGGGCACGTCGGCGAACCCCCGGGAAATCGTGATTCTGGCTTCGGCCGACGATTCTGCGGCACCACCGGGGCCTTGCCGCAAGCCCCCCTGTGCGCTATAAGTTGAGAACGGATGGGAGCAGCAGCTCTCTTCCGTTTGTCGTGTCCAGGGCTTCGCTCCCAGGCTGCCTCAGTTCACGGGAATTACGCCGATAATCGACATTATGTCAATCTAGCGATCTGACTAGCCTCCCCCGACGGCCAGCCGCGGGGTCAGAGCCAGAACTCGGTGAGCTGTTCGGCCAGCGCTGTTCCCTGCTCACGGGCAGCTCTGGCGGCGGGTGCTCGGGTCGACGGATCCATCAGGTTGGTGCCGAAGGCGGCCAGTGAGTCGTCGTCCGGCAGGATCGTCTCGACCCGGCTGCCGCCCGCTCGGAGCTCGTCGACCTGTGCGTCGAGCTGCATGCCCCAGGCCAACGGGTGCCGGGTTCGACCTCCCAGTGGCGACAGCACGAGGACTCGACCGTAGCCGGCCGCGAGGTCGGCGTTCTCGTTCCGGCGATAGCCGCCGTCGATGTATCGGTTGTCCCCGATGCTGTAGGCGGCCCCGCTCGAAGTGCTGGCGGCGACGGCATCGACCAGGGGCACTCCACTGTGTCGGTCGAAGGTCACGGGTTCACCGGTCTGCGCATCGACAGCAGTGATGACCATTGCGCGTTCCGGCCAGCGCTGACTGGGCAGCCGAGCGCCGACGATGGCGCGCCACCGCGACTGCCCGGAGCCGTCCGACGTCGCCTGCATCTCCAGCGCCGCAGTGCCCATCCGGCGGCGCATGTCGGCGGCATCCGCAGCGGCGGCGATGATTCGGTTCGTCCTGTCCAGGTGGTCCACCACAGGCCCAGGGCGAGTTCGCCCACCATCGGATCCCACCGCGGCCGATCCCCCCGGCCCGGGTCGTACCACCGGTGCGGCAACAAGGATGTCGGACAGCAGCTGGGACGGACTCGCGCCGCCTATCTGTACCGCCGTGGTCGCACCCGCTGACGTGCCGATGACCAGATCCGCCGACGTCACATCCACCCCGGCCTCACCCAGGCCGGCGATGACGCCGATCAACCACGCGTTGCCCGCGGATCCCCCGCCCCCGAGCACCAACGCCGTGCGCGAGTCCATTCAGATCTCGTGGTCGAACCAGATGCGGTGGGTGCCGTCGTCATCGATGGCCATCCCACCCGCGCCGCTGATCCCAGCCAGTCCCCCGGTGCCGCTGCCGGGCACGACGACGAAGTGCTCGGCGACGCGGTCGGTGCCGTTGGTCGTCGCGCTGTGACTGAAGTTGAAGGTGCCGGCCAATCCCCCGAGCGACCCCTCGAAGGACTCCATGGCCACGTAGGTGCCCACCCCGGTCCCCTGGTCGAACGCGGCGGTGAAGATCGTGGCGGAACGCCCCTCGACCTCTCCGGAGAACCGTTTCTCCATCACCGCTACACCCACCGGGACGGCCGTGGTGACCTCGACCGGTGCCGGCTCCAAGGCCACCGGCGTGAACGACTCGACAGTGAACGTGCCCTCAGTCCTCATGGTCGCAACGTACCGGTCACCCGCGACAGGGCGACTCCGCCGGCCCGTGGCTACGGTGGGTCCATGGGCACTGACACGGCAGCAGCCGACGACACCACCTACCGGCTGAACGACGGCACCTCACTGCCGGCGATCGGCTTCGGCACGTACCCGCTCAAGGGTGACGATGGAGTCAGGGCGATGGTCAGCGCACTGCAGGCCGGTTACCGACTGCTCGACTCGGCCGTGAACTACGGCAACGAGGAGGAGGTCGGCGAGGCGCTCCGCCGGTCGGGGGTCCCCCGCGACGAGGTGGCTGTCGCCACGAAGATCCCAGGGCGCTTCCACGCGAAAACCCTTGCCCTGCAGTCACTTCGGGACTCAGCGTCCCGCCTGAGGGTGGAGCAGGTGGATGTCGCCCTCATCCACTGGCCCAATCCCAGTCAGGACCTCTACCCGCAGGCGTGGCAGGCACTGGTCGAGGCCCAACGCGACGGGCTGGTCCGCTCCATCGGTGTCAGCAACTTCACCGAGGCGCACCTGCACCGGATCATCGACGAGACCGACGTGACACCTGCCGTGAACCAGATCGAGCTGCACCCCTACTTCCCGCAGGCGCAGATGCGGGGTATCAACGAGGGCTTGGGGATTCGCACCCAGGCGTGGAGCCCGATGGGCAAGCGGCAGGCACCGTTCGAGGAGCCTCCCGTGGCTGACGCGGCGGCAGCTCACGGCGTCACGCCGGGCCAGGTCATCCTGCGCTGGCACGTGCAGCTCGGCTCGCTCCCCCTGCCCAAGAGCGCCACCCCCGAGCGGCAGCGCCAGAACCTCGACGTCTTCGGGTTCGAGCTCAGCGAAACCGAGATGGGTGCCATCGCCGGACTCGCCCGCGAGGACGGCCGCCTGTTCGGCGGCGATCCGGACACCCACGAGGAGATGTAGGACTACTCGAACGGTCTGGGGTCACCAGCGCCCACGCGGGTGACCTCCGGCGTGCCGTCCGAGAAGTCGATCACCGTCGTCGGGTCGGTGCCGCACTCCCCCGCGTCGATGACGGCATCCACCTGGTTGTCGAGCTCCTCCTTGACCAGCCAGCCCTCGGTCATCGGGGACTCCTCGCCCGGCAGGATCAGGGTGCTCGACAGGATCGGCTCGCCCAGCTCGGCCAGCAGGGCCTGGACGACCCGGTTGTCGGGGATCCGCACGCCGACCGTCTTCTTCTTCGGGTGCAGCAGCCGACGCGGCACCTCCTTGGTGGCCGGGAGGATGAACGTGTAGGGCCCGGGTGTGGCGGCCTTGATGGCACGAAAGACCCGGTTGTCGATGTGCACCAGCTGGCCGAGCTGGGCGAAGTCGGCACAGACCAGGGTGAAGTGGTGCTTGTCGTCGAGCTGACGGATCCGCAGGATCCGCTCCTTGCCATCCTGGTTTCCCAGGGCGCACCCGAGCGCGTAGCCCGAGTCAGTCGGATAGGCCAGCATGCCCCCATCACGGAGCAGCTGGACCGCCTGGGCGATGGCCCGGGGCTGCGGGTCCACCGGGTGCACATCGAGATACCTGGCCATGGGTCGACCCTATGGCCCGCCGCTGGAGGGCGGGACGCCGCGCGTCCGGTCCGACTCAAGGCGATCGCCGGCCACCACCATGGCGGCGCTCGAGGCGTGCCGGTGCCCCGTGACCGCGGCGATGAACGTCTCCGCGTCCAGCCACAGGATCGTCGCCGCCCCGGCGGCCACCACCGATGCGGTTCGCGGCCGTGACATCAGCAGGCCGATCTCCCCGAAGGCGTCCCCGGGGCCCAGCTGTCGCACCGTCTCGCCGCCCTGGACCACATCGAGCGGCCCGGTCTCGACGATGCCAAAGCCGTCGGGCTCATCCCCTTCGCGCACCACCACCTCGCCAGCCAGCAGGCTGCGTGGAGTCAAGGCACTGGCGAGTCGTTCCAACGCCATGGCGGGCAGCGGTGCGAACTCCGGCGTGGCCTGGACGAGGGCGAGGTGCGCGGGCGGCACCGCGACCCGGGCGTCGGCCCGCGCCAGGGGCCGGAGCATCAGCAGCGCGAACGCTGCGAGGGCCGCACCGGTGACGGCCATCGTCGGACCCAGCCCCATGAGGGTGACGAGCGGCGGCCCCGCCAGCGAGCCCAGGGTGACCAGGCCGGCCGCAAGGGACCAGAAGGCCGCGTAGGCACGGGCCGCCACGTGGTTGGGCAGCAGGCGGTCCAGCGCAGTGAAGCCGTAGACGTCCTCGACGGCATTCCCGACACCGACGACCGCGAGCGCGGCCCACGCCACCCAGCCCTCCGGCCACAGCCCGAGCAGCGCGATGGGCAGCCCCCACAGCACGACGCCGACAGTGGCCCGGCGAGCGGCACCGCCCTGTCGCGGGAGTCGGGCCGCCACGGCTGCGCCGACCAGGCCACCGGCCCCCATCGTGGCGAAGAGGGCAGCTACCCGCTCCTCTCCGCCACCTCCCGAGGTGAGGCACAGAGCCGCCACGAAGACGGTCAGCAGCCCACGCATCAGGCTCTGGGCCATGAAGACGGCGAACATCCCGCGCAGCTGTGGCTTCAGCAGCTCGGCAAAGCCACGCCCGGCATCCGCCAGGCCAAGCCGGGCCGTGCGTCTCGGGACCTGGTACGCCGTCCGCACCGACGCCGACGCCACTGCCCCCACAGCGAAGATCACCGACAACGACCCGAGAGCGGCAGCAGGGCTGAGCGCGGACAGGAGGAGGCCGGCCAGCACCGGGCCCACCAGGGTGCCCACGCCCTCGAGCGC
The DNA here is from genome assembly GCF_006438965.1 of Pedococcus bigeumensis. Lineage (GTDB taxonomy): Bacteria > Actinomycetota > Actinomycetes > Actinomycetales > Dermatophilaceae > Pedococcus > Pedococcus bigeumensis_A. The sequence goes on from NZ_RCZM01000002.1 coordinate 311,261, forward strand.
GGCAAAGGCCGCGTTGGCGGTGACGAGCTCGGCGGGTGTCCGCACGACCTGCGACATGAGCGCTCTCAGGCCGGCCTTGAAGAGGGATCCGCCCACCGAGCCGACCGCCGCCACCACGACGACGCCCCACAGCGAGGCGGCCGCGGCCGCCCAGGCGAGGGCGAGCGAGGCGGCCGCCCAGAAGAGGTGCACCCCGGCGAGCAGCAACGGCCGTGGCAGCCGGTCTGCCGCCGTGGCGAGCAGGGGGCCGAGCACGGCGCCGGGCAGCACGCGGGCTGCGGCCACCAGACCCACGGCGCCAACCCCGTCGAGGGAGAAGGCGACCACGGCCAGCGTCACCAGCAGGGCGAGGTCGGTGGCCACCCAGCAGGCCCAGCTCGTCTGCACGAGCCACAGGTTCCGGTTGCGCTGGCTGGCCGCCACTCGACCAGTTTGTCCTGCGTCGCCTGGCTTTGCGGGCCAATCGTCAAACCCGCGGAGGTATGCCGCGGACGCAACCAGGCGGCATACCGTCCCTCTCCCCGGGCCCACTATGTTGTTCGGCGTGCGCGCACTCGTGAAGACCCATGCCGGACCCGGACTCGAGCTCAAGGACGTGCCGGAGCCACAGCCCGGTCCCACCGACGTCAAGATCCGCGTCCTGCGGGCCGGACTCTGCGGCACCGACCTGCACCTCGAGCAGTGGGACGACTGGGCGGCCTCCACCGTCAAGGCTCCGATGACCATCGGGCACGAGTTCTACGGCGAGGTGGTCGAGGTCGGTGAGGACGTCGACTCCGTGCGCGTCGGTCAGCGCGCCTCGGGTGAGGGCCACATCGTCTGCGGGACCTGTCGCAACTGTCGGGCCGGCCGGCGCCACATGTGCATCCACACCAAGGGAATCGGTGTGAACCGCGACGGTGCCTTCGCCGACTACGTCGTCATCCCGGCCTCGAACGTGTGGGTGCAGCCCGACGACCTCGACCCCGACCTCGGGGCGGTGTTCGACCCACTCGGCAACGCCACCCACACGGCGCTGTCCTTCCCCATGGCGGGCGAGGACGTCGTGATCACCGGTGCCGGGCCGATCGGCGTGATGGCCGCCGCGCTGGCCCGCCACGTCGGTGCGCGGCACATCGTCGTCACCGACCTGAGCGACTACCGGTTGGGGCTGGCCAAGGACGCGGGTGCCGACCTCGTGGTCAACGTACGGACCTCCGACCTGGGCGAGGCGATGAAGTCCCTCGGCATGAAGGAGGGCTTCGACGTCGGCCTCGAGATGTCAGGGGTGCCGAGCGCGGTCGAGGACATGCTGGCGTACATGAACCACGGCGGCCGGGTCGCCATGCTCGGCCTGCCGAAGGACCCCTTCCCGATCGACTGGGGCCGGGTCATCACCCACATGATCACCATCAAGGGGATCTACGGCCGCGAGATGTACGACACCTGGTACGCCATGAGCTCGATGCTCGGCAACTCCCAGGTGCTGCGCGACCGGATCGCCTCGGTCATCACCCACCGCCTCCCTGCCGAGCAGTGGCAGGACGCCTTCGCCGCGGCCCGATCGGGTCAGTGCGGCAAGGTCATCATGGATTGGAGCTGACGCGATGTACGGCACCGTCAAGGACGAGCTGGCCACGACCCTGCGCGAGATCGAGGACGCCGGGCTGTTCAAGCACGAGCGCGAGCTGACCTCACCTCAGTCGGCCCACGTCACGACGTCAAAGGTGTCGGCGCTCAACTTCTGTGCCAACAACTACCTCGGTCTGGCCGACCACCCCGACGTCGAGGCGGCCGCCGCAAAGGCGTTGCAGGACTGGGGATTCGGCATGGCCAGCGTGCGGTTCATCTGTGGCACGCAGGAGCTCCACAAGCGGCTCGAGCGGGCGATCTCCGACTTCCTGGAGATGCAGGACACGATCCTGTACTCATCCTGCTTCGACGCCAACGGCGGCGTCTTCGAGGTGCTGTTCGGAGCCGAGGACGCGATCATCTCGGACGAGCTCAACCACGCCTCGATCATCGACGGCATCCGCCTGTGCAAGGCGAAGCGGTTCCGCTACAAGAACGCCGACATGACCGACCTGCGCACCCAGCTGGAAGCCGCCACGGCGGCCGGCGCCCGCCGCACCGTGATCGTGACCGACGGCGTCTTCTCGATGGACGGGTTCCTCGCCCCGCTCGACCAGATCTGCGACCTGGCCGACGAGTTCGGCGCGATGGTCCTGGTCGACGACAGCCACGCCGTCGGGTTCGTCGGCGACGGCGGCCGCGGCACGCCGGAGCGGTTCGGTGTGATGGACCGGGTCGACATCATCACCGGGACGCTTGGCAAGGCGCTCGGCGGTGCGTCCGGCGGCTACGTCAGCGCCCACCAGGAGATCGTCGACCTGCTGCGCCAGCGGTCCCGCCCTTACCTGTTCTCCAACGCGGTCGCACCGAGCGTCGCTGCGGGTTCGCTCAAGGCGCTCGAGATCGCGGCCGGGTCCCAGGAGGCGCGGGCCCGGCTGCAGTCCAACACGGCATTGTTCCGTGAGCTGATGACCGAGGCCGGGTTCACCCTGCTCCCGGGCGAGCACCCCATCACCCCGGTGATGTTCCCGGGCGAGGACGGTGCCCGACTGGCCGCCCAGATGGCCGAGGCGATGCTCGAGCAGGGCGTCTACGTCATCGCCTTCTCCTACCCCGTGGTGCCCCAGGGCAAGGCGCGCATCCGCGTGCAGCTCTCGGCTGGGCACTCCGAGGAAGACGTCCGGGCCTGCGTCGCTGCCTTCATCGCGGCCCGCGACAGCCTCGCCTGAGGGATTCGTCATGGCCAGGCTGCACTACACGACCATCGCCTCGCTCGACGGCTATGTCGTCGATGCGGCCGGCAGCTTCGACTGGGCGGCACCCTCCGAGGAGGTGCATGCGTTCGTCAACGACCGCGAACGCACGATCGGCACCTACCTCTACGGCCGCCGGATGTACGAAGTGATGCGATACTGGGCGACCGACGACGCCGACTCGGACGCGCAGTCCAAGGCCGCCACCGACTACCGCCGGATCTGGCAGGCAGCCGACAAGGTCGTCGTCTCCACGACGCTCGACTCGGTCGACACCCCACGCACCGAGCTGGTGGCGACGTTCGACGCCGACGCGATCCGGCATCGCAAGGCAACGGCCGCCGCTGACCTCAGCATCGGCGGCCCGACCCTGGCGGCCGAGGCGCTGCGTGCCGGCCTGGTTGACGAGGTGGGGCTGTTCCTGCACCCGGTCGCCGTCGGTGGCGGAACTCCTGCGTTGCCCCGCGACACGCGAGTGGACCTCAGGTTGCTGGAGCAGCACACCTTTGCCGACGGGGTGGTGTTCCTGAGGTACGCCGTGGAGTCGGCCGACGCCCCCGGGCCGCCGGCCTCCTAGTCGGCCGCGACGCCACTGTCGATCGGCGTCCCCAGCACAACCGTCCGACTCACCGTGCACAGCCGGTCGTGTGACATGGCGATCGCCTTGGGCAGCATCTCGCGAGCCTTGTCGCCAGCCTCGCCCTCGGGGAAGGCCACCGAGAACCGCACGGTGATGTCGCCCAGGTGGTTGCCGTCCTCGTCCCGGAGCTTCTCCCCCGCCGCCGTCACGTTGAAGGACAGCGGCTCGGCGCGCTTGACGGTGATGAAGTCGACGTCCACGGCACTGCACCCGGCGATCGCCGTCAGCAGCAGCTCGACGGGGGTGAAGTCGGCGTTGTCACCGCCCCCGATCCGCATCGTCCCGCCCCGCACGTTGGTGACCTCGAAGACACCCTTGGACACGCGCTCCATGCTGACCGAGCGGTGTCCCAGCCCGGTGCCACCAGTCTCTTCGGCCATCAGGCTCCCCATTTCTGCGCCAGTGCGCGGACGACGGTCATGTTGCGGGCGGTGCCCGGGATGCCGAGGATCTTCTCGATGCGAGCCCCGGTGAGCTTCGCCTCGTGGAACGGCACCGCGAACTCCATGAGGACATCCTTGCCCATCACGGTCGCTCGTTCGCCGGCACCATCCCAGTCCTCCAGGTCCTTGGTTGCCGCGGCCTTCGGAGCCGTGGCGCAGAAGCTCACATAGCGGCTCGACTCGCCCTTCAGGTGCGTGGGTATGCCGTCCACAGCCTTCACGAGCGGCGGCAGCTCTGCGGGCTTCCGGGCGATCGCGACGATCTCGAACCCGGCGTGCTTGCCCAGCACGCGCCCCACCTCTGCCTCCACCTTCGTGACGCTGCGCAACGGAGTCGACACGAACAGGTTGCCGGTCTGGATGTGCGACTCGACGTCATCGAAACCGTTGTCGGACAACACCTTCCGTGCCTCGGCCATCTTGAGCTGGCGCTTGCCCACGTTGACCGCGCGCAGGAACACGACGTAGCTCGGCATCAGAGCTCCACCTCTCCGGTCCCCACGGGGCGCACCAGGCCGCCGACCTGGACCGTGCCGTCGGGGTCGACACTCAGCTCGAGCACCGACGGACGCCCGACGTGGGCGCCCTGGCTCACCGCCCAACGCCCCGAGCGGCCCTGAGCGACGAACCAGGCGCCGAGGTTGGAGCAGGCAGAGCCGGTGGCCGGGTCCTCGGAGACCGAGCTGCCGTCGCTGATGAGCGCCCTGGCCTCGATCCGTCCCTCGCCCGAGGGCGACCACACGTAGATGAGGGTCTCGCCACCCCTGGCGCCCATGCCGGCATACCTGCCGAGCAGCTCGGGGTTCACCCGGGCGCGGCGGACTGCCTCGACCGACGCTGCCTGGGCGATCACCTGGGAGGTGCCGACGCTCACCTGCTGCACAGGGCCGACGAGGTCGTCCGGCGACAGCCCCAGGGCCTGCGCCACGTCGTCGACATCGAGGTCGGCCTCGACCCGGCCGGCGTTGGCGGTCAGGGTCCACCGGTCACCGTCGGCTTCGACCGGGATCACCCCGGCCGGCATCGACAGACCGAGCCGGTCGCCGAGCCCGTGCAGGTCGCGCGCGACGTGGGCGGTGCCCAGCGTCGGGTGGCCTGCGAACGGCATCTCGAAGCTGGTGGTGAAGATCCGCACTCCGGCGTCTGCCCCGTCGCCGGGTGGGACGAGGAAAGTCGTCTCGGACAGGTTGAACTGCCGGGCCAGCCCTTGCTGCTGGTCATCGGACAGCCCGGAGCCGTCCTCGAAGACGCAGAGGGGGTTGCCCGAGAAGGGGTCGGCATCGAGGGCGAAGACGTTGAGCAGCCGGTACCGCAAGCGCATGCGACCACTCTGTCATGCTGGCGTCGTGACCTCCCCGCCAGCGCCACCGGCCGGTCGACTTGTCTTGTTGCGCCACGGCGAGACGCAGTGGTCGAAGTCCGGACAGCACACCGGTCGGACCGACGTCCCGCTCACCGAGCACGGTGAGGAGCTGGCCCGTCAGTCGGGACGGCTCGTCGCCGACTACCACTTCGTCCTCGCCCTGACCTCCCCCCTGCAGCGCGCCCGGCGCACTGCAGAGCTGGCGGGCCTGACACCCGAGGTCGACGAGGACCTGCTCGAGTGGGACTACGGCGGCTACGAGGGCCTGACGACAGCCACGATCCGTGCCGACCTCGGCTACGACTGGACGGTGTTCCAGAACGGCGTCCCGGCGGGGGACACACCCGGCGAGACGGTCGAGGAGGTCGCGGCCCGGGCATCGCGCGTGGTCAAGCGGGCCGTCGCGGCGATGGCCGAGGGGGACGTCGCACTGGTCGGGCACGGGCACTGCCTGCGCGTGCTCACCAGTGTCTTCCTGCGGCAGGAGCCGCGCCTCGGAGCCCAGCTGCTGCTCGATGCGGGCTCGGTGAGCGTCCTGCAGTTCGACCGGGAGCAGCCGGCCATCCGGGTGTGGAACCAGGGCCCGGCCGTCACCGGCCACTGACCCGCGTCAGTCGCGGGGCACCCGGGTCCTCGGCGGTCGGACCACCGTGAGGTCAGCGCGACGCGGTGTCGGCAGCGCGGCGGGAGCGCCCGGAACCTGTTGTGCAGGAACAGGATCCGCGTCGGCCGGCCAGTCCGCCACACCTTCGTTGCCGAACACCGCGACGGCGCTGCACTCCCCCGGAGTAAACCGTGGTCCGTACTTCACTCCCCCATGGCCCGCCTCGTCGAACGCGCGCGCCCACGCCTGCGGCACCGCATAGGGGACCATCGACTCGATCTCGCGGGTGACGCCGAAGCCAGCAGCGCCACCGTCCTGGACGTCGGCCACCTTACGGGAGGTGGGCAACCGCAGGCGGGACACCACCGCGGACTCGAGCAGGCTCTCGGGCACCGCCTGCGATGGGCCCAGCACCGGACCCAGTCGCTCCCGCAGGGCGCTGAGCGGGTCGAGGGCGGTGTAGCAGGTGCCGCGCGGCGCGCGGAGGTCGAACCGTCCCGTCGTGTCACTGCTGAACCACCACGGCCCCAGGTCCTCGCTATGTGCGCGGAACAGGTCCACGTCGGTGTCCACCAGGTATGCCGGGAAGCCGGCCAGCGACGGCGGCGGCGGTCCCAGGGCCGTGCGCTCGCGTGGCGTCACGCGGCCCACTGCGACGCATCGGCGACGGCAGCCGAGGCCACGCGCGACACGGCAGTCGGGGACGACCGGTGGACGACGAGGTAGTCGACGGCACTGTGCCCGTCGAACACCTCGGACGGCGTCGTGAGCCAGGCGCCGATCGACCAGCCGTCCACTGCCCTGCGGCTGAAGGCCCCCACGGCCTCCTGGACGCCGGGACGGACGGCGCCGTTGCGGCCGAACTGGAGCGAGGGATAGACGAGGTGGCCGTCGGAGGTCCGGCAGGCGAGCACCGTGCCACGCCGGACCCGGTCGAACAGCGCCTGCCGCGAGATGCCGAGCCAGGCCACGAGTCCGCTGGTGTCGTAGAACGGCCCGAGCGGCTGGTCGAGCGGGTGGACCGAGGGCAGGGCGGCAAGCATCCGGTCGGCGAGGTCTTCGACGTCTCCCAGGTCGAGCCGACGTCCTTGCGCGGCCAGCTCGGCTACCCGCGCCTCGATCCGGGCCTGCACGGCCTGGGTGAGGGCGTCGACGTCGGTCGTGGTGCGGGTCCGCGGTGTCATCTGATCCTCCCGGGGCGTCAGGTTCCTGCGTCAAGGGCGTCAAGGTCAACAACCAGATCATAACCGACAGGCCGGACATCGCTAACATGGCGCCCGTGGGGATGGATGGGGGGACGGATTCGCTGCGCGCGACCGGCCGGTGGGGCCGGGCACGCCAGTGGCTGGCAACCCTGACCGTGCGGCAGTGGCTGCTTGCGGCGTTCCTGCTCGTCCTCGTCGGCTCCTCCCCGTTCGGCGGACTCCGCGCACAACGGGCCGAGGCGACGCCGACCCTGTCCGTCGGTGTCGAACAGACCGTCGCGCCGGTCCGCCTCACCGTCACGAAGGTCCGGTTCGGCAGCGACCTCGGCGTCCCCCAGGCCGCCAAGATCGACGGTCGCTACGTCGTGGTCTTCGCGAAGGTCACCGGCACCGACGAGAAGCGCTCCGTCCCGATGTACGACGCGCTGCGCGACCTGCTCCGGATCGAGCAGGTCCCGGGGGTGACGAAGCCGTTCAGCACCGACCCCGAGCCCTCGAGTGACGACCTGCGCCCGGACACGATCCTGGTTGCAGACGACGCCGAGCGGATGGGCGACCTGGCACCGGGGCTGACCTACACGCTCGCGTTCGTCTGGCGCCAGGCTCCGGGCCAACCCGTTCCCACCTCGGTGCGGGTGGCGGCCTACAGCCACACCTTCCGTCAGGCCAGCATCGACGACACCTACGACTGGCGTGACGCGACGCGGGCCGCCGTCGGGACGTTCCCGGCCACCGCGTACGAGAAGCCGGCCGCCTCGTGAGGGTCCCCCGCCCCAACCGGGCACAGCTCGGTGCCGGCGCCTTGGTCCTAGCCGCCTTGTCCGTCGGTCGGGTCGTGACCGAGTGGCTCCCTGAGGACCCCTCGCCGGTGCGCGCGTTCGAGCGGACGACGACGCTCGACCGCGAGGTACACCTCCGCTACGGCAACCTGCGGGTCACCGAGGTCGACGGCGGCAAGCAGCTGGCCACCAGCACCTCCGCGATGCTGTCCCCAGGTCTCTGGGTCACCGCGCACGTCGACTTCACCCCGACCGTGGACAAGGTGGGACCTGCCTACGCCGAGCTGCGGGACGGCGAGGGGCGTGTGCTCACCCGAGGGTCACGCAACGTGCTGGAGTGCAAGGTCATCAACCCCGGCATTTCCGGTCACTGCCTGGTGGCGTTCGAGGTGGACCCGACGGCGCTGGCCGGATCGCACCTCGCGCTCACCGTGAACGTCAACGACCAGCGCGGCGACGACATGGCCGTTGTCGACCTGGGCATCACCCCCGCGCAGGTCGCGACCTGGAAGGCGCGCACCACTCCTGTCGAGCTGCTGATGCCGAAGGACGCGACGTGAGGCGCCCCACCCGCCGGACCGTGCTGACCATCGCGGCACTGCCCGTGGCCCTGGCGCTCGCGCTGGGAGCCTCGAGCCAGCGGCTCGTCGACCGCTGGTGGCCGACCTTCCCGAACGAACAGCTCGCGGCCGCCGCGGACGGATCGGTGCGTCTCAGTGACACCCTCGACGACGCCAAAGGGACGCACCCACGGGTGGTGACGATGCGGTTCACCTCTCTGGAGCGGGTCTCGGACTACCAGGAGGCGGCGGGTGCCAAGACACTGCCCGCCACCGTGCCTGCGGACCAGACGCTCTGGCGCCTCACCCTGCACTTCGCCGCCGACCCGCGGACCGTCCTCGGCGCGTGCGAAGTGCAGGTGCGGGACGCCGACGGGCGTCAGTACTCCCCCGGTGTGGGCGATGCCGTCGAGGACGTCTCCGAGTTCACCAGCTGCACGCCGCCCGGCGCAGCAGGACCCATGGCAGCGCTCTCGACGGACGGGCCCGACCAGTCCTTCGACCCGCGCCCGGCCGAGTACGACCGGCGCTACCACCTGCTCATGCCGTCGGGCGTCCGCCCCGACAACGTGCGGGTCTGGTTCGACACCCCGCTCTACGCGGAGTTCGACGTCACTGAGCCCTGAGCCGTGCCGCCGGATCGGCAACAGTGTCGGTGACAGGGCCGGTGTCCTCCGATTCGTCCAGGTGGCCGAGGATCCGGTCGATCGCCGCACCCAGCAGCGCGACGAGGACGACCGTGTAGGCACCCCTGCTGATCACCGACAGGTAGGGCGACAGGGTCAGCGCGTCACGGAAGTCGCGCGGCCCCACGATCCAGCGCAGCAGCTCCCCGACCCCGACCTCGACCTGGCGGCTGAGCAGGAAGACCAGGCAGAAGAGCAGCATCGGGGCCAGACCGGCGACGGCGAGCAGCCGGATGCCGTTGCCCAGCGCGGAGAACCGCCCGCGGAAGTTCGCGGTCGCCTCGTGCCCCACTCGGCGCAGCGGCGTCGGGACGCGGCGCACCCCTCGCTGCCAAGGCGTGGCCTGCCGCTGCTCTGCTGCGGCCACGGCAGTGGCTTGGCGGGCCTCGAGCTTGCGGCCGTACACGACGGCGCCGACGGTGAGCCACGCGATCGGGACCACGATGATGGCGTCGGCCTGGCCGATCGCACCCCAGAACCACTGCCCCACCGCCTCGACAGGGTGTCCGACCGGGCCGAGTGCGTCGATGAGGTCGCCCCAGCGGTCGAGCAGCCACTGCGACAGCCGCCGGGTGCGCACCCAGGCCTCGACCTCACCGGTGAAGTTGGACAGCCGCTTGGCCAGGATCCAGACCCAGAGGACCTCGACGTAGGCCGCGAACAGACCCCACCCGACCGCCTTCTCCGGCAGGTCCAGCCGGTCGAGCAGCCAGCGCACCAGCAGCGCGCCCGCGACGATCCCCACGAGGGCGGCCCCGCTGGCGATGTTGGTGCGGTCGACGTTGAAGGTGCTCGGGCCGAGTCCGCCGCTCCGCTCGAGGAGCTCGTCCGCGGTAGCGGCATTGAGGAACGCCCTGGTGTCCTCCCTCAGGTATTGCTGTGACACGTAGACCGTGAGGAACGGGATGAGCGTGCTCGCGAGCAGCGTCAGCCGGCTCATGGCGGGCGGGCGGATGTTGGCGAGGCTGGGGGTCAGCTCACGGAGCGCGAGGATCAGCGCGGTCAGCGTGGCCATCGGCACCAGCGGCAGGACCAGCGCGGCGGCCGTCGAGTGGTCCTCACTCAGCCAGACGCAGAACCACAGCAGCCCGTTGTGCGCAGCCGCGCCCAGCAGGTAGATGAGGGTCAGGATCGGCCAGTGCCGCCACAGCAGCTGCCCCGCGCGCACGAGCACGACGCCCGCGTCACCGACAGCTCTCCCCAGAGTCCCCCTCACGGGGCCACAGCATAGGGGCAGGTATGCCGCGGGGCGGGCCCCGCGGCATACCTCACCTCACGGGCAGCGGCGCGGCTCGCCTCAAGGCAGCGGCCAGGTGTGCACCGGCTCGTTGCTGTGCATGTGCTTGGCGTAGAGGCGCAGCATCTCGGCCAGGGCCTTGTGGCGGTCCATCCCGGCGCTCTCGAAACGCTCCACGGCGTCGGTCTGCCAGGTGGCGCCGTTCGTGCTGGTCTTGCAGCGCCCCTCGATGACGGACAGGTAGCGGTCGCGGACGGCCTGGGAGACACCCCAGTCAGCGAGCCCCTCGTGCGCCATGGGCAGCAGGTGGCGCAGCACCAGCTCCTCTGCGCGCACCTCGCCGAACCCCGGCCAGTAGAGCCGTGAGTCGATGCCGTCGCGGGCGGCGTTGTGGAAGTTCTGCTCGGCCGCGGCGAAGCTCATCTTGCTCCAGATCGGACGTTCGTCGGACGCCAGCTTGCGGATGACGCCGTAGTAGAACGCCGCGTTGGCGAGCACGTCGATGAGCGTCGGGCCGGCTGGCAGGACGCGGTTCTCGACTCGCAGGTGCGGGGTGCCGTTGACCACGTCGTAGATCGGGCGGTTCCAGCGGTAGACGGTGCCGTTGTGCAGCCGCAGCTCGGCGAGGTTCGGGGCCTCACCGGCCTCCAGCTTGGCGACCGGGTCCTCGTCGCTGACCTCGGCGAGCAGGGCCGGGAAGTAGCGGACGTTCTCCTCGAACAGGTCGAAGATCGAGGTGATCCACCGCTCGCCGAAGAAGACCCGGGGGCGGACGGCCTGGTTCTTCAGCTCGATGCTGCGGGTGTCGGTGGCCTGGCTGAAGAGCTCGATCCGGGTCTCGGCGTGCAGCCGCTTGCCGAAGAAGTAGGGCGAGTTGGCGGCCAGCGCGATCTGCGGAGCCACGAGGGCCTGGGCGGCGTTCCAGTGCCCGGCGAAGTCCTGGGGGGCGACCTGGAGGTGCAGCTGCACGCTCGTGCAGGCCGACTCGGGGGCGATCGAGTCGCAGTAGGTGGCGATCCGCTCCCCCGTCGGGCCCTCGATGTCGAGGTAGATGTCCTCGCCGCGGGCGTAGAAGATCGAGTCGTTGAGGGCCGTGTAGCGGTTGTTGGCGCTGATCCAGTCGCCCTCGAAGTGCTCCGGCATGATCGTCGGCAGGATCCCCACCGCGACGATGTGGGCCCCCCGCTTCTCCGCGGCGGCGCTGGCCGCGTTGAGGGAGGCGCGCATCTCGTCCTCGAGCTCGATCGCCGAGTCACCCGGCAGCGGGCGCGGCGGGACGTTGAGCTCGATGTTGTAGCGCGCGAGCTCGGTCTGGTAGCCGGGGTCGGCGATCTCCTCCAGCACCTCGGCGTTGGCGAACTTCGGCTGGTAGCCGTCGTCGACGAGGTTGAGCTCGATCTCCATCCCGGTCATCGGCCGGTCGAACTCGAACTGGCTCTGGGCGAGCATCCGCTCGAACACGTCAAGGTTCTGGCGCACCTTCTCGCGGTACCGCTGGCGCTGCTCGCGCGTGTAGCTCTGTGCGTTGACCTCTTCGCCCACGGAACCTCCTCCATCTGACGGCGCGGATGGTGCGTATGCTGGTGTGTCGCCTTTCGTGCAATGACCTGACGCTGTGATGACCTAACCATGCGCAGGGCGCGCCTGCCAACGCCTGTCGGTGCGCTCTCCTAGCCTGCGAGTGTGCGGTTCCTCCACACCTCCGACTGGCACCTGGGGCGTTCGTTCCACCAGGTGGGACTGCTCGGCGCCCAGGCGCGGTTCGTCGACCACCTCGTGGAGACGGTCCACGCCGAGCACGTGGACGCCGTGCTCGTGTCCGGAGACGTCTACGACCGCGCCCTGCCCTCCCCCGACACGGTCGACCTGCTCTCGCACGCCGTGACCCGGCTGATCGACGCAGGTGCTGCGGTGGTCCTCTCGAGCGGCAACCACGACTCGGCGATCCGGCTCGGCTTCGCCAGCGACCTGCTGGCGCGATCCGGGCTGCACATCCGCACCGCTGCGCACTCGATCGGGGTGCCGGTGCTGGTCGGCGACGTCGCCGTCTATCCCCTGCCCTACCTCGAGCCGGCCGTGGCTGCCGAGCCCTTGCAGGCGACCGAGCGGTCGCACGCCGGTGTCCTGCGGGCTGCGATGTCGAGGGTGGACGCGGACCGAGCCCTGCGGGGCGGGCGCTCGGTCGTCATGGCCCACGCGTTCGTGACCGGTGGGGCGACCAGTGACTCCGAACGTGACATCTCGGTCGGCGGCGTGTCCGCAGTCCACCCCAGAGTGTTCGCCGGCACCGACTACGTCGCTCTGGGCCACCTGCACGGCCGACAGCGGGTCAGCGAGACCGTTCGCTACAGCGGTTCGCCGCTGGCCCTGTCCTTCAGCGAAGCGACCCAGACCAAGGGCTCCTGGCTGGTCGAGGTCGGCGAGTCGGGGGTCCAGGTCGAGGCGGTGGATGCACCCGTCGAGCGGCCGCTGGCCGTCCTGCGTGGAGACCTCGACGCCCTCCTCGTCGATCCCGCGCACACGGCCGCAGAGCGGGCCTGGTGCCAGGTCACGCTGACCGACGCGGTGCGTCCGCTGGGCGCGATGGAGCAGCTCCGGCGACGGTTCCCCCACACGCTCGTCCTGCAGTTCGACCCGCAGGGCGCACCTGTCTCGGTGCGCAGCTACGCCCAGCGGACCACCGCCGAGTCGGACCTCGACGTGTGCTGCTCCTTCCTGTCCCACGTCCGCGGTGGTCACGGCCCCACCCAGGACGAGCAGGCCGTGCTCGCGTCGGCTGTCGAGGCCGTCCGCGTCGATCGGGCCGGTCACGAGGACGAGGGGCAGCTGCCGCTGAGCCTGCCGTCGGCGCGAGAGGGTGCGGCGTGAGGCTGCACCGCCTCGAGGTCACGGCCTTCGGCCCGTTCGCCGGCACGGTGGAGGTGGACCTCGACGCCGTCTCCGCTGGGGGCCTGTTCCTCATCCGGGGTGCGACCGGGGCTGGCAAGACCAGCCTGCTCGACGCCGTCGCATTCGCGCTCTACGCCGACGTCCCCGGGGCCCGTTCGAAGAAGCAGCTCCACAGCGACCACGCCGAGCGCGGCACGGTCCCATCGGTCACCCTCGAGTTCACCGCCTCCGGGCGGCGCCTGAAGATCGAGCGCTCGCCGGAGTTCCACCGGCCCAAGTCGCGCGGTGGCGGCGAGACCAAGGTGCAGGCCAAGGCCGTGCTCTGGGAGCACCGCGGTGGTCAGTGGGTGGCTCTCAGCACCCGGCACGACGAGGTCGCCGACGTGGTCAAGGACGTGCTCGGCATGGGCCTCGAACAGTTCAGCAAGGTCGTCCTGCTGCCCCAGGGCGACTTCGCCGCGTTCCTGCGAGCCACCCCTGAGGAACGCCGCGAGCTGCTCCAGCGGCTCTTCGACGTGTCGGCGTTCGCCGGCATCGAGGACTGGTTTGCCGCGCAGCGCAAGGACTCCGCCGCGCTCGTGGCCGAGCACCGCGCTGCACTCAACTCCGACCTCGCCGTCCTGGCAGACGTGCTTGCCGATGCTCCGGCGGTCGATGGCGGCTCGCGGAACTGGTCCGAGCTGGCCATCACCGAGCTCCCGTCGGCACTCGCGGCCGCCAGGCAGTCCCTGGATGCCGGGTCGACAGCGCGGCTGGCGGCCGTCGACGCCACCCGGCTCTCCGACGCTGCCGCGACGACAGCACACGCCACCGCCACCGAGACTGCAGCGCGGCGGCTGCGCGGGTTGGCCGCCCGGTCCGCCATTGCGGCCCTGGAGGCCGAGCGCGATGCCCAGGAGGCGAGAGTCGCTCGCCTCGAGCTCGGCGAGCGAGCGGCCTCCGTCGAGGGCGACCTCAAGGCGCTGGGCCGTGTCACGGCGGCCCTGCAGTCGGGACAGGACCGCGCGGCCAACACGGAACCGGACGTCGCTCGCTGGGCACTGGCAGGGCGCGGGCAGACAGCCATCGACCTCGTCGTCGACCGCCTCGACACCGGTGGCGAGGCGCTCGCCACCGCGGCGCGGGTGCAGACCTCGCTGGACGGGCGCGAGGTGACCCGCGCGCGGCTCGTGCAGGTCCTGGCCACCGCCCGCCATGAGGTCGAGCGGTCCACCACGACGCTGTCAACCCACCAGGAGCAGGCAGCTCGAGCGACCGAGGCACTGGGGGCGGCCCAGCAGAGCGCGGCCAAGGTCGAGGCAGCCACGGCGCGGGTGGCCCAGGCGTCCACCCTGCTCAAGGCCCGCAGGGCGCTGGACTCGACGGCCCAGCAGCAGGTCCAGGCCGAGTCCGCGATCGGCGCACAGCGAACCCTCACCCAGGACCTGCGCGACGTCTACCAGGACCGCCGCCAGGCCAGGCTCGATGCGATGGCGGGCGAGCTGGCCAGCCGGCTCGAGCAGGCCCAGCCGTGCCCGGTCTGCGGATCACCCGACCACCCCTCTCCCGCGCCCTCGGGCGATCTCGTCAGCGCCGAGGACGTAGCGGCGGCGGAGAGCACCTGGCAGACGGCAGCTGCGCAGCTGGGCGCCGCAGAGCGCGCAGCCGCCGGCCTCGCTGGCACCGCCGCCCAGCTACGCGAACAGCTCGGCGACGAAGAGCGTGACGAGGACGCCCTGGCCGCTGCCCTCGTCGACGCCAGACACGTGCTCACCGCTCTGACCAGCTCGGCCGCGACGCTCGACCACACCCGGATGACCGTGGAGTCGGTCAACGCGGCGGTGGAGTCGGTGACGGCTCAGCTGGCGGGTCTGCGAGCAGAGGCGACCGCGGCAGTCTCGCGCATCGAGGCGCTCGACACCGAGCTGGCGACCGAGCGCGCGGCGCTCGTGGCTGCCGTTGCCGCCCACTACGAATCCTGCCCCTGCGCCGAGCCGGGTCCGGCAGACCACGACCTCGCCGCGACCCTGGCTGACCCAGACCGGTTGGACACGACCACCACGCACCACGAGGCTGCGGTCGTCGCCGCGACAGCCCACGCAGCCAGCCTTCGCGAGCTGTCCCGAGCGACTCGCGACCACGACGAAGTCGTTGCGGCCACGGGCGACTCGTTTCGCGCGGCGGGCTTCTCCGATGCGGCCCAGGCACGAGCCGGACTGCTCCCGACCGCCGAGGTGGCGCATCTGAGAACGGAGGTGGCGGCCCACGTCGAGGCTGCCCTGGTAGCGCGCACCACGCTCGACGAGCCGGGCGTCCTCAGCGCACTGGAGGCACCGGCTCCCGAGGTGGCCACTCTGGCGGCGGCCCGCGACGCGGCGCACGCGGCATACACCGCTGCGGTGGCGGCCGACACGTTGGTGCGGCGCACGCTGACCGGTCTGGACCGCGTCCTCGGCAGCCTCACCCGTCGCTGCGCCGAGATCACCGAGGCCGAGGCACGCCACCACGTGCTTCGTGAGCTCGCCGACACCGTGGCAGGCACCAGTCCCACCAACGCCCTCCGGATGCGGCTGTCGGCCTTCGTCCTGGCGGCTCGCCTCGAAAAGGTCGCCACGCTGGCCAACGAACGGCTGTCCGGCATGGGCGAGGGTCGCTACCAGCTGCGGCACAGCGACCACCTGGCGGCCCGCGGCGCCCGCAGCGGCCTCGGGCTCGAGGTGCTCGACCAGTGGACCGGGCAGACCCGCGACACCTCGTCCCTGTCCGGTGGTGAGTCGTTCATGGCCTCGCTGGCCCTCGCGCTGGGTCTGGCCGACGCCGTCCGCGAGGAGTCCGGCGGGTTCGACCTGCAGACCCTCTTCGTCGACGAGGGGTTCGGCACCCTGGACGACGAGAGCCTGGAGCAGGTGATGGCGGTGCTCGACGACCTGCGCGAGGGCGGGCGTGCGGTGGGTGTTGTGAGCCACGTCGCCGAGCTGCGCACCCGCATCCCGAACCAGGTCGTGGTCCGCAAGACCGAGCGCGGCTCGTCGGTGCAGGTCACCACCACCGACGAAGCCGCGCCCGCAGCCTGACAGGCACGCTCGATGGTGCTGCCGCGCGCGGCCATCACGCACCTGTTGCCGTCTGGTAGTCACGTCAGACCCGCATCGGTGCAGGGTGACCACCCCAGAGCAACAAGTCGGGGTCCGCCGCCACCTGTTGCTGTCTGGTGGTCACGCCAGTCCCGCATCGGTGCAGGGTGACCACCCCAGAGCAACAAGTCGCGGCGCAGACCTCCCCGCGTCAGCTCTCGAACGCCTCCGGCGGCGGGCAGCTGCAGACCAGGTTGCGGTCGCCGTAGGCACCGTCGATCCGGGCCACCGGTGGCCAGTACTTGTCAGCCGCCTCGACGCCGACCGGGAAGGCAGCCGCCGAGCGCTCGTAGGGGTACTCCCACTTGCCGGCCAGGGCCTTGGCGGTGTGAGGGGCGTTGCGCAGCATGCTGTCGACGACGGCAACCTCACCTGACTCGACTTCAGCGATCTCGTGCCGGATCGCGATCATCGCGTCGCAGAACCGGTCGATCTCGTAGCGGTCCTCGCTCTCGGTCGGCTCGACCATCAGCGTCCCCGCGACGGGGAAGGACATCGTCGGCGCGTGGAAGCCGTAGTCGATGAGCCGCTTGGCGACGTCGTCGACTGACACGCCGCTGCGCTTGGTCAGGTCGCGCAGGTCGAGGATGCACTCGTGAGCGACGACACCGTCGTGACCGGAGTAGAGCACCGGGTAGTGCTCACGCAGCCGGGCCGCGATGTAGTTGGCGTTGAGCACCGCCACCTGGGTGGCCCGGGTCAGGCCGGCGCCGCCCATCAGCCGCACGTACGCCCAGGAGATCGGCAGGATGCTGGCCGAGCCGTAAGGGGCGGCCGAGATCGGGCCGACACCCGTCTCGGGTCCGGCCTCGGGCGCCAGCGGGTGGTTGGGCAGGTGCGGGGCCAGGTGTGCACGGACCGCGACCGGTCCGACACCGGGGCCACCGCCACCGTGCGGGATGCAGAACGTCTTGTGCAGGTTCAGGTGCGAGACGTCGGCACCGAACTTGCCCGGCCGCGCCAGGCCCACGAGCGCGTTGAGGTTGGCACCGTCGACATAGACCTGACCGCCGGCGTCGTGCACGAGGGCGCACAGGTCGGTGATGGTGTCCTCGAAGACACCGTGGGTCGACGGGTAGGTCACCATGATGGCGGCGAGGTTGTCGCGGTGCTGGTCGATCTTGGCGCGCAGGTCGTCCATGTCGACGTCTCCGCCGGCCGCGGTCTTCACGACGACGACCTTCATGCCGGCCATCACCGCGCTGGCGGCGTTGGTGCCGTGTGCGCTGGCCGGGATCAGGCAGATGTTGCGCTGCGACTGGCCGTTCGCCGCGTGGTAGGCGTGGATCGCCAGCAGCCCGGCGAACTCGCCCTGCGATCCCGCATTGGGCTGCAACGACACCGCGTCGTAGCCGGTGATCTCGCAGAGCCAGTCGGAGAGCTCACCGATGAGGTCGCGGATGCCCTCGGTCTGGTGGGCCGGGGCGAACGGGTGCAGGTCGGCGAACTCGGGCCAGGTGACCGCCACCATCTCGGTGGTCGCGTTGAGCTTCATCGTGCACGACCCCAGCGGGATCATGCCGCGGTCCAGCGCGAAGTCACGGTCGGACAGCCGGCGCAGGTAGCGCAGCATCGACGTCTCGCTGTGGTGGCTGCTGAACACCGGGTGGGTGAGGTAGTCGCTCGTCCGGACCAGGGCCTCGGACCAGGTGAGGTCGGCAATCGTGACCTCGGACGGTCCCGCGACACCGAAGGCACTCCACACGGCCTCCAGGTCGCGCAGGTCGGTGGTCTCGTCGACGCTGACCGACACCCGGTCGGCATCCACGCGCCACACGTTGACGCCGCGTTGGGCCGCCTCGCTGAGCACCTCGTCGGCGCGTCCCGGCACAGAGACCGTGACGGTGTCGAAGAAGTCCTTGGTCACCACGTCGATGCCTCCGGCGGTGAGTCCCGAGACCAGCGTGCCGGCGTGCCCGTGGACGCGCCGCGCGATCGCGGCGAGGCCGGCGGGGCCGTGGTAGACGGCATACATCGACGCCATCACCGCGAGGAGCACCTGGGCGGTGCAGATGTTGGACGTCGCCTTCTCGCGACGGATGTGCTGCTCACGTGTCTGCAGGGCGAGCCGGTATGCCGGGGCCCCCTCGGTGTCGACGCTCACGCCGACGAGGCGGCCGGGCAGGGACCGCTCGAGGCCGGCACGCACGCTCATGTAGCCCGCGTGGGGTCCACCGAAGCCCATCGGCACCCCGAAGCGCTGGCTGGTTCCGACGGCGACATCGGCGCCCCACTCCCCCGGCGCCGTGGCCAGGGTGAGTGCGAGCAGGTCGGCGGCGGCCGTGACGAGCGCACCGGCGTCGTGCGCGGCCGAGGCCAGCGCGCGCCAGTCGCGGAGCTCGCCATCGGCACCGGGGTACTGCACGAGGACACCGAAGACAGCGCGGTCGCCGGCTGCGGCGCGCAGGGCGTCAGCAGAGTCGACCGTGTCGAGGTCCGCCACGACGACCTCGAGTCCGAGCGGCTTGGCGCGGGTCTGCATCACGGCGAGGGTCTGGGGGAAGACGTGCCGGTCGACGACGAGCACCGCGTCGGCGGCGGCCTTGCTGGAGCGACGCATCAGGGTCATCGCCTCGGCGGCCGCGGTTCCCTCGTCGAGCAGCGAGGCTCCCGAGGTGGTCAGGCCGGTGAGGTCACTGACGACGGTCTGGAAGTTGAGCAGCGCCTCGAGCCGGCCCTGGGAGATCTCGGGCTGGTAGGGCGTGTAGGCGGTGTACCAGGCCGGGTTCTCCAGGACGTTGCGCTGGATCACCGCCGGGGTGATCGTGCCGTAGTAGCCCAGGCCGATCATCGACGTCATCACCTGGTTGCGCCGAGCCACTGCGCGCAGCTCCTCGACGACCGCCGCCTCGGACGCGGCTGGGTCCACCCGCAGCGGCCCGTCGGTGCGGATCGCCCCCGGGAGGGCGTGGTCCACGAGGGCGTCGAGCGAGTCGTGCCGGACCGCCGCGAGCATCGCTTCGACGTCGTCGGCAGACGGGCCGATGTGGCGCCCGGCGAACTCGGGCAGGTCGGGGGTGAACTGGGCGGACATGAGGCTCCTGAAGCTCGGTGTGCTCGGATCGCCTCCCCTTCTGTCACGCCGCGTGGCCGCTCCAGAGGTGCCTGTCCCACGCAGTCCTGGCGCCTGAGAGGTTCCGGGGAGTTTGCCCCTTCGGCGCCCCGCCGTGCGACCCGTGAGGGTGCACGCGGGGACTCTCCCGCGCGGGATGTTCAGCGGGGCCAATCTACAACACAACCCGCCGTCCTCGAGGGGCGGCGGGTTGTGTCGACGACAACAGTGGGCGGGCGAAGGCCTCAGGCCAGTCGGGCGGCCCGACGCTCACGGAGCTCGTCACCGGGGTGGTCGGCGGGGACCTCTTCGTCGGTGCGCTCGCTGGGCAGCGCGGCGAGCTCGCCCTCGACCTCGCGCCAGACCCGGCCGACGGCGATGCCGAAGACTCCCTGTCCGCCCTGGACGAGGTCGATGACCTCGTCGGCGGAGGTGCACTCGTAGACGGACGCGCCGTCACTCATCAGGGTGATCTGGGCCAGGTCCTCGACGCCGCGCTCACGAAGGTGGGTGATGGCGACGCGGATCTGCTGGAGGGACACCCCAGTGTCGAGCAGCCGCTTGACGACCTTGAGCACGAGGATGTCCCGGAACCCGTAGAGGCGCTGGGTGCCGGAACCGGTGGCCCCGCGCACGGACGGCTCGACCAGGCCGGTGCGGGCCCAGTAGTCGAGCTGGCGGTAGGTGATGCCGGCCGCCTTGCACGCGGTCGGTCCGCGGTAGCCGATGTCGTCGCTCAGCTCCGGAAGGTCGTCCGTGAACAACAGCCCCTGTGCCGACGCCGGCACACTCGTGTGGCCGTGCTGAGCCTCGTTGCTCGGGTTCACAGCGCTCACCTCCTGAAAACTTCTACTGGATACCGCTTGGGCAATGTCGACGCGGTGTAACTACACCGGTCGCATTACGGGTCTGTGCCGAAGGTACGGCCGCACGGAACCAAAGGTCAACAACCACTGGACCTTCGCCCTTCGGCGTGTCGCGGCCGGACGGCATACTCTCGATGTTCAGTTGAGGTTCAGTGTTGGCAACACGAACGGGTCGCTCGGGCTCAGCCGGTTGCCCCGGTTTCATCCGGTTTGGTCTCGAAGTCCTCGGCCGAGACCTGGTCCAAGAACTCCCGGAACCGCTCCACCTCGTCGTCCTTGTCCTCCTCGCCGGACATGGCGACACCGGCTTCCTCGAGCAGCGACTCCCCCGCCACGATCGTGGTGCCGGTGCGCAGGGCCAGTGCGATGGCGTCCGAGGAGCGCGACGAGATCTCGGTCGTGCCGTCGAGGATCAGGGCCGCGTGGAACACCCCGTCGCGGAGCTCGACGATGCGCACCTCGGTCAGCCGGTGCCCCAGGCCCTCGATGACGTTCTTCATCAGGTCGTGGGTGAGCGGCCGGGGAGGTTCGATGCCCTGCTGGGCGTAGGCGATGGCCGTCGCCTCCGCCGCGCCGATCCAGATCGGCAGGTAGCGGTCGCCGTCGCGCTCGCGCAACAGGACGATGGGGTGGTTGGTGGGCATCTCTACCCGGACGCCGAGGACCTCGAGGACCTTCACCGTCCCACCTTAACCCCGTTCAGCCGCGCTGCAGTCCGTCCCTCACGAGCGCGGTGTGCAGGGCGATGCACAGGCGCAGCACGTCGCCGGTCGGATCGGTCTTCGCGCCACCGCGGGACGCCTTCGCAGACGCGGACTGGTGCGGTGTCACGACCTGCTGGACCAGCCCGATCTCGCGCTCGGCGGCGGTGCGGAACGGTCGCAGGTGGCGGGGCTCGAGTCCGTATGCCGCGAGCTCGGCAGCCGTGTGCGCCACCGTCAGCGCCGCGTCACCGAAGTGTCCGGTGCCGTCCGGATGCAGCAGGCCGAAGTTCTCCAGGGCGTCGATGGTGTCGGCGTCCAGCCCGGACGAGGTCGCCAGCTCGGCGCGGGTGAGGCGCAGCGAGCCCACCGCCGTGAGGGCCGCAGCGCTGGGCACGTCGGGGTCAGCGACTGGCGTGGGGACGGACGGCCGCAGCATCCCGGAGTCGGTGCGCTCAGGCGTGAGGCCACGGTCCATGGCATCCAGTGCGGCAGCGATCACCTTGAGCGGCCAGAAGTGGTCGCGCTGCGCGGTGAGGATGTAGCGCAGCCGGTCGAGTTCCTGGGCCGCGTAGGTGCGGTAGCCGGACTCGGTGCGCGCCGGGGTCACCAGCCCTTCGGCCTCGAGGAACCTGATCTTGGAGATCGTGACGTCGGGGAAGTCCTGCTGGAGGGCAGCCAGGACTGTCCCGATCGTCATGGACTGTCGTGTCGAGCGAGCACTCACCAGGGGCCTGTATTGATCGTGGTGGAGCTCGTCATGCCTTGCCGGCGTAGAAGACGAGTCGGAACTTGCCGATCTGGACCTCGTCGCCAGTCTGCAGCGTCGCCTCGTCGATCCGCTCGCGGTTGACGTAGGTGCCGTTGAGCGAGCCGACATCGCGGACCACGAAGGTGTCGCCCTCGCGCCGGAAGTTCGCGTGCTTGCGCGACACCGTGACGTCGTCGAGGAAGATGTCGCTGTCCGGGTGCCGACCCGAGTTGACCTCGTCGTCGTCGAGCAGGAACCGCGCACCGGTGTTGGGGCCGCGCAGGACCACCAGCAGCGCCGTGCCGGGGCGCAGGGCGTCCACGGTCGCCTGGTCGGCCTTGCTGAGGGCGACCTCGATCTCAGCGCTGGTGTCAACCTGCTCGAGGTCGTTGATGCCGGGTAGGCGCATCGTCGTCGGCTCGTGCGGGCGCGACGTCGGGTCGCTGTGGCCGCTCGGGGCCGACGGTTGAGGGCGCGACACCTGGTCGTCGTTCTCGTTGCCGTTCATAGGGTCCGCACTCCTCGTGATGGTTCTGTCCGCCCCCTCTAGCAAAGCACAAACCCTAGGGGACGCCGGTGTCGCCCGCAGCGTAATGTGCGAACGCGCGCCGCACGGTCAGCCGAGCAGGGCCTGGTATGCCGCCGGGTCGAGCAGCGCGCCGACGGCTGCGTCGTCGGACGGGCGCAGCTCGTACATCCAGCCCTCACCATAGGGGTCGCTGTTGACCAGCTCGGGAGTGGCGTCGAGTGAGCCGTTGACGGCGGTCACCTCACCGGCCAGCGGGGCGTAGAGGTCGCTGACGGACTTGGTCGACTCGACCTCCCCGCACGCGTCGCCCGCGGCGACCGTGTCGCCCACCGTCGGGAGGCTGACGTAGACCACGTCACCGAGGGAGTCCTGGGCGAACGAGGTGATCCCGATCCGCACCGTGCCGTCGTCGCCAGACCGCACCCACTCGTGCTCGGCCGTGTAACGCAGCTCCTGGGGGTACTCCAGCTCGCTCATGATGCTCCTCGGTGGATGGTGGTGGGACGGACCGGTCGACGACTGCGGTGCCGACGCGTCAGCCTGGCGCTGCTCACGGTGACGGCGCCGGGACGGGCCGAGCGTAACGAGGCTCGCTCAGACTGTGCAATGCGGTGATGGCGACCTCGTTGGTCTGTCGCACGGAGGCCTGCGCGCCGTCTCCCCGAACGGTCTCCGAGACCCCTCCCGGGATCTCCATCGCCGAGGCCATCGTCGCGCTGTCCCCGATCGCCTTGATGACGTAGGGCTCGGAGACCCGCTCCCCGCCGATCTGGATCGCACCGTCCACATCGGCGAACCAGGTGTCGGCGACCACGCGCACGTCACCGATCTGGACTGCCTCGGCCCCGGCATCACGCAGCTCCTGCAGTGCGTCGAGGAGCCTGGCGGCGGTGATCTTGTGGTCCCGGTCGTTGATGGTGATGACGATGCCGGGACCGGTGGCCGGCGACGTGCCGGTGAGGATGCCCAGGGTGTCGAGGCGCTCCTGCGCGGACTTCAGCGCCTCGGAGCTGGAGTCGACTCCGGAGATCAGCTTGTCGCGACTCGTCTCGAGCTCTCGTGTGTCCGACGCCAGTCGGTCCTGCTCCTGGCTGACGTCGTCGAGGATGCGGACCAGCTCGTCCTCACGCAGCTGCTCCAGACCGCTCTGGTTGGTCTGCTGCACCTGGGTGGCGATGGCGAACCCGAGCACGATCGCGAGCAGCGCGGCGAACGCGTTGGCCCGCGTCGCGCGTGGCCGGGCCATGCGGAGCAGGGTCCCCCACGATGAGCCGGTCGGGTCCGGGCGGTCGGTGTTCATGCCTTGAACAGGTGCCTTCGGATCGACGCGACGTTGGAGAAGATCCGCACCCCGAGGACGACGACGACACCGGTGCTCAGCTGCGAGCCCACACCCAGCTGGTCCCCCAGGAAGACGATGAACGCAGCCACCACCACGTTGGCGAGGAACGACACGACGAACACCTTGTCGTTGAAGATCCCGTCGAGGACGGCGCGTACCGCCCCGAAGACCGCGTCGAGGGCCGCGATCACGGCGATCGGCAGGTAGGGCTGCAGCGCCACCGGAACATCAGGACCCCAGAGGAGTCCCACCAGCACGCCGCCGATCAGGCCGAGCAGGGGTATCACGGTGAACTCTCCGACGTGGACGAGGTGGACG
The DNA here is from genome assembly GCF_006438965.1 of Pedococcus bigeumensis. Classification (GTDB taxonomy): domain Bacteria; phylum Actinomycetota; class Actinomycetes; order Actinomycetales; family Dermatophilaceae; genus Pedococcus; species Pedococcus bigeumensis_A. The sequence goes on from NZ_RCZM01000002.1 coordinate 335,143, forward strand.
AGGTGGACGAGGTGGGTGTGGAAGTGCTGGTCGCCGCCGGCGCACCGCTCTTGGGCTTGGGCACGGTCGCCTCGCGCACGGTGAGCGAGGTGGCCGCCGGCAGGGTCAGGCTGTCGGCCGCGTCTATGGAAACACGGATGCCGTAGTTGTCCTTGAGGGCGCGCGCGTAGGCGCCACCGTCATTGCCCGCGAACTCCACCTGGAGGTCCTCAGGGTCGCCGAGGACGCTGATCGTGTAGGGCCGGGCCAGCGGGCGGTAGTTGACCAGGATCGCTTCCCCCGCGAACCGGATGGCCGAGGTGGAGGTCAGCCGTTGGCCGTTGACCGAGATCGCTTCGGCCCCCGCCTCCCAGAGGCCGTTGACGACGACCTGCAGGTCCTTGGAGAAGACCGTGCCGTCATCCTTCTGCGCGTCGGTGCGCGGGTTCCCGTCCGCGCTGGTGCCGTCACTCCCGGGGGCGTTGTCGAGCACGACCTTGATCCCGGGGCCCCTGACCGGCTCGGCGCCCGACGCGAGGGTCAGGGCGGCGAGGCGGGTCTGGAGGGAGGTCTCGTCCTGTCCGAGGGCCAGGGCCTGCAGCTTGTCCACCTCGCTCTGCATGGCCCGCAGTTGGGTGCTCTGCTTCTCGACGGCGGAACGGCGGGTCTCGATCTGGCTGACCAGGTTGGCCTTGGCCTTGATGGCCGACGAGGAGGGCGTGCGCAGCGCCACGGCACCCAATGTGAGTAGCAGCCCGATCACGACTGCCGCGACGAGGACGGTCGGGGTGCTGGTCCCCGTGCTCGGTGGCAGCCCGGCGGCTTCGCGCTCGGCCGCCGCCGCGGCATACCCGGGGTCGAGCGGGCGCTCCATCATGGAGGTGAGCAGCGTCATCGACTCGTCGGGGCGTCGTCCCGGGGTCGTGACGGGTGGTGTCTCGTCGCGGTGCGACGTGGGTCCGGTGGTCATTGCGCCGGCACCGTGTGGGCGGCCACCACCTGCCGGGCCTGCACGATGTACATGACCCCGGCGATCCAGTAGAGAACGGTGCCCCACCACGCGAAGGCCCAGCCGATCGGCAGCGCCCACTCCGCGAAGGTGCTGGTGCCGTCGCCCAGGAGCAGCAACGGGAACGCGTAGAGCAGGTTGAAGGTGGCCGCCTTGCCGACGAAGTGGACCGGCAGGCCGACCTGGCCGTAGCGCCTGATCCACCACAGCACCGCGGCCAACAGCACCTCGCGGCCCACCAGGAGGACCACCAGCCACCACGGGATGATGTCTCGCAGGGCCAGGCCGAGCAGCGTGGTCGCGATGTAGAGCCGGTCGGCGAAGGGGTCGAGCAGCTGACCCAGACGGGACTCCAGCCCGAACCGGCGCGCGATCTTGCCGTCGAGGTAGTCACTGAGGCCGGACAGCATGAGGGTGACGAGGGCGATGACGTCGTGCTCGGCCAGGATCGCCCAGAGGAAGATGGGCACCCCGACCAGTCGCAGCATCGACAGCGCATTGGGCAGGGTGAGCACACGGTCGGAGACGGCGGGCTCGCTGACGAGCCTCCCCCGATCTCCTTGTGCTGGCACGCAGGCAGCCTAACGGCCAGCCCGTCGTAGAGTTCGCAGGCATGGGCAACCCGTTGGTGGACAACCCGCTCCTCGGTCCTGGCCTGGACCGCCTGCGTGAGCGGCGCAGCGTCAAGTGGCGGCTCTACGACCCCGACATCCTCCCGCTCTGGGTCGCCGAGATGGACGTCGTTCCTGCCGAACCGATCCAGCGCGCGGTGGCTGACGCGATGACACGCGGCGACACCGGTTACCCGTGGGCCGCCGACTACGCGGAGGCCCTCTCAGCGTTCGCCGACGAGCGCTGGTCGTGGAAGCCGGACCCGACCACGATGGCGATCGTCCCCGACGTGATGCTCGGCGTCGTCGAGGTGCTCAAGCTGCTGACCGACCCGGGCGACGCCGTCGTGGTCAACTCCCCCGTCTACCCGCCGTTCTTCGACTTCGTGACCCACCTCGACCGTCGGGTCGTCGAGGCCCCACTGGACGTCCTGGGCCGGATCGACCTGGCGTCACTCGAGCAGGGCCTCGCGGAGGCCACGCGCGGTGGAGGCCGCGCGGCATACCTGATGTGCAACCCGCAGAACCCGACCGGCACCGTGCACACACCGGACGAGCTGACGGCCGCGCTGGAGCTGGCCGCCTCCTTCGACGTGCGGGTCGTGGCCGACGAGATCCACGCGCCGGTCGTCCCTGCCGGCGCGAGGTTCACGTCGGTGGCCTCGCTGCCGGCCGGGTCGAGGGCCATCTCGCTGATGTCGGCGTCGAAGGCGTTCAACCTCGCCGGGCTGAAGGCCGCCATGGCGGTGCCGGGACCTGACGCGGTCGCCGACCTCGCAAGGATGCCCGAGGAGGTCTCCCACGGTGCGAGCCACGTCGGTGTGATCGCCCACCGCGCGGCCTACCTCGAGGGCGGGTACTGGCTGGATGCCCTGCTCGCCGGGCTCGACGAGAACCGTCGCCTGCTCGGCACCCTCCTGGCCGACCAGCTGCCCGGGGTGGGCTATCGCGTGCCGGCGGGAACCTTCTTGGCGTGGCTCGACTTCAGCGGGCTCGGGCTCGGGCCGGATCCCGCCGCGGTGCTGCGCGAGCGAGCCCACGTGGCGTTGCACCCGGGACCGGGTTTCGGCCAGGGCGGCAAGGAGCACGCGCGGCTGAACTTCGGGACGTCCCCCGAGATCTTGCGGGAGGCAGTCAGGCGGATCGCCGCGGCGGTCTAGGCCTGTCCCTGCAGCATCTCGACGGCCTTGTCGATGCGTCGCCGTCGCGTCTCGGGAGCCTTGGCCGCGTTGATGGCGTCCACGTGGGCCCGCTGGTGGCTGTAGGACTGCCGCGCGAATACCGCCTTGGCATCCGGGGCGACCTCCAGTGCGGCGGCGAAGTCGTCCGGCACCTCGACCTCGCGCGGGGCGGTGTCGAGCTCCAGGGTCACCTCGACGACGTCGCCAGCGGCGACACCGGTGAGAGCGCGGTTCTCGGCGCTGACGCCGACCATGAACTTGCCACCCATGACGGCCACGCTGTTGCGGTAGGTCTTGCCGTTGATCGTCACGCTCACCTTGGGACGCTTGCCGCCCGCGAGTCCTTCGACGACCTCTGGAGGGACCTCGATGCCGGTGGCCGTCCTGCCTGCCTGCTGGACCTGCGCCGTGAACTTCATGCGCCCGAGTATGCCGCGTGCGAGAGTGTCGGTCATGGCGAACAGTGGGGCGTTCGGGGGCTTCCCGGCGTGGGGCGTGAGCTTCTACCAGGAGCTGGAGGACAACAACACCAAGGAGCTGTGGGCGGCCAACAAGGCGCGGTGGGAGCGCGAGGTGCGTGAGCCGATGCTCGCCCTCGTCGAGGAGCTCGAGGACGAGTTCGGCCCGGCCAAGCTGTTCCGGCCCAACCGCGACATCCGCTTCAGCGCGGACAAGTCGCCGTACAAGACCCACCAGGGTGCGATCGTCGGTCAGACCGCCGGGGTGGGCTACTACGTCCAGATCAGTGGCGACGGGCTCGCGGTCGGTGGCGGTTTCCGCACGCACTCCCCCGTCCAGACGGAGTCGTTCCGCCGGGCCATCGCCGCGGCGGGCTCCGGCGTCGAGTTCGAGCGCATCGTGGCCGCGCTGGGGAGGGCTGGTTTCGACCTCGAAGGTGCCGCCCTGAAGACGCGTCCCAAGGGGTTCGACATCGACCACCCGCGGCTGGATCTGTTGCGGCGCAAGGAGATCATGGCGATCAACAGAGTTGGTACTCCGGCCTGGCTGTCGAAACCAGCTGCGCTGCAACACGTTCGGAGCTACTGGCGGGGCATCCGGCCGCTGGTGGACTGGGTGACCGAGCACGTGGCCCCGGAGTGACCGCCGCGGCCACGGAAGTCGGACGCGGTCGACGAAGGCTGATCGGTGGGGCGTTGCTCGCCGCCATCGTCGTGCTGTGCGCAGCGATCTTCCTGGTGACGACCCCGCGCGGCGAGCCCTACCGGCTGATGACCCACTGTGGGATCACTGGTCTTGTCCACGAAGGTCGGTGGTACGAGCGTGTGGGCGGTTCGCTCACCGACGAGGACGGGGTCAACCCGCCCAGGGGCTGGGACAACCCCTGGCAGGACGGCCGACTGCGAATCAGCGACGACTCCGTGGTGTTCACGGACTGGGCAGGTCACGGGGAGAGCTTCACGCTCAGGGCCGACCCGAGTCCTGCACCACCCTGTCGCTAGAACGCCGGGCCGAAAGCCGCTCGGCGGCATACAGTCGAGGCATGAGTTTCCAGGTGCCGGCTCAGGCTTATGGCAGCTTCATGGGGCGGTTCTCCGAACCCTTGGCCGACCAGTTCGTCGAGGTCGCTGGCCTCGTGCCCGGCCGGCGGGCGTTGGATGTCGGGTGCGGGCCCGGCGCGCTCACGGCCCGACTCGTGGCACTGCTCGGCGAGGATGGCGTCAGTGCGATCGACCCGTCCGAGCCGTTCGTGGCCGCGGCGCAGGAGCGCTTCCCCGGCGTGGACGTCAGCACAGGCACCGCCGAGTCGCTCGGCTTCGACGACGACTCCTTCGACGCGGCGCTGGCCCAGCTGGTCGTGCACTTCATGCGGGACCCCGTACAAGGGCTGCGGGAGATGACCCGGGTGACCCGGCCCGGGGGTGTCGTCGCGGCGGCCGTGTGGCACCACGCGTCGAGTGCCGGCCCGCTGTCGTTGTTCTGGGGCGTGGTGCGCGACGTCGATCCCCAGGCAGAGGGCGAAGGCGACTTCGCGGGAGTCAAGGAAGGCGACCTGGCCAGGCTGTTCGTCGCCGCTGGGCTGGGCTCGCTCGAGGAGACGACCCTCACGGTCCACGTCCCGTTCGACTCGTTCGAGCAGTGGTGGGAGCCCTACACGATGGGGGTGGGGCCCGCCGGGCAGTACGTCGCCGGACTCGATGAGACCCGGCTGAAGATGCTCAAGGAGGCCTGCCGCCGGAGAGTTCCGGAGGGCGCCTTCACCATTGACGCGTCATCCTGGTGCGTGTCCGCCACTGTCCCCGGCGCCTGACGGCGAGCCGGTCGTCACGCTGACGACGACATTGCCGACCTTCTGGCCACTACCGGCATACCGATGGGCTTCGGCGATCTCGGCCAAGGGATAGGTCCGGTCGACGAGGGGCCGGAAGGCGCCGGACTCCATCAGCGCCGCCAGCTCCTCGACCATGGCTTGGTTGTGGGTGGGGATGGGGAAGAGCACCCGTTGGCCGCGGCTGGACGGGGCGATGAGAGCACGGCGGGGGGGTTCTGCAGCCGCGGACCGAGCTCGGAGGAGATGTAGATGCCGTGCGGCGACAGGACTCGCCTCGCCGCCGTGAAGGTGCTCTTGCCGACAGCGTCGAAGACGACGTCGTAGCGGGCTGTGTCGCGCGTGAAATCCGCTGCGGTGCAGTCGATGACGCGGTCCGCGCCCAGCCCCCGCACGAGGTCGACGTGCTCCCCGAAGCAGACGGCGGTCACGACCGCACCCATCGCGTGCAACAGCTGCACCCCGGCGGAGCCGATCGCTCCCGTCGCACCGTTCACCAGCACCGCGTCGCCGGCCTGCACCCGGGCTGCCCTGATCATGCCCAGTGCGTAGTGCGAACCCTCGGTGCCGACGGCGGCCTGCTCGAACGTGAGGTTCGGCGGGATCCGCGCGACCGAACCACTCTCCGGCAGCGCCAACAGCTCCGCACGGGCGCCGAACGGACCCTCGACGTAGCCGAACACCGTGTCTCCCACGGCAAACGCCGTGACCGATGCACCCGTCCCCACGACGGTCCCGGCGAACTCGCACCCGAGGACCTTCGCCTTCGGGCCGCGGATCCCGTAGAAGATCCGTGCGAACGTCGGTGCTCCGGCGCGGAAGGCGCAGTCGGTGCGGTTCACGGTCGTTGCGTGGATCCGGACCAGCAGGTCGTGCGGTCCGGGTCGGGGTGCCTCGACGTCGATCACGTGGACGACGTCCGGTCCTCCGTACTCGGTGTAGACGGCCGCCCTCATGGGCCTGACCGTAGCCGCCTCGTCATCCCCCTCGCCTCGTGCGCCGGTCAGCCGAAGCTGAAGTGCCGCCCGTACCCGTAGGCCGGAACCCGACCAGGTTGACCAGGCCGAGGCCCAGCATCACGAGCGAGATCCGGCGCCAGCGCCACTGGTTGAGGGGCGCGCCCGCCGGTACTGGACCGCGTCACCTTGTTCAGGCGCTGGCCTTGTGGTGCAGCTGCTGCGACCTGACCTGGCCACGCGTGACCAAGGCTGGCCCGAGGTGTTCGATCAGGAGGGCGCGCAGGCGTTGGTGAACGTCAGCACCGGTGATCGCCCGCGTGGGCAGGGTGAGGAAGGCCCCCTTGAAGTTGCTGAGGCACAACACGATCACGCTCTCGGACTCGATCCAGCCCGAGAAGGCAGACCAGTCGTGGCGGGTCTCGCTCGACGCGTTCTGGAAACGCAGCCCGTCTGCGCTCAGCGAGGACTCCACCGGCAGGGCCAAAGACGGGTTGGCCTTCCAGAGGGACCTGGCCCCTCGCCGGGTGAGGAACCGGCCAGTGCCCTGCGGGAGGACGGCAAGGCCCAGGAGTCCGAGTGTGAGCGCGGTTGGTAGGAGCGCCTCCGACGGGTTGCGATCCCCAGGAGGCAGAGGTGGTGTTCTGCGGGCATGAAAACGGGGTCCGAAGTGTGTGGACAAGTCGGACCCCGTTAGTCGGGCTGACAGGATTTGAACCTGCGACCCCTTGACCCCCAGTCAAGTGCGCTACCAAGCTGCGCCACAGCCCGTGGCTTGCCCACGCAAAATCCAGCCGAAGCAGGACCGCGGGAGCGAACGAAACCTTAGCGCACGGCATACCTCCGCTTGAAATCGGTATGCCGTGCCGCCGGCTACTTGCGCTTGCGCTTCTCGCGCACGCGGACGGACACCTCGATCGGGGTTCCTTCGAAGCCGAACTCCTCGCGCAGGCGACGCTCGAGGAAGCGGCGGTAGCCGGCCTCGATGAAGCCGGACGCGAAGATCACGAACCGCGGCGGGCGGGTCGAGGCCTGGGTCGCGAAGAGGATGCGGGGCTGCTTGCCGCCACGCACCGGGTGCGGGTGGGCGGCCACGATCTCGCCGAAGAAGGCGTTGAGCCGACCCGTCGGCACGCGGAAGTCCCACGACTCGAGGGCCCGCTCCAGCGCCGGCACGAGCTTCTCGACCGAGCGACCGGTCTTGGCCGAGATGTTGACGCGCGGCGCCCACGGCACCTGGACGAGCTCACGCTCGATCTCGCGCTCGAGGTAGTGGCGACGCTCCTCGTCGAGCAGGTCCCACTTGTTGTACGCCACGACGAGCGCGCGGCCGGCGTCGATCACGTGCTGCACGACGCGGACGTCCTGCTCGGCGATGGACTGCTCGGCGTCGATGAGGACGACGGCGACCTCAGCCTTCTCGAGGGCCGTCTGGGTGCGCAGCGAGGCGTAGAAGTCGGCCCCACGCGCCTGGTGCACCCGACGGCGGATGCCGGCCGTGTCGACGAAGCGCCAGGTCTTGCCGCCGAGCTCGATGAACTCGTCGACGGGGTCACGCGTGGTGCCGGCGACCTGGTCCACGACGACGCGGTCCTCACCGGCCAGCTTGTTGAGCAGCGAGGACTTGCCGACGTTGGGGCGCCCGACCAGGGCAACCCGACGCGGGCCGCCTCGCTGGTAGGCGTCGGCGTTGGCCGAGATGGTCGGCAGCACGTCGAGGACGGCATCGAGGACGTCGCCACTCCCCCGACCATGCAGGGCAGAGACGGGCCAGGGCTGGCCGAGGCCGAGGTTCCAGAGGGCCGCGGCGTCGGCCTCGGTGCGCTGGTCGTCCACCTTGTTGGCGACCAGGATGACCGGCTTGCCGGAGCGGCGAAGCAATTTGACGACGGCCTCGTCGTCGTCGGTGGCGCCGACCGTGGCGTCCACGACGAACATGACGACGTCGGCGAGGTCCACGGCCACCTCGGCCTGCTCGGCGACGCGCAGGTGGATGCCGGTGGCGTCGATCTCCCAGCCGCCGGTGTCGACGAGGGTGAACCGGCGACCGGTCCACTCGCCGTCGTAGGCCACGCGGTCGCGGGTCACTCCGGGAACGTCCTCGACGACAGCCTCGCGGCGGCCGAGGATGCGGTTGACGAGGGTGGACTTGCCGACGTTCGGGCGGCCCACCACAGCGACGACGGGCAGGGGGCCGTCGACGATGGCATAGCCGTCCTCGTCGTACTCGCCGTCGACGAGGGAGCGGTCCTCCTCGCTGAGGTCGAACTCCTCCAGTCCGACGCGCAGGGCGCGCTCGACGGCGGAGTCGTCGGTCAGGTTCTCGCTCACTTCGTGGTTTCCTTGCGTTGTTCGTGGGGGCCGGACCGCGAGCAGGTATGCCGCGTGGCCGCCCTACATTGTCGCGCACTTTTGCGACCGGTCAGGACAGCGGCCTCATGCCTCGGCGTCTGCACCCTGGCGGCCATCGTCCGCAGGGAGGAACACCTGGTGGCGCTGCTCGGATTCCCGGACGTGCGTGGCGAGGGCCTCGCGCAGCGTCCCACTGGCTGCCGCCAGGCGCTGGCGACCGGTCAGGTGGGGGTCCAGCGGCAGCTCGATCGGCTCCCCGAACTCGACGACCATCCGGGCGCCCGGTCGCGGGAGCGAGCCCTTGGTGGCGCCGGTGGCCCGAGTGCCGAGGAAGGCCACCGGCACGACCTGGGCCTGACCCTGCTGCGCCAGCCAGGCGGCGCCCTGCTGGACGGTTGCGACGTCCCCGCGCCCACGGGTCCCCTCGGGGAAGATGCCGACCGCTCCTCCGGCCTGCAGGATGGCCACGGCGGCCGTCCGTGCCTGGCGGTCACTGGAGTTCCGGGTGACGGGGATGTGGCCGATGAAGGTCAGGAACGCACCCAACGGTCCCTTGAACATCTCCCGTTTGACGAGGACGGACGTTGGTCGCGGCGCCAGGGCGGGCAGCATCGGACCATCGAGGAAGCCTGCGTGGTTGGCCACGAACACGACCGGGCCGACCTTGGGCACCCTGCCGCGCCCGACGACGGTGACGCGGTAGAGCACACCGAACAGCGCCCGCCCGACGACCATGTTGATCCGCACCCGCCACGACGGCGGCGGACCAACCGCTGCCAACGCCCGTCGACCCGAGCCGGCCTGGGCCCGTGGCCCGGAGCGGTGCCCGGCATCGCTCACGCAGGGACCTTGTCCGGCGCCTCGCTCCGCACCACGTCGAGCAGGGCGTCGACGCTCTGCTCGAAGTCGAGGTCGGAGGTGTCGACCAACGTCACGCCCTCGGCAGCCTCCATGAAGTCCGAGACCGTCGAGTCGTCGGCGTCACGACGCACGATCTGGTCGCGGGTCGCCTCGACCGCGTGCTCGGCGGCGTGCCCGTGCAGCTCCTTCGAGCGTCGTCGCAACCGCGCCTCGACGCTGGCCGTCAGCAGGATGCGCACGTCGGCGTCAGGGGCGACCACGGTCGTGATGTCGCGCCCCTCGGCCACGACTCCCCCGGTCTCGGTGGCGACCTGGTCGATCAGGTCACGCTGGAGCTGCTGCAGCAGTGGACGCACCAAGGTGTTGGTGGCGACCTTCGACACGGCCTCGCTCACGCGGGTCGTGCGGATGTCGTCCTCGATCTCCCGACCGCCCACGTGCACGCTCGGGCTGGCCGGGTCGGTGCCCATCTCCAGCGGGATGTCGCGGGTCGCCTGGGCGACGGCCTCCTGGTCGGTGAGGTCGATGCCCTCCTCCAGGCACCACCAGGTGACCGCGCGGTACATCGCCCCGGTGTCGAGGTAGCCGACACCCAGGGCCTTGGCGGCAGCGCGCGAGACGCTGGACTTGCCCGAGCCTGAGGGGCCGTCGACTGCTACGACGAGGTGCTTGCTGCTCATGGCCGATGAGCCTATTCGCTGGTGGCGTCAGCCGTGCAGTCGCCAACCACGCGTGGACAGCTCCTCGCCGAGCCGCTCCGCGACCGCGGGCAGCACCGAGATCTCGGCCAGCCCGAACGGCTGCCCCATGCCGTGCTCGAGGTGCAGGTCCTCGAGGTTGACGCCGGCGTCGCCGACGTCGTGCAGGAGCCGGGCGAGCTCGCCGGGCTGGTCGGGCACGAGCACCACGACGACGCTGTATGCCGTGGGCGCAGCACCGTGCTTGCCCGGGATCCGCGCGTGGCCGGCGTTGCCCTGGGCAACGATCCGGGCGAGCACCTCACGGGCACCGACGCCGTCGCCGTCCGCCAGGACGTCGAGCGCACCGATGACCTCGGTCAGCTCGGTGTGCACGTGGGCGAGGACCTCGCGTACAGCCGCGGCGTTACCGGCCAGGATCTGGGTCCACAGCTGAGGGTCGCTGGCGGCCACCCTCGTGACGTCGCGAATCCCTTGCCCAGACAGGGCCACTGCGGGATCGGTGAGGTCACGCAGCCGTCCAGCGACGAGCGACGACGCCAGCTGGGGCACGTGGGAGACGACAGCGACGGCGGCGTCGTGCTCGGCCGGGCTCATCGTCGAGACGGTGCCCCCTGCGGCGATTGCGATGTCCTTGACTGCTGCGATGGCAGCGTCGGACGACTGGTCGTTCGGGACGACCACCCAGGCGCGCCCGTCGAACAGGTCACCTCGGGCGGCCACCGCACCGGAACGTTCGCGGCCCGCCATCGGGTGCGACCCGGCATACCGGGTCAGGTCTGCGCCGCGGCGGCGCACGTCCTCGAGCACCGCGACCTTGACCGATGCCACGTCCGTGACGACGGCGTCGGGCCACGCGGTGAGCTCGTCGGCGACCACGGCACCGGCTACGTCCGGCGGAGCAGCCACCACGACGACATCCGGTGCCGGATCCGCTTGGTCCGCAACCGAACCCGCGCCCAGGTCACGGGCCAGGGCGACCGCGGTGGGTGAAGGGTCGGCGAGCACGACGGCATACCCGGCACGGGTCAGGGCGATGCCCAGGCTGGTGCCGATGAGGCCGGTGCCGACGATGCGGACGCTGGTGGTCACGTCGGGAAGGCTACCGACGCCCGCGCTTGGCTGCGCTCACATTCCAGCTGCGGAGTACAGCTGGCCGACCTCGGCCTTGTTGAGCTTGCGCATCTTGCCCGGCTTGGTGTCGCCGAGGTAGATCGGTCCGACCTGCACCCGCACGAGGCTGAGCACGGGGTGACCGACCGCGTCGAGCAGCCGACGCACGATGTGCTTGCGACCTTCGTGCAGGATCACCTCGACCAGGGCCTTGCCCGGCTGGGAGTCGACCACCTTGAACGAGTCGACCGACGCCGGTCCGTCCTCGAGCTGGACGCCCTCGCGGAGCTGCTTGCCGATGTCGCGCGGCACCGGGCCGCGGATCTGGGCGAGGTAGGTCTTGAGCACGCCGTACTGCGGATGCTGCAGGCGGTGGGCGAGCTCGCCGTCGTTGGTGAGGATCAGCAGGCCCTCGGTGTCGGCGTCGAGCCGCCCGACGTGGAACAGCCGCTCGTTGCGGTCACCGACGTAGTCGCCGATGCTGATCCGCCCGAGCTCGTCGTTCATCGTGGTGACGACGCCCAGCGGCTTGTTGAAGGCGAAGTAGACGCGGCTCTCGTCGAGCTGCACCTTGACCCCGTCCACGTGGACCGTCTGGTCAGGACGGATGCGGACCCCGAGCTCGTTGACGATGACTCCGTCCACCTCGACCCGGCCGGCCGTGATGAGGTTCTCGCAGACCCGTCGCGACCCGACGCCGGCGGCGGCGAGGAGCTTCTGCAGCCGGATCCCGTCGGGGTCGTGCATGTCGATGTCGGGAGTGGCGCGTTCCTGGGGAACCCGGGTCGGCTGGCTCTTCTTGGTCGTGCCGGAGCTGCCGCGCTGCGGTCGCTCGGGACGGCCGCCCTCGGAGGCGTTCGGGCCCCCTCCTCGGGGGGCGCCGGTCCGACCGCCGCCCTGCCCGCCACGGGAGCCGCCCTGACCACCGGAGCGCGGGCGACCACCTCCGGGTCGGTCTGAGCCGGATCCTGCTGGGCCTCTGCTGCGTGGGGGTGTCATCCGCGTCCTTGTTCTGCGATCTCGTCGAGCACGTCGACTTCGGGGAGGTAGGGCGCCAGGGCAGGCAGCTCGTCGATGCTGCCGAGGCCGAGGCGTTGGAGGAAGTAGTCGGTCGTGCCGTAGAGGAAGGCGCCGCCGTCGCCGTCGGCGCCGAGCTCCTCGATGAGCCCACGGTTCAGCAGGGTGCGGACCACGCCGTCGACGTTGACGCCGCGGACCGCGCTCACCCGCGACCGCGAGATGGGCTGGCGGTAGGCGATGACCGCCAACGTCTCCAATGATGCCTGCGTCAGCTTGGCCTGCTGCCCGTCGAGCAGGAACTTCTCGACGACCGGCGCGTAGTCGGACCGACTGTAGATCCGCCAGCCGCCCGCCACGGACCGCAGGGTGAAGCCACGCTGCTGCGCGGCATACTCCGCCTCGAGCTCGGTGAGGTGCCCACGGACGTCGTCCACGGGCAGCTCGAGCGCCGAGGCCAGCGAGATCTCGGTGATCGGCTCGTCGACGACCATCAGCACGGCCTCGATGGCGCTTCGGGCGCCCCCGGGGAAGTCGTTGACGTCGAAGGCGAACTGCTCGTCGGCCGCACCGTCTGCAGGGGCCTCGATGCCGTCGTCACGCTCGAGCTCGGACTCGTTGCTGTTGGGCTCGCGGTCGGGCACGACCTCCAGCTCACTCATCGTCGGCCTTCCCATCGGTTGCGTCCTCGTCAGTCATGTCGGTGTCGTGGTCGAACTCGTCGAACTCGTCACTGACCTCGATCTCGCCCTCGTCGTCGCCGGTCCAGCGGACGGTCAGCTCACCCAGTGCCTCGGCCTGCTCGAAGGCGATCGCCGCCTCGCGGAACAGCTCGAGCAGGGCGAGGAACCGGGCCACGATGACCAGCGTCGAGTCGGCGTCGGCGACCAGCGCCCGGAACGAGCAGACCCGTTCGGCGCGCAGCCTGGCCCCGAGGATGCCGGCCTGCTCGCGCACGCTGACCTGGGGGGCGTGCAGGTGGTCCATGCCGACGCTCGGCGCGATCTTGGGCACCATCGCGCGGGCGGCGATCATGGCCAGCTGCTCGGGCGTGATGCCCATGATCAGCTCGGGCAGGAGCCTGGCGAACTGGGGCTCGAGCCCGGCCTGCCGCGGCGTCATCCGGCCGGCTGTGGCCATCCGCTCCCCGAACGTGAAGGCGATGTCCTTGAACGCGCGGTACTGCAGCAACCGAGCAAAGAGCAGGTCGCGCGCCTCGATGAGGGCGAGGTCCTCCTCGTCCTGCGGGCCGGTCTGCGGGAGCAGCCGGGCGGACTTGATGTCGAGCAGGGTCGCGGCGATCAGCAGGAACTCGGAGGCCTGGCCCAGGTCCCACTCCGTGTCGGAGGACTGGGCCGCCTTGATGTGGGCGATGAACTCGTCGGTGACCTTGGCGAGGGCGATCTCGGTGATGTCGAGCTTGTGCTTGCTGATCAGGCCGAGGAGCAGGTCGAAAGGCCCGGAGAAGTTGTCCAGGTGCACCTCGAACGGCGTCGAACCCCCGCGGCGCGTGATCACCCCACCGGGCGTCAGGGCCGACTGGTCCGACTCACGCGTCACTGGCGCGTCGGCCGGCACCGAGACATCGGCGGGCCTCGAGACGTCGGCCCGGTCGAGGGCGTCGTCGGGTTGCACCGCGCCTCCCGGGGCAGTGGCGATGACCTCCTGACTCACCTGGTCAGGCCGCCCCACCACGGGCGATCAGCTCTCGGGCGAGTTGCCGGTATGCCGCCGCGGAGGCGTGCGTCGACGCGTAGGTCGTGATCGGCTCGGCAGCCAGGGTCGCGTCGGGGAACTTCACCGTGCGGCTGATCACCGTGTGGAAGACCTGGTCGCCGAAGTGGTCGACGACGCTGCGCACGACCTCCTTGCTGTGCAGGGTGCGCGAGTCGTACATCGTCGCGAGGATGCCGTCGACCTGCAGGCGCGGGTTGAGCCGGTCGGTGATCTTGTCGATCGTCTCGACGAGCAGGGCGACACCACGCATGGCGAAGAACTCGCACTCGAGCGGGATCACCACGCCGTGCGCCGCAGTCAGGGCGTTGACGGTGAGCAGCCCGAGCGAGGGCTGGCAGTCGATCATGATGACGTCGTAGTCGTCCATCACCGGTCGCAGCACACGCGCGAGGATCTGTTCGCGGGCGACCTCACCGACCAGCTGGACCTCAGCGGCGGACAGGTCGATGTTGGCCGGGATGACGTCGAGGTTCTCGGTCGCCGTGGGCTGGATGACGTCGCGGACGTCGTGACCGCGCTCGACCAGCAGGTTGTAGATGGTCACGTCGAGCTCGTTGGCGCGGACGCCGAGGCCCACGGAGAGCGCACCCTGTGGGTCGAAGTCGACGAGCAGCACGCGACGGCCGACCTCGGCCAGGGCGGCACCGAGGTTGATGGTCGTCGTCGTCTTGCCGACGCCACCCTTCTGGTTGCACATGGCGATGATCCGGGCCGGGCCGTGGGCGGCCAGCGGCGGCGGGTCGGGGAAGACCGGCATCGGGCGTCCCGTCGGACCGAGCTGCCCAGCACCGGCGGACTCGGTGCCGGGAAGGTGGGCGTGGTCACGACCATCGCCGTTGGGGGCCGACTCGGAGGTGGCGCCCAACTGGGTGGGCGGCGACTGCTCCTGGGTGGTCACCTCAGATTCCACAGGCGTTTCACTCCCGGTGAGTTTGCGTTCGTCGGTCAGCCTCGCGCTGATCGGCACGACCCTATCAGCGGGCACGGGGGTGACTCTGTGCGTACACCTCACGCAGTCGCTGCACCGTGACCAGGGTGTAGATCTGCGTCGTGGTCACCGAGGCGTGTCCCAGCAGCTCCTGGACAACCCGGACATCGGCGCCACCGTCGAGCAGGTGGGTGGCGAACGAGTGCCGCAGGGTGTGCGGGGACAGGTGCCCGCCCAGGTCAGCCCGCTCGGCCGCGGCCCGCATGACCGACCAGGCCGACTGTCGCGACAGCCGACTCCCCCGCTGGTTGAGGAACACCGCGGGCGTCCCCTTGCCCTTCACCGCAAAGGTGGGGCGTCCCCGGACGAGGTACGCGCCGATGGCCTGCGCGGCATACGAGCCGAGGGGGACGATGCGCTCCTTGCTGCCCTTGCCGAACAGCCGGACCACCCCCTCCTCGGTGTCGATGTCGTCGACGTCGAGGCCCACCGCCTCGGAGATGCGCGCGCCGGTGCCGTAGAGCACCTCGAGCAGGGCCCGGTCGCGCAGCGCCGCAGGCGTGTCTCCCAGGCTGGCAGCCTCCAGCAGGCGTTCGACGTCCTCGATGCTGATCGCCTTGGGCAGGCGCGCGGGTGGCTGGGGCGGGCTGACTGCCGAGGCCGGGTCGGTCGGCAGGTCGCCCTCGAGGACCAGGAACCGGTGGAAGCCGCGGACCGCTACGAGCGTCCGCGCCGCCGACGAAGCGGCCAGCGGCGGGTGGTCGGTGGTCCCTTCGCGCAGCGTGGCGAGGAAGTCGCTCACGTGCGCCTCGGTGATCGATGCGGGGTCGTTGACCCCTTTCGCAGCAAGGTATGCCGCATAGCGGGCCAGGTCGCGCCGGTAGGACTTGAGCGTGTTGGCGGCGACGCCGCGCTCCACGTCGAGGTGGTTCAGCCAGCCGCGGGCCGCGCGCTCGACCGCGCTCGAGGGTGGCACGGATGGGAGTCTAGGCGGCATGAAGCTCTATGCAGACCTGCCGGGCCGCCGCACCGTCCAGATCCTCGCCGACGTGGGAATCCTCGTCTGGGTCTCCCTGTGGGCCTGGGTGGGACGACTGGTCCACGACACGACGATGGAGCTCGCCGCCCCGGGTCGCCAGCTCCAGACGGCGGGTTCGGGGTTCCGTGACCAGATGACCAGTGCCGGCGACTCGGTGCGTGACGTCCCGCTGGTCGGCGACAAGATCGCTGCGCCGTTCCGGCAGGTCAGCGGGGCGGGGACGACGATCGAGCAGGCCGGCACCGACCTCGTCGACGCGGTGACGAAGCTGGCCAACATCTTGGGCTGGGTCACCGCCCTCGTCCCGATCATCATCGTCGGGCTGGTCTGGCTGGTGCTGCGCGGACGGTTCGTGCGCCGCGCCAGTGCCGCACAACGGTTCATCGACAACGCGGCCGATCTCGACCTGTTCGCCCTGCGGGCGATGGCAGGGCAGCCGATGCGCAAGCTCGCCGCCATCTCCTCGGACCCCACTGGCGCCTGGCGGCGTGGCGACGAGGCGACGATCCGGTCGCTGGCGCTGCTCGAGCTGAAGGACACCGGGCTGCGTCCGCCGGTGTCAGCGAAGAGCGCGGCCTGAGGCCTCGGTCAGGGCGCGCAGCCGCGCGGCGTGGTCGGCCGTCAGCGCGCCCGGCTCCATCTGCCACGACCAGCCACCCTCGACGCCCGGTGCATTCATGCGGGCCTGCGACCCGAGGGCGAGCACGTCCTGGGCCTGCATCATCGACAGCCCGCACGGTCCTCGCAGGGCCAGCTCGATGAAGCCCCACGACGGTTCTGCATCGACGTCGGTGCCGACCCCGGTCTGCCGACAGGCCTCCCGGGCCAGCTGCCTGCGGTGGTCGGGCAGGTCCCACCACCAGCCGCAGACCGTGTCGTTGTCGTGGGTGCCGGTGTAGACGACCTGGTTGGCTTCGTGGTTCTCCGGGTCGTGGGCGTTGTACTCGTAGGCCGGCTCGAAGGCGAACTGCAGGACCGCCATGCCGGGGAACCCGAGTGCCTTGCGCAGGTCGATGACGGGCTGGTCGATGTCACCGAGGTCCTCCGCGAGGACGGGCAGCGGGCCGAGGGCGGCCAGGGCGGCGTCGAAGACCTCCCGGCCCGGACCCTGCTCCCACTTGCCGTTGAGGGCGGTCTGGTCACCGGCCGGGATGGCCCAGTAGGCCGCGAACCCGCGGAAGTGGTCGACCCGGACGAGGTCGAACAGCGCGAACGTCCGCCGCAGCCGCTCGATCCACCAGGTGTAGCCGTCGTCGCGCAGCACGTCCCAGCGGTAGAGCGGGTTGCCCCAGAGCTGGCCGGTGGCGGCATACGCGTCGGGCGGGCAGCCAGAGACGCCGTCGGTACGGAAGAACTGCGGCCACGCGCGCTCGTCGGCGGCATCGGGGGCGACGTAGATGGGGACGTCACCGAGGATCTTGATGCCCCGGTCGTGGGCGTAGGCGCGCAGCGCCGACCACTCACGGTCGAACCGGACCTGGTCGGCGAGGTCTCCCCCGAACGAGGTCCACGACTCGACCCAGTAGGCCTCTCGTGCGGCAAAGTCGTCGATCTCCTGCTTGGTGACCGGCGCGTCGGGCTCCTCCAGCAGCGCAGGCGACGCGGCGAAGGCTGACGGTGACTTGTAGGGCGACCGGTGCTTGTCGGGGATCGAGACCGGCAGCACCTGCCACACGGACTGTCCCGCCTCGACGAGCCAGTCCACGAAGTCGCGCGCCGGCTGCCCGAGCCGCCCGCCGGGCAGCGAGGTGATGTGCAGCTGCACGCCGCTCGCGCGGGTGTCGGTCAGCGGTCGGGTGGCGTCCATGGGTGCTCAGCTCTCCGCGCGGATGATCTGCGGGCGCAGGTCCTGGGTCGGAGGTTCCCACGCCGTCGGGTCCGCGTCGACCTGGTCGCCGGAACGGATGTCCTTGACCTGATCGCCCTGCTCGCCCGCCCCCGGGAACCAGACGTACGGGATCCCCCGCCGCTCGGCATACCTGATCTGCTTGCCGAACTTGGCGGGCTTGGGCGCCACCTCGCACGGTATGCCGCGTGCCCTCAGCTCGGTCGCGACCCGGGTGGAGCCGGCGCGCGTCTCCTCGTCGTTGACGGCGACGAGGACGCAGGCGGGAGTCGACCGGCTGGACCGGAGCAGGCCGTTGCCGATGAGCAAGCCGAGCAGGCGCGAGACGCCGATCGAGATGCCCACACCGGGGTACGTGGTCTTGCCGTCGGAGGCGAGCGAGTCGTAGCGCCCCCCCGAGCAGAACGAGCCCCAGGACTCGAACCCGACGAGCTGGGTCTCGTAGACGGTGCCTGTGTAGTAGTCGAGTCCGCGCGCGATCTTGAGGTCGGCGACGAGCGCGCCGGGCGCGTTGTCGATCCCGGCCTGGATGACGGCGGCCAACGCGTCGAGGCCTTCGTCGAGCGTCGGGTGCTCGACACCGAGCGCCCGCACCTGGTCGACGAAGGACAGGTCCTCAGAGCGGATCGCGGCCAGGGCGAGGCACTGGTCGGCCTGCTCGGGGCTGCGGCCCGCCTCGACGAGGAGGTCCTTGACCTTGGCCGGGCCGATCTTGTCGAGCTTGTCGACGATCCGCAGGGTCCCGGCGACGTCCTCGATGCCGATGCCGAGGTAGAACCCCTCGGGGATCTTGCGGTTGTTGACCTGGATGACCATCTGGCCGACCGGCAGCTTGCGGAACACCTCGGCGATGACCAGGGGCATCTCGGCCTCGAAGTGCGGCGCGAGCTCGCCGACGTCGACCACGTCGATGTCGGCCTGGGTGAACTCGCGGTAGCGACCTTCCTGCGGCCGCTCGCCGCGCCAGACCTTCTGGATCTGGTGGCGGCGGAACGGGAAGGCGAGGTGGCCGGCGTTCTCCAGGACGTAGCGAGCGAACGGCACGGTGAGGTCGAAGTGCAGTCCGAGCTCGGCGTCGGAGTCGCTGCGCCCCTCGGACCGGTCAGCCAGCCTGGTGACGCCGTAGATCTCCTTGTCGGCATCCCCGCCCTTGCCGACCAGCCGGTCCACGGGTTCGACCGCGCGGGTCTCGATCGACGGGAACCCGTGCAGCTCGAAGGTCTGGCGGATGACGTCGAGGAAGTGCTGCTCGATGATCCGCTGGGCCGGGAGGTACTCGGGGAAACCGCTGATCGGGGTGATCTTCACGGGGCCAATCCTTGCAAATGGGGGTTGGTCGCCCGTTCCCGGTCCATCGTGGTGGCCTCGTAGTGCCCCGGGAGCACGAGGGTGGTGTCCGGGAGGGGCAGGACGACGTCGCGCAGCGAGCGGGTCATCGCCGCCGAGCTGCCGCCGGGCAGGTCCGTGCGGCCGATCGACCCGGCGAACAGCACGTCGCCACTGAGCAGGGTGCGGTCGACGTCGACCTGGTCGGCAATCCCGTCCGGCACCGCGTCCACCGCGAACATGACCGAGCCCTCCGTGTGACCCGGCGCGTGCAGCACCTCGAAGCTGAGCCCGGCCAGCTCGAGGGTGGTCCGGTCACCGATCTCGACGACGGTGCTGGGTTCGGTCCAGGTCGCCTTGGTGCCGAACTGCTGCTCGAGCATGCCGAGCAGGGCGGGGTTGACGTTGCCGAGCAGGTCCATCAACCGATAGCGGTCGTCCGCATGGATGTATGCCGCGGTGTCGGCGCCGCAGACCGGCGTCACCGAGTAGACGTGGTCGACATGTCCGTGGGTGAGCAGTACCGCGGCAGGGCGCAGCCGGTGCTCGGCGAGCACGGCACGCAGCGTCTCCACCACGCCCACACCGGGGTCGACCACCACGCACTCTTCGCCCGCAGCAGGGGCAAGGACGTAACAGTTGGTGTCGAAGGCAAGGGCCGGAAATGCGACGGTGAGCACGGGCGGCAGCCTAGCCACAGCGGGTCCTGCCTAGACTGGCGCGCGTGACGAGGGAACAAGAACGCGCTGCTGCGCGCCGCCGCGCTGTCAAGGTCGATGCCAAGCGCGCCCAGAAGGAACGTGAGGCACAACGCAACCGCCAGGTGGCGGTGGTGGTGATCGCGGTGCTCGCCGTGGTCGCCGGCTTCGTCTTCCTGACCGCCAAGTTGAACAACGACACGACACCCGCAGCCGCACCAAAGGCGACCACGCCCTCCGCCACTACCCCCGCGGTCGCAGGGTGCAGCGCGCCCCCGGCTCCCCCGTCCGCGGCAGCGAAGGTCGCGAAGCCCGACAAGGCCACCGCGGCCGGCAAGACCTTCACCGCCGTCGTGACGACCAACTGTGGCGACATCACGCTGCAGCTCGACGGCGCCAAGGCCCCTCAGACCGTTGCGTCGTTCGTCGGGCTGGCCAAGGCCAACTACTTCGCCGACTCCCCCTGCCACCGCATCACCACGGAGGGCATCTTCGTGCTCCAGTGCGGCGACCCGCTCGGTGGCACCGGCACCGGCCCCGGGTACACCTACGGGATCGAGAACGCCCCCAAGGACGGCACCTACCCCAAGGGCACCTTGGCGATGGCTCGCACCACCGACCCGAACAGCAACGCGGACCAGTTCTTCGTGGTCTACAAGGACAGCAAGCTCCCGACCGACGGTGGCGGCTACTCCATCTTCGGCACGGTGACCGGTGGAATGGATATTGTCGAGAAGATTGCCGCAGCAGGTGTGAGCGGTGGCGCCACCGATGGCGCCCCGGCTGCACCCATCAGCATCCTCAAGGTTGCTGTGACCGAGAAGAAGGCCTGACCCGTGACCGAGCAGATGCCCCCGGCCGACACCGAGCCCGACTCCGAGCCCAGTACCGACGCCGACGCACCCACTCCTCCGCCCGAAACCCCCGCAGCTGCCGAAACTGAGGTTGCGGCCGCTGCTGAAGCGGAGACCGCGCCGGAACCCGAGGCCACGCCCGAGCCAGCCGCAGAGGCTGCACCGGAGCCTGAGGCAGCTCCCGAGCCAGCCGCAGAGGCTGGACCGGAGCCTGAGGCAGCTCCCGAGCCCGCCGCTGAGGCTGCACCCTCCGCGTCTGAGCCCGAGGCAGCTCCCGAGCCCGTTGCCGAGACGGCACCTGAGGCGCCCGCTGAGGCGCCCGCTGAGGCGCCCGCTGCGGCACCAGCGCCCAAGCCGGTCCCCCGACCGGTCCCGAAGCCGAGCCCGATGCCGACGCCGGCCGCGGTGCGCAAGGTCGCGCATGCGCAGCCGGCCGCCCTGACCGTCGCTGCGCCGCCCGGGCCTCCGTCGGAGACCTTCGGTCGAGTGGGTGAGGACGGCTCGGTGTTCGTCCGGACCGCCGAGGGTGAGCGTGAGGTCGGCGCCTACCCCGGGGCCACCGCCGACGAGGCACTGCACTACTTCGCCCGCAAGTTCGACGAGCTGTACGCCTCGGCCGACCTCCTGCACCAGCGGCTGGTCAACACCGACCTGTCCGCCAAGGATGCCACCGAGGGCCTGGCCAAGCTGCGCGAACACTGTGCCGAGGCGAACGTCGTCGGCGACCTGGCCGGCCTGGACGCCAAGGTCACCGAGATCGAGGGCCTGGTCGCAGCGCGCAAGGCCACCGAGACGGCCGAACGCAACGCAGCGCGGGTCGCCGCCGCCGTCGAGCGTGAGGCGATCGTGGCCGAGGCCGAGAAGATCGCCGGCCAGCCAGAGAGCAAGGTCCAGTGGAAGAGCAGCGGCGCCCGGATGCGCGAGCTGCTGGACGACTGGAAGAAGCACCAGCGCGAGGGTGCCCGTCTCGACCGTGAGACCGAGGGCGCCCTCTGGCAGCGGTTCAGCCAGGCTCGCAACGCCTTCGACAAGGCACGCCGTGTCCACTTCGCCCAGCTCGAAGGCACCCAGGCCGAGGCCAAGGCTGCCAAGCAGGAGCTCGTCAAGGAGGCCGAGACGCTGTCGGCCAGCACCGACTGGGGTCAGACGGCCGGCGCGTTCAAGCGGCTGATGGACCGGTGGCGCCAGGCCGGACGGGCCTCACGGTCCGACGACGACGCGCTGTGGGAACGCTTCAAGGCCGCCCAGGACGCCTTCTTCGCGGCCAAGGACGAGATCGCGGCCAAGGAAGACGAGGAGTTCCGCGGCAACCTTGCTGTCAAGGAGGAGCTGCTCAAGGGCGCCCAGAACATCCTGCCCGTCAAGGACCTCGAGACGGCCAAGGCTGCGCTGCGAGCACTCCAGGACAAGTGGGATGCGGCTGGCAAGGTGCCCCGCGGCGACGTGGACCGCATGGAGAAGGCGATGCGGCGCCTCGAGCAGGGCGTCCGCGACGCCGATGACCAGCGGTGGAAGCAGTCCAACCCTGAGGTCGCAGCCCGTGCCCAGAGCATGGTCGACCAGCTCGAGGCGTCGGTCTCCTCGCTCAAGGACGACCTCGCCAAGGCGCAGGCGTCCGGCAACGAGAAGAAGGTCAAGGACGCGCAGGCCAAGCTCGAGGCGCAGGAGCAGTGGCTGGCGCAGGCTCGCGGCAACGTCGACGAGTTCGGCGGCTGACGGACACACGGGCGACATCCGCGCAGGCCGGTTCGTGGCTGGGTTCGCCCGGAGGGACGTGGAGGGCATGGCGGGAGCCCGGAGCGAAGCGGAGGGCGGATGGTAGGCCCGAGGGCGAACCCAGCCGCGGAGCGGCTGGTGACCACGGCCCGGACTTCGGTTACGCCTTCGCGGCCGTGGCCTTGGTGCCGGTGATCCGGTAGACGTCGAAGACGCCGTCGATCTTGCGGACCGCCTTCATGACGTGTTCCAGGTGGCTGGGGTCACCCATCTCGAAGGTGAACTTGCTGATCGCCACCCGGTCGCGTGAGGTCTGCACCGACGCGGACAGGATGTTCACGTGCTGGTCCGACAGCACCCGTGTCACGTCGGAAAGCAGCCGATTGCGGTCCAGCGCCTCGACCTGCAGCTGCACCAGGAAGACCGACGCGGACGACGGTGCCCACTCGACCTCGATCATCCGATCAGGTTGGGAGAGAAGGGATTCCGCATTGGTGCAGTCGGTGCGGTGCACGGAAACACCATTGCCACGGGTGATGAACCCCATGATCGGGTCCCCCGGCACCGGGGTGCAGCAGCGAGCGAGCTTGACCCAGACGTCGGCCGTGCCGACCACGACGACACCGGGGTCGCCGGAGCGTCGCCGCATCGAGCGGGTCGGTGTGGTCGCCTCCGCGAGGTCCTCGGACGCGCCCTCCTCGCCACCCAGCGAGACCACGAGCCGGCCCACGACGTGCTGGGCGGACACGTGCCCCTCGCCCACCGCGGCATACAGGGCATCGATGTCCTGGTAGCGCAGCTCGGACGCGAGGCCGGTCAGGGTGTCGACCGTGAGCAGGCGCTGGAGCGGGAGGCCCTCCTTGCGCATGGCGCGGGCGATCGCGTCCTTGCCGGTCTCGATGGCCTCCTCGCGGCGCTCCTTGGAGAACCACTGCTTGATCTTGTTGCGGGCCCGGGGCGACTTGACGAAGGTCAGCCAGTCGCGCGAGGGGCCGGCCCCATCGGCCTTGGAGGTGAGCACCTCGACGACGTCGCCGTTCTCGAGCGTCGACTCCAATGGCACGAGGCGTCCGTTGACGCGGCCACCGATGCAGTGGTGGCCGACCTCGGTGTGCACGGCGTAGGCGAAGTCCACCGGCGTCGCGCCGGCAGGCAGCGCCACCACTTCGCCCTTGGGCGTGAAGACGTAGACCTCACGGGCGTTGATCTCGAAGCGCAGCGAGTCGAGGAACTCCCCCGGGTCGGCAGTCTCCTTCTGCCAGTCGAGCAGCTGTCGCAGCCACGCCATGTCGTTGATGGGGCCGGTCTCGCCGTCCTTGGCACCGGGAGTCGGAGCGGTGCCGTCCTCCTTGTACTTCCAGTGGGCCGCGACGCCGTACTCCGCGCGGCGGTGCATCGTGTGGGTGCGGATCTGGATCTCTACGGCCTTGCCCTCAGGACCGATCACCGTGGTGTGCAGCGACTGGTACATGTTGAACTTCGGCATCGCGATGTAGTCCTTGAACCGCCCCGGCAGGGGGTTCCAGCGCGCATGCAGGGCACCGAGCGCGGCGTAGCAGTCTCGGACCGAGTCGACCAGTACCCGCACGGCGACGAGGTCGTAGATGTCCTCGAAGTCGCGGCCCCGCACGATCATCTTCTGGTAGACGGAGTAGTAGTGCTTCGGCCGGCCCGTCACCGTTGCCTTGATCTTGGCGCCCTTGAGGTCCTCGCTGACCTGCTCCCGGACCCCGGAGAGGAACTCCTCGCGCGCCGGTGCCCGCTCGGCCACGAGTCGCACGATCTCGTCGTAGACCTTGGGGTAGAGCGTCGCGAAGGACAGGTCCTCCAGCTCCCACTTGATGGTGTTCATGCCGAGCCGGTGGGCCAGCGGGGCATAGATCTCGAGCGTCTCGCGGGCCTTGCGCTGGGCGGACTCGACCGAGACGTAACGCCAGGTGCGGGCGTTGTGCAGGCGGTCGGCGAGCTTGATGACCAGCACCCTGATGTCGCGCGCCATCGCCACGACCATCTTGCGAACCGTCTCGGCCTGTGCTGCGTCGCCGTAGGTCACCTTGTCGAGCTTGGTTACGCCGTCGACGAGCACCGCTACCTCGCGCCCGAAGTCCTTCTCCAGCTGCGTGAGGCTGTATGCCGTGTCCTCGACCGTGTCGTGCAGCAGCGCGGCCGCCAGCGTGGCCGGGGTCATGCCCAGCTCCGCGAGGATCGTGGTCACCGCGAGGGGGTGCGTGATGTAGGCATCACCGGACTTGCGCTGCTGGCCCCGGTGCGCCTCTTCGGCGACGACGTAGGCCCGCTCGATGACGGTCAGGTCAGCCTTGGGATGGGTGGCTCGGACGGTCTGGAGCAGCGGCTCGAGGACCGGGTTGGTCGGGCCGCCCTTGCTGCCGAACCTGGCCAGCCGGGCGCGCACACGGTTCGCCGAGGACGCACCGGTGGGCACCGGTCCGGTGACGACGTCCTCAGTCATGTCGGAAGCCTACGTGACCACCACGGTCGCGTGGATCTCGCGCCCGACCAAGCGGTCTCGACCCGGGAGGAAGGCCAGCTCGACCAGGGTTTCGAAGGCGACTACGGTTGCGCCGGCCTCGTCCAACAGCCGGCAGGCGGCCTCCGCGGTGCCACCGGTCGCGAGCACGTCGTCCACGACGAGAACCCTCTCCCCGCCGACGAACGCGTCCTGGTGGATCTCGATGGTGGCCGTGCCGTACTCGAGGTCGTAGGTCAGGCCCCTCACCTCGCCGGGGAGCTTGCCTGCCTTGCGGATCGGCACGAAGCCGATTCCGAGCTCGTGGGCCAGGGCCGCCCCGAAGATGAAGCCCCGAGCCTCGATGCCGACGATGACGTCGACGGTCCCCCGGCGCCGGTCCGCCATGTCGCGGATGACGTCGCCGAAGACCGCCGGGTCAGCCAGGACGGGCGTGACGTCCTTGAACAGGATCCCCGGGCTCGGGAAGTCCTGGATGTCCCGGAGCCGCGAGCTGACCCGGTCGGCGAGCGTGGCGCTCACCGGCCGGCCTCACTGCACCGGGAAGGACTCATCGACGTGACTTCGGGGGACGCTTGGGCTGGTTGCGCGGGCCACTCGTCGCGTACTTGTGCGTCTCGCGGACGACGCCACCAGAGCGTGCGGTCGCGGAGACGGACTCACGGTCGGAGCCGGCAGCTGCAAGCTCCTCGGCGTCCGGCTCGTGCGGGACCGGGGCGGCGTCGGAGGACGACACGACCCCGCCGTGGCGGGACTGGTAGCGGGTGGCCTTCTTCTCCAGGTCGGCGACCGCGGGCTCCTTCAGGCGCAGGTGCACCAGCAGGGGCGTCGCGATGAAGATCGAGGAGTAGGCGCCGACGGCGATTCCGACGAACAGGGCCAGAGCCAGGTCGAGCAGCGTTCCCGGGCCGAGGTAGAGGAAGCCGATGACGAGAATCGAGGCGATCGGCAGGAGAGCGACGATCGTCGTGTTGATCGACCGCACCAGGGTCTGGTTCACCGCAAGGTTTGCCGCCTGGGAGTAGGTCATCCGGCCGTTGCCCAGGGCCTCGTTCGTGTTCTCGCGCACCTTGTCGAAGACGACGACGGTGTCATAGAGCGAGTATCCGAGGATCGTCAGGAAGCCGATCATGGTCGCCGGCGAGACCTCGAACCCGGCAAGGGCATAGACACCCACGGTGATGAAGAGGTCGTGCAGCAGCGCGACGAGGCCGGCGACGGCCATCTTCCAGGTGCGGAAGTAGATGGCCATGACCAACGACACGAGGGCAAGGAAGACCGCAAGGGCCTTGAGCGCCTGCTGGCTGACCGACGCACCCCACGAGGGACCGACGAACGACGCGGACACGTCGTTCGTACTGGTCTTGAACTCGCCGGCGAGGGCGGACTGCACCGAGCGGATCTCGTCCTCGTTCAGCTTCTCGGTCTGCACCCGGATGGTGCTCGTGCCGACCTTGGTCACCTCAGCCGCGCCCGCGGTGGGGATGGTCCCCACCGCGTCCTTGGCTCGGGACTCGTAGTTGGTCGAGTTGGTGACTGACGACACCCGGAACTCCGAGCCCCCGCGGAACTCGAGGCTGAGGTTGAGCCCGTGCCAGACCAGACCGATGATCGCGATGGCGCAGAACACGCCGGAAAGGGCGTACCAGCGCTTGTAGCGACCGACGAAGTCGATCGACCGCTTGCCGGTGTAGAGGTCGTTGCCCAGTGCGGCGAAGTTGATCACAGTGCGCTCCCATCGCTCACGGCTGAGGCAGTTTTCGGCATCGCGACCCGTCCACGCCCGGCATACCTGGCCTTGTGGGCCTTGGCCCCGAGTCGCTCCGGGTCGAGACCGGACCACTTGTGCCCGCCGCCGAAGAACTTGGTACCGGACAGGATCGCCACGAGCGGGTGGGTGAACAGCACCACGACGAGCAGGTCGATCAGGGTCGTGAGCCCGAGGGTGAAGGCGAAGCCGCGCACGTTCGAGGACGCCAGCAGGTAGAGCACGAAGGCGGCGAGGAAGTTCACGCCGTCAGCGGCGAAGATGGTCCGTCGAGCCCGTCGCCAACCCGTGTCGACGGCGGCGCGCAGCGGCCGTCCCTCACGGACCTCGTCGCGGATGCGTTCGAAGTAGACGATGAACGAGTCGGCGGTGACACCGATGGCCACGATCAGACCGGTCACGCCGGCCATGTCGAGCCGGAAGTTGTGCGACCACCCGAGGAGCGCGATCGCGACGTACGTCAGCCCGGCGGCGATGACGATGGACAGCACCGTCACGAGGCCGAGCGCCCGGTACTGCGCGAGCGAGTAGAGGAAGACGAGTGCGAAGCCGATGATGCCGGCGATCAGGCCCATCCTGAGCTGCTCGCTGCCCAGGGTCGGGCTGATCTGGTCACGGGTCTGCAGCGTGAAGGACAGCGGCAGCGCTCCGAACTTGAGCTGGTTGGCCAGGTCGCGCGCCGAGTCGATGGTGAACTGGCCGGTGATGCTGGCCTGCCCGTCGAGGATGGCAGCCTGCGCGACGGGCGCAGTCAGCACCTTCGAGTCGAGCGTGACGGCGAACCGGTTGCGCGGGTCCGGCAGGTTGACCAGGCGCTTGGTGACGGTGCCGAAGTCCTTGGTGCCGCTGCTGTTGAAGGACAGCCGGATCTCGACCTGCGAGGACGGCTGGCCGTTCGACAGCGGGACGTAGCCCGCCACGGCGTCCTTGATCTGGTCGCCGCGGACCTCGACCGGGCCGAGGATGAACTTCTCGGCGCCGTCGTCGGTGCAGGTGACCAGCGGCTGGTCCTGGATGTCCTCGAGGCCGTCGAGGACGCCCGGCTTGGAGCAGTCGAGCTCCTGAAACTGCTTGGCGAGGGCGTCGGTGACGTAGGCGAGGTCGCTCCCGTCAACCGGCTTGGTCGCCGGTGTCGTGGGCGTTACGGCTCCGGTGGTCGCCGTCGCGCCGGGGGTTGCCGTCGCGCCGGGGGTCGGTTCGGTGGTGCCCTTGACGAACGCTCCGGGCAGACCGGACTTGGCCGTCGTGGCAGTGCCGGTGGCGGTCGGGATCTCGCTGCCGGGCGTGGCCGTGCCGGTGGCGGTTCCCGTTCCGGTCGCGGTCCCGCTGGGGGTGGTCGTCGGTGCGGGCTGGTTCGTCCCCGGCGCCGCAGCGAGCACCGGGCGGAACCGCATCTGCGACGACTTGCGGATGGCGTCCTCGGTGGCCTTGTCGGGCGTGCCCGGCATGCTCACGACGATGTCCTGGCTGTTGCGCGTGGTCACCTCGGCGCCGGCGACACCGTTGGCGTCGACGCGCTGCACGATGATGTCGCGCGCCTGGGTCAGCTGCTCGTTGGTGACCTTCGCGTTGCCGATGAGGACCGGCTTCAGCACGATCTGGGTGCCGCCCTCGAGGTCCAGACCGAGCTTGGGCTGCCACTGCGCGTCACCCCAGGTGCTGACTGCGAAGAGGAGGCCGTAGAGGCCGAGGGTGACGGCCGCCAGCGCTGACAGGATCTTCAGCGGCTTGCGGTTGTGCGGGTTGATTGCCACGTGCGGGGACCTCTACTCGGTGGTGCTGGGTGCGGCCGGGCCGGTGGACACCGTCTTGGTGCCAATGGCTCGCCGGTCGAAGCGGACGGTGACCCCGGGGCTGATCTCCAGGGTGGCGGTGCTGTCGTCGAGCGACTTGATCGTGCCGTAGAGGCCCGACGTGGTGGTGACCTCGTCACCGACAGACAGGGTGGCCTGCAGAGACTGGACCTCGCGCTGACGACGACGCTGGCTGAACACCATGAACAGGATGAGCAGCACGGGCAGCGCGAAGATCAGCAGGCTGGCCACGGGCGAGCCGCCGCCAGAAGCCGTGACCGCCGTCAGCGTGGCCGGCATGCCTAACGTCATGGAGCAGTCCCTTCGGGTTGGGGCAGACTTTGTGCGGCGCCACGCAGTCGGGCACGCGCAAGTCCCCGACTCCAGCCGGGGGACCGCCCGAGTGTAGGTGACGCACGGCATACCGACCAACGTGCCCCACCGTGGCTGCGTTCCAATTATGACCTTTGCGGTCACCAGCCTTGGGTATGCCGGTGGCCCACCTTCGAGCGGGTCAGGCGCCGAAGCGGCCCTCGCCGGTGTCGAGCGGGAGGCTGGGCTGGGCCGTGTAGCCCTGCGGGGGCGTCAGGCCGAGGTGCTGCCACGCCAGAGGAGTTGCGGCTCGACCGCGGGGCGTGCGGGTGATGAACCCCTCGCGGACGAGGAACGGCTCGGCGACGGTCTCGACGGTGTCGGCCTCCTCCCCCACGGCGACGGCCAGCGTCGACAGGCCCACGGGTCCCCCGCCGAAGCGCCGGCAGAGCGAGTCGAGGACGGCCCGGTCGAGGCGGTCGAGACCTCGGTCGTCGACGTCGAAGAGCGCCAGCGCGGCATGCGCGGCCTCTTCGTCGACGACCTGCCGACCGTGCACCTGGGCCCAGTCGCGGACCCGACGCAGCAGCCGGTTGGCGACCCGGGGTGTGCCACGGGACCGCCGGGCGATCTCGGTGATGCCGTCGGTGTCGGCCGAGACCTCCAGCAGCCGCGCGGACCGCTCGAGGATGGTGACCAGCTCGTCGGGGGCATAGAAGTCGAGGTGTCCGGTGAAGCCGAACCGGTCACGCAGCGGTGCGGGCAGCAGCCCCGCCCGGGTGGTGGCACCCACCACGGTGAAGGCCGGCAGCTCGAGCGGGATGGCGGTGGCACCCGGGCCCTTGCCGACGATGACGTCGACCCGGAAGTCCTCCATCGCGAGGTAGAGCATCTCCTCGGCCGAGCGAGACATCCGGTGGATCTCGTCGAGGAACAGGACCTCGCCCTCCATCAGGGAGGAGAGCACCGCGGCCAGGTCACCCGCGTGCTGGATGGCGGGTCCGCTGGTGATCCGGATCGGGCGTTCCAGCTCGGTGCCGATGAGCATGGCCAGGGTGGTCTTGCCCAGCCCGGGGGGCCCGGAGAGCAGCACGTGGTCGGGCGGCGTGCCGCGTCGCTTGGCCGCCTCGAGCACCAACGACAGCTGGTCGCACACTCGGGTCTGGCCGGTGAACTCGCTGAGCCGACGGGGGCGCAGGGCCGCCTCGACCGTGCGCTCGTCCGCGTCGCTCCCGGTGTCGACCACCCGTGCCGTCGCGTCGATCGAGGAGTCCTCGAACATCTCCGAGGAGAAGCCGTCAGCCATGGCCTAGCGCCCCAGCTCGCGCAGGGCCGCGCGGAGCATCGCCGAGACGTCGGCACCCGCGGGCGCGGCGTCGGCCGCCTTCGAGACCGCATCGTCGGCCTGCTTGGCGGAGTAGCCGAGCCCGACGAGCGCCTCGGCCACCTGGTCGCGCCAGGCGGTGGCACCCACAGGGGGAACCGCGGTCGTCGCACCCGCGGCACCGAACGGCATACCGAGCTTGTCGCGCAGCTCGAGGACGATGCGCTCGGCGCCCTTCTTGCCGATGCCGGGCACCTTGGTCAGGGTGGCGAGGTCGGCGCTCGTCACGGCGGCGCGCAGCCGGTCGGGAGCCAGCACCGAGAGCATCGCGAGGGCGATGCGGGGACCCACGCCGGAGACGGTCTGCACCTGTTCGAAGATGTCACGCTCGTCGTCGGTCGTGAAGGCATAGAGCGTCAGCGAGTCCTCGCGGACGACCAGGGTGGTCGCGAGCAGGGCTTCCTGTCCGAGGTGCAGGGCGGACGCGGTGGCCGGTGTGGTGTGCAGCAGCATGCCGACTCCCCCGACCTCGATGACCACCCGGTCGAGGCCGAGGTGACGCACCGGACCGCGCACCGAGGCGATCATCGGGCCACCGCAGCCCGCAGACGGGCCTGTTCGGCGCGGGCGGCGTCCTGGAGCCGGTTGGTCGCGGCGCCCTGCCACAGGTGGCAGATCGCAATGGCCAGGGCGTCGGCGGCATCGGCGGGCTTGGGCGCGGACTCCATCCGCAGGATCCGGGTGACCATGGCGGTCACCTGGGCCTTGTCGGCGCGACCGGAGCCCGTGACGGCTGCCTTGACCGAGGTCGGCGTGTGCAGCTCGACGGGCAGCCCCCTGCGGGCAGCGGCCAACAGCGGGATCGCCGAGGCCTGCATGGTGTGCATGACGCTGGCGACGTTGACGTCCGCGAACACCTGCTCCACGGCGATGGCGTCCGGCTGGAAACGGTCGAGCCAGGTGTCGAGCTCGGTCTGGAGGTAGAGCAGCCGCTCGGCCGTGGGCTCGGTGGCCGGTGACCGCACCACGCCGACGGCGATCAGGCGGACCTGGCGACCACGACCGCCCTCGACCACCCCGATGCCACACCGGGTCAGGCCGGGATCGACCCCGAGTACGCGCACGACAGAAGCTCCCTCATATCCGACCAAGGCGTGTCCGAACAGGTGTTCGGTTCAAACGCTACACACCGGTCCGCACCTGCCAGCGCAGCAACACGCCCTCTACTCGTCGTCATCCTCGAGCTCGGCGAGCACGTCGTCGCTGATGTCGCCGTTCGCGAACACGTCCTGCACGTCGTCGGAGTCCTCGAGCGCCTCGATGACGCGGATCATCTTGCGGGCACCGTCGGCGTCGAGCGGCACACGCAGGTTGGGCACCCACGAGGCCTCGGCCGAGTCGTAGTCGATGCCGGCGTCCTGGATCGCCTTGCGGACGGCGACGAAGTCGCTCGCCTCGGAGATGATCTCGAAGGCGTCCCCCAGGTCGTTGACCTCGTCGGCGCCAGCCTCGAGCACGACCTCGAGGATGTCGTCCTCGGTCTTGTCCCCCTTGGGAATCACGACGACGCCCTTGCGGTCGAAGACGTAGGAGACCGAACCAGGGTCGGCCAGCTGTCCACCGTTACGGGTCAGGGCGGTGCGGACCTCGGCAGCCGCGCGGTTGCGGTTGTCGGTCAGGCACTCGATGAGGACCGCGACACCGCCGGGCGCGTAGCCCTCGTAGGTGATGGTCTCCCAGTCGGCGCCGCCGGCGGTCGCACCGGACCCGCGCTTGACCGCGTTGTCGATGTTGTTGTTGGGGACCGAGGTCTTCTTGGCCTTCTGGATGGCGTCATAGAGCGTCGGGTTGCCGGTGACGTCACCGCCGCCGGTGCGCGCCGCGACCTCGATGTTCTTGATGAGCTTGGCGAAGAGCTTGCCCCGCTTCGCGTCGATGGCAGCCTTCTTGTGCTTCGTGGTTGCCCATTTGCTGTGGCCGCTCATGCGTTGCCTCTCACGATCTCGACGAACAACTGGTGGAACCGGTGGTCACCGGTCACTTCCGGGTGGAAGGAGGTGGCCATCACCGACCCCTGACGAACGGCGACGATCCTACCTGCGGCCGGACCGTCCTCGACGCGGGCCAGCACCTCGACGCCCTCGCCCACCTCCTCGACCCAGGGTGCACGGATGAACACGGCTCGCATCGGTGCCCCGCCGATGGCGCGGATGTGCAGGTCCTCCTCGAAGGAGTCGACCTGCCGACCGAAGGCGTTGCGGCGCACCGTGATGTCCAGGCCGCCAAGGGTCTGCTGGTCTGGTCGGGCGTCGGCGATGCGGTCCGCGAGCATGATCATGCCCGCACAGGACCCGTATGCCGGCATGCCGGCACCCAGCCTCGCGCGCAGCGGGTCGCGCAGCTCGAAGGCGCGGACCAGCTTGTCCATCGTCGTGGACTCCCCGCCCGGGATGATCAACGCGTCGACCGCGTCCAGCTCGGAGGTGCGGCGCACGGTGGTGGCCCGCGCGCCCGCCTGCTCCACGGCATACAGGTGCTCTCGCACGTCGCCCTGGACGGCGAGGACTCCAATGGTCGGCTGGGCGGTCACGCCGGGAATGCTACGACCGGCCGGACAGCCACGACGCCCCGCCCCGCGCCCGACCTACAGTGGCGGCATGAGTCAGGTCGTCGTCCGCGCGCGGAGCCCGCAGGACATCCCCGTGCTGGCGGACGTGCTCGCGGCGCAGCGGCTGCACTCGGGCTACCCGCAGAACTGGCCGCTGCCGTTTCCCGTCGAGGACTTCATCGCCCGCGCCGACGAGGACGCTGCGTGGACCGCGGAGCTCGACGGACGCGTGGTCGGGCACGTCGCGGTCTCGCGGGTGGAGCCGGGGTTGGAGGCCGACCTCTGGGTCGCCGGCAGCGGCAGGCCCCGCGAGGAGCTGGCCGCCGTAGCGGTGCTGTTCGTCGACCACACGGTGGCGGGTCGCGGCGTGGGCAAGGCGCTGCTCGGTACCGCTGTGGGCGCGATCCGCGCGTCGGGACGCACGCCCGTGCTCGACGTCGTGCAGGAGACCGCGTCAGCCGTCGAGCTCTACCGTCGCACCGGGTGGCAGGTGGTCGGCGCGGGCCGCCCCTGGTGGTTGCCGGCAGACCACCTCCCCGTGCTGTTCATGGTGCTACCCGACTGATCCAGATCGGTGGCCCGGGGCCCTGACGACGGCCGGCTCCGCCCCGATAGGTTGCGGACATGACCGACCTCGCCGCCCGCGCCAAGGACCTCGACGCGCAGCACGCCCACACCGACCGTCGCAGCGCCTTCCGCATACCCGAGGGCGTGATCTACCTCGATGGCAACTCGCTCGGGGCGCTGTCGATCGCGGCCGCCGAGACGGCCGCCGACGTGGTGTCGCGGCAGTGGGGCGAGCAGCTCATCCGCGCCTGGAACGAGTCCGACTGGTGGGGAGCCCCGGAGCGGGTGGGTGACCGGATCGGCGAGCTGGTCGGGGCCGGTCCGGGCCAGGTCGTGGTGACCGACTCGACGTCGGTCAACCTGTTCAAGACGATCGTCGCCGCCTCGCGGATGCGCCCGGGTCGCAGCACCGTGCTGACCGACCCCGACTCCTTCCCCACCGATGTCTACATCGCGCGGTCGGCCTGCGACCTGCTCGGTCTGACCCTCGAGCTGGTGCCCACGCCCGAGGCACCGGCGCGCATCGCCGAGCTCGGCGAGTCCCTCGCTCTCGCGGCCTACTCGCAGGTGGACTACCGCACCGGCGAGCAGTGGGACCTGCCCGCGCTCACCCGGGCCGCCCACGACGTCGGCGCCCTCATCTGCTGGGACCTGTGCCACTCGGCCGGTGCCATGCCTGTCGGGCTCGACGAAGGAGGTGCCGATCTGGCCGTCGGCTGTGGCTACAAGTACCTGAGCGGGGGTCCCGGTGCGCCGGCCTTCATCTACGTCCGCGCCGAGCACCTCGCGGCCTTCGACAACCCCTTGGCCGGCTGGCAGGGCCACGCCAACCCGTTCGGGATGTCCACCGACTACGACCCCGCGGCCACGATCACCCGGGCCCGGGTCGGCACCGCTCCCCTGCTGAGCCTGCTCACGCTGGAAGGGGCGCTCACGGCATACGACGGGCTCTCGATCGAGGACGTGCGGGCCCGGTCGCTGTCGCTGACCGGTCTGTTCATCGAGGCGCTCGACGCCCTCGGCGTCGACCTGCCGATCGCGACCCCGCGCGAGGACGCCCGGCGCGGCTCGCAGGTGAGCCTGCGGCACCCCGAGGCGTATGCCGTGGTGCAGGCCCTCATCGCCCGCGGCGTCATCGGCGACTTCCGTGAGGTCGACATCGTGCGGCTCGGGTTCAGCCCGCTCTACCTGTCACACGCCGACGTCGTCGCGGCGGCCGAGCACGTGGCGGCGGTCCTCGAGGGGCGCGAGTTCGAGCGGGAGGAGTTCCGCACCCGCGGCCAGGTCACCTGACGGGTGGTGTGACAGAACGGCGCCGGGTGGTCGACCACCCGGCGCCGTTCTCTAGTCAGCTGTGAGCTGGGGTGGTCACCAGCCGCGCTCGGAGAGCCGGTGCGGCTCCGGGATCTCGTCGACGTTGAGGCCGACCATCGCCTCACCGAGACCACGCGAGACCTTGGCGATCACGTCGGGGTCGTCGAAGAATGTGGTCGCCTTGACGATCGCCTCGGCGCGCTGGGCCGGGTTGCCGGACTTGAAGATGCCCGAACCGACGAACACGCCCTCGGCACCGAGCTGCATCATCATCGCGGCGTCGGCCGGGGTGGCGATGCCACCGGCGGTGAACAGCACGACCGGGAGCTTGCCGAGCTCGGCGACCTCCTTGACGAGGTCGTACGGGGCCTGGAGCTCCTTGGCCGCGACGTAGAGCTCGTCCTCGGGCAGACCCTGGAGCTTGCGGATCTGCTGGCGGATCTGGCGCATGTGGGTGGTGGCGTTGGAGACGTCACCGGTGCCCGCCTCGCCCTTGGAGCGGATCATCGCCGCACCCTCGGTGATGCGGCGCAGGGCCTCGCCGAGGTTGGTCGCGCCACAGACGAAGGGAACCGTGAAGTTCCACTTGTCGATGTGGTTGGCGTAGTCGGCCGGGGTGAGCACCTCGGACTCGTCGATGTAGTCGACACCGAGGGACTGGAGCACCTGGGCCTCGACGAAGTGGCCGATGCGCGCCTTGGCCATCACCGGGATCGACACGGCCGCGATGATGCCGTCGATCATGTCGGGGTCGGACATGCGGGACACGCCACCCTGGGCGCGGATGTCGGCGGGGACCCGCTCGAGGGCCATCACGGCGACGGCGCCGGCGTCCTCGGCGATCTTGGCCTGCTCGACGTTGACGACGTCCATGATGACGCCGCCCTTGAGCATCTCGGCCATGCCGCGCTTGACGCGGGACGTGCCGGTGGTGGGCTGCGAGTCGGGGGTGGTGCTCTCGGCGGACATGGCGGACCTACTCCAGATCTGTTCAGGGCGCAGCGCAGGGGACGCGCTTCAGGCCCAATCTTAGTTGGTATGCCGCGTGCCCCCGACTGCGGCCAAGTCCAGCCCCGCTGTGGCCCGGATTGGCGGCGACTTGTTGCGGCCTGCCCGTCACCAGGCCTCTAATTCGGCCGCGTCGTGACCACCACGCGGCAACAAGTCGGAAGGCAGGGCGACTTGTTGCGTTCCGCCCGTCACCAGGCCCCGATTCCGCCACGCCGTGACCAGCAGACGGCAACAAGTCGGGAGGGAGGGGGCCGAGGTCAGTCGCGGACGGCGGGGGGCAGCTCGTCGTCGAACTCGACGGTGCGAGGCAGGTCGGCGTGCCCGGCGAGGCGGAACCAGCGGACCACCCACTTGCGCCGGACCCGTTGCACGTCGGTGACGGCGTCGTTGAGGAAACGCCGGGCCAGCTGCACCCGGACACCGGCCGCCTCGACCCGCTGCAGGCTGCTGGACCCGAGCGCGTCGGCCTCGCCGCCGCGCAGGTCTGCGACGACGTCTGCCGTGAGGGCCGCCTGCAGGGACTCGGTCAGGTCGCTCTCGAGCACCTCACGGGCACCGAAGCTCTGGCCGTCGAGGAGGTCGTCCTCGAGGGCACGTTCGTTGTGGGCTTCGAGGGACTCGGACGCCGCAGCAGCGAGCATCAGCGCACTCGCGGGATCGAGAGCGCCCGAGTTGGCCAGCTCGAGGGTCGCCTCGGCACGGCGGACCAGCTGGGCGTCGAGTGCGGACAGGGCCCCCTCGGCGCGGGTGTGCAGTCGGTCCAGCCGGGCCGCGCTGTAGGACAGGTACCACGCGACACCGAGCAGCAGGGCAACGACCACGACGCCCCAGGTCAGTGAGTCCATCAGTCATCACCTCCTCGGCGGCCGCGCAGCAACCGCGTCCACCTGGTGTCGGCGGCCGGATCCGACCGCGCGTCCTCAGAGCCGTGGGTGACCGTGTCGTAGACCGCCATGACGTCCTCGGCGACCACCGACCAGTCGAACACCCAGGCCCGACGGTGTCCAGCCTCGCCGAGCCGCTCGCGCTCCCCCCGGTCGGCGAGCAGGCGGAGCAGCTGTCGAGCCAGGTCGGCCCCGTCCTCGTTGGCGAAGGTCGCACCGGCCTGACCCCCGTCGAGGACACGGACGAAGGCCGGCAGGTTGCTCGCCACGACCGGTGCGCCTGCACTCATCGCCTCGACCAGCACGATGCCGAAGCTCTCTCCCCCGGTGTGCGGCGCGACGTAGAGGTCGACCGATGACAACAGCACTGCCTTGTCCTCGTCGCTGACCATCCCGAGGAACTCGGTGGCGGCAGCGACAGCCGGGTCGAGCCGTTCGCGTGCAGCCTCGACGTCGCCGGGCCCAGCGACGAGTACGCGCGCGCCCGGGTGCTTGGCGAGCACCGCGGGCATGGCGGCCGCGAGCACCGGCAGACCCTTGCGTGGTTCGTCGATCCGCCCGAGGAACGCGATGGTGGGTGCCGACTCGGTGCCCGTCCACTTCTCCGCGGGGACGGCGTCGGCGAACCGGGAGACGTTGACGCCGTTGGGGATGACGACGGCGTCGCCGCCGAGGTGGGTCGTGACGGTGCGTCGCGCGTCCTCCGACACGGCGATCCGCCCGTTGATCTTCTCCAGGCTCGGCCGCAGCAGCGGGTAGGCCGCCTGCATCGCTCGCGACCGCAGGTTCGAGGTGTGGAAGGTCGCGACGACCGGCCCCTCAGCCGACCAGAGGGCGAGCAGCGCGATGCTGGGGGTGACCGGCTCGTGGATGTGGACGACGTCGAAGTCGCCGGCCTCCAGCCAGCGGCCAACCCGCGCGGCGGTCAGCGGGCCGAAGTTCAGCCGGGCCACCGAGCCGTTGTAGCGCACCGGAACCGCTCGGCCGACGGACTCGACGTAGGACGGCAGCGGGGTGTCCTCGTCGGCGGGAGCAAGGACGGACGCGTGGTGCCCCTGCCCCAGGAAGTGCTCGGCCAGGTCACGGACGTGGAACTGCACTCCCCCGGGGACGTCGAAGGAGTAGGGACAGACGATGCCGATCCTCACGGCCAGCTCCCCTTTGCCCGGTCAGGGCGCGAGGTCCGCTCGGCCCCCTGCGACTGTTCAGCCCGCGGTTCGAGGTCGTCGAGGAAGACCCGCTGCAGCATGTGCCAGTCGGCGGTGTGCGCCCCGATCGTGGAGCCGAGAGCGTCCGCGCACTGCTGGGTCATCGCCACGGCCTTGGTCCGGGTCGTGCCCGACGACGGCACCTCGACCCGGTCGTGCCAGGTGATGACGATGCGGTGCTTCCAGCTCGACCCCTCGACGCGCTCGTAGTGGATCGATACCGGGTGCAGTGCGGCACCGGTGGCCAGCGACAGCGCAGCCGGACCGGCGGCCATCTTCGTGCGATGGCCGCACAGGTCCACCTCGACGCCCCGGTCGGTCAGGTCGCGGTCGGCCAGCAGCGGCATCAGCACCGGCTTGGTGAGGTGCCCGCGCAGCTGCGCGAAGACGTCCCCACCGCCGGTCAACGGCAGGATCGTCATGCCGAGCGACTCCCGGAAGGCGAGGAACTCGGCATACACCTCCTCAGGCTTGAGGCGCTCGGCGACGGTGACGACGGGGCCGATCGCCTTGGTGCCCCAGGCGCCGGCGAGGTCCCAGTTGCCGAGGTGACCGAGGAAGCACACCACGGGCCGCCCGGCGGCGAGCTCGGCGCGGACCGGTCCGTCGCCCACCACCCGGACCGACGCGGCGATCTGCTCCTGGGACCGGTCCGGGAGCCGGAAGGCTTCGCAGTAGTACCGCAGGTACGAACGCATCCCCTCACGCACCAGGGCGTCCAGGTCCCGGGATGACAGTTCGGGACGCACCTTGGCGTAGTTGCTGCGCAGCCGCTGCACCCCCTTGCCACCGCGGGCCACCGTGAGGTCGGCGATCTGCTCGAAGACGGTGTATGCCGTGCGCTCGGGCAGCCGTCGAACGGTGCCCCACCCGAGGCGGTAGCCGCTGACGGCGATGTGGTCGCCGAAGCCGGTCACGACGCGAGCCCGCTCAGGAGGCTTCGACCAGGGCCTGCCGACGCACGAGCAGCATGCGCTGGAACACCGTGACGAGGCTGGCGACGGCGAGCAGGGCGAGAACGATGGTGAGGACGACCTCGGGCAGGCCCAGGCCCACCAGCCCGGTGATCACCAGGACGGCCACGAGGCGGTCGGCACGCTCGGCGATCCCGACGTTGGCGGTGAAGCCCAGTCCCTCGGCGCGGGCCTTGGCGTAGGACACGACGCTGCCGAGGATCAGGCAGGCCAGGGCCAGCCCGGCCATCAGGAAGTCGTCGCCGCGCCCGGCATACCAGAGCACGAGGCCCCCGAAGATGGCCGAGTCGCCGACCCGGTCGAGGGTCGAGTCGAGGTAGGCGCCCCACTTGCCGGACCGACCGGACATCCGCGCCATGACGCCGTCCACCGTGTCCGAGAAGACGAACAGGGTGATGACGACGGTCCCCCAGAAGAACTCGTGCCGCGGGTAGAAGGCCAGTGCGCCGAAGCACACGCCGAGCGTGCCGACGATCGTCACGACGTCCGGGCTGATCCCCAGCTTGAGGAAGAGCCGGGCGACCGGGGTGAAGATCTTCGTGAAGAGGGCGCGTGCGTACTTGTTGAGCATGGTGGTGGTCAGCCTACTGAGACTGAGCCGCTGTCCCCTGCAACGCCGCTGTCGGACAGGTGAGTGGGTGCACACGCCGGAGTGCCGCCCGGGAGGGCGTAGCGGTGGTCTGCCACCCACGTGTAGACCCGACCCGCCAGCCAGCTGATCCCCGGCAACGTAACCAGGTGGCCGAGTGGACGCCACAGCGGGGCGCCGTGCTTGAGGCCCTCGGCGATGGCGAGGTGGGCGGCCACGACGGTGCCGTCACGGCGGACGAACTGGGCCGCCTCGATGCAGTCCGCCTCGGTGAGGTCGAACCGCTCGAGGTCGACCTGCTGCCACGGCTCGACGTCGTACCGGCGACGCCGGTCGACCCAGCGCGTGGCGAACCGGGCACTGGTCGTGCAGAACCCGCAGTCGCCGTCGAAGATGAGCAGGCCCCGCTCGTTCCCTGTCAGCTGGTCCATGTCCTCAGTCTGTCACCCGCGTGGGAGCATGACCGCGTGAGGGGAGCATGAGGGGGCCGACGCGCTCACTGGGCCCGTATGCCGCGCTGTGGCGGCTGGCTGTGGCGGCGGCCGTGGTGACCACGGTGTGCCTCGGCACCTGGGTCGGCAACGATGACTGGTGGCCGTTCGCGCCGATGTCGCAGTACGCCTTCTCGGTGCAGAACAACGGCATCATCAACTCGCTGACCATGGACGCCCTCACCGTCGACGGCGAGGTGGTGCGGGTGCCGTTGTCCAAGGAGAAGATCGGTATCGAGCGCGCGGAGATCGAGGGGCAGGCCCCCCGGATCATCGCGCACCCGGAGCTGCTCCAGGACATCGCCGTGCTCCACAGCCGGCTGCTCCCGCACGAGCCTGCGTACCAGGTCATCTACCTGCGCAACACCTCCACCCAGATCGGCACCGGTGCCGCCACGATCCACACCTTGGCCACGTGGCAGGTCCGCGATCCGCTGCGACCGCAGCCGAGCGGCATACCCGGCGGTGCGCCGTGAACGCCGTTGAACGGTCTGTCGAGAACTTCCTGGCTCCCGAACTGCCGCTGGCCCGGGTCGCCTGGCTGCGCCGCTTCGTCTACGCCTTCGTCTGGCTCGACGTGCTGTGGATCGTGACCGACCCGATCCCGCACGGCGACGTGCCTCCGAGCCTGTACCGCGGGCTCGAGGTCCGCACCCTGCTGCACCTGCCTGCGCCGTCGCACGACTACGTGCGGGTGCTGCTGGCGGTGATCCTCGTGAGCTCCGCGGTGGCGTTCACCGGCCGGGTGCCGCGGCTGGCAGGGTGGGTCTGCGCCGTGGGGATGCTCGA
This sequence comes from Pedococcus bigeumensis, assembly GCF_006438965.1. Classification (GTDB taxonomy): domain Bacteria; phylum Actinomycetota; class Actinomycetes; order Actinomycetales; family Dermatophilaceae; genus Pedococcus; species Pedococcus bigeumensis_A. The sequence continues at coordinate 375,471 of NZ_RCZM01000002.1, forward strand.
CTGGGTGAGCAACGCCTTCGCCTACTCCAAGGTCGACCACGACCACTTCGCGCTGATGGTGGCCCTGTTCGTGCTGCCGACCGCCGGACGGGCCCGGCTCAGCGACGTCGACGTGACGTCCCGCGCCGCCGGCTGGGCGATCCGGATGGTCCAGATCGGTGCCGTCTCGATCTACTTCCTGTCGGCCAACGCGAAGATGCGGTTCGGTGGCTGGGGCTGGGCAAACGGCGCCACCCTCACCTGGGCCCTGAGCCGGCGCCCGAACAGCATCGGCCCGTGGGTGGCGTCGCACCCTGCGCTGGTGCACGCACTGCAGTGGGTGGCGCTCGTGGCCGAGTTCAGCTCACCGGTCGTGCTGTGGCTGAGGGGCAAGGCGTTGTATGCCGCGCTCCTCTTCTGGGCGGGCTTCCACCTGACGACCTACGTCATGCTGAAGATCCACTTCCTGCCGCTCGTGGTCTGCCTGCTCAGCTTTCTGCCGCTGGAGCGGCTGCCCCACCCGGCCACGCTGCGACGAGTCGTGACCGCACGTCCTCGAGCAGCATCGGAAGCGCCTTCGTCTGCCCGATGACGGGCAGGAAGTTCGAGTCGCCGCCCCACCTCGGCACGATGTGCTGGTGCAGGTGGGCCTGCACGCCGGCTCCGGCGACCGCTCCCTGGTTCATGCCGATGTTGTAACCGTGCGGGCCGGAGGCGGTGTCGATCGCGGCGATGACCTGCTTGGTCAGCAGGGCGAACTCGGCCGTCTCCTCGTCGGTCAGGTCGACGTAGAGCGAGACGTGGCGATAGGGACAGACCAGCACGTGACCGGGGTTGTAGGGGAACAGGTTCATCACGACGTAGCAGCTGGTGCCGCGGTGCACGATGAGCCCGGCTTCGTCGTCCTTAGCTGGCGCTGCGCAGAACGGGCACCCGTCACCCGCGTTCTCGCTCGGGCGCTCTCCTGTCACGTAGGCCATCCGGTGCGGGGTCCACAGCCGCTCGAAGCCGTCCCGCGTCCCGGCGAACTCCGTGTCGGGCTGCATCGCGTCGGTCATCTGCCGTCAGACCTGGACGCGTGCCTCGACAGCGGCCACGATCTCGGCGATCGCGTCGTCGATGGGCACGCCGTTCTTCTGCTCGCCGTCGCGGTAGCGGAACGACACAGCCCTGGCGCTGCGGTCCTCATCACCGGCGATGAGGACGAACGGCACCTTGGACTTCGAGGCGTTGCGGATCTTCTTGGGGAAGCGGTCGTCGCTGTCATCGACCTCGACGCGAATCCCCTTGCGGCGCAGCTGGTCTGCCACCTCGTGCAGGTAGGGCGAGAACTCGTCGGCAACGGGCACGCCGAGCACCTGCACCGGCGACAGCCAGGGCGGGAACGCGCCGGCGTAGTGCTCGACGAGGACGCCGAGGAACCGCTCGATCGAGCCGAACTTCGCGGAGTGGATCATGACGGGCTGCTGGCGCGAACCGTCGGCCGCCTGGTACTCGAGCTCGAAGCCCCGCGGCTGGTTGAAGTCGTACTGGATGGTCGACATCTGCCAGGTACGACCGATGGCGTCCCGCGTCTGGACCGAGATCTTGGGGCCGTAGAAGGCCGCTCCACCCGGGTCCGCCACGAGCTCGAGTCCCGACTCGGTCGCGACGTCCTCAAGGACCTTGGTCGCCACCTCCCACTCCTCGTCCGACCCGATGAACTTGTCGTTGTCGGCGTCGCGGGTGGACAGCTCGAGGTAGAAGTCGTCGAGCCCAAAGGCCTTGAGCAACCCGAGCACGAAGTCCAGCAGGTGCTTGATCTCGGCCGGCGCCTGCTCGGGGGTGACGTAGGAGTGCGAGTCGTCCTGGGTCATGCCGCGAACCCGGGTCAGCCCGTGGACGACGCCCGACTTCTCGAAGCGGTAGACCGAACCGAACTCGAACAGGCGAAGCGGCAGCTCACGGTAGGACCGCCCGCGCGACCTGAAGATCAGGTTGTGCATCGGGCAGTTCATCGCCTTGAGGTAGTAGTTCGAGCCCTCGAACTCCATCGGCGGGAACATGGTGTCCGCGTAGTAGGGCAGGTGCCCCGAGGTGTGGAAGAGCCCCTCCTTCGAGATGTGCGGGGTGCCGACGTACTCGAAGCCCTCTTCGACGTGCCGCTGTCGGACGTAGTCCTCCATGACCCGCTTGATCACCCCACCCTTGGGGTGGAAGACGGGCAGTCCGGAGCCCAGCTCGTCGGGGAAGCTGAAGAGGTCCTGCTCCTGCCCGATCTTGCGGTGGTCGCGGCGCTCTGCCTCAGCCAGTCGCTCGAGGTAGGCCTTGAGGTCGTCCTTGGTGGCCCACGCGGTGCCGTAGACGCGCTGCAGCTGCGGGTTCTTCTCGCTCCCCCGCCAGTAGGCACCGCCGCTGCGCATCAGCTTGAACGCGTTCCCGAGGACCTTGGTGGTGGGCACGTGCGGGCCGCGGCACAGGTCGCCCCAGGCACGGGACCCGTCGCGCTTGACGTTGTCGTAGATGGTCAGCTGAGCGCCACCCACCTCGACATCGGCGCCGTCGGCGGCGTCACCGGCAGCACCGCCCTTGAGGCCGATCAGCTCCACCTTGTAGGGCTCGTCGGCGAGCTCGACCGCCGCCTCGGCGTCGCTGATCTCGCGGCGCACGAAGGTCTGGCCCTCGTTCACGATCCGCTGCATGACCTTCTCGAGTGCCTTGAGGTCGTCCGGCTGGAACGGCTCGGCCACGTCGAAGTCGTAGTAGAAGCCGTCCCGCACCGGCGGCCCGATCCCGAGCCGAGCCTTGGGGTTGACCTCCTGGACCGCCTGAGCGAGGACGTGGGCAGCGCTGTGCCGCAACACATCCAGCCCGTCCTGCTCCTGGGCGGTCACGGGCTCGACGGCGTCGCCGTCGGCCAGCACGTGGGCCAGGTCGCGCAGCTCGCCGTTGACGCGGGCCACGAGGACGGCGCGGTCACCTTCGAAGAGGTCGGCGGCAGTCGTCTGCTCCGGCACCGATCGCTCGCTTCCGGCGACGGTGACAGTGATCTGGGCAGACACGGTGCTCACTCCTGGTGATGGATGACTGGGTATGCCGCGTGCGGATGTCAGCACGCGGCATACCGATGCTATCGGCCGGGCGTGGGCCCCCGCGCGGGAGATATCCGTCCACTGGGACACCCTCGCACGAATTCTTGACTCGTTCCAGAAGACGGGCCAGACTGCCGGACGTGACCTCCCCCACCGCCGTACAGCTGGGCGACTACCCGCAGATACTGCGGGACGCCGGGCTGCGTGTGACGCGGCCCCGGGTCGCGGTCCTCGGCGCGGTCCATGCGCACCCGCACTCCGACACCGACTCGCTCATCGCCGCGACGCGACGCCAGGTGCCGGACGTGTCACACCAGGCGGTCTACGACTGCCTGCACGCCCTCACTCGGTCCGGGCTCGTGCGCCGCATCCAGCCGCCCGGCTCGGTCGCTCGGTACGAGTCGCGAGTCGGGGACAACCACCACCACGTCGTCTGTCGGTCGTGCGGCGTCATCGCCGACGTCGACTGCGCCGTCGGTGCCGCACCGTGCCTCGACCCCTCCGACGCCCACGGCTTCACCATCGACGAGGCCGAGGTCGTCTTCCGGGGCCTGTGCCCCACGTGCGCCGCGCAGGGCGACGCAGCCACCACCAGCCACCCGACCAGCTGAACAACTGCATCCACGCCCCACTCAGCTCCACGACTCACAGACCGACCACGCAACAGACCGTCACCACCCACGTCCGGAAGGAAGCCATGTCCGAGCACGAAACCCGCCCTGCCACCTCAGGGGACCACGAGACCCAGCTCGCGGAGATGAACGAGAGCGACCAGAAGTGCCCCGTCGCGCACGGACGGGCACCCGAGCCCGTCCAGGGCGGCGGCAGCCGCGGCTGGTGGCCCGAGCGCCTCAACCTGAAGATCCTCGCCAAGAACCCCGCCGTGGCGAACCCCTACGGCGATGACTTCGACTACGCCGAGGCCTTCGAGTCCCTCGACCTGGCCGAGGTCAAGCGCGACATCGCGCAGGTCCTCACCACCTCGCAGGACTGGTGGCCGGCGGACTACGGCCACTACGGCCCGCTCATGATCCGGATGGCCTGGCACAGCGCAGGCACCTACCGCGTGCAGGACGGCCGTGGTGGCGCCGGGGCCGGGCAGCAGCGGTTCGCGCCGCTCAACAGCTGGCCGGACAACGCCAACCTGGACAAGGCCCGTCGCCTGCTGTGGCCGGTCAAGAAGAAGTACGGCCGCAACCTGTCGTGGGCCGACCTGATGGTGCTCACCGGCAACGTCAGCCTCGAGTCGATGGGCTTCCAGACCTTCGGGTTCGCCGGCGGCCGTGCCGACGTGTGGGAACCGGACGAGGACGTCTACTGGGGCCCGGAGACCGAGTGGCTCGGCGACGAGCGCTACACCGGTGACCGCGAGCTGGAGAGCCCGCTGGCCGCCGTCCAGATGGGCCTGATCTACGTCAATCCCGAAGGCCCCAACGCGCAGCCCGACCCGCTCGCCTCCGCCCGCGACATCCGTGAGACGTTCAAGCGGATGGCGATGAACGACGAGGAGACGGTCGCCCTCATCGCGGGTGGCCACACCTTCGGCAAGACCCACGGTGCCGCCGACCCCGACGAGAACGTCTCCGACGAGCCGGAGGGTGCAGGGCTCGAGCAGATGGGCCTGGGCTGGAAGAACAGCTTCGGCACCGGTGCGGGCGCCGACGCGATCACCAGCGGCATCGAGGTCACCTGGACGATGACCCCGACGCAGTGGGACAGCAACTTCTTCGAGAACCTGTTCGGCTTCGAGTGGGAGCTCACGAAGAGCCCGGCCGGCGCCAACCAGTGGAAGCCCAAGGACGGGGCCGGCGAGGGCACGACGCCCCACGCCCACGACCCGTCCAAGCGCATCGCGCCCAACATGCTCACCACCGACCTCGCCCTTCGCGTGGACCCGGTCTACGCGAAGATCTCGCGCCGCTTCCTGGAGAACCCGCAGGAGTTCGCCGACGCGTTCGCCCGCGCCTGGTTCAAGCTGACGCACCGCGACATGGGTCCGCTGGCCCGCTACCTCGGGCCCGAGGTGCCGAGTGAGGTGCTCCTCTGGCAGGACCCGCTCCCGGCAGCGACGGGCGAGACCATCACGGGTGACGACGTCGCGGAGCTCAAGGGCCTCGTCACCGAAGCCGGTCTCTCGGTGGCCCAGCTGGTATCCACGGCATGGGCCTCCGCCTCGTCGTTCCGCGGCAGCGACAAGCGGGGTGGCGCCAACGGCGCCCGCATCCGTCTCGCACCGCAGAACGGCTGGGAGGTCAACAACCCGGCCGAGCTGGCCAGCGTCCTGCGCACCCTCGAGGGGCTCCAGGAGGCCTTCAACGCACGCGGCGGTCGCCAGGTATCGCTGGCCGACCTCATCGTCCTCGCGGGCGGTGTCGGCGTCGAGCAGGCGGCCAAGGCCGCCGGCCAGGACGTCGAGGTGCCGTTCACGCCGGGTCGGGTGGACGCGTCGCAGGATCAGACCGACGTCGAGTCCTTCGCCTACCTCGAGCCGCGGGCCGATGGCTTCCGGAACTACGCGGGCAAGGGATCCCGGCTCGGTGCCGAGTACCTCCTGCTGGACCGGGCCAACCTGCTGAACCTCAGCGCCCCGGAGATGACCGTGCTCGTCGGCGGCCTGCGTGTCCTCGGCGCGAACTACGACGGGTCAGCCCTCGGCGTGCTGACCGACGCACCCGGCACGCTGACGAACGACTTCTTCGTCAACCTGCTGGACCTCGGGACGCAGTGGAGCTCCACGTCCGAGGACTCCTCGACGTTCGAGGCGCGGGACGCGTCGGGCCAGGTCCGCTGGACCGGCACCAGGGCGGACCTCGTCTTCGGTTCCAACTCCGAGCTGCGTGCCCTCGCCGAGGTCTACGCCAGCGACGACGCGAAGGACCGTTTCGTCGGCGAGTTCGTGGCGGCGTGGGCCAAGGTGATGGACCTCGACCGGTACGACGTTGCCCGAGGCTGACGACGGCGCGCCGACCGAGGCGCTCGGCTGAGGAGGGCCGCCGGACGCGCACCGCGTCCGGCGGCCCTCGTCGTTGTCGTCTCGCCGCTCAGCCGGTCGCGCTGGTGGCGGCCACGCTGGATGCCACGATCGCCGCCGTGATGGCGGTCTGGACGTCCTGGACCGCCTTGCGCACCGCCTCGGCGCCCCACTCGGCATCGGCGACCGCCTTGCCCCGAGCCCGCAGCGCACGCTTGGGCTGGTCGGGGAAGAGCTTGGGCAGCAGGTCGACGGCGTGCAGGAGGGCCACCAGGGCGGAGGTCCGCGCATCCGGTTCCGTGCCGGTCACGACGGCGGCCCGCACCCTGTCGAGGATCTCGCGCTCGACCTCGGGCCGGGCGAGCGGCCACGCGTTGGTGGGGAACAGCCCGAGGACCTTGCCCTGCTTGTGCGTGAGGACTCCCTCGGCGACCAGGTCGTCGAGCACGGCGTCCTTGAGACCTCCGGCCCTGTCCTTCCACGCGCTCATCCCACCGATCCGTCCGACCGCGTCCTTGGGCTTGCGGTTGTGCGACAGCTCGGCCACCTCGGCCAGGCGTGGGTCTTCGACCGTCTGGGTGGTGCGGACCAGCCGTCCAGCCTTGAACTGCGGGTCGCCCGGCTCGGTCAGCCGCAGCGCCCCGTCGAAGGTCAGGTCGACGATTGCGGCGCCGGCCACGGCTGCCTTGAGCTTGGTGCTGTCGACAAGGGGTCTGCCCGAGTCGTCTCCGAGGGCCAGCAGGAGGAACTCGACGGTCAACGGACGTGGCGTCATGTGGCCACTGTACGAACCGGGTCTCGTCGCGTCTGTGCTCGCGGACACAAAAACCACGCGCGTGCGACCGGCCCCGGCTTCTACCGTCAGACCATGGACCTCCTGATCGTCAACCTTGCCGACCGCCCGGACCTCGTCGACACGATGTGGGACTTCGAGGGCCTCTGGCCGGTCTTCATGCAGCAGGACCCCGTGTCCGACCTGTTCTACTCGCGCGCCACCTCGACGTACGCGGCATACACCTTGGTGGCCTTTGCCGCGGACGACATGGACCACCCGGTGGCACGGTCCTGCTCGATCCCGTTCGCCATGGGTGCGGCGCTCGGTCGGGACGCGCTGCCGGACGACGGCTGGGACGGGGTGATCCGGTGGGCCTGGCTGGACGAGCAGATCGGCCGCGCACCCACCCACCTGTCCGCCATCGAGGTCGCCATCCGGCCCGACCTGCGTGGGACCGGGCTCGCATCGGTGATGCTGGAAGCCAAGCGGCAGAACGCGATCCGACTCGGGTTCAAGGACCTGTACGCCCCGGTGCGTCCGAGTCTCAAGACCGCCGAGCCGCACACGCCGATGCGGGAGTATGCCGCGCGGACGCGTGACGACGGGCTGCCCGAAGATCCCTGGTTGCGGCTGCACGTCAGGGCCGGTGGGACGATCGTCAAGGTCTGCCCGCGCGCCATGACCATGTCCGGGACCTTGTCCGAGTGGCGCTCCTGGACCGGCCAGCCGTTCGACGCAACCGGCGACGTGGTGGTCCCGTTCGCCCTCAACCCCGTGCACTGCAGCGTCGAGCACGACCACGCCGTCTACGTCGAGCCCGGGGTCTGGGTGCACCACCGGCTCGGCTGACCACCGTGATGCGGTTCGATGGAGGCATGTCAGCGCTGCAGCCACCCGGGTCCGGTTCGCTGTCGGTCGGGGCGGTCTCGTTCGCGGATCCGCGAGTGCAGCGACTGGTCGACGAGGTGCAGGCCCACTATGTCGTGATCTACGGCGGCCCGGACGACTCCCCCGTGGACCCGACCGAGTTCGAGCCGCCCCGCGGCCTGTTCGCGCTCGGCGCCGTGGACGGCCGGGAGGTCGCCATGGGCGGCTGGCGTCATCGGCCCGACCTGGCGGGGATGTTCGACGGGGCGCGCGTGGCCGAGATCAAGCGGATGTATGTCGCGCCGCCGGGTAGGCGGCAGGGTCATGCCCACCGGGTGCTCACCTTCCTGGAGGACACCGCCCGCGAGGCGGGTGCCGATGTCCTCGTCCTCGAGACCGGCACGATGCAGCCCGACGCCATCGCCCTGTACGAGGCCAGCGGCTACGAGCCGACGGTGCGGTTCGGGCACTACGCCGACTCGGACCTGTCGCGGTACTTCGCCAAACCGCTGGCGCCTGGCGCCTGCGTCAGGCGCGGCCGACGATGCGGCGCGCAGGCTTGCGGATGGGGCCGCTGTCGGTCGGCATGACCGCCTTGTGGCTGTGCACCTCGAGCTCGCGGATGAGTCGCTGAGCGTCCAGGAGCATCGCGCCGTAGGCCGGCCAGGCCTGTGGGTCCTCGAGGTCGGCGGTGCGGACCTCGTTGCCCAGCCGGTCGATGATCTCGTCCGCCGTCCGCAGGTAGGTCGCCACGACCTCGCGCTCAGCGTCGGCCGGCAGCCCGAAGTGGCTGATCGCCCCGGCGATCTCGTCCAGGACCTGCGCGTAGCTCTCCAGGAACCGCTGGGTCGGAGCGGGCTGGGCGTCGTTCTCGTCCGCGGCATCCACGAGCGTGCGGGCGATCCCGGAGACCTGCCACTGGCTGCGCCGGACCGCTTCGACTGTCTGGGTGTAGCCCGCCCAGTCGACCTCGACCCGCCGCAGGTTGTCCCGGGGGTTGAACTTGGTGCTCTCCCGGCCCTCGTCGATCGCGGTCTGGATTGCCGGCGCCAGCTGGATGATCTCGGTGCTCGTGTCGTACCACTGGTGCGCCATGTCGCTGTCCCAGCCGTCGCGCAGTCCGGCGGCCATGTCGTTGAGCAGCAGGCACACCTTCCGCGTCAGGGCCCTAATCTGGTCGCGGGGCTGGTGGATGTGCAAGGGCGCCAGCACGATGGCGTTGGTGAGCACGCCGATGACTCCACCGACCACGGTCTCCACGATCGTGAGGTAGGTGAACTCCGTGTCCGTTCCGCCGACGGTCAGCAGGGACAGCAGCACCATCGACGGGACCTGGATCCCGTGGTCACCGAGGCGACGCCACCGAGCAATGAGCAGGGCCAGGTAGATGACCGGCAGCATGCTCCACCAGTGCACGCCGACCCACGAGCCCACGAGCCACGCGGCACTGATTCCCACGACGACCGCGAGCACTCGCTGACCGCTGGCACCCAGCGAGCGCACCATGGTGCGGTCGACGACCAGCAACGCCGCCATCGGCGCGTAGAAGGGCGCTGGGCTGTGCAGGACCCGCACGGCGAACTGCCAGGCGATCACCGTCGCGAGTGCCGCCTTGCCCATCAGGAGGGCGGCATCGCGCTCAGGTCCGGCGTGTCGAACAGCCTCGTTGGCGGCGCGGATCGAGCCAACCCCGCCCTGACGGACCGAGTGCAGCCATGACGCCGGAGACGGCCGCTCGGGAGTGGGTTCCATTTCGCCGACATTAGGCGCCACCTCATGACGCACCAAGACGCCGTCCGCCGATGTGGGTGATTCGGACGCCTTGCGATGGTTTCGACAGGCAGGGGCCAGTGGTCGAGGTCAGGGACGCGCGAGGGTCAAGGTCAGGTGCGGCTTGGCCGGGTCCTTGACAGAGCGCAGCCCGGCTACGATCACCGGGCTCTCGTCGTCGACCACGAGCTCCACCGTGCTCGGCAGGAAGACCGGCTTGGCAAACCACAGGTGCGAGCTCGATGCGTCGTTTCCGCGCGGCTCGAGCGCGGCCAGCGTGCGAGCGGCGGTCCACATGCCGTGGGCGATGGCTCGCGGAAACCCCATCGCCTTGGCGCTCAACGCGTGCAGGTGGATCGGGTTCACGTCACCCGACAGCGCGGCATACGCCCGACCCTGTCCCTCGGGGACTCGGATGACCCCAGCTGGCGGTCCCTCAGGCAACGGCGGGGCCTGGTCACCCGGTGACGCGTCGACGTCGCCGGGTCCGCGTCGCAGGTAGGTGCTGCGCCCGTCCCAGACGCGCACGCCGTCGACCTCCACCTCGGTGACGAGGTCCACGAGACGGCCCTTGACGTGCGGTCGCAGTCCCTCGGCCCGCACCGTGACGTCCAGCCGGTCGTCGGCCGTGAGGCGGCGGTGGACGGTGATCTGGTTCTCCAGGTGCACCAGTCCGGGCAGCGGCAGCGGGAAGGACCGGTCGGCCATCAGTGCCACCTGGAGCGGGAAGCCGAGGACGTGGGGGTAGGTGTGCGGCAGGATGTCGCCGCCCGTGAACCCACAGACCCGCTGGTAGGCGAGGAGGTGCCCGCGGTCCACGACCACTCCTTCGCGGCGCCAGGCGGTGGCTGGCAGGTCACCGCGCCGACCGCGCTGGGTGAGCGCCGCCTTGACGAACAGCGGTGCCAGCGAAGGCGACTCGCTCAGCGTCTGGGTCGCCATCTCAGGCACCGAGCAGGCTCTGGCCGCAGACCCGGAGGACGTTGCCCGTGACACCGGCGTTGGCGTCCTGGCTGAACCAGGCGATCGTCTCCGCCACGTCCACGGGCAGCCCTCCCTGGCTGAGCGAGTTGAGCAGGCGGCCGACCTCGCGGGTCGCGAACGGCACCTTGGCCGTCATCTCGGTCTCGATGAAGCCGGGTGCCACCGCGTTGACGGTGATGCCGCGGGCGACGAGAGCCGCGTCGGCTGACAGGGCGTCGACCAGCCCGATCACCCCGGCCTTGGAGGCGCCGTAGTTGGTCTGGCCCCGGTTGCCGGCGATGCCGGCGATCGAGGAGACCAGAACCACGTGTCCACCGTCCCGCACACCGCCGTCTGCGAGGAGGACCTCGTTCATCCGCAGGATCGACCCGAGGTTGACGTCGAGCACGGATGCCCACCGCCCCTCGTCCATGTTGGCGAGCAGCTTGTCGCGGGTGATGCCCGCGTTGTGCACGACGATGTCGAGACCACCGTGCCGGCTGGTCGCGTGGTCGAGGATCCGCTGCCCGGCGTCGGCCGCCGTGACGTCGAGCTGGAAGGCAGTCCCACCGACCCGGTTGGCGGTCCTGGCCAGCGAGTCGCCCGCCGCCGGGATGTCGACGCACACCACCGTCGCGCCGTCGCGCGCCAGGACGTCGGCGATCGACGCACCGATCCCGCGCGCGGCACCGGTGACCACGGCCACCTTCCCGGCCAGTGGCTTCGCCCAGTCGGCTGGTTCCGCGGGCGTCCCTGCGCCCACACGGATGACCTGCCCGTCCACGTATGCCGCGCGGCCGGACAGCAGGAACCGCACCGCGGCGTCGACGTTGGCGTCCGCTCCGTCGTCGACGAGCACGAGGTTGGCGGTGGCCCCGGCCCGCAGCTCCTTGCCGATCGACCGCGTGATGCCCTCCAAGGCGCGACGAGTGGCTGCCTGCGCAAATCCGTTGGCGCCCTTGGGGTTACGGCCCACGATGATGATCCTGCCGCTGGACCGTAGCCCCTTGAGGGCAGGAGCCACGAGGGCACGCAGGGCATCGAGCTCTCCGAGTACGGCGGCCTCGGTCAGGTCGGCCACGACCGCGGCCACCCGTTCGCCTGCGGCCACCTCAGTCACCGTGTCGACGCCCTCGAGCTTGAGCAGGTCGCCGACCCGCTCCGCCACGGGAGCTTCACCAAGGCCGCCGACGAGGACTGGGCCCTCGATGAGTGGTGCGCCCACGGCATACCTGCGCAGCCTTGCCGGGCGAGGCAGGCCGAGCTGCGCGGCGAGCTTGGCGCCCACTGCGCTGTTGACGATGCCCGCGTAGGTGCCGGCCATCAGGCGGCCTCGAGGATCGCCATGACACCCTGGCCACCGGCGGCGCAGATGGAGATGAGGCCGCGTGAGCCGGATCCCTTCTCGTGCAACATCTTCGCGAGCGAGGCGACGATGCGTCCTCCGGTCGCGGCAAATGGGTGCCCGGCGGCCAGCGAGGACCCGTTGACGTTGAGCTTGCTCCGGTCGAGCACGCCGATCGGGGCGTCGAGTCCGAGCCGGTCGCGGCAGAACTCCTCGCTCTCCCAGGCAGCCAGCGTGGTCAGCACGGTCGCAGCGAAGGCCTCGTGGATCTCGACGAGGTCGAAGTCCTGCAGCTTCATCCCCTGGCGCTCGAGCAGGTGGGGCAACGCATAGGCCGGGGCCATCAGCAGACCCTCGTTGCCGGTCACGTAGTCGACAGCCGCGGTCTGGGCGTCGACGAGGTGCGCGAGGACGGGAAGGCCGTGCTCTGCCGCCCACTCGTCGGAGCCGAGCAGCACCGCCGACGCACCGTCGGTCAGTGGCGTCGAGTTCCCCGCGGTCATGGTGGCGCCCTCGCCCCTGCCGAAGACGGGCGTCAGCTTGGCGAGCTTCTCGACGGTGGAGTCGGCCCGCAGGTTCTGGTCGCGGGTCTGGCCGAGGAACGGCGTCACCAGGTCGTCGAAGAAGCCACGCTCGTAGGCCGCCGCGAGGTTCTGGTGCGACGCGGCGGCGATCTCGTCCTGCGCCTCGCGGGTGATCCCCCACTGCTTGGCCGTCTGAGCCATGTGCTCGCCCATCGACAGGCCGGTGCGCGGCTCGACGTTGCGCGGGATCTCGGGGACCAGCTGGCCCGGGCGCAGGTGGGTCAGCGCCTTGGCGCGCTGGCCCGGGGTCTTGGCGCGGTTGAGGGTGAGCAGCGTCTCGCGCAGGCCCTCGTTGACGGCGATGGGAGCGTCGGACGCGGTGTCGGTGCCGCCGGCGATTCCCGAGTCGATCTGCCCGAGCGCGATCTTGTTGCCGACCAGGATGGCCGCCTCGAGCCCGGTGCCACAGGCCTGCTGGACGTCGTAGGCGGGCGTCCGCGCCGACAGGCTCGACCCGAGGACCGACTCACGGGTCAGGTTGAAGTCACGCGAGTGCTTGAGGACGGCGCCGGCAGCGACCTCGCCGACCTGCTCCCCCGCGAGACCATGTCGGGCCACGAGTCCCTCGATGGCCGCGGTCAGCATGTCCTGGTTGGTGGCCCTGGCGTAGGCGCCGTTCTGCCGCGCGAACGGGATGCGGTTGCCGCCGATGACGGCAGCGCGGCGTGGCTGGCTGGACGGACGGGCGGGCTTGGGCGAGGTGGCCACGAGCACTCCTGGGATCGGTACGGCTGTGCGACAAGTAACTGATACGGACAGTAGCAGGTACACCCAGTACCTGCTACTGTCCGGACCCGTGAGCACCACCACGAACGGCACCACCGATGGCCGGAGCACCCGCTGGGACCAGCACCGGGCCACCCGTCGTCGCGAGCTCGTCGAGGCCACCCTGCGGGCCATCCGCCGCCACGGCGCCGGAGTGGGCATGGACGACATCGCCGCCGTGGCGGGCACGTCCAAGACGGTGATCTACCGCCACTTCACCGACCGCCAGGGCCTGTATGCCGCGGTGTGCGAGAGCGTGGACGCGCTGATCCTGCGCAACCTGGGCGAGGCCACCGCCGCCTCGGGCGAGGACTCCTCCACCACCGGCGTCTCCCCTCGCGACCTCATCGCCGGCGCCGTCGACGCCTACCTCACGCTGGTGGAGAAGGACCCCGAGGTCTACCGGTTCGTGGTCACCGCACCGCTGCTCGACCAGACCTCGGGCGACCCCGCCGCCACCGTGACCGACCACATCGCGGCCCAGATGGCTGCAGTCATCGCCGAGGCGCTGAGCAGCGCCGGTCGCAGCACCACCCCCGCGCCCGTCTGGGGTGCCGGCTTGGTCGGCATGGTGCGCGCCGCCGCGGACCAGTGGCTCGCTGACTCCGCCGCCATGAGCCGCAGCGAGCTCACCCAGCACCTCACCGACCTGGCCTGGGGCGGCCTCTGCGCCGCCTGGCCCGCAGACACCCCCACCCAGGAGGACACATGACCACCCTCGCCACGGCCATCCAGAAGAGTCTCGACGGTCGTTGGGCCGCGCTTCGCGACGAAGCCCGCACCGACCTCGACCCCGGGCGCTTCGCCCCGCCGTCCGAGCCCCTGGACCTCGAGGGCTACCGCGCCCGGATCGCCGACCAGGTGCAGGCTCTCGCCGCGACCGGTCACCCGAAGCGGGGGTTCCCGAAGTCGATGGGCGGCAACGGCGACCTCGGCGGGTCGGTCACGGCCTTCGAGCTGCTGGGCCATGCCGACCTGTCGCTCATGGTGAAGGCGGGCGTGCACTGGGGCCTGTTCGGCGGCGCGGTGGCCAACCTCGGCACCGAACGGCACCACACGGCATACCTGCCGTCGATCATCGACGCCTCCCTCCCGGGCTGCTTCGCGATGTCCGAGACCGGGCACGGCTCCGACGTGCAGTCCCTCGGGACCACGGCGACCTACGACCCCGACACCGACGAGCTGGTCGTCCACACCCCGGACCTGCGTTCCCGCAAGGACTACATCGGCGGCGCGGCGCGGGACGGGCGGATGGCTGCCGTCTTCGCGCAGCTCGTGACCGGCGGGGAGAGCCACGGCGTCCACTGCGTGCTCGTCCCGATCCGCGACGACTCCGGCGCCACGATGCCGGGCGTGACCATCGGCGACTGTGGAGCCAAGGAAGGCCTCCCCGGAGTCGACAACGGGCGACTCACCTTCGACCAGGTGCGCGTGCCGCGGACCAACCTGCTCAACCGGTACGGCGACATCGACGAGCACGGCACCTACACCTCCCCCATCGAGAACCAGACGCGACGGTTCTTCACGATGCTCGGCACCCTGGTGCGCGGGCGGATCAGCGTGGCCGGCGGCGCCGGCGCGGCGACCCGCAGCGCGCTCACGCTGGCGATCACGTATGCCGGGCACCGGCGCCAGTTCGCGCCTCCCGGTGGCGACGACGAGGTCATCCTGCTCGACTACCGGGTGCACCAGCGCAAGCTGCTCCCGGCGCTGGCCAGGTCCTATGCGCTGCAGTTCGCCCAGAACGAGCTGGTGTCCCTCATGCACGACGTGCAGTCCGCGGGGGATGCTGCCGACGAGCACCAGCAGCGTGAGCTGGAGGCGCGGGCAGCAGGCATCAAGGCGGTCGCGACGACCCACGCGACGACCACGATCCAGACCTGTCGCGAGGCCTGCGGCGGCGCGGGCTACCTCGCGGTCAACCGCCTCCCGGCGCTCAAGGCCGACACCGATGTCTTCACCACGTTCGAGGGCGACAACACGGTGCTGCTCCAGCTGGTCGCCAAGGGCCTGCTCACCGACTACCGCGACGCGTTCGGCGACCTGGACACCTTCGGCATGGCCAAGTTCGGCGCACGCCAGTTCGCCGGAGCAGTCATCGAGCGGACCTCCGCGCGCGGACTGATCCAGCGGCTCATCGACTCCGCTCCGGGCCGTGACAGCGAGAAGGGCCCGACCGACCGCGGCTGGCAGCTCGACCTGTTCGAGGACCGTGAGAAGCACCTCCTCGAGACGCTGGCGCTGCGCCTGCGCAAGGCGGGCAAGCCCGGCGCCGACCTGTTCGCGGTGTTCAACGAGTCGCAGGACCACGTCATCGAGGCGGCCCGCGCTCATGTCGACCGGGTGATCCTTGAGTCGTTCGTCGCGGGGATCGACGCCTGCGAGGATCCCGCTGCCGCGCAGACCCTGGCGCGGGTCTGCGACCTCTACGCACTGAGCAGCATCGAGGCGGACAAGGGCTGGTTCCTCGAGCACGGTCGGATCACCCCGGCGCGCAGCAAGCAGGTGACCGCGGCGGTCAACGACCTGTGCGCGTCCCTGCGCCCGCACGCCCAGGAGCTGGTCGATGCCTTCGGCATCCCGCGTGAGTGGCTGGGCACCGAGCTGCTGGCACCGCTGGCCTGACCGGCGCCAGCGGCTCAGGTAGGCCGGGTCGCGCAGCTGATCAGTCGCTCAGCTGCGCAGCAGCGTCCGGCCGTCGTCGGTGACCGTCCAGAACGGGTTGTGCGCGACTTCCCACGGGTGACCGTCGGGGTCGACGAAGATGCCCGAGTAGCCGCCCCAGACGGTCTCGGCACCCTGCCTGCCGATCACCGCCCCGGCACCCGCGGCCTGCTCGAGCACCTCATCGACCTCGTCCGGGCTGCGTACGTTGAGGGCCAGCGTCACCCCGCCCCAGCCGCCGTTGTCCTCGACTGCGGAGTCCTCGGCCAGCGAGCCGCGGTCCCACAGGGCGACCACCAGGCCGCCACACTGGAAGAAGGCCACCTCGTCCTCGTTGTTGCCCCGCTCCCAACCCAGGGCGGTGTAGAACGCCTCAGCCCGTGCGAGATCTGCCACTCCGAGGGTGACCAGCGAAAGTCGTTGCTCCACTAGGCGTTCCACCACGGTCGCAGTGGGAGTCCTGCGTTGCCCCGGTCGTCGAGCTTGACGGCCAGGACCTGGTGCAGCTGGACGACGTTGCGCTCGAAGCCGACCCGCGAACCCGCCATGTAGAGGCCCCAGACCCGTGCAGTGGCCTCACCGACCTCCTCGACGCAAGCGTCCCAGTTCGCCTGCAGGTTGGCGCACCAGCCGGCCAGGGTCCGCGCGTAGTGCTCACGCAGGTTCTCCTCGTGGCGCACCTCGAGCCCGGCGTCCTGCGCCGAGGCGATGATGGTCCCGGAGCCGATCAGCTCCCCATCGGGGAAGACGTAGCGGTCGATGAACGGACCGGTCGACGTCCGACGGTTGTCGGGGCGGGTGATGGAGTGGTTGAGCAGCATGCCGCCGGTGCGCAGGTGGTCCTTGATGAAGGCGAAGTAGGCCGCGTAGTTGCGCACCCCGATGTGCTCGGTCAGCCCGATCGACGAGACAGCGTCGAACCCGGTCTCGGTCACGTCCCGGTAGTCGGAATGCCGCACCTCGGCGAAGTCCTGCAGACCCTCCTGCCGGATCGCCTCCTGGGCCCAGGCCGCCTGCTCGGCCGAGAGGGTGGCGCCGATGACGTGCACTCCCCGCCGCGCGGCATACCGGACCATGCCTCCCCAGCCGCAGCCGATGTCGAGGAGATGGTCACCCTCCTTGAGGCGCAGCTTGTCGAAGACAAGGCGGTACTTGTTCTCCTGCGCCTCCTCGAGGGTGGCGCCGTCGTGCGGGTAGCAGGCGCAGGTGTAGGTCATCGACGGGCCGAGGACGTACTCGTAGAAGGTGTTGGAGACGTCGTAGTGGTGGTGGATCGCCTCGGCGTCACGGACCTTGCTGTGGCGCAGCCCCTCGGCCACGCGACGCCACCGCGGCAGCACCTCCTGGGGCGGCGGGGGTGGCGGCTTCAGCAGCTCGACACCGAGTGAGCGCGCAATGGCCGCCGCGGTCTTGGGCGGCGGCATCCTGAAGTGCAGGTCACCCATCGCGTTGAGGAGCTCGTAGGGGTCGCCCGGGTGGACGCCCACCAGGTCGAGGTCACCCGCAACGTAGGCGCGGGCCATCCCCAGGTCACCGGGAGCCGTCGCGAGATAGCTGGCGCCCCGCGGCGACTTGAGGTCGAGTCCATAGGCGGCGTCGGCAGGTCCGGTGGCCGAGCCGTCGAAGGCGGTGAACCGCAACGGCACACCATCGGCTGACAGGGCGTCGAGGATCTGGGCCATCGACAGTCGTTGGGGAGCCTGGGAACCGTGGTTGGAGTCAGACCTGTTGGTCCTGAGGATCGTCACTTGCGTTGCACCGCCTTGGAGTAGAGGTCGAGCAGTCGGGATTCCGGGTCGTAGCGCCGCTTCAGTGCGGCGTAGGTGTCTCCGCCGTAGAGCCGCCAGAACTGGCTCTGGTCGTAGTAGCTGTCGGAGTAGAGGGACTTGTGGCCGTCGAGGGCGGTGACCTGCTCCTCGATGAGGCGGTTGGCGGCACCCTCGGGCCCGGAGGGGTCGCGCGGAACGCTGGACCAGAACCCCACGTTGACGTAGGTCTCCCCCGGTCGCAACGGGTAGAGGGACCAGGACCCGTGGCTGAGCACGGGGCACAGCCAGATCGGCTCGATCGGGATCTCGCGCAGGAACCAGTGGACGAACTCAGCCGTGCGCCCCAGTGGCACCTCGATGTCCTGCACCACGCGCTCTCGCGGAGGCTGGCCCTTGCGCGCCTCGAGCCGGTCGGCGATGGCGTAGCGGTGGTCGAGCCCTATCAGCTTCCAGTAGAACGAGCTCCGGCGGTAGCGGCGGGGCCAGAGCCGGCGGATGCGGGGGTTCTGGGCACCAAAGGCCCGGCTGCACCAGAACCAGTCGGTGTCCCAGCGCCAGAGGTAGTCGTGGATGGTGAGCCGGTCGACCTTGGGCACAGGAGAGTCGTGCTGGATCGAGCGGTAGTAGACCTGCTGACCGGTGTAGTCGCTCACCGGACCCGGTGCAGCGGTCTTGGTGCCCAGGGTGAGGTAGGACTCCGTCGCGGAGAACACCACGCCGTCGAGGTAGTCCACCCGGACCCCGTCGTGCTCCGACGTGTCGGCGATCGCGCCCATCGTGGCGACCAGGGACTCCACGTCGTGGAAGCGCAGGTGTCGCAGCGCCACGAACGGCTCGACCGGCTCGAGGGCGATGCGCAGACGCGTGGCGTAGCCGAGGGTGCCGTAGGAGTTGGGGAACCCGTGGAACAGGTCCGCGTGCTCGCCCTCGGGCCGAGCCGTGACGATCTCGCCGGCGCCGGTGAGGATGTCCATCTCGACGACCGACTCGTGCGGCAGACCGCTGCGGAAGGACGTCGACTCGATGCCGAGTCCCGTCACCGCCCCGCCCAGGGTGATGGTCTTGAGCTGCGGCACCACCAGCGGCGCCAGCCCGTGGGGCAACGTCGCCTCGACGAGGTGTTCGTAGGTGCACATGCCCTGGACGTCTGCGGTGCGTGCCTGCGCGTCGACCACGATGACGCCCCCAAGGCCCGAGACGTCCAGACCGGGTGCGTCGGAGGCCGCCCTGGCTCGGAACAGGTTGGAGGTCTTCTTGGCGAGCCGGACCGGCGCGTCGGAGGGGATGGCGCGGTAGCTCGCGGCGAGCCTGCCCACCGCAAGGTCGTGGCGGGCCTGGGCATCGGTGTTGACCCTCACCGGCTGCCCCTGCCCGGTGTCGACGATGTCCGTCACGCTTCGACCCTATGCCGCTGTGCCGACAGCCGTCACGTGGGTTCCCGGAAAGTGGTCCCCCGACGCGCGCTCAGTCGACACGGTCCACCACCTCGACCTGGTCGCCGACCTGCAGGTCCCCCGGGCGCCGCACCGCGGCATACACGCCCGGGCAGTTGCTCGGAGCTCCGGTGACCTCGAGCTCGACGGCACCCACGCGGAGCACCTTGCCGATGCTCGCAGCGAGGTCCGCCGAGTCCAGGGAGACGACCAGGTTGGCGCGGGTGTCGGGTCGGACGTCCTCGGCAGCGACCACCTGGACCGCCGCCTTCTTGCGCCGGTCGCCCGCCAGACCCTCGGGCTCGACCACGGTGTTGCGCAGGTCCTGACCTGCTTCGCCGTGGACCGGGAAGATGTGGATCTCGTTGACCTGAGAGGACATTCGTCACACGCCTTCGGGTGCTGAGGCCAATGCGACCTCGATCGCGCGAACCAGCCGGGTGGCCGAGTCGCGGGTGAGCTCGACGGCGAGCCTCGCGCCCGGCCCGCGCGATGGGTCGGCCAGGTCGATGTTGAGGGTGTGGTCCGCCATGGCGTGGACCGGGTGGTCGTAGTAGACGGTCGCGTCGGTCACGTGGAACCACTGGCCGCCGGGCCCCTTCGCGCTGCCGTCGACCTGCTCGGAAACCGTTGCGTACGTGCACATGTCAGGACTCCTGCGAGTTGTCGGCAGACAGGTTTGCGCCGAAGAAGGCGCTGATCCGTTCCCAGCCGTCGTTGGCGGCTGCCACCCGGTAGCTCGGCCGGTCGACGGCGAAGAACGCGTGCCCGGCCTCGTCGTAGGAGTGGAGGTCGTGCGGCTTGCCGAGCTCGTCGAGCCGCCGCCCCAGCTCCGCGACGTGGTCCGGGCTCGGGGTCTTGTCCTCGACCCCGAACAGCCCGAGAAGGGGCGCCCGCAGCGACGGGAGCTGGTCCACGAGATTGGTCACCTTGAGCGGGAACCCCGCCGGCGGCTCTCCGGTCACGAACGCGCCGTAACAGTCGACTGCCGCGTCCAGGTCGAGGTGACACGCCGCGAGCACGGCCTGCCGGCCACCCGAGCAGTGCCCGACGACGCCGACCTTCCCGTTGCTGGTGGAGAGCCCACGCAGGTAGGCCGCTGCGGCGCCGACGTCGCCCACGAGCCGCTCGTCGGGGATGCCACCCTGCGCCCGAACCATGGCGGCCGCGTCGGCAGGGTCGGCTCCCGGCGCCTCACGCGAGTAGAGGTTCGGGCAGATGGCGTCGTAGCCGAGCTCGGCGAACCGGCGCACCATCTCCTTGGTCGCCCGGTCGTAGCCGGGGAGGTGGTGGATGACCACCACGCCACCACGTGTGTGCTGGCCGTCCGGTCGGGCGAGGTAGGCCTCGACCGCCGCCCCGTCGGCTCCGGTCAGGGAGACAGTGGTTGCACTGAGGGAGTCGCTCACCTTGCGGATGCTATGCCCGGCGGTCCTCGGCGCCACTGACACCCGTCATGCACCCGTCCTTCACCCGTCCCGGCATGCACGACGAAGCCGCACCCGGATCCCGGGGGCGGCGTGGTCGAGTTGCACGCGTGGTGGACGTGAAGGGACTCGAACCCATGGCCTCTCGCGTGTGAAGCGAACGCTCTAACCAACTGAGCTACACGTCCAGTGCCCTGGTCACCAGGTGACGGTCGGGCCTGCCGAAGAATAGCCGGATCGGGCGGATCAGGTGAAATCCGGGGGTATGCCGTGTGGTCACCACCCCGGCACCTGGACCAGCCACCAGGGTGGCTCGCGTCGTCACCGGCGGCCTGACGCAGGTCCTCAGAGCCCTGGCAGCTCCTTGATCCGGTCCTCGGCGAAGTCGGGGATGAAACCGGGGACGCCGGACAGCAAGAACAGCCCGTAGAAGATCGCCAGGACTAGGGCGAGCGTGACCAGCCCGACCAGGCCCTTGAACCAGAGCGGCTTGGGTGACAGCCAGTCGTTCCAGTCCTTGAGTCGCGCCTTGCCCCAGGTCAGCAGCTGCTGGGCCTTCTCGAACTCGGAGGCCAGGATCGCGATGCCGACGAAGACGATGACCCAGCCGGGTCCGGGTGCGGGGACGAGGATCAGCCCGCCGATGGTGATGACCGCGCCGACGATCCCGACGACCCATTTGTAGATCCGGTGCGTGTGCGGGTTGGAGCGGATCTTGCGCCGCCACGCCCAGTCGTCGTCCTCCTGCTCGGCGACAGACTCCCCCGACGCGACCTGCCCGTCGCGATCGATCACGGGTCCAACCGTTCGCCGCAGAGCCGGGCGAACACCGCCGCGGCCCTCGCCGTCACCGGTCCCGGCTCGACGGCCCGGTCGTCGACACCGTGCACGGCCAGCACGTCCTTGGTGCTGCTGGTGATGAACACCTCGTCCGCCTCACGGAGCACGTCCAGCGGCAGGGTCTCCTCCCGCACCTCCATGCCGTCCTCGAGGCACCACTCGATGGTGACCTCGCGGGTGATCCCCGCGAGGCAGCCGGAGTCGAGGGGCGGCGTCAGGATCGCACCGTCCACGACGACGAAGATGTTGGAGCCAGTGCACTCGCACAGCTCGCCACGTGTGTTGGCGAACACCGCTTCGATCGCCCCGCGCTCCTTGGCGTAGGCGAGGGCGACCACGTTCTCGGCGTACGACGTGGTCTTCAGACCCGCCACGGCGGAGCGCTCGTTGCGGGTCCACGGCACCACCGCCACCGACGCACTGCCGGGCGGTCGCGGTTGCGAGCCGGCCGTCACGATGTAGGTCAGCGGGCTGTCGTCCCGGTCCGAACCGAGCGGCCCTGCTCCCCCGGTCACCGAGTAACGCAACCGGCCGAACTCGATCTCGTGGCCGGCCTCGAGGACCGCCTTGGCGCCCTCCGCGATGTAGTCGTGGTCGGCCGCCGGCAGGCCGAGCCCGGCCAGCGTCCGGTCCAGCCTGCGGGCGTGGCGGGTCGCGGCGAAGACTCGGCCCCGGTCGACCTTGGCCGTCTCGAACGCTCCGTCGCCGACGGTCACCCCGTGGTCGAGCGCCGTGATCGACGGCTCGTCCACCCCCGTCAGCCTGCCGTTGACCCAGACCCTGGGCTCGTTGCTGCTCATGCCTCCACCTTTCCAGACGCCAGCCCCACCAGGCGTCGGGATTTCACCTGAGTCTCCACCCATTCCTGCTCAGGGTCGGACCCCCACGTGATCCCCGCACCCGTCCCGAACCGCAGCCATCGCCGACCGGCGTCGTCCCGTTCTGCCCAGAACGACCGGATGCCCACCGCGAGTTCCGCCGTGCCCTCGTCGGCATCGATCCAGCCGACGGCACCGCAGTACGGACCGCGATCGGCAGTCTCGAGGTCCGCGATCGCTTGCAACGCAGTGTGTTTTGGCGCCCCCGACACAGACCCCGGCGGGAACGTCGCCGCCATCAGCTCCGACCACCCCACTCCCGGGCGCAGCTCACCGGACACAGCGGACACGAGGTGGACCAGCCCCGGATGCTCCTCGGGGCGGCAGAGGTGGTCGACCCGCACCGTCCCCTCCCGGCAGACGTGCGACAGGTCGTTGCGCACCAGGTCCACGATCATGACGTTCTCGGCGTAGTCCTTGGGCAGCATCGCCTCGATGCTGGTCGCCGTCCCCTTGATCGGGCGGGACTCCAACCGGTCGCCGTCGCGCAGCAGGAACGCCTCTGGGCTCGCGCACACCACATCGAGCCCGGCGGACGGCACCCAGATCCGCCCGGCGTGCGGGGCGGGGTTACCCCGCTCGAGCAGGCGGGCCAGGCCCTCGAGGTCCGCGTCGTCCGGGAGCTCGTGCGACATCACGCGGCAGAGGTTCACCTGGTAGACGGTGCCGGCGGCGATCCGTTCGCGGATCTCGGCAACCCCGTCGAGGTATGCCGCGTGGTCCAGACTGCTGTCCCACTCACCTTCCAGCGGTGACCAGGGCGTGGGTGGCGGGGCCGCGGCATACCTGTCCACGGTCTCGAAGCGGACTGCGGTGACGTCGCCCTCGAACTCTGCGACGACGGCCCAGAACCCCGACTCGATGGCGTCCACGTCGTGACGGACCTCCACCGGGTGGGTGGCGAGAAGGCCACCGAACCGTGCGTGCCCTGTCGCCGCCTCCACGGTGGCGATCCTAGGGCGACCTACACTCACCGATCATGCGCCCTCTCGCCCACGCAGTGGCAGCCGCCGTGCTGGCGCTGGCTGTCGCGGGATGCGAAGGCGTACCGCAGGCTGCGCCGGCCGGCACGCAGCCGCCTGCTCAGGCGTCGACGACCGCAGTGCCAGCACCGTCGCAGACCCCTGCCTCCCCCACGACCAGCACCACGACTCCCCCGGATCCGGGGACCCTGACGATGGCTTTCGCCGGGGACGTCCACTTCGAGGACTACGTGGCACCGCTCGCGCGGGACCCGCACGGCCTGGACGAGCTGCAGTCCTCGCTCGGCGCGGCCGACCTCGCGATGGTCAACCTCGAGACCGCCATCACCGAGCGGGGGACCAAGATCGGCAAGGAGTTCCACTTCCGCGCCCCCGCGTCGGCCCTCGACACGATCAAGAGCGCCGGGATCGACGCGGTGAGCATGGCCAACAACCACGGGGTCGACTTCGGGCCGGTCGGGCTCAAGGACACCCTGGCCGCCAAGAAAGCGAGCCCCATCCCGATCGTGGGGATTGGGGCTGACGAGGACGAGGCCTTCGCGCCGGCGATCCTGCAGGCGAAGGGACTCAAGGTCGCGGTATTCGGGGCGTCCGAGGTGTTCGAGATGACCCTCGCGCGCTACGCCGCAGGTCCGGACAAGGGCGGCATCGCCAGCGCCAGTCCCGTCAACAGGATCCGGTCGGCCGTGTCCGCGGCGGCCGCGAAGTACGACCTCGTCGTGGTGTTCCTGCACTGGGGCCTGGACTACCAGGCGTGCCCTGACCAGCTGTCGGTCCAGACGGCCAAGGCACTCGAGGACGCCGGCGCCGACATCGTCGTGGGCGGCCACTCGCACCGGGTGAACGGGGCCGGCTGGCTGGGCCGTGCCTATGTGGACTACGGGTTCGGCAACTTCGTGTGGTGGCGCAGCAACGAGCCAGACGCGCGATCCGGTGTGCTCACGCTGTCGATCGACGTCGACGCCGCCCGCGGCACCAAGCGGGGCACGTCCAGCGCGGTCCGCAAGGCGGTCTGGACGCCGATGCTGATCGGCACGGACGGCATCCCCCGCGAGCCCGATGCCGTGAACAGCGCCCGACTGCTCAAGCTCTGGAAGCAGGCCAGCACCTGTTCCGGTCTGGCCACCGCACCGAAGTGACCGGCAGCGTCCCGCTCGGAATGAAACCCACCTGGACCTCGTTCAGGTAGTTGAATTCGCAACTAACTACCAAGGAGCGCGAGCCAGATGCAGTTCGGGATCTTCACCGTCGGGGACCTGACCCAGGACCCCACCACCGGCACGACCATCAGCGAGAACCAGCGGATCAAGAACACGGTCGAGCTGGCCCGCCACGTCGAACAGGTCGGGCTCGATGTCTTCGCCACCGGCGAGCACCACAACCCGCCCTTCGTGCCATCCTCCCCCACCACGACCCTCGGGTTCATCGCCGCGCAGACCGACAAGCTCCTGCTGTCGACCTCGACGACCCTGATCACCACGAACGACCCGGTGAAGATCGCCGAGGACTACGCGACCCTGCAGCACCTCGCCGACGGCCGCGTCGACCTGATGATGGGCCGCGGCAACACCGGACCGGTCTACCCGTGGTTCGGCAAGGACATCCGCGACGGCATCCCGCTCGCGATCGAGAACTACGCCCTGCTGCGCAGGCTCTGGACGGAGGACGTCGTCACCTGGGAGGGCAAGTACCGCACCCCGCTGCAGTCCTTCACCGCCACGCCTCGTCCGCTGGACGGCATACCTCCCTTTGTCTGGCACGGCTCGATCCGCAGCACCGAGATCGCCGAACAGGCGGCCTACTACGGTGACGGCTTCTTCCACAACAACATCTTCTGGCCGATGAGCCACACCCGGCAGATGGTGGCGCTCTACCGCCGTCGGTTCGAGCACTACGGCCACGGGTCCGCGGACCAGGCCATCGTCGGGCTCGGCGGCCAGGTGTTCATGCGGGCCAACAGCCAGGACGCGGTGCGCGAGTTCCGCCCCTACTTCGACAACGCGCCGGTCTACGGCCACGGACCGTCGTTGGAGGAGTTCAGCCGCGAGACACCGCTCACCGTGGGTTCGCCCGAGCAGGTCATCGAGCGGTATGCCGCGATGGCCGACTCCGTCGGCGACTACCAGCGCCAGCTGTTCCTCCTCGACCACGCCGGACTCCCCCACCAGGCGGTGATGGAGCAGGTCGAGATCCTCGGCACCCAGGTCGTCCCCGAGCTGCGCAAGATCGCGGCAGCCCGCAAGCCGGCCCACGTGCCCGACGCCCCCACCCACGCCAGCCGGCTCGCCGCGGCGGCCGCGAACGCGGAGACGCACAGCACCCAGGACCTGGAGGAGGTCTCCCGATGACCACTCGCCGGATCGTCGTGGTGCAAGCCGGCCTCGGCCAGCCCAGCACCACGCGCCTGCTCGCCGAGCGCTTGGCCAACGCGTTCGAGGACGCCCTCCTCGAGCGCGGCGAGGAGACCGAGGTGACCTTCGTCGACCTGCGCGAGCACGCCCACGACCTGGCCAACACGCTGCTGACCGGTTTCGCGACCGGTCGGCTGCGCGAGGCCCTCGATGCGGTGCGGGATGCCGACGCGGTGATCGCGGTGACGCCGGTGTTCCAGGCGTCCTACAGCGGGCTGTTCAAGACCTTCGTCGACGTGCTCGACGACGGAGCGTTGCGCGGGACCCCGGTGCTGATGGCTGCAACGGCTGGCACGGCTCGACACTCGCTCGTCCTCGAGCACGCGATGCGGCCGATGTTCGCCTACCTCAAGGCGATCACGGTGCCGACCGGTGTCTTTGCCGCCTCCGAGGACTGGGGCACGGGCGGCACGGTGGATACCGGGCTCTCGAACCGCATCACCGTCGCCGCTGCGGAGCTTGCCGACCTCGTCACCGGCGGCGGGGGTCGGGCGGCCAAGGCGTCAAACGCCCCACAGGTCGACGAGTTCGCCGACCCGGTGCCCTTCGAGGACCTGCTCGCCCGCTGACGGCCCACCACGGCCAGATCGGTTCTCGCGTCGACCCAATTCGCTTTCGTCGCAATAGAATTCGATGCCCGGGGTCTTGGTTCGTGATTCGAACAAGTGTACGATTGCGGTATGTCGATCAGCCCGGTGGCAGTGCAGCGTGACGAGGTCCAACGCGACCTGTGGACGCGCACCGCTGCCGTGGCCGGCCGGCTGAACCGGGCCCACGCGGACCTGGTCGACGTCGCCGTCGAGCTGATCGAGGGCGGGCACTGGGGTGGTGGCGGGTTCACCTCGGCCGAGCACTACTTCGTCGTCCGGGCCGGACTGTCACCCGCCCACGCCCGTGACGTGGTCGCGGTAGCGAGACGGCGCACCGAGCTACCGGTGGTGGCCGCGTCCGTCACGGCCGGGCGGCTCTCGTTGGACCAGGCCGCGGTCGTGGCGCATCACGTGCCGGCCTCCTACCAGCGCTCCGTCGGCGAGCTCGCCCAGCACATGACCGTGCCGCAGCTGCGTCGCGCCGTGTCCCGTCACGCGTTCAACGTCGAACCCGAACCCGCCTCCGACGTCACGACCGAGAAAAGCCCTTCGGAGCAGCGGGCCTGCGCCCGACCGGACCTGTCGATGCACTACGACCGCGACGACCGGTTCCAGCTGCGCTACAGCGCACCCGCCACCATCGGCGCCCTGGTCGAACAAGCCCTCAAGGAAGCGAAGGACGCCCTCTTCACCGCCCAGTCGGGCGGCGCCGATGCCACCGATGGGCTGGCGGACCATGGGTTGTCGGACGTGACCGGCGACCGCCCGACCTACGCCGACGCGCTGGCCGAGATCGCCCACCGGTCCCTGTCCACCGTGACCTCGACCAGCCGGTCCAGCCACTACCGGGTCTACCTGCACCTGTCGACCGACGGCGCCTGGCGCGGCGGCGCCGGCCCCATCCCCGCCCGGCTGCTCGAGCGGTTCCTGACCGACGAGGCCATCCAGCCCGTCTGGGAGACCGACGGCCGACCCGTCAGCGTCGGCCGGAGCATGCGCATCCTGCTGCCACCACGAACCCGTCTGCGCGTCATCCCTGGCGGCTGATCAGCTCAGGCGCCAAGCCCACCCAGGGCGCCAAGCGTCGTCGTGCCTGATCGTATGTACGTCATCTTGCTGATGCCGTCCGGGCGGCATCGTGGTCATACTGAGGCATCTGCAGGGAAGCCCCTCCGACCAGCAGCAAGGACGACCACGGAGGCGTTACGCGGATGGCGATCATGAGTGCACTTCCCGACCCCCCAGCCGGGCCGGGTCCCAATGCGGTGCTGCCCGAGTCCACCTTCACCCCCGAGCCTGCGTCAGTCGAGCAGATTGAGCAGGTGCGCTCGGCGAAGCAGGATGCCTGGCGCACCGAACCCTTGGCCCGCAAGGTGGCCTACGCCAGGCGTCAGGGCGCGCCGGTGCCCAACAACGCTCCCCCGACGGTGGTCGACGAGACGCTGGAGCGGATCTTCAAGAACGCCGACTTCCTTCCCGGATGGTGGTTGACCACGGGCGCCAAGCGCGCCGACGCGGTCGCCAAGCTCACTACAGCCGTCGAGATGGGCACCGGTTTCCTCGTCTCACCGTGGCTGCTGATGACCAACCACCACGTGCTCGACTCGGTCGAGACAGCCGCCGACACGATCGCGTGGTTCCGCTACGTCGAGGACGAGGACGGCGCGAGCCAGCCCACCAAGGTCGCGTTGCAACCCGAGAAGTGCTTCGTCACGAGCCCGGCGGACGACCTCGACTTCACCTTGGTGGCCGTAGCGCCGGTGGACGACAAGCCCCCGAGTGAGACGTTCGGCTACATCGCCCTGCACGGCGGCGTCGGGAAGATCGTCAAGGGTCAGTCGGTCAACGTGATCCAGCACCCCCAAGGGCGGCATCGCGAGGTCACCCTGCGCAACAACACGTTCAGCGGCCCGCTCGTCGACGCCCAGGGCGTGGAGAACCCCAAGTACCTGCTCTACGACGCCGACACCGAGCCGGGCTCGTCCGGGGCTCCCCTGCTCAGCGACACCTGGGAGCTCATCGGCCTCCACCACGCGAGCGAGCAGAAGCGCAACGCCCAGGGGCAGTTCGTCGACCTCGACGGCAATCTCGCCGACGCGAACACCCCTGAGAGCAAACGGATCTGGATCGCCAACAGCGGCATCCGGATCTCCGCGATCGTCAAGGACCTGACATCACGAACCATCGACGCGAGCAACGGCACGGAAGCACCAGACATGGTGAGCCACCTGCTCGGACTGGGAGGAAACTTATGAGCACCGCACTGCTGCTGGTCCACGGACGAAGCCAACAGATGCCGGCTGGGCTGGTTCGCACGGACTCCTCCGTCGCGGACTTCGTCGCGGCCAAGCGGCGGGAGTGGCTCGCGGGCCTCGCCAAGGGGATGACCCTCGCCGGTCGCCCCGGCGTGACTCCCGACGCGGTCTACTTTCCCTACTACGGCAACGTGCTGGCCGACGCGATCGCCAAGCACGTCAAGGCGGGTGGCCGCACTCCGGAGCTCGAGGGAACGTCGATCGAGGCGCTGGCCGCCACGACATCCGACGACATGGTGCTCGACGCAGCCGCCGAGCTCGGGTTCGTCGCCTCGCGCCGGCTCGAGCAGAGCGAGCCCGAGCTCGCGGCCGCAGCACGCGACGTCGAGAAGTCCCGCGCCGCCGGCGAAGAAGCCTCGTGGGGCGACCTGCTCAAGCCCAAGGTGGTCCGGGAGGCACTGCGGTTCCTCAGCGACAAGACGGGAGCACCGCAGCTCATCATCACCCAGTTCCTCAGCGACGTGGCCTACTACCTCGAGGACGACGCCATGCGCGACGAGGTGCAGGCCGTCGTCACCACCTCACTCGCCAAGATCACCGACGACGGCCACAGCGACGTGGTCGTCGTCGGGCACAGCCTCGGCAGCTGCGTCGCCTACGACGCGCTGCAGCGCTACGCCGGCTCCGCCCGGGTACGCCTGTTCGTGACGGCAGGCTGCCCCGACGGGTATCCCGCCGTGAAGCGCAACCTCTGGGGCGGCCCGGAAGGGGCGGCCGAACGCGGCATACCGTCCGTCATCAACCCGGTGAGCGGCACCCTCCGCTGGCTCAACGTCTACGACGAGCACGACGTCGTCGCACTGGTCCACCCACTCACCCCTCTGTTCGCGGCGGGCAGTGACGCGATGCGCGACGAGCGCACCCAGAACCCGTCGGACCCCCACTCGATCCAGGACTACCTGTCCGATCCGGACGTCGCCGGCCCCATCGCCGACGCCCTGGCCTGAGGCAAAGGACGATGAGATGACCATCACCGACCCGGAGAGCACCAACTCGCTCGGCGAGGTCGAAGCCGAACCGCAGCAGACCGACAACGGCCCCAAGGAGGGTGACGCCGACGTCGACCAGGAGTCGGTGGAGCTGCCGTCGGGCGGCGAACACGAGGGCGCGGGACTCGCGTCCGCCGTCCTCGCTGCCGCCTTGAAGCACCGCGGCACCATCGAGTCCCCACCCGGCAGCAACCGCACCCCGTTCGGCGCGGACTACGGCTGGAACGGCGTCGCCTGGTGCAACATCTTCGTCTCCCGCATGGGC
The DNA here is from genome assembly GCF_006438965.1 of Pedococcus bigeumensis. Taxonomy (GTDB): domain Bacteria; phylum Actinomycetota; class Actinomycetes; order Actinomycetales; family Dermatophilaceae; genus Pedococcus; species Pedococcus bigeumensis_A. The sequence goes on from NZ_RCZM01000002.1 coordinate 405,125, forward strand.
TTCGAGGTGGCTGGGGACTACGACCTGCTCGGCAAGTTCGCCGGCACCATCGCCTGCGCGCAGTGGTGGCAGAAGCAGGGGCGGTTCGGCGCCGAGCCCCGTCCCGGTGCCACCGTGTTCTTCGACTGGAAGGGCGGCCGGAGCATCGCGGCGATCGACCACATCGGCCTGGTGATCGACGACCTCGGCAACGGCCGGGTGCGCACGATCGAGGGGAACGCCGCGATCAAGGGCAAGACCGACGGCGTGTGGGTGCACGACCGGTCGACCGCTTTCATCGTCGGCTACGGCTACCCGAGCTACGCCGGCAGCGTGGCCAAGGCCGCAGCCCATACCGCGGCCCAGCCTGTCGCCCTCGCCGCGAAAGGTGTTGCGGTGCCGGCGTTCCCGGGCCTGATGGTGAAGGGAAAGACCGGCGCCGGGGTGCGCGCCGTGCAGCAGCGGCTCAAGGCGCGGGGCTGGAAGATCACGGTCGACGGGGAGTTCGGGCCCAAGACCGACCACATCGTGCGCGCCTTCCAGAAGGACAAGGGGTTGACCGTCGACGGCGAGGTGGGTCCGCGCACGTGGAGCGCCCTGTGGACCACGGCTATCACCTGAGCCTCCCGGACGAGCCAGGGAGACGTCGACCGGACGGGTCGCCCAGCGCGGCATGGCCCGCTCCCCTGCTCGGGCTCGGCTTCCTCGGGGTCATCGCAGCGGGGATCGCGCTGCTCAGCATCGGGGAGCGCTCGTCTGCGGACGGCAGCGGGGAGTTCGTCACGACGGTGACCTGGGTCGCGTGGAAGTTCGTGGCCTCCTTGTCGATCGCGATGTTCGGCTTGCTGTTCGTCCAGGGCGTGCGGCTGCTGCGCAACCCCACCCAGTGGGGCCTGCCGGCGACATCCCCGCGCACCCATCCATATGTCGTGGTGGCTGCGGTGTCGGCGTCGCTGCTCGCGATAGTGCAGTGGAAGTTCGGCCAAGCTGTTCCAGTGCCCGTCGGCGAGATGGGCTGGCGCTCCCGCGCCGTCCTGTATGCCGGCCTGCTGGGGTCCGTCCCGTGGCTCACCATCGTGTGGCTCGCCTACGACACGTGCAGGGCGTTGGACCGGGTCGAGGCCGGTCAGATCGGGGCCCACGCACACGCGCAGGCGCTGGCCCACCACCTGGATCGGCTGGTCGACCTGTGGCGCCTCCTGCTGGCCACTGCCGGAGCCTTCGCCACCGGCGTCGTCGCGGCCATCGTGACCGCGGGAGCCCTGCGGTCTGCTGCCGTCGTCGCCCACGACCAGTGCCTCGCCCGTCAGCCCGCACCCGCGTCGGGCGCGGCTGGGGTGGCCTGCGCCGAGGCCTTCCCCGCGTCGAACGTGCTGCTCTACGGTGCGGTGTTCGCCTTCCTGCTCAGCGTGATGGCGGCGCCGCTCGGGGCGGCGTGGCGCGCCCGGGCCATGGAGTTCGTCGACGACTGCCATCCGTTGCCGGAGAACGGACGCCCGACCGCGGAGTGGATCGAGGGCCGGGACCGGCTCTCATCAGTGCTGCACCTCGACCAGTCGATCGTCCGTAACCCGTTGACTGCGCTGAGCGTGTTCGTCCCGCTGCTGGCAAGCCTGCTGGCGCAGTTCGTGCCTCAGCTCGGAGGTGACTGAGATGGAAACCCGCTGGCACCGACCACTACGGACGTTCCTCGCCGTGCTCCTGGCTCTCTCCCTGGCCGCCTGCGCCGGACCCGGCGGCGGTGGCGGGTCCGGCAGCTCGACCTCGGACCAGTCGTCGTCCGAGCCGGCCCCCGAGCCGGAACCCACCGCCGAGGGCACCGACCCCACCACTGCGGCCTCGTCCAGCAGCAACGGCAACCCTTCGATCTCGGTCGCCCGGCTGCCTGTCGGCGGGGGGTCCGAGCTGCGTGAGGACGATCCCACGCTGCAGTGCGCCGAGGTGTCCTGGATCGTCGACAACAACGGGGAGATCCCGCGCGGCCTGGCGGTCGAGATCACGGCGCCGCTGTTCACCCCGAAGGTCTTCCAGGTGGTGCGTGGTGGCTGCGGTACCTCGCAGCCGAACTGTGTCGGGTACATCTTCCGGTCGGCTGCCCAGCGCTGCGACCTGCTCGTCCGGCTCGTCGGCACCATTCCCGAGAACACCAGCCCGTCGGTGGGCTTCGCCGGCCTCGTCTACTGCCCGCACAACGACTCGACCACCTGCCGACGATTCGTGGCGGCGATGGGCCACCAGCAGCAGATCTCCGTCCAGCTCACGGTGCCGCCCCTGCCCGAGCCCGGAACGACCTGACGATGAGCCCTGACCCCAGCTCGGACACCGGCGCCGAGCCGAGCCCAGACCCGAGCACAGGGCCGAGCACGGGGCCGAGCACGGGGCCGAGCACGGGGCCGAACCCCGAGCCGAGCCAACCTTCCAGCGGCCTGTCGTGGGACCGGGTCTACAGCTTCGCCGGCAACATCGTCGCCCCGGCCACCGCACTCAGCACCCTGCTGTTCTACTTCGGCTACGTCTCGACCCGGGCGCAGTACCTGTACTTCGGGCTCGACGTGGACACCATCGGGCTGTCCACCCAGGCGTTCGTCATGCGTAGCCCGCAGCCCTTGCTCGTGCCCCTTCTCGTCCTCTTCCTCCTGGTGGCGGGTGGCATCGCGGTCAGCCGCTGGCTGGGACCACGACTGACCGGACACACGGGTGCGGCTCTCGTGCTGGGAACGACGATCGTCGGAGTAGGTCTCCTGGTGCTGTTCGCCTACCCGGCCATCGGACGGTGGACCTACTACCCGCTCGTCACGCCCGTCCTGCTCGCGCTGGGAGCCGGCATCACGGCATACGTGATGGGGGTGCGGCGCGGACCGGTCCGGTTGCGAGTCGCGCTGTGGCTCACGGTCGCCGCCGCGGTCTTCTGGACCAACGCGACCCTCGCGCAGTGGTCAGGAGCGGGGCTGGGCCAGGAGCAGGCCAGCCGGCTCAACGAGCTGCCCCGCGTCGTACTCGACACCCGCGAACGGCTCTACCTGCGCAACGCCGACGTGTCCGAAGCAGTCCTGCAGCCGGAGGAGGGACAGACGTTCCGCTACCGGTACCGCGGCCTGCGGCTGCTGGTCCAGAACGGCGACAAGATGTTCCTCGTGCCATGCACCGAGAGGGTGGACCCCTGTCCCTACCACCCGGGAAGCGCGACCCTCGTCGTGCGCTTCTCGGACAGCACCCGCGTCCAGTTCCTCTCCCCGTAGCCCGCAGCCGAACAGCTGGACGGACGTCGGAGGGCCAGCCGTCAGCCCCGGTTGCGTGGGTGCTCGCGCGCCTGGCGTTCGTTGCCCCGCCGGTAGTTGCCCGTCACCCGGGCCATCAGCTCCTGCGGGTCGCCGCGTTCGACGTCCTCGAGGAACTCCCGGGCGCGCGCACCTCGAAGGACCGTGGCGCGGCGACCGTGGTGCAGCACCACGACCTCCCTGCCACGCTCCCCGAACTCGAAGCCTTCCGGTCGCCCTGGCACCGCCCGAGCGTATGCCGTGCCGCTACCGGTGTGCCGCGGGATTTCCGCGCCTAGATTGGGCCCCATGAACGCACTGGACCGATTCTCCCTGGTTGACCGGGTCGCCGTCGTCACCGGCGGGACCCGCGGGCTCGGCGCCGGGTTCGCCCGAGCCCTGGGTGACGCCGGAGCTGCTGTGGTGCTGGTCGGACGGGACTCCGAGGCGGCCGACGGCGTCCTGGACTCGTTGCGGAGCAACGACATCCGGGCCGACTTCGTCAGAGCCGACGTCACGGTCGCAGCGGACGTGGAGCAGGTGCTCGAGGCCACCCTGTCGCTGCACGGGCGGGTCGACGTGCTCATCAACAACGCCGGCGCCTGCGTGCACGCCCCCGCACTCGACGTGACCCCAGAGGACTGGCGTGCCGTCATGGACGTCAACCTGGACGCGGTCTGGACCTGCTCGCAGACCTTCGGCCGGCAGTTCGTGTCGCAAGGTTCGGGCTCGATCGTCAACATCGGGTCGATGTCGGGGTTCATCGTCAACCGGCCGCAGTGGCAGCCGGCCTACAACGCCTCCAAAGCGGCGGTGCACCACCTGACCAGGAGCCTGGCCGCCGAGTGGGCCCCGCACGGCGTCCGCGTCAACGCGCTGGCACCCGGCTACATCAAGACGGACATGTCCCCCGTCGACGACCCGCAGTTCCGCCAGCACTGGATCGAGGACGCCCCCATGCAGCGCTACGGCGCCGTCGAGGAGCTCGCACCGGCGGTCGTCTTCCTGGCCAGCGACGCGTCCTCGTTCGTCACCGGATCCGTGCTGGTGGCGGACGGCGGCTACACCGCGTTCTGACGCAGTCCCCGCCGGCAGGGGCCGGCGGGGACTGCGTCAGGGTTACTGCGGGTGGTCAGGCGATGGCCGGACTGGGGACGGCGCGGCGCTGGCCCACGATGACCTCTTCCTCGGCCGGCACCCGGCGGAGGTGCAGGAAGCCGAGCAGTGCGAGCCCGAGCATCGCGGCGGCTCCGGCGAAGGCGGCCCAGGCGGCATACATCGCGATCGTGCCCATGGTGCCGAAGGCGTAGGCGTTCAGCAGGAGGCCGCGGAGGGTCTCACCCTTGAAGGCGAGCTCGACCAGGCCCTGGGCCTTGGCGTCGTTCGGGTTCGCCCGGGCTGCCGCACTGAGCTCCGAGTACGTCTTGCCCCCGGTCGACTCGTCCAGGTGAACCTTGATGTAGTGGTCCGCCCAGGCCTTGGCCTGCGCGCCGGTGGTCAGCTGCTGGCCTGCGTACTGCTCGAGGTAGGGCTTGACCAGGGGGTCGTTCAGCTGCTCGGACCCCGCCTTCGGGAAGTAGATCCGCTGGGCGACCAGCTGGGTGTGGACGTTGTCGGCCACGAAGCTGCTGGCCCAGGTCATGAGTCCGCCTGCGACCAACAGGACGGTGGCGACGATAAGACCACCGGTGGTGAGCAGGGCGTCGAGTGTGCGTCGTCGCATAGCGGGTGATGCCTCCTTCGGGTGACAAGCACCCGTTCGTAAGTCGTTCTGACACAATCAGTTTCGCGTGGCTGAGGCCGTGCGATCAGGGCCGAAGGTCCCGACTTCGGGAGCAGTTGTGCACCGCTCAGGTCGAGGGCGCCACACGGTGGCCACCGTGCACGGCGAACCGCCGTCCGGAGACCGAGTCGGGGTGCACCCTCATGACACGGGGCTTGGGTCCCTCGTGCCACGGGAAGAGGGGCAGCCGCAGCGCCGCGATGGCGTCGTCGAGCTCGTAGACCTCGTGGGCCACCCCACGCACCACGACGCTCCATGCGGTCGCATCAGCCGTGTCGTAGCCGTCCACCTCGACAGCGACGAAGGCGCCGTCCGCGGACCTGAACAGGGTGCCGGAGCCGGTCCGGAACACCAGGGTGCCGTGGTCGACGGCGAAGTTGACCGGGAAGACGTCCGGTCGGCGGTCGTGGACCACGGCCACCCGCGCGACTGCCGTCGAGCGGAGCATGGTCCAGCACTGTGCGGCGCTCAGTTCCTGGGTCGTTGCCTGGTCTTTCGCGTGGGTGTCCATGAGGCCACCATCGCCCCTCGTCGACCCCGCGTTCAGGGTCCAAGGTCCCGACATCCGCGCCCGTCCCGGTCCCGCCGATTGCGATGCCGCGTGTTGGCTCTAGATTGGCGAGTAGCCCGTTACACCCCCTGCGAAGGAGAAGACATGGCCACCACCCGCACCGCCGCTGCCCACTGGGAGGGTTCCCTCATGGAGGGATCCGGACAGGTCGAGCTCCAGTCGTCCGGGATAGGGACGTACCCCGTGTCGTGGCCGTCCCGCGCTGAGGCCGCGAACGGCAAGACGAGCCCCGAGGAGCTCATCGCCGCCGCGCACTCGACCTGCTTCTCGATGGCCCTCTCGCACGGGCTGGCCCAGGCCGGCACGCCGCCCACGACCATCGACACCACCGCGAACGTCACCTTCCAGCCCGGCACCGGCATCACCGGCATCGTCCTGTCGGTCGTCGGCAACGTCCCCGGCATCACCGCCGAGCAGTTCGAGGAGGCGGCGCAGGCTGCCAAGGCGGGTTGCCCCGTGAGCCAGGCGCTGGCCGCGGTCCCGATCACGCTGGAGACGAGCTTCACCGGCTGAGGCCGGACGCTCGACCAGCACACGGTCGGACCACAGCGATGATGGGCACCTGGTGGGTGTCCGACGCCGGGCTCGAGGAGCACGACGTCGCGCAGCTCGACGCCCTGCTGCAGCGGGACAGCGGCTTCGTGTGGGTGGACATCCCCGAGTTCGACGAGGCCGCCGAGGCGGTCCTTCGGGACCGGTTCCATGCACACCCGATGGTCGTGAAGGCCTGTCGGGAAAGGAACTTCGTCCCCTCCGTGCACGGCTACGAGGACCACACCTTCGTGATCGTGCACACCCCGCTGGCCGGTGAGGGTGGGCACGTCCACATGCTCGAGCTCGACCAGCTCGTCGGCACCCGCTACCTCGTGACGGTGCACGGCCCGCGCAACCCCGCCGTGTCCTTGGTGGATGCCACCGAGGAGACCCGGACCGTCCGCGAACGGATCGAGGCAGGACGGTTCCACCCGCGCAGCCCCAGCGAGCTCTCCTACGCCATCGGATCGGCGGTCGCCCGCCGGCAGAGCGCCGCGGTGAAGTCCGTGGCCAGCCGGCTCCCGGCTCTGGAGATGCGGGTGATGGGCTCGGACTTCCACCAGCCCGAGGAGCTGCTCGAAGAGCTCTTCCTGCTGCGCCACGAGCTACTCATCTCCCGCACCCAGGCCGGTCAGGCGCACGAGATCTACGGCCGCCTCGCGTCATTGGAGCGGTTCGCCAGCGAGGAGTCGCAACGGCATGCGCGCGACCTGTCCGAGCAGTTCGACCGGGTCCGCAGCCTGGCCGACGGCGAGAGCCATTTTCTTTTCGGCGTGATCGAGCTCTACCAGACCCGGGTCACCACGAAGATGACGGTGGCCATGGAGCGGCTGGCCGTCATCGCCGCCATCACCCTGCCCGTCACCGCAATCGCGTCGATCTACGGCATGAACGTCATCGTGAACACCCAGACCCACTGGGTGCAGCTGACCGTCGTGCTCGTCGTGATGGCCTCGATCAGCCTGTGGCTGCTGCGCTGGGCCCGCCGCCAGGGCTGGTGGTGAGCCAGCCCCGGCGGCGCACCCTGGAACCGGCCGCCCCTAGAACTTCTCGTCCCTAGAACTCCTCGTTGAAGGCCACCGAGCCGGTCACGCCGACCTGGTAGGCGGAGACGCGACGCTCGAAGAAGTTCGACAGCTCCTGGACGTCCTGCAGCTCCATGAACGCCAGTGGGTTCTTCGAGCCGTACTCCGGTTCGAGCCCAAGCTGCTCGAGTCGACGGTCCGCAACCGACTCTAGGTAGGTGCGCATGTCGGTGGTGGACAAGCCGGCCACCCCTCCTCCGAGCAGGTCCTCGGCGAACTGGGCCTCGGCGTCCACGGCGTCGCGCATCATGGCGCGCACCTGGGCAGCCAGGTCGTCGTCGAACAGGTCGGGCTCCTCGCGGCGCACGGTCTCGACGACCTCGAAGGCGAAGGCCATGTGCATCGACTCGTCACGGAACACCCAGTTGGTGCCGCTCGCGAGCCCGTTGAGCAGACCGCGCGACCGCAGGAAGTAGACGTAGGCGAAGGCACCGTAGAAGAAGAGGCCCTCGATGCACGCCGCGAAACAGATGACGTTGAGCAGGAACGCCCTCCGATGCTCCCTGGTCTCGAGCTTGTCGAGGTCGAAGACCGAGTCGATCCACCTGAAGCAGAAGTCGGCCTTGGTCTTGATCGACGGGATGTTGTCGACTGCCGCGAAGGCCTCGTGGCGCTGCTGCTCGTCGGGGACGTAGGTGTCGAGCAGGGTGAGGTAGAACTGCACGTGCACGGCCTCCTCGAACAGCTGACGACTCAGGTACAGCCGCCCCTCAGGGGAGTTGATGTGCTGGTAGAGGTTGAGCACCAGGTTGTTGGCCACGATCGTGTCGCCGGTGGCGAAGAAGGCGACCAGCCGGCCCACGAGGTGCCGCTCGGCGTCGGTCAGCCGCTGCAGGTCCTTGAGGTCGGTGTGCAGGTCGACCTCCTCGACGGTCCAGGTGTTCTTGATGGCGTCGCGGTAGCGCTCGTAGAAGTGCGGGTAGCGCATCGGCCGCAGCGTCAGGTTCATGCCCGGGTCGAGGAGCATCTTGGTGTCCGCGGGGGCTGTGGTGGTGGTGGTCGCAGTGGTGGTCATTCGCAGGCCTCGCAGGTCTCGGGGTTCTCGAGGGAGCAGGCGATGGCTGCCTCGTCGGTCACGATGATGGGTGTCGTCGGTGCAGTCACCGCGGTGGTGGCCTGCTGGATCCGGGTCGCCGGGCGGGACCGCAGGTAGTAGGTCGTCTTGAGCCCGGCCTTCCACGCATAGAGGTACATCGAGCTGAGCTTCCCGATCGTCGGCGAGGCGAGGAAGAGGTTGAGCGACTGGCTCTGGTCGATGAAGGGCTGACGAGCAGCGGCGATGTCGATGAGCGCCTTCTGCGGCAGCTCCCACGCCGTGCGGAACAGCAGCCGGACGTCATCAGGGATCGACGTGATCCCTTGCACCGAGCCGTCGCTGCGCTTGATCGCCTCGCGCACCTCCGGGGTCCACAGGCCACGCGCCTTGAGCTCGCGCACGAGCGCGGTGTTGACCTGGAGGAACTCCCCCGAGAGGGTCTCGCGCTTGAACAGGTTGGAGACCTGCGGCTCGATGCACTCGTAGGCGCCGGCAATCGAGGCGATCGTCGCGGTCGGCGCGATCGCGATGAGCAGCGAGTTGCGGAGCCCGTTCTCCTTGATCGCCTTCCGCACCGCATCCCACCGCTCGGTCTGGGTCGGGGTGACGCCCCAGAGGTCGGGCTGGAGGTCTCCTCGCGCTGCGCGCGTCTGCTCGTATGCCGGGTGCGCACCGTGGTCGGCGGCGAGCTGGGTCGAGCGCTCGAGCGCGGAGAGGTAGACCTCCTCGGCGATCCGGGTCGACAGCTCCTGGGCCTCCACCGAGTCGAACGGCAGGCGCAACGCGAACATCACGTCCTGCAGGCCCATCACGCCGAGGCCGACCGGACGCCACTTCGGGTTGCTGGCCGCCGACTCCGCGCTCGGGTAGTAGTTGATGTCGATGACGCGGTCCAGGTAGGTGACCGCCGTCCGCACGGTCGCCCGCACCTTGTCCCAGTCCATCGCGTCGCGACCCGGGGTCAGGTGCTGCGCGAGGTTGACCGAGCCCAGGTTGCACACGGCCGTCTCGTCGTTGCTCGAGACCTCGATGATCTCGGTGCACAGGTTGGACAGGTGGACGACCGGGGCGCCGGGCGCCTGCTCGTCGTTGGTCTGGTTGCAGGTCCGGTTGCTGGCGTCCTTGAACGTCATCCAGCCGTTGCCGGTCTGGGCCAGCGTGCGCATCATCTTGCCGTAGAGCTCACGGGCGCTGACCTGGCGCACGTACCGCCCGTCCCGCTCCGCCGCGGCATACACGGCCTCGAAGGCCGGCCCCCACAGGTCGGGGAGCTCGGGCACCTCGTTCGGGTCGATCAGGCTCCACTGCTCATCCGCCTCGACGCGCCGCATGAACTCGTCCGGGATCCAGTTGGCGAGGTTGAGGTTGTGGGCGCGACGGGCGTCCTCCCCCGTGTTGTCGCGCAGCTCGAGGAACTCCTCGATGTCGGGGTGCCACGGCTCGAGGTAGACACAGGCGGCGCCCTTGCGACGGCCCCCCTGGTTGACGGCCGAGACCGAGCTGTCGAGGGTGCGCAGCCACGGGACGATGCCGTTCGAGTGGCCGTTGGTGCCGCGGATGAGCGCACCACGGGACCGCACCCGCGACCACGAGATCCCAATGCCACCAGCGAACTTCGAGAGCTTGGCGACCTGGCTGTAGCGGTCGTAGATCGACTCCAGGTCGTCCTGGGGAGAGTCGACGAGGTAGCACGACGACATCTGCGTGTGTCGGGTGCCCGAGTTGAACAGTGTCGGTGAGCTGGGCAGGTAGGCCAGTGAGGCCATCAGCTGGTAGAACGCGATCGCCTCCTGCGGCGTGTGCGAGAGGCCGCAGGCGACCCGGAGCAGGAAGTACTGCGGCGACTCGATGACCTGCCGGGTGTCGGGGTGGCGCAACAGGTAGCGGTCATACACGGTCCGTAGGCCGAAGTACTCGAACCTGCGGTCGTTCGCGAGGTCGACGGCGTGGTCGAGCTTGCGGGCGTTCGCCTCCACGAACGCGGCCGTCTCGTCGCCGATCAGTCCTTCGAGGTGTCCGAGCCGGACGGCCTGGCTGAACGAGGCGATCTGCTGCCCGCGCACCTCCTTGTCGATGTAGTTCGAGAGCAGGCGCGCCGCGAGCCGGGAGTACTCCGGCTCGGCCGAGGTCATGTCGGCGGCGGTCTGGATGGACAGGCGGTCGAGCTCGGCGGTGGTGGCTCCGTCGTACAGGCCGCTGATGGTGCGGGTGGCGATCGCCATCGGGTCGACCTCGGCGAGATCGTCGCACCACCGCTCGACGGCGCGGACGATCTTCATGACGTCGACGGGTTCGGCGTCCCCGTTGCGCTTGCGCACGGCCATGGAGGTGCGGCGCGCTGCTGGTGGGCCCACGGCGTCCTGGGGCTCGACGACGTCGATGCTGGTGTCGGTCATTGCTCTCTCCTCGCGAGCGATTCGGTGCCGTGGGCGCGAGGAGGAGACGACGACGCAGCCATGCCACCGCCGAGACGGTGCGCCTGGTGCTGCGTATGCCGTGTGACCCACCCGCGAGGCCACGACTCACCGCACACGGTGTGCACGGTCGCTGGCAGGTCTTCGGACTCGCGGACGTGTCGCTCCGGCCCCCGGTTCTGGTCGGGCGCCGACTCGGTTCCTACTGGCCGTCGCTTCCCACCCGCGCGTGCGAGCAGTGCTTGATGACGGCGGTCGTTTCCGCTTACCGCTGCGGGGCAGTCCCGGAATCGCACCGGGTTCCCTCTTGCCCCGAAGACCGATTGCGCGGCCTTCGGACCAGCAAGAGACACCATATGCGGGTGGTGGGTGCAAAGTCCGGCACCACATGTTGGGTCCGCGTGTCGCGTCCCTAGGATTGCCTCCATGCGCCGCATCGCCTCGTTCGTCGCAGGCGCAGCCCTAGTCTCCCTGACCCTGGTGGGATGCTCGGAGGCCGCCTCCCCCGCAGGTGACGCGACCCGCTCGGGTGACACCGCGGCCTACCCGAGGCTCACCCCGGCGTGCCCCCAGGTGACGTCCACGGGCAAGCCGCCGGTCGTCACGGTCGCCCAGCTCAACCGCATCGTGGCGGGGCTCGACCTGCCCCTGTGGCAGGCCGGTGACATCGGCGCCAGCGCCCGCCTGCCCGACGACCGGATCGTCTGGGTCTTCGGCGACACCGTTCGGCGGGACGGCATCACGCCACGGATCGTCGCGAACTCGATGCTCGTCACCAGTGGCCTGTGCACCTCCCAGGTCGAGGCTTCCACCCAGGGTCCGGTGATCCCCGACCGCGCCGACGGCGTCGTCCACTGGCCGATGTCGGTCGCCTCCCTGACGCGGCCCGAGGGCAACTTCCTGGTCGTCATCTCGGCGCGCATCCGGCGGGGAACAGCCGGCAGCTTCGACTTCACCTACCTCGGCAGCAGCGCAACGGTCTTCGAGATGCCGGCCGGCGGCGCTCCGCAGCTGCGGCACCAGCTCGACATCACGCCGGACACCACCGCGTCCGACCAGGTCAACTGGGGGTCGGCGATGACGGTGAGCGGTGACCGGCTCTACGTCTACGGCACCCGCCTGCCGAGTCCCGGCTCGTTCGGACGTGCCTTGTATGCCGCCCGGGCGCCCGTGGCGGACGCACGCGACCGCTCCACGTGGCAGTTCTGGGACGGCACGGCCTGGGTGTCGGAACCGGAGCGAGCCGCCGCGATCCTGGCCGCCCAGGGCGGGGTGTCCCAGACCTTGTCGGTCGACGCGGTCGACGGCCACTTCGTCATCGTCTCCAAGCGCGACGGCGACCTCGGCAACACCGTCTACGCGTGGTCGTCCGACTCGCCCGTCGGTCCGTGGACGGCGCAGCGCGGGACCAAGGCCGAGTTCCAGGACCCATCGGGACAGCTCAAGTACGCGCCGCTCGCCCACCCCGGTATCGAGCTGGCGGACGGACGGCTGCTGATCTCGATCTCGCGCAACACCACCGACTTCGGCCGCCTGCTTCGTGATCCGACGTTGGGGCGCCCCGTGTTCGCCGAGATCGACCGCCCCTGAGGACCTCCTGACCAGCCGACCGGGCAGGCAGAGCTGGACTGCCGGGCCTTGTCTGGGACCAATGGCCCTGTGCTGATGGATGCTGCCGGTGGAAGGTCGAGCTGAACCAGTCCTCACCACGGGAGTACCCAATGGACAGCACAGCCCGCGCCATCGTCGTCGGAATCGACCTGTCTGGAACCAGTGACCAGGCCCTCGACTGGGCTGCCACGGAGGCGGCCCGAGTCGGTCGACCGTTGACGGTCCTGCACGCCTACGAGCCGGCTGCCTATCCGGCTGTGCGCGCCGGCGTTCCGGGCGGCACCGTCGTCACCGACCTTGACGAGACCCTGAAGGACCTCGCCGTCCAGACCGTCTCCCATTGCGCAGACCGGTTGCGCCAGTCACACCCTGGTCTCGAGGTCCGTACCCTCACCACCCTCGGACCGGCCGGTGCCACCTTGGTCGACGCCTCCCGCGAGGCCGAGCTGGTCGTCGTTGGCGCCCACGGTCGAGGCGCGCTGAAAGGCCTGCTCTTCGGCTCCGTGTCGACCCATGTCTGCGCCCACTCCCACACACCCGTCATCGTGGTCCGCGAGGCCGCCTCCCGCTCGCTCACCGATGCCCGGGTAGTCGTCGGCGTGGACGGTTCCGAGACCTCGCAGGCGGCCCTCGCCTTCGCCTACGCCCAGGCTTCCTCCCGCGGACTGGGGCTGACGATCGTGCACACCTGGCAGCTCGACGGGGACGAGGTGTCCGTGGCCTGGGGTGTCGACTGGGAAGAGCTCGGCGAACAGGAGCGCTCGGTCGTGGCCGAGGCGGTTGCCGGGTTCGGTGAGCGTTACCCCGACGTCGACGTACGTCGGCACGTCACCCAGGCGGACGCTGTCGAGGAGCTGCGTCGACTGAGCGAGAACGCGTGCCTGCTGGTGGTCGGGACTCATGGTCGCGGCACGGTCTCCGGGTGGTTCAAGGGGTCGGTGTCGCAGCCGCTGCTTCGCGCGGCGCACTGTCCCGTGGCTGTGGTCCATCCGTCGGGTGTCAACCAGACTCGGGCCTCCGGGGGCCGCGCAGTCCACGCCTGAAGGCGGACGCCCCCGACACGCTGCTCGGGCCTTCGTGCAGCAGCGTCCTGCGGGGGGCACGGTCACCTACGCTGCGGGAATGGCGGTCAACCGAAGTCGCCGGGCCGTCGCCGCCCGCCGCCGCAAGCGACGGATGGACCGTGTCGAGCACGACCTCAGCGACGAGCAGTGGTCGGCGCTGAAGAAGGCGTGGGGCGGGTGCGCTTACTGCGGCGCGACCGACAAGCCGCTGCAACGGGACTGCGTGCTGGCCCTTTCTCGCGGCGGGCGCTACACACTCGACAACATCGCGCCCGCCTGCCCAGCGTGCAACGCCAGCAAGTGCAACGACGAGGTCACCGGCTGGCTGCGGCGCAAACGGCTGGACGAGCGTGCCTTCCTCGAGCGGCACGTCGAGATCAAGACAGCGCTCGCGGCGAGATTCGCTTCGGAAGCCGACCTCGAGCCGGCCCCGACCGAGGCCGTCGCTGTTCTCCCCCGACCCTGACCACGCGTGGTTGGCGAACCGGTCAGCCGACGATGCGGTCGAGGGTCAGCGGCAGGTCGGTGACCCGTCTTCCGGTGGCGTGCCTGATCGCGTTGGCGACAGCGGCACCGACTCCGACGATGCCCACCTCCCCCGCACCGAGGATGCCAAGCGGCATCTGGGGGTCGGGGTCGTCGAGCGTGTGCACGTCCAGGTGGGGCACGTCCGCGTGCACGGGCACGTGGTACTCGGCAAGGCTCGGGTTCATGATCCGGGCGGTGCGGGTGTCGATCAGGGTCTCCTCCCCCATCGCCATCCCCAGGCCCATCACGATGCCGCCGCGCAGCTGGCTGTGCGTCGTCTTCGGATTGACCACCCGACCCACGTCAAAGACGCTGAGCCACCGACGAATTCGCAGCTCTCCGGTGTCGGCGTCGACCCGGACCTCGCAGTAGTGGGCACCGGTTGCTGCCTTCATCCACCGCCTGCTGTCCATCACCATCTTGGACAGGAACCGCACCTGCCCCCACATGGCCTTCGGGCCGGTGTCGGCACCTACCTCGACCGTGAGCGACTGCTCCCCCGCGCGGGTCAGGACCTCGGCTGGGTCTGAGCCGTCCGGCATACCTGACTTGGACGCCAGCGCGTCCAGCCGCTTCCGCATCGCCTGGCAGGCCTTCTCGATCGAGGCGGCCAGGCTCGCGGTCTGGCCGGAGCCACCCGCGCCCGGGCCCATGGGCAGGTCGGAGTCGCCGTAGAGCGCGCTGACCCGCTCCAGCGGCACGCCCAGGCAGTCGGCGACCATCTGGCCCACGACCGTGGCCGTCCCCATGCCCATCTCGTGGAAGGCGCACGCCAGGGTGGCACTCCCCGTGGCGTCGACGGTGAGCTGGACGTTGGCGACGAACTCCCACGCCGGGTGGATCGCTGCCGCCACGCCCCAGCCCACGAGGTCCTTGCCGTCTCGGGTGCCGGGCGCGGGACGGTCGGCCCAGCCGAAGAGGTCGCGCCCCTGTTCGAGTGCCTGGGCCAGCCTGCGGTGGGAGTACCGCGTGCCGTGGACGGGGCTCTTGTCGACCGGCTGGTTGAGCAGTCGCAGCTCGACCGGGTCGAGACCCAGCTCGATGGCGAGCTCGTCCACGGCCGACTCCACGGCGAAGCTGCCCTGTGCTTCGCCGGGTGCCCGCATCGCGGTGTTGGTCATCAGGTCGAGCTCGACGATCTTCTGTTCGGCCAGGATCGTCGCGGCGTCGTAGAGGTCGAGGCTGCAGGAGATGATCTGGTCCGCCTCGCCCCCGACCCTGCCCTTGCGTGACGTGGCCTGGTGGATCAGGGCCTCCATCTGCCCTGTGCGGGAGGCGCCGATCGCCACCCGCTGCCTGGTCGGGGTGCGGCCACCCACCGTCCGGTAGACGCCCTCGCGGGTCAGCGCGAGCCGCACCGGCCGCTGCGCCACCTGGGCAGCCATGCAGGTGATCAGCGTGGCGGCCCACACCTTTGACTTGCCGCCGAACCCCCCACCGACGTACTTCGAGACGACGTGCACGTCACTGGCCGGCACGTCGAACCGTTTCGCAAGGAACTTCTGGGTCCAGTCGATGTTCTGGCAGCCCTCGTAGACCGTCAGCTTCTTGCCGTCCCAGACGGCGGTCGTGGCATGTGGTTCGAGGGCGTTGTGGTTGTGCTGCGGGGTGGTGAAGCTGAGATCCACCTGCACCGGCGCCTTCGTGTATGCCGCGCGGGCATCACCGCGCTTACCTCCCGTCGGGGGTAGCACCGGCATCGACCTCACCGCCTTGGCGGTGGGCAGCTCTGCCTCGAAATCGGCTGTGGGCGTGATGGTTTCGTAGTCGACCCGGACGAGGGAGGCGGCGTACTGGGCCGACTCGAGGGTCTCGGCCACGACCGCGGCCACCGGCTGGCCGTCGACGTGGACCTCGTCGGTGTTGAGGAACGCGATCGAGCTCCCTGCCGCCATCGTCGACAGGTCCATCGGGTTCATCCGGGTCGGCGGTGGCGTGAGACGCGGCGCATTGAGGTGGGTGAGCACGAGCACCACGCCGGGGTGCGCCTCAGCCTGGGCGACGTCGATGGACCTGATCCGGCCGCGGGCGATCGGGGCGTGGACGAGGACGGCGTGGGTCAGCCCCGGGATGGGGTACTCCGCCGAGAACCGTGCGGTGCCAGTCGTCTTCGCAAGCCCGTCAACCCGGTCGACCGCTCTGCCGATGGCGGGGCCGGTCCGGCCCGGGCCCGCGTCAGCCTCTGGCGGAGCAGATGGCCGCGCGGTCCGTTCGGGTGCCAGCGTCATGCCGCGCCTCCTTCGTCGCGCAGTCGCCTGAGCGTGGCCGTGATCGTGCGGACTGCCAGCTCGATCTTGAACTCGGTGCTCGGTGTACCGACCGCCTGGGCCAGCTCGGCACGAGCAGCGGCAGCGAACTCTTCGTCGGTGGCCGGCCGTCCCGCCAGGTACTGCTCGAGAGTCGTTGCCCGCCAGGGCTTGTGGGCCACTCCCCCGAGCGCCACGCGCGCCTGCGAGACGGTGCCGTTGGTGACCTCCAGGGCGGCTGCCACGGAGACCAGCGCAAAGGCGTAGGAGGCGCGGTCGCGCACCTTGCGGTAGCGAGAGCTGGCGGCCAACGGTTCGGCGGGGAGGGTGACCGCCGTGACGAGCTCGTCCGCGGCAAGGGTGGTGTCAAGGTGTGGCGACTCCCCCGGGAGCCGGTGGAAGTCCTGGATGGGGATCCTCCGCGTGCCTGTTCGGCTGGCCACCTCGACCTCGGCGTCCAGCATGACCAGGGCGACGGCCAGGTCGGAAGGATGGACCGCGACGCAGTGCTCGCTGGCTCCGAGGATGGCGCCCATCCGGTTGTGACCCGCGACGGCACCGCAGCCCGACCCCAGGTCACGCTTGTTGCAGGCCGCGGCGGCGTCGTAGAAATAGAGACACCGGGTGCGCTGCAGGAGGTTTCCGCCGACCGTCGCCATGTTGCGGATCTGGCCAGAGGCGCCCATCAGGACCGCCTGCGCGAGCACCGGATAGCGTTGGCGCACAGCCAGGTTGGCTGCCAGGTCGGTGTTCCGGACAGCGGCGCCGATCCGCAGGCCACCCGCCGGTGTCTCGGTGATCTCGGCCAGCGGGAGGCGGGTGACGTCGACCAGGACCTCCGGCGTCTCGATCCCCTCACGCATCAGGTCCACCAGGTTCGTCCCGCCACCGAGGAACTTCGCACCCGGCAGGTCCACGATCGCAGCGAGGGCCTCGTCGATGCTGGCCGGCACGGCATACGAGATCGGCTTCATCGGTGACTTCCCGTGGTGTCGGCGTACGACTCGATCGCGTCCGCGATGCCGTTGTAGGCGCCGCACCGGCACAGGTTCCCGCTCATGCGCTCGCGCACCTCGACGTTGGAGCGGCCGGGTGCCGCCCCCATGCTCTCCGAGACCGCGCTGGGCACCCCCTCGTCAAGCTCGCGGAGCATGCCCAGGGCCGAGCAGATCTGACCGGACGTGCAGTAGCCGCACTGGAAGCCGTCGGCGCCGATGAACGCCCGCTGCAGGTCGTGCGGCTCGTCGGGCGTGCCCACCCCCTCGATGGTGGTGACGTCCCGGCCTTCCACCTGGACCGCCAGGGTGAGGCAGGCCAGCACGCGCCGCCCGTCGACCAGGACGGTGCAGACACCGCAGGCGCCCTGGTTGCACCCCTTCTTGGTCCCCGACAGGTCGAGGTGCTCACGCAGGAGATCCAGCAGGCTGACCCCAGCGTCCACCTCGACCGCGGTCGGTGCTCCGTTGAGGCTGAAGCGGAGCTCTGGAGTGGTGCGGGGCTGCACGGGCACGGGCGTCTCCCTTCCTTTTCCGGAGACTAGTCCAGCGAGGACCCGCCTGCCGGTCGCGTGGCCGTCCGGAGGATTGACGGACGTTCACCGGCAGAGGTCCCCCACCTGGACGGCTCTGCTGCGCAAGAATGAGCCATGTCCTCACGGCCGGACGACCGGCGCCACGAGCCGATGCCGCCTCGCCGGCTCGCCGCGTCCGAGCCCAGCGAGGCCAGGTGACCACCACTTTCGGCTTCCTCCACCGGTGGTCGGTCGCCGCCACCCTGGTGCTCATCGGCGTCTTCGTGCTCGGGGCAACCGCCGTGCGCTTCGCTCCGCCCGGGTCGTCGGTGGCTGTCTGGTGGCCGGCGGCAGGCCTCGGAGTGGCGTTCCTGCTCGCGACCGGCCCCGACCGGCGGCGCGCCCTGATCGTGGTCGCCGGCGTGGTGGTGTTCAGCGGCGCAGCGAACCTGTACGGCGGCAGGCCGCCGTTCACGGCCGCGTGCTTCGGCGTGGCCAACGCCACCGAGGCCCTGGTCGTCTGGTGGCTGATGACCCGCGGAGGGCGTCGCCCGCGCCTTGCGTCGCTGGAGGACCTCGGAAGGCTGCTGGTCGCCACCCTCGCGGGAGCCGTCGTCTTCGGGGTGCTCGCCGGTCTCACGGTGGCGTTCACCCTCCACGGGACCTTCGTGCCCACGGCATACACCGTGGCGGCCTCCCACGCCGCCGCTGTCCTCACCATCGCGCCGCTGGGTGTGGCCGTCTCCACACGCAGGTCCGAACGCCGCCGCCTGGAGGACCTGTTCCAGTGGCTGGGACTCCTGGCTGTCGCCGTCTGGGTGTTCTGGTCCACCAACGGGCTGCCGCTCGCGTTCCTGCCCCTGCCCCTGCTCGTGTGGGGCGCGACCCGGCAGAGCCTGCGCACGCTCGCGGTACAGCTGTCCGGCCTGGGTGTGCTGGTCGTGGTCCTCACCAGCGACGGTGGCGGACCCTTCGCCGCCGCGGGGCGATCAGGGGCCGTCGAGCCAGAGACCGTCGGGGCACTGACCCAGGCCTTCCTGGTCACAGCTGCGGTCACCGGCCTCGCGCTCGCAGTCGCGTCCACGCAGCGTCGGGACGCCCTCGCGGAGCTGTTCAGAGAGGCCGCCTTCACCCAGACAGTGCTGAACTCGGCCCCCGCGACGGCGATCATCGGCACCGACTCCTCCGGCACGATCACCTTGTTCAACCGGGGGGCGACGAACCTCCTGGGCTTCCCGCCCGAGGACGTGGTGGGCTCGATGAACTGGGTCGAGCTGCACGATCCCGCCGAGGTGGCTTGCCGGGCCGAGGAGCTGGGCCTGGATCCCGGCCCCGCAGTCCTCGTCCACGTGCTCGAGGACGCGGAGCGTACCGAGACCCGGGACTGGACCTGGGTCACCCGGGACGGACGCCACATGGTGGTCGACCTGACGACCAGCGCGATCGTCGACGAGGCAGGTGCGGTCACTGGTTACATCGGGGTCGCCGAGGACGTCACGGAGCGGCGCGTTGCCGCCGACGCCGTGCAGGCAGCCCTCGACCGCGAACGTCGGGCGGTCGAGGAGCTCACCGCGCTCGACCGGGCCAAGACCGACTTCCTGTCCTCCGTCAGCCATGAGCTGCGGACACCCTTGGCCAGCGTCCTCGGCTACACCGAGATGCTGGAGGACGGCGCTGCCGGCGAGCTCTCGCAGAAGCAGCTCGACCTCGTGTCGCGCATCGATCGCAACGGGCGGCGCCTGCTCGCCCTGATCGAGGACCTGTTGCTCAACTCACGCATCGAGTCCGGGCAGCTCCACCTGGCGCGCCGCCCGTGCGACCTCGCGGAGATCGTCGACCACGCCTGGGAGTCCACGGGCGCCCTCGTCCAGAAGCGCGAGCTCCACCTGCGTCGTGAGGTGTCGGGTGAACCCGTCCCGTTGGACGGTGACGCCACCGCCCTCGAGCGCGTCGTCACGAACCTGTTGTCCAACGCGGTGAAGTTCACCCCCGACGGGGGCGTCGTGACGCTGGCCCTCGGCAGGACCGAGGACGGCAACGGAGCAGGAATGGCTCGACTGGTGGTGAGCGACAGCGGCTACGGGATCTCCGAGGAGGACCAACACCAGGTGTTCCGCCGCTTCTTCCGGTCCTCCGATGCCACCGACCGCGCCGTCCAGGGCACGGGACTGGGCCTGTCCATCGTCCAGGCGATCGTCGAGGGGCACGACGGCACCATCGACGTGGAGTCCACCCTGGGCGAGGGATCGACCTTCACCGTCCTCCTGCCACTGGCCACAGTCGCCGCACCGAGGTCGGGAACCGGCTGAGCGGAAGCCAGCTCCGTCCCGGGCGGTCAGGTGGGCGATGAGTCAGCGGCTCGGCGACGGTCTGATCCGGTATGAACACATCGTTTCTCGCCGTGGTGGTGGCCGTCATCGGGGCCTTCGTGATCAGTGCAGTCTGGTATGCCGCGTGGGGACGTTCGCTGCCCCGGTTGCACCCGGCATACGCCGAGGGGGCGGCACGGCCGCCAGCGGCCCTGGCAGCGATCCACCTGGGCGACTGGCTGCTCAAGCTGCTCGCGATCTGCTCAGTCCTGTCAGTCTGGCCCTAGGAGGCGGCCATGTCCCGCGTGAAGTCCGGCGGAAAGAGCTACGAGGTCGAGCCGTTGGTGGACACCTACATCGACGCGCTCCCACAGTGGCAACGCGAGCTGTGCCAACGGCTGCGCGACGTCGTGCACGCGGCCGACCCCGAGGTGCGGGAGACCATCAAGCGGCGGGTCCAGCCGTACTTCGTGCTCAACGGCAACATCTGTGCGCTGCTGGCCACGAAGGACCACGTCAACCTGTTCGTGTACGACGGTGCCGTCGTCGACGACCCGCACGGCCTGGTGACCGCCGGCCACGACAACGCCACCGCGCGCACCATCGCGTTCTGGGAGGGCGATCCCGTCAACGAGCCCGCGCTGCTGGAGTTCCTGCGCCAGATCATCGCCAACAACCGGGCCGGCGGGTGGCGCAAGCTCAAGGAGCGCTGAGACCGTCGCGACGCTGGGCACTGTGCGTCCTCGATGTCGGGACCTTGGACCCTGATACGAGGTGACGGGGCGGCTGCAGAGTGGCGTTGTCAGCGCACCGCAGTCAGCGGCGAGCGACCCAGCTGGGAGAGTCACCATGAGCACCATCGTCCGATCGCACACCGATCAGGAGAGCGGCACCACGAGTCAACCGCAGGTGGCCACCTCTGGCGCGACTGGCGCCTCGAGAGCCCTCCCCTACGTCCTGGGCGCCATCCGCCTCAGCCTCGGCTGGGTCTTCCTCTGGGCCTTCCTGGACAAGGTCTTCGGACTGGGTCACGGGACCCCCAGCAAGGGTGCCTGGATCAACGGCGGACACCCGACCATGGGCTTTCTCAAGAATGCAGCGGCCGGCCCGTTCGCCGACTTCTACCACGGCATCGCTGGCGCGGCGTGGGCTGACTCCTTGTTCATGCTCGGCCTGCTCGGCATCGGCGTCGCCCTCATCGCCGGCGTCGCCATGCGGTTCGCAGCCTTCGCCGGTGCCCTGCTGCTCGTCCTGATGTGGACCGCGGTGCTGCCCCCCGAGAGCAACCTCTTCATGGATGACCACCTCATCTACGCCATGACCCTCGTGGCGCTCATGCTGCTCGGCGCCGGCAAGTACCTCGGCTTCGGCCAGCGGTGGGAGCGGCTCTCGATCGTGCGCCGCTACGCCTTCCTGCGCTGAACCCAGCTCCCCGCGCACCTCCTGAGCCCCTGCTCCAGGAGGTGCGCGTTCGTGTGCCCCCGCACCTGCCGCCGAGGTCGGGACGTTCGGCACTGGGAGCAGAGGGGCAGCGAGCCGCATCATTGGCCCATGCCCCTCTATCCCGACCACGCGCGGTCCCGCATCCTGCACAAGGTGCACGTCCCTGACGTGGTCGCGGGACTGGTCCATGACGGGTTGGCGCCCCTCGTGGCACTGGCCGCAGTCCGGGAAGCGGTTCGCAGGGGTAGTCGCGTCCGCTTCCTCCAGGTGCTCCCCGCCGGCCTGAGCGACGAGGACCACGCAGGGGTAGAGGCGGCCCTGTTCAGCATCGCCATCAAGGCCCTCCACGCGCAGCCGCGGGTGCCCTGCACGTTCGAGTCAGTCGTGGGAACACCAGGCACCACCTTGGTCGAGGAGACACGTCACGCGGCGCTCCTCGTGGTGGGTCACAACGCCCCGGAGTCGCACGCGAAGTCCCAGGTCGCCGTCGCGGAGTACTGCCAGGAGCACTGCTCGTGCGAGGTCCTGGTCGTCACCACCCCATAGGATCGAGCTGTGGAAGGCCCGCCACGGTCAGTGGCTCGAGAACAGAGCTGGCCCAGCACCGCCGCACTCGACCTGGACGACCTGCTGGATGAGCTCCGCGGGCGCGCCCAGGCCTCGACCCAAGCCCAGCAGCGTCTCAGCGCCCTCCTGGATGCCGTCATGGCCGTCAACGCGGGACTCGACCTGGCAGAGGTGCTGACGCGGATCGTGCGCTCGGCCTGTGAGCTGGTCGACGCGAAGTACGGCGCCCTGGGGGTGCTCGGCCCCGACGGCGAGC
Organism: Pedococcus bigeumensis; assembly: GCF_006438965.1. Classification (GTDB taxonomy): domain Bacteria; phylum Actinomycetota; class Actinomycetes; order Actinomycetales; family Dermatophilaceae; genus Pedococcus; species Pedococcus bigeumensis_A. The sequence continues at coordinate 427,318 of NZ_RCZM01000002.1, forward strand.
ACCTCGTGGAGTTCGTGACCCGCGGCCTGACCCCGGAGGAGCACGAGGCGATCGGGGACCTGCCCCGCGGCCACGGCGTGCTGGGACTGCTGATCCGCGACCCCCGTCCACTGCGGCTGGGCAACCTCGCAGACCACGCGGACTCCTACGGGTTCCCGCCGAACCACCCGCCGATGGGCAGCTTCATGGGCACCCCGGTCCTGATCCGCGACCAGGTCTTCGGCAACCTCTACCTCACCGAGAAGATCGGTGCCACGGGCTTCACCGCCGAGGACGAGGCCATCCTGGTCGCCCTGGCTGCGGCTGCGGGCATCGCCATCGACAACGCCCGGCTGTTCGAGCGCACCCGCCGCCAGCGTCAGTGGATGGCGACCACCGGTGAAGTCAGCCAGATGCTCCTCGAGGGGCGCGACGAAGCCACCGCGATGGCCTACCTCGCCCATCAGGCCCGCACCCTGTCCCGTGCCGAGCTGGCGGTCGTGGCCCTCTACGACGACAACGCCGAGCTGGTCGTCTGCGCCACGGACACGGAGGGAACCGCCTCGGACACGGAGACAACACCTGACGAGCACGACACCGCGGGCGCCACCACGTCCCGGGCAACCGAAGGCCTCGTCCTCGACGACGTCAGGTGGCGGCACCTGGTTGCCGGTCGGAGTCCCGTCCTGGTGGTGACCCGGGAAGGCGAGCAGGCCGACGCCTCCTTGGCCGGTGCCGTTCGTCAGCTGGACACGACGGACCCGCACGGTCCGACGGCCTTGTTGCCCATCGCCATCGGGACCGACGAGGTCGGGGTCCTCGCCGTCGCCTGGACGCCGGACGCGGAGCCGATCGTGAGCGACCTGTTGGAGCTCCTCGTGCCCCTGACCCACCAGCTGGCCCTGGCCCTCGTGGCGGCACGCAACCAGCACGCGCGGTCCCAGGTCGCGCTCCTCGAGGACCGGGACCGCATCGCCCGCGACATGCACGACCACGTCATCCAGCGTCTGTTCGCCACGGGCCTGTCGCTGCAGGCCACCTCTCGCGTCGCCCTCGCCGCCCCGGTGCGCGCGCGCCTCGACGACGCGGTGGAAGCCCTCGACGAGGCCATCAAGGACATCAGGCACACGATCTTCGAGCTGCACCGCGAGAAAGCCCCCACCGTCCTGCGCACGGAGGTCGAGGACCTCTTGCGGGCTGCCGAGGACGGCTTGGGCTTCGCCCCGGAGCTGACCATCGACGGGCCACTCACCTCGCTCACCGTCGAGCTCGAGGCGGACCTCGTCGCCGTGATCCGGGAGGCCGTCTCCAACGTCGCGCGGCACGCCCAGGGCACCAGCGTCGACGTCTCGGTGGTCGTGTCCGTGGGCGGTCGGCCGACGTTGACCATCACGGTGTCGGACAACGGCATCGGCCTCGACCCGTCAGCCCCGCGCAGCGGCCTGTCGAACCTGCGGGCCCGCGCCGACAAGCACGGCGGGTCGTTCCGCGTGGAGCCGAACTCCCCTCACGGCACGGTGTTGACCTGGGCCGCGGAGATCCCGGCGGAGCCGTCCGGCTGACGCACCGTCGCTTCGGCCGATCCGACGCGACAGGGACCATCGGCACTGGTCGTCCGTCGCCAGGTGCGGCATCGTCAGACCCAGGACGACCCCATCGCCCACCATCGCACGCGAGCAGGAGAACGATTCGTATGGAGCACGGCCCCGCGGCAACGGTCCGCGTCTTCCTCGTCGACGACCACGAGATCGTCCGGCGAGGTCTGCGCGAGCTCCTCGAGACGGTGGCCGAGTTCGAGGTCGTGGGTGAGGCCGGGACCGCAGCCGAGGCGATGGCCCGGATCCCAGCGGCCCGTCCCGACGTGGCCATCTTCGACGCCCGCCTCCCCGATGGGTCGGGGATCGACGTATGCCGCGAAATCCGCTCCCAGCAGCCGGCCACCAGGGCGCTCATCCTCACCTCGTTCGACGACGAGCGGGCCCTGTCCAGCGCCATCCTCGCGGGAGCGGCCGGCTACCTGCTCAAGGACATCAAGGGCAACGGACTGATCGAGGCGATCAAGGCCGTGGCTGCCGGCCAGCAGCTGATCGGACCGGCCGACGTCGAGCGGGCTCGGCGCAGCTGGGCGCGGGAGACCCAGGCCGACCCTCGGCTGCAGCGGCTCTCACCGCAGGAGCAGCGTGTCCTCGACCATGTCGCCCAGGGACTGACGAACCGCGAGATCGGCGTGGCCCTGTCGCTGGCCGAGAAGACGGTCAAGAACTATGTGACCGCCGTGCTGGGCAAGCTCGGCATGGAGAGCCGGACCCAGGCAGCGGTGTTCGCCGTCACCCACTCGGTGACGGCCAAGCCGGCGCGGCCCGCACCCTCGTCGTGAGGCACGTGCCCCCAAGGGGCTGACCGGTCAGGACGGGCTGAGCGGCGGGATCGCCGTGCTCCGGCGCCGGTCAGTTCAGCTTGCGGGTGCCCTCGGGCAGTGCGCCACCGGCATACACGTCCTCGGCGAGCGAGGCCAAGGCGGTGAGGGCGACGTTCTGGCTCCACGGGCCGTAGGAGACCCGGGCGACACCCAGCCGCTGGGCGTCCGCGAGGCTCAATGACCCGGGTATGCCGATCAGGTTCACCTTCTGCGGACCGAGTGCCTCGACGAGTGCGGTCACGGTGGGCTCGTCCAGCATGCCGGGGCAGAAGAAGGTCGCGGCTCCAGCGCCGAGATAGGCGCTGCCCCGCTCGATCGCGTCAGCCAGGACGGCGGCCGGGTCCTTGTCACCGGCCTTGAGGAACGCGTCGGTACGGGCGTTGAGGACGAACGGCACGCCGGCCTTCTCCCCTGCCGCGATGGCCGCCTCGACGGCTCGCACCGCGTCCGGCAACGGCTTGAGCTGGTCCTCGAGGTTTGCGCCGACGATGCCGACGTCGATGGCCCTGCTGATCGTCTCCCCCGCGTTGCCGTAGCCGGCTTCGAGGTCGGCACTCACCGGCAGGTCCACCGCCGCGGCGATCCGGCCGACGGCCTCGATCATCAGGTCCCGCGGGATCTGCTCACCGTCGGGGTAGCCGTATGCCGCGGCGATCGAGTGGCTGGCCGTGGCCAGTGCCTTCGTCCCCGGGGTGTCCGCCACGACCTTGGCCGTGATGACGTCCCAGACGTTGACGACGAGGAGCAGCTCCGGGTCCTGGTGGAGGCGGAGCAGCTCGTGGGCCTTGTTGACAGTGGTGGTCATGACTTCTCCATCGAGCTGAGGTCGGGTGGGACATCGACGGCGTGCTCCCGCAGGGCACGCAGCGGCACGACCCGCAGCACGGCCTCGTTGGTCGCCGCCAGCACCACGTGGGCGGCTGCCCCGTCGCGATGTGCGCGGGCCCAGTTGAGGGCCGTCACGCACCAGCGGTCTCCCGGGACGAGCCCCGGAAAGCGGTACTCCGGCATCGGCGTCGACAGGTCGTTGCCGATGCCCCGCTGGTGCTCGAGGAACTCGGCCGTCACCACCGCGCAGATGGTGTGGCTGCCGAGGTCCTGCGGCCCGGTGCTGCAGCAGCCGTCCCGGAAGAACCCCGTCATCGGCTCTGTACCGCACACCTCGAGGTCGCCCCCGAGGACGTTGCGTTCCGCCATGGTCCCAGCCCCTAGTCGCTGGTCCGTGGCTGCCACCACGGCTCGCGACCGGATCGAGCCAGCACCCGGTCGAACGGCGGCGCATCACCGGCGATCTCGACGGCCGGTCCGAACAGGCCCGGCGTCCCGGCGGCATCGAAACCTGACACGAACTCGAGCAGGGCGTGCGCCGAGGCGTCGTCACAGCTGTACTCCTGACCCGTGGCCCGCGCGAGGTCCCAGCCGTGCAGCATCACCTCGTCAAGGGCGACCAAGCCGGCGACCCGCCCTGGCAGGTCCTGCCCGCCAGCACGCGTCATGCCCTGCCACGCCTCCGGCGCTGCCCACGACTCGACCAGGGCTGGGCCGCGCCTGGCCAGCTCATCGCGCCATCCGTCCTCTGCCTCGGGCCACCCGCCGTCGTCGGGATTGCGGTCGGTCCAGGGGCCGAGGTCCTTGTCGGCCGCCGCGCGGAAGGCGCCCAGCAGGCCGGACACGTGGGCGAGGAGCTGGCTGATGGTCCTGCCCTCACACGGAGTCGGGTCGACGAGCTGCTCGTCCTCGACGGTCGAGGCCAGGTGCAGGAGCTGGGCTGTGGGGAGCTGGAAGTCGAACGGCACTGGCGAGGTGGTCGTCATCCCAGCAGTCTGCCCCAGCACCCATCACCACACACCTCGGCGACAGGTCAGGGAGACGGAACCTGCGGGGTCCCCTGGGTGGTGAGGTCTGGGTGGCTGGTGGGGTCGGTGACGATCGCCTGCGCGATGTCGGTCAACCGGTAGTGGTGGCGGCGCGCATAGTGGCGCATCAGCTCGAAGGCGGCGTTGACGTCGACCCCGTGGGTCCGGGCGAGGACGCCCTTGGCCTGCTCGATGGTGATCCGGCTGTTGAGCGCGCCCTGGAGCTGCTCGGTGAGGACCTCGCCGCTACGGATGCTCCGCTCCTGCAGCAGGCCGATGGTGGCGATGTCGGCCAGGGACTGGAGGATGCGGACGTCGCCGGGCTCGAGCAGGCCGGTGTTGGTGCTGAACATGTTCAGAGCCCCGATGACCCTCTGGCGGTGCCGCAGTGGAAACGCGTGGACGGACTGGAATCCGGCCTCGACCGCGCGGGGGGCGAACAGCGGCCACCGTCCAGCCGCCTCGTGGAGGTCCGTGTTGATCACAGCCGTGCCCGTCCGGAAACAGTCGAGGCAGGGCCCTTCCTGGTACTGCAGCTGGAAGAGCTCGAGCAGCTTGACCGACTCGGCTGAGGCGGCCATGTACTGCAGCTGGCCGTGTGCGTCAGCCAGTAGCAGTCCAGCGGAGGCGGTACTGCTGACATCGGCGGTGTGCTTGGTCAACGTCTCGAGGAACTCGATGACGTCGAAGTCGTCGACCAGGGTGTCCGCCACCTCGACGAAGACCTCGGCGAGCTGGTCAGCGGCAATCATGGTGTGCGCCCTTCCCCGATGTGTCCCTCGCGGGAAGGTCTATGTCTTGGTAGCTCATGGCGCATCCCGCTTCAGTCTCAGTCTACCGGCGACGATGTCCCTGGCGACATCGCTGACGGGACGGCCTTCGGCGTAGGCATGACCCCGGAAGCGGGCCATGGCCTCGTCGATGGTCACACCCAGGTCGACCATCACCATGCCCTGTGCCTGGTAGACCTCGAGTCGATAGGCCAGTGCGTCGTCGAGGTCGGTGATCGTCCGGCCGTCCGGAGCGCCGTCCTGCCCGTCCACCAGCAGTCCCATCGCCACCTCGGCGAAGGTGACCGCCTGGGTGAGGCCATCGGCGGTGAGCGACCCGGGCTCGACGCGGTAGACATCCAGCGCCCCGACCCGAGCAGCCCCGACCTGCAGGGGGAACGCGAAGACGGCCTGCACGCCATGGTCACAGGCGGCGCGGGCATAGCCGGGCCAGCGACGCATGCCGTGGGTTGTCAGGTCCGGCTCCAGCACGGGGCGCCGGGAGGTGTAGGCGTCGATGCATGGACCCTCGCCGAGGGAGAACTGCAGCTCCTCGAGCCTCCTGCTGGCTGCGCTCGACGCTGCGACCGTGCCGCCTCCCTGGTGGTCCTCGGTCAGCAGGCTGACTCCGACACCCGTCGCGGGCAGTGAGCGGGTCAGTGCCGTGCAGAGCCGTTCCAGACGACCGATGGTTCCGGGCGCGCCGTGCGGGTCCGTCGGCTCGTCGTCGATGAGCTGGTTGGCATGGGCGAGCCGTCCCTGCGAGGCGGTCATCGCGACGCCCGCTCCTCTTCGCGCAGGCGGGGCTCGGTCCGCCGCTCTGGGTGTATGCCGTGCTTGTCGCGGTAGAACTCACGCACCTGGTCCATGTCCGCGACGACATCTGGTGTGGCCGAGATCGTGGGACCGAATCCCGCTGTGCGAGTAGGGCCGTCGATGAAGGCAAGCGCAATGGGAAGCTTCGCTGACCGCGCGATGCGCCAGAAGCCGGACTTCCAGTACTCACCCTTCGTGCGGGTGCCCTCCGCGGCGAGAATGAGCAGGAACGGCTCACCGCTGCGCGCCTCACGCACGAGCTCTCGCACCACGGCACTGGGATTGTCACGATCGAGCGGCAGTCCGCCGAGCCGGTGCAGGAGCCACCCGAGCGGCCCGCGGAACAGCTCCTTCTTGATGAGGACCCGCGGGGTCACCCCTCCGCGCCACATGATGAGGAGCATCATGACGAAGTCCCAGTTGGAGGTGTGCGGCGCCCCGACAAGCACGCCGGTCCTGGGCACCTGACCGACAGCGGTCCAGCGACTGGCCCGCAACGCCAGACTGGCGAGCCGACTCCTCATGGTGTGCCTCTCGGGTGGGGCGAAACATGTCGCCTACCAGGAGCGACGCGGACCGTGCATTGCACGTCCTCCGATGCACGAGAGGTCGCTGCTCAAAGGCTACTCGCACGGTGGAGTGGTTCACGCAGAACACCCCCGCCCCTACAGTCGCTTTCATGGGACAGATGAGCATGAACAAGGTGATCCACGGCGCATTCCGGCGGGACCTCGACCGGTTCATCGCCGCACTGGCGGCATTCCAGCCCGGTGACCGCGCGAGGGCGACAGCCCTTGGCACGGCGTGGGCCAACTTCGACGACCAGCTCACCTACCACCACGAGGGAGAGCACGAGATCGCCTGGCCGGCGCTCGCGGCCGTGGGGGTCAGCCCTGAGCTGCTCGCTGCGATGGACGCGGAGCACGAGACCATGGCAGCGGCACTGAGCGAGACCCGGACCGCCATGGCCGCGCTTCTCCGCGATCCCGGCGTAGGGCCGGCCTCGTCCGCACAGGCGGCCTTCCAGAAGCTCCGAGCGGTCACCGTGCAGCACCTCGACCACGAGGAGTCCGAGCTCGAGCCCGTCTACCAGGCCAAGCGGGACACCCCTGAGATCAAGGCGATGGGCAGGGCCTTCGGGAAGTCGGGCCTGGCTCGAGGTGGCAGGTTCTTCACCTGGGTGCTCGACGGCGCGTCGGGTGAGGAGGAGGCCGCGGTGAGGGCAGAGGTGCCCGGTCCGGTGATCGCGGTCATCGGTGGGATCTTCGGTCGTGGCTACCGCCGCGACATCGCGCCGGTCTGGTCGGGGAACGACGCGCAGCGCTAGGTGAAAGTCCGGGCGCGCTGTCGGTCAGACGGCTTCCGAGACAGCGTGCGACGACACGAGGGCATTCAGGGCACCGATGAGTCGCGGCCACTCGGCGAGTCCATTCCCGTGACGGCACACTCTGACCGAGCGCCACAGGAGGTACTCCCATGTTCGTCGCAGCGCCCATCGTGTATCTGGACGAGTGCTTCGCAGCGCGGGTCCACCGGTGATCGCCGGTCTGCGCCCGGGCGACTCCGGGTATGACCGGGCCCGCGCCGTGTGGAACGCGATGGTGGACCGCAGGCCGGCCCTGATCCTCCCCTGCAGGTCTGCCGCGGGCGTGGTCGCGGCCGTCCGGCACGGTCGCGAGGAGGGCCTGGAGATCGGGGTGCGCTGCGGCGGACACAGCGTCCTCGGTCTCCCGCTGACCGACGGCGGTCTGCTCATCGACCTGGCCCCGATGGGCGCCGTGCAGGTGGACCCGGCCAGTCGACGGGCCCGGGTCGGTGGTGGGGCGCTGCTGGGTGCCCTCGACATCGCGTCCCAACGACACGGCCTGGCGACGACGGCCGGCAACGTGTCCCACACGGGTGTGGGTGGACTGACCCTCGGTGGCGGGGTCGGGTGGCTGTCTCGCCTCTGTGGGCTGAGCTCCGACAACGTCACCTCGTTCGAAGTGGTCACCGCCGCCGGGGACGTGGTCACGGCCAGTGCGACCGAGCGGCCGGACCTGTACTGGGGGCTGCGCGGTGGTGGTGGGAACTTCGGCGTGGTCACCGAGTTCGAGTTCCGCCTGCACCAGGTCGGAACCCGAGCGCTCGAGGTGGAGTTCGTGCACGAGCTCGAGGACGCCCACGAGGCGTTGCGAGGGTGGCGGGAGCTCCTGGCCGAGGCGCCTCGACGTGCGACGCCAGTTGCACGAGTGGGCGATCTCGACGGTCGTCCGGTCGCGCGGATCGGCTTCGTCTGGGTGGGTGACCCCGCCGAGGGGCGCCGCCTGGTCCCGTCGTACCGGTCGATCGGCCGACCGATTGCTGAACGCGTCGAGGAGCTGAGCTACCTCGACCTGCAGACCGCCGGTGACGACGTGGAGGGCCACGCGATCCGTCGGTACTGGAAGGGCCACTACCTCCGCCAGCTGAGCGACGACGCCATCGAGGCGTTCCTCGACCGCGGCGACGGCAGCTTTCCGGCAGCGCGCCTCACCCTGAACGCCGGCGCCATCTCGGACCTGCCCGACGAGGACTCCGCCTACAGCCACCGGGACGCCTTGGTCGAGTTCACCACCTCGGCGGGCTGGCTTGACCCGGCGGAGGACCAGGCACGGATGACCGCGGCGCGGGTGTACGCCGCCGGCATCGAGCCGTTCGCCAGCGGCGCCTACGTGAACGCCCTGGCGGACGAAGGAGACCAGGGCGTTCGACGCGCGTACCGCCCGGAGAAGCTGGCTCGGTTGACCGAGCTGAAGCGCGCGTACGACCCGGACAACGTGTTCCACCTCAACCCCAACATCCGCCCATGACCCGCCTCCCCCGTCTGACGCGGCGCGCCTCGGGCGCAGCCGAGGACACCGCGCAACCCCGGCCACACGGCATACCGGGGCTCGTCGACGTGGCTGGCACACTGGAACTGTGACCGAACGGGGGGCCAGCAGCACCGCCGTCCTCGTGTGCCAGGGCCGGGCAACGGCCGACGGCCGGTATGCCGTGGGTCGCTTCTCCGACCCGGTCGCCCGCGAGCTGCTCGACGCCGCGGACCGCGAGTTGGTGGACCAGGTGCGCGCGGGCGACGTACCGACCCGCGCCGCCGACCGGATGGCCTACGAGATGGTCCGGCGCACCGGCCTCACGATGGTGCCGCGAACGATCGCGATCGACGATGCCATCCGCGACCACGTCGCGGGGCAGCTCGTCCTCCTGGGCGCGGGTCTCGACTCCCGCGCCTATCGGATGCCGGAGCTGGCGGCGACCACCGTGTTCGAGGTCGACCATCCCGCGTCGCAACGGGACAAGCTGCGCCGGGTTCGCGCCCTCGCACCGGTCGCAGAGCGACTCGTCCCGGTCGCTGTCGACCTCACCAGCGAGCGGCTGGCTGGACCACTGGACGCTGCCGGGTTCGACACGGCGGCCGTGTCCACATGGGTCTGGGAGGGCGTCGTGCCCTACCTGTCCGCCGCCGACGTGCGGGCGACCGTGGCCCAGCTGGCGGAGCTGACCGCGCCCGGTAGCCGACTGGTCATCAACTACCAGGCCCGCTCCCTGCCGACAAGCGTCATGCGCAAGGTGATGAGGCTCGTGCTGCGCCTGTCGGGACAGCCCGACCCGCTCGCGCACGAGCCGTGGCGTTCCCTGTGGCGTCCCGAGGTCCTGCGAAAGCTGTTGGCCGACAACGGTTTCAGCGTGGTCTCGGACGTGGACCTGCTCACCGGAGCCGAGGGGCTGGCCCTCCCTGCCGAGAACATCGGCTCGCGGCGCAACGGCCGGGTCGCCGTCGCGGTACGCAACTGACGCGCTGCGCCGTGGAGGGCAACAACTCCACGGCAGCCCCGAGGTTGGCCACTCCTAGGCAGGTGGGGACTGGTTGAACCGGGCCCGGTCGACCACGACGCGGGTGATCTCTCCGCCCGCCACGGCCTCCCCCGCGTCGTCGGTCGCGGCGACCTCGAACGTGAGCCGTCGCGACCCGGCGGGACCGACCAGCCGAGCGCTCACCTCGACGGACCGGCCCACGGGTGTGGCCTTGACGTGGTCGATGCGGACCGCCGTGCCGACGCTCGTCTGACCCTCCGCGAGCAGGGGTGCGGCGACCAGGACCGTCGCTGCCTCCAGCCACGCGATCAGCCGCGGCGTGGCAAGCACCGCCACGTCGCCGCTGCCCAGGCTGATCGCCGTGTCCTCGTCCGTCACCACGTGCCGCATGACGCGACGCTAGCGAGGCCCGGCGCGGCAGCGTTGCCGCCGGAGGTCCCAGCTGCCTCACGCGAGGCCGGCGCGGTGGGCGAGCACGACCAGCTGCACCCGGTCTCGTGCGTCCAGCTTGGTCTGGATGCGCGAGACGTGGGTCTTCACCGTGGTCTCCCCGATGAACAGGCTCTGCGCTATCTCGGGATTCGTGGCCCCCTGTGCGACCAGGTGCAGCACCTCCGACTCCCGGGGCGACAGTCGACCCAGCGCCGCCACCACCTCGGGGTGCTCGCGCGTGGGCTGCCCACGGACCAGCTGCGCAAGTATCCCCTTCTCCACCGCGACGTCACCCGCGGCCACGGCTCGGATCCCCGCGACCAGCGACTCGCGGGGCGCGTCCTTGAGGAGGTACCCACTGGCGCCAGCGCGAAGCGCCGCGAGGACGTAGTCGTCAGCGCCAAACGTCGTGAGGATGAGAATCCTTGTGGCACAGCCCGACTCGATGATCCGGCGAGTTGCCTCGATGCCGTCGACGTCGGGCATGCGGATGTCCATCAGGGCGACGTCGGGCGCGAGGCTCGTGATCAAGCCGACCGCCTCGGCGCCGTCCGCGGCCGTGCCGAGCACGGTGAAATCCTCCTCGGCAGCGAGTATCGCCGCCACCCCGTCGCGGACCAGGAACTGGTCGTCGACCACGACCAGCGTGGTCACCGGGCATCCCCCAACGGCAGGACGGCCCGTACCCGGTAGCCGCCGCCGGGCCGTGGACCCGCAGTCAGCATGCCGCCGCACGCCGCAACCCGCTCGTGCATTCCGGACAGGCCGTACCCGGACACTGCCGCACTGCCGCTGCGGCTGCCGTTCGCCTCGACCGTCGGCTGGCCCGCGTTCTGCACGTCGATCACGAGCAGGTCCGCCTGTTGCCTGACGGCCACTGACGTGGGCGACGTGCGCGCGTGCCGCAAGGTGTTCGTCAGTGCCTCCTGCACCACCCGGTATGCCGTGGCCGAGGCTTCGGGGGTCAGCGTCGGTTCGTCACCTGGCGCCTCGAGGGTGACCTGCAGGCCCGACTCGCGCATCCGCCGGACGAGCTCCGGGACATCGGACCAGGTCGGCGGATGGGCGGCGCTGTTCGCCTGGGCCGGGTCTCGCAGCGCCTCGAGCAGCCGACGTGTCTCCCCCAGCGCCGCACGCCCGGTGTCCTGCACCTGGCGCATCGCCTCGTCGGCCCGAGCCGGGTCGGACGTCATGAACAGCCGGGCCAGCTCGGACTGGACGACGATGACGCTGAGGCTGTGCGACACCACGTCGTGGACCTCACGGGCGAGCCCCACCCGCTGGCCGGCAGCCTCCGCCTCGGCCTGCGCGGCGACCGCCTCGGCCACCCGGTCGCGGAGTGCGCGCTCGTGACGGAAGGCAGCCCCCAGGGCGAAGATCCACCACGCGTTCAGCCCCCACGCCCACGCGTTGTCGACGTGGATCTCGGGGATGACACTGGTCCAGAGCAGGACCGGCAGCTCGGGCAGGACCAGCGCGAGGTACTTCACCGGCCCGCTGCCGTAGCGTCCGCACGCGAAGACGGCGACCACGAGCAGGTACAGCCCGGTCAGCAGGAATGCGTGGACCTGCCCGGTCGTGGTCACGGCGAGCGAGGCGACCACCACGGCCAGGGCGGGTGCAGGGTGGGTCCTGCGCAGGCAGAGCGCCATGGCGGACAGGGTCAGCGCCACCGCCAACGGCCACCTCGGACCATGCACCGGGACGGTCTGGGGACCGGTGACCCACAGCTCCACCTGCCCCGCGGCCCACAGTGCCGCGGGGACCGCCCAGTCCCGCCACGTCAGGCGGCGCAGCAGCCCCTGCATGGCCCAAGGTTACGCGGGTCGGTGACTCGGGAGCGTCGTCCTCAGGTCCACACGACAGTCGCCGTGACGGACGACCCAGACGGGCCGCACGGTCGACGCGAGACGGCCGCCCCAGAGGTGACGATGCACGGATCCGCGAGGGAGCCAACGCGAAGGAGATCCTCATGCGACCGAACCAGCTGCTGCCAACGGCGATCGGTGCCGTGCTGCTCACGCTGCCGCTCGCGGCCTGTGGAACAGACCTCGGTGCCCAAGGAATCCCATTGTCCACCAACGCGTTCGATGCTGCGGTGGGCGAAGTGAAAGCAGCGGGCAAACCGGCCTACTACCTCGGTTCCAAGGCCGACGATCTACCCCTGACATCGCTCGACCTCGTCGAGGAGAACGCCCCGGCGTTCCAGGTCGAGGCCGACTACGGGACGTGCGAGTCGGCGGGCGATGGTGGGTGCTCTGCTCCGGTCGTGGTCTCGACCAACGACTGGCACCCGGATGTCCAGGGCCTGACCTGCCGACGCCTCGAACCCCAGCTCGGCGTCCCGGCGGGGGTCCTCATGGGGGAGCTCACTCTCACCACGGGTCGCCTGGTCGTCACCGTCTCCGACTTCCGCGGTCGCGGCGCCAGCGACGACGTCCAGCCGGCCGTGAGCCTGCTCTCGCAGCTGAGGTCGGTGGTGGCGTCGCAACCACTGGGGACGCTCCCGCCGCCCGACCCCGACGTGGCTGCCTGGATGGACGACGTGTGCGGCAGTACTCCCGGGCGCGAGGTCTCCCATCCACTCGAGGCCGCGCAGCATCCACTCGACAACTCGCACGTCCCGGACTTCACGGTCGAGCGGCTCGGTGGAGGCCAGCTGACGTGGGCGGACTACCGCCGCAAGCCAGTCGTCATCGTCGTGGGCCCGGTCCCGCAGGTGTCGACGACGGTGCGGCGGCTGCAGCCGCTGCTCGCTACCTCGCCCTCGCACCCCACCCTGCTCGGACTGGTCACCGACCCCACCGGTGACAAGTTCAACCCGCGTCCAGTGGCCGATATCGAGCGAGCGGCAGGAGCCCTGCCCGTGCCCGTCGGGTATGCCGCCGTGCCCCTGTCCGCAGTGTGGTTCCTCGACGCTGCGAGCAACACGGGGGTCGACGTGGGGATGGACGGGTGCGTCGTCGCGTTCGTCGACGCGGCCGGTGCGGTGGTGCACTTCGCCACCCCCTCGACACCGGACGGGCAGCTGACGGAGTGGGCTCGTGCGCTGGGCTGAGGTGTGGACGCCCGCCCCACCCGCACACTGCACCCGGGAGGTCATCCACGAGCCGGTCCTGACGGCGCCCAACACCATCACGCTCGTGCGGACCGTTGTCTCGATCGCCCTCGCGATGACCGCACTGGCGCAGTCGAGCGCGGGACTCCTCGTCGCGGCATACCTCGTGTACTGGGTGGGTGACCTGGCCGATGGCGAGGTGGCTCGCCGGCTGGGACTGGAGACGCGGATCGGGGCGGTATTCGACATCGTCGCGGACCGCGCGAACAGCCTGACCTGTGCGTCGTGCTTCGTCGCGCTCGACCCCCGCCTCGGTGTCCCCCTGACCATCTACGCCATCGAGTTCGCGGTGGTCGACACGATGCTGTCGCTCGGCTTCCTTGCGTTCGAGGTCAGGGGCCCCAACGACTTCCACGGGGTCGATCTCGTGCTGTGGCGGTGGAACTGGTCGCGACCGGCGAAGGCAGTGAACACCTCGTGCATCGTGCTGGCCTGCCTGGCTGGTCGGGCGGGCTGGGCCACCGTGTTCGCCAGCGCGGTCTTGGTCGGCAAGGTCTGGTCGTGCGTGCGGTTGCGCGCCCTCATCACCGCCCCGGCCCTCCAGGTGGGAAACGACTGCGGCTGCTGACCTCGCTCACGAGCGAGCCCTCCCGACGAGGTGGAACACGCGGCTGAGCTGTCTGTAGGGGTCGCGGAGACTGGCCCGGAGCTCGACTTCCGCCACGGCCTCGACGTCGGTGCTCGCGAGAGGGAGGTCGATCCAGTCAGAGAAGAGCCAGACCCCGTACCAGTCCTCGGCCTCGACCCCACCTCGTCGCAACAGCTCGGAAAGGTGCTCCACGGTGTCGCCACGGGTCGACGCGCCCAGGACACCGATCTCGCTGTCGGCGTCGAATCCGGCCAGGGCGTCGGCCCACCTGCCCTCGAGGGCCGGCCGCACCGCCATCGTCGCGGCGTTGAGCGCCATGACCGAGACCACTCCCCCGGGTTCCACGCATCGGCAGAGGACCTCCACCAAGGGGTCGGGCGTGGGGAGGTACATCAGCACGCCGTGGCAGAGGACTGCCGAGAACTGCCGGCCATCGGTGACCTCGACGGCGGACTCCCCTGCCGCCTGCACCAGGCCGATCCGCGAGCGGACGGCGTGGGGCTCCTGGGCCACCCGGTCCTCGGCCTTGGCCAGCATCGCCGCCGACGGGTCGAGGATCGTGACGTCGTACCCGAGCCGGGCCAACGGCAGCGACTGGTGTCCCGCGCCCCCTCCGACGTCCAGGACCGAAGCCGGCGCGGGTGGCAGGTGTCGCAGCAGCTGCTGGTGCAGGACGTGCGTCCGCACCTGTCCCTTCACGGTCGCGTAGGCGCCCTCGACGAAGGGATCGGCCAGCGGCTGCCACGCATCATCGACCACGGGCCCATGCTGCCAGCCCCCGCAACCGACCGCTGGTCAGCGCCACCTGTCGCCGGCGGCCCGCACGTAGTGGCGCCACACGAACCGCCATGGGGTGACGGCCAGGATGACGACCACCAAGGAGCAGTTCACCGCCAAGTCCGACGTGGCCGCATCGAGCTCCCCCGAGATGGCCTTGGGCAGGACCACCAGCGAGAGCCAGAGCAGCTTCCACGCCGACTCGAACAACAGGACGGGCAGCATCGTGACGGGGTAGCGCAACCCGACGAGGGCCAGCAGGGACATCGCGGTCAGCAAGCAGAGCGTCACGCCCTCGTACAGCGGCAACGTGTGGGCGCTGGAAAGCAGCGGCCACTTCACGATGGCCAGGCCCACCCCCATCAGGAGGAACCCAGCGCGCATCAGGTGCAGGCGGGTCAGGGACAGGTCGGCTGCGGGAGTCGTGGATCTCGCGGTTGTCGGGGGCGCAGGCGTGGGAGGCGTGTGAGGTGCGGGCGTCGTGACGGTCATGACCTTCTCCGATGTCGAGCGGGACTGCATGCGGTCGTGTGGTTGGACAGCTGCGTGGCGTAGGACGCAGGTTCCTCGCCGTCACCTCGAACACCTAGGAATGTTGCTGTTCCAGGGAATCGCCCTCGCTCGCCGGGTGGACCGGCGTGAGCGAGATCAGGGTGACCCCGAGGTCCCGGACCGCGGCGAGGAGGCCGTGCAGCTCCGACTGGTCCGCGACGTCGCGGCGCAGGATCGTCGTGCCGTCGTCCTCATGGCTCATCGACAGCCCGCCGAGGAACCCCGACCAGTGGCGGTCCAGATGGCCCTCGAACCGGAGCTCGTACGTCGTGGTCATGACCGCTCCCCCACCATCAACATCGGGGTCAGCCTCGGGCGTCGAGCCCCGCCGCCGACCGGGTCGCGACGAATCGCCCACTCCGCGACCGCCAGGTTGATCGCCCAGGCGGCTCCCCGCGAGGCGTCCAGGGCGACGGCGCTGTGCCCGAAGAAGGCCTCGCCCAGGCCCTGCGTGAACACCTGCGTCCCGGCCGCGAGGGCGATGGCGTAGGCGCGCGTCATCCAGGCCCGATGGGCGGGGACGTCACCCTGCCAGATCGACCGGACCCCCAGCACCAGGCTCGCCACCAGCGCCGACCCGAAGACGAGCCGCAGCACGAACAACAGCACCCCTGAGTCCTCCTGTGGCGCGAAGAACACCGTCAGCCAGAGGGCGGACAACGCCACCCCGAGGCCTGCGCCGACGAGCACCCGTCCGGTCGTCCGGTGCCAGCGTGGCCAGCGTCGCCGGATCCCCGCCGAGAACTGGAGTGCCCCCAGGAGTGCGTAGGTGGCGGCGCAGACGATGTGGACCACGACGGGCAGCGGGGAGGACGTGAACCGGGCGTCGGCCGGGATGATCGCCGGACCACCACCGAGCTCGACGAGCCGCGCGGTCCCGGCGAGGACCGGGACGAGGCTCAACGCCACCAGTGCGGCCGGAACGCGCCAGCCCCGCTGCCGGGTGGTCATCGGGCTGCGGCGTGGGTGCGGGCCGCAACGACTGGTGCGGCAGCGGGTGCGGTGGCCGGTGCGACGTCCCCCTGGTTGCGCTGGTCGCGCCACAGTGAGACGCCGAGCCCCATGAGGGCAAGACCGGTGGGGACGGCAAGGGGGCGGTTGAACGAGTCCGGGAGCACCGCCAGGGCCAGCGTCGACACATTACCGACCGCAAGGAGGAGCGCTGCCGGGCGCGCGAGGATGCCGGCGCGGAAGGTGGCGATCCCGAACAGCAGGCCACCCAGGGCATACCCCACGCCCATGATCGCAAAGACGGTCAGGAGCGGCCCGATGTCACCCTTCGCGTGGCCACCGAACGCGGTCACGATGACATCGTTGACGTACCCGGGCGAGGACTTTGCCACGGTAGGCAACACGAACGCGGCTACGTACTCGGTCCCCAGCATGAGGAGGTACCCGAGGCTGAGCAGCAGGTACCCCGCCAGGCCGACGAGGCCGACCTTGGCGCGCTGGCGCAGGTACATGCCGGTGATTCCTGCCAGCGCCAGGGCGGCCATGACGGTCTTGGCCGTGCTGCGGACAATCCAGTCGGTCGTGACGGCGGAGGCGCCCACGGTGGCGGGGTGGTTGATCTGGACGAGGACGAAGATCGTCCCGGCGACGGCGGTTGCGATGCCCGCCGCCTGGCCGAGCCGACTGGTGGTAACGGTCATGGCTGGTTCCTTTGCTGACTGGCCCGGTCGGTGTGCCGGGGACAGTCCGAAGGTAGGAACAGCCGTGGTGACCGCGAATCACCACCTGATGTGACCGAGGTGGTGATCCCGGTTTTCCAGGTAGTCCAGTCAGAGCAGGCCGAGCTCGGCGGCCCGGGTCACGGCGGCGCGACGGGTGTTGACGTCGAGCTTGGTGAAGATGTGCTTGGTGTGCGTCCGGAGCGTGTTGACCGACACGAAAAGGGTGGCTGCGATCTCGGGGCCGCTGAGGCTGGTGTCGAGCAGCCGCAGCACCTCCAGCTCTCGGTCGCTGAGCCCCTCGGCGTCCGGAACCGGTGCAGGTGCCGCCGGGATTCGGTATGCCGCGCGCAGGAGCGTGCGGGCGTGGTCACCGGCCGCTGGCCGCGCCTCCGCGACCTGCAGCAGGTCGTGCATCGGCTCGCCCTCGTCGAGGAAGAGCCGGACGTAGCCGGCGGGGACAGCCATCTCCAGAGCCGCCTCGAGCTCGGACAGGGCGGCGACGCGGTGACCACGGGCTTCGTGGAGCAGGGACCGGAGCATCCTGACCTCCACGGCGCTGCCGTCCCGGCCACCGCTTCCGGCGCGAGGATTCTGGCGGTCGAGCCGTTGCGCTGCGTCGTCCAGGTGGCTGGCCTCGCGGTCGGCTCGGTGCTGGGCGAGCAGCAGCCGCACGAGCGTGAGCTGGTCGAACTCGCCGAGGTAGGACGCGTCCTCGACCTGCTGCACACCTAGGTCGCGGGCCCATTCCCACGCGTCGGTCAACCGACCCTGCCGGATCCGCAGTCTTGCTCGCTGGGCGGGGATCGGGCGTACGTCGGGGAAGAAGCCTCGCAGGTAGCGCGACTCCGCCCGGTCCAGCATCCCCACCGCAGCCTCGGTGTCACCCCGGCTGGCCCGCAGCCGGGCCATCACCACGTACCAGCGGTAGCGGTTCTCCATCAGCGACGCCGACTCCCCCAGCTCCTGGGCAGCCTGCAGGTGCTGCTGCGCAGCGTCGAGCTGACCCTGTTCGATGAGCGTGTCGGCGAGGGCGACATGCAGGTCCCCCAATGTGGCGAGCGCGTCCCCGGGGTGCTGGCTGGCGGTCACGAGCGCTCGCTCGCAGAGAGCCCGGGCCTCGCCGGGTCGACCGCGGGCCACCGACATGCTTGCGAGGACCACGGTGCCGCCGAGCTGGTCTGCGACGTCCCCGGCGGCGGACATGCTGTCCACCGCCTCGGAGAACGCGTCGACTGCTTCGTCGAGGTCGCCCTTCGCCCAGGCGGCCAGGGCGAGGAAGCCGAGGGACCCGGCCCGCGCCATGTGGTCCTGCGGTCCTGCCAGGTCCAACGCGGTGCGCGCGTGTCGCCTGGTGGCCTCGGTGTCGCCGCGCGCCTGGGCCGCCGAGGCTCGGAAGATGGCCATGGTCGACGGCAGCGTCCGCATCTCCTCCAGCGCAGCGGCCGAGGCACCGGGCCGGGCTGGAGGCGTTCCGGCCGCCAGGGAACGTTCGGCATCGTGCAGGGCGGTCTCCACCCCGTCGAGGTCCCCCAGCACCAGTCGGGTCCAGGCGAGGTAGGTGCCCAGGAGCGGGCGACTGCGCACCACGTCCACGGGCAGGGCGGTCAGCCACTCACGCAGCAGGCGGTCCCGCCGCTCGCGACGCAGGTCCGGCAGAGCGGCCTCCACGAGGTCGGCGGCGTACGCCGGATCGGCCGCGGCGAGCGCATGGCGCACGGCGTCCTCGGGGAGGCTGTGCGCGGCATACCACTCGCTGGCCGCCCGGTGCAGCCCCGGCACGCGGTCGGGCTGCTCGGCGAGGAGGCGCGCACGGAGGGTGTCGGCGAAGAGGTGGTGGTACCGGAACCACTCCCGGCGCTCGTCGAGCGGGATGACGAACAGGTTGGCCCGTTCCAGGGCCTCGAGCGTCACGCTTCCGCCCGAGCCGCCGGTGAGGGCGTCACAGAGCGGACCGGTGAGCTTGCGGAGCACTGCGGTGTCGAGCAGGAACGTGCGCACCGCATCGGGCTCGTGGCGCAGCACCTCCTCGACGAGGTAGTCGAGGACGAACCGGTGACTGCCGGTGAAGGCGTCGACGAAGCCGGCGGTGTCGTCCACTCCCCGCAGGGACAGGCCGGCCAGCTGGAGCCCGGCGGCCCAGCCCTCGGTCCTGGTCTCGAGCGCGGTCACCTGGCTCGGGTCCAGGTCGAGCCCCATCGCGTCGGTGAGGAACGCGGTGGCCTCCTCGGCGGTGAACCGCAGGTCTGCGGCCCGGAGCTCGACCAGCTCCCCTCGAGCGCGCAACCGCGCCAGCGGGAGTGGTGGGTCGGACCGGGTCGCGACCGCGAGGGTCACCCGGGGCGGGAGGTGGTCGAGGAGGAAGGTCACCGCACGGTGCACGTCAGGCGTCTCGATCACGTGGTAGTCGTCGAGGGCGAGCACGGTCCGGCCCGGTTGCAGGTCGAGGTCGTTGACCAGGCTGGTGAGCACCGTGTCAGTCGGCAAGTGGGATCCCGCTGCCACGAGCTGGGTCGCCTCGGCGACGTCGGCCACGAGGTGCACCGCCGCGACGAGGTGCTCGATGAACCGGTGGGGGTCGTTGTCCGCCTCGTCGAGCGAGAGCCACGCGACCCTTCGGTCACTGTCGCCTGTCGCGAGCCACTGGCTGAGGAGCGTGGTCTTGCCGAACCCGGCCGGCGCCGACACGAGCACGAGACGCGGGCTGTCCGGGGTGCCCAGCTCCTGCGCCAGCCGCGTCCGCGGGACCAGGTCGCGTCGTGGGACCGGGACGTGGATCTTGGTTCCCAGTACCGCCATCTTGCGAGCATAGGAGCGCGGCGGGCCGGCCACGCCGTTATGGCGAGCGGCCCGACGGCAATGGCCACCTGGCGGGCAGGAGTTGGCCGGGGACTACCCGCGCGCCGCCGCTGACTTCAGCCGGGCGCGAACCTTGTGCAGCTGTGGCATCAGTCCGTAGATGACGATCGGGACGGCCACGGTCGCCAGGACGAAGGTGCGCAGGACGGCCGGCATCGGGCGCAGCCAGTCGCCGAACGCCAGGTTGATGAGGGTCAGCGTGGGGAAGACGCACAGCCAGATCATCACTGCGAGCTCATGCTTGATCGGCGGTGCCGGACGGGCGGGCAAGGCAGCAGGTCCCTGGGTGGGGTCGGACGCGGACATGGGTGCTCCTTGGTGGGGACGAAAGCGGGAGGGCGTGCTCGAGGGGCGGGTGTGAGAGGTGAGAGTGTTGGCGTTCTCGGTCGGCGCGCACCGCACGAGAGGGCATGGACTGTCTGGGCTCAGGGCACGAAGCCCTGGTTGAAGTCGTGGACGGCGTCGCGCACGTCCTCCTCGACCAGGTCCGCGTTGATCGCGATCGCGGCGGCGGATCCCTCACCCGCAGCGGTGATCACCTGGGCGCGGGGGTTGGCGACGTTGCCGGCCACCCAGACGCCCGGGACGCTGGTCGCGCCAAACGGGCCGACGACCATCCAGCCCTGCTCGTCCACCTGGCACCCGAGCCGGGTGAGCAGCCCGTGGTGCGGCACGAATCTCGGCGGGACGAAAAGGGCAGCCCGCGGCACGATGTGCCCGTCGGTGAGCTCCACACCGGTCAGCTGGTCGTCCTCGACGACGAGCCCGGCGACCGGGACCTCGACAATGCCGATCGCCCGGGCGACGAGATGTCCCCGGTCGGCGTTGGTGAGGACTCCCGGGGGTACGAACAGGACCACGTCGTCGGCCCACTGCCGGACGGTCTGCGCGTAGCGGACCGAGTCCGGGCCGTTCCAGAGCACTCCGAGCTGCCGGGTGCGCACCTCCCAGCCGTGACAGTACGGGCAGTGAAGGACGTCGCGTGCCCAGCGCTCCAGCAATCCGGGGACGTCTGGCAGCTCGTCGCGCAACCCTGTAGCGACGAGTACCCGGCGGCCCGAGACCCGGTCCCCGTCGGCGAGCAGGACCTGGAAGCTTGCGGACCTGAAGGCGACCACGTCGGTCGCCGTGACCTGCCTGATGACTCCCCCGTAGCCCTCCACCTCCCGGCGACCGGCGTCGAGGAGGTCAGCGGGCGGCATACCGTCCCGCGACAGGAAGCCCTGCAGGTGTGCCGCTGGGGCGTTGCGGGGCGTCCCCGAGTCCACCACCAGCACCCGCCGCCGGGCCCGGGTCAGGACCAGGGCCGCGGACAGCCCGGCGGCGCCACCGCCGACGACCACCACGTCGTAGTTGTTCATGTCGCCCACGATGGACCGGTCCACGCGGTTCGACAACCTTCGTTGCCGTTTCTGGGAAGAACGCGGTGGAATGGGGTCTATGACCACCGACATCGCCAGCACGCTCGACCAGGTCGGCCCGCGGCTGAGGGCGATCCGGGCCCAGCGTGGCGTGACCCTCACTGCCTTGTCGGAGTCGACTGGCATCTCCAAGAGCACCCTGTCGCGACTGGAGACCGGGCAGCGCAAGGCGAGTCTCGAGCTGCTGCTCCCACTCGCGCAGGCCTACCGGGTGCCGCTGGACGACCTCGTCGGCGCGCCGGAGGTGGGCGACCCGCGGGTGCGGCTCAAGGCGAGCAAGGTCCACGGCCGGACAGTCCTGCCACTCACGCGGAGCCCGGGCGGCGTGCAGGCGTGGAAGATCGTCGTGCCCACCAGCAACAACCGTCCACAGCCGAAGAGCCACGAGGGCTACGAATGGCTCTTCGTGCTGTCGGGCAAGATGCGCCTCGTCCTCGGCGACCACGACCTGGTCCTCGGACCGGGCGAGGTTGCCGAGTTCGACACCCACGTGCCGCACTGGTTCGGCAGCACGGGCAACGAACCCGCCGAGATCCTCAGCCTCTTCGGGCCGCAGGGCGAACGACTTCACGCGCGGGCGAAGTCGGCCACCCGACGCGACGGGTGACGCAGACCGGCCCTCAGTCCGCCCCGCGCCCTACGTCCTCCGCTACGTCCTCAGGACCTTGTCCATCGGCCTACCTTTGGCGATCTCGTCAACCAGCTTGTCCAGGAAGCGAATCTTCTGCATCAACGGATCGTCGATGTTCTCGACGCGGACCCCGCACACCACGCCCGTGATCGACGACGCCCGCGGATTCAGCCGCGCGTCGGCGAAGAAGTCCTCGAACGTCGTCCCGGCTGCCAGGTGGTCACTCAACGTCGGCCCGTCGAACCCGGTCAGCCACTCGATGACCTGGTCCAGCTCGGCCTTGGTGCGGCCCTTCTTCTCCACCTTGTTCACGTAGTGCGGATACACCGACGCGAAGCTCACCGTGAAGATCCGGTTCATCCTCGGAGAATACGCTCCAGCGCACAGCACCTGAGGGGTGCGAACGCTGCTCCGCTCGTGCCTGGTGTCAGGTGCCTACATCTGCACGGAGCGGAGCAGCAGGCTGGTCTCGCTGTTGACGACACCCTCCACCGACCGGATCTGGCCCATCAGCCGGTCGAAGTCGGACAGCGAGCTCGTGCGCAGCTCGGCGACGAGGTCCCACCCACCGTTGGTGGTGTGCAGGGCGTGGACCTCCGGCAAGCCCCGCAGCTGGGCGATGGCCTGGCTGGTCGAGCGGCCACGTACCTCGATGAGGGCGATCGCCCGGATGGTGTCCGGGTCCCGCTCTGCCTGGACGCGCACCGAGAAGCCCAGGATGGTCCCGCTGTCGAGCAGGCGCTTGAGCCGGCTGTTGACCGTCGCCCGGGTCACGCCGAGGCGCCGCGCGAGTGAACTGACGGGTTCGCGCCCATCAGCGCGCAGGGCAGAGATGAGGCGCCGGTCGAGCTCGTCCACGTCAGGCATGCGCACAGTGTCCAGCACAGCTGCTCATTACGTCAGGCCGGGTGCACAAAATCGCGCCTCTTGGTCATTGTGGCTTCAGACTGAACATTCCTACCGTGGTGCCATCAACCACGAAGGGAGGCGTCCATGGTGCGCTTCGTCGATGTCAGCCACCTCGCCCGGTGGGTCGCCGAGGGCAACCTCGACTCGATCCTGGCCGGCCTCGTCGCCTACCAGGAGCAGGACTTCCGCCGGCGGACCACCTTCGAGCTGTCTCCTCGAGTGGCGAGCCACTCAGCCGAGGGCGTGATCGAGCTGATGCCCACCAGCGACGGCACCACCTACGCGTTCAAGTACGTCAACGGGCACCCCGCCAACCCGGCGCGAGGCTTTCAGACCGTGACCGCCTTCGGCATGTTGGCCGACGTGCGCACTGGCTACCCCACCTTCGTCTCGGAGATGACCCTGTTGACGGCCCTGCGGACCGCGGCCGTGTCTGCCATGGCGGCCCGCGCCCTGGCCCGGCCGGGCGCACGGACCATGGCCATGATCGGCACCGGCAGCCAGTCGGAGTTCCAGGCTCTGGCCTTCCGCGCTGTCCTCGGCATCCGCCGGCTGCGGATCTGGGACACCGACCCGGCTGCGTTGGCCAAGTTCGTCCGGAACGCCGAACCCCTCGGCTTCGATGTCGTGGTCGCCTCCAGCGCTGCTGACGCGGTCAGGGGCGCCGACATCATCACCACCTGCACTGCGGACAAGACTAACGCCACGGTCCTCACCGACGCCATGGTGGGGGCGGGCGTCCACGTCAACGCCATCGGCGGCGATTGTCCCGGCAAGACCGAGCTCGACCCCGCGATACTGCACCGGAGCGAGGTCTTCGTCGAGTTCACCGAGCAGACCAGGACCGAGGGCGAGATCCAGCAGGTCGGCCCCGACTTCCCCGTCACGGAGCTCTGGCGGGTCCTGACCGGTGCGCAAGCAGGTCGGACGAGCGCCGAGCAGATCACCGTCTTCGACTCGGTTGGCGTCGCCGTGGAGGACTTCTCCGCCCTGCGCTTCCTGCGCGACGCCGTCGACGGCACCGACTACGTCACCGAGATCGAGCTCATCGCGGACCCCGCCGACCCCAAAGACCTGTTCTCCCTCGTGCGGGCCGTTGCTCCGCTGGCCGCTGCTCCGCTGGCCGTAAGGCGCTGAAGATGTCGGTCCAGGCGCCCTCGTCGGTGGTGCTCATCCGTCCCCGCCACTTCACCCCGAACCCGGCCACCGCGGCAGACAACGCGTTCCAGACCGTCGACCGGACGCGCAGCCCCGCGGAGGTGGCGGTCGCGGCATACGAGGAGGTGACGGCAGCGGCGAACGGCCTCGCGGCGGCCGGAGTCACCGTGCACCTGTTCGACGACGACGACTCGACCCGTTGCGACAGCGTCTTCCCCAACAACTGGTTCTCCACGCATGCCGGGGGCCGCGTCGCGGTCTACCCGATGTGCTCGCCGAGCCGGCGCACCGAACGCCGCGCCGACGTCATCGAGATGCTCAAGACCCGGTACCGCGTCCAGGACGTCGTCGACTACTCCGGCCTCGAGCTCGACGGTGCATACCTGGAGGGCACCGGTGCCATGGTGCTCGACCACCTCAGTCGGGTGGCTTTCGTGGCGCGCTCACATCGGGCGAATCCCATTGTGCTGGAGAGATTCTGCACGCAGTTCGGCTACGAGGCGATGGCCTTCGACGCGAGTGATGAGGCGGGCGTCCCGATCTACCACACCAACGTCATGATGGGCCTCGCCAGTCGATTCGCGCTGGTCGGCCTCGACCTGATCCGCGATCTGCGACGTCGAGCAGAGGTCGCCCGGGCGATCGCTGGACCGGGCCGCGAGATCATCGAGCTCACCACCGCCCAGGTGGCCGACTTCGCCGGCAACGCCATCGAGCTGCAGACGCCGACCGGTCGGGTCCTGGCCATGTCGGCTCGGGCGGCCGGGATCCTGGACGCCGGTCAGCGCGCCACGATCGAACGGTCCTGTCGCATCCTGCCTCTCGACGTGCCGACCATCGAGCTCGCGGGTGGTTCGGTCAGGTGCATGCTCGCCGGCATACACCTGACCCCGCGACCGACGGTGATCCCGGTCCCGGAGCACCCGGCACTGGCCCCGGAGCACACGGCGCTGGTCGCGTCGCGCTGAGCTGAGCCCGGCCTCCCCTCAGCCGCTGGGACGGGTGCCGCGGCACGGGCGGTGATGAGAGGTGATGAGTTTCGCCGCGGTCCCCGGTCTGTACCAGGACAGACGAACCCAACGCGAGGAGATCGACATGACGGCCACCTACACCTTCGACGTCTTTTGCAGCCTCGACGGCTTCGGCGGGGCGGGCGGCGACTGGACCGGCTACTGGGGCAAGCAGGGCCCGGAGCTGCTCGACCACCGCCTCGCACAGTACGAGCCGGAGCAGCGGATCGTCCTCGGCGCCAACACGTACCGGGCCTTCGCGGAGATGCTGGCCTCCAGCACCGAGGACTCCGATGTCCGCGACCCTTGGGTCACCAGGATGAGGAACCTGCCGGCAACCGTCGTGTCGACGACCCTCGAAGGCCCGCTCGACTGGCCCGACGCCACCCTCGTCAGCGGGGACGCGGTCGACGTCGTTGCGCGGCTCAAGGAGGAGTCGGACGTGCCGCTGCGCTCACACGGCAGCCTGTCGATGAACCGGGCGCTGATGGCTGCCGGTCTGGTCGACCGAGTCCAGGTGACCGTCTTCCCCGTCATCACGGGTCAGACCGGGCTGGACCCGATCTTCCAGGGTGCCGCCGACTTCGACCTCGAGCTGCTCGAGCACCGCACCCTCGACGGCCACACCCAGGAGCTCGTCTACCGGCCCACCCTCCACTGAGCGTCCGAGCTCCGGTGAAAGTGGTCCCTGCGCCCGGCTAGAACGCAGCGACTCCAGCCGTGACGGCGAGGGCCAACCCGAACGCGTACGTGCCCATGGCGCCGGTTATCCGCGGCGCCGAATCCGCCGCGAGCGTCGCGGACCTCAACATCGAGAAGGCGTGCAGGAGCCGGGACGCGGTGGCGGCGATGATCAGCCCGAGGGCCCACGGCTGTGGCGACAACCATCCCACGAGGAGGAACAACGCGATGAGCGTCGGGACGTACTCGCTGGCGTTGCCGTGCGCCCGCTGCGCGATGAGCAGCGGGTCGGCGGGGTCGGTCGGCAGCTGGCTGCCGCCGCGCTTGGCTGCGTAGCCACGGTTGAGCGAGACGTTGAAGCCGAGGACGAAGATGGTGCCGGCCAGGATTGCCGAGCAGACGATGGCGGTGGTCATGACGGTGCCTTCCATTGGGTGTGGGCGAGGACGTGGGAGACGAGGTCGGCGCAGTACGTCGTGCCGAGCAGGGCGTCGGCTTTACGCAGCGCGCCGGGTGAGGTCACGTTGACCTCGATGAGGTGGTCGCCGATGACGTCGAGGCCGACGCACCGCAGTCCGTGCTCGCGCAGGGTCGGAGCGAGGCGGGCGACGATCTCGAGGTCGCGGGGCGTGAGGTCGGCCGACCCGTCGGGGCTGACGATGCGGAAGTCACCGGTGACGGGGTGCCGGATGCTGGCCCCGACGGCAACACCGTCGAGCAGATAGATCCGCTTGTTGCCGGCCTCGACCTGGGCCAGGTAGGGCTGGGCAACCACCGCGCGAGCTCCACCGCGTGTGGAGGCCTCGATGATCGACGCGAGGTTCGGGTCGTGCTGCGACAGCAGGAAGACTCCTCGTCCGCTGAACCCGTCGACCGGCTTCACGACGAGGCGCTCGTGGGTGGCCAGGAAGTCACGGATCGTGTCGGCGCGAGCCGTGACGACGGTCGGCGGCACGAGGTCGGGGAAGGCGAGTCCGATCAGGTGCTCGCTGCAGGCGCGCAGCCCACCGGGCGCATTGACCATCGCCGTGACGCCGGGATCCACGTGGTCGAGGACGTACGTCGCCGCGAGGAAGTCCAGGTCGACCGGGGGCTCGATCCGCATGAACACCGCGTCCACGTCGTCGAGACGGACCGCCTCCTCAGGCCCCCCGTCGTACCAAGGGTCGGGAACCGTCCAGCGGCATCCCGCCTCCGGCGTGGACGGCGCCAGCTTGAGCGCCCGGGCGTGTGCGACAGCGCGCCCGTCGATGACCTCCAGGTGCCGTGCCTCGGTGGCCCACACCTCGGCGCCGAGGTCCTGGGCCGCGTGCATCAGGCCGATGCTGGTGTCCAGCGACGCGTCGAGCCCGTCCAGCGGGTCGACGACGAACATGGTCCTCATGCCGCCACCTCGCTCGCGCCGACCACGGCCAGGAGGGCGGACGGGTCGGCCGACTGCCACTGGTCCCAGTACGTCGGGAGGGTGGGCAGCAGCAGGTCGAGCGCCTCGCGGCGCGCCCGCGCGTCATACATCAGCGTCTCGATGGTGCCGAGCAGCTCGGCGGTCGGTCGCTGGGAGTCGAGGAAGCGGAGCTCGAGGTACCCACCGCGCGGCCGGACCGGCGGGAAGAGCGTGTTGAGGTGGTACCCGTCGTCGTCGGCCTGCGGGATCGGGAGCCGCGGGGCGGCGTGGGCGAAAGCCCCGTAGGCGCCGACCGGGTCGCGCACATCGAGGTGCCGGCCGTCGTACCCCGTCCTGGCCGGGTCGATCCCCTGCCAGATCCGGGTGCGTTCGAGCGAGCCCCCGAACGCCGCGACCAGTGCAGGTCCGGCGAGGTTCGCGACCAGCCACTGCTCGCGACCGGCGTTGCCGGGCAACAGGTCCACGCAGACCTGAAGGGACGCGGTGAGCCGCATCATCCGCCGGCCGGCGTCGCCGTTGCGGTCGAAGAGCTGTTGCATCGCGAGGTAGCGAGGCGTCTGGAGGTCTAGCGGCACCTCCGCCAATGAGCGCCACGGGTCGACGCCGGTCAGGGCGACCTCGCTGGTCGCAGCGATGGCGGCGAGGCACCAGTCCACCTCCCGAAGCAGGGCCGGGATGGACGCCTGCGGCGGCAGGCTCAGCTCCAGCTGGCCACCGGGCTCGTATGACGGGTGGCCGCGTTCGGCGAGCTCGGCACCGAGGTGCGGGGTGCCGAGGACGTGCATCTCCAGCTCGAGGCCGATCCGGCGAGGGCCTGCCGCGGGGGTGAATGCCTGGGTGACTGCTTCCCTCATGGGTCCATCTCCATTTCGTCGCAGTTGCACTGCGGTCAATTACCGATAGAGTGACCCTCGTGGAGGAACGTGTCAAGAGGCATTACCGCTCGCCCGCTCGAACGGCGGCGGCCGAGGAGACCCGGGCCCGCATCCGTGCGGCGGCGCTCGAGCTCTTCGTCTCCCGCGGGTTCCAGGGCACGACGCTCAAGGACGTGGCGGACAGGGCGGACGTCGGCGAGCGGACTCTCTACGACACCTACGGCAACAAGCTCGGCCTGCTCCGGCACACGATGGCCATGTTGACGATGGGCGACGAGTCCCGGGTGCGGGCCGCAGACCGACCCGAAGCGATAGCAGCTCGCGAGCTGGACGATCCGAGGGAGGCGTTGGCCGCCCATCTCAAGGGCGCGACGGACCTGATGAACCGGGCCGGCGACCTGCTCCTGGTGGCCGACGCCCTCCCCGGTGCCGACCCGGGCCTGGCCCGCACTGTCACCCACGGCAACCAGGCGGCATACGAGCTGAATCTCAAGCTGGCACAACGGCTCGAGGCGCGCGGCGAGCTGCGCCCGGGGCTGAGCGCAGCCGACGCGGCGGACATCCTGTTCACCCTCGGCTCCCCCGGGGTGTTCCGCACCCTGCGCCGCATGCGGCGATGGAGCCAGCGCCGGTACCAGGACTGGGTCATCGTCAGCGCGACTGCGCAGCTGCTGGACGACGGTCGTGCCTGACGTCCGTCCGGTAGACCCTGGAGACAGGGGCAGTTCGTGATCCTCCCGAAGGTTCGCGACCCTCGCTTCGTCACGATCCGACGCGGCGGGACGCTCACCGATCCGGACCACCGCCTCCTCGCGTTGTGGGCCGCCGCGTGCGCGGAGCACGTCCTCGACCTCTTCGAGTCGGCCCAGCCCGGCGACCTTCGACCGCGCGAAGCCATGGAGCAGGCCCGCGGCTGGACGCGTGGCGAGGTGAGGATGATGGAGGCTCGCGCCGCCGGCGGCCATGCGATGGGGGCGGCCAGGGACCTGCGTGGGGCTGCCCGCTTCGCCGCGTACGCCGCCGGTCAGGCGGGGGCCGTCGCGCACGTGGCCGCCCACGAGCTCGGGGCCGCCGCCTACGCGATCAAGGCAGCCCGTGCTGCGGCGCCGGATCACGCTGGCGAGGCCGCGGGACGGCTCGAGTGCCGGTGGCAACGCGACCAGCTGCCGGACGCCATCCGCGAGCTGGTCCTCGACGACCAGTGGCTGCGGAACGACCTCTGCTGGTCGGTGTTCGCCGACTGAAGTCAGGTGGTGGCCCGGTCGATCAGGCCGACCAGCTCCGACACGTCGCGATCACCGTCGAGCGAAGCCGGAAGGGTCGCGGCCTGCTCACGCAGGTCCTTGGCGGAGACCCACTGGGACCACGGACCGCCGGTGAGCCGGTCGGTCAGCATGGCAAGGACCAGGTCCTGGCGCAGCCGGGGTGAGGCCTGCTCGACGGTGCGCGCGCACTCGACGTCGCGAAGCTGCTTGGTGCGCTCGACCGGCTTGCCTGCGGAGTCGAGGTAGCGGACCGTGGCTTTCACGAACGACGCATCGCGCGCGCCCTCGCGCAGCTCGACGTCATAGAGCGCGGTCGTGGTGTGGCCGGCGAAGACCTCACCACCGTCGACCGCGTCGTTGCGGAAGTCACGGTCTGCCACATCGCGGTTCTCGTAGCCGAGCAACCGGTAGCCCTTCACCCGGTCGGGGTCGAACTCGACCTGAGCCTTCGCCTCGCGAGCAGCCAGCACCAACGAGCCGGACAGCCCTGTGGCAAACACCCGCTCAGCTTCGGCCGACGTGTCGACGTAGACGTGCCAGCCGTCACCTCGGTCGGCGAGCTGCTCGAGCAGGTGGTCGTTGTAGTTCTCGATCCCGACGCCGACCGAGATCAGGTTCGTTCCCGCCCGCGCCTGGGTGCTGATCCGGTCGAGGATCCCACCGGGGGTGGTGTCCCCGACGTTGGCGACGCCGTCGCTGACCAGGACGACGCGCGACATGCGACCCTCCCCGTGCATCGACCGCGCCAAGTCGTAGCCGAGGGTCAGACCAGCCTCGGCATTCGTGGACTGCTGCGGGTACAAGGAGTCGATCGCCTTGCTGATGGCCCGACGGTCGGAGGCGCTGGTGGGCTCGAGGGCCACCTTGGCCTCGGTCGAATAGCACACCATGGCAACGCGATCCGACTGTCGCAGCGATGCGGCGATGGTCCGCAGGACGACCTTCGTCGTCTCCATCTTGCCGGCCTCCCCCATCGACCCCGAGCAGTCCACCACGACGACGAGGTCCGCATCAGCGCGCGACTCGTCATTGGCTTCAGGGCTGCTGATGCCGACCCGGACCAGACGGTGGCTGTCGCGGAAGGGCAGGACGGCCGCGTCGATGCTGACGTCGAGTCCCTCGCGTGGGGCCTCGTAGCCCTGCTTGAAGTAGTTGACGAACTCCTCGGTGCGGACCTCACTCGGGACGACCCGGCTGCCCTGGTTCACCGCGTCGCGGAAGCGGGTGTAGGAACCCGTGTCGATGTCGAGGGCGAAGGTGGAGAGGGAGTCCTCGTCCGGGTCAGTCATGTCCACGCCGCGGGTCGGCTGCAGATCGCCGGGGAGCCGTTGCTGGTCGGGGCCCGGATGAACGGACCGGGCACCGCTGCCGTCGCTCGACTCGGCACCACTGCTGCAGGCGGTCACGGCCAACGCGATCACGAACCCGATGGCCAGGTGCGAGATGGACCTACGGTGCTTCAGTGCTTCCATGGTGATGCCCCCTTGCGTCGTCCCCGGATCTGCGTAGGACTGAACGTAGGGGCGAGTGGTTGCAGGGAATGGGGCCGGTTACCGGGACGTGACCGGACCGATGACCGTTCGTGTCCGCTGAGATCCGGGCGTGACCGACGGGAGACCGCGGCGTGACAATCAGGTCTCCCTTCGCTTCCCTCCGCTTCCCTCTTTGGCAGTCGCTCGTGGGGTGGTCCAGCCGATCAGCGCCCATCGACAAACGTCGGTAGCCTCCCGGCGATGACCACTTCACTTTTCGCACGGGGCCGTTTCGCACAACCCCAACGAGACGGTGACGAGGTCCGCCGCCGGCCGCATCAGGACAACAGCGCCGTCCACGCACTCCTGCAGCACCTCGACGGCTCGAGCGAATGGCCCCCTTACGGTGAGACGTTCCGACGGGACCAGACCCTGGTCAGCGTTGCCCGCGCCGTCCGCGCCCTGCACGATGCGACGGCAGGCTTCACCCCTCCGGACGGCGCGGTCTGGCACCTCCAGGAGCTGGGTCGACCAGCCACCATCGACTGCTTCGGTCACCACGACCTCACACCGTGGAACATCCTCTTCAAGGGCTCGCAGGTCACCGGGGTCATCGACTGGGACACGGCGGCACCGTCCAACCGCGTGTGGGACCTCTCCTGGGCCGCCTACCAGTTCGTACCGCTCCACCCTGAAGCGGATCTACCCGCATGGGGATGGGATTCCGTGCCCCACCGACGGGAGCGGCTCGAGCTGTTCGCCGCTGCGTAGGGCAGGTCAGCCCGGCCGACCTCGTTGATGCAGCGATCGACCGAGTTCGGGGCATGGGTGCCTTCATCGCCCGGGAGGTCGCGAACCACAACCCACGCTTCGACCAACACGCCCTTGAGGGACATGCGGAGGATACTTCCGCGGAGCCTCGCTGCTGGCTGATGAACGCCACCACGTGCTGTAGGAACGCGTTGGCCTGCGTCCACACAGAGCCGCTCGGGAACCTGAGGGGCGTCGCGCGGGGGGCCTCGTCTGCGTCATGCTGCTGAGCGGTTACGCGGACTCCCGGTCTGCCAACCCGAGTGCGTGGTCGAGCTGCGCGTCAGTCAGGCGACCGTCGACCTCGGCGGCCCCCGCGATGACGTCCGCCAGCAGCTCGATCTCAGCGCGAAGCGTCGCGTCCATGACCTCGTGCTCGTAGTCACCGCCGACCATGCTGCGACCGTAGGGCCAGACCTGACCGTGTCCCTACGACGAATGCACCGGTCCACATGAGCATTTGTGCCTGCTCACGTCGAGCCACTGTCACGTAGTCAGCGAGCGCTCGAACCATCAGCACCTTCCGGTGACAGGCCTCAGACAGGCTCCTCGATGGGGTGTTCCTCGACGGCACGCGAGTCGGTGAGAGTCAGCGCACCTGCTGCGGCGACCATTCCGACGACGACCGCGAGCACGGCATACGTGATGCGTTCTCCGTGGAAGAAGGAGGTGACAAGGGCGCTGCTCCAGGTTCCTGCAGGCAGCCGGGTGGTGACGAGCGCAGCGATCATGGTGCCGACGACGGCGGTGCCCAGGCTCGTACCCACCTCCTGCGCGGTGTCGTTGAGTGCGGTGCCGATCGAGGTCCGGTTGCCCGGCATCGCATCGACCAGGGCGATGGCGCAGATGGTCATCACCGTACGCAGTCCCACTGTCATGACGACCATGCTGGCCGAAATGGCGTGGTAACCATGCTCCACTCCCCAGGACAGTCCCGCGAGGGAGCCGGCCATGAGGGCGGCGCCGACCAGGCAGGCGATGCGGTGGCCGAACCGCTTCGCCAGCCACTCGGACAGCGGCGTCGCCACGACCATGGTGATGATGATGGGCAGGTTCGCCAGGCCGGCACGGACCGGGCTCCACCCGTAGGCGTACTGGAAGTGCAGGATCAGGCCGAACATGACGCTGGCCATCGCGATGGAGGTCCCGATCTGCGCGATCGCCGCGCCACGAACCGTGCCGTTGGAGAACAGTCCGAGGTCCAGCATCGGTGCGGCACTGAGACGTTCGTGACGCACGAACCAGGTGCCGGCGGCGAGGGCACCCACGATCGAGCCGATCGTGGCCACGGCTGACCAACCGTGCTCGACGCCGCTCGTCAGGGAGTAGCAGGCCAGACCGATCGCAGCGAGGCTGAGGAAGGCGCCGGGCAGGTCGAGCGCGTCGTGGGTCAGACCCTCCGGCTGATCCGCAGGGACGCCGAGCCGCACGCCGACGAAGGCCAGCAACGCGATCGGTGCGTTGACCAGGAGCAGCCACTCCCAGCGAACATGGGCCAGGGCGGTGCCACCGAGCAGCGGTCCGAGGACGAAACCGGACATGCCGACGACGATCATCACGGTCATCGCCCGCATCTGCAGGGCCTTGTCGTCGAACAGGCGGAAGACCAGCGAGTTCGTGATGGGAGCCATCGCCGCGGCGGCGATGCCGAGGGCGGCCCGGAGGGAGATGAGCTCGGCCGCCGTGGACACCGCGACGACGGTCAGGCTGAGCAGGCCGAAGACCGCCAGCCCGACGAGCAGAACCCGGCGGCGACCGAGGCGGTCGGCCATCGAACCCGCCGTGAGCAGTAGGCCGCCGAACGTCAGTGAGTAGGCGCCGGTGACCCACTGCAGGGCCGTCGTGCCGCTTCCGAGGTCGCGACCGATGGTCGGGAGTGCGATGGACAGCAGGGTGTTGTCAACCATCTCGACGAAGAAGGCCAAGCAGAGCGCAGCCAGCGGAATCCAGGCGGCTCGCAGGGACGGATAGGTGTGCGCCGCGGTGGGCGCGGTCGTGGGGGTGGTGGCGCTGGTGGTCATCGTGGCTCTCCTCTCGAGGTGTCGTGCGACTATCGAACGACGTTCCATAACATAGAACATAGTTCGATAAATGCGCAAACTGTGGTTGGATGGAGGCATGGCCGGCACCCGCACGCGACCCACTGAGGACCGCCCCCGCGGCCGTCAACGCGCCTCCCACTCGCTGGAGGCCGTGCTCACGGCGGCCGTCGAGCTGCTCGACGAGGCGGGCGAGTCGGCCCTGACGTTCCGGGCGCTCGCGGCGCGGCTCGGCACCGGCGTGGGCAGCATCTACTGGTACGTGACGAGCAAGGACGACCTGCTCGACCGCGCGACCGACCACGTGCTCGCGGGGGTCCTGACCGCCGTCGAGGGACAGACCGGCAGTGACGACCCGATCGCCGACCTGCGAATGATGGCGGTGACTCTGTTCGACGCGATCGTGGACCGGCCGTGGCTCGCGGCCTACTTCATGCGCAACACCGACGTCCAGGGCAACTCGTTGCTGCTCTACGAGAAGCTCGGGCGGGAGACGCTCCGCCTCGACCTGACGCCCAAGCAGCGGTTCCACGCCGTCTCGGCGGTCGTGGGGGTGGTGGTCGGCACCGCAGCCGACCTCGGCCAGGAGCCCCCGGAGGAAGTCCTCAGCGGCGCCGTCGACCGCGACGAGTTCCTCGATCGGTATGCCGCGACGTGGCGGGCCGCGGACCCCGTCCAGTTCCCGTTCGTGCGCGCCATCGCCGACGAGTTCGCCGGGCACGACGACCGAGAGCAGTTCCTGGCGGCCTTGGACCTGACCTTGGCTGGCCTTCGCCTCCAAGCCGGAGGCTGAGTTCGCCTGGCGGGTCCTCGACACGACTAGGGCCGAGCGTTCGCTAGCCCCACGGAGGCGCTGGGTAGTTGCCGGGCGTCAACCTGGGTCCGTCCCCCGGCTTTGGCCCGTCGCGCCAGTCGTCCTTGTCTCGACCTCGTATCCGGTTCACGATGCCGATACCCACGACGGCCACGATCGCCAACACCCCGAGCCCGAAGATGCTCATCATGACGATTTCGATCATGAGCCGCGCCTCCCCCGAGCGACAGCGCGCGCTCCTGTCATCCCAAGCTACGCCCCGGACTCGGAGCTTGGCGGGCCGCAGTACGGGTCAGTCCATGTTCGTTCGCCCGACGACCAGAGCAACGACGGGATATGCCGCAGCGAGTGCGTCCTGGCGCCGCGCTGAGGCTTGTCACGAAAGGCGCGTCACGGGAACGCCGAAGCGCTGCAGACGATGTGGCAGGTCAGGGCGCAACCGCCAGGTCGAGCCCGCCGTCGGCAGCGCCAGCATGATCTCGTCGACTGGTTCGCTGAGGATGGTTTCCTCGATCGCGTCGACGGGGTCGTGCCGGACGGACACGGAGCCGATCACCCGGCCTCCTGCCGCGGCCTCGAGGTGCGGCAACGTCTCGAGGAGGACGCACTCGGCTTCGAAGGCCTTGTCGTGGCGCTCCGGGTGCAGCAGGTGGACCTCTGCGCGCGCCGGGTTCAGCACCACCAGGCGGAACTGGACGTCACCGGTGGCGGCACGTGAGGCGATGGCCCGGAGCAGGGCTGGCGAAGGGTTGGCACGGTCGGTGACCACCAACACCCTCGCCCGCCGCTCCACCGTCATCGCCGACGGCTCATCCCTACTCGCTCAGACCTGCCGGTCGCCCACCGGGTCCGGTGCGAGCTCGGCGCGCGCGGCGGAGCGCTCGATCCGGTCCTTGTGGGTCACGCTGAGATAGACCACGACGGCCAAGATGGTGCCGAGGAACAGAATGCTGGTGCCCAGGGTGCCCAGCCCGGCTCCACCCTCGTCGCGCGCCGAGGCCAGGAAGTCACCGATGTTGGCACCCAGGGGGCGGGTGAGGATGTAGGCCAACCAGAAGCACAGCACCGGTCCGGCGCCCAGCTTCCAGGCAGCGAACACGGCCGCGATCAGCCCCAACGGGAGCAGGATGGAGGCGCCGGCCGACCAGCCGGTGAGCTCGAGCGTCCAGTCGCCGGCAGCAGTTCCGAGCGCGAACGTCACGAGGACGGTCAGCCAGTAGAAGGCCTCACGCGGCGTCGTGATGATGGAGTGGATGGACAGGGTTCGTTCGCGGGCATACCAGACTGCGAAGACGACGGCGAGCGCAACGGCGAAGGCGGCGGTGCTGACCCACAGCGGCACTCCGATCCCGTCGGTGAGGTTGTCGGTCAGGAGTGTGCCGACCACGCTGATCAGGACGACAGCCAGCCAGTAGACCGACGGCACGTACTGGCGCAGCCGGAACTGCG
This sequence comes from Pedococcus bigeumensis, assembly GCF_006438965.1. Taxonomy (GTDB): domain Bacteria; phylum Actinomycetota; class Actinomycetes; order Actinomycetales; family Dermatophilaceae; genus Pedococcus; species Pedococcus bigeumensis_A. The sequence continues at coordinate 462,931 of NZ_RCZM01000002.1, forward strand.
CGACGAGCACCGCGACCAATGCGACCGAGAAGACGACCGTGGTCTTGCCCAAGCCGAAACCGAGGGTCTCGTTGACGTAGTCCGCGAAGCTCTCCCCGACAGTGGTGCACAGGATCTTGATGATCCAGAAGTACACCGTCACCTCGGGGACCTTGTTGAGCATGGCGCGGCGTTGGTCTGTTGCGAGCATCGTCGTCATGGGGGAACCGTGTCAGCCGCCCCCTGAGCACACCCTGAAGGCGCAGGCCGCTGCCCGGCCCGGGGCCACCCCCAACCGCCCCACAGCACCGATACGGATGCGACGACGGCGAACGAGATGAGCGCGAACCCGTGGACCGGGTCGAGGGCAGGCACCCAGCGGGCGGCATGCAGGACGAGGAGCACGGTGAGGCTCCACCAGGGCCAGCGTCGACGGGACCCGGCGAGGTCCCACAGGAGGGCACCGACGGCTAGTCCGGCGGTGTAGTAGCGGTTCGTGCTGGGGTCGAGGGCGAGCCGGCTGGCCATCACCACCAGGAGCACGCCGGTGGCACGGCCTCGCCAAAGGGCGACGCCACCAAGCGCTGCCCCTAGCAACGTCTGGAGGGGGCGGTCCCACGGTGGCGTGCGGGCCGACATCACATCGAGCAGGCGCAGACCTGACAGGGGCCGGTTGGCAATCGTGTAGTGGAGGGCGCGAGCGGTCTGCGGGTCGGCGACGAAGAACGGGAGCCATGCCGCAGCCACGCCAAGAGCTGCGACACCCACCGCGATCGTCCTTGTCCGCACGGACGGAAGGGCGAGGAGCAGCACGGCGAATGGCAGCGCCCACGGCTTGGAGTCCACGGCGATGGCGACCGCGAGCCCCGCCCAGACCGGCCGTCGTGACATGACCAGAGCCATTGCCGTGACGCCGAAGGTCAGGGCCAGGACGTCGTCGAGGTGGGTCGAGCTGACCGCGGCGTACAACCAGATCGGGGCGAAGCAGGCAACGGCGACGAGGAGCTTGGTGTCGAGGCTGTGTGGCATGACCTCGCCGCGCAGTGCAAGCACCTGCTGGGCGACTCGACGGACCAGGACCACGACCACGACGCCGAGACCGGTACCGACGACCTGGGCGGCCACCAGACCATGCCCGTCCGAGAGTCTCCCGAGCACCCAGGCGGCGCCGAGTGCGAACGGTCCGATCTGAAGCACAGGATGCTCGGCGTACACGTGCAGCCCGGCGCGCCTCCCGTCATCGAGATCGGAGAACACCTGTGCCCCGGTGGCGAAGAAGTGCCACGCGGCTCCCCCGTGAGCCGCCTCTGCGACGAACCAGCCCACCGACCACAGCAGGACCGCGACGACTCCGACCCATGGCATCGCGACCAGAGACTGGAGGCGCCCGAGGCGAGGGGTGCCGACGCCGGAGCGCAGGTCAGGGTGGATCACGCCCTCAGTGTCGGGCGACCCGGCTGAGAGGGGGCTGTGTCCTCAGCAACCTCTTAGGCCACGGACGTAGCCTGCGGCACTGTGGAACCCCGCCCCGACCCCGCCCCGCGTGACCGGACACCCGCATTGACCCGGCGGACCGTCCTCGCCGCTGGGTTGACGGGGATCTCCGGGGTCGCCCTGGCGGGCTGCAGCAGTCCGGCTGACGACCGTCCGCCCACCACGGTGCCGCCCGGGACGACCTCGGGCGGTTCGACCCAGGCCCCCTCGTCGAGCCGGTCGCCCACGAGTGCGGCCGAGGCCGGCTCCCCCACTGCCACAACGGGTCCAGCCCCGGACGGACCGCCCCCCGTGGCACTGAGCTCGGGCCCGGACCTCACCCACGGGCCCACCACCGGCCACCAGCTGGCCCTCACCTTTCACGGCCAGGGTCCGGTGGCCATGGCGCACGAGATCCTCGACGCCTGTGCCGCGGCCCACGCCGCCGTGACGGTGTTCGCCGTCGGCACCTGGCTGGAGCAGAACCCGCACATCGGCCCGCAGATCGTGGCCGCCGGGCACGAGCTCGGCAACCACACCTGGAGCCACCAGCAGATGAAACAGCTGACCCGGGCGCAGGCCGTCGACGAGGCGGTGCGCGGAGCCCGGGCCCTCGAGACGGCCGTGGGGACCGCAGGATGGTGGTTCCGCCCGTCGGGCACGCAGCACAGCACCACCACCATCCGCGCAGCCGCTGCTGCCGCCGGGTACCACCGCTGCGTGTCGTATGACGTGGACCCTGAGGACTTCCGCGACCCCGGTGCGACAGCGGTCCGTGACCGCACGCTCGCGTCGGTGCGACCGGGCTCCATCGTGAGCCTGCACTTCGGCCATCGCGGCACCGTGGACGCACTCCCCTCGATCCTTGCCGGGCTGCGAAGCAAGGGCCTGCAAGCCGTCACCCTGTCGACCCTGCTGCGGGACGTGTGATGCGACCCGCGCGCGCGAACCACCTCCGACGAACCACCGCCCACCGCGTCATCCTCGTGACCAGCACCCTCACCCTGGCCCTGATCGCGAGTACCGCGGTCGCGGGCTACCTGGCCGCCCAGGGCACGCGGCATACCTCGTCCTCGCTGGTGAACGCCACAGCCTCGTCGACCACCGCCACCGGTTCGTCCACCGCCAAACCTGGCGGGCCGGGTCCCAGCGCCGCAAAACCACCAGCCGCAACGTCATTCAGCGTGTATGCCGCGGCCGGCGCCAATGCGCTCAGCCCCGTCGCGCGCACCGCGCGGCCGATGGTCTACGTGCCGAACACCCTCAACGACAGCGTGCAGCTCATCGACCCGCGCACGTACCGGGTCGTGGGCCGGTTTCGCACTCCCCGGGAGCCGCAACACGTGGTTCCGTCCTGGGACCTGAAGACGTTGTGGGTCAACGAGGACAAGGGCAACGCCCTGACCCCCATCAACCCGGTCACGGGTGCACCGGGACGACCGGTGCACGTCGACGACCCGTACAACCTGTACTTCACCCCGGACGGGAAGCACGCGCTCGTCATGGCAGAGCGCTTGCATCGCATCGACGTCCGCGACGCCCACACGATGAAGCTGCTTCGCTCGCTTCCGGTCCCGTGCGCCGGGATCAACCACGCCGACTTCTCGGCGGACCTGACGCTCCTCGTGGCGAGCTGCGAGTTCAGCGGCAAGCTCGTCGTCCTGGATGCAGCGGCCACCAAGGTCAGGAAGGTCATCGACCTCAATACCGCGAAGACCCCCGGAGCCACGTCACCCCACGATGCGATGGCGATGCCGGGGAGCCCCAAGAACGGGTTGCGCCCTGGTGCGAGCTCGATGCCCCAGGACGTCCGGCTCTCCCCCGACGGGCGGGACTTCCTGGTGGCCGACATGCTGCGCAACGGCGTCTGGGTGGTCGATGCCCACACCTTGGTCGTTGCCCGGTTCATCCACACCGGGCTGGGCGCACACGGTCTGTACCCGTCACGCGATGGTCGGCAGGTCTACGTCGCCAACCGCGACGCAGGCACGATCACGGTGCTCGATGCGACCACGCTCGCGGCTGCCGCACTGTGGAGGATTCCCGGCGGTGGTTCGCCGGACATGGGTGGGGTGACGGCCGACGGGTCGCAGCTGTGGCTCGCAGGACGTTACGACGCAGTGGTCTACGTCTTCGACACCGCAACCGGTCGGCTGGTGCACAAGATCGCGGTCGACTCCGGCCCGCACGGCCTGTGCGTGTGGCCACAACCAGGGCTGTTCAGCCTGGGGCACACCGGAAACATGCGCTGACAACTCCGTCGCGTTCCCGCGGCGCCGCGGCAAAAGCTGTTGCCGTCGTGATGCTCCCAAGAGGATGCTCCAAGGGGCGCCACCGCGTCGGGACACCGGCGGCTGGCGACAGAGGGGACCCGCCATGTCGGCCAACGCAGCGTCCGGCTCCTTGGGGCTGTGCTTCGCCCACCCCGATGACGAGAGCTACTCCACCTATGGGACCGTGGCGCTGCACTCGCGCCACGAGAACTTCCGCCTGGCGGTGCTGCACGCCACGGACGGGGGTGCCGGCGGGGTGGCCCCGGGCGTCCTGGTGTCGCCCTCCTCTCTCGGAGCGCATCGACGGTCCGAGGCCGACGCCGCCTGGCGCGCCGTCGGCCGGATCCCGGACCGAGACGTCTGGCTGGGGCACGACGACGGACAGGTGGCACAGGTGGGGCACCACCGACTCGTCGAGCAGGTGTGCGCCTTTCTCGACCAGGAGCGGCCCGACGTCGTGGTCACCTTCGGGCCTGACGGGATCACCGGCCACCCCGACCACCTCGCCATCGGGCAGGCGACCGACGAGGCTTTCCACACCGTTCGCCGGAGCAACGGGCCAGGTCTGCGCAGGCTGCTCCACACGGCCATCGCCGCCACCCCGTTCGCACGTCACCAGGACGCCCGGGTCGCTCGCGGACTTCCCCGCTGGGACCCGCAAACCACCTACCACCTGCGTGCCGTTCCGGACGACGACATCGGGGTCCTCGTCGACACCCGGCCCGTTGCCGATGCCGTGGTCGCCGGTCTCAAGGCGCACTCCACCCAACGCACGGCCCTGTTCGACCCCGAAGGCGACGACCGCGACTGGCGGCGCTATGCCACACGCGAGTTCCACGTCGTGGCCTGGCCACCTCAGCAGGCCGGGGGGCCTGTGCTGGCCGACGTCTTCGAGGGGCTTGGCGCGTGACCGCCTGGACCACGACGGGCAGATGAGCCCGGCGTCGATCCACCAGACAGACGTCGGACGCACTCTGCCCATTGGCTCAGCTCCAGGAACTTCAGCACCCCGAGCACGCTGACAACATCGTCGGCGAGAGTGGCCGTCATTGACAGGTCGTCACCTCGAGGCCGGGCCCGTGTGCCGCGCAACTTGATGGCTTCCCTGCACCCGTGCGTTCGCGGCCTGGACGAAGGATGTCCGGTCCTGCCTGCGCGTCGAGGCACTGCCCAGCGATGAGTTTCGCGCGCGCCCCCGGTCTGCTACCCGACGAGGCAAACCATCCAGGAGGTCATATGCGCAAGGTCGTGCTCTACACCCTGCTGTCGCTCGACGGGGCGGTCGACGATCCCGACCGGTTCTTTGCCCAAGGCCTGGAGCGGGCCGAGGTCCCCGAGTTCGACCCCGCGATGGTCGACAACGAAGAGGAGATCATCGCGGCACAGGACGCGGTGCTGCTCGGTCGCAACATGTACGACCAATGGTCGCGGTTCTGGCCAACAGCGGACCACCAACCGTTCGCCGCGTTCATCAACAACGTGAAGAAGTACGTCGTGACCTCCTCACCCCTGTCGAACACGTGGCACAACGCAGAGGCGGTTCACGGACCCGTTGAACGAGTGGTGCGCGACCTCAAGGCCGGACCCGGGGGTGACATCGGCGTTCACGGGAGCATCCAACTGGCGCAGTCCATGCTCGCAGACGGACTCATCGACGAGCTGCAGCTGGTGGTCGGCCCGACGACTGGATTCACCGGAAGACGGCTGTTCACCAGCTCCGACCAGATCCGCCGACTCGACCTCGTCAGCGCACGGCCGACACCCAGCGGAGCCCTGCTGCTGACCTATCGCGTGCCCTGAGCGGGCGAGTGAGTGACCGGACCCGGCCCCGCGACGTGCAGATGACGCTGGACCTTGGTGGAGCCGTGAGCCCCACCCGACCTGGAGCGGCTGGCACGTGGCGCAACGCATCCTCCTCGACCAAAGCACCTGCGGCTTCAGCCGCGCGTAACCGTGTGTTCACTCGCAGGGCGCCGGGATGCGATGGAGTGGGGGTGCGTCCGGCGACCGGTCGGCCGCGCCAGCCACCCCGAGAGGACCCCATGCAGCGTCACCACCTGGACACGGCCTCGGGAGCCCGGCTGGTCGGTGGGGAGATGCTCGAGTGGTCCGACCTCGCCACGGGCGTGGTTGCGGGTGCGGCGGGACCACTCGTCGACGCCGTCCTGCGAGGCGAGCGCGCAGCCGAGCGGGTGCTGCTCGTGGGTGCCCGTGCGGCGACGCTGCTCGACCGGGTCCCTGAACTGCTGGCCACCGATGTGCTCGTGCGAGGGCTGTCCGACGCGCGGGACCTTGCTGGCACCAGCCGACTGCGGTCCGGCATCCGAGTCTTCACGGGCTCGGTGGAACGGCTCGATCCAGAGGACCGCTACGACGTGCTCGTCTGCCTCGACGGGCCGGACGGCGTCGTCTCGCCGGACAGCGATGGCATCACACCGGGTGGGTTGCTCAACCTGTTGGGGTCATGGCTGGCGCCCGGCGGCCTTCTGGTCGCGGCCGTCCAGAACGAGCTCGGCCTCGACCGCCTCCTGCGCCTCGACCCGGGCGCGGTTCGCCAGGACGACGCGTGGCACGCCGCGTCCCCCGGCACCTCGACCCGACTGCCCTACGAGCGCGAGGTCGTCGGTCTCCTGGAGGCCGCGGGCCTGTCGCTCGAGGCCTCCTGGAGCGGGTTCCCTGCCGCCGACCGGCTCGACCTGCTGGTCGATCCCACCCGGGTCGGCAGCGCGGGCAGCGTGGTCGGTGCCCTGGCAGCCCGTCTCCAAGCGGGCTACTTCCGTGACCGGCCGGCCCTGGCCGACCCGCACGATCTCGCCCTGCGCACCTTTGAGGGTGGGCTGACTCCAGCCCTCGCGTCGGTCTGGGTCGTCCTTGCCCGAGCCGGGCGTCCCGGGGGCGGGGACGCCGATCTGCCGCCCTTGCTCGCGGCGGGAGAGCCGGGAACCCAGGCCTGGCGCGCCGTGACCACCCTCGTCGCAGACCCCGCCGGATGGCAGCTCGCCCTGGCGCCCGAGGCGGGCCGGCACGTGGTGCACGAACGCCACGTGCTGCGCGACCTCACCGTCCGCCCCGACCCACTTGCGGAGGGGACCACCCTCGACGAGGCGCTGCGGGCGGCCTGCCGTTCCGGCAGCCTCCCCCAGGTGCGTGAGCTGGTGCGCAGGTATGCCGCGTGGCTCACGTCGCAGCCTGTGGGAGAGGTTGGCGACCAGCGGTTCTTCCTCACCCCCGCACAGGTGGTGCTGGCCGACGACGGTCTCTACGCGCTGGACCGCAGCTGGCATTGGACCGGGCCGATGGATCCCGAGGTGGCGGTCCTGCGAGGGCTGCGCGACTTTGCCCGGGCTCTGGTGCGGTCCGGCTCGGACCAGCCGTGGCGGCCCGACATCAGCCCCGACGACCTGGCGCAGACCCTCGCAGCGATGGCGGGGCTGCCCTGGACCCCCGCCCTGCTCGATCGCATCGCGGCGGCGGAGGCTGAGGTCGAGACGGTCCTCGCCGGGGGCGACGCGCTGGCCGAGGCGCGCGCACACCGCGCGAACCTCGAGAGCGGCCAGTCGCAGGCCGGTGCCGTGCAGGGTCCCTCCCGTGGCTACCGAGAGGCGGTCGCCTCCGAAGGGCGTCTCGCGGTGGCCCTCGAGGAGCGGACCGGCCAGGTCGAGTGGCTCGAGGCGTCGCTGCGCTCGCGGGACACGAAGGTCTCCGAGCTGGAGCGGACCGTCTCACACCTGCGGGGTTCGCTGTCCTTCCGCATCGGTCGGGTCCTGACCTCGCCGATGCGATCGGTGACCGGGTACCTGCGGCGGTTCGTGATGTCGCTCGTGCCACCCGAGTACCTCCGGCAGGCCCGTCGCCTGGCGCAGCGGCTGGCCAAACCGGAGTAGCGCTCCCCCGTCTAGACGGGCCGGGCGCCCACGGTGACGACCAGCCCGTCGGCGGTGACGACAGTGTGCAGCCGCACCGCCGCCGGCTCCGAGTGCAGGCCGTGCCGGGTCAACCAGACCAGCACCGGCACGTCGAGCAGCTTGCAGACGACCTCGGTGCGCGTCCACGCCGGCCAGAATTCGGACGGGCTCGTCGTCGCCACCCGGATCCCCAGGCTCGGGGGCACGGGCTGGCTGGTGAGCTCGGCGTCGATGGCGAGACGCCAGCCGTCGGGCGCGCGGCGGTGCCAGCAGATCCGTCGTCCGTCCGCCAGGTAGGTGCGCGGGCTCGGACAGCCTGAGCCCCGACCGCAGGTCCCTACGGCGAGCTCCCCCGCGACGCCCTCGAAGGAGGGGGGCGGAGTGTGCGGAATGCGCCGAGTGCTCACCGCGCTCATGGCCGCACCGTCCTCAGATGCTCGAGCCGCCATCCACGGTCAGCACCTGACCGTGGATGTTGGTGTCCTCGAACAACAACATGCCCACGATGGGAGTCAGGTCGTCCGCCTCGACCAGCCGACCGGTCGGGGTGCGGCGGGTGATGGTCTCCAGCTGCTCCCCGCCCAGCACCGAGGACATCTCGGAGGCGAAGAAGCCCGGGGCGACGCTGTTGACCAGCACCCGGCCGTGCATCTCGCGGGCCAGCGCCCTCATGGCACTGTCCAGGCCGCCCTTGGTGGCGGAGTAGGCGACCAGTCCGGCATACCCCCGCTGGGCGCAGACGCTCGTCACCATGACGACGCGACCCCGGCCCCCGCGCGCGGTCAGCCGACGCAGGAAGGCACGGGTGAGGAGCAGCGGTGCAGTCAGGTTGGTCTGGACGATCTCGCCGATCCGCTCGGGCGACGTGTGCACGTGCAGGCTGTCCTGACCGACTGCAGCGTTGTTGACGAGCGCATCGAGAGGTCCGAGCCGGTCGGCGGCGTCGCGCAGGAACCCGGCCACGGCACCGCTGTCATTGGCGTCGACTGCAGCCACGTGGACGTCGTCGGGGTGGGCGTCGGCCAGCGCCTGCAGCTCGGGCGTGACGGTGCGGGCGAAGCCGGCGACCCGGGCACCGCGCTTGAGGGCGTCGGTGGCCAGGGCGAGCCCGAGGCCACGTGAGGCGCCGCTGACGACGACGCACGAGGCTGGCGGGATGGGGGTGTACTCAGGCATCGGACTTCAGGCTTTCTCTGAGGGGGATCGCGTCGAGGACACGAAGACGGCGCGGTACGGCGTGCTCGGGCAGTCGGGCGGCCGACCAGGCGGTCAGCTCCGCGATCTCGGCAGGCCTGGTGAGGACCACGTCGGCGGAGACGAGCTGACCCACGACAGGTGCGCGGCGTCCCCGCACCTGCGCCCAGGCGACTGCCGGGTGGGCGAGGAGCACGGCCCGCACCGACGCCGCTGAGACCTTGGACCCGCCGACGTTGATCTCGTCGGTTCCGACCCGGCCTGTCACGTGGACACGGTCACCGTGGATCTCGGCGCGGTCACCGGTGGGTCGCAGACCGTCGAAGCCAGCAGCTCCGACCGGTGAGGCGACGTGCAGCTCGCCGTCGCGTACCTCAAGCCGCGCGCGGTCCGGGACCTCGCGACCCAGCCAGACGGCAGGGAAGCCGGCCAAGCCGTCGTGGACAGCGATCGCCGCACCGGCCTCGCTGGAGGCGTAGATCCACGAGATGCGGGCCGCCGGGTAGAGGGCCGCCAGCCGGTCGAGGACCGCCTGGTCCACGGGTTCGCCGCCGAGGGTCACCTGGCGCAGTGGCAGGCGGGCCATTCGTTCCGGGTCGCGAAGCAGTGCCTGGCGCCAGAAGGTGGGTGTGCCAGACACGGCGTCGACGTCGTGGTCCAGGGCGAGTGTCGGCCACTCTGCGTCTCGTTCCGGCTCTGCGAAGACGACGTCCTGGCCGGGGTGGGCGAGCGAGAGGGTGACCACCTGCCACCACGCGTAGGCGCCGGGTGTGTAGGGGCACAGCCAGCGGCGGGGTGGCTGCTCGCCGGCGACCGTGGTCAGGCCGGCGAGCGTGTGCGGGACCCGTTTGGGCCGGCCGGTCGTCCCACTCGTGAGGAGCCAGACCCGACCGGGATCGGGCTCACGCGCCGCGATGGGTGGCCTCGTGACGCCGTCGTCGACGAGGGCGAACCCGTCCCGGCGCAGCTGCTCACGGTCCTCGACCGGCACTCGCCCGGGTGAGGCCAGCAGCAGCTCGGTGCGCGCGTCGTGCGTGCTGACGTAGGCGGCAACGGTGGCTGCTGCCGCCTGTTGTGAGCCGGCCAACACTGCGGCCACGGAGGGCAGGTCGCCGCCGTGCCCGAGCTGCGCCCAGGTGCCGTCGAACGTTCCGGCCACGACGCGGTTGTCCAGACCGGGTGGGGTGGCCGCCCTGGTCGGGCTTGGCGTGGGCGTCACGCGCTCTGCAGCTGCTCGAGGAAGTCGAGCACGTCGCCGACCGTCTCGATCCGTCGAAGGCCGGGGGCGTCGAAGTTCAGCTCGTCACCCGTCTCGTCCTCGACACGGAGTGCGAGCTCGGAGAAGTCGAGCGAGCGGAAACCTATGTCCACCAACGGTGTCAGCTCGTCCGCAGGAAGCGGTTTGCCCTGGGCGGCGAGGACGTCGCCCATCATCGAGCGCACCTCATCTCGACTCACGGTGTTCATCTGTTGCCTTCTTCCTGTCCGTCTTGACTCTGTTGACTGGGTGGACAATCCCGACCCGGGTCGCCCACGGGCACACCCGAGATGGAGGTCCTGTGCTCCGCCCCGCCACCGACTCCGACCGCGACGCGCTCCTCGCGTGGCGCAACCATCCGCACGTGCGGGCCGTGAGCCTCACCGGCCACGTCATCACCCCGGAGGAGCACGCGGCCTGGTGGGCGACCACCGCCTCTGACCCGGCCCGGCACCTGTACATCTACGAGCGCGGCGGAGTGGCCGCTGGCGTGGTGATGTTCGCTGGGCCGGACCACGCCCGCGCCGCGATGTGGAGCTTCTACCTCGACGTGGCCGGTCTGGAGGCCCGCGGGGAGCTGCTGCCGGCCTGGATCGAGGCGCCGAGACAAGCGGTTCGTCACGCGTTCGACGAGCTCGGTCTCACGGTGCTGACGGGCGAGGTGCTCGGTCACAACGCCGTCGTGCGGCAGATGAACCGCCGGCTCGGTTTCCGGGAGACGGCGATGGACCTGCGCGATGTCGACGGCGTGCCCACCGAGGTGGTCACCGTCGAGCTGCGCAACGAGGAACGACGCGACCGGCAGCGTGCCGGCGCCACGACGAGGAAGGGCTGAACTGCCATGACCACAGCCAGGACCAGCGTCACGATCGGCGGACGAGAGGTCGGGCCGGGAGCGGCCCCCTTCGTCATCGCCGAGATGTCCGGCAACCACGACGGCAGCCTGGAGCGGGCCGAGGACATCGTCCGGATGGCGGCGAAGGCCGGCGCCCACGCGATCAAGCTGCAGACCTACACGGCCGACACCATCACGATCGACGCCGACACCGCGCCGTTCCACATCTCCGACGCCCACGGACTGTGGGGCGGGCGGCGCCTCTATGACCTGTACGAGGAGGCGCACACGCCGTGGGAGTGGCACGAGCCGCTCTTCGACCTCGCTCGTGGACTGGGCATGCAGGCGTTCTCGAGCCCGTTCGACGCGAGTGCAGTGGAGTTCCTCGACAAGCTGGACGTGCCCTGCTTCAAGATCGCCTCGTCGGAGATCGTCGACCTCCCGCTGATCCGCGCGGCGGCCGAACGCGGCAAACCGGTGATCATCTCGACCGGGATGGCGTCCGTGGGTGAGATCGACGCGGCGGTCAGCGCGGCCCGCAGCACCGGCAACGAGGACGTGCTGCTGCTCTCGTGCACGGCCAACTACCCAGCCGACCCACGCGAGTCGCACCTGCGCGGCATACCGGTGCTGGGCGACGCCTTCGACGTTCCGGTGGGTCTCTCCGACCACACGCTCGGTATCGGTGCGGCGGTCGCGGCAGTCGCACTCGGCGCAGTCCTCATCGAGAAGCACGTGACGCTGAGCCGCGCCGACGGCGGTGTCGACTCCGCCTTCTCGCTGGAGCCGGACGAGCTCGCCGCGCTGGTGCGTGAGTCGGAAACGGCGTGGCGTGCGCTGGGTCAGCCCCGCATCGGCGCGACGGCCGGTGAGGCCGAGGGGCTGCGGTTCCGCCGGTCGCTGTTCGTCGTCGAGGACGTCGCCGCGGGTGAGGTCGTGACAGCGGCGAACGTCCGCTCGATCCGGCCAGCCGGTGGCCTGGCCCCGGACCTGCTCGACGTGGTGCGCGGACGCACCTTCCGGTGCGCCGTCGAACGGGGTACGCCGCTCAGCTGGGACCTGCTGTAGGACTCCAGCGACGGGCGGCGCTGGCGCGCCCGTAGCTGGCGGCGCCGGCGCGCCCGTAGCTGGCGCGCACGGAACGGGCCGCGCCGGCTGACCCGAAGCGGGCGGTGCCGGGGTGCGCCCCGCGGTCATCGTGGCACCCCGTCGTGCGCCAGGAGGTCGCCCCGGTCGTCAGGGGTGATGGTGAGGTCGTGATTGCCGGAATCCGAGCTGTCGTCCCCGAGGTGCGCCTCCGTGAGCGGGCCGCGCGAGTCCAGCCGGCCCAGGGGCGCGTGGCTCCAGCCGAGGACGTCGATCAGCTCGGCCCGGCCGAGGACGTGGTCCAGCCCCAGCTCCACCCGGGCGAGCTCGCGCCCCTCCGACAGGGGGACGCTGACCTGGTGCATCTGCGGCCACAGCCGCCGCTGGCGCTCCATCCCACCCAGGACTGCACGCTCCGCCTCGAGGATCATCGGGTCGCCATAGACGCCCATCTCGCAGCCGACCGACGCACCGTAGAAGAGGGCGCTGCCCATCCGGTTCGAGACCACGCGCCGGTGTCGGCGCAGCTCGGTGAGCTGGCGGTCCAGGAAGTCCGGCGTCGTGCCCTGCCACATGTGCCCGCGGTATCCGTGCGAGATGACCCGGAAGCCGGCGCGCTCGTAGGTCCGGCGCACGGCGGCGTCCTGGAACTCGTTCCAGTACAAGCAGATCGTGATGGGACCGGTCTCCGTGGCCTTGAGCTCCTCGACGTAGCCGTGGTGGCTGCCCAGGATGGCCTGCTGCTCCCACCCGTGGAAGGGATAGACGATCGTGCCCTGGCGGTCCGGGTTACCGGCCTCCCACTGCTCCTGCTGCTCCAGCTGCAACAGGTAGGCCCACGGTGAGCCGACGATGACGTAGTCGCGCATGCCTACCGCCCAGCCGCGTCGTCGGGGGGCGTCGGACCAGATGAACTTCGGGAAGCCGGGCGCGAACTGGGTGCCCACGGCGAACCCGTCGTGCACGTTCCAGCCGTGCTGGAGGTAGCCCCAGATCCGCGGCACGTCGGCGAGCCCGGCGTAGCGGGCCAGGATGTGGGCATGGCCGTAGAAGTGGTTGGCGTGGTGCACGGTCAACCCTCCAGCACGCGGCGGAGCTCCTCCACCACGCGGTCCTGCTCGGAGTTCGTCAGGTCCGGGTACAGCGGCAGGGAGAGCTGCTCGGCATAGAAGGCTTCGGCCACCGGGCACTGGCCGCGGCGGTAGCCCAGGTCCTCGAACAGCGGGTGCCAGTAGACCGGAAGGTAGTTGACCTGTACGCCGATCCCGGCGCTGCGCAGCCCGTCGTAGACCTCGCGACGGCGCCCTTCCAGGACGCGCACGGCATACAGGTGCCAGGTCGGGTCCACGTGGGGTCGGGCGACCGGCAGTCGCAGGCCGGGCACCTCTCCGAGCAGCTGCTGGTAGCGCGCGACGAGCTCCGCGCGCCGAGACCGGAACGTCGCCAGGCGCGAGAGCTGGGAGTTGCCGAGCGCACAGAGGACGTCCGCGAGACGGTAGTTGAGACCGAGCTCGTGAACCTCTTGGTGCCACGGGCCCAGCTCGGGGTGCCGCTGCAGCGCGGGGTCGCGGACGAGCCCCACGGTGCGAAACTGCCGGGCTTGCCGGGCCAGGTCGGGGTGGTTGGTGAGGACGGCGCCACCCTCCGCGCTCGTCAGGTTCTTCGTGGGGAAGAACGAGAACGTCGTGAGGTCCGCGAGGCCGCCAACCGGCCGGCCCCGGTAGGTCGAACCCACCGAGTGGGCGGCATCCTCGAGGAGGAGAGCGCCACCCGCGTGGGCGACCTCGCGCAGTGCGTCCAGCTCTGCCGGGTGGCCGGCGTAGTCGACGGCGGCCACGGCCCGGGTGCTACTGGTCATGGCCGCCTCCGCTGCCCGCGGATCGAGGTTAGCGGTGTCCTCCTCGACGTCGGCAAACACGACGCGCGCACCTAGCGCCACCGCGGTGGACGCAGTGGCGACGAACGTCATCGGGGTCGTGACCACCTCGTCGCCGGAGCCCAACCGCATGGCTGCGTATGCCGTGTGGAGGGCGGCGGTTCCGCTGCTGACGCTGATGCAGGAGGCGACCTCGGCCTGGGTGGCCAGGGCCGACTCGAACGCGTCGACTGCGGGCCCGGTCGTGAGCCAGCCGCCCTCGAGGACCGAGATGACCGCCTTGATGTCGTCCTCGTTGATGCTGTGGCGTCCGTAGGGAAGCAGCGGTCTCACTCCTCGGGCTTGAACATGAGCGCGATGTCCTCGAGCGAGTGCCACTGCGTGTTCTGGTCGGAGCGGTAGAAGAAGCCCTCGGGGACTGGCACGGCACCCTCGGGCGACTGGTAGCCCCACGAGGCGAGGTCGGGCTGGATCACGTAGCGATCGCCCAGGCTGACCGCCCGACGGCCCTCCTCCGGCGAGATCATCTCCTCGTGCAGCTTCTCGCCGGGGCGCAGCCCGCAGCTGTGCATCGCTGCGCCGGGGGCGACGGCCTGCGCGAGGTCCACGATTCGCATCGACGGGATGCGCGGGACGAACAGCTCACCGCCCTGCATGATCTCGAACGAGCCCAGGACGAAGTCGACGGCTTCGGGCAGGGTGATGAAGAAGCGGGTCATCGTCAGGTCCGTGATCGGCAGCGACAGGCCCTGCTCGTGCAGCGCGCGGAACTTGGGGATCACCGAGCCGCGGCTGCCCATGACGTTGCCGTAGCGGACCACGCTGAAGCGGGTCGGGTAGCTAGCGGCGTAGTGGTTGCCGGTGATGAAGAGCTTGTCGGCCGTCAGCTTGGTCGCGCCGTAGAGGTTGATCGGGCTCGAGGCCTTGTCCGTCGACAGGGCCACGACCTTCTTGACGCCGGTGTCGATGCTGGCCTCGACCACGTTCTGGGAACCGATGATGTTGGTGTGCACGAACTCCCACGGGTTGTACTCGGCCGTGTCGACCTGCTTGAGGGCTGCAGCGTGGACCACGTAGTCGACACCGTGCATCGCACGCTTCAGCCGGTCACGGTCGCGGATGTCGCCGATGAACCAGCGCAGCCGAGGGTCGTCGCCGAACAGGTTCCGACACTCGTACTGCTTGAGCTCGTCCCGCGAGAAGACCACGATCCGCGATGGGTTGACCTCGTCGAGGAGTCGCTGGATGAACTCCTTGCCGAAGGACCCCGTCCCTCCTGTCACGAGAACGGACGCGCCCGTGAGGACGCTGGTCGTGGTGCGCGACTGGGCTACAGTCTGGCTCGCTGCCGTCATGCTTACGACAGTAGGGCCGATTCTGGATTCCTCTGACACACAAAGGCTTTCGTCACCATGAGTTCACCTGATGATCAGCGCGATGTCGGCTGAGGGCGCCCTGCGGGTGGCGATCCGCTGCGATGCTCGTCCACAGACCGGGGTCGGGCACCTCATGCGCTGCCTCGCGCTCTCCGAGGAGCTGCGCGCCCGCGGTCACGACGTCGTGTTCCTCGGAGAGGTGGTCGCAGTGCCCTGGGCTCAGCAGCTGGTCGCACAGACCGGCATGCCCTGGCGCCCTGCACCGACCGAGCCGGAGACGCTGGCGGCTGTCGTCATGGGGGCGGGCTGCACGGCAGCCGTCCTCGACGGATACGACCTCCCGGTGAACACTGGGCAAACGTTGCGAGACAAGGGGATCCGCGTGCTCTCGCTCCTCGACGGTGGCTTCGGCGCCGGTCAGGACGCGGACGTCTACCTTGACCAGAACCTCCTCGCCGACGCCTCCAGGGCCGCGGTGGCGCAGGGCCGGGTGTTCCTCGCGGGACTCGAACACACCCTGCTGAGGAACCAGGTGCGCTTGCACCGGCCAGTCGAACACCGGGACCAGCCATTGCCAAGGACATCCGGATCACGCTCAGTACCAAGGGTTCTCGCTGTCTTCGGTGGCACCGACCCGGCGGGAGCTGCCCCGCTCGTGGCTCCCCTCATCCTCGCCACGGGCAGACCAGTCAACCTTGAGGTCGTCGCCGCGGACAACCGGTCGGCCATCGCACTCGAGGCAGTCGCGGGCACCGCACGACCCGGGCAGTCACTGACAGTTCTGCCGCCGACCTCTGACCTGGCCTCGCTGGCCCTCGGCGCCGACCTCGTCGTCAGCGCAGCAGGGTCCGCGACCTGGGAGCTGCTCGCGGTCGGCCTCCCCACGGCCCTGGCCTGCGTCGCGGACAACCAGGCGCCGGCCTATCGACGCGCCGTCGCGGAGGGACTCGTCGTAGGGCTCGGGACAGTGGCCGAGCTGAGCGAGGACGCTGCGGCGCGTGACCTCGCCGTGCGGGTGCTACGCGACGACCTCGCCGACCACGCGGGACGCTGGACGCGTCGACAGCGAGGGCTCGACCGGATCGACGGACGCGGCCGCGAACGGGTCGTGGATGCGTTCCTGGGAGCGCGCAGGTGACCAGTCCGCCGAGCGTCGACGCCGGACGGACGCCCCGAGCTGGCCGGGGCCCCGACAACCGCGAGGCTCCTGACTCCCGCGAGGGTCGCGACTCCGGCCACGCCGAGGCAGGGCACGGTGTCAACCACCCGGCATACCCTGCCGCCAGCGGATCGGACACCACCAAGACGCAGGCCCCAGGCGGCGGGCGGCTGGTTGCCTCGGCAACGCCGTGGCTGCTGGCCGCTGGTGTGGTGGTCTGGGCCCTGCTGTCGGTGGGAACGGCGCCCGGTGACATCGCCCGGTACGCGCTGTACCTGGCCCTCGGGCTCGCCCTGCCCGGCACCCTGCTGCTGCGTGCGCTGGTCCCCGCGGGTGCCAGCCCGCGCACCCTCGCGGAGGAGGTGGGCCTCGGCGCGCTGCTGGGCCTCGCCGTCGAGCTGGGGCTGTTCGTGGCGGCCGTACAGCTCTCGCTCCAGCACTGGGTGCGACTGTGGCCGGTGGTCGTCGTCATCGCCTTCCTGTCCCCACCACTGCGAGGGCACTGGGTCGGCGTGCGGCGACCGCGCGAGCCCTTGGCCGGCTCGTGGTTGCTCGCCGGCTTCCTGGGCGCCGGGGCGACGACGATGCTCCGGCTGGGGTTGGGCGGCTACCGACTGCCGCCGGTGGGAAGCGCGTACTACCAGGACCTGACGTGGCACCTCTCGATCGTGCACGCGGCGGAGCGGGCCATTCCCCCGGCCGTGCCGCAGGTGGCGGGCGAGACCTTGCACTACCACTGGTTCGCTCACGCCCAGATGGCCGCGGCGTCGCTGGCCGGCGGGGTGCCGGAGGCGACCCTCCTCCTTCGGCTGTGGCCGGTCGGGATGCTCGTCCTGGCCGGGCTGGCCGCCGCGGGGCTGGCCCGACGACTCGGTGGTCCCTGGTGGGTGCCGCCGACCGCGGCGGGGCTGCTCGTGCTGGGCCATGGACTGGAGCTGCTGCCCGTCGGTCGCACTGCCGCCGCACTGAACGTCCTGAGCCCCTCACAGGAGCTCGTTGTGCCCCTCGCGCTGGCCGCGGCGAGCGTCGGCCTGGCCGCGATCGACCGCAGGAAGCTGCCTGCGTGGATTGCGGTGGCGCTGCTCGTGTCAGCCGCCAGTGGCGCCAAGCCGACGGCCGTGCCCGTGCTCGCGTGTGGGGCGGCTCTCACCGCAGTGGCGCTGGCCCTCGGCCGGGACCGCAGATGGCGACCTGGCGCCCTGCTGGTGCTGCTCCTCGGTCTGAGCCTTCCCCTGTCCCGCGCCGTCTCGGGAAGCGACGGCGGGGTGACCCTGCGGTTCGGCGACCTCGTGGAGTGGATGCCGCTCTACCACCTCCTCACGGGTGAGGGCTTCCACCCGGTCAACGGACCCTTCCTGCCCGAGGGCGTCGCCGCCCTGTCGCCACACAGCCTTGCGGTCATGGGTCTGCTTGCAGTCGCTGTCCTGGTGCCCGCCGCCGGCCAGATCGTGCCCCTGATGGTGGTCTCCCGCCGGCCTCGTGGGCTGCCCGCCGGAGTCTGGTTCTGCGCCGGCTGTCTGGTCGCGGCCTGGGGCGCCTACCTGCTGTTGTCGCACCCCGCGCTGAGCCAGGCCTACTTCTTCTACCTCGGCGTGGCCTTCGCCGCGGTGCTCGCGCCGTGGGTGGTCGGGTATGCCGCGACGCGAGCCGGTCTCGCCGGCGCCGGATGGACCGGCACCAGGTGGGTCGGTGCGGGCGTCCTGCTGGGGATCGTCGCCGGCGTCGTCGTGCACCGCCTCGCAGGACCCCCGGCGGGGGCGGCCGTTCGGACCGTCACGGGCTGGACGGCAGCGTTCGGCCGGCCGTTGCTCATGCTGGGCGGCGTGTGGCTCGTCGTGGTGGTGGTCGGGCGGGCGGCGCGACGAGGTGTTGGACAGCACGTCGACCGACGCGGCGTGCCTCGCGGAGCGGTGGCCGTGGTCCTGCTCGCCGCTCTCCTGCTGGGTGCTCCGGCGGCGGCCAGCGCGGGTGAGCTGTGGCGAGCGGCCCGGGGCCTGGCCACGGCGACGCCTGTTCCTGCCTCCAACGGCGTACCGGTCACCCCGGGCGGGGCCGACGCGCTGGCCTGGCTGGACAGCCACGCCCCGCAGGACGCCGTGGTGGCGACCAACAGGCATTGCGCAACGGGGCCTGCCCGACCAGGTTGTCGAGCCCTCGCGTTCAACGTGAGCGCCCTCGGCGGCCGGCAGGTCGTGCTGGAAGGTTGGGGATATACCAGCCCGGTGGGAGGGCTGCAGGTCGAGAGCCCGTGGCCCCAGCGACTACGCGACAACGACGCGGTCTTCACGGATGCCGATGCGGCCGCACTGGCGCGGCTGGTGGCCCAGTTCGACGTCAGCTGGCTGGTCGCCGACGCCACCGCCGGACCGGTCAGTCCCGCTCTGCGCCGGCTCGCCGTGCCGCGGTTCCACGCAGGTGCCGTCACGGTCTACGAGGTCCGATGACCGTGCGCGTGGTGATCCAGTCCCGCCTCGACTCCTCGCGACTGCCGGGCAAGGCCATGCTGTCCGTCGCCGGGCGGCCGCTGGTGCGCCTCGTGGCGGAGCGAGCGGCCCACGAGGGAGCCGACGTCGTCGTGGCGACGAGCGAGGAGGCCTACGACGATGTCATAGAGCGCGACCTCCGGCGGCACGGCCTGCGGGTCGTGAGGGGCCCGCTCGACGACGTGCTCGGCAGGTTCGTGCTCGCGACCCAGGACCTGGCCGACGACGACTGGGTGGTCCGGCTCACCGCTGACAACCCGGTGGCGAACGGTGCCCTGGTCAACGAGCTCGTGGCCGACGTGCAGGCCGCAGGGCGGGCCTACGGCCGGATCGACATAGCCCAGGTCCCGGAGGGCCTCGGCGCCGAGGCCTTCACCGCTGGAGCACTGCGGCTGGCGAACGCCCGGGCTCACGACGTCTACGACCGCGAGCACGTCACGCCGTGGTTGCGACGACACCACGAGGAGCTGCTCGTCGCCCCTGGCGAGGCTCGACTAGACCGGCGCCGGTTCCGCTGCACCGTCGACGCGCTCAGTGACTACGACCTGGTGGCCCGGCTGTTCCAGGACGAGCCGGACCCGATCGGGGTCTCGTGGCAGGCACTGCTGGCCCGGGTCGGAGAGCTCGTGCCTGCGACCGCCGTGCCATCGACCCCTCTGGGGGGCAGCGCAGCCGCGCCAGCCGGCCGGCTCGTCCCGACCATGGACGGGGTGGCGCGGTGGGACCGCGGACAGCTGCGCGAGGCCCTTCGGTCGGCGGTGGCCCAGGGCGTCACCCACGTGGCGGTCGAGGTGCAGGACGCGGCATGCCTGCACCGGTCTGCCGTCCCGGCCCTCGCCGGTCGCCTCACCGCGGTGCTCCTGGTCCCAGCCACCATCGACCTGCGTAACCAGGTGGAGCGCGCGCTGGGCGCGCTCGGGCACCACCTACCGGCCGAGGTCGTCGTCGTGCCAGACCTGGCACGTGCGGTTCGGCCTGCGTCTAGCGCGCCAACGGCGGGTCGCCCGGTCACCGAGGTGTGGGATCAGGCCGTGTGGGATCAGGTCCATGGCCTCCTGGCGAGCGGGGCGGTGCGTCGGGCCGGGGCCCGCGCGGCGGACCTCGAGGGGCTTGCGCGGGCGACCGCCCTGCCGGGACTAAGCGTGCTGCAAGCCCCGGCGGCCGCGTTCGCCGCCGGACTAGGCAGGTCGCCCGCCTGGGGAGATGCGGTCGACGCGCGGGCCGAGGTCGTGTCCGAGGACGTCGGGTCCTTGCTGTCGGCGCCGGGTACCGGCACCGTCGCGGCGCGCGTCGGAAGCCCCGCGGACCTGCGCCGGGCGCTCGGTCAGCTGTCCGAGCCCGACGGGGTCTGACGGTCGCAGTCGCTGGCCACCGCTCGGTGACAGGGCTTCGGTCGGCGGTCGCACCGACGGAAGGTGCATCGCCAGGGCGAGCCCCAGCTGGCCGATCGCGATCGGCGGGGAGAGGTACTGGTCGAGGAGCTCGCGCTGCCGGGTGGACAGGTCCGCATCAAGCAGCGAGACCTGCGGGAGGGAGACCCGGATCGCCGGCATCCCGTGCACCGCTGCGAGGTTGAGCAGGGCGGTGCTCGAGGCCCCGAGGACGACTGCCGCGTCGGACACGACGGCGTCGAGCTCGGCCGGACTGTGGTGCACGAGCGCGTCGAGCCCGGCAAACCTGGAGGCGTCCTCTGCGGGGTGCGGGAGCACCCGCAGCCGCACCCCGACCTCGGCCGCTGCCCGGGTGAGGTCTGCGAGGTGACCCAGGTAAGTGGCGTCGTCGAGGACCCCCAGCTCGACCCAGGGCTGCGAGAGGAAGACGCCCAGCGGACGGTGGTCAGCACTGAACAGGGCGCCGCGGCCGCCGGGCGCGTTGCGCGTTCCCCCGAGGAACTCGCGGGACACGTCGGGGTTCACCACGAACCGGCCGTTCTCGCGCTCGTAGAGGGACCACCGACAGGTCGTCATGACGGCGCGGGTCGTGGCGCTGATGAGGGCCCGTACGGTCGACCGACCGCGTCGGCCGCCTTCGCGGAGCATCGCCTCGCGTCGGGTCCGCCAGGTGCCGTGGCTCCCGAGGCCCTCGTCGACGACGACCACCGGCAGTCGCCGCAGCGGGTTGCAGGCTCGAAGCCTCACCAGGGCCTTCGAGCCGGGTGCGCCGATGGCGACGTAGATGGCGTCGGCGTCGCGGTCCACGCGCCAGCCGACCTCGGACAATGTCGTCAGGCTCATCCGGGGGTTGTCGGGCAGCAGCTCCTCGAGGTCGCGCTGGCTGACTCGGCGCTCACCGAGGAACCACCGGAGCCCCATGTCGACCACGACCACGCGTCCCGGACTGCTCGCGAGGAGCGAGCGGATGTAGGACGCGGCGTAGACGACGTGCGTCTGACTGGCCACCCCTGACAGGTAGACCCATGTCTCGCGTCCGAAGTCGGGCTTCCCGCTCTGCGCAACCATGACACTGACGCTGCCGCCTGCAGTGGCAGGGGTCAAGGCGAAGTCGCTCGGATCCCGTTGTTGTCCAACGACATTCACCAGATGTCGCGTCGCGTTCACCTCCCGGACACGTAGGGCCCGCCCAGGTCCGGCTGTCTCGCCCCTACTCCCCCGGACCGACTCCTCAGCTGCCCGGTGACCCACCGGGTCCCTGCTCGCGAGGAGCGCCCCGACCAGCCATGCTGGTCGAGCCATGCGAACGCTGACCCCCACGAACCCACCGCGACCGCCGCTCTTCGCCTGCCTGCCGTCCCGGGAGGTCCTCGATCACGTGGCATCCGTGCTGGACCCCGACTCGATGCTGTCCGGACGGGAGCTGGCGCGTGCCGAGGCCCTGATCAGCCCGAACTCGCGCCGTGACTTTGTTGCTGCTCGGGTGCTGACCCGCCTCCTGCTCAGGCGGTGGCACGATCCCGGTGCGGCGCTCACCTCGATTGCCGACATCGTCCTGGCGCAGACCTGCACAGAGTGTGGCGGTCCGCATGGACGTCCGGCTGACGTCTTCGGCCTCGGGGTCTCCTGGGCCCACGCGGGCGGCTTCGTCGCCGCCGCGGTTGGTCGGGGGCCGGTCGGCGTCGACGTCGAACCGGCCGCGCCTGACGGAGCCGCGGCCCGGGCCGGCAGACGAGCGGACGGACGCACTGACGGGCGCGCCGTCGTGCTCGGGAGGCCCACTTCCGTGCGCGCCTGGGTACGAGGTGAGGCGATCCTCAAGTGGGGGCACGGCACCCTCGACGATGCGCTGGGGTGGCTGCCGGAGCTGGACGGGCGTCTCGCCACCCGCGGCCAGCAGTACGTGATGGATGACGAAGGGCGGCCACGCCGCACGCGACGACGAGTCCCCGCACCCTCTGGTCTCGTGCTCACCGATGCCCCCACCGCCCTCGACGGGGCGGTGTGCAGCGTTGCTGCAGGTCAGGCCGCCGGCTGGGTCAATCCAGCCCGGTGAGGGCGTCCGAAGGGCCCGCCGCGCCCCCGTGAACACGGTCTTGCGCGGGTGCGGGGTCCGGAGGAACCTTCAGGTCATGACCGGAGTAGACGAGGCGCTAGCCCTCGAGCACGTACGTGAAGGGCTCGCCTCCCGATTTCCGACTCTCGATCCGACGACCGTGCAGTCTGTCGTCGTCGAGGTCCACGAGTCGTTGAATGGTCCGGTGCGCGACTACGTGCCGCTCCTCGTCGAACGCGCGAGCCGGGATCGGCTGCGGGCAATGGCGTCCGCCGTCTCCACGCGTGCGGCAACACGCAATGCCCGGGGCTCTCTCACCTCAGCCTGAGGTGGGTGGAAGCCTCGGCAGCTCTGGCCGCAGGAGCCAGCTGCCCAGTAGTTGACGCACGGCAGCGCCCTTCGTGCCGGCGGCCTCGGCCGCGTGGTCGACGAACACCTGTGTCGTGACCGTGCCGTGCCGATGCGTCTCGACCCAGTCACGAAGGACCGTGAAGAACAGTGCGTCGCCGAGGGTCAGGCGCAAGGCGTGCAGCAGCAGGGCGCCGCGCTTGTAGACCCGGTCGTCGAACATCTTCGCCCGCGTCGGGTCGGCGAGGATGAGGTCCTCCGGCGCGGCCGACAGTCGCTTCCAGCTCTCCGCGGCCAGGCGTTGCGCCGTGCGGCCACCGGAGGCCTCGGACCAGAGCCATTCGCTGTAGCAGGCAAACCCCTCGTGCAACCAGATGTCGCGCCACTGCGCCACCGTCAAGGAGTTGCCGAACCACTGGTGGGCGAGCTCGTGCGCGATCAGGCGCTGACCCTGCCAGTCCATCCGCAGGTGGTTGGGCCCGAAGGTGGACAGGGTCTGGGACTCCAGCGGGATCTCGAGGACGTCGTCGGTGACCACGACCGTGTAGGCCGTGAAGGGGTACGGCCCGAAGAGGTTGATGAAGGTCCGCATCATCTCGCCCTGGCGACTCAGCGCCTTCTGGGCGTCGTCGGTCAGCCCGACTGGTGCCTCGACGGTCATGGGGACGGGTGAGCCGGGCAGGAGGGTGGTGCGGTAGCGGCCGATCTGCAAGGTCGCGAGGTAGGTCGCCATGGGCTCGCGTTGTTCGTACACCCACACGACTCGGCTCGACGCGGCCCGCCGACTGACCGGTTCGCCGTTGGCGATCGTGCGGTAGCCGGGCGGTGTGGCGACCTCGAACCGATAGGCCGCCTTGTTGGACGGCCTGTCGTTGCACGGGAACCAGGACGGCGCCCCATCGGGCTGCGCGGCGACGATGACGCCGTCGGTGAGCTCCTCCCACCCGGCGCCCCCGTCGTGACCCGGCACGGTCGTCGGGTGTCCCGAGTAGGCGACGACGACGGTGAACTCCTGCCCGGCCTTCAGCGGTACCTGCGGCTGCAGGACGATCCGCCCGGCCCGGTGCTGGTACCTGCGCGGCGGGTGCCCATCGAGGGTCACCTTGGACACGCGCAGTCCGTGCAGGTCGAGGTGGACCCGTTCGGTGTCCTGCACCGCTCGGCACTGCAGGGTCGCCCGGCCCGCGAGGTGGTTGGTGTGCACCTTGTAGTCGAGGGCGAGGTCATAGTGCTCGACATCGAAGGTGAGGTCGCCATGACCGGCGAGGTAGGGGTCCGCTCCGTCGATCACCGAGTCGCGACCTCGACGTCTTCAGCCGGCCACGGCCCGATGGGGTTGCCGATCCAGCGGGTGCCGTCGGGCACCGACTCGCCTCTCATCACCAAGGACACGGGTCCGACCGTAGCGTGCCGCCCTATTACCGCGGCCGGCAGGATCACCCCGTTCGACCCCAACGTGGACCCGGTCCGCATGGTGACGGCGGCCATGCTGAGGAGTCGGTCGTGGAACAGGTGGGTCTGGACGACGCATCCTCGATTGACGGTGACGCCGTCCTGCAGGTCCACCAGGTCCGCCTCCGGCAGCCAGTAGGTCTCGCACCACACCCCGCGCCCGATCCGGGCACCCATGCTTCGCAGCCACCAGTTGAGGACGACCGTCCCGGTGGCTCCCCTGGCGAACCACGGCGCCGCCACGACCTCGACGAACGTGTCGGCCAGCTCGTTGCGCCAGACGAACGAGCTCCAGAGCGGGAACTCCCGCGCGGCGATCCGCCCGACGAGCAGCCACTTGGCCGCAGTCGCCACGAACGCTGCGACGGCACCAGCAGCAAGAAGCGCCAGCCCCGTCGTGGCCGCAGCCACCCACCATCCCAGCTCCGAGGCCGCCCACTCCGTGTAGGCGATGACCCCGACACAGATGGCGACGTGGGCGATCACCGCCACCAGCCGGCATACCTCCACCAGCGCCCGGGCGATCCGCAGCCGGCGCGGCGGGTCGTAGGTCCGGCTCTTGTCGCCCGACTCCGTTGGCCGACGCAGCTCGGTGGGCGGGCTCCCGAGCCACGAGGTTCCCGGCTTTGCCTTGGTGCGACGGGGGGCTGCCGAGAGCACCGCCACCAGGCCGCGCTTGGGCACTCGGCGCCCCGGCGCGGTCATGCCCGAGTTGCCAACGAAGGCGTGCTTGCCGACCTTGACGTGCTCGATCCGCAGCCAGCCACCCCCGAGCTCGTAGCCTCCGAGCAGCGTGTCGTCGGCCAGGAAGGCTCCGTCGTTGACCGTGGTCAGCTTCGGGATGAGCAGGACGGTGGACGCTTCCACATCGCGCCCGATCCGCGCGCCCAGCAGCCGCAACCACGTGGGGGTCAGGCTGCTGGAGTAGAGCGGGAACAGCCAGGTGCGGGCTTCGTCCATGACGCGGATGGTGGACCAGGCCTGCCACGCCTGCCGTCCGTGGATCGGGTGGTGCCCGCTGGTGAGCCCCAGACCGAGCAGACGGACCAGGGCCAGAACCAGGACAGCCAGGACCAAGAGACCCACGACCGTCGCCACCGGCAGCCAGATGAGGGCTGCGGTCACGGCGGAGGCCAGGCCCGTGGTGTCGCGCAGCTGGCCGGCGACGCTGGCGATCCCCACCACTACGGCGACGGCTGGCAGCAGCGCGATCAGAACCGCCACTCCCCCGTATGCCGCGAGCCACAGCGAGCGGTTCCGCGGCCGTTGGTCGTCCCACGGGCCGCGGGCCCGCCCCGTCCGGCGCGCTGGCGCGCCAGCCCAGGACTGGTCAGCCGGAATGATGCCGAAGACCGCCGAGCCGGGCGCGACCTCGGCTCGGGCTCCCACTGCACTCCCGGGGGCGAGGGTGCTCCTGGCGCCGATGCGCGCGGCGGCACCGACGTCGACGCGCCCGA
The DNA here is from genome assembly GCF_006438965.1 of Pedococcus bigeumensis. Taxonomy (GTDB): domain Bacteria; phylum Actinomycetota; class Actinomycetes; order Actinomycetales; family Dermatophilaceae; genus Pedococcus; species Pedococcus bigeumensis_A. The sequence goes on from NZ_RCZM01000002.1 coordinate 488,532, forward strand.
TGTGGAGCAGGTCACCGTCGAGCCAGTGCCCGGCAAGATCGACCTCGGGCTCGACCGAGCACTCGTCGCCGAAGCTGGCGAGGCCAGTGACCGGAGGGATGGCGTGCAGGTCCACGTGCCTGCCCATGGTCGCCCCGAGGGCGCGCGCGTAGAGGCGCATCCATGGTGCGCCGGCGAGGTTCGCTGCGCCGAGCTCGTCGGTGAGCCGTTCGGCTGCCCACAGGCGGAGGTGGACCCGTCCCCCTCGGCGGTACTGGCCGGGCCCCACCCCACGCAGCAGCAGCCGAGCTCCGAGCGCGCTGAGCACGAGCCGACCCGCGGGCGTCACGAGAACCAGCCAGCCGACCGCGACCACCCACCAGGGAACCGACGGTAGCCAGGTGAGTCCCCACAGCTGGCCTGCGACGTTGTTGGCAGCCCCCACCCACACCGACCAGCGCAGGCCGGTGAGGGTGCGCAGGGGGATGGTGAACGCCACCTGGCCGAGCTGGGTGTCCAGTGGAACGGGTCGGACGTTCCGGTTCTGGGCGGCGGCAGGCACCGCCAGGTCGTCGAGCAACCGCGCCAGATCTTCGAGTCGCGGAGCGTCGTAGACGTCGGCCACGGTCACCTCAGGGAAGCGCTCCCTCAGCCGCGAGACCAGGTGTGCGGCCGCCAGGCTGCCACCCCCGATGTCAAAGAAGTCCTCGCGTGGCCCCGACACCACCGCGCCGAGGATCTCGAGCCAGAGCTCCTGCAGCCATGCGGCCGTGCCCTCGAGCCGGACCGGCTCGCCTGCCTTCGGCTTGCCACCGAGAGTGGCGACCGGCCACGGGAGAGCGTCGCGATCGATCTTTCCGGAGGTCCGCGTGGGCAGTGAGTCCACCTCGGCCAGGCGCGGCACCAAGGGACCCGGCATCGTCGCGCGAAGGGAGGCCAAGGCGGTCTCGAGGTGAAAGTCGTCGGTGATGACGAGGTAGCCGACGAGCATGGCATGGCCGGCACCCGTGTGACGGACTGCGGTGGCGGCTCCGGTCACGCCGGGCAGGGACAGCAGGGCACTGTCCACCTCGCCGAGCTCGATCCGTCGTCCGCCCACCTTGACCTGGTCGTCGGCGCGTCCCGCGAACACCAGACCTTCGAGGTCGTTGCGGACCAGGTCACCGCTGCGGTAGGCCCGTTCCCAGCCCAGGGACGGCATGGGGGCGAACTTCTCCGCGTCCTTGTCCACGTCGAGGTACCGAGCCAGGCCGACGCCTCCGATGATGAGCTCCCCGGTCTCCCCCGCCTGCACGGGAGTCCCCGTCGAGTCGACGACAGCGAGGTCCCAACCCGCCAGTGGCAGGCCGATCCGCACGGGGCCGTGACCCATCAGGCGCGCACCGCAGGCCACCACGGTCGCCTCGGTCGGTCCATAGGTGTTCCAGACCTCCCGCTCCCCGGTGGCCAGCCGGATGCCGATCTCGGGCGGGCAGGCCTCGCCCCCGAGGATGAGGAGACGCACCCCAGCCAGGGCCTCGGTGGGCCACAGCGCAGCCAGCGTCGGCACCGTCGAGACGACGGTGATGCGGTTGGCGACCAGCCAGGGCCCGAGCTCCATCCCGCTTCGCACGAGGGAACGTGGCGCTGGAACGAGGCACGCGGCATACCTCCAGGCGAGCCACATCTCCTCACACGACGCGTCGAACGCCACGGACAGGCCCGCCATCACCCGATCACCGGCGGCCAGCGGACGCTCCTGCAGGAAGAGCTCGGACTCGGCGTCGACGAACGCAGCGGCCGACCGGTGGGACACCGCCACGCCCTTCGGGACGCCGGTCGACCCGGACGTGAAGATGATCCAAGCGTCGTCGCCCAGCTCGGGCACCTCGGCCCCCACCGCAGGACTCGCACCCGAGGCCGCGAGGTCGATCACCAGGTCGTCGCGGATCACGGCGGCGACGTCCGCCTCCGTGAACACCGTCCTGGCCCGCTCGTCCGGGTCGTCGGCGTCCACCGGTACATAGGCGGCCCCGGCCATGAGGGCTCCCATGATCGCGACGTACAGGTCCACGGTTCCCGACCTGAGCCGAATCCCCACGCGGTCCCCGCGACCGATGCCCAGGCCGTTCAGCTCGCGGGCGACCAGCTCGCTCGCCTCGTGGAACTCCCCGTAGGTCAGGACACTGGCACCGTTGTCGAGGGCCGGCTCGTCGGGCGCGAGCAGGACGGTCTCCTCGAAGATGCCGACCAGGGTCCGCGCGGCCGGAGCCTGGTGTCCGCGAAGGAGCGTCACCGCGCGTCAACCGGTGTCCGGGTACAGCTGGTGGCGCCCATGGCAACGAGTGTCCCGCACCCAGGTGAACGAGACATGTACAGCAACAGCTTCGCTCGGCCCTCGGTCGGCGACGCCGCACGTCCACCGCCACTTCACGCGAGGGCCACACCCACGACTCCCCCGCGCTGTCACCGATGCCTAGCGTTCGCGGCGTCCCAGTCCTTCTCCCACAGGAGTTTTCATGCGCCTGCGCTCAGGTTCGTTGCTCGCTGCCTTGCTCACCCTCACCGCCGGAACAGTCGGTATGGCGCCTGCCCACGCCGCCGCCCCCGGTCCAGTTCTCCCGCAGAAGACCCACTTCGACCTGCAGGCCCACCGTGGCGGCATCGGGATGACCACGGAAGAGTCGTTGCAGGCCTTCGCCAAGGCCCTGCGCCTCGGCGTCAGCACGCTCGAGCTCGACACTCACGTGACCAAGGACGACAAGGTCGTGGTCAACCACGACCGGCAGATCAGCGCCCAGAAGTGTCAGGACACTGCCCCGGCCTTCCCGGGCGACTCCCTGTATCCCTACGTGGGCAAGTACATCAAGGACCTCACCCTGGCCGAGATCAAGACCCTGGACTGCGGCTACCAGCAGCTGCCCGGCTTCCCTGACCAGGAGCAGGTCAAGGGCTTCCGGATGGTCGAGCTCAAGGACGTGCTGGACCTCGTCAAGAGCTACCACGCCAACCAGGTCACGCTGAACATCGAGACCAAGGTCGAGGCCGGCGCGCCCGAGCAGACCGCTCCGCGCGAGCGGTTCGTCCGGCGGGTCTACGAAGAGATCCACGCCTCGGGCATCGAGCGGCAGGTCACCGTCCAGTCCTTCGACTGGGGTGCGCTGGAGCAGATGCACGTCCTCGCCCCGACCTGGCCGTTGGTCGCCTTGACCAACTACGACTTCCTGGAGGTCGGCAAGCCGGGCGCTTCACCGTGGCTGGGCGGCCTGGACGCCGACGACTTCGGCGGTGACTTCGTCAAGACCGCCGCGGCGATCCCTGGCGTCACGGCGCTGTCGCCGAACTACGGGTTCCCGCAGAACGGCAAGGTGGGCGACCCCGGCTTCCGCTTCTACCCGGACAAGCAGATGGTCACCGAGGCACACGCCCGCGGTCTGACCGTCATTCCGTGGACCTGTGACGACCCCGCGACCGTGCGAGCCCTGATGGATCTCGGCGTCGACGGCATCATCACCAACTACCCCAACCACGTTCGCGACATCATGGCCGAGCGCGGCATGCGCCTGCCCAAGGCGTACGCAGCTCCCTGACGACCGCTGCCGTGAGCAACTGACAACACCCCTCAGGTATCTGGGGGGCGCTGTCAGTTGCTCGGCGAGGCACGAGCCCTGGCCGTGAGGGTCGCTGACGTGTCAGCGGTTGAACACGTCGAGCCCAGTGTGCTCACCGCGAAACGGGTCTGGACGGTGCCGCGGCGGAGGCCCACTCTTGACCCATGACGTGGTGGGTGATGCTGGGTTGGCTGGCGCTCGTGGTCGGCGTCGCTGGTTACGTCATCGGGCTGCGGCGAAGTCGGCGCAATGACGAGCTGGCGCGTGGGCTGATCCTCTGGATGGCTCTGGCATGGCTGGGCGTAGCCGTGCTGGTTGGCGCAGAGGTCGCCTGAAACCGCGTAGCGCGCAGTGGCAGCGGTGACCGAGGGTCAGTCTGACGAGACGGGAGACTCCTCGGTGGACGCCGAGACCTGAAGGTCGCGGGCGTTGACGAGGTCGATCATGAAGTCGGAGCACAAGAGGACCATGTGAACAGTTTACGGTCCCTTTACCTCCTGCGGTACAAAGTCATACGAACGGTCGAGGGCTCTCTAGTCCGCCCGGCCACCGCGTTGGTCGACGGGTGCTCGTGAGTGACGGGGTGCAGGGACGTGCGGCTCGCGGAGGTGCCGGTCACCCTTGCTGGGCCAAACCGACGACATGCCCCTGAGGGTCGGCGATGAGCGCGAATGACACTCCGGGAACGCTGACCGGCTCCTGGACGACACGTCCGCCGAGACGAGTCGTGTCGGCGATGGCGCCGGCCATGTCGTCGACACCGACGAAGAAGGTCACCAGGTCACCGTCGCCCTGGAGCGGGCTGATCGCCGTGTACAACGCGTCGGGCACCCCTGTCTCGACAAAGGTGTAGCCGGGAAAGGCGCCTTCGGTGGGGTAGGTCCAGCCGAACAGCTCACCAAAGAATGCCCTTGTTGCATCGGGGTCGCTCGAACGGATCTCGGCGTGCACGATGGGATGGCTCATGATGACCTCCGGTTCTGCGGGGCCACCGGGCGTGGCCTCCAACCAGATGACGTTCGAGCCCGTCTCCAATCGACAGGGGTCAGCGACCAGTTCGGCCTGGCCCCGGTCGCGTCGCCCCGGGCTGTCGCGGGCTCGACGCTCGAACGACCTCTCCCGCGGACCGGAATGTGAGGTTGGGGCACCCATCGACGCCAACGCCGTGAAGTCCCTCATGGTCCGGAATGGCCCATTCATTGGGCCATGGATTGGTCCTTCTGGCTGAGCCAATCCGTTCCTAGCCTTGATGCATGCCGTCAACCCAGATCCCCGTTCGCCCTGATGTCGACGCCCACATGGGCAGCTTCGGCAAGGCCATGAACCACCTCGACAACGCCGCGACGCGTGAGCTGGACCGCGTGGACTTCGACGCCCGTCTGCGTGAGCTCGTCAGGATCCGCACATCCCAGCTCAACGGGTGCTCGTACTGCGTCGACGTCCACACCCGAGATGCCCTTGACGCGGGCGAGAGCGCGCAGCGCATCTTCGCCCTTCCGGTCTGGGCCGAGTCTGCGTTCTTCACCGAGCGTGAGCGAGCAGCCCTGTCGTTCACCGAGAGCGTGACCCGACTCGCGAACACCCACGTGCCGGATGCGGACTACGCCCTCGTCGCCGCCTATTTCGACCCCGACGAGGTGGGCGCCCTCCTCGCCCTGATCGTGACGATCAACGCCTGGAACGCCATGGGCGTCGCCACTCGAGCCTGGACCCCCAACGATGACTAAGTCGCGCGCCCGAGCCTGCAGGCATTCCTGGCGTCTCCATCGGGAACGGCCCGCTCGCCGTACGCATCACCAGGCGAAGGCCCGGCACCGGCAGCGATCGCGTCTCCCACCGTCGCCTCGTGGAGGCGGCCGAGGAGGGTGTCCGCTCTCTGGGAGAGCGGACACCCCTTGCGCCGTCGGCAGCTTTTCAGTCGGCGACGAGGCCGGACGTGCCGTATGCCGTGCCGGCGGCGGTACCGGCGGACGAGAGTCCCCCGTCAGCGCCGATCTGGAAGGAGGACAGCGAACCGTCGCCGAGGCGCACGGACAACGTCCGGCCGTCGGAGGACACGGCTGCGTCGGTCGGACCGGCTCCGGTTGTCGCGGCGACTGCCGCTTCGAGCACGAGCGAGCCGTCGTGGGCTAGGCGGTACGAGGAGATCGAGGTGCTCGCAGCATTGACGACGTACGCCCAGTCACCCGCGACGACGAGCCAGCAGGCGGCCTTCTGGGTGTCGCTGAGGGCGCTGGTCACGGCGTCGAACGGCTGGACGCGGTAGGAGGACGCGGACCCGGTAGCCGCCTCCGACACGATGAGGTGGCCTCGACGGTCGAAGTCGAACCCGTACGGCGTCGTTCCAGCCGAAGCGTGCGGGCGGGCGTCTCCGGCATATCCCCGGACGACCCCGAACGTCTCGATGCGGTTGGTTGCCTTCTCGGTCACCACGAGAGAACGCCCATCCGGGGTGAAGGAGATCTGCGCCGCATCAGTCGTGCCCCCTGCAGCGTTGGGGGTGAGGGCCCGCGTGGAGCCGGGCAGGCGGTGGAGCCGTCCGTCCGCGTCGTAGCGGAACCCACGAATGGTGTCGTTGCCCTGGTTCAGGACGTAGCCGACCCCGTTCCGGACGGTGACGCTGACCGGGAAGTCGCCGCCGGTGCTGATCCGGTCGCGCAGGACGAGTCCGTGCCGTGTTGACGCCAGAGCCGACACCGAGTCGTCGCCGGCGTTGACCACGAAGATGATCCGGCCGTCGCGGGCAATGCCTCCCTGGGAGTGCAGTGACGCGCCGGCGCCGAGGCCCCCCGTGGCGACGGTCACCGTCGGGTGCAACGTGCCGTCCGGGTCACGGTCGAAAACGGTGACCCCGTTTCCTCCCGCCGCGTTGGTGGCTTCGTAGACGTGGCCGACGGGACGGCCGGCCGACCCCTCGTGAGCGGACGCGGTTCCTGTGCTGGCGACCAGCATCACGGCAGCTGTCGTGGCGGTGACTGCGGCGAGGACGGAGGTGCGAGTGGTTTTCATCAGGGCTTCCCTTTCGATGGGTGGTGGTTGACGACTGGTCCAACGGCCGCCTCAGCCGTTGCGCTTCCCGGTTTTGCCGTCTGTAAGACCCCCGTAAGAATGTGATTGCGCAACAAGGGATTCCGTCAGACAACAGGCCCAAAACGCGTTACCTTCAGCGCGATGACGGGCGGTTGGGCAGACTCGGCACATGAAGGTGCTGCTGACGGGATCAGCCGGGTTCATCGGAACGGCCACGCTGGCGGCCCTCGAGGGCGCCGGTCATGAGGTTGTCGGAGTGGACGCGCTGGTCCCCCAGGCCCACGCGCGGCCGGTCACCTGGCCCGAGGGGCTCCATGTCCTGGACGTGAAGGATGCAGGCGACTGGGTTGACCTGCTGCGCGACATCGACGTTGTGTGTCACCTCGCCGCCATGGTCGGGGCCGGGGTCACCGTCGCGGATCTGCCGCTGTACGCCGGCAACAACGACCTGGGCACCGCAAACCTGCTGGCGGCGATGGCCCGTGCCGGGGTGTCCCGGCTCGTCCAGGCCTCGTCGATGGTGGTGTACGGCGAAGGTCGCTACGTCTGCCCCGCACACGGCGTTCAGGCGCCGGCGCCCCGACGCGTCGAGGCCCTGGACGCCGGCCACTTCGACAACCACTGCCTGCACTGCGGTCAGGTCCTGGGCTGGGAGACGGTGCCCGAGGAGGCCCACCTCGACCCCCGCAGCAGCTACGCCGCGAGCAAGGTCGCGCAGGAGCACTATGCGTCCGCGTGGGCCCGCCAGGCGGCTGGCTCCGCGATCTCCCTCCGCTACCACAACGTCTACGGGCCGGGGATGCCGAAGGACACCCCCTACGCAGGGGTGGCCTCGATCTTCCGCTCGGCCATGGAGGCCGGCCGTCCGCCGGTCGTCTTCGAGGACGGTGGTCAGCTGCGTGACTTCGTGCACGTGCACGACGTCGCCCGAGCAAACGTGGCTGCGGTCGAGGCCGTCGCGAGCCGCGATCCGGGAAGTCACACGGCATACAACGTCTGTTCCGGGCGGCCGGTGACCATCCTCGACGTGGCCCGGATGGTGACGGCGGGCGCTCCCGGCAGCCCCGCCCCGATCGTGTCCGGGCAGTACCGACTCGGCGACGTGCGGCACATCGTCGCATCTCCCTCCCGGGCAGCTGCCCAGCTCGGGTTCACCGCGGAGATCTCCCCCGAGGTCGGGCTGGCCCGCTTCGCCCACGACCCTCTCCGTGGATAGGGGCTACCAGGGCGTCACGAGCAGCGACTGCACCAGCAACGCCAACCCTGCCTGGACGAACAGGGCAGTGCGTCGCCACCGGACGGGCAGCACCACAGCACTCAGCAGGAGCCAGGGCACGAACGGCAGCCAGATCCGTTCCACCTCAGCCTTGCTCATCAACGACAGGTCAGCCACGAGCACGGCAAGGAACGCCCCCGCGACCAACGTCAGCGCCGGGTCGTCCTGCGGCCTACGCACCGACAGCACCAGACGACGGCCTGCCACCGCGAGGGACCCGAACAGCAAAGGTCCGGCGCACACGGCGAGCAGTGCCAGATTCGCCCACACCCAGTAGGCGGCAGGCCGAGCCGACGCCAGTCCGTCCCAATAGCGTTGGTGCAGAACGGGGTAGGCGTCCCAGTACGCGAACCCGGCGAGGGCGAAGCCGAGCACCACACACGTGACGGCAGCGGCGATGGCAGCTGCCAGGCGGAGGAGGTCGGCACGCCATCCGCCCACAGCGGCCAGTACTGCCACGGCAACCGCACCAACAAGGGGCAGGCCGTACGAGAGCATGACGCAGCCGCCCAGCGCCAGACCCGCGGCGGCGGCCAGTCCGAACGCAACCGACCGGCGGCTGGCGGTGGCCGCCAGTGCGACGAGGGCGATGGACCACGCCGCCACGGCAGCGAAGACCGCATCAGCGGACACGGCCTGCCACAGCGCGAACGGGCCGATGGCGAGCAGCGGCAGCACCGACCTGACCCTGGCCTCGGCCCCCAGGGCCCGGCAGGTCACCGCCACGGCGACCGGCGTCGTCGCAGCGACGATGCAGACGACCAATCCGGCGGACAACCCGGAACCCAACCCCAGCCTGACCAGGCCGACGAAGAACAGCAGCGCGCCCGGCGGGTGCCCGGCAACGTGTACCGGCCAGTGGTCGTTCGGGGACAACGGAATCCGGCTGACGAACGAGCGGAGCAGCTCACCGACATCGTCGACCCCACGGGCCGTGACGAGGTACTCGCTGTCGTGCGTCAACACCCCACCCACCCCGGCCACACCGTCGATCAGCGCCAGCGACAGCATCCAGGTCAACGACAGCGCCCACACCGAGGTCAGCAGACGACCCCAGCCCATCGTCGACGTCGCCCGCCAGGGATGCTGCGTCGTCGACCACCAAACCAGGGCCAGCGCCGGCGCAGTGCCGACCCCGACCCGGGGCCCCCACGCGGCCAGTAGAGGGGCAGCCGAGCCGGCGTGCACGTCAATGCCCGGCAGGTGCGCCACGAGGGCAGCCAGGGCGAACAACGCAACCGCCACCAGAACGCCCGACACGAGCGCACGCTCCGTTCGGGACCCCGCACGTGGGCGGACGGGGATGGGGTGCAGCTGGGTCACCCACCGACCCTCGCACGCGGGGAAGAGACCTAGCGGCCCAGGCGGCGAGTGGTCACACTCTCGTAAGGATTGGCCTCGGATCGAGATCCGTTGCGGCCCTAGCGTCGAGCCATGGACCTGGACTGCGAGCTCATCCTCCCGTGCCGCAACGAGGCACGAGCGCTGCCAGCGTTGCTGGCCCGGGTCCCCGTGGGGATGCGGGTGGTGGTGGTCGACAACGGTTCGACCGACGGGACGGCTGATGTGGCCCGGTCGCTGGGGGCATCCGTCACCGTCGAAGACCGTCCCGGGTACGGGGGCGCCGTACGGGCTGGGGTCCGCGCAGCGACATCAGAGTACGTCGCCGTCATGGATGGCGACGGATCCCTCGACCCGGCCGAGCTACCCGCGCTTCTCGCGGACGTCGCGACGGGGCGGGCCACCTTGTCGGTGGGTCGCAGGCGACCGGTCGCCCGGGGGGTGTTCCCGTGGCACGCGCGCCTGTTCAACCACGTGGCGACCCGGTGGATCGGGCGGCGAACCGGCCTGCACCTGGGCGACATCCCCTCCGTCCGAGTCTGCCGACGCAAGGACCTGCTTCACCTCGACGTCCAGGACCTGCACTTCGGCTACCCGGTGGAGGTGCTTGTCCGCGCGCACCGAGCGGGCTGGCGGATCGTCGAGCACGAGGTGAGCTACCACCCGCGCGCGGAAGGCACCACCTCGAAGGTTTCCGGGTCCTTCGTCGGCTCCGCCAGGGCGGCCCGTGACCTCGTCAAGGCCCTGCCGTGAGCCCGTCCACGAACACAGCCACGGTGCTCGTCATGGCCAAGGCGCCGGTCGCGGGACAGGTCAAGACCCGGCTGGGCGCCACCATCGGCGCCGACCAGGCCGCCGAGGTGGCCCATGCCGCCCTGCTGGACACCCTTACCGTCTGCGAAGCCGTCTTCCCGCCCGGGCGCCGGGTGGTGGCCATGGCTGGGAACATTGAACATTCGGCTCATCCCGTCGCCCTGGGACAGGCATTCCAGGGCTGGTGCGTGGTCGCCCAGGACGGTGCCAGCTTCGGCCAAAGGCTCGCCGCGGCACACCGGCAGACCCACGCCGCCCTCGGCGGCCCGGTCGTGCAGATCGGCATGGACACCCCGCACGTCACCGCTCGACACCTCGAGCACGTGGTGGCCGCCAGCAGTAGCGGACGACCGGTACTGGGCCGCGCCCACGACGGCGGGTGGTGGGTGCTGGCCACCACTTCGCCGGACGATGTCGACGGCCTGCAGGAGGTGCCGATGTCCCGATCAGACACCTGGGCCCACACCCTCGCGAGCCTGCAGAAAGCTGCCGGGACCGTGCTGCCCGCCGCCGAGCTGGGGGACGTCGACACGGCCCGTGACGCCGAAGCCGCCGCCACTGCCGCCCCCCACACGGCCTTCGCCCGCGCCTGGCATGCGCTCCTGCCAACCCATGACGGCGGCACGAGATGAGCGCGCTGGTCGACGCCGGCCCGCAGAGCCCCGCAGGTCATGCCTCGCCGGCAAGGGTCTTCGCTGCCGCCCTCGCCCTGGGCAGTCTCACTGCGGTCATCGACGGCCTTGGCGCCCATCACGAGCTTCCCGTCCGGAGCTGGACCGGTCAGGCATCGCGCGGCGACCACTTCCTGGTCGACCACTGCCACGGCTCGACCGTGGACCTGGGCTGCGGCCCGGGCAGGATCGCCGCCGAGCTGCAGGCTCGCGGACACGAGGTGCTCGGCGTCGACGTGTCACCCTCAGCGCTGATCGCGGCAAGACGCCGGGGCGTTCCCGTTGCGTGCTGCAGCATCTTCGAAGCATTGCCTGGCGAGGGCACCTGGGACACCGCGCTGCTGGCCGACGGCAACATCGGGATCGGCGGCGACCCCGTGTCCCTGCTTCGCCGCGCCCGCCAGCTGGTCCGGGCCGGGGGACGCGTCGTCGTCGACCTCGCCAAGCCCGGGACGGGGTTGCGCGTCCATCAGCTCCATCTGCGTGCCGGTGACCTCGCGTCCACCTCCTTCCCCTGGGCTGTCCTCGGACCCGACGCCCTCGCCGACATCGCCGCGGCGGCTGGGCTCGGCGTGCTGCAGGTCAGCCGTGGACGGGGACGCACGGTAGGCGTCCTCAGCGGCGTGGCGGACGTGCCGTCATGAGCGGGACCAGAGTCACCGACGTGCTCACCCGGCTCATCGATGCGGTGCCGACGGAGAAGGACTTCGGGAGTACCGCCCGTAGTCGTGAGCTCAGCGCACGCGTCGGCACCTGGCTCGGTGTCTGCTTCCTGGTCGCGTTCCTCACCGGCGTCTGGAGCCACCTGGCCCAGCTGCCCGATCCTCTCCTGCCGCTGCCAACCCGCCCGATCTGGCTCTACCGCCTCACCCAGGGCCTGCACATCGCCGCAGGTACGGCCGCCGTGCCGCTGCTGCTGGTCAAGCTGTGGTCGGTGTTCCCGCAGCTGTTCCGCCGCCCCCCGGCGCAGACCCGGGCCAGGCTGCTCGACGGCGCGGAGCGTCTCTCGATCGCGGTCCTGGTCTCGAGTGCCTTGTTCCAGCTGGTCACCGGACTCGCGAACTCCGCCCAGTGGTACCCGTGGTCGTTCTCGTTCCGCTCCACCCACTTTGCCCTCGGCTGGGTCGCGATGGGGTCGCTGCTGGTGCACATCGCGGTGAAGCTGCCGGTAATCCGGCAGGCGTGGCTGCGACCACAGGATGTCCCCGGGCCGGGCGTCGTCTCACGGCGAACCCTCCTTCGCGCCACGTGGGCGGCTGCCGGTGTCGCCGTCGTGACCAGCGCCGTCTCCGGGGTCCCGGGAGTCCGACGCCTGTCGGTACTGGCGACCCGCTCGGGAACCGGCCCGGGCGGCATACCCATCAACAAGACCGCTGCCGCGGCAGGGGTGACCCACCAAGCCACCGACCCCGCCTTCGCACTCGCTGTCACGTGGAACGGCACGGAACGCCACCTGTCGCTGGCGGACCTCCGGGCCATGCCACAGACCACCGCCACGCTGCCCATCGCCTGCGTGGAGGGGTGGAGCGCCTCCGGGACGTGGAGCGGCGTACGCATCGCGGACCTCCTGAAGCTGGTGGGTGCGCCCACCGGAGCGGCCGTCCTCGTCGAGTCGCTCCAGCGGGGAGGTGCGTCCAGTCACAGCCGACTGCCCGGCAACGTGGCAGCCGACTCCCGCGCCATCCTCGCCCTGGCCCTGGCCAGTGAACCCTTGTCCCTCGACCACGGCTTCCCTTGCCGTGTCATCGCCCCCAACCGGCCAGGTGCGTTGCAAACCAAGTGGGTCAACCGACTGGAGGCGCAGGCGTGAGCAGCAACCTGACCGTCGCCCGAACGCTGCTGGCCGTCGCCGGCGCGCTGGTGGGGTTGTATGGCGCCGTGCGGCTCATCGGCCTCGGGTGGGGCAACCTCGTCGCCACCCTGCCTTGGCTCGCCGGGGTCGTCGTCGCCCACGACGCCCTCCTGGCCCCGCTCGTCGTGCTGGTTGGGGCGGCAGCCGCAGGCAGATTGCCGCGGTGGTCACGCCGGGCCGCCGTCGTGGTCCTGGTGGTGCTCGGCCCTGTCACCCTGCTGGCCGTGCCGACGTTGGGCAAGTTCGGGGCCAAGGCCGACAACCCCACCCTCCTCGACCGCCAGTACGTCGCCGGTTGGGTGGCCGTCACCGGCCTAGTCTTGCTCGCAGCGGCGCTGCTCGCCGTCCACGACCGAGGCAAAGGGGCACCACGTGGCTGAGGTACTCGTCGTCGACGACGACCTCACCGTCCGCGAGGTCGTCGTCTCCTACCTGCGCGCGGGCGGGCACGACGTGCAGGAAGCCGGTGACGGCGAGGCAGCCATCAGGGCGATGCGCGCCAAACGCGCAGACCTCGTCGTCCTCGACCTCATGCTGCCGGGGCTCGACGGTCTCGAGGTATGCCGCCAGCTGCGCGAAAGCAGCGACGTCCCGATCATCATGCTGACCGCGCTCGGGGCGGAGACCGATCGCCTGGTCGGTCTGCGACTGGGGGCTGATGACTACGTCACCAAGCCGTTCAGCCCTCGTGAGCTGGCCCTGCGAGTCGACTCCGTCCTGAGACGGGTCGGTCAGCGCACGCCGAAGGGCTCCACGGTGACCGACGGCGATCTCGTGGTCGAGCCGGGGGAGCACACAGCCACCCTCGCCGGAACGCCCCTCGTGCTCACGGTGCGCGAGTTCGACCTCCTCCGCTTCCTCGTCGCCAACCCACGTGAGGTCTGGTCACGAGAAGCGCTGCTCCGCGAGGTCTGGGGGTGGTCGTTCGGTGACCAGTCCACCGTGACGGTCCACGTCAGGCGACTCCGGGAGAAGGTCGAGGCCGACCCCCGCCGCCCCGCGCGCCTGGTCACCGTCTGGGGCGTCGGCTACCGGTGGGAGCCGCGATGACAGGCGACCAGGTCACCGTCACCCTCATCGCCGCAGGGTGGTCCCTGGCGGTGGGCGTGGTGGGTGCCCTCGTCGGCTGGCGTATCCGGCGCGCCTCCATTCGTTGGTCTGCCGGCCTGATCGCCCTGGTCGCGGTCGGTGGGGTCGTGGCCGGCGTGGTGGGCACCGCACGGGCCATGTTCCTGTCGCCTCACGACCTCGGCGTTGTCGCGCTCGTCTGCGCAGTCTCCGGCGTTGTGTCGGCAGGTTTCGCGCTGCTCCTCGCCCGCACGCTGACCAGGTCGGCGCGACGGCTGCGGCTGATGGCTGCCACTGTGGGCGCCGGTGACCACGTCCGACCGCCGCGCAACGACTCTGCGGAGATACGCGCCGTGGCGGAGGAGCTCACCCGGAGCAGCGAGCGACTACGTACCTCGCAGGCCCGCGAACGCCAGCTCGAGCAGTCCCGCCGCGAGCTGGTGGCCTGGGTGTCGCACGACCTGCGGACACCACTGGCGGGGCTGCGCGCCATGGCCGAGGCACTCGACGACGGAATGGCAACCGACCCCCAGCGCTACCACCGGCAGATGCTCAAGGAGACCGACAGGATGGCCGCCATGGTCGATGACCTGTTCGAGCTGTCCCGGATTCACGCCGGAGCACTCAACCTCACCCTGCAACCGATGGCACTGCGGGACGTCGTCAGCGAAACCATCGCAGGCGCCACACCCGTCGCCAGGTCGCACGGCGTCGAGGTTGGCGGCCGAGTCCTCCCCGACGTCGAAGTCACCGCGGATGCCGCCGCGCTGTCACGAGTCGTCGGCAACCTCGTGATGAATGCCATCCGCCACACGCCAGCCGATGGTGTCGTCCTTGTCGAGGGGCGCACCACCGGTGACGCGGTAGAGCTGACGGTGACCGACGGCTGCGGCGGGATCAACCCTGACGACCTTGCCTCGGTCTTCGAGGTCGGCTGGCGAGGCACACCAGCCAGGACACCCGGACCCGACACCGGAGCCGGGCTCGGTCTCGCCATCGTCCGAGGCCTGGTCGAAGCCCACCAAGGCACCGTGGCCGTCACCAACCACGGCAACGGCTGCCGATTCGTCGTGCGCCTGCCGGCCTGAGGCGAGCACCCCGGACTCCTACCTCGTGGCCGAGAACGACAAGACCACGGACGCCACCATCACGCTCTCCTACAGCAAGGCCTACGCGCCAACACCTTTGCCTACCGGTGATCCCACCAGCACTGGCTCCGTTCAGTCGGCTCAGCCTGACCAAGCCGGTTGGCCCTTCGTAGCGAACTCCGTGCTGTGGCCGTCGTCTCGGCCGCCTGATCTGGAGGCATCACCATGACCCGCAAGATCACACTGCTCGCACTCGTCCCCGTACTGGCCCTCGGCCTCGCAGCCTGTGGCTCGTCCAACGCGGACACCGGAGCCTCGGCCGCGACCTCGTCGATGTCGTCCATGCCGATGCCGTCGGGGGCAAGTACCACCACCCAGCCTGGGCAGCCGTCGTCGACGACTGAGGATGGCGCGGCCGCAGTCATCTCGATCACGGACTTCGCGTACAAGGTTCCTGCTTCCGTGGCGCCCGGCAGCACCATCACCATCAAGAACAGCGACTCTCAGGCCCACACGGTCACGTCCAAGACCGGAGGGTTCGACGTCAAGGTCGACCCCAATGGCACGTCGACGTTGACAGCGCCCAGCAAGCCCGGGAGCTACCCGTTCGTCTGCACCTTCCACGCCAACATGACCAGCACCCTGGTCGTGAAGTGAAGATGACCACCACCCAGAATGACGTCCGGCCGCGCACCGCGAGGCATCCTGGCCGACTGGGTCTGCGCGGGGTGATCGCGGTGTCCTTGGTCGTCGACGCGGTCGTCCACCTCAGGCTCGCGGGCGGCTACCAACAGTCCGCGCCGGGTGGCATCGGCGCCGGCAACCTGTTCCGCCTCGAGGCAATCTTCGCGATCGTGGTGTCGGGATGGGTGCTCTGGCGTGGTAGCCGCGCTTCTCTGGTCGCTGCCTTCGCGGTCGGCTTCAGCGCTGCTCTTGCCGTCGTCCTCTACCGCTACGTCGACGTCCCCGCCCTCGGGCCCATCCCGGCCATGTATGAGCCGGTGTGGTTCTTCGAGAAGTCCCTGAGCGCCGTTTTTGAAGTCATGGCGGCCGCCTCTGCTGTGGCGGCGTTGGCGCTGGTTCCTGGCCGTCGCCGTGCCCGAACGCATCGCGGGAACGGGCACACCCAGAACTAGTTGGGTTCTGCACCAACCCGTGAGGGCCGTGACATCGAAGTACCCACACAAGCGTTCGATCCGACTGCGACCGCAGGGCCGCATCACCAAGGAGACACCTGAATGCGTACTACCACCAAGATCGCCACCGTTGCACTGGGCTCCGCGGCGCTCCTCCCGTTCCTCGGGGCAGGCATCGCACAGGCCGCCGACGGCAACACCATGGCGACGCTTCGCCCGGTCGTCCTCAACGGTGTCAAGGCCAATGGCACCGCCATGGTGACCGTCAAGGGCAACCGCATCGACGTCACCATGGCCGCCACCGGCCTGCTCGCCGACAGCCCGCACGCCGCGCACATCCACTTCGGGGCCGACGCCCGCCACGAGTGCCCAAAGGCGTCCGATGACGCCAAGGGTGATGGCACCATCAACACGACCGACGGCGGACCGGCATACGGTCCGATCGTGGTCTCGCTGACCAAGACCGGCGACACCTCCCCCAAGAGCGGCCTGGCCGTTGACCGGTTCGACACCGCCCCCGGCGGCAAGCTCAGCTACGAGCGCGGCAGCATCAACGTCTCCTCTGACGTGGCCCAGGCCATCACCGAAGGCAAGGCCGTCGTCGTCGTCCACGGCGTTGACCACAACGACAACGGCAAGTACGACGGCGCCACCAAGAGCGACCTCGACCCGAGCCTGCCCACCGAGGCCACCGACCCGGCCATCTGTGGCGCCCTGAGCGCGGCCCCGGCCGGCGGCATGGACACCGGCGCGGGTGGCACGTCCACCCCGGACAACGAGGGCCTGCTCCTGCTCGGTGGAGGCTTGCTGCTGGCCGCTGCCGGCACCGGCGCCTTCACTGCCCGCAAGGCGCGCAACCGCGCCTGATGTCCCTTTCCACGAAGTTCGGTGATCGCCGCGGCCAACTGGCCGCGGCGGTCACCGTCGTGCTCCTCCTCGTCGGCGGCGGACTGATGGTCCGTGCCCTCACCTCGCCTAGCTCGCCGCCCCAACCGCCGAGCGAGCAGGCAATCCCCGTGGCACAGCAGACCTCCGGGTCTGCAGCGGACGCCACGGGTTCCTCCACGCCGCCAGCTGCGACGAGTCAGGGTGGTCCCACGTTCGGGACGATCTTGGAACCCAGCGCTCCAGTGGCTCTCGCGATCCCCTCGATCGGGGTCCGCACCAAGGGCGTCGTGAAACTCGGTCTGGACAAGAACGGCAAGCTCAAGGCACCCACCGACTTCGCCAAAGCAGGCTGGTACGCAGCCGGCCCCACCCCCGGCGAGTTCGGCCCGGCGGTGATCGGCGCCCACGTTGACAGCAAGTCCGGACCGGCAGTCTTCTACCGGCTGGGAGCACTCAAGAAGGGCGCCGAGGTGTCAGTCACCCGCGAGGACGGGTCCACGGCCCACTTCACGGTGGACCGCGTGGCGCGGTACTCCAAGGACAACTTCCCCACCGCGACCGTCTACGGCGACACCAAAGGGCGCGCCGAACTTCGCCTCATCACCTGCGGTGGAGCCTTCGACCACTCCACCGGGCACTACGTCGACAACATCGTCGCCTTCGCCCACCTCACCGGCTGACGGGCAACCAGCCTCCTAAATCCCCCACCTGGTCACGCACACGCACCGATCTTCAACGTTTGAGCCACCCCACGACAAAGCCCCTGACTTGGGTCTTCGCAGTTCACGGGCCGTTTCGTACTGCCGGGCGCCACTGGGTTTGAACCAGTGACCTCTTCCATGTCAACGATAACCGGCCTGTGCTTGGACGTCCGTCGACGTCCCCATGAGCACGAACCACTCCCCCAAACGTCCGTCAGCGTCCGTCCAGATCCAGGGTGGTTGTCACTCACTTGGTCACTCACAGCTGGGCGGGAGCAGCGCGTCGGGATTTACCAACGAACCCGCGTCACAGCTGTCGACGACGGCTGGAGACTGATCACTTATCGACGGTGGAAATCTGACCAAACCTGCCCCATCGCGTCGGAGTGGGGCGGCGACATCCACATTAGGGGGGCGACTCAATTCCGTGTTGCCTGAGCGAACTACCGCAGGGGTTCGGGCGGCGGTATCGTCTTACTTGTCAAGCATGGTCGCCCCAGACCCGGTGACTCCCGAGCCTCTTCTTCAGGCAACAGGAGACGGATGAGTATCGACGACCAACCACGCACCGGCATGGCCCAGTCTGGGGCGTGGTGACCGGGCAAGCCGTTGAGGCGGTTCCCTTAGGTCTGGCCGCCAGCTGCGCCGTCCTCGGTCCGGGGAGGGTCGGATGAAGGACTCCCTGGGGCGGCTCGCCCACGCCAACCAGCTCATCGACGACGAGCCACCAATCCTGCACGGCGCTCCGGGCACGATCGGTCGGCTGGAACGGCTCTGCTCCGCGCTGACCCGCTCGCTCCCCGCAACGGGGGTCGGGCTCAGCCTGCTCACCATGGACAACTATGGGGGCGGGACAATCGCGGCTTCGAACGCGGAGAGTCGAGTTCTCGAAGAGCTGCAGTTCAGCCTCGGTGAGGGACCGTGCATCGAGGCCTATACCTCGCGCCGCCCGGTGCTTGAACCCCAGCTCTCCACGCACGGCATGCGTCGATGGCCCGGATATGCCGCTGCCGCGCAGGAGCAGGGTGTCAAAGCCGTTTTCGCGTTCCCCCTGCAGATCGGGGCCGCCCGGGCCGGTGCGCTCGACGTCTACCGCAACGAAACCGGTTCGCTGACCGACGACGCCCTCGCCCAGGCGGTCACGTTCGCCGAGGTGGCTATGGGGCTGCTCGTGGACGGACAGGACGGCGCCCAGGACGGCCAGACAAGCAGCGATCTCGACGACGCCCTGGCCTACCGGCTGGAGGTCTACCAGGCGCAGGGCATGGTGATGGTCGACCTCGGTGTGGGCATCGACGAAGCGATGGCCCGCCTACGCGGCCACGCCTACGCCCAAGACCGTTACATCAGCGACGTCGCCCGAGACATCGTCGGCGGTAAACTCAGACTAAACCGGGACGCGACATGACCGAACAACAGATTGGCCTGCCCGTGCTGGACACGACTGGAAGGGGGCAGACAAGTGATCGCCGCTGACCAGCTTGCGGAGGTCTTCGTCGAGGTGGCGGACACCCTGGTGGACGACTTCGACGTCATCGAGTTCCTCGAGACGTTGACCAAGCGCACGGCAGAGGTCAGCAGTGCCGCCTCCGCGGGACTGCTGCTCGCCGACGCACACGGGCAGCTGCAATACATGGCCGCCTCGGCCGAGTCGGTCAAGCTGCTCGAGCTCTTCCAGCTCCAGTACCAGGAGGGGCCCTGCCTGGACTGCTTCCGAACCGGAACCGCGGTCGTCAACACGGACCTGCACGATGCGACTATGCGGTGGCCGCTGTTCGCTCCCCGCGCGGTCGAGGCCGGATTCCTCTCCGTCCACGCCTTTCCGCTGCGCCACCGCCAGAAGGTGATCGGGGCGCTGAACATGTTCAGCACCCATACCGGCCGCCTTGAGCCGACTGACGTCCGCATCGTCCAGGCACTGGCCGACATCGCGACGATCGGACTCCTGCAGGAGCGCAGCGTCCGCAGTGCCGAGGTGCTCACCGAGCAGCTCCAGGGCGCGCTCAACAGCCGGATCACGATCGAGCAGGCCAAGGGCGTCCTCGCCAGAACCCACGGCATCGACGTCAATGCCGCCTTCGAGCGCATGCGCGAGTACGCCCGCCGCGACCACCACCGGCTCACCGACATAGCTCTAGCCATCGTCACCGACCCCACCAGCCACCCAGACCTCACCACCGCCGGTACGCACCAGGCACATCCCACCTCCGCGGGATCGAGCGACTACCCCTGATCACTCACGACGAACGGACGTCCGGCCGCCGGTGACCGCTGCGCCAACTACCCTACGAACCGCCCGACACGGGCGGAGCAATGGAACGCCGCCACGATCCTCACAGTCATTCCGCGAGGCGGGCGGTCCTCCTGGGGGTCTCCCCCTTGGTCGTCACTGCGATACTCCAGCCCCGGCGCTGCGTGCCCCGCCTCCGCGGCGCCGTCTGCCTCCCCGCCGTACTCGACGCTGTCGACGCCCCTGAAGGGCCATCGCCGCGCCCGCGGCCTGACCAGGACCTGAGCTGAGAGCTGATGGCGCTTATATACGTCTACCGGGCCACGCGGATTGGTGCGAGAAGCGGCCATAAACTACTGAGTCTCGTCTGGGGAGGTAAGGGCAAATTCGGTGATCAGCCCCGACGCCGTCGAGGCGATCCAGCCCTGAGGGGCCGGATCCTGCAAGAGAGGCGCGACGCGGTCGAGAAATCGCTCCCATATGGTCCGTCCTTCTCGTGAGGGCGCCGCGTTCCGCGGCTACTAGGACTAACGACGAGGTGGGACTCAGGTCACGTTCGACGGCGGGGCTCGCCGAGGTGGAGGTCAAGCGCAGCCGCCTGCACCACTTGAGCCGGGTATGTCCGGAGGAGGTGCACCTCGTGACTTCCCCTTCATGCGGCGGACGCCCGGGTGAAGCGCGTCGGCCACGTCCCAACCTCTGACCGACACCGACCTCCCACTGGAGCCAAGCGTCGCGGTCACGCCAATCTGTCAGACAACTCCACCGCATCGTCCTCGCTGCCACCTTCCTTCTACTGCTCGCTCTACTGCTCGAGCCGGGCGATGCAAGATCTGGGCGGGCGGGGCGGGCGATGCTCCTCCCGTTGGGCTTGAACCGGACTATCCTGCACCCGAAGGCACAAGCGCCCGGCGGTGCCTCGAGAGACGCGGTTCGCGACAGGGAGGTCAGCCATGGTTCGACGGCTCATCGGGCTCCTCGCGGTTCTCTGGCTCCTCGTGGGGGTGGGCGCGGCCTACCAGCGCGGGTACTTCGGCACTGACCCGTCGAATTGCGCCAAGGCCGGCACCATCGCCGCGACCGTGGTCGCTGGGCCGCTGAACTACCTCGGCGTCAACCCGAAGGTCACGTGTGTCATCCCCCAGCCGTCCAGGTAGGGGGCCTGGACGACGAGCCGACGCCTCGGTGCGTAGACCTTCGACCGGGAGGAGGACCCATGGGCGAGGAGGACCCCCAGCTGCGCGCAGCCCGCAGGTTTCTCGATGAGATCGATGCGCGGGCACTAACCGAGGAGGCGGCCGAACCGCACAGCGTCATCACCTTCGACCCGATGACCGAGTCGTACCTGGTCAAAGGCCCCTACCCGGACGCGCACATCGCGACCCTGGAAGCTGAGCGACTCAAGGACGAACTCAACGCCGCCGCCGGGCATCCCGACTACCCGCCCATCACGACGTGGATAGGGCGGCAGCTCTTAGACGACCACCCGGACTGACCCACCTTCGGCGCACCCGCGCTGCGCACCCAGACGCCGCCGACGGCGGCCGTGTAGGGAACGTTCAGCTGAGACGCAGGGATTGATGGGTCGCCATGGAAGGCAGGCTGTGTCCTCGTAAGTCGGTGAGTCGGTGACTTCAGTTCCCGAGGGGAGGCGCAGGACGCCGCTCCACCACGTGGCGCCGGCAGCCACGCCCCCTGGGGCCACGACCACCGGCGATACCCGCTGGCAACGGGCGCAGCTGTCGTCCCGGCCGCGCCGCCGGCCTTACCCCATCGCCGAAACCCATCAAACTTTGCCGGCGGAGGCGGCCGCCAGCTTCACACCATGCCGCCCCTGGCCTGACGGGCCATAGCCCCGATGGGCTATGGCCCTTGGGACCGCGCTGCCGGACCATGGTTGATGGAGGCACGCACCCAACCCCCACGCCATGGCCAACCCCAGACCCGGTCTGGCCCACCGGCCGCCCAGCGGCCGAACCCAATGGACGTAGCGCAGGGACGCGTTGGCAGGGACACCGGTCCCGGTTCCCATCACGAAAGCGGCGCGCCCATGCTCACCGACCCCAACGAACGCCTCACCGACGCCACCCTCGCCGACGAGATTGCCCTACTCGGCGACGTGCTGGCAGCCGCCACGGACGCCGACGGCAGACTGACCCCAGCCGAGGTCGACCAGGCGCTCGGGCTGGCGCGGGCGGCTCCCCAGACCGCAGGCTGAATGCACTCATCCGCCCCGACCCGCTTGTTCAAACCATGGTCGGACCCGCGTCTTCCGGCGCGCCAGCGCGCCCAGAAGGAAGCGGCATCAAGCCTGGGGCGCTTCAGAGTGCTTCGCGCGGTTGGTCGAGTTTGCGGCCCGTGCCGCCTTGCATGCATCGCCGACCAACAGTCGGCATGGGGCAGTCACGCGAAAGCGGCGATCACATGAGCGTGCATGGGGAGGACCAAGGTGCCGTCTTCGACGAACGGGGCAAGCCGCGCTGAGAGTTCCGCTAGGAGGTCATCCAGCACTCGCTACTGATCCCTGCGGTCGAGGTGCCTCAGCGTCGGGGCCACTGCGGGGTCGACGCCCAGCTCGAACGCGAGGAATTCCTGCGCGTTCGCGAACCGCGCGGTTATGGATCGCGCCTCGATCCGTACGTCGGAGAAGCCGGCGCTGTGAACGAGGGTGCCCAGCTCGTCGGCGTCGCCCAGGGCGAAGACCGACGCCACCGTCGAGATGCCCAGGCGCGCCAGAGTGGCCTCGTGAATCGCCTGGTGGAACGGGTGGCGATCGAGGCCCTGCCATGTGCTCGCCACCAGCCGCCCACCCTTGCTCATGACGCGGTGCATCTCCCTCACCGCCGCTGGCCTGTCCGAGAAGAACATCAGTCCGAACTGGCACACAACCAGGTCGATGGCCGCATCCCGGAGCGGCAGTCGCTCGGCGCGTCGGACGTGCCACCCGACGAACCGGCTCTCCCGGTCGCCGACCGCACGCGCGACCGCGACGTTGGCTGGGTCCAGATCCAGGCCGGTGACCCAGCCCGACGGTGACACCATCGGCACTGCCGCACGCGCGAAAACGCCAATGCCGCACGCCAAGTCGAGCACCCGCTCGCCGGGTCGCGGCCGGGCAAGCCCGAGGAGCACCGACGCCCAGGGTGCGAACAGGCCCGGGTGCCGCCTCTGGCTGCCCGAATGGTGCCCCCTGAGAGGGGGGCACCATGCCTTGGGGGGTGAACTGACTTCTTCCGTGCATGGGAAGAGGTCAGGTGGTGCGCCGACGTCCATGCACGTCAACGAACGTCCACGGACTCCCGATGAGCGGCGGCCGGCGCCAAACGCGACTTCTTAGTCAAGCAGTTAGTCACTCAGAGGCCAGATTTGCGCCCGCCGAGCCGCTCTACGACGAAGCCCCTGAACCTGCGTTTCCGCAGGTCAGGGGCTGTTTCGTACTCGTGGGCGATACTGGGTTTGAACCAGTGACCTCTTCCGTGTCAAGGAAGCGCGCTACCACTGCGCCAATCGCCCGGGGTCGTGCTGGGTGCTGCGTCATGCGACTCAGGGTTCAAGTCTCTGAGGTGGAGACGGGATTTGAACCCGTGTACGCGGCTTTGCAGGCCGCTGCCTCGCCTCTCGGCCACTCCACCGTGAAGGCGGTCAAACCCTCCGAGCGGATGACCGGGCTCGAACCGGCGACCTCAACCTTGGCAAGGTTGCGCTCTACCAACTGAGCTACATCCGCATACACGCGCTATTGGTGTTGAACGGGGTTTTTCACCCGCTGCGCGTGCGTGCAGACATTATCGGATCATCGGTGTCGTCTCCAAATTGGGTGTCGTCCGTGTCGCTTCCGGGCCCACGGGGCATGGGGGTCAGCGGCTTTCGCGCCTCGTCTCGCAGCGCCTTCACCGAGGTCGACAGGTCGTCCACCGTCCCCGCCGGGGCCGGGCCATCGCTGGCCGTGGGCGCATTGATCGGCTGCGCGGCGGCTTTGCGCCTCGCAACCCGACCCTTGACCCACTCGACGACCTTCGCCCGCAGGGACAACCGGTCCTCGACCGGCCACATGTCCCGGATGGCCGCGTTGAGCGCCGCGCCGATCAGGACGGCGATGGCCAGCGCGTAGAGGAAGATGAGCAGCACGATCGGGGCGGACAGCGGTCCGTAGATCGACGTGCCACCGCTCACCGACGCCGTGATCGTGCCGCGCAGCACGAACGAGGCCAGGACCCAGATCACCAGGGTGAGCACCGCCCCTGGCACGTCGCGCAGCCAAGGAGACCGCCGCGGCGTCGAGATGTGGAACAGCGTCGCGATGCTCGCGACCGCCGCGACCGTGACGATGGGCCAGTACAGGAGCGCCAGGAACTCAACACTGGGCGGCAACAGGTCCTGAAGCCACGTCGGGCCGATCACCACGAGCGGGACGACCACGATCCCGACGATGAGCGACAGGAAGTAGAGCGTCAGCGACAGGGCACGCGTTCGCACGATCCCCCGCACCCCGGACTGGCCGTACATGATCGAGATGGTGTCGACGAAGACGTTGAGGGCGCGCGACCCGGACCAGATCGAAAGCACGAAGCCGAGCGAGATGAGGTCGCCACGGCCCTTCTGGAGCACGTCCTTGGCGGTCGGCAGGATGGTCTGGTCGACCACGTTCGCGACGAGGAACCTCGACGCGAAGTCCCGGATACCCTTGATGAGCTCCGCAACGATGTCGTTGCCAAGCCACCCGCCGATGTAACCGACGCCACCGAAAAGACCCAGCACCAAAGGGGGCAGCGACAGCAGCATGAAGAAGCCTGCCTCGGATGCCAGACCCGTCACGCGGTAGCGCAGGCAGACCCGGATCGTCTCCACCGTCAGGCGGGCCGCAGGCATGGCGCCGGGCACGCGCAGCAGCGCGCGACGCAACCGGGCCTTGGGAGTCACCCCGTCACGGTATCCCGGCATAGTGTGCCCTCGTGCCCACCCACGCCGTGACCAACCAGGTGCCCCCACTCCCCGACTACAACACGGTTACGTCCCAACCGCCCCTCGACGAGGGCCTGCGACGCTGGGCCGGCCCCGCGGCATACGACGAGGTCAGTGCACTGGGTGTGCGCGCGGGAAGCGCTGAGGCGCGCGAATGGGCCAGGCAGGCCAACGAGAACGAGCCCGTCCTCCGCACCCACTCCCCCACCGGAGAACGCATCGACGAGGTGGCCTTCCACCCCACCTGGCACTCCCTCATGGAGGTCGCCGTCGGGGCCGGGCTCACGGCCGAGCCGTGGGCCGAGCCGCCTGGCAGCGGCGCGCACGTGCGGCGCGCGGCCGGTTTCATCGCGTGGTCCGAGAACGAGCAAGGTCACCTCTGCCCCATCTCGATGACGTATGCCGCGGCGCCGGCCCTCGCTGCCAACGCATCGCTCGCGGCCCGCTGGCTGCCCCCGCTCGCCTCCCGCGCCTACGACTTCGGCCTCCGGCCGCTGGCCGACAAGCGCGGCGCCCTGGTGGGGATGGGCATGACAGAGAAGCAGGGCGGCTCCGACGTGCGCGCCAACACGACCCGGGCGGTCGCGCAGGCCGACGGACCGATCGAGGGTGGCCAGACCTACCGGCTCACCGGCCACAAGTGGTTCTGCTCGGCGCCGATGAGCGACGCCTTCCTCGTCCTCGCCCAGACCGACGCCGGCGTGGGGTGCTTCCTCGTGCCTCGCGTCCTCGACGACGGTGGACGCAACTCCTTTGCGCTGCAACGGCTCAAGGACAAGCTGGGCAACCGGTCCAACGCATCGTCCGAGGTCGAGCTCGACGGGACGTGGGGCGTTCGCGTCGGTGACGACGGCCGCGGCATCCGGACGATCCTCGACATGGTCGCGGCGACGAGGCTCGACTGCATCCTGGGCTCGGCCTCGACGATGCGTGCCGCGCTGGTGCGGGCGATCCACCACGCCCGCCACCGGTCGGCGTTCGGTGCCCTGCTCGTCGACCAGCCGCTGATGCAGAACGTGCTCGCCGACCTCGCCCTCGAGGTCGAGGCAGCCACCACGCTCGCGCTGCGGCTCGCCCACGCCGTCGACGAGGGCGACACCGCCCTCTCACGGCTGGGGGTCGCTGTCGGCAAGTACTGGGTCTGCAAGCGCACCTCCCCCATGGTCGCCGAGGCGCTGGAGTGCCTGGGCGGCAACGGGTACGTCGAGGAGAACGGCCTGGCGCGGCTCTACCGCGAGGCCCCGCTGAACTCGATCTGGGAGGGCTCCGGCAACGTCAACGCGCTCGATGTGCTGCGCGCGATCACCCGCGAACCGCTGTCCGGCGAGGCGTTCCGCAACGAGCTCGCGCTCTCGCGCGGCCACAGCACCGTCCTCGACGCCGCCATCACCCGCGTCGACGACGTGGTCAGGTATGCCGCGGAGCCCGAGGCGCAGGGCGGCGCGCGTCAGGTCGTGGAGCACCTCGCGGTGACCCTGCAGGCCGCGCTGCTGGCCCGCTACGCGCCGACCGAGGTGGCCGACGCGTTCGTCGCCAGCCGGCTCGGAGGCCAGCACGGCGTCACCTTCGGGACCCTCGATGCCAAGCTTTCGGCCGGTCACGCCCGCACGATCATCGACCGCGCCTTCAGCGGCTAGCCGCGGTCAGCCCTGGTCCTCGATCACGGCGAAGACGTTGCCGGCGGGGTCGGTGAACCAGGCGATGAGCGGACCACCCTTGCGGAAGATGCCCTTCTCGTCGGTCTCCGTCGGCGTGCCCGCGTACCTCTCGAAGGACACTCCGCGCGCCGTCAGCTCGTCAACGGTGGCCTCGATGTCGGACACCGGGAAGTTGAGGACCGTGAAGGACGCAGGCACATGGTCGCGCTTCGGGTAGGCGATGGCACGGTGCCCACCACCGAGGTGCAGGGTGAGGATGCCGTTCGCCTCGCTCACCTCAAGTCCGAGGGTGTCTGCGTAGAAGGCTCGAGCGGCTGCGGTGTCCAGCACCGAGAAACCACTGAAGGCCTTGGACTCCTTGAGCATGGGTGATCCTTTCCTCGACTTCCCGACTTACCGACTTGGGGCTATGACCTGAACGGCGTCCAGAACTCATCGACACACGGGGTCAGGCCGTGGAGTTCACGACTTGGCGAGGCGCTGCTTCTCTGCCTCGACGTCGAAGTCGGCCGCCGGCCACTGCGGGTCCATCGCCTCCAGGTGCTCGAGGACGAGGTTCTGCACGGCCAGCCGGGCGTACCACTTGCGGTCGGCGGGCACCACGAACCACGGGGCTGCGTCGGTCGAGGTCTTCTCCAGCACGGCCTGGTAGGCCTCCTGGTACTGCGGCCACAGCAGCCGCTCGTCCACGTCCCCCGTCCGGTACTTCCAGTGCTTGTCCTCGCGCTCCAGCCGCTCGGTCAGCCGGGCCTTCTGCTCGTCCACCGAGACGTTGAGCATCACCTTGACGATCGTCGTCCCGTCGGCGACGGCCTTCGCCTCGAAGTCGTTGATCTGGGAATAGCGCCGCGACCACGTCGCCCGCGGCACCAGGCCGTGCACCCGGACGATGAGGACGTCCTCGTACTGCGACCGGTCGAACACCCCGACCTGGCCGGGGCTCGGCAGGGCGTTGCGGATGCGCCAGAGGAAGGGGTGCGTGCGCTCTTCGGCCGTAGGAGCCTTGAAGGCGGTGTACTTCACGCCTTGAGGGTCCATCTGTCCCACGACGTGGCGCATGATGCCGCCCTTGCCGGAGGTGTCCATGCCCTGCACGACCAGCAGCAGTGATCTCTTCACGTCGCCCTTGGACTCGGCGTACAGCCGCTCCTGGTACTGGCTGATCTCGCCGGCGCGCGCTGCCAGGGCTTCTTCACCGTCTGCCTTGTCACCGTCGAACCCCGGAGTCGAGCGCGGGTCGCAGTCGGCGAGGATGAAGCCTTCGCCGACCCTCAGCGCGTCGGCGAAGGCGATCGGTTCAGGAACCCCCTTGTCCGAGGCGGCCGTTGCGTCCAGCCCCGCCACCTTGGACTTCTTGTCGCGGTCGGACTTCTTGCCGCGCTTGCTCTTTGAGTCGTGCTTGCCCTTGCCCATTGACGCATCCTGTCATCGCAGGTCATGGCGCGCGAGGGCTGTGAGTCGCGAGATCGCTCGGAAGTACTTCTTGCGGTAGCCGCCGGCCAGCATCTCCGCGGAGAACAGGTCGCCCAGGGGCAGTCCGCTGGCGAAGACGGGGATGTCCGCGTCATAGAGCCGGTCGGCAAGGACGACCAGGCGCAGGGCGACGGCCTGGTCCGTCACCGGCCGGACGTGCGTCCACCCGACGGCCGTGACGCCGTCGAGCATCGAGCGGTAGCGGCTCGGGTGGACCGTCGCCAGGTGACGCGTGACGTCGATGAAGTGGTCGAGCACACCACCCTCGCGCTCCACGCCGGCGCGCACCTCGTCCTCGGACGACGGTGGCGGGCTGTCGACGGTGTCGCGGTGCCGGTAGTCGGGGCCGTCGACGGTCAGCACCTCGAACTTCGCGGACAGTGCCTGGATCTCGCGCAGGAAGTCCTCCGCGGCGAACCGGCCAGCCCCGAGTGCATCGGGCAGCGTGTTGGACGTGGCCGCCAGGGAGACGCCCGCGGTGGCCAGGCGTCCGAGCAGCGTCGCCATCAGCACCGTGTCGCCGGGGTCGTCGAGCTCGAACTCGTCGATGCAGACGAGCTGGTGGCCGCTGAGCGCCTCGACGGTGGGCTGGAACCCGAGCGCGCCGACGAGGTTGGTGTACTCCACGAACGTGCCAAAGGCCTTGGTACCACTGGCTTCGTGCCACAGCGATGCCAGCAGGTGGGTCTTGCCGACACCGAAGCCGCCGTCGAGGTAGACGCCCCGCCCGTCGTCCACTGCTTTTCGCCGCGCGAACCATCGGCCACCCCCGCGCTGGCCCAGCCTCGCGGCATACCGCTCGAGGCGCTCGACCGCTGCGGCCTGCGACGGCTCGGTCGGATCGGGCCGGTAGGTGCTGAACCGCTCGGCGTCGAAGCGAGGTGGCGGCACCAGGTCACGCACCAACCGCCCGCGGTCCAGCTGCGGGGAACGGTCGAGGAGCGAGCCGGGCACGATGGGCAGCCTAGTGAAGCCAGATCGGGGTAAATGCAACACTGTGGACATGCGCCTCCTGCTCGACTCGTCCGGTACCCATGCCCCCGGTGACCTCGTCGACGCCGCAGCCCTCGCGGATCTGTATGCCCCGCCGGCTCGCCGGTGGTTGCGGGCCAACTTCGTCGCGACGCTCGACGGCGCGGCCAACGGCCCCGACCAGCGTTCGGGGAGCATCAACACCAAGGCCGACCAGGTGGTCTTCGACCTGCTCCGCCGGATGACCGACGTGGTCGTCGTCGGTGCGGGCACGGTGCGTGCCGAGGGTTACCCGTCGCTGCGCGCCGAGGACCCGGCAGCGCCACCTCTCCTGGTGGTCAGCCACTCCGGACAGCTGCCCGTCAGCGTGGCCGGCGGGCCCCCCGGTTCGGTCATGCTCGTCACCCGTTCGGGCGCCGACCGCCACGCGTTGGACGCCTCGCGCGAGCTGATCGGCGAGGAGTTCGTGTGGACTTCGGGTGGCGATTCCGTGGATTTTGTGCAGATGCGGAACATGTTGGAGGACAAGGGATTTCGTCAGATCCTCTGTGAGGGTGGCCCCAGCTTGCTCGGGAGCCTGCTGAGTGCGGGAGTCGTCGACGAGCTCGACCTCACCTGGTCACCGATCATCGTCGGTGGCGAGCACCCCGCCATCGTCAACGGGCCCGCGGTCAACCTCCCCGCCTCCCCCAGCCTGTTGCTCGAGGAGAACGGCACCATCCTCGGGCGCTGGTTCGTCAACCGTTGACCCGAGCCGTCACGACACGAAGTCGGCGACGGATCGCTCCCACCGGTCGGGGTCGACGTTCCACTCCTTGGTATGCCGCGCGGTGTCCCAAGGCTCCATCGTCACCAGGTCGGGCCGTGCCGCGGCCAGCGCCTGGGACGGGCCCACGGGGACGAACTCGTCGTCGACCGAGTGGATCAGCAGGATCCGGTGCTCCAGCTCGCCTGCGCGTGCCACCCAGTTGGTCTTGGCCACGTCGACAGGGTCGTGCACGCCGACCAGCCGTCGCGCCGAGCGACGGCCCATCAGGGCTCGGCCGAGCCCAGCGATCGGGGCCGGGATCCCGTTGACGTTGGCGTGGTGGGCGATCACGTCGCCCCAGTCGATGACCGGCGCGTCGAGCACCACGTGGGTGACGTGGTCGGCCAGCCAGGAACGGCTCAGGGTCTGCAGCACGATGGCTCCGCCCATCGACCAGCCGACGAGGAGCAGCTCCCGCGCCCCCCGTTGCACCGCATGGAGACCCGCGTCCTCGATGTCGCGCCACTCGGAGAGGCCGAGGTTGTAGCGGCCGTCCGGCCCGCTGCGGGCACCGATGTCGTTGCGGTAGCTGGGGATGATGACGTTGATCCCGCTGTCGTGCAGCGGCTTCACTGCGCGCAGGCCCTCGTGGCGGCGCGCACCCCGGCCGTGGACGAGGATCGCCCAGCGGTGGGACGGGGTGGCCGCTGGCACCACCCAGGCCGGCATGGTGCCGAGCTCGGTGAGCACGTCGACGTACTCAGTCGGCAGCCCCAGCGAGCGGTCAGGCGGGCTCGCGAAGTAGTACTGGTTCCACCGCCCGAAACCGCCCGCCAAGTGGCCGAAGTCGACGCCCAGCAGCTCTCGACGCACGCGGCCCGACCCCTCGTCGAGCTCCAGGACCTCGCCGAGCCGGGCGTGACCGCTGTCGCCGTCCAACCACAGGCCGTAGCGTCCCGGCGAGACGGTCTCGGGACTCACGCCCAGGGTGACCGAGTCGTCGGTGACGGCAAGGATCTGGGTGTCGTCGGGACGCTGTCGGTCGGGCGTGAGCACCCGCCGGGCGAAGTAGGTCGCCGCACCCACCGTGGTCAGGGCCCCGGCGGCGAGCACCGAACCAACGCTCACCGCTCCTGCGACGGCCGCCTTGCGTCCGGGCGACATCGGGGTCGACGTGGAGGCCACTACTTCTCCCCCAGCACGTCGGCGAGGTCGAAGCTGACGGGCTCCTCCAGCTGGTCGTAGGTGCAGGACTCGGGGGTCCGGTCCTCGCGCCAGCGGACGAACTGGGCGGTGTGGCGGAACCGGGCACCCTCCATGTGGTCGTACTTGACCTCGACCACGCGCTCGGGCCGCAGTGGCGTGAACGACAGGTCCTTGCCGGAGTTCCAGCGGCTGCCGGCACCACTGGTCGGGGTCCTGCTGCCCATCTCCTCCTTGGCCCACGCCCACGGGTGGTCGTCGAAGTCGGTGACCAGCGGCTGGAGCTCCTCGAAGAGCTCCTTGCGGCGGGCCATCGGGAACGCCCCGATCACACCGACGCTCATCAGCGATCCCTCGTCGGTGTAGAGGCCGAGCAGGACCGAGCCGATGAGGTCGTCCCCGGTCTTGTGGGTGCGGTAGCCCGCGACGACGCAGTCCGCGGTGCGCTCGTGCTTGATCTTGAGCATCAGCCGCTTGTCGGGGACGTAGCCGATGTCCAGCGGCTTGGCGATGACGCCGTCCAGCCCGGCCCCTTCGAACTGCTCGAACCACTCCTGGGCGACCGCTGGGTCCCGGGTCGCCCTGGTCAGGTGGATGGGCGGCTGCACGTCGGCCAGCGCCCGCTCGAGCAGCTCCCGCCGCTCTGCGAACGGCCGCTCGGTCAGGTCGTCCTCCCCCAGGGCCAGCAGGTCGAACGCCACAAAGCTCGCCGGCGTCTCGGCCGCAAGCTTCTTGACGCGGCTCGCGGCCGGGTGGATCCGTTGCTGGAGCGCGTCGAAGTCGAGCCGGTCGCCAGAGCCGCCGATGAGGACGATCTCGCCGTCCACGACGCACTTCTCGGGGAAGTTCGCGAGGACTGCCTCCACGACCTCAGGGAAGTAGCGGGTCATCGGCTTCTCGTTCCGGCTGCCGATCTCGACCTGGTCACCCGAGCGGAAGATGATCGAGCGGAACCCGTCCCACTTGGGCTCGAAGAGGAAGTCACCGGTCGGGATGCCCTTCACCGGCTTGGCCAGCATCGGGGCGACCGGAGGCATGACCGGCCCCCACACCGAGCGCAGGTCTGCGTCGCGCTCCGCCTTGGGCGGCATGTAGTCCTCGTCGGACTTGTCCTTGCGACGCTTGCTCGGCTGCACCCGCGGCGGCTCGCCCGGCATCTTGGGGTAGTCCGGCGGGAAGTTGAGCTCGCCGAGCCCGCGCTCGTTGATGTCCTTGTCCCACAGCGCGATCGCGGCAGCCACGTCGCCCACAGCGTCGTCGATCCCAGCCCAGGCATCACCGTCCGCCGCAAGGATCGCCGGCACCGTCTTGACGGTGAAGTCACCGGGACTGACACCCGACAAGGCGTCCCAGCTGACCGGCATACTCACCGGCGCTCCGGGGAGCGGGCGGGGGCTGTAGGCGGACGCGATGGTGCGGTCACGGCAGGCCTGGTTGAAGTCCACGAAGACCTTTTCGCCCCGCTCCTCCTTCCACCAGGAGGTGGTGACGAGGTCGGGCAGCCGGCGCTCGAGCTCGCGGGCGATGCCGATGACGCCGTGCCGCACGTCCAGGAACTCGTGGGTCGGGGCGACGCGGACGAAGACGTGCACGCCGCGGTTGCCGGAGGTCTTGGCCCAACCCGTGAGACCCAGCTCGGTGAGCAGCTCACGCAGCACGAGGGCCGCCTCGACCGAGTCCTTGAAGTCCCGGCCCGGCTGCGGGTCGAGGTCGATGCGCAGCTCGTCGGGGTTGTCGACGTTGCTCGTGCGGACCGGCCAGGGGTGGAAGGTCACCGTGTTCATCTGCATCGCCCACACGACGGCGGCCGGCTCCTCCACGACGACCTGGAGGTGCTTGCGCCCCGAGGGGTAGGTGCACATGACGGGGTTGATGAAGTCGGGCATGCCCTTCGGCGGGTTCTTGGTCCAGAACTCCTCGCCGCTGATGCCCTCGGGGAACCGTTGCAGCGTCACGGGACGGTCGCCGAGGGCCCGCATGAAGCCGTCCGAGACGTCGACCGCGTACTGCGCCAGGTCGAGCTTGGTGATGCCGTCGTCCGGCCAGATCAGCCGCTCCGGGCTCGAAATCCGCACCAGTCGTGATCCGTCAGGTCCCCCGGGGACTTCCAGCTCTGTTGCTTTGGCCGCCATGGCGCGAGCCTATCCGCAGGCCCGTCAGGGATACGTAAGGATCTGCGGGACCAGAATCGAGACCGATTGCGTTGTGATGGACGTGAAGGTATTTGGACACGAAGTCAGACGAAGGCAAATCACTGGCGCGCGAAGGAGCCGAACCGTGAGCATGGACAAGACCGACCGCAGCTATGCCGTCACCAAGACCGACGAGCAGTGGCGCGAGGAGCTGAGCCCGGCCGAGTACCAGGTGCTGCGCCAGGCGGGCACCGAGCGGCCGTTCGTCGGGGAGTACACCGACACCAAGGCCGAGGGCGTCTACGCCTGTCGGGCCTGCGGCGCCGAGCTGTTCACCTCCGACACCAAGTTCGACAGCCACTGCGGGTGGCCGTCGTTCTACTCCCCCCTCGCCGGCGACACGGTCGAGTACCTCGAGGACTACGACATGGGGATGAAGCGGGTCGAGGTGCGGTGCGCCAACTGCGGCAGCCACCTCGGGCACGTCTTCGAGGGTGAGGGCTACGGCACCCCCACCGACCAGCGCTACTGCATCAACAGCATCAGCCTCACGATGCGCCCGAAGTCGGACAGCTGACTGACGCGGCAGACCTAGGGGGACCGGCGGGTGAACCGCGGGTCCGTCTCCCACCAGGGACGGTCCCGCACCCCGTCGGGCGCCCCGTCGTCGCCCTGACGCTCGCGCGCCTCGCGATCCAGCCGGGCGTCGACGATGGCGGCCTCACGCGCGTCGGACCGGACCCACGCCAGGACGGTGGCGGCGAGCAGTGGTAGCCCGACCACCTCGGCAACGCCGAACATCGCACCACCACCGAGCCGCTGCTGCCAGAGCGCGTCCTGGGCGGCGAGGAAGGTCGCGACCGGCGCACCGAGCAGTGCCGGCGAAGCCATCACCACGACGCCAGGCACCGCGTCGAGGAGCCCGTCGACGAACGCGATCAGGACCAGCACCCCAGCCGTGCACCACGCCGGGACCAGCTCCTCGGTCAGCAGCGGCAGGACGAAGACCAGCCCGCTGACGAGCAGCACGGCATACGTGGCCTCACGCAGCCAGCCGTGCGAGACCGACCCCGCGAGCCACGGGGTGGTGAAGAGCAACAGGTGCAGGGCCGTCGCGACGACGGAGGCGAGCAGCGGAAACATCACCACCCTCGCGCCCCGACTGCCCAGGAGCCGGTCCAGGCCGCGCGTCCGCCCAGCGCCCAGCGCGCGGCGCGCCAGCCCGACCGGGTCACCGAGCGCGATGCCGACCGGAGTGACTGCGGCAAGGACCGCCGACTGCGCCGCGGCGGCCACGAACGACGTGCCTCGGGATGCCGCCAGACCACCATCGGTGGCCAGCACCAGGGAGCCGACGCCCACCACGTAGTAGGCGAGCGAACGCAGCACGGGGACCGCCTCGCCCGAGCGTCGCAGCGCGACCAGGCCCGCGGCATACGACACGGTGAGGAACAGGGCAAGGCCCGTCCCGAACGGAGACACCACCCAGCTGGTGACCAGGTCGGCCGGGGCGAACGCAGTCACGGCCCGAGCCTGCTCCTCCGCCCTGAGAGAGTCCTGTGAGGGCCGACGCGGTGCGAACTCGGGGAGAGCTACAGCCCTTCGGCGATCTCCTTGATCGCCGCGAGGCGACGGTCCCACTCGGCACCGATCGCGTCGAGCCGGTGCGCCACGTCGCTCAGGTGTGAGCCGAGCACGCGGTACTGCACCTCGCGGCCGACCCGCACCGGCTCGACCAGGCCGACCTCCTGGAGGACGGCAAGGTGCTTGGCGATCGCCTGGC
The DNA here is from genome assembly GCF_006438965.1 of Pedococcus bigeumensis. Taxonomy (GTDB): domain Bacteria; phylum Actinomycetota; class Actinomycetes; order Actinomycetales; family Dermatophilaceae; genus Pedococcus; species Pedococcus bigeumensis_A. The sequence goes on from NZ_RCZM01000002.1 coordinate 523,126, forward strand.
GGGACACCGGGAGGCGCCCGGCGAGGGCGGACGCCGAAGCGTCGCCCTCGCCGAGTGCCGACAGGATGGTCCACCGGGTCTCGTCCCCCAGCGCGGCACACACCGGAGCCAGCGTCCCTATCGTCACGAGTGACCCTCGAACAGGGCGACGAGCTTGTCGAGCTCGCTGTCCCAGCCACCGCGGTGGCTCTCGAGGTTCGCGGCGGGGTCGGAGGTGATCTCGAAACCGGTTTCGACGACGGTGAGCTGGGTCCCGTCCGGCAGCGGCTCGAGGGTGAAGGTGAAGACCGTCGAGTGGTCGTCGTCCACCTCGTCGGTGGTCACGGGGCTGGCGTCGTCGTTTCCCCAGCGGTACGACACCATCCGGGGCGCGTCGAGCGCCTCGACGCGGATCGGCACCGGAGGGTAGTCCGGGAAGTTCAGGGTGCCGTGCGCCCCGATGCCCGAACCCTCGAAGCGCGCCTGCCCGAACCAGGTGGAGATGTGCTCCGGCTCGGTGACTGCTGCCCACACCTTCTCGATGGGTGCGGCGATGCGGATGGTGCGACGGACGGTGAACGCGTCCGCGTCGACGACTGCTGCCTGGTTGTTCGTCATGCTGATCATGATCTTTCCTCTCGTTGGTTGTGCGTTGGTCTTGGGACGGGTGTCATCCCGAACAGCCCGATGCCGACGACGGCGAGCGCCGTCAACCACGCGCTGCCGTCGAACAGCTCCACGGCGAGCAGCTCCACGGCGAGCAGGGATGCGGTGACGCCGATCGTCCCGATGACCAGGGTCCGCGAGGCGTTCGAGTCGGCGAACCGACCTCCGGCGTAGGACCCCAGCGCCGTGGACACGCCGTAGGCCAGCAGGAACGCGCTGACCGTTGCGCCGGAGACTCCCGTGACCTGGTTGAGGAAGGGCACGAGGTAGGTCAGCGCGGACTGGATCGCCATGAAGACCAGGGCGCAGAGCCCGAGGACCGCGAGCACGCGTGGGGCGAAGGCATGACGGGCCTGGCCGGCCGCCCCACTGTCGTCCGCGCCCGGCACCGAGGGTAGGACGACCATCGCGGTCACCAGCACCACACCGGCGACGACAACCACGGCGGCGAACGACCCGCGCCACCCGACGGCCTGTCCGAGCAGGGTGCCCAGGGCAGACCGACGGCACTGGCCATCGCAAAGCCGGAGATGACCAGGGCCATCGCGCGGCCGGACCGCTCTGGGGGCACGATCGAGGTCGCCGCCATCATCGCAGCGGCGATGAAGAGCCCTTGGACCGCGCCGATGACGACGCGGGCCACCAGGAAGAGCTGGTAGTCCGCGAACAACGCGGGCAGCAGGTTGGCCAGCACGAAGACCGCGGTCGTGCCGATGAGCACCGCACGGCGGTCGAACCGGGTGGTCGCCAGGGTCAGCAGCGGGCCACCGATCGCGAGCCCCAGCGCGTTGGCGGTCACCAGCGCACCTGCAGCCGGCACCGACACACCCAGGTCCGTGCTGATCAGGTCGAGCATCCCCACGACGAGCATCTCGGCGCACCCCATGGTGAACGCGCCCGTGAACAGGACCGCGAGCACCAGCGTCGCGTGCGGTTGCACCTTGTGTGTCATCGCCCTACCTCCTCGATTGACTGCAACTTGATGGTTGCATGTCAATTCAAGAAGTGCAACCCCTAGATTGCAGTTGTCGGGGATTGCTCGACGGGCGAGTCAGGTCAGCGCAGCGAGGCGAGCAGCTCGCCGACCTCCACGCGCCGCCCGGTGTGGAACGGCAGCTCCTCGCGGACGTGCATGCGCGCCCTCGAGGCCCGCAGCTCACGCATCAGGTCGACGATCCGGTGCAGCTCGTCCGCTTCGAAGGCCAGGATCCACTCGTAGTCGTTGAGCGCGAACGACGCGATCGTGTTGGCCCGCACGTCAGGGAAGTCCCGGGCCTGCTGGCCGTGCTCGCGCAGCATGTCGCGGCGCTCGGCGTCCGGGAGCAGGTACCACTCGTAGGAGCGCACGAACGGGTAGACGCAGATGAAGTCCTTGGGCGGCTCGTCACCGAGGAACGCCGGGATGTGGCTCTTGTTGAACTCCGCGGGGCGGTGCAACGCGGCCGCCGACCAAGTGGGTTCGAGCAGCATCCCGAGCTCAGTACGCAGCAGCGAGCGGTAAGCGCGCTGCACGTCCTCGATCCGCTCGGCGTGCCACCAGACCATGAAGTCGGCGTCGGCGCGCAGGCCACCGATGTCGTAGACGCCGCGCGTCACCACACCCTCCGCCTCGAGCTGGGCGAAGAGGTCCTCGACCTCCTTGGCCAGCACGTCCCGGTTGTCACCGAGCGGCGCGGTGACGGAGAACACCGACCACATGGCATAGCGGATCGAGTCGTTGATCTCGCGGATCCGGGCGGCGTTCGGGTTGGACGGGTGCAGCTCACTCATGCCCCTATCCTCCCGTGCCGGCCGCGAGCGTCCGCAGGTGGGTCACCACCGTCTGCGCCGCCGAACGACCACTCGCGATGCAGGCCGGGATCCCCACTCCCTGGTATGCCGCGCCGGCCAGTTCCAGCCCGGGCGCGGCCGCCGTCGCGGCCCGGATCCGGTCCACCCGGTCCACGTGCCCGACGGTGTACTGCGGCAGGGCACCGCCCCAGCGCTGGACGTGGGTGTCGGCGATGCGCGGCAGCTGGTGGCCCAGGGCCTCGCTCACCTCGGCGACGGCGATGGCCACGAGCTCCTCGTCGGGGCGCTGGAGGTCGAACGTCTCACCGAACCTGCCGACCGAGGCGCGCAGGAAGGACAGGTCTCCGGCCGCCTCGGCGGTCCAGCGCCACTTGGTCGACGAGAACGTGCTGGCCTTGATGGTGCGCCCCTCGACCGCCGGCACGAGGAACCCGGAGCCCCGAAGTGGCACCGTTCCAGGACCGTCGGCACCGACCGCGAGGGTGACGATGGCCATCGAGGCGTACTCGATCTCGCGCAGCGCTCGGGCTGCGTCGGGCAGGTTGGCAGCCAACAGGCGGCTGGCAGGCGCGGCCGGGACGGCGACGACGACGGCGTCGGCCGGCAACCGTTCGGGTCGCGGCTGGGGACCGACGACGACCGACCACCCGCCTCCGGCGGTGTCCGGTTCACGGTGCAGCTCGCGGACGATGGTGCTGCTGCGGATCGTCACTCCCCGGGAGCGGAGCTCGTCGGTGAGCACCTCGGCCAGTCGACCGACCCCACCCTCGAGCCCCGCGAAGACCGGCCTGACCCGGGCCTGGTCGACGGGAGCCAGCGAGTCGGTCGCCACCATCGCCGCAGCCGCCGCGGCGTTCGTGAGGGACTCGCCTCGCCGGGCACCGGCGAACACCTGCGGCAGGCAGGCGCGCAAGGACAGGGAACGGGCCCTGCCGGCATACACCCCGCCGAGGAGCGGCTCGACGAGACGGTCGACGACCGCGTCCCCCATCCGTGCGGCGACATAGTCGCCGACCGACACATCATCGAAATCGCCATTGTCCCAAGGCGTTTCGGCCTCCGCACGCGCCACCTCGTCCGCAGAGAGGATGCCGAGCGCCGAGGACGCAGGCGACGGGATCCCCATCAGGGTGCCCTTGGGCATCGGGTGGAGGTCGCCGCGCGACCAGATGGATGCGGACGTGGTGGCCGGGTGGACGACCTGGTCATCCAGGCCGAGCTCACTCATCAGGTCGAGCGCCTCAGACCGCCTTGCCAGCATCGACTCCGCACCAACGTCCAGCGCAACCCCGGCCAGCGGCTCGCGTCGCAGCTTGCCACCGGGGCGGTCGCCGGCGTCGAGGAGCGTGATGGTCGCGTCGGGAAGCGCATGCGACAGCTCCCAAGCGCAGGCAAGCCCAGCAATGCCTCCCCCGACGATGAGGATTCGTGATCCGACCATGGCCACACCCTTTCAAGATCGTGACTGTTTCGACACCACCGGGTGGGAACGTCAGGCCCACGACGCGAGTCGCACCGGTATTCCGCACCGCCGAAGCCAGCACCGCAGCCCACGACCTGGGCCTCGCGCCGGGATCGGCAGCCCGCCACGACAGCCCGACACGACCAGGGGGTCGCCATGTTCCGTGTTCGTCAGCCCCGCAGCACCGCCGCCATCGGCGCAGCCCTTCTCGCAGCGTTCGCGCTCGCCGCCTGCGGCGGCGGCGGTTCGAGCGACAGCAGCGCCGGTAGTGCCGCCTCGGTCGCGGACGGCGGGTCCAACGAGTCGTCACGCGGCGACACCCCCGCTTCCGGCGGGAACGGCGCCGTCGCCGGCGACTCGGCGAAGCCTTCGTCCGGCAGCGCCGCCAACCCGGTCACGACGGCCAACCTCGCGGCGAACCAGGAGTCGCTGGCACGCCGGGCCGCGGTGGCGTTGCAGGTCAAGAACATCGGGCAGGCCGTCGCCAAGGTGCGAGCCACCACGGCCACCGCCCAGGGCATCGTCCTCTCGGAGAACATCGGCACAGCTGACGGCAACACCCCCCTGGCCGACTCCGCGAGGGTGACGGCCACGACCTACGGCGAGATCACCATCTCGGTGCCCTCCACCGAGCTCGACCGGGTCCTCGCCGAGCTCGGTTCGGTCGGCACGGTGATCCGTTCGACCAGCTCCAGCGAGAACGTCGGCGGCCAGATCGTCGACACCGCGTCGCGGCTCGAGACGATGCGGGTCAGCGTCGAGCGCGTCCGCGCCTTCCTTCAGCAGGCCAAGGACCTCAACCAGATCGTCGCCATGGAGGCCGAGCTGACCCGACGCCAGTCCGACCTCGAGGCCCTCGAGGCGCAGCTCGCCTCGCTCAAGGGCAGCGTCGCCCGCTCCCCCATCCAGATCAGCCTCACCACCGAGCCGAACGCCATCGTCAAGCAGACCGACGACGCCGGCTTCCTGGCCGGGCTCAAGGGTGGCTGGGACGCGTTCACCGGGTCGGCGACGGTGCTGCTGACCATCCTCGGTGCGATGCTGCCGTTCCTGGTCCTGTTCGCCCTGCTCGGGCTGCCTGTGCTGGTGTTCCTGCGTCGCCGTCGGGCCCTGGCTCCGCCGCCCGCCGTCCTGCCCCAGTAGTCGTGAGGAGTCGGTCAGCGCGTCAGCGCTGGCCGACCTCGTGCACCAGTTCGACGACGCGGGTCAGCACGTCGGGGTCGGTGTCGGGCAGCACGCCGTGGCCGAGGTTGAAGATGTGCCCCGGTGCCGCCCGGCCCTCATCGACGATCGAACGGACCTTGGCCTCCAACGCCTCCCACGGCGCGAAGAGGAGGGCGGGGTCGAGGTTGCCCTGCACGGCATACGAGCCATCGAGGCGGGCGAGCGCGTCGGTGAGGGACACGCGGTAGTCGACGCCCACGACGTCGGCCCCGACGGCGCCCATGGCCGGCAGCAGCTCGCCGGTGCCGACCCCGAAGTGGATGGTGGGTATGCCGCGTGCGGACACCGCGGCGAGCGCGACAGTCGAGTGCGGGGCCACGAAGCGCTCGTAGTCGGCGCGGGGCAGGGCACCGACCCAGGAGTCGAACAGCTGGACGGCTGAGGCACCCGCAGCGGCCTGGACGTCGAGGAAGGTGCCGGAGATCTGGGCCAGCCTGGCGCACAGGTCGTGCCAAAGCTCGGGATCGCCGTACATCAGCGCCTTGGTGTGCTCGTGGTTCTTGCTGGGGCCGCCCTCGACGAGGTAGCTGGCCAACGTGAAGGGCGCCCCGGCGAAGCCGATGAGGGGCGTGTCGCCCAGCTCGGCGGTGAGCAGGCCGACGGCTTCGGTGATGTAGGGGACGTGCTCGGGCGTGAGCTCAGGCAGTCGGTCGAGGTCGCCACGCGTGCGGACCGGTTTCGCGACGACCGGCCCGACCCCGGGGACGATGTCGAGGTCGACCCCGACCGCGGCCAGCGGCACGACGATGTCCGAGAAGAAGATCGCGGCGTCCACCCCGTGGCGGCGCACCGGCTGGAGGGTGATCTCGGTGACCAGGTCGGGGCGACGGCAGGACTCGAGCATGCCGACGCCCTCACGCACCTTGCGGTACTCCGGCAGCGAGCGCCCGGCCTGGCGCATGAACCAGACCGGCGTGTGGGTCACCGGTTGGCAGCGGGCAGCACGGACCAGGGCGGAGTCGGAGGGGGAGGTCACCCGGCAATTCTAGGTGGCTGCGACAGCCGCTCGGACCAGCCTCAGAGGGCGATGATCGCCGCTCCGGTGAGCGACAGCACGGCCCCCACCTGCTGGATCCTGCGCAGCCGTTCCTTGAGCAGGAGGCGGGCCAGCACGATGGTGACGACCGGGTAGAGCGAGGCGAGCACGCTGGCCACGCTGACCTGGCCCCGCGAGGACGCGATCCCGAACAGCAGGTTGGCGACCATGTCGCCGCACCCGATGAGGGCGAGCACAGGCACCTCGCGCGCCACCACCCCGCCTCGCGAGCGCAGCACCAGCGCCAACGTCACGAACACGACGAAGGACACCCCACGCATGCCCCACAGGGTCATCAGGATCGAGGACCGGGCGCCCCGGTCGATGCAGAACAGCGCGAAGCCGAACCCCACCGCGGCCACTCCCGCCAGCACCACCGGCCGCGGCGACACCCCGCCGCTCAGCTCGGGGCCGGATGCGAGGGTCACGCCGACGACGGCGACGACGATGCCCACCCAGGTCCATGAGGACGGCTCGTCGCCGGTGGCCACCCCCAGCAGCACGGGGACGGCCACACCCAGGGCCGCGATCGGCGCGACGACGCCGATCGTGCCGGTGGCGAGCGCGGTGTAGAAGCACAGCAGCCCGGCGACCCCGGCGACGGCGGCCCCGACGGACCACAGCGGCCACCCGGTCCAGGTGACGTGGTCCCAGCGCACTGCGACCACGACGCACAGCACGAGGAACGCCAGCGACTGGGTCCAGCCGACGACCGCGATGGCCGGGCGGCGCCGGGAGAACAGCCCGGCGAAGAAGTCCGAGGCGCCCCAGCAGGCACTGGACGCGAGCGCGAGCAGGGAGAGCATGGGCGCACGGTACCGGTCACCGCGACACGACGCGGACGGCAACCTCCCTGTGATATCCGACGCCGCGGCATACCCTCTGATGGTGGGCAGCCGAACGGTCCCTGGCGACCAATCACCCGAGTTCACGCAGGCGCTCAGCGACCTGCGCGGGGCGCGTCTGCGCCCCGAGGTGCGCCTCACCGAGGTGCCCGCTCCGCAACGCATCGCGCCGTATGCCGTGGCCCTCACCGCCGAGGTGGTGGGCGCCGCCGACGACGAGGACGAGCTCGCGTCGGGACGGTTCGTGCTCCTGCACGATCCCTCCATCCCCGACCCGTGGGACGGGGCCTGGCGTGCGGTGACGTTCGCGCGGGCCGAGCTCGAGCCAGAGCTCGCCAACGACCCGATGCTCGGGGCGGTCGGCTGGTCCTGGCTGACCGACGCCCTGGCCAGTCATCACCTGGGCTACACCGCCGAGGCCGGCACCGTCACGAGGGTGGTCTCCGAGAGCTTCGCCGGACTGTCCGACCGGCCAGCAAGCGTCGAGATGGAGGTCCGCGCCTCGTGGACCCCGGTGGCCGGCAACGTCGGCGCCCACCTCGTCGCCTGGTCCGACCTGCTGTGCACCATCGCGGGACTGCCGCCCCTGCCGGAGGGTGTCATCGCCCTGCCGGGACCACGCCGTTAACTGTGGAGTGCTGACGTCTTCCTTCGTGCTGGCGGGTGCTGGCCCGATAGGTTGAGCCGGTGACCGACACCGACGCCACCGCCGACCAGGCGGTGGACCCCGAGCAGGCCGAGCTCGAGCAGGAACCAGCCATCGAGCTGACTCCGCTCGACATGCCTGTCGACGGCGTGCCGCCGGTCGTCGAGGACGAGCGGGCCCTGATGGATGCGGCGCGCGCGATCGCCGACGGCGAGGGTCCGGTGGCCCTCGACGCCGAGCGAGCCAGCGGCTACCGCTACGGCCAGCGCGCCTACCTCGTGCAGGTGCGGCGCGAAGGCTCCGGCACCTGGTTGATCGACCCGATCGCCTGTCCTGACCTGTCCCCCGTCAACGACGCCATCGGCAGTGCCGAGTGGATCCTGCACGCGGCCACCCAGGACCTCGCCTGCCTCGCGGAGGTGGGACTGCGACCGCAGCAGCTGTTCGACACCGAGCTCGCCGGGCGGTTGCTCGGGCTGCCGCGTGTCGGGCTGGCCGCCGTCGTCGAGCACTACCTCGGCCTGTCGCTGGCCAAGGAGCACTCCGCCGTCGACTGGTCCACCCGACCGCTGCCCGAGCCGTGGCTGCGCTACGCCGCGCTCGACGTCGAGGTGCTCGTCGACGTGCGCAACCTGATGGGCGTCGACCTCGCCAAGCAGGGCAAGGACAGCTGGGCACGCGAGGAGTTCGAGGCGCTGCTGGACTTCACCGGACCGGCCCAGCGGGTCGACCCATGGCGGCGCACGAGCGGCATGCACCGCGTCCGGCACCGCCGGATCGCGGCCGTCGTCCGCGAGCTGTGGGAGACCCGCGACCAGATCGCCCAGGACCGTGACGTCTCCCCGGGCCGAGTGCTCCCCGACGCCGTGCTCGTCGAGGTGGCCATGGAGTCACCAGCCAACCCCGGTGCGCTGCCCGGTGGCCACCGGTCGCTCCGGCGCTACCAGCGACAGTGGCTCGATGCCGTCACCCGGGCGAACGCGATCCCCGAGGGCGACCTGCCGCCGATGACGCTGCGCTCGGACGGCCCACCGCCCCAGCGCGCCTGGGCCGAGCGCAACCCGGTGGCCGCCGCCCGGCTCACCGCCACCCGCGAAGCATTGACGGCGTTCGCCGCCGAGCACGTCATCCCGGTCGAGAACGTCCTGTCCCCCGAACCCCTGCGCCGGGTCATCTGGACCCCGCCCGCTGACCAGACCGCCGCAGGGTTCGCCGAGGCCCTCTCCGCACTCGGGGCCCGGCACTGGCAGACCGCTGTGGTCGCGCCGATGATCCAGACAGCCTTCGAGGCCAACCCCGACGCCTGACCGACCGCTGGCGACCGTCGCGGGTGACGGCTCTCACGCGCGGGTTCTGGTGACCACGTTGTTACTGAGAAGTAGCATCGGAGGCGTACCCACCGGCATACCGGTGATCCCACCACTGCTCAGGGAGGCCACCCGTGCCCCGCACCCTTCATGAGGTCGTGTTCGTCGATGGTGTTCGCACGCCGTTCGGCAAGGCCGGCGACAAGGGCATGTACGCCCAGACGCGCGCCGACGACCTCGTCATCCGCTGCATCCGCGAGCTGATGCGCCGCCACCCCGAGCTCCCCCCGGAGCGCGTGGAGGAGGTCGCCATCGCCGCCACCACCCAGATCGGCGACCAGGGCCTGACCCTCGGCCGGATGGCCGCGCTCCTGTCCGGCCTGCCCAAGACCACGCCCGGCTACTCGATCGACCGCATGTGCGCCGGCGCCATGACCGCGGTGACCACGACGGCAAGCTCGATCGCGTTCGGCTCCATCGACATCGCCATCGCCGGCGGCGTCGAGCACATGGGTCGCCACCCGATGGGTGAGGGCGTCGACCCCAACCCGCGGATCGTGGCCGAGAAGCTCGTCGACCCCTCCGCCCTCGTCATGGGTTCCACCGCCGAGAACCTGCACGACCGGTTCCCGTCGATCACCAAGGACCGCAGCGACGCGTATGCCGTGGGGTCCCAGGACAAGCTCGCCAAGGCCTACGCGAACGACCAGATCCAGCCCGACCTGGTGCCGGTCGCCACGCGCCACCAGGAGCTGGGCTATGGCCTCGCCACCCAGGACGAGCCGCCCCGCCCCGGCACCACGGTCGAGGACCTCGCGTCGCTCAAGACGCCGTTCCGCCCGCACGGCAACGTCAGCGCGGGCAACTCCGCCGGGCTCAACGACGGCGCCACCGCCTGCATCCTCGCCTCGGAGACCGCGGCGCGAGAGCTGGGCCTGCCCGTGAAGATGCGGCTGGTCGACTTCTCCTTCGTGGGCGTCGAACCCGAGGTCATGGGCATCGGCCCGGTCCCCGCCACCGAGAAGGCACTGGCCAAGGCCGGCCTGACGATCGAGGACATCGGGCTGTTCGAGCTCAACGAGGCCTTCGCCGTGCAGGTGCTGGCCTTCCTGGAGCACTTCGACATCGCCGACGACGACCCCCGCGTCAACCAGTACGGCGGCGCCATCGCCGTCGGCCACCCCCTTGCGTCGTCGGGCGTGCGCCTGATGACGCAGCTGGCCCGCCAGTTCGAGGAGCACCCGGAGGTGCGCTACGGCCTGACCGCCATGTGCATCGGCATCGGCATGGGTGCCTCCGTCATCTGGGAGAACCCCCACCACGCTGACTACGGCAAGGAGGTCGCGGCATGAGCGAGGCAACCACCCACGACACGACCGCAACGCAGAAGCCTGGCTTCGACGAGATAGTGACGCACACCCCCGTGCGCGACGTCGTCCTCCCCGGCAATGCCGGCACCCTGGCGCTGATCACGCTGGACAACGGGTTCGACCACACCAAGCCCAACACCTTCGGGCCGCAGACGATCGTCGGGCTCAAGGCCACCGTCGACGCCCTGCGCACCCGCGCGGACGCCGGTGAGATCCAGGCCGTCGGCATCACCGGGAAGCCGTTCATCTTCGCCGTCGGTGCAGACCTCAAGGCCGTGTCGCAGGCCGGCGACCGCGAGCAGGCGATCGAGGTCGCCCGCGCCGGTCACGCGGCCTTCGCGGCGATCATGGACCTGCCGGTCCCGACGTTCGCGTTCGTCAACGGTGCGGCGATGGGCGGCGGCGTCGAGATCGCGCTGTCCGTCGACTACCGCACCATCTCCGCAGGAGTCCCGGCTCTGGCGCTCCCGGAGACCTTCCTCGGGCTCGTCCCCGGCTGGGGCGGCTGCTACCTGCTGCCCAACCTGGTCGGCCCGGTGAACGCGCTCAAGGTCATCATCGAGAACCCGATGAACATGAACCGGATGCTCAAGGGGCCGCAGGCCTTCGAGCTCGGCATCGCCGATGTGCTGCTCGCGCCGGCCGACTTCCTCGAGGAGTCGCTGCTCTGGGCGGCGTCCGTCCTCAACGGCGAGACCACCGTCGAACGCAGCACCCAGGACGGCAACGGCGTCTCCCGCGACGAGGCCGAGTGGACCGCAGCACTCAAGGCTGCCAAGGGCCTGGTCGACCTCAAGACGGGCGGCAAGGCGCCCGCGCCATACCGCGCCCTCGCGCTCGTCGAGGCCGCCCGCACCGCCACCCGGGACGAGGCCTTCGCTGCCGAGGACGAAGCCCTGGCCGACCTGGTCATGGGTGACGAGCTGCGCGCAGGGCTCTACTCCTTCGACCTCGTCCAGCGTCGGGCCAAGCGCCCCGCCGGTGCACCCGACAAGGCCCTGGCCCGCAAGGTCACCAAGGTCGGCATCGTCGGCGCCGGGCTGATGGCCAGCCAGCTCGCCCTGCTGTTCGCGCAGCGCCTCGAGGTGCCGGTCGTGATGACCGATCTCGACGAGGAGCGCGTCGCCAAGGGCGTCGGCTACGTCCACGCCGAGGTCGACAAGCTGCTCGGCAAGCGCCGCGTGAGCCCCGACAAGGCCAACCGGCTCAAGGGCCTGGTCACCGGCGCCACGTCCAAGGACGGCTTCGTCGATGCCGACTTCGTCATCGAGGCGGTGTTCGAGGAGATGTCCGTCAAGAAGACCGTCTGGGCCGAGGTCGAGGCCATCGTCACGCCTGAGTGCGTGCTGGCGACCAACACGTCGTCGCTGTCGATCACCGAGATGGCGGCGGACCTGCAGCACCCCGAGCGGGTCGTCGGCTTCCACTTCTTCAACCCGGTCGCCGTCATGCCGCTGCTCGAGATCATCAAGGGCGAGCAGACGGACGACGCGACGCTCGCCACGGCCTTCGCGACCGGCAAGACGCTGAAGAAGACCACCATCCTGGTCAAGGACAGCCCGTCGTTCATCGTCAACCGGCTGCTCGGCCGGTTCATGGGCGAGGTCGCCAAGGTCGTCGACGAGGGGACCCCGATCGAGGTCGCCGACCGCGCCTTCGCCGGGCTCGCCCCCATGCCGCCGTTCATCCTGCTCGGCCTGGTCGGTCCGGCCATCGCCCTGCACAACAACGAGACCCTCGCCAAGGCCTTTCCCGACCGCTTCTACGTCTCGGAGAACCTGCGCAAGGTCGTCGGGGCCAAGAAGTCGGCCATCTACATCTGGCCCGAGGGCAAGCCGGTCGTCGACCCCGAGGTCGAGGCGCTCTTCGAGAAGCCGGCCGACCCGGTCGTGCTGTCCAGCGACGAGGTGCGTGAGCGGGTGCTCGGAGTCCTCGCCGACGAGGCTCGCCGGATGCTCGACGAGGGTGTCGTCGCGGCTCCGATGGACCTCGACCTGGCCATGATCACCGGTGCCGGGTTCCAGTTCTGGAACGGTGGCCTCACCCCGCTGCTCGACCGCGAGGGTGTCTCGGAGAAGGTGACCGGCCAGCGATTCCTCCCGCCGGGCGCCGCAAGCGTCCCCGCCTAGGGACGTCAGGACCACGAGGGGCGGTATCCGCAGGTCGGGTGCCGCCCCTCACCTGTCCGGCTGGACCACGCGACGGTGGGACCCGTCGAGGAGCTCCACCACCGTGCCCGCGGCGGTGTCCTCACGGACGAGCCGCACGACCTCGTCGGCGACGAGCTCCGGAGGGACGAGGTCGGGGCCGCGCTCCCGCTCGTCGGGCGCCATGGCTGCCCACTCGGCGTAGGCCCGCGGCAGCCCGATCCAGCCGGGGACGACACAGCTCACCCGGATGCCCTCGTCTGTCAGGCCCGCCAGAGACGTGGTGAGGCGTACGAGTCCGGCCTTCGCCACGGCATACGGTGGGCTGCCGTAGGCAGAGCTCTCGATGCCCGCGCTGGATGCGACGTTCACGACGGCGCCCTCACCCCGTGCGCGCATCCCGGCGAGGGCGAGCTGGAGCAGGCGCATCGGCGCACGCAGGTTGAGGTCGAGGACGGCGGACCAGTCCTCTGCTGGGGCATCGGGATACTGCTCAGGGCTCCCGCCCCAGCCGCCGGCGTTGTTGACCAGCACGTGGACACCGCCCAGCCCGTCCGCCACCGACACGAGGCGGCTCAGGTCGTCCTCGTCGGTGACGTCGCAGCGGCACTTGGTCGCGGCGCGCCCCTGCTCGCGGAGCTCCGTCACGAGATCGAGAGCCGCAGCAGCGTCCCTGTCGGCGACGACGACGTGCGACCCCACGTCCGCGAACGCCCGGGTGAGGGACGCACCCAACCCCGACGCTCCCCCGGTGACGACGACGACTCGACCCTGCAGCTGCATGACGGCGACGCTAGCCGCACGCCCCGACAGCGACTCGCCCCTGAGCCGGGTGGCCGTGGTTCAGTCCGCGAGGAGCTCGGCGACGATCCCCCGCCGCACGAAGTCGGCGTAGGCCGCCACCGACCATCCCTGATGCATGACGAGGATCTCGTAGAGCTCCGGCGAGGAGAGGGCGAAGAGCACGTCCCGCGCCTCGTCGACGCTCATGCCCGGACGCAGGTGATGGTGGATCGCTGCGACGTTGTGCGCCATCCGCTCGAGCCGTTGCTGGTCGAGCTCCTCGCGCAGCCGCACCGCGGCGCCGTCGCTCGCCGCAGCCTCCCTGACGAGCAGCGCCACCGGTGCGGCGCGCGGTGCGACCTCCATGCTGAGCCGCGCCCACCCCGCCACGACGTCCCGTGGTTCGTCGTGGGCAGCCGGAAGCGCGTCGCTGCGCTCCTCTGCGGGCACCGGCCCGTCGCCGACCAGCGCCCTGGACCACAGAGCGCGCACCAGGCCCGGCTTGCCCCCGAATGCCTTGTAGACCATCTCCGCCGACACCCCCGCATCGGCCGCCACGGCGGCAACGGAGGTCGCGGCATACCCGTCGGCGGTGAAGCGCACGGAGGCCGCGTCAAGCACCCGAGCCCGTCGCTGCTCCGCTGCGATGCGTCGGGCCGTCGAGTCGTAGGGCCGGGTCCTCTTGACGGTTGGGCGTGGCACGCGCATCATCTCCTTATTGGATACAGAACACTGTACTCAATAGGGATCGAGGCCACCGTGGACACGCGCAACGCAGCACCCTCCGACGTCGTCCAGCGACTGGTGGACGCCACCAACGCGCACCACCTGGGCGCGCTCGTCGAGTGCTTCGCGCCCGGCTACGTCAACCAGACCCCAGCCCACCCCAGTCGTGGCTTCGTGGGACGCGAGCAGGTGCGCCGCAACTGGGCACAGCTGTTCGCAGCCATGCCCGACCTGCACTGCGAGGTGCTCGCCTCGGCTGTCGACGGCACGCACGTCTGGTCGGAGTGGGAGATGCGCGGGACCCGGCCCGACGGCTCGGCGCACCTGATGCGCGGGGTGATGGTGTTCGAGGTGACTGATGACCTGGTCCAGTCCGTGCGCTTCTACCTGGAGCCGGTCGACGAGGATCCCGGCACGGTGGACGATGCCGTAGCCGGCGCGCTCCGGGGAGCGCCGTGATGATCGCCGTGGTGGGCGGCACAGGACGGCTCGGGCGCCTCGTCGTCCAACAACTGCGCAGGCAGGGCGAGCAGGTGCTGGTCGTGGCGCGGCGACGGCCCGCTCCGGTCGACTCGACGGCCGACTGCACGGACCAGGGCATCCGCCACGTGGCTGCGGACGTTCGTGATGTCGCTTCCCTGCACGCCGCGATGGACGGTGTGAGCGTCTGCGTCAGCGCCGTCCACGGCATGGCCCCGTCGGGCGACGGCAGCCCCACGTCCGTCGACTGGCTGGGCAACCGCAACCTCGTCGATGCCGCAGCCGTGGCCGGGGCGGCCGTGGTCATGCTGTCGGTCGTGGGCGCCGGACCCGACAGCCCCATGGAGCTGTTCCGCATGAAATGGCGAGCCGAGGAGCACCTGCGGGCGAGCGGTGTTCCGTGGACGGTGGTGCGCGCGACAGCCTTCGCCGAGCTGTGGGCCGAGATCCTGAGATCCACGGCCTCGCGGTCAGGGCGGGTCCAGGTGTTCGGACGAGGCGAGAATCCGATCAACTTCGTGTGCGTGTCGGACGTCGCCACTGGGGTTGTCCATGCGGTCACCGACCCAGCCCTCCGCGGACAGGTCCTGACCGTCACCGGCCCCGAGAACCTCACCTTCAACGAGTTCGCGGCACGCCTCGGCGAGGGACCACCACCGCGCCACGTACCGCGCGCGGCGCTGCGTGCGATGGCTGTCGTGGCCAGGCCAGTGAGGCCCGGCTTGGCGCGCTCGGCACGCACCGCTCTGGTCATGGACACGACCGACATGGTCGTGGACACCGCGCCCGGCCACACGCCATACCCATGGCTCCCCTCCACGAAGATCGGGTGACCCAACGCACACTGGTTGACCGCGAACTGTGGCCTGCCACCACATGCTCGCGTGCTCGCGCCCCACCTAGTCTCGCCGAATGCCGACGACGCCAACGCTGCTCGACCTGTCCGGACGCACTGCGTTGGTGACCGGTGCCGCCAGCGGCATCGGTGCGGCGTGCGTCGAGCGGCTGGTCGCCGCCAAGGCGAGCGTGTATGCCGTCGACCGCGACGAGGAGGGCCTGTCCCGGTTCGCGGGTGTCGGCGCCGTGGAGACGCTCCCGGTCGACCTGTCCGACCTCGATGCGGTCGACGCCCTCCCCGGGACCGTCGACGTGCTGGTCAACAACGCCGGCATCCAGCACGTCAGCCCGATCCACGAGTTCCCCGTCGACACGTGGGACCTGATCATCCGGCTGATGCTGACCTCGCCGTTCCGGCTCACCCGCCGGGTCCTCCCGCACATGTACGCGCAGGGTTGGGGCCGGATCGTCAACGTGTCGAGCGTCCACGGGTTGCGGGCCAGCCCCTACAAAGCGGCCTACGTGTCGGCCAAGCACGGGCTGGAGGGCCTGTCCAAGGTGACGGCTCTCGAGGGCGCCGAGCACGGCGTCACGAGCAACTGCGTCAACCCGGCCTATGTGCGAACCCCCTTGGTGGAGAAGCAGATCCTCGACCAGGCCCGGTCGCACGGCATCACCGAGGACGAGGTGGTCAGCCGGGTGATGCTCGAGCCTGTGGCCGTGAAGCGCCTCGTCGAGGCGGAGGAGGTCGCCGAGCTCGTCGCGTTCCTCTGCGGAGGCGCCGCGGACTCGGTGTCCGGTTCGTCGTTCTCGATGGACGGAGGCTGGACCGCCCACTGAGGGGGTTCCGGCGCCTAGGATCCGACTCGATGGACGCCCACGACGACTCTCCCGCGATGACGCTGCTGCGCCTGCTCGCGGAGGGGGCGCCCGCCTCAGAGCTCGAAGCGATCAGCCATCCGTCCGCCGATTCCGACGATCCCGGGGAGGCCGGAGAGGCCGGCGAGGCCGGCGAGGCGCGTGAGCTGGCCCTGCGGGTGCGCGCCGCGTTCGACTCGCGCCGGCGCCGGGAGGCCGAGCTGACCGGTCTGGTCGAGACCGCCCGCGACCTCGCGGCCCTGCGCGACCCCAGCGGCATCCTCGAGGCGATCGTCCGCCGCGCCCGCACGCTGCTCGGCACCGACGTCGCCTACCTCACCCTCTTCGACCCCGAGGCCGGTGACACCTACATGCGGGCCACCGACGGGTCCGTGAGCGCCGAGTTCCAGGTGGTGCGCCTCTCGCTCGGCGACGGCCTGGGCGGTCTCGTCGCGTCGACCCGCAAGCCCTACTGGAGCGCCGACTACCTGCACGACCACCGGTTCCAGCACACCGGCACCATCGACAGCGCCGTCGGCGACGAGGGCCTGGTCTCGATCTGCGGTACGCCGCTGGTGGTCGAGGACGACTTCGTCGGCGTGCTGTTCGCCGCCAACCGGTCACCTCGACCGTTCTCCCCCGACCAGGTCGCCCTGCTCGGCTCGCTGGCTGCCCTCGCCGCCGTATCGATCGTGCAGACCCGCAGTGCCGAGGAGGTCCGCCGCCACACCGCCGGGGTCGAGCGGGCGGCCGCGGCCCACGACCGGTTCGCCGAGCTGGTGCTCGCCGGCGGTGGCGTCGACGACATCACGAAGGCACTCGGCGACCTGCTCGGCGGTTGGGTGGTGCTGCTCAACTCCGAAGGCGAGATCCTCAGCAGCCACGGACCGGCACCCCTGCCCGACGACGGCTCCGGGACCGCGCTGACCCGTTCGTCCGCTGTGCGGGCCACCGAGGCCTCGGGGCGACTCGCGCACGACGCCCGCACTGACCAGTGGGCGATCGCGGTCAAGGCCCCACAGACCCCGCTCGGCATCCTCGTCCTCGGTGCGGTCGGGGTGCTCGACGACGCCGACCGGCGGACGGTCGAGCGCGCTTCGGTCGTCAGCGCGCTCGTCCTGCTGTTCGAGCGCACCGCCGCGGAGGCCGAGCAGCGCGTCCGCACCGACCTCGTCGCCGACCTCGTCAGCGGTCGCGGCGACCCCACCTCGCTGGCGACCAGGGCCCGGGCCCAGGGCATCGACCCGGCCGCTGCGCACGCCGTGCTGGTCGCCCACGCGGACACCGACACGCCTCGCCGCACCCTGCTGCTCGCCGCCCACGCAGCGGCCGGCCACGGGTCGGTCGTGGGCGAGCACGACGGCCACGTCGTCGCCCTGCTCCCGTCCGACGACCCCCACCAGGCGGCTACCGAGCTGGCCCGCCGGCTCAGCCGCCTGGCGACCGTGACCGTCGGTGGGGCGGGGCCGACGACCCTCACCGACGGTGTCCCTGCGGTCTGGCGCGAGGCGGTCCGCACCGTCTCGGCGCTGGTCTCCCTCGGACTCGGGGGCACCGGCGCCAGCGCAGACCACCTCGGCTTCGCCGGTCTCGTGGTCGGCTCCGCGCCGGACGTCGACGGCTATGTGCGCCAGCACCTCGGCCCGTTGCTCGACTACGACACCCGACGCGGGTCCGAGCTGGTCAAGACCCTGCAGGCCTACTTCGACGCCGGCGGCAGCCCTCGCCACGCGGCCACCGACCTGCACGTCCACGTCAACACGGTGAGCCAGCGGCTCGAACGCATCTCGGCGCTGCTCGGCCCCCACTGGCAGCGCCCGGACGAAGCCCTGGAGCTCCAGCTGGCGCTACGCCTCAAGCGGCTCAGCGCAGGCGCGTCGCCAACGACGTAGCCACCGCATCGGCGGTGAGCCCCACCTCTTCGAGCAGCTGACCGCGCGACGCGTGGTCGAGGAACCGCTTGGGTATGCCGTGCACGTGCACCGGGACGTCGACATCGGCCTCGCGGAGCGCCAACGTCACTGCGGCACCCACTCCGCCGCTGACGAGGTTGTCCTCGACCACGGCGACAGCACCGGCCTTGCGGGCCATCGCGACGAGGTCGTCACTGACCGGTAGCACCCAGCGCGGGTCCACGGCCGTGACCGAATGTCCTTGTGCCTCAAGCTTGCCCGCGATGTCCACGGCCATTGCGGCGAACGCGCCGACGCCCACGAGCAGTAGCTCGCACGTCTGCGTCGAGGTCTCGTGCAGCACATCGACGACCCCCTCTTGGCGCACCGCCGCGAGGGGCGGACCCACGTCGCCCTTGGGGAACCGGATCACCGTGGGGCCGTCTGTCACGTCGATCGCCTCGCGGAGCTGGCGCTTGACCTGGTCGCCGTCACGAGGCGCAGCCAGCCGCAGGCCGGGGACGACCGAGGCGATCGTCATGTCCCACATGCCGTTGTGCGAGGCACCGTCGCTGCCGGTGATGCCTGCGCGGTCGAGGACGAACGTGACCCCAGCCTTGTGCAGCGCACAGTCCATGAGGAGCTGGTCGAAGGCGCGGTTGAGGAAGGTGGCGTAGACCGCCACGACCGGATGCAGGCCGGCATACGCGAGGCCGCTGGCCATGGTGACGGCGTGCTGCTCGGCGATGCCGACGTCGAAGACGCGGTCGGGGTAGGCGGCGGCGAAGCCGTCGAGGCCCACGGGGATGAGCATCGCGGCGGTGAGCGCGACGACGTCCTTGCGTTCCGCCCCGATGGCGACCATCTCGTCGTTGAACTCGTCGGTCCAGATCCGGCCGCTCACCTCGAACGGCAGGCCGGTCTCGGGGTTGAACTTGCCGATGGCGTGCCACTGGTCGCCCTCGTGCTGGCGGGCCGGGTCGTAGCCGCGCCCCTTCTCGGTGATCACGTGGACGAGCACCGGGCCGCCGAACGCCCGAGCCCTGCGCAGCGCCGACTCGACGGCCTGCTCGTCGTGGCCGTCGACGGGGCCGAGGTACTTGAGGCCGAGGTCCTCGAACATCCCCTGCGGGGCGACGATGTCCTTGATCCCCTTCTTCATGCCGTGCAACGTCTCGTACATCGCGCCACCGACGACGGGCGTGCGGCTCAGGGTGTTCTTGCCCCAGTCGAGGAACCGTTCGTAGCCGCGCGTCGTGCGCAGGGTCGCGAGGTGGTCGGCCAGCCCGCCGATGGTCGGGGCGTAGGACCGCTCGTTGTCGTTGACGACGATGGTCAGCGGCAGGTCCTTGTCGGCGGCGATGTTGTTGATCGCCTCCCACGCCATCCCGCCCGTCAGTGCCCCGTCACCGATGACCGCGACGGTATGCCGGCCGCGCTCGCCACGCAGCCGCCTCGCCTTGGCGATGCCGTCGGCCCAGGACAGGGCGGTGGAGGCGTGCGAGTTCTGGACGATGTCGTGGTCGGACTCGGCCCGGCTCGGGTACCCCGACAGGCCGCCCTGCTTCTTGAGCTTGCTGAAGTCGTGGCGGCCGGTGAGCAGCTTGTGGACGTAGGACTGGTGCCCCGTGTCGAAGACGATGGCGTCGTGGGGGCTGTCGAAGACCCGGTGCAGCGCGATCGTCAGCTCGACGACGCCGAGGTTGGGGCCGAGGTGGCCGCCGGTCTTGGACACCGACTCGACGAGGAAGTCCCGGATCTCCTGGGCCAGGCCCGGGAGCTGGGCAGGCGTCAGCGCCTTGAGGTCGGCTGGGCCGTTGATCGTCTCGAGCAGTCCCACGCACGCCGTCCTTTCTGTTCGCGGTCGACACAGGGGCCTGTCACCGCGGGGGAACCGCCCGAGTCTATGCGCCCCGCCTGATCTCGACCTCTTGCGGCACCCCTGTGACCTGGACCTCTCCGTCGCGCGTCACCGTCACCGCGAACGGGATCCCCCCGAGTCGCAGGCCCTCGACGTGCAGGGCACCGAACGGGGTGGGTCGGATCGGGTCGACATGGAGCACGCCGGCCGGCAGGTCGGCGCGCAGCCCGAGAGCTACCGTCAGCAGGGCGCCCGCAGAGGCTGCCGACCACGCCTGAGGCCGGCAGGACGCCGGGTAGGGCGACGGGCGGCCCAGCATCGGCAGCCCGGAGTAGAGCTCCGGCCAGCGGTAGTCGAACGCCTCGCCCGACGCCACCAGCGCGTGCACGACGTGGGCTGCCTGGTCGGTGAGGCCTTCACGAGCCAGGCCGAGCGCGACGATCGCCGAGTCGTGGGTCCACACGGAGCCCGTGTGGTAGCCGATCGGGTTGAACCCGCCGTTGCCGGTGCCCAGGGTCCGCACGCCGAAGGTGTCGAGCAGCTCCTCCCCCGTCACGGTGGCGCCCACGGCGCTGGCCTCGGCCGGGTCGAGCGCGCCGGTTCCCAGCGCGTGACCCATGTTGGACCCGAGCCCGTCGACCGGCTTGCCCGAACCGTCAAGCGCCATGGCCAGGTAGCGACCATGGTCGCCGTCCACCCAGAACGCGGCGCGGAGCCGGTCGCGTAGTGCGGCGGCCTCGGCGCGAGCCTGATCGGCCCCGCCCTCCCCCAGCGCGGCGAGGAGGTCACCCGCGACCGTGAGCGCCTCGACGGCATACGCCTGGGCTTCGACGAGGGCGATCGGGGCGTCGGCCACGCGGCCGTCACGCATCCGCATCGAGTCGCCGGAGTCCTTCCAGCCCTGGTTGGCCAGGCCGTGGCCCGTGGTGTCGAGGTACTTGAGGAAGCCGTCGTCGTCGGGCTGACCGTCCCCGGTCAGCCAGTTCAGCGCGGCCCGGAGGTTCGGCAGGAGGGCGCGCACCTCGGCCTCGGGGAGTCCCCAGCGCCACGCCTCGACGAGGAGCGTCACCCAGAGCGCGGTGGCGTCGACCGTGCCGTAGTAGAGCGGCGGGAGCGACAGGTCACCCATGCGAGGTGACCCCGTGTATGCCGTGCGTCGCACCTCGTGCGGAATCTTGCCGGGCTGCTCGGCCGACTCGGCATCGTGCCGGGTGCCCTGACGACGGGCCAGAGCACGCAGGGTGCCAGCGGCGAGCTCGGTGCCGAACGGGAGCATCATCCGCGCGGCCCACAGTGAGTCACGTCCGAAAAGCGTGAGATACCAAGGCGATCCGGCCGCGGGGAAGACGTCTGACGGGTTGAGGGGATCGCGCAGCAGCAGGTGCCTGAGGTCGTCGAGCGACTGGGCGACGAGCGGGGCCAGCCGGGCCTCGTCGGCACTCACGCGGATGGCATCCCACTGGACGGCGTCGCTGCCCGGGTCCGCGTCGAACTCCGACGGCGCGGTCCGGCTGGGCGTGATCATGACCCGGAACGTCTGGCTCTCACCGGGCTCCACGACGACGTCGTGGGAGACGACGGCCCGGTCCGGGGCCAGGTCCACCGAGGTGGGCGCGGGGTCGAAGGAGACGGTCGTGAGGTGCCGTTGGGTGCGGAAGGAGAACGCCCCGTTGCCGGCTTCGTTGCCGGCTTCGCTGCCGGCTCCCTTGCCCGCTCCCTTGCCCGCTGGCTCGACGGCGACGGGCGGGATCGCCGGGGCGTCGAGGGCGCCGTACTTCACCCTGGCGATGGCGAGACCGTCGGACCCGAGGTCGAGCCGCAGGGCCGCCCGGACCGTCTGGGCGGCCCGCGAGGTCACCGTGATGTCCTCGTGCAGCACGCCGTCGACGAGCGTCCGCAACCTGCGGATCTCGACCGTGGGGTCGGCACCCACGTCGCCGAGTCCGCGGGCCGCGGCGAAGAACTCTGCGGTCGCCCCACCGGCCTGCGACGCGACCAGGCTCGGGACCTCCCCCGAGACGGTCAGCTCGAGCCGCGACAGCAGTCGTTCGTCGTCGACGAACAGGCCGTGGCCGGCGTCGGGACGCAGGTCACCGTCGGCCGCGGACAGCGCCGTCGCGTTGCCGTGGACGATGATCGTGAGGTCGTGCAGCCAGGGTTGACGTGGTGCCTGCTCGGTGGTCACGCGGCCTCGCTTTCCAGTCGAGCGGTGAATGGGTGCGCCATGCCCTGGAGACATCATCTCTTGACGGGCCGCCTGTGGTTGGTCCATTCTCAGGCTAGTTGGAACGTTCAAATCATGCCATTCATCAGGAATTCGTGCAGCACGAGCACATCGCAAAGGAGCGGGTGTGGCAAGTGGCCCCGGGCAGTCCCGCGATCGCGCGACCATCATCGATGTCGCTGCCGCCGCCGGGGTATCGCGCCAGACCGTCAGCAACGCCCTGAACAACCCTGACCGGGTCGCGCCGGGCACCCTGATGCGCGTCCACCGCGAGATCGAGCGACTCGGCTTCAGCCCCAACGCGGCCGCGCAACAGCTGCGTCGGCGCAAGGCGTCGGCCTACGGGTTCGAGGTCAACCCGTCAGGGGCCGGAAAGATGGGCCACATCCTCGACGGCTTCCTCGTCGAGCTCACCGTCGCCGCTCCCGACCACAGCTGCCACCTCGTCACCTTCGCCCCGAACCTGTCCAGGCTGCTCGACGGCTACGACCGGATCTTGTCCACCGGGCTCGTCGACGGGTTCGTCCTCGGAGACACCCGGCACGACGACCCCCGGCCCGCCTGGCTGCTCGCGAACGAGGTTCCGTTCGTGACCTTCGGCCGGATCTGGGACAACCCGGAGATGGGTCGGTGGGTCGATGTCGACGGCCGGGCCGGCATGGAGGTGGCTGTCGAGCACCTCGTCGCGCAGGGCTACACCGCCATCGCCTACCTCGGGTGGCCCGACGGGTCGCCGGTCGGCGACGACCGCCGGCGCGGCTGGCTGTCCGGGCTGGCCGACGCCGGGCTCGCGGACACCGCCATCGCCGAGGAGGCCGTCCAGGACCTCACCGTCGCGACCGCCGCAGCGGAACGTCTGCTCGACCGCCTGCCCTCCGGTGGTGCCATCCTCTGCGCTTCCGACCTCCTGGCACTCGGCGCCCTGCGCGCCGTCCGCAACCACGGGCTCGAGCCCGGTCGTGACGTCGGCGTGGTCGGCTTCGACGACAGCGATGTGGCCGAGGCCCTCCAGCTGACCAGCCTCCGGCAGCCGCTGCAGGACGCGGCAGCGGAGGCGTGGCGGATCGTCCACGCCAAGGGCACCGACCTGTCCCTGACCGCTCTGCTGGCCCCGACCCTCACCGTGCGGGCGAGCACCACCCCGACCCCCCAGTCCCCCAACGAGTCACCCACCCAGTCCCCCAACCAGTCACCAGTCCACCCCCCG
This sequence comes from Pedococcus bigeumensis, assembly GCF_006438965.1. Lineage (GTDB taxonomy): Bacteria > Actinomycetota > Actinomycetes > Actinomycetales > Dermatophilaceae > Pedococcus > Pedococcus bigeumensis_A. The sequence continues at coordinate 546,467 of NZ_RCZM01000002.1, forward strand.
CGTCGTCCGCCACTCGGCCGGACGGCATACCCATCCCTTGAGGAGCAGCAATGAGGCGCATCCCAACCCTTGCCGTCGCCGTGACGGCCACCACCATGCTGGCGCTGAGCGCCTGCGGCGGAGGTGGCGGCTTCAGCAGCGGCTCGGCCACGCAGAACACCAAGACCGGCCCGGTCAAGCTGACTGTCATGATCGGCAGCTCCGGCGACGCCGAGACGACCGCGGTCAAGGCGGCGACCGCAGCCTGGGCGGCCAAGTCCGGCAACACCGTCGAGGTCATCGCGGCCTCCGACCTGGGCCAGCAGCTCGGCCAGGCGTTCGCCAGCTCCAGCCCGCCCGACGTCTTCTACACCGACGCGTCCAAGATCGGCACCTACGCCAAGGCCGGCAACCTCTTCGCCTACGGCGACCAGGTCAAGGATGCCGGTTTCGTCGACTCGCTCGTGCAGTCGTTCACCTACGACGGCAAGTTCTACTGCGCCCCCAAGGACTCCTCGACACTGGCGCTGCAGATCAACACCGACATGTGGAAGGCCGCCGGGCTCACCGAGGCCGACTACCCCAAGGACTGGGCGGGCCTCGAGTCGGTCGCCACGAAGCTCACCAAGGGCAACGTCACCGGTCTGGTCATCGGCAACGACATCAACCGCTCCGGTGCCTTCATGAAGCAGGCCGGGGGCTGGGTCGTGACGGACGGCAAGATGAGCGCCGACGCGGCCGGCAACCTCCAGGGCCTGCAGGAGGTGCAGAAGCTGATGAAGGCGGGGGTCCTCAAGTTCAACACCCAGACCAAGCCCGCCGCCGGCTGGGGCGGTGAGGCCTTCGGCAAGGGTCTTGCTGCGATGACGATGGAGGGCAACTGGATCGCCGGTGGCATGAAGGACTTCCCGAAGATCAAGTACACGACCGTCGAGCTGCCGGCCGGCCCGGCCGGCAAGGGCACCCTGACGTTCACCAACTGCTGGGGCATCGCTGCCAAGTCCCCCAACCAGACCCAGTCCGTCGACCTGGTCAAGAGCCTCATCACGCCCGAGCAGCAGATGAAGTTCGCGGACGCCTTCGGCGTCATGCCCTCGACGACCCAGGGGCTGCAGCAGTTCGCCGAGAAGTACCCGGACAGCAAGGCGTTCGTCGACGGCGCGGCCTATGGCCAGGGCCCGGTCAACCTCGCCGGTCTGGATGACGTCATCTCGAAGTTCAACAGCCAGCTCGGGACCATGACCGGCACGTCCGGCGACCCGAAGGCCTGGCTGGGCGACCTCCAGAAGAACGGCACCGCAGCCCTCGGCTGAGCCGCTGGTCCACGGGTGGCGTGCGAGCCCTGCGCTCGCACGCCCCCCGCTGGCCGCCCTTCCCGCGCCCCGCGCCCCTCGCCCCTCGCCCCTCGGACCAGGAGAACGCATGTCCAGCAACGCTGATGGCGATTCCATGCCCCGGGCCGCCACCGCAGCGGTGACGGCGACCCAGACACGGCCCCCGCGTCGCGGCGGTGGTGGGCTGCGAGGGCGCGAGGGTATCGCCGGGTGGTTGTTCGTGAGCCCGATGATCGTCATCCTCGGGCTGTTCCTCGTGATCCCCATCGTGATGGCGCTGTGGGTCAGCCTCACCGACTGGAACGGCTCGGTGAACCCGTTCCACACCGGCCCCGGAGCCGAGTTCGTCGGCGCCAAGAACTACACGGACCTGTTCGCCAAGGACGGCCTGACCCGTGCCAACTTCATGCAGTCGATCGGCAACACGTTCTGGTACGTCCTGTTCGTGGTTCCTATCCAGACGGCGCTGGCCCTGAGCCTGGCCCTGCTCGTCAACAACCGGCTGCTCAAGGCGAAGAGCTTCTTCCGCACCGCCTTCTACTTCCCGTCGGTCACCAGCTCGATCGCGATCTCGACGGTCTTCCTCTTCCTGTTCTCCAGCACTGGTGCCGTCAACGCACTGCTCAAGGCGCTCGGGCTCGGCCAGCCGAACTGGTTCATCGACGACCGGGGGCTGATCCGCCTGCTCTTCAACGCAATCGGGGTGGACAACCCCGGTTGGGGGCAGCACGACATCCTCGGCCGGTCCCTCTGGGACTGGGTGTCCGGGCCGTCGGTCGCCCTCACGGTGATCATCATCCTGGTCGTGTGGACGACCTCGGGGACGTTCATGCTGATGTTCATCGCAGCGCTTCAGGACCTGCCGGTCGAGGTCGACGAGGCGGCGGCACTCGACGGCGCCACCGGCTGGAAGAAGCTGCGGCACGTCACCATCCCCATGATCAAGCCCGCTCTGTTCCTCGTGCTCACGCTGGGTCTGATCGGCACCTGGCAGGTGTTCGACCAGATCTACGTCATGGGCGCGGGCGCGCCCAACGGCACGACCCTGACGCCGGCCTTCCTCAGCTACCAGCAGAGCTTCAAGAACTTCAAGTACGGGTCAGGTGCAGCGATGGCGTTCGTGGTGTTTGTCATCATCCTCGTCCTCACCTTCCTGCAGCGCCGGGCACTGACCGACAAGGACGAGCGCAGACCCCTGTTCGGCCGACGGAAGCAGGTCGGTCGATGAACACCCGCACCAGCCCCCTCAAGCAGGTACTGCTGTATGCCGCTCTCGTGCTGTTCGCGGTGTTCTTCATCTACCCGTTCTTCATCCAGATCGCGACCTCGTTCAAGACCGACCCCGACGCCGCAGCTCACCCGTTGTCGCTCATCCCCAACCCGTTCGACGCGCACGCCTGGAAGGACATCTTCGGGCAGGGGGCGGCACACGTCCCCGCGCCCACGTGGATCAAGAACTCGGTCCTCGTGGCGGTCGTCGTGACCTGTGGCCGGGTCTTCCTCGACAGCCTGGCCGGCTATGCCCTGTCGCGGGTGAAGTTCCGCGGCCGCGGCTTCATCTTCGGGGCGCTGCTCGCGGTCATGAGCGTCCCGGGCGTGGCCCTGCTCATCCCCAAGTTCCTCATGGTGAACTACCTGGGGATCTACGACACGTACACCGCGATGATCCTGCCCCTCATCGTGGATGCCGCCGGCGTCTTCATCATGAAGCAGTTCTTCGACTCGGTCCCGATCTCGATCGAGGAGGCCGCGCGGATGGACGGTGCGAGCATCTTCCGGACGTTCTGGTCGGTGGTGCTCCCGATGGCACGCCCCGCCCTCATCACCCTGACGATCCTGTCGTTCCAGGGCTCGTGGAACGAGTTCTCGCACTTCCTCGTGGTGACCAAGGGGACGCCGGACCACCAGACGCTGGTCACGGGTCTGGCCAGCCTCACCAGCGGCCAGCTCGGGGCTGGGACGCAGTACCCACTCAAGCTGGCGGCAGCGCTGCTCACGACCATCCCGGTTGCCATCCTGTTCTTCTCCCTGCAGCGCTACTTTGTGTCTGGCGCCAACGAGGGCGGCGTCAAGGGCTGAGGCCCACCTCCCAGAACCCCGGCTGGGCGCGCGTGCACCCCCGTCCCGCGCGCCCAGTCGGCCTGGCCACCACGGCCCGGCGGCCCATGCGGCTGACCTCAGAGTCGCGGCACGTAGCGCTTGCCCTGCAGCGCGTCGTAGACCAGCCCCGCGCTGCGTCGAGCGGCAAGCAGGCGGACGCCTTCGGCCTCCAGGTCGGCCAGCACCTGCGCGAGTCCGTCGGTCGTGAGGTGGTCGCCGAGCTCGACCCGCACTTCCCGGTAGGCCTGCCGCATCGCCACGAGCTGGGCGTCGATGTGCCGCGTCGTCACCCAGGCCAGCGCGACGGGCTGGCGGCGCCACCCGGCATACAGGCGGTACTCGGACGGACAGAAGTCGAGCAGCCACGACACCGCCGGCACCTGCCACCCGTGCGACTCGGGCGGCGGCACCAGCTGCGGCCAGCCCGGCGGCACCGCTGGGCTGGGCATCCTCTGGGCCTGCGGACGGGGGCTGCGGCTGCCCGGGTCAGGGGCGCGTCGGGCTGACGTGGGCATCCACAGCCGCGCATGGTTCGAACATGTGTTCGAGTATAGGTCACGTCCGAGCGTGCCGAACACGTCCCGCGAAACTCCCCTGCGCAACGCCCCCACCTAGCCGCGGGCGCGGTATGCCGCGTTGCGCGCGGCCGCTCAGCCGCCTTCGGTCCGATGCGGCTCGGCAAGTGCGCGCTCGGCTTGGGCACTGACGGCACGGCGCCGCTCGAGCGGGACGTCCCGCCAGTCGACACCCAGCAGGGCGGCGTCCAGCGACCAGAGCAGCATGGTGTGCCGCGGTGCGCCCGACCGGATCGCCCTGCGGTAGGCCTCGACCGCGCCGAGGCGATCGAGGTCGTCCGGAGTCGCGATCCCGGCAGCTGTCAGCATCGCTTCGCTCGCCGGACCCAGGTTGGGCAGGTCGCGCAGTCGCGGTGCGTGGCTCACCTCTCCAGTGTGCCTGCGGGCACCGGGAAGAGACGGACCGCGTGCTGCTTCACGGTCCGTCCCTTCCCGGCCGACGTCACGCCGCGGCGACGAACCGCCGAGACGTGACTCGCGTTCCTGCCCCAAGGAGGAGCAGGAACCCGGCCAGCAACAGCAACCCCCAGGGGTCGCTGCCAGTCATGGCCAACGAGGCCGCAGCCAACGACGGTGCCGCCAACGACGGTGCGGCCAGGGCGGGCAGCGCTGACGCGACCAGCGAGTCAGGGGCGTCACCAGCGCTCGAGCCGCCGGAGTTGGCTCCGGCGCCTCCCGGTTCACCCGGGTCGGTGGTGCCCGGGTCGGTGGTGCCCGGGTCGGTGGTGCCCGGGTCGGTGGTGCCCGGGTCTGTCGTGCCCGGGTCTGTCGTGCCCGGGTCTGTCGTGCCCGGGTCGGTGGTGCCCGGGGTACCTGGGTTGGTCGTGGTACTCCCCGTCGTACTGGAGTCTCCGAGCACCGAGACGGCGTTGCCACCGGCAGTCACCGGAACGGCAACCGGAGCCGTGACCTGGTTGCCACCAGCCGCCGAGTCCTCACCCGACGTGGCGTCACCCGAGCCGGAACCACCCGAACCCGCAGGTGCCGTCGCGGTAGCGCCCGAGGACGACGAGTCCCCCAGCACCGACACCGCATTGCCACCGGCAGTCACCGGAGCAGCAACCGGAGCCGTGACCTGGTTGCCACCAGCCGCCGAGTCCTCACCGGACGTGGCGTCACCCGAGCCGGAACCACCCGAACCCGCAGGTGCCGTCGCGGTAGCGCCCGAGGACGACGAGTCCCCCAGCACCGACACCGCATTGCCACCGGCAGTCACCGGAGCAGCAACCGGAGCCGTGACCTGGTTGCCACCAGCCGCCGAGTCCTCCCCCGACGTGCTGTCACCAGCGGTGGAACCACCCGACGAACCCGCCGGTGCCGTCGCGGTAGCGCCCGAGGACGAGGAGTCCCCCAGCACCGACACCGCATTGCCACCAGCAGTCACCGGAACGGCAACCGGAGTGGTCACCTGGTTGCCACCAGCCGCCGAGTCATCGCCCGACGTGGTGTCACCCGAACCCGAACCACTCGACGAACCACCCGCACCGGCGGGTGCCTTTGTGGCGGAGCCTGAACTGCTCGAATCACCGAGGACGGCAACGCTGTTGCCGCTGGCCGTGATCGGCACAACGACGTTGACCGCCGCCTGGTTACCACCCGCCGCCGAGTCCTCACCCGACGTGGTGTGAGAGGCGGCGGCGGCCGGAGTTGCCGGAGCAGTGGTCTTCGACCCGGAGCTTCCGGAGTCGCCGACCACCGAGATGGAGCTGCCCGTCAGCGTGACGGGGGCGTGTACGGACACTGCCGCCTGGTTGCCACCAAGGGCGCTACCCGCGCCTGTGGTGCTGTCATCGGCCGAGGCTTGTCCTGCGAAGAACAGGATGCCGCCCCCGACCACGAGGGCCACTTCCAGCCCCCTACGCACATATGCATGCATGGTCATTCCTTCCTGATCGTGCTGTGGCGCCCGCTGCGCGGGCATGGCTCGTGAGCGCCTGCGTGGAGGCGCCAGAGCAGCATCAATCAGGTCGAGAACCGGGCCGTTCGGGCACTCCGCGAGGGACGCGCCAGTCGGAGGAACGCGAACCCCGCGTGGCGGAGCTCGGAAGGACGACGGCCGGGTCGATCGAGGCAACGTCCCCGGAAGAGGCTCCCCCACTCGGCGTGAGTGCGGACTGGGTCGGCGGCACCGGAGACTCCGGCGCAGGCAACGGCGTCGGAAGGCTGGGTTCGGGGACTCCCGAACCCAGTGGTGTCCCCGCGTTCGCGCGCACGGACGGCTTTCCCGTCCGTCGTCCGTTCACCTCGAACGCTGCCCGGTCGAGCCCCCGACTGGTTGTCACCTGCCCCGGCAACGACAGCGAATCCGATTGCGGTTCAAGGGAGTTCGCAGGGTGCTCGGAAGCGACCTCCGGCACAAGGACATCCGGGTCTGGCAACTCGACAGGGGTCGGGACTGAGGGTCGACCCGGCAGGGGCACGTCCACGAGAGGAGCGCGACCCACGACAGGGAGGGCATCGGCCACGGTGACCACGTCGTCGACAACGACGACGACGACAGGTGCCTCCAGCACCGGCACGGCCGCCGCGACGGCCTTGAGGCTGGCCGCGCCGGCGCCCACGCTCGCGGCCGTCGTGGCGCGGGCCTGCTTGACGACCGGTGCGACGAGAGGCTCAGTTGTCTGCGCCACCGCAGCGACGGGCTCCTTCAGGACGGCGGTAGCCAGGCGGCTCGTGGCTGCATCTCCTGATGCGGCGACCGGCACGGCTGCGGTCTGGGCGACGGGTGCGGTCACGGGCTCAGCCACAGACACGACGAGCTCGACGGGCGCGGGACCCTCGGCCGCATCGGCCTGGGTAGAGGACAGCAGGACCCATGCGAGACACAGGAAGGCAACGCTGAGGAACAGCCTCAGGAGGCTGCCGACGCGTTGCGTCCCCCGCATGTGCTCGTCCCCAAGCTCCCCGGCCCAAGGTCGTATGTCTCAACTCAGTGGAACACGCTGCAACCGGGTGCGCAACAGGTCACCTCGACGTAACCGCAGGTCAACCGGCCCATCGTCGGACATTTCGGGTGCCCGACGCCGCCCCGACGACCGAACGGCGGCGTCGGATGGTCGTTCGGAAATGCGGTCAGGAACTGACCTGATGGACTTCTAGCCTGAGTTCATGAGCCAGACACCAGACACCTTGTCCCCCATCGACTCGGCCGACACCAGCCAGGGCTCCGCGATCCTGAGTGGCGAACGAGCCGACCTGCTGGAGGCCTTGCGCAAGCACCGTGCCTTCCTCCGCTTCGCAGTCAAGGAGCTCACCGACGAGCAGGCCCGCACCCGGACGACCGTCAGCGAGCTCACCCTCGGGGGCCTCGTCAAGCACGTCGCGCAGGTCGAAGCGCAGTGGACGACGTTCATGGTCGAGGGTGCCGGCAGCGCACCGGAGATCGACTGGGAGTCGATCGACTGGGCGAACCCACCGGCCGAGGTGGCTGCCTTTGCCGACTCCCACCGCCTGCTGGACGGCGAGACCCTCGACGGCGCGCTCGCCCGCTACGAGGAGGTCGCGCGGCACACCGACGACCTCGTCGCGACACTCGACCTCGACACCGTCCACGAGCTGCCCACGGCTCCCTGGTTCGAGCCGGGCGCGACCTGGTCGGTCCGACGGGCCGTGCTGCACATCCTCGCTGAGTCCTCGCAGCACGCCGGTCACGCGGACATCATTCGCGAGTCGCTCGACGGCCAGAAGACCATGGGCTGACCGAGCGCGCCATGCCACCCCGCGCGGGGCGGACCTCTGTGCACAGGGGCTGGGCCAGGTGCGCACAGACCTGCTCTCTGCGCAGCTGGTCCCTCGTCTGTGCACAGACGTCCGGTCACCGACGCGCCAACGCGAAGGCCCCGGCCACCTCCGAGGGTGACCGGGGCCTCGATGCCGCTCACGCGGCATACCGGGATCGGTTGCGGCGCAGCCGGACTCAGCTGTTGACGAGCGACCGCAGGACGTATTGAAGGATGCCGCCGTTGCGGTAGTAGTCGGCCTCACCGGGGGTGTCGATGCGGACGACCGCGTCGAACTCCACCGGGTCGGCACCGTCGCGTACGGCGGACACCTTCACGGTCTTCGGGGTCGAGCCGTCGTTGAGTGCCGTGATGCCCGAGATCGAGATGGTCTCGGTGCCGTCGAGGCCCAGCGAGTCGGCCGACTGCCCGGCCGGGTACTGGAGCGGGATCACGCCCATGCCGATCAGGTTCGAGCGGTGGATGCGCTCGTAGCTCTCGGCGATGACGGCGCGGACGCCGAGCAGCCGGGTGCCCTTGGCGGCCCAGTCACGCGACGACCCGGAGCCGTACTCCTTGCCCGACAGGATCACCAGCGGGACGGCGGCGGCCTGGTAGGCGGCTGACGCGTCGTAGATCGTCGTCTGCTCGCCGGCCTTGGCGTCAGGGGTGTCGATGAAGGTCCTGGTGAAGCCGCCCTCGACGCCGTCCAGCAGCAGGTTCTTGAGCCGGATGTTGGCGAACGTCCCGCGGATCATCACCTCGTGGTTGCCGCGACGGGAGCCGTAGGAGTTGAAGTCCTTGCGCTCCACGCCGTGCTCGGCGAGGTAGCTGCCAGCGGGGCTGTCGGCCTTGATCGAACCCGCCGGGCTGATGTGGTCGGTCGTGACCGAGTCGCCCAGCTTGGCCAGCACCCGCGCGCCCTCGATGTCGGTGACCGGCGTGGTGTCCATCGACATGCCGTCGAAGTACGGGGGCTTGCGCACGTACGTCGAGTCCTCGGCCCAGTCGAAGGTCTTGCCCTCGGGGGTCGGCAGCGACTTCCAGCGCTCGTCGCCGGCGAACACGTCGGCGTAGTCGCTGGTGAACATCTCCTTGTTGATGCTCTCGGCGATGGTCCGCTCGACATCGGCCGGGGCGGGCCACAGGTCCTTGAGGAACACGTCGTTGCCGTCGGTGTCCTGGCCCAGCGGCTCGGCGTCGAAGTCGAAGTCCATCGTCCCGGCGAGGGCGTAGGCGATGACCAGCGGCGGCGACGCGAGGTAGTTCATCTTCACGTCGGGGTTGATCCGGCCCTCGAAGTTGCGGTTGCCCGACAGGACCGAGACGACAGCAAGGTCGTTCTCGTTGATGGCAGCGGAGATCTCGTCCGACAGCGGGCCGGAGTTGCCGATGCAGGTGGTGCAGCCGTAGCCCACGAGGTGGAAGCCGAGCTTCTCGAGGTAGGGCCACATGCCGGCCTTCTCGTAGTAGTCCGAGACCACCTTGGAGCCGGGCGCCATCGACGTCTTGACCCACGGCGCGACGGTCAGGCCGCGCTCCACCGCGTTCTTCGCGAGCATCGCGGCGGCCATCATCACCGACGGGTTGGACGTGTTGGTGCAGCTCGTGATCGAGGCGATCGAGACGATGCCGTGGTCGATCTCGAAGGTCGCGCCCTCTGCGGAGGTGACGCTCACCTTCTTCGTGGGTCGACCTGCGCCGTCGCCACCGTTGGCAGGCTTGTCGCCGCCGTTGGTGCCGTCCGGTGACCCCTGCGGGGTGGGGTCGCTGGCGGGGAACGACGAGGCGCTGCCGTCGTCGCCCTCCTGGTGCGAGACATAGGTCGGCAGCACCTTGCGGAACGCGTCCTTGGCGTCGGTGAGGGCGATGCGGTCCTGCGGGCGCTTCGGGCCGGCGATGGACGGCACGACCGTCGACAGGTCGAGCTCGAGCCGCTCGGAGTAGCGCGCCTCGGGCTGGTCGGGCCCGGCGTGCAGCCACATGCCCTGCTCCTTGGCGTAGGCCTCGACCAGGGCGACGGACTCGTCCGAGCGACCGGTGAGGCGCAGGTACTCCAGCGTCACGTCGTCGATCGGGAAGATCGCGCAGGTGGAGCCGAACTCCGGGCTCATGTTGCCGATGGTGGCGCGGTTGGCCAGCGGCACGGCCGAGACGCCTTCGCCGTAGAACTCGACGAACTTGCCGACGACGCCGTGGGCGCGCAGCTGCTCGGTGATGGTGAGCACCACGTCGGTCGCGGTCGCGCCGGCCGGGATGGAGCCGGACAGCTTGAAGCCGACGACGCGCGGGATGAGCATGGACACGGGCTGGCCGAGCATGGCCGCCTCGGCCTCGATGCCGCCCACACCCCAGCCCAGGACGCCGAGGCCGTTGACCATCGTGGTGTGCGAGTCGGTCCCGACGCAGGTGTCGGGGTAGGCGACGCCGTCGCGGACCATGATGGTGCGGGCAAGGTGCTCGATGTTGACCTGGTGGACGATGCCGGTGCCGGGCGGGACGACCTTGAAGTCCTCGAAGGCGGTCTGGCCCCAGCGCAGGAACTGGTAGCGCTCACCGTTGCGCTGGTACTCGATCTCGACGTTGCGCTCGAAGGCGTCGGCGCGGCCGAAGACGTCGATGATCACGGAGTGGTCGATGACCATCTCGGCCGGGCTCAGCGGGTTGATCTTGGCCGGGTCGCCACCGAGGTCGGCGACGGCCTCACGCATGGTGGCCAGGTCCACGATGCAGGGCACGCCGGTGAAGTCCTGCATGAGGACGCGGGCGGGGGTGAACTGGATCTCGGTGTCGGGATCTGCGTTCTCGTCCCACGCGCCGAGCGCGCGGATGTGGTCGGCGGTGATGTTGGCGCCGTCCTCGGTGCGCAGGAGGTTCTCCAGCAGCACCTTCAGGCTGTACGGGAGGGTCTCGCTGCCCTCGACCGCGCTCAGCCGGTACACCTCGTAGGAGTTGTCACCGACCTTCAGCTCACCGTGGGCGTTGAAGCTGTTCGTGCTGGCCACTGCCTGCTCCTTCGATGCTCTGGAATCCTGCTCTGAATGCACCGTGATGTCGTGCTCGATGCGTACTCGATTTATCTTGACGTCAAGATATCACGCCGGTCAGGCCTCTACCTGATCCTGCTCCAAGGCCGCCCGCAGCGAAAGTGGGAGCTCGCGCTTGGTCCGCTCGACCAGGCCTGCGGCCACGTACGTGATGGTGAGGACGGCGCACAGCTCGCCATCGCCGGCCCGGTGGATCTCGTGCCGCAGCGTGAACGACGTGGTCCCCACCCGGACCGGCCGCACCACGATCTCGGCGTGGTCACCGGCCGCGAGGCTGGCCAGCCACTCGATGTCGGCGTGCCGCACCAGGGGCACGGCGTCGGCGGCCTTGGCCTGCTCCAGCCCGTAGCCCCGTGCCGCGCAGTAGGCCATCCGGGCGTCGTCGCACCACGCGAGGTACCACGCGTTGAACACCACCCCGACCTGGTCGACCTCGTAGAAGTGCACCTCGACCGGGTGGACGAACGGCCGGCCGTCTCGGGGCGCCATCACGCGGATGTCCGCTCGAACAACGCGATGCACTCGACGTGGTGGGTCATCGGGAAGGCGTCGAAGGCCCGCAGCTCGGCCAGGTGGTAGCCGGCTTCCGCGAGGAAGGCCGTGTCCCGGGCCAGCGCCGCCGGGTCACAGGCGACGTAGGCGATCGCCCGGGGCCGCAGTGCTGCCACCTGGGCCGCGACGTCGCGCCCGGCGCCGGTACGCGGCGGGTCGAGCACGACCAGGTCGGCGCGCAGCGGTAGCAGCGGGTGGCGACGGAGCTTGCGGGAGCGCTGCGCGCGGTTGCGGGCCGGACCGGACCGGTGCGCTCGGGGCACGCCGAACGCGTCGTCGACGCGGGCGCGCACCATCGCCACCGACGGGTATGCCGCGAGGTTGCCTGCCGCCGACGCGACGGCTCCCGTGTCGGACTCCACCGCGACGACCTTGCCCGACTCCCCCACCCGCTGGGCCAGCGCCGCGGCGAACAGGCCGACGCCGGCATACAGGTCCAGCGCGGTCTCGCCCGGCTGCGGGGCGAGCATGCCGGTCACGGTGTCGACAAAGGTCGCTGCCGCGCCCGGGTGGACCTGCCAGAAGCCACGAGCCGACACCTCGAAGGCGCCCGAGAAGCTTTGTGCTGCAACGCGTTCGGTGAGGACAGGCACATCGGCCTCACCAGAGGGGACAGAGACCATGACGGCCTCGCCCTCGGAGGGTGCTGCGACGTCGACGGCCGACTCACCGGACCAGTCCTGGGTCAGGACGCCGGTCGCGAGCACGCGCGGGTCCGCGATGAGGCACGAGTCCACCGCGATGATCTCGTGCGACCGGCTTCCACGGAGCCCGGCCCGGCCGGTCTCGTCGACGGCGAACTCGACCCGGGTGCGCCAGCCCAACCCGTCTCGGTCGCCGGGCAGCGGCTCCACGCTCACCTCGACGTCGAGCTTGGCCAGGCGCGAGAACTGCTCGCGGACGACGGAGGCCTTGAGGTCGCGCTGGTAGCCGAGGTCAGCGTGCTGGAAGTCGCAGCCGCCACACAGTCCCGGCGCGGCATACGGGCACGGCGGGGTGACCCGCTGCGGGCTGGGCTCGAGCACCTCGATGCAGTCGGCGCGCACGAACCGGTGGCCCTCGCGCGCCTCGGTGATCTGCGCCCGGATGCGCTCACCCGGCAGCGCGTGGCGGACGAAGACGACGCGGCCCTCGTGCCGGGCCACGCAGAAACCACCGTGGGCGACCGGTCCCACCTCGACCTCCACCACGTCGCCGGTGGCGAGAGCGGCGGCTGCTGTCGGGGGCGTGCTCACTGGCCGAGGCGGACGGAGCCGGCCGTCGGGCCGTCGAACCGTTCCTCGGCGCCCTGCGACGACGCCAGCTGCCAGGGGACACTGGCCACCATGACACCGGGAGTGAAGAGCAGCCGGCCCTTGAGCCGGAGCGCGCTCTGGTTGTGCAGCACCTGCTCGTACCACTTGCCGAGGACGTACTCCGGGATGTAGACGACGACCACGTCGCGGGGGTGGCCGGAGCGCAGCGACTTGACGTACTCGACGACGGGTCGGGTGATCTCGCGGTAGGGCGAGTCGAGCGCCTTGAGCGGCACCGGGATGTCGCGTCGGTCCCACTCCTCCTGCAGCGCCTTGGTCTCGTCCGGCTCGACGTTGACGGTGATGGCCTCCAGCTTCGAGGGCCGGGTGGCTCTGGCGTAGGCGAGCGCGCGGAGGGTCGGCTTGTGGATCTTGGACACCAGGACGATCGCGTGCACCCGGCTCGGCAGCATCTGGGCGTCGAGGTCGTCGTCGCTGATGCGCAGCTCCGCGCGTACCCGCTCGTAGTGCTTGCGGATGCGCAGCATGATGAAGAAGATCACGACCATCGCGGCGATGGCGTAGCCCGCACCGAGCAGGAACTTGGTGAGCAGCACCACGACGAGCACCGTGCCCGACATCGTCGCGCCGACGGCGTTGATGACCCTGCTGCGCATCATCTTGCGTCGCTCGTTGCCGCCCCGCTCCAGGCGCAGGTGCCGGTTCCAGTGCCGGATCATGCCGATCTGGCTGAGCGTGAACGACACGAAGACGCCGACGATGTAGAGCTGGATGAGCTTGGTGACCTCGGCGTCGTAGATGACGATGAGGAGCGCGGCGGCGCCAGCCAGGATGAGGATGCCGTTGGAGAAGGCCAACCGGTCACCGCGGGTGTGCAGCTGGCGGGGCAGGTAGCCGTCCTTGGCCAGGATCGACCCGAGCACCGGGAAGCCGTTGAAGGCGGTGTTGGCAGCCAGGATGAGGATCAGTCCGGCAAAGATCGACACGAGGACGACACCGGGGTGGAAACCGGAGAAGACCGCCTTGGCGACCTGGCCCATCACCGTGTCCTGGACGTACGAGTTCCCTACGGGCTTCCCGTCGCGCAGCAGCTGGGTCGATGGGTCCTCGGCGTACTTGATGCCGGTCCACTTCGCCAAGGTCAGCATCGACATCAGCATCGTGACGGCGATGAGCCCCATGAGGAGCAGGGTGGTCGCGGCGTTGCGGCTCTTGGGCTTCTTGAACGCCGGGACGCCGTTCGAGATCGCCTCGACGCCGGTGAGCGCCGCACAGCCCGACGAGAAGGCGCGCAGCAGCAGGAACATCATGGCGAAGCTGCCGAGCGACTCGAAGCCCTTCTCCGGAGCGAGAGTGAGGCTGGCGCTCTCGGCCTGGGGCAGCGTGTTGGTCACCTCGCGGATGAGCCCGACGATGCCCATGCCGATGACGCTGGCCATGAACAGGTAGACGGGCAGGGCGAACGCCTGGCCCGACTCGCGGACCCCGCGCAGGTTCATGGCCGTCAGCAGGGCGACCAGCCCGACGGCGACGATCACCTCGTGACCGCGGATGAACGGCAACGCGGCCGCGGCGTTCTGCACACCCGACGAGATCGACACCGCGACGGTCAGGACGTAGTCGACCAGCAGTGCTGCGGCGACGGTCAGACCCGCCTTGGGCCCGAGGTTGGTGGTGGCCACCTCGTAGTCGCCACCGCCGGAGGGGTAGGCGTGCACGTTCTGCCGATAGGACGCGACGACGACGAGCATGACGCCGACGACGCACAGCCCGATCTCCCACGAGTGGGTCAGCGCGAGGAACCCGCCAGCCAGGCCGAGGGTCAGGAAGATCTCGTCCGGGGCGTAGGCCACCGAGGACAACGCGTCGCTGGCAAAGATCGGCAGGGCGAGCCGCTTGGGCAGGAGCGTCTCCCCCAGCCGGTCGCTGCGCATCGCGCGGCCGACGAGCACTCGCTTGACGACACGTCCTGAGGTGGGCACGGCCAACACTCTAGGGCGCGCCATCCACCGCTGCGCGGCGCCCTGCAGGTGCCGGACGTCGCGGTGTAGCGTCGGCGTCGTGCACTTCGTCATCATGGGCTGCGGCCGCGTGGGCTCGTCCCTCGCGCACAGCCTCGAGAGCCAGGGCCACGATGTCGCGATCATCGACCAGGAGGAGTCAGCGTTCCGCCGGCTGGGGTCCACCTTCGAGGGTCGCAGGGTCACCGGCGTGGGGTTCGACCGGGACACCTTGCACGAGGCGGGCATCGCCGACGCCTACGCCTTCGCTGCCGTCTCCAGCGGTGACAACTCCAACATCCTCGCCGCCCGCGTGGCCCGCGAGACGTTCGGTGTCGAGCACGTGGTCGCCCGCATCTACGACCCCGGTCGCGCCGAGGTCTACCAGCGGCTCGGCATACCCACCGTGGCGACCGTGAAGTGGACCGCAGACCAGATGATGCGCCGACTGCTTCCCCAGGGTCACGTCCCCGAGCTCGTCGACCCCTCTGGCAACGTCGTCATCGCCGAGGTGACGGTCAACCCCGCGTGGGTCGGCCACCGCATCAGCGCGCTCGAGGAAGCCACTGGCAGCCGCGCGGCATACCTGACGCGGCTGGGCGCCGCGATCCTGCCCAGCTCGGACAGCGTCTTCCAGGAAGGCGACCTGCTCCACCTGGCCAGCCTCGCGACCGAGCTTGCCGCCGTCGAGCGCACGCTGGACGCACCCCCCGTCGCGACCGAGCACTGACCCACCCGCCCTGAGCCACCAGACTGAGCCACCCGAAGGAACCAGCATGCGCGTCGTCATCGCCGGGGCAGGAAGCGTGGGCCGCTCGATCGCCCGCGAACTGCTGCACAACGGTCACCAGGTGCTCCTCATGGACCGCGAGCGCAAGGACGTCCAGGCCAGCAAGATCCCGGACGCCAACTGGCTGCTCGCCGACGCCTGCGAGATCACCGCGTTGCACGAGGCCGGCCTCGCCGAGTGCGACGTCGTCGTCGCCGCCACCGGTGACGACAAGGTGAACCTCGTGGTGTCCCTGCTGGCCAAGACCGAGTTCGGCGTGCCCCGCACCGTCGCGCGGGTCAACAACCCCAAGAACGAGTGGATGTTCGACGAGGCCTGGGGTGTCGACGTGGCCGTGTCCACGCCGCGGCTGATGACGGCCCTGGTCGAGGAGGCCGTGAGCGTCGGCGACCTGGTCCGGATCTTCCAGTTCCAGCAGGGCAAGGCCACCATGGTCGAGCTGACCCTGCCGCCCGAGAGCCCGTATGCCGGCAAGCGCGTCGGCGACGTGGACTTCCCCGGCGAGACCGTCCTGGTCGGGATCATCCGCGAGGACCACCCCATCGCCCCCAGCCGGGACGACTCGCTCGAGCCGCACGACGAGCTGCTGTTCATCTCGACGCCGGAGTTCGAGGACGAGCTCGAGGCGATGCTCAGCCCCGGTCAGCGAGTCCCGCGCAACGAGGAGTGAGCTCCCCGGAACGAGGAGTGACCTGGCTCAGGCTCGCAGCTCGGACTCGTCGGGCTCCACGACCCCGTCGGTCGCCGGCTCCGTCGTGACGTCGGAGACGTCGGAGGCGTCGAGCTCGGGTGGGGTGTGACCCTTGACCAGCATCAGGCCCATCACACCGACCCCGGCCAGCCACAGCGGCCACCCGAGGACGACCTTCGCGACGCCCAGCAGAGCCACCTGACCTGCGAGGTAGAGCGGCACCATGATGAGCAGCCGGATGACGAAGATGGCGGCGAGGACCAAGGTGAGCCGCTGGCAGACCCGGACCAGCCCGCGGTCCCGGTGCCAGCCCACGGGGTCGTCGGCCATCCTCGGGTCGCCGGCGCCGACCATGAAGCCCACGAGCGGCCAGCGAACTGCCACCGAGACGGTCGCGACCGCGAGCATCACGGCATTCCAGATGATGCCGGGCAGGAATGCGTCCTGCGCCCGGCCGCTGCGCAGCGCGAAGAAGGCCGCGATCGCAGTCGGGAACACCGCGGACAGGACGTACTGCAGGCTCTGCCGCTGCACGACCCGCAGCACCGCGAGGACCACGGTCACCGTCACGGACGCGACAATGGCTGCGGTCAGGTCCTGACGCCACACCCACAGGACGACGAACGCCACGGTGGGCAGGGCGGTCTCGGCCGAACCGCGCCAGCCGCCCAGGGCGGTGGACAGGCGATGGCGGATCAGCTCCTCGACGGTGGCGCCGGGGGCGGGTTCAGTGGGCACGCAGCGGGACGATCTCGTAGGAGGGGTTGAAGATCGTCGGTATGCCGCGGCTGTAGGTCACGCGGCCATGGGCGCGTAGGTAGGTGCCCGGCTGGATGCCGCCGATGGTCCGGCGCCCGAGCCAGATCAGGTTGATGGTGCGGCTGCCGTCATAGAGGTCGATGACCAGCGCCGGGACATTGACGCGGGGCCGCAGGGTCACCGCGCGGACGGTGCCCGACACGGTCGCCTCCTGGCGGTCCTGCAGGTCGCACATGGGGGTGCAGCCCAGGCGGGCGGCATCCTCCTTGAGCTCGTCGGCCTCGATCTGGGTGACCGACTTGGTGAGCCGGTCGCCGAGGCGGGACAACGGCGACTTGCGACCGTGCGCAGTCTGCGGGTCGATGGTGATCTGCTGTTTGGTGGCCATGACGGCGCCCTACCTGACCTCGGTGATCTCAGGACCACGCTCGAACGGCTTGAGGTCGTCGACGTTGCCGGCTGACCTGCGTGCGTCGGCAGCCTCGTCGTCGGCGGACGACCCGTTGGCCTCTGACCGGTTTGCCTCGGGCACCTCGACCTGGTCGGGGAGCTTGAGCACCAACATCTCCCGCGGTGCCATCGCGCCGTCGCCACGGACGACGACGGTGCTGCGCACCACCTCGAGGAGGGGTGCGGCGGCCTCGTCCTCGATGGCCGCACGCCCGGAGAAGACCGCACGCAGGAACCAGCGGGGACCGTCCACGCCGGCAAAACGCGCCGGGGCGAAGACGGTCCGTCCGTCGGGTCCGGCGGACGGCATGCGGGTGCGGAGCTCGATGCCGAACGGGCCGCGACCCTCGTCGGCGGTGCCGCCCTGCGCGAGGATCGACTCGGCGATCTCCGCGCGGATGTCGTCCCAGATGCCCATCGTCTTGGGTGCCGCGAAGGCCTGGATCTGCACCGCTGAGTCACCGATGACGGCGGTGGCGCCAACCACCTGGTTGGCGGCCTCGTCGACCTCCAGGCGCAGCTCCATGCCCGGGACCCCCTGGATGCGCAGGCCACCCAGGTCGAGCCGTCCGTCGGCCTCGAGGTCGACGTCCGAGGAGTCGAACGGCCCCTGACCCTCGACCCGCTCCGCGTAGGCCGGCGCCGTCCCGGCCGAGTCGGTGGAGTCGGTGGAGTCGCCGGAAGTGTCGTTCGGTCCGTCAACCAGGCCGTCGGAGGAGTCGGTCGAGTCCACCGCGTCGACGGTTTCGTCGAGGTCGACCGCGTCGGTCGTGTCGGTGTTCTTGCCGCGTCGGAAAATGCCCACTGGTGAGTCAGTCCTTCGTTGTCTGGGTGTGGTCGCCGAAGCCGCCACTGGCACCATGTCCAGTGTCACCCCGCGAGGTGTCTTCGAGCGAATCAACCTCGAGGAACTCCACCCGCGCCACCTGCTGGACCACCAGCTGGGCGATGCGGTCGCCGCGACGCACCGTGAAGGCGTCGCGCGGGTCGAGGTTGATCAGGTTGACGAGGATCTCGCCCCGGTAGCCCGCATCGACCGTGCCGGGGGCGTTGACGATGCTGATGCCGTGCTTGGCGGCCAGGCCGGAGCGCGGGTGCACGAGGCCGACCCAGCCGTCCGGGATCGCGAGCGCCACCCCGGTGGGGACCAGGCTGCGCTCCCCCGGAGCCAGCGTCACGTCGGTGGCGGCGCGCAGGTCCGCGCCCGCGTCGCCCGGGTGGGCGTAGGACGGAAGCGGCAGGTCGGCGTCGAGGCGACGCACGGAGACCGCAACCGTCGAGGGCGGAATGCGAGAAGGGCCAGTCACGTGGACTGACCCTATCTCTGCACCGAACGGCCCCGTGGCACTCACCCTGTCACTCAGCGTGGCAGTCACCGGGCCGTTCACCGTGTCACCGTCCACCTAGGCGGCGCACTCCCGGCACACCATCTTGCCGCCGGACTCGGAAGCCAGCTGGCTGCGGTGGTGCACGAGGAAGCAGCTTGAGCAGGTGAACTCGTCGTACTGGCGCGGAATGACCCGCACCGAAAGCTCTTCGCCGGACAGGTCCGCGCCGGGGAGCTCGAAGCCTTCGGCCTGCTCGGTCTCGTCGACGTCCACGCTGGATGCGCTCTTGTCGACGCGGCGGGACTTCAACTCCTCGATCGAGTCCTCGGACAGCTCGTCATCGGTCTTGCGCGGCGCGTCGTAGTCAGTCGCCATGGTCGCTGTCGCTCTCCCTGTTCTCTGTCGGTGATCCTGACGTCTCTCCGTGCCTCGGAAAGACGAGTCGCCGGTGTTAACGCTGGTGCTCGCGGTTTTGTGCCCACCGCCGGGCGGGATTGTGCCCTATCCACGTCCGGACGTCACCATCGCGTCCAGATCCGGCCAGCACGGGGTGCCAAGCGGCGGGCAAGGCATGGTCTGGGTTCACCCAAGATTCACCCAGATCGGGCAACCCCAACTCCCCCGAACCGCGTCGGTACCCGTAGAGTCCTCACCTCCGGCCCGGCCGACCCGACTCGTGACACGACCATCAGACACACGAAGAGAGGGGTGCACCATGACCGAGTTCCACTCCGAGATCACCCAGCGCGCGACCCGCGCCGCCCAGTCCCTGCGCAAGGCCCAGGAGTCTGGAGACGACTACCTCGCCTCCGTCCGCGAGGCTGAGCTCGAGAGCCTCGCCCGTCTCGCCGACGAGCACGGCCTGCGCATCCCCGAGCTCACCAACTACAGCGCCGCCTGACCCGAGCACTACCGGCCACCTCCCGGCTCAGCCGCCGGTGGTCTCCGTGCCGGATCGCTCCGCTGCGTGGAGCACCACCTCGTGCAGCGCGGTATGCAGCGTGGGCGCCGCCGCGACCACCATCTGGTCGTTCGGTGGTGCCGCACCGAGCCCGGTGAAGACTCCTCCAGCCTCGGTGAGCACGAGCCAGGCGGCGGCCATGTCCCACGGGTTGAGGCCGCGCTCGAAGTAGGCGTCCAGGGTGCCCGCGGCGACCGCACAGATGTCGAGGGCCGCGCTGCCGATCCGGCGGATGTCGCGGATGTGCGGCAGGACGCCGAGCAGCAGGGTGGCCTGCCAGTGCCGGCGACCGGTGTCGTACCCGAAACCGGTTCCCACGAGCGCGTGCCCGAGCTGGGGCGGCGCGGCGATCTCCAGCCGGGTCGCGGTCGCGGTGCCCACCTGTAGCCAGGCCCCGGAGCCGTGCCGGGCGTGGAAGAGCTCCCCCGTGACCGGGTTGACGACCGCTCCCGCGACGGGCCGCCACGCGCCCGGCGTGGTGGGGTCGCCAACCACGGCGGCGACGGACACGGCATACGACGGGATGCCGTAGAGGTAGTTGACGGTGCCGTCGATGGGGTCGACGACCCAGGTGATCTCCGAGCGGCTGGCCGCGCCGCCCTCCTCCTCGCCGAGGAAGCCGTCCTGGGGGCGTGCCTCGTGCAGCCGGGTGCGCAGCAGGTCCTGGGCGCGCTGGTCCATGACGGTCACCACGTCGGTGGCGGTGCTCTTGGTCTTCGAGACGCCGAGGTTGGCCGGGCGCTCGTCCACGATCAGCCGACCGGCCTCGACGCACACCTCGACGGCGAGGCGTTCGAGGGCTTCGAGGGTGTCCGCGTCGGGTGCTGCGAGGTCCATGGTCAGTCCCGCCCGCACAGGGCCGGCTTGGCTTCCCTCAGGTTGGGGCAGCACCCCGGGGCACAGGTCGACGGCCTGGCCTCGCGCCCGGGCCAGGCCGGGATCGGCGGGTCCTCGCCGCGTGCCTCGGCAGCCCGCTCCTGTACGAGGTCGACCAGCCCGGACACGAACTCGGGGTCGACGCCAACCGTCGGCACCCGGACGAGCTGCAGTCCGAGGCGCGCGGCAGTCGCGGCCGCCTCCGTGTCGAGGTCGTAGACGACCTCCATGTGGTCCGAGACGAAGCCGATCGGTGCCACCACGACGACCTGGGCACCCTCCAGGGCCAGCTCCTCGAGGCGGTCGTTGACGTCCGGCTCGAGCCACGGCTGGGCAGGGGGGCCGGACCGGGAGCAGAAGACGAGCTCGCCGGTGAAGTCGGTGTCGAGGGTCGCGTTGACCTCCTGCGTGATCGCCGCCCCGAGCGCGAGGTGCTGACGGCTGTAGGCGTTGCCCTCAGCGTCACCGGGGCCGGACGTGTCGTCCATGGCCGTGGGGATCGAGTGGGTGACGAAGAGCAGGCGAAGGCTGTCGGGCTCGGTACCCTCGCGCAGCGCGCCGCGCACCGCCTCGGTGACCAGCCGGGTGTTGGCACGGGCAAAGCCCGGGTGGTTGAAGTAGGGCCGGACCTTGTCGAGGTCGATCGTCATCCCGGCTTCGGATGCCGTCTGCTGCGCGCCGGCCAGGTCCTCGCGGTACTGCCGACAGGAGGAGTAGGAGGAGTAGGCGCTCGTGACCACGGTGACCAGCCGCCGCAGACCCTGGTCATGGGCCTGCTCGAGAGCCTCGGCCGTGAAGGGGGTGAAGTTGCGGTTGCCCCAGATGACGGGTGTCGAGATCTCGCGCCGGTCCAGCTCGGCGCGCAGGGCGGCCAGCAGGGCGCGGTTCTGGTCGTTGATCGGGCTGCGCCCGCCGAAGCCGTAGTAGTGCTCGCCGACCTCCTCGAGCCGCTCGTCGGGGATGTTCTTGCCGGCCGTCACGGTCCGCAGGAAGGGCAGCACGTCCTCGGGCTTCTCGGGTCCGCCGAAGGACAGCAGGAGGATGCCGTCGTACGGCTCCAGGGGGCGTTCGTCGGTGGTCACGTCAGCGAGCCGTTCATGAGTGGTCTCCAGTGCGCAGGGGCTTGGGGGCGTGGACGTCGAGGACGACCGCCACCATCCGCATACCGAAGACGAGGGCGACACACCCCCAGATGGTGAACGGGTTGATCAGGTCGAAGTGGTGGGCGGTGACGATCAGCACCGAGCCGAGCAGGGCCGGCAGCGCGTACATCTCTCGCCGCAGCACCTCCGGCACCTGGCCGGCCAGCACGTCGCGGACGATACCGCCGCCGACCGCGGTGATGCCTCCGACGATGACGGACGTGAGGGGGTCCATGCCCGCGCCCAGCGCCTTCAGCGAGCCGCCGATGGCGAACACCGCGAGGCCGGCCGCGTCGAGGATGCGGACGAAGCGCGAGATGCGCTCGACGCCCGGGTGGTAGAGGAAGGTCACCAGACCGGCGACCAGCGCCGACGTCAGCAGCCGCCAGTCGGAGATGCCCACGGGTGGCAGTGCGCCGATGAGGAGGTCGCGCAGGACTCCGCCTCCCAGGGCCGCTGCTCCGGCCAGGACGAGCACGCCGAACAGGTCGAGTCGCTTCTTCACCGCGACCAGGCCACCGGACAGCGCGAAGGCGAACACCCCGACGAGGTCGAGTGCCAGCTGGAGGTGTGCGTCGAAGGTCAGCATCGCGAGGTCAAAACTACCGTTGCGGCGTGGTCGCTTTCGCCTCGACCTCGGGGATGGCAGAGTCAGCGGCACGGTGCCCGATCCACGAGCGAGGGCGATACGGAGAAAATGGCAATGCGCGACTTGCGGTTGATCGGTGTGCAGGAGGACGGCCAGCACCTTCTGCTGTCCGATTCCGAGGGGGAACGCTTCCGGGTCCAGCTCGACGAACCGTTGCGAGCCGCCGCCCGTCGTGACCGGCCACGCCTCGGTCAGCTGCAGATCGAGATCGACGGTGGCATGCGCCCCCGCGAGGTACAGGCCCTGATCCGCGGTGGCCTGTCCGCCGAAGAGGTAGCGGACCGGTCCGGGTGGCCGGTCGAGAAGGTCCGCCGCTACGAGGGCCCGATCCTCGCCGAGCGTGAGTACGTCGCCGGCCTGGCCCGCGCAGTCCGCCTGCGTGGGCGCAGCGCGAGCGGCGCCAGCGCACCGACCCTGTCCGCCCGGACCAGCCAGCGACTCTCGGGCCGCGGCGTCGACCCGACCTCGGCCGAGTGGGACGCAGCCCGCAGCACCGAGGGCGACTGGACCGTCATCCTCACCTTCCCTGCCGGTGGCCGTGAGCGTCAGGCCCGGTGGTCCTTTGACGTGCAGGCCCGCACCGTCGCGGCCGCCGACGACGAGGCCCGCTGGCTCAGCGAGGAGGACACCACCGGCACCACGTCGCCCCTGCCGGCCCCCCACCTCGTGTCCGCGCCCGTCCGGGCGACCACCGTCTACGACGTGGAGGCCGAAGGCGGGGTCGCCTCGGGCCGCCGGGCCACGCCCCGCGCCTCGTCCTCGGGCGCCTCTCCCGAAGAACCGCTCGACCTGATGTCCGCGATGCGCGAGCGAGCGTCCCACCGCGGGCGCCCCCGTCGGCGCAAGACCGCCCCGACCCAGACCCCCGGCGACGATGCGCCCCGCGCGGATGCGCTCCCCCTCGAGGAGCTGGCGTACGACCCCGAGTCGATGCCGCCGCCCCCGGGAGCCAAGGGTCTGCACCCGCTCGACGACCACGCCAGTCCCGTGGGGGACGACGTCCTCCCGGCGGCCCCCGCTGCCCCGGCAGCGCCGATCCCTGCCCCCGAGGCAGAGCACGAGCCAGACCCCGAGGCAGACCAGGCGCCCGAGCGGGTCCAGCCGGACCGCGAACCCGTGGTTGAGCGTGCCGTCGGTCGCCCCGTCGACGCGCCCTCCGCGCCTCGCACCTCCTCGTCAGCCGACGCGGACGAGGACCAGGACGACGAGCCGCCCCGCAAGGCGGCCACCGGCTCGTCGAGGAAGCCGGCTCGCCGCAGCGTCCCGAGTTGGGACGACGTCATGTTCGGGGCCAAGCCGCGCGACTGAGGGTTCGTGGGCCGGGTGGCGAGCACGCGGCATACCGGCACCGAACCGGGGTTCAGCACGCCACGTGGGCACCGCTAGAGCTGTGGGACCGGGCAGACGTCGAGGTCGAACGGCAGGACGTCCGGCGAGGCCGCGGCGTTGCGGGCAGCCGCCGAGTTCATCCGGCGCATGAAGTGGCGGCGGCAGAGGACTTCGTACTCCACGAGGGCCTCGCTGCCGGGTTTGGTGTCACCGACGACCACCTGCTCACCCTCGACGACCATCACGCCGCCCACGACGCGGGCGTTGTGGGTCGCGCGCCGGCCGCACCAGCACAGGGCCTGCACCTGGAGGACCTGGACCTGGTCGGCGAGCTCGATCATCCGCCGCGACCCCGGGAACAGCTGGGTGCGGAAGTCGGCGGTGATGCCGAACGCGAACACGTCGATGCCCATCTCGTCGACGAGCTTCGCGAGCTGCTCGACCTGCGCCGGGGTGTAGAACTGCACCTCGTCGCAGATGAGGTAGTCGACCCGTAGCCCGTTGGTGGCCTGCTCGACGACGGCATCCCAGAAGTCGAGGTCGTCACTGACCTCGTGGGCGGCGGTGGACAACCCGAGCCGTGAGGACAGCACGTCGGTGCCGGCGCGGTCGAGCTTGGTGTAGATCAACCCGGACCGGCCGCGGGCCTGGTGGTTGTGGTCCATCTGGAGGGCAAGGGTCGACTTGCCGCAGTCCATGGTCCCGGAGAAGAAGACGAGCTCAGCCACGAGAGGACAGCCTAGGCGTTGTCCTGTCCCAGGTGTCGCGCACTAGGCGTTGTCGCGCGCCGCGACGTGGAACAGCGGCACGGCGGACTCCTCAGCGGTCAACGAGCCGTGCAGCCCGAGCAGCGCCAGCAGCTGGGGCCGCGCCCGCCGGGAGTCGACGATGGCGAAGTTGTCCCGCATCGCCACGACGAGGTCGCCGATGCGCGGCCGGTTGACTTCGCTGACCGGCCCGAACCACCCCTCGCGGGTGGCCTCCTCCCGGGTCCGGATCCAGGCCCGCTCCCCCACTCGGTCCGCCCAGGTCTGGGCCACGTCCGCGGCCGCTCCCTGCTCGCAGTAGAGCTGGAGGGCCCGGGGCTCACCGCCGACGTGACGGATGCCGGCGGCCAGCTCCGCGTCGTGGGCCAGGTCGATCCGCAAGGCGTGCGGGGCATCCACCATGCCGTGGTCGGCCGTCACGTAGACGGCGGTGTCGCTGGGCACCGAGCGCACCAGCCGGCTCAGCTCGGCGTCGATCGCCTCGAGCTCGTCACCCCACTCCCAGGACTGGCAGCCGTGCACGTGCCCGACCTTGTCGAGCTCGCCCCAGTAGAGGTAGACGAGGGCACGGGTGCTGGAGCGCACCGCCGCGAGCGATGCGTCGACGCGCTGGTCGAGGGTGTCCGCCGCGCGAAACCGCCCACCGCGCAAGGCTGCCCGCGTCAGGCCCGATCCGTCGAAGAAGCCCGGTCCGACCATGGTCACCGACACCCCGGCGGCCTCGGCGGCCTCGAAGACGGTCTCCTGCGGCTGCCAGGTGAGCGGGTCGGGGCCGTCCTCCCAGGACAGCTCGTTGACCAGGCGGTCCTCGCCGGGGACGAGCACCTCGTACCCCAGCAGGCCGTGCGAGCCGGGTGGCAGGCCGGTGCCGAAGGTCCCCATCGACGTCGCGGTCGTCGCCGGGAACCCCGCGGTGATCCGGTATGCCGCGGGCAACAGCGAGCGCAGGAAGGGCGCGTGCCCGCCGCGTCGCCTGATCAGCTCGTAGCCCAAGCCGTCGACGAGGACGACGACCGCACGACGTGCGTCAGGCAGCGCGAGGTGGGGGGAGGCGGCATACCTGGGCACGCCGAGGCTCGCGGCGACCGCGGGCAGCACCCCTGCAAGCCCGGTCTCGTCGTAGCGAGGTGGGAGAAGGCCCTCGTGTGGCATCGGCTAGGGCATCGCCTCGGGTTGGTCCGGGACGGCGAGGCGCACGTCAGCTGCCGATGCTTGCCGACAGCTCCCGCGCGAAGTCGAGCGCCTGCTGCAGGGCCGGCTCACCTTCGGCGTCGGCGCTGATCCGCAGCGAGATGTCGTCGGAGGCGACGCTGCCCTCGTAGCCGTGGTCCGCCTCGCAGTCCGGGTCGGCGCAGGTGGCCGGCATCAGGTCGATGCGGCTGACCGCGCCCCAGCCCAGGGTGAGGGTGATCTCGCGGCCCAGTGATCCGGGCTGGTACTCCTGCGGGCGGGCCACCACGTGGGTGATCATCACTCCGCGCACGGCGGACAGCGGGACGCTCTCGGTCGTGGCCGTGGCGACGTCCTCGTGGCCGGGTCGCTCGTCGGTGTGGTCGTCGGCGTGGGCGATGACCAACCGCGATGTGGTGAGCGCGAGCACCGTGATGTGGCGACGCACCACGTCGTGGTCGAACGTCGTCTCCTGGTGGACCAGGTGGGAGACGACCTCCTCACCGCCCAGCGCAGCCTGGACGACGTCTGCCACCAGCGCCGGGTAGTAGCCGGCTCGCTCGATCGCCTTGGTGAGGTCGACGGGGAGCGGGGCGGTCGGTGCCGAGGCACTGTGTGAGGCGGCCTGCTGTGCATCGGCGCCGTGGCGGGAGGTGGAACCCATGGAGCCATCTTGCCCTAGCGCGGCCGACCCCGCTCTGCGCAGGTCCCCGTTCGGCCGCCCTCAGGTGAGGGTGCGGCGCCCTGGGTCCTTGCGTCGCGGGGTGGGCGCGAGGGTCACCTCGGCACCGAGGACATCGGCCCCTCCTACCTGCGCATTCACCGGGTTGAGCACGAGACTGGCGACCTCGGGCAGGTTGTCGGCCAGCACCGACACCCGGGCGATGAGGTCGGCCAGGGCTGCCCGGTGGACGGGCGCGGCGCCGCGGTGACCGTGCAGCATGGGCGCCGCCTTGACCGACGAGATCAGGTCCGACACGTCCACGTCGGTGAGCGGGGGGATGCGGTGCCCGATGTCGCCGAGCAGCTCGGTCGGCGGTCCGGCGATGCTGAACGAGACGACCGGGCCGAACAACGGGTCCTCGTCGGTCCGGACCACGCAGGACACCCCTGGGGTGGCCATCCGCTGCACGACGAAGGAGTTGGCCGACATCGGTGCCAGCCGCTCGGTGAGCCCGTCGAAGGCCTCCCGCACCTGCGCCTCGGTCCTCAGGTCGACCCGGATGCCACTCAGTCCCGGCGAGTGCCGCATGAGCGGCGCGACCGACTTGATGACGACGGGGTAGCCGATCGCCTCGGCTGCGGCGACGGCGTCGTCGACGGTGCGCGCGGGCACGCTGCCCCACACGTTGATCCCGTAGGCGCCCAGGAACTCGGTGACCTCTTGCAGCGTCAGTCGCCGCCCTTCGGGCGACTCCTCCAGGACGCGTTCGACGAGCAGCTCGGCAGCCTCGCGGTCGATGCCCACCGGACGCAGCGGTATGCCGCGGTCGCGAGCCCGCCACTCGGCATACCTCGTCGCGGCGGCCAGGGCACGGACGGCGTCCTCGGGCATCGAGTAGGCGGGGACCACCTCGTCACGCCCGTCGTCGGTGGTCCCGGAGAGTCGCTCGACGACCCCGCGCATCCCCAGGAACGTTGCCAGACAGGGCTTCTCGGACAGCAACGCGGCACCCCGCACCGCCGTCGCGACATCCTCGTCGAGGGTCACCAGCGGCGGGATGAAGCAGGTGAGGACACTGTCGACCTCGGCGTCGGCAAAGGCGTCGGCGAGGGCCTCGGCGAACCGCTCGCCGCTGGCGTCGCTCGGCAGCGACACCGGGCCGTGGGCCACCTCGAGCCCCCAGCTGACGCAGGCCTCTGCCGTCAGGGCACCGAGGGCGTCGGAGTTGCCGACGATGGCCACCCTGTTGCCCTTGGGCAGCGGTTGGTGCACGACGAGCTGGGCGACGTCGAACATCTGGTGGACGTTCTCGACCCGGATCACCCCGGCCTGGCGCAGCATCGCGTCGAAGGCCTCGGGTCGCACCCGGGTCGGGCGGGCCCGGTGACCGGGCGGCACGCCGTAGGACGAGACGCCGGACTTCACGACGATGACCGGCTTGGTGGAGGCCAGTCGCCGCGCGATGCGGGAGAACTTGCGCGGGTTGCCCATCGACTCGAGGTAGAGGCCGACCGCGTCGGTGCTGTCGTCGTCGATCCAGTACTGCATGAAGTCGTTGCCCGAGACGTCGACGCGGTTGCCGGCCGAGGCGAAGACGGAGATCCCCAAGCCACGACGGGCGGCGGACGCCAGTACAGCGATGCCGAGGGCGCCGCTCTGGGCGAACAGGCCGAGCCGCCCCGGCGGCGGGAGCTCGGGCGCCAGCGAGGCGTTGAGCCGCACCGCGGGGTCGTTGTTGATGACGCCGAACGAGTTCGGCCCCAGCACGCGCATGCCCGCCGCCCGAGCCGCGGCCAGCAGCTGGGCCTGCAGCTGCTGCCCGTCCGGGCCGGACTCGGCGAACCCGGCGCTGACGACCAGCAGGGTCTT
The DNA here is from genome assembly GCF_006438965.1 of Pedococcus bigeumensis. GTDB lineage: Bacteria > Actinomycetota > Actinomycetes > Actinomycetales > Dermatophilaceae > Pedococcus > Pedococcus bigeumensis_A. Next base: position 574,474 of record NZ_RCZM01000002.1, read on the forward strand.
GACGCCGGCCTCGGCGCAGTCTGCGACGACGTTGAGGACCTCCTCGGCCGGCACGGCCACGATGGCCAGGTCGACCTCGTCCGGGATGTCGGCCACGCGCGCATGCGCAGGGAGCCCGAGTACCTCCATCGCCTCGCGGTTGACCGCGTGGACGGCTCCGTTGAAGCCCGCGGCCAGGATGTTGGACAGGATGTGGTGCCCGATCGAGCCGGACCTGCGGCTCGCACCGACCACGGCGATGGAGTCGGGGAACAGCGCCGAGTGCATGCTCACCGACTCGGCCCGGTGCTCGCGCGACAGCCGGACCGCCTCGGAGCGTTCGGTCGGCTGGATCTGGAAGGTCAGCGAGACGACGCCGTCCGCGAAGTGGCGGCTCACCTCGTAGCCCGCATCCGAGAACACCGAGATCATCTTGCGGTTCTGCGGCAGCACCTCGGCGGTGAACTCGTCGACGCCGGCCTCCCAGGCGATGAAGGCGAGGTGTTCGAGCAGGACCGAGCCGATGCCCTTGCCCTGGTAGAGGTCGGAGATGTTGAACGCCACCTCGGCGCTCGTCGGCGTGATCCGGTCGTAGCGGCCGATGCCGATGATGGCACCGCGCACGGTCGCGACGAGGGCGACCCGGTCGTGGTAGTCGACGTTGGTGAACCGGGTGACGTCCCGGTCGCTGAGCTGACGCAAGGGTGCGAAGAAGCGCATGTAGATCGACTCGTCGGACTGCCCGGCGTGGAACCGGTGGACCGCTTCGACGTCGCTCGGGGTGATCGGCCGCAGGTGGGCGACCGACCCGTCTCGCAGGACGACATCGGCCTCCCACTGTGCCGGATAGCCGGCCGGAAGCGCCGAGGCCTCACTCATGGGCGAAGCATGTCACGTCCCGGACCGGCTCCGACGACGCGGACCGAACTCAGGGTCACTTGCGCAGCGGGACGCTCTCGAACGTCGTGCCAGAGTCGTTGCTGCGCCAGTACGACAGCCCCCCGCCGACGGCGTAGACGAGTCCGCCGCCAGCCGCGCCCGCCCATGCGGTATCGGTGCCGAGCTTGGCCGGCGTCCAGTCCGCACCCGCGTTGCTGCTCGTCAGGACCGTCGGGGCCTCGTCCTGCTTACCGCTGGACGGGATCCCCTGCCGGATGGCGACGAGGTGTTTCCCGTCGGTGGCCGTCAGCCAGATTCCGGTCCCACGGGGCCGACCGAGGGCCGACGCCTCTCGCGTCGTCCAGGTCGTCCCGCGATCGGCAGACACCGCGATCGAGTACTCCTCGCTGGGCTTGCCCGCGGTGGCGCAGACGCCCACCAGGGTGCCGGGGGCGTTCGCCGTGCCTGTTACCCACATGGAGTCGTTGGAGCATCCCGTGGGCACTGAGAGCATGCCGACCTTGCCGGGCTCGTCGGAGACGCGGATCGGCGGCCACGGTGACATCGGCGCGGATGTTGCACGGTTGAGGTAGGCGTCGGACCCGTCCATCGTGATCCAGGCGTTGTCTACCGCCGAAGGGGTGCGCGGGACGGTGACTGGATGCGTCGCCGCGTCGCTGACCGCTCCGGACCGGACCTGCAGGTCCGCGCAGCCTTGGGGAGGCCGGCCTTCGCCGTGCCGGCAGGCCGTCGCCGTGGCCATCCAGACCTGCTTGCCGTCGGTTTCCAGCGAGAGCACGATGCGGCCGTCGACGTCGAGGTCGTTCCACGTCCGGCCGCCGTCCACGGTGCGCAGCGAGCGGCTGCCGTAGACATAGCCGATCTGCGCGGTGGCGAACCTGATCCCGACCAGCTGGTTGGGCTGGTCAGGCGTGACCCGCGCACCGGGAGAGGTGAGCGTCACGAAGGAGGCCCGCGTCGTCCACGTCGCCCCGTCGTCGTCGGAGGCGATGACGGCGGTGCACGCGCCCTTGGGACAGGTGGCCGCTCCCAACGCGTAGAGGTGCCCGCCACCGGCGTTGGTCATCGACCTGATGTCGAAGGTCCTCGGAGCGGGTTGGGGGGTCTGGGTGGCCGGCGTGCTGGGGGCGCTGGAAGCACCCACCGACGGCGCTGGCGCGACGACGTCCGGCCCCACGGTCTTGGTGACCGTGACCGTGGAGACCGGCGAGGTGTTGCTGGCCGGGTCGGAGGCCAGATCGGTGGACGGGAGACGGCTGGTGCCCCAGACGGCGCCACCGATCAGCACGACTGCGGCCGCGGCCGCCAGGTAGGGCAGCACGTGTCGGCGCCGCGGCCGGGACGCCTCGGTGACGATCGACTGCCAGCGGTCGGTGCCCGCCGGCAGCTCGCGGATGCCGGCGCGCTCACGGGCGAAGAAGTCCGCGACGGGATCGCGCTGCTCCCCCTCGCCGGGCAGGTCGGACAGGTCGCGGTTCATCGAATCTCTCCCAGCATCGTCGCCATCCGCTGGCGCGCGTCGAACAGGTCTCGCTTGATGGTGCCCTCCGACTTCTCAAGCTGCCGCGCCACGGTGGCCACCGGCAGGTCGGCGAAGTAGTGCAGCATCACGGCCACCCGCAGCCGGTCCGGCAGGGCCTCGACGGCGTCGCGGACGGTGAGCACCGTCGCGTGGTCGGCATCGGTCGTGAAGTCGTCGCGCCCCGCCTCGTGGCGCTGGTAGGCCGCCGCCTCGCGGCCACGCTTGCGCCAGTGGTCGCGCACGAGGTTGGCGGTCACGGTGTACAGCCACGGACGCGGGTCGTCGACGCGGTTGAACTCGCGGAACAGCTTGAGGAAGGCCTCGGTCGCCAGGTCGTGGGCGATGTCCGTGTCGCCGACCAGCTTGGCCGTCCACCCCGCGAGGCGGGCGTAGTGCACGTCGTAGATCTCACGAACGGACGCTTCCACGTCCACGCGGTCTCGCGCCGGCACTGCCACCCCTCCCGTGAATGCCACCGCGGCCAAGGTCGTCATGCCTCGTGGACGCCGCAGGAGGGCGCCAGGTTGGCCGTGGACCGGCGGTGGGTCGCCGCCAGTCTTGCAGGCGGGGTGTCCCGAGTCGGGTACGGGCACGACAGGATGGGCGGATGGAGTTTCGCGAGGTGGTGCGCCGGCGCCGCATGGTGCGCCGGTTCGACCCCGACCAGCCCGTCCCTGCCAGCGCCGTCGACGAGGTCCTGTATGCCGCGCAGCGGGCTCCCAGCGCCGGCTTCAGCCAGGGCTGGGACTTCGTGGTCCTCGCCGAGGCGGTCGACCGCACCGCATTCTGGGATGCCACCCGTGACCCGGATCTGCCCGACGACGCACCCGTCGACGGCTGGCTGGCGGGAGTCTCGGCAGCACCCGTGCTGGTGCTGTGCCTGTCCGACCCCGACACCTACCTCGACCGCTACGCCGAGCCCGACAAGGGCTGGACCGACCGCGACCCGGCGCGCTGGCCGGTCCCCTACTGGGATGTCGACACCGGCATGGCGGCGATGCTGATGCTGCTCGCAGCCGTCGACCAGGGCCTCGGTGCGCTCTTCTTCGGCATCCCCCCGGCGCGGCACGAGCAGGTCCGGCGGGCCCACGGCATACCGGACAACCGGCGACTGGTGGGTGTCGTGGCGCTGGGGCACGAGCTGCGCCGCACAGAGGGGTCCAGCCGGACCCGGCCTCGGCGGACACCCGCCGACGTCGTGCACTGGGGCCACTTCCGCGGCGGAGCCGAACACGGGGTCAGCGGCGAGTCGGGGACAGGGCCCGTCTAGGGGTGGGACAAGATTGGGGGGTTCCCCGCGCCGTGCGGGGACGACTGCAAGGAGATGTCCACACGCATGGCCCGCAAGACCCCACCAGCACCGGCCGACGAGAGCTATGTCGAGCGGATCGTCGACATCGATGTCGAGGAGGAGATGCAGGGGGCGTTCCTCGAGTACGCCTACTCGGTCATCTACTCCCGCGCCCTGCCTGACGCACGCGACGGGCTCAAGCCGGTGCAGCGCCGCATCCTCTTCTCGATGTCGGAGATGGGGCTGCGCCCCGAACGCGGCCACGTGAAGTCCTCCCGCGTCGTCGGCGACGTGATGGGCAAGTACCACCCCCACGGCGACACGGCGATCTACGACGCCCTCGTCCGGATGGCGCAGCCGTTCACGATGCGGCTCCCGCTCGTCGACGGGCACGGCAACTTCGGCTCGCTCGACGACGGACCTGCTGCCTCGCGCTACACCGAGGCTCGCCTGGCGCCGGCCGCCATCCTCATGACGACCGGGCTCGACGAGGAGACCGTCGAATTCATCCCCAACTACGACGACCAGCTGCTCCAGCCCGAGGTGCTGCCTGCCGCGTTCCCCAACCTGCTCGTCAACGGGGCCAGCGGGATCGCCGTCGGCATGGCCACGAACATGGCGCCGCACAACCTCGTCGAGGTGATCGGGGCGGCCCGCCACCTGATCGCCAACCCGACCTGCTCGCTCGACGACCTGATGCGCTTCGTGCCCGGGCCGGACCTGCCGCAGGGGGGGCGGATCATCGGGCTCGACGGGATCCGCGACGCCTACCTCAATGGGCGCGGCAGCTTCCGCACCCGCGCCACCACCCGGATCGAGAAGACCTCACCGCGGCGGATGGGCATCGTCGTCACCGAGCTGCCCTACCTCGTCGGACCCGAGAAGGTCATCGAGAAGATCAAGGACGCCGTCCAGTCCAAGAAGCTGCAGGGCATCTCGGACGTGAAGGACCTCACCGACCGCAAGCACGGCCTGCGGCTGGTCATCGAGGTCAAGAACGGCTTCAACCCCGACGCAGTCCTCGAGCAGCTCTACAAGCTGACGCCGATGGAGGACTCGTTCTCCATCAACAACGTCGCGCTGGTCGGCGGCCAGCCGAAGACGTTGGGGCTCAAGGACCTGCTGCGGGTCTACGTCGACTTCCGCACCGACGTGGTTCGCCGGCGGACGACCTACCGGCTCACCAAGTACCAGGACCGGCTGCACCTCGTCGAGGGCCTGCTCGTCGCGATCGTCGACATCGACGAGGTCATCCAGGTCATCCGGACCTCGGACGACGCGGCCGAGGCGCGCGCCCGACTCCGGGACGTCTTCGACCTGTCCGAGCCGCAGGCCAACTACATCCTCGAGCTCCAGCTGCGCCGGCTCACCAAGTTCAGTCGGCTCGAGCTCGACAAGGAGAAGACCGACCTCGAGCGGCTCATCGAGGAGCTGGAGGCGATCCTCGGCGACGAGAAGCTGCTGCTGAAGACGGTGTCCACCGAGCTCGCCGACGTCGCCAAGGCGCACGGCACGCCCCGCCGCACGGTGCTGCTCGAGTCGGCCGGAGTGCCGGCGACCACGGCCACGCCCCTCGAGGTCGCCGACGACCCCTGCTGGGTGCTGCTGTCCTCCACCGGGCTGATGGCTCGCACCGGCTCCGCCGACCCGCTGCCCGCCGATGCCTCGCGCAGCAAGCACGACGCGCTCGTCGGCGCCGTGCGCACGACCGCGCGCGGTGAGGTCGGGCTCGTGACCTCCCGCGGCCGGCTGGTCCGCCTGTCCGCGCTCGAGCTGCCCACCCTGCCGCCGACGAACGGCTCCCCCAGCCTCTCCGGTGGCGCGCCCCTGGCCGCCTATGTCGACCTCCCTGCGGGCGAGGAGCCACTGGCCCTCGTGTCGGTGTCGCCGGACTCGGCAGGCATCGCGCTCGGCACGGCGCAGGGTGTGGTCAAGCGGGTGACCACCGACTACCCGGCTCGCGCCGACTTCGAGGTGGTCTCGCTCAAGGACGGTGACGAGGTGGTCGGTGCGGTCGAACTGTCCACTGGCACGGAGGATCTCGTCTTCATCACCTCCGACGCCCAGCTGCTGCGCTTCGGCGCGGCCGTGGTGCGGCCCCAGGGTCGACCCGCTGGTGGCATGGCGGGGATCAAGCTCTCCGCTGGTCAGCGAGTCGCGTTCTTCGGCGCGGTGCCGGAAGGCGCCGAGGCGATCGTGGTCACCTCGTCCGGCTCGTCCGGTGCGCTGCCCGGCACCGAGCCCGGCTCGATCAAGGTGACCCCCTACACGGAGTACCCGGCCAAGGGGCGCGCCACCGGCGGAGTGCGCTGCCACCGGTTCCTCAAGGGTGAGGACACCCTGGTCCTTGCCTGGGCGGGCGCCCTCCCGGCCCGCGCAGCGGCAGCCAACGGTGTGGCGCTGGAGCTGCCCGAGGCGACCGGCCGACGTGACGGTTCCGGCGTCCCTGCGGCGACCGCCATCGCCCGCATCGCCGGGCCGCCGCTCCAGTGACCTCCCCCGACGCCAGTCATGCCGGCCATGCCAGTCACGCCACTCCGGCTCCAGACGCCTGCTCCGTCGGCTTCGACCTCGCTGGGGTCAGCGCCTACGGCACAGCGGCTCGAGCGACCTTCTTCGTGGCACTGGAACAGCCCGGGCCCTGGGGTCGGGATGCCGCGACACAGTCGCATCTCCCTGCAGGAGTAGGCAGCTCGCTCTCCTCGGCTTGTTCCGACCGGGGTGGCAGGCTCTCCCTGATCCGGCGACCGGGCCGGCACGCCGACGACGCGCACGTGCCTGACCACGCGGCATACCTCGCCTGGGCAGGCACCGACCCCTGGCTGTTGCGACTGACCCTCACCGACGCGGCCCTGCTCCTCGACCTGGACCTCGACGCCCTCGCCCGCGGTGACCGCGACGCGGTCCTCGCCTCGGCCCCAGGCGCCGAGACCGCGGAGCCGATCCTGTTGGTCTGCACCAACGGACGACGGGACGTGTGCTGCGCCGTCCGGGGGCGCCCCGTCGCCCTCGACGCTGCGGACGACCACCCCGGGCGGGTGTGGGAGGCATCGCACACCGGCGGCCACCGCTTCGCCCCCACCGGCGTCCTGCTCCCCCAGGGCGCGACGCTGGCTCGTCTCGACGCCGACCAGTGCGGCGAAGTACTGCGCGAGGCAGCGGAGGGCCGCCTGCCGACCGGAGTCCTGGGCCCCCTGCACGACCGAGGTCGCAGCGCTCTGACCGGACCGGAGCAGGCCGCTGAGTCGCACGTGCGGCACGAGGCCGGCATCACCGGGCTCGGCGCCCTCACGGTCAGCGCGACCGAGAGCGAGAGCGTGTATGCCGTGCAGCATCGCGACGGGCGAGGCTGGCAGGTGGCGCTCGAACGACGCGTTCACACCGATCTGCCCGAGTCGTGCGGAAAGGTCCCCGTCCACGTTGCGGACTGGCGCGCGCGGACCGTGGACCAAAGGATCAGGACAAGTCCGACGCGTCACGCGTAGGTCTTCTGCCAGTTACCCAATCGTTACCGCTAGCCACGCGTCTTCCGATTGCGGCGGAGGTGAGTAAACGTTTACATGAGGACGGTTCACCTCAGCGCCGAGGCACGTCCGCCTCAGCGCTACGCGAGAAATATGGGAGGCGGGCGTATGGCCCTTCGAATGCACAAGCGACGCACCCTCACGGTGTTGACCGGAGCTGTGGCCGTGGCGCTCGTCGCCTCGGCCTGTGGCGGCGGCGATAACACCAAGAGCACCGACACGGGTGCCGCTGCCCGTGGCCCGATCACGTACGTCCAGGGCAAGGACAACAGCAACCTGCTCGGGCCGATGGCCGAGAAGTGGAACGCTGCCCACCCGACCGAGAAGGTCACGGTCAAGGAGCAGTCCGACCAGGCCAACCAGCAGCACGATGACCTGGTCCAGCACTTCCAGGCCAAGGACCCCAGCTATGACGTGGTGTCCGTTGACGTCGTCTGGACCGCCGAGTTCGCCGCCAAGGGCTGGCTGGTGCCGCTCAAGGACAAGATGGCGCTGCCGACCACCGGGTTCCTCGAGCCGACCGTCAAGGCCGCGACCTACAACAAGACTCTCTACGCCGCACCGACCTCGTCCGACGGCGCAATGCTCTACTACCGCAGCGACCTGGTGAAGACCCCGCCGAAGACCATCGACGAGATGTGGGGCATGTGCTCCATCGCCAAGCAGAACGGCATGGACTGCTTCGCCGGCCAGTTCGCCAAGTACGAGGGCGGCACCTGTAACGCCACCGAGTGGATGAACGCCTACGGCGCCAAGGTCGTCGACGACGCGGGCAAGCCCACCGTCGACTCCCCCGAGGCGGCCAAGGGCTTGCAGGAGCTCGCCGACCACTACAAGAACGGCGACATCCCCAAGCAGGCGATCACCTACCAGGAGGAGCAGAGCCGCGCGTCATTCCAGAATGGCAAGCTGCTGTTCCTGCGCAACTGGCCCTACGTCTACAACCTGGCCAGCACGGACGCCTCGTCCAAGGTCAAGGGCAAGTTCGCGGTCGCCCCGCTCCCCGGAGTGAGCGGCCCGGGCACGTCGACCCTGGGTGGTCACATGGCGGCCATCAGCACCTACTCGAAGTACAAGGCCACCGCGCTGGACTTCCTGAAGTTCCTCACCAGCGAGGAGCAGCAGAAGACCAACATGGAGAAGGGTTCGCTGGCACCCGTCATCGAGTCCATCTACACGGACCCGGCACTGGTCGCCAAGTACCCGTACCTGCCGGTGCTGAAGGAGTCGATCTCGAACGCGGTGTCCCGTCCGGTCACCCCGTTCTACCCCGCAGTCAGCGAGGCGATCTCGACGAACTTCTTCGCAGCCATCCAGGGTCAGAAGACGCCTCAGGCAGCCGTGAAGGACATGCAAGCCGCCATGGTGGCAGCCGGCTGATCGGCCTGACGCGCACCATCCCAAGGTGTGGGGGTGATCCCCACGGGGTCACCCCCACACCTGCACCACCACCGCGACCTACCACGGTCCCTTCCGCAGGGCTCCGCACCACCGCACCACCACCTCGACTCACCACCCCTCGACTCACTGCGTCGGAGCACCACCTCGACCACCTGAGCCGCACCACCCGGGCTAGGAGCAGGCATGAGCGCAGCCACGTCAACGGCACCTCGATCGACAGGCACGAAGCCGAAGAAGTCCAAAGGACTTAACGCGGGACAGGGACGGATGGGGCTGCTGCTTGTCGCCCCGACCCTGGTGTTCCTGGCCGGCATCATCCTCTATCCACTCCTGCGGGCCATCCAGCTGTCCCTCCAGAAGGACGCCGGCCTGGACAAGGCCACCGGCCTGTTCGTGGAGGGCGGCAGCGCCGGTCTGTCGAACTACACCCACTGGCTGCTCCAGAAGTGTGGCGAGGTCGACTGCCCGCCCGGGACGCTCGGCGACCAGTTCTACAGCGCACTGTGGGTGACGCTGTTCTTCACCGTCGTGAGCGTCGTCATCGAGCTCGGCCTCGGCATGTGGTTCGCGATGATCATGAACCGTGACTTCAAGGGTCGCGCCCTGGTCCGGGCAGCAATCCTGGTCCCGTGGGCGATCCCCACGGCCGTCACCGCCAAGCTGTGGTTGTTCATCTTCGCCTTCGACGGCATCGCCAACAAGCTGATCGGCTACGTGGGGATCAACCCCCAGCTGTGGGTCAGTGACCCGTGGGCCGCCAAGTTCGCGATCATCATCGCCGATGTCTGGAAGACGACGCCGTTCATGGCGCTGCTCATCCTCGCCGGCCTCCAGCTGGTCCCGGGCGACGTCTATGAAGCCGCCCAGATCGATGGCGCGAGCAAGTGGCAGACCTTCATCAAGATCACCCTGCCCTTGGTCAAGGTCCCGCTGATGGTGGCCGTGCTGTTCCGCACGCTCGACGTGATGCGCATCTACGACCTGCCGGCGATCCTGACCAACGGCGGTGGTGGCACGACATCGCTGTCGATGCTCGTCATCAAACAGATCCAGAACGGCTTCCACAGCGCCTCGGCCCTGTCCACGATCATCTTCCTGCTGATCGCCTTCACCGCCTTCCTCTTCATCCAGTTCGGCGGCGCCGACGTCGTCCAACGACCGCCGAAGAGCAAGAAGAAGGAACCGGAGGCCGCTGTTGGCAACCCGGTCGCCGCCAACGCAACCTCGACGGGAGCCTGAGATGACCGCCACGACCACCGCTCCTCCCACCAGCGGCCGCACAGAGGCCCAGGAGATCCACTTCAAGAGCGACCGCGCCGCCAAGATCCGGATGTACCTGGGTCTGTCCGCGCTCGTCATCTGGGGGCTTGCGCCGTTCTACTGGATGGTTGTCACCGCCTTCCGCAACGTCGGCTACACCTTCGACTCCACGCCGTGGCCGACCCACGTGACGCTGGACAACTTCACGACGGCGTTCTCCACCGACCGTGGCAACCACTTCGGCGCTGCCCTCGTGCACTCGGTCATCATCGGGATCCTCACGACCGCTGTCGCCCTGCTCGTCGGGGTGTCCGCCTCGTACGCGCTCGCTCGGCTCGACTTCCCGGGCAAGTACGCCGTACTCGGCGTCATCCTCGGGGCGTCGATGTTCCCCGGCGTGGCCCTGGTGTCGCCGCTGTTCCAGTTGTTCTCCAACTTCGGGTGGCTGACCGGCGCCAACTACCAGGCGCTGATCATCCCGAACATCTCGTTCGCCCTGCCGCTCACGATCTACACCTTGACGGCGTTCCTTTCCGAGATGCCATGGGAGCTCGAGGAGTCAGCCCGCATCGACGGCTGCACCCCGGGCCAGGCCTTCCGCAAGATCATGCTGCCGCTCGCAGCGCCGGGCCTGTTCACCACCGCGATCCTGGCGTTCATCTCCAGCTGGAACGAGTTCCTCCTGGCCTCCTTGTTCTCGACCAAGCAGACCCAGACGGTCACCGTCGCGATCGCCAACTTCACTGGTGCCCAACCGCACCAGGAGCCCTACACGGCGGTCATGGCGGCCGGCACCATCGTGACCGTCCCGCTCATCATCATGGTCCTGATCTTCCAGCGGGCCATCGTGTCCGGCCTGACGGCTGGAGGTGTGAAGGGCTAGGCACTTCGCCTGAGCCTCGTCACCCATGGGAATCTTCAACCCCGGGGGCGGCACGGGCGGCCCGAGGGCAAAAGCCCAACGGCTGGACATGCTGCTCGGAATCATCGGGTTCTTCGCGTTCATGGCCGTCGTCCAGACGGTCGTCCTGGAAGTTCGCGGGGAGCCGGCGGGTACTGCCGCCGTGCTCCTCGCGGTCCTCCTGGCCGCCCTCTGGTTCGTCTGGCGGCTGCGGCGCAACATCGGCGTCTAGACCTCGACTGGGGGGTGTGAGATGACCACTATCGGCGACGTGGCCAAGGCCGCGGGCGTGTCCGTGGCCACCGTGTCCCGCGCGCTGCGCGGGGTGGACCGGGTCAGCCCTCGTACCCGTGACCGCGTCCTCGCCGCGGCCACCGAGCTGCACTACGTCGCCTCCCCCGCGGCCACCAGCCTGGTGTCGGGACGCACTCGTGGCGTAGGTGTCATCACGCCGTACTTCAACCGGTGGTTCTTCGCGACCGTGGTCAGCGGCATCGAGAAGATCCTCCGTGAGGAGGGTTACCACGTCCTGCTCTGCGACCTCGAAGGCCACACCTTCGACACCAGGCTGCCCATCACCCAGAGCATGCTCTGGAAGCGCGCCGACGGCGCGATCATCCTCAATGTCCCGCCGCTCCCCTCTGAGCGCTCCGTCCTGGAGCGTCTGGGTATGCCGGTCGTCACCGTGGGCAACCAGCAGCCCGGTTGGCCTTCGGTGCGGATCGATGACCGGGCTGCGATGGCGATCGCCACCCAGCTGGCCATCGACCTGGGGCACCGCGAGATCGGTTACGCAGGAACGGTTCCCGCCTCGATCACCCACCTGCAGACGCCCTTCGACCGGCGTGAGTCGTTCACCCAGGTGCTGTCCGACAATGGTCTCGAGTGTCCCCCGGAGTGGACCCTGGAGTGTGACTGGACCGCGGCCGGGGCGGCCGAGCACGCGAACCGGCTGTTCGACCGGCCGCACTTCCCCACCTGCATCGTGGCCGCGTCCGACGAGATGGCGTTCGGCGTGATGAGCGCCGCCCGTCGTCACGGTCTGGACGTGCCGGGCGACGTCTCGGTCATCGGCATCGACGATCACGTGCACGCGGAGATCTTCGACCTCACCACGGTGCGCCAAGACGTCGAGGCGCAAGGTCGGCGCGCTGGGCGACTGATGCTGGACGCGCTGCACGGCCGGGACTCCGCCAACATCATCGACGAGGTCCACGACGTCCAGCTGATGGTCCGCGGGTCCACGGGACCACCGAGGCGGCGCAGTAGCCGCACCCGGTCACGCCGGGCTGCCACCGCCGTGGGCGCACCCGCGACCGTCGGCAGTCCGGCCAGTTGACGCCGCGTCTGCCGCGTACCGACAGCGCGACACACCTCGCCTCTGGGCGGCGAGTCAGGCGTGTCAGGCGTCGATGCGCTCGCGGTCCAGGCCGACGGCCGAGTCGATGATGAAGTCCTTGCGCGGCGCGACGTCGTTGCCCATCAGCAGCTCGAAGACGCGCTCGGCAGCCTCGGCATCGCGCAGCGTCACCTTGCGCAGGGTGCGGTGCCGCGGGTCCATCGTGGTCTCCGCGAGCTGGTCGGCGTCCATCTCGCCCAGCCCCTTGTAGCGCTGCAGGGGCTGCTGGATGTTCTTGCCGCGCTTGCCCAGCGACGCCACCGTCGTGCGCATCTCCTTCTCGGAGTAGGTGTAGATGAGCTCGTTCTTCTTGGCTCCGGGGTTGACGACCTCGATGCGGTGCAACGGGGGCACGGCGGCATACACCCGCCCGGCCTCGACGAGGGGGCGCATGTAGCGGAAGAACAGGGTCAGCAGCAGGATCCGGATGTGGGCGCCGTCGACATCGGCGTCGGTCATGATGATGACCCGGCCGTAGCGCGCGACCTCGAGGTCGAACGAGCGACCCGAGCCCGCCCCGATGACCTGGATGATCGCGGCGCACTCGGCGTTCTTGAGCATGTCCGAGACCGAGGCCTTCTGGACGTTGAGGATCTTGCCGCGGATCGGCAGTAGCGCCTGGTAGTCGCTCGAACGCGCCAGCTTCGCGGTGCCGAGCGCGCTGTCGCCCTCGACGATGAACAGCTCGGACTTCTCGACGTCGGTCGAGCGACAGTCGGCCAGCTTGGCCGGCAGGCTGCTGGTCTCCAAGGCGTTCTTGCGACGCTGGGTCTCCTTGTGCAGCCGCGCGCTGATCCGCGACTTCATCTCCGAGACGACCTTCTCGAGCAGCAGCGCGGCCTGGGCCTTCTCACCGCGCTTGGTCGAGGTGATCCGGGCGGTCAGCTCCTGCTCGACGACCTTGGCGACGATGGCCCGCACGGCGTTGGTGCCCAGGACCTCCTTGGTCTGGCCCTCGAACTGCGGCTCGGCCAGCCGCACCGTCACCACCGCGGTCAGCCCGGCGAGGACGTCGTCCTTCTCCGGCTTGTCGCTGCCCACCTTCAGTCGCCGGCTGTTGACCTCGAGCTGCTTGCGGAACACCTTGAGCAGCGCCTGCTCGAAACCGGTCAGGTGGGTGCCGCCCTTGGGCGTGGAGATGATGTTGACGAACGAGCTGACCTTCGCGTCGTAGCCGGTGCCCCAGCGCACCGCGACGTCGACCGCGCACTCGCGCTCGACCGCGGTCGGGCTCATGTGGCCGTTGGCGTCCAGGACCGGCACCGTCTCGGTGAACGTGCCGGTGCCCTGCAGCCGCCACACCTCGGTCACCGCGGCGTCAGGGGCCAGGAACTCCGCGAACTCGGAGATGCCGCCGTCGTGGACCAGGGTCTCGATGTGGGTGGCCGACTCCCCCGGGGTGCCGGGCCGACGGCGCTCGTCCCGGATGACCAGGGTCAGCCCGGGGATCAGGAACGAGGTCTGCCGGGCCCGCGCGATCAACCCGTCGTAGTCGAACTCGGCGTCCTTGAGGAAGATCTGCTCGTCCGCCCAGTAGCGGACCCGGCTGCCGGTCACGCCGCGCTTGGCCTTGCCGACGACCGCCAGCTCGCTGGTCCGCTCATAGGGCGTGAACTCGTGGTCCGGCGCCTTGTCGTCGGTCGCGACGTCCGGGAAGTAGCCGGGCTCGCCACGGCGAAAGCTCATCGCGTAGGTGTTGCCACTGCGGTCGACCTCGACGTCGAGCCGCGCAGACACGGCGTTGACGACCGACGCGCCGACACCGTGGAGGCCACCGGAGGCGGTGTAGGAGCCACCACCGAACTTGCCGCCCGCGTGCAGCTTGGTGAAGACCACCTCGACACCGGTCAGGCCGGTCCGGGGCTCGATGTCCACCGGGATCCCGCGGCCGTTGTCGCGCACCTCCACCGAACCGTCGCGGTAGAGAATCACCTCGATCCGGTCACACACCCCCGCCAGCGCCTCGTCCACCGCGTTGTCGATGATCTCCCACATGCAGTGCATCAGCCCGCGGCCATCGGTCGAGCCGATGTACATGCCGGGACGCTTGCGGACCGCCTCGAGGCCCTCGAGGACCTGCAGGTGGTGCGCGCTGTAGTCAGACGTCGACTTGGTGGTCGCTGCCTTCTTGGCGGTGGTGGCGGTGGCCAACGGTCCTGTGCTCCTGTGGTGTGGGCTCCGGGGCCGTGGTGTGGACCCCGACGCCCCTCGCGTCACTCACGCGGGGGCAGCGCCCACGCTATCCCGGGGCGCCGACCCGACAACGCAGGCACGCGGCATACCGAGTCGGTATGCCGCGTGCCTGGGTGTGGGTGCGCTCGCGGTCAGCCCAGCGTGCCCCGGTGGGCGCCACCCGCAGGCTTGCCGGTGAGCTGCGGTGTCGTGGCCAGCCGGGTCGCGGTGGGCGCCAGGGCGGCCTTGCCTGTCTTGGCGCCGACGGGCTCCAGGAACGCCGGGTAGTACTCCAGCGTGCCTGCCACGTCCTGCACGAGGTTGGTCGTGCCGTACAGGTTGTGGATGTTGAAGTCGTTGTCCGCACCCACCGTGGACATCGTCATGTTCGACACGAGCTGGCCGGCGTAGGGGTTGAGGTTGCTCACCGACGGACGGGCATGCCCGTTGCCCCACAGGGTGAGCACCGTGGCCAGGGGCGGTTGCACTGCGGTGGTGTTGGCGACGAGCACGAGGGTGTTGTAGCCCGCGACGCTCGGCGGCGCGACCACGGTCTTGGTGACGCCCGCCCCGATGGCGGTGGTGCCCAGCGCCTTGCGGGTGTCGATGATCCGCGTGGGTGTCGGGAGGGCCTTGAACCGCAGACCGCCAGTCACGCCGTTGTCGATGTACACCCCCACCACGTCGACGATGACGTGCGCGGTGCCGGTGGACCGGTTGACCACCCCGAACCGGGGCAGGCTGTAGCCGAGGGACGAGATGTAGACCTGCGAGGCCGGCACGACCTGCATGTTGGGCACCGTGCGGCCCTTGGTGAAGTTGAGGCTCGACGTCGTCGGGATGGTGTTGTCGTCGCCGTTCCAGGCGCCGAGGTAGCCGTTGCCGGTCGGCTTGGTCACCGTGAGGTTGATGGCGAAGGCGGTGATCCGACCGGAGTAGTCCGGGCCGTAGTCGAGGGCCTGCCACAGGTACTCGTCCGGGTACAGCGGCGTGCGCTCCCAGTCGTCGCTGCGCGTGTCGACCGCGCGGTACGGGGCGTCGTCGAAGTACGACGAGTAGTTGGTCTGGGCGTAGTTGAAGGCCGTGTAGTAGCCCATCACGTCGGCGACCACGTGGGTGCTGCCGGCATTGTTGTAGATGCTGACCTTGCCGCCCGCGCCCACGGGGACGGTGATCAGGTTGGCGCCCGTCCAGCCCTTGCTGAAGTTGATCGACGAAGCGGTGGGACGGCCCAGCCCGTACGGGTAGGCGGTGAGGTAGCCCGCCTTGGTGGGACTCACCGTGGTGAGGTTGATGACCGCCGCGCGGACCCCGGCGCTCGGGACGCCCCCGCGCCCGGTCACCTGGAGGGTGAGTGTCTTGGCCGCACCGAGGGGCGTGGTGGTGCCGACTCCGACCTTCTTGCGGGTGTCCAGCAGGCGGGCCGGTGCGACTCCGACGTAGCCGCCCTCCTTGGTCTCCTTGCCGACCACGGTGACGGGCACGACGATGTCCTTGGCGACGGCGTTGCTGTCCTTCAGCGAGACCACACCCTGGACGCCGCCGAGTCGTTGCGCGTACAGGCTCACGCCGAAGCTGCAGGTCGCGCCCACGGTCACCGTCGCCCCGGTGCAGGTGTTGGCCGTGATCTTCACCAGGCCCTTGGCGTCGCCGTCGAGGGCGAGGGGTCCGTATGTCGCCGCCTCCGGTGCGGTGACCGTGACGGTCTCGACGGGGCTCCAGGTGCCTGCGGCGACCACCTTGCGCAGCAGCGGGACCGAGCTGGCCCAGCGGTACTCCTGCGCGACGTAGCTCACGCCGCCGTCGCACGTGACGTACGAGGACCCGGCGAACGAGGTCACCGCCGCCTGGTCGTCGAAGGTGACGGCGTGGATCGTGAGGCTGCCCTGGACCGGGCCTGCGCAGCTCGTGTACGGCAGCGTGGAGCTGTACCCGACGTGGTCGGCGTCGGGGCTGTCGGCCAGGGGCACCGTGCCCGCGGCGAACGGGTGGCCGTCCGCAAAGGTGAGGAAGGTGCGGCTGTAGGTGCTGCTGTTGGGCCCCCAGCCCTGCATGGCCAGGCCGTTCTGCACCGAGTAGCCGGTGGTGTTCGTGGTGGCCGCCCAGTCCCCCGGGGAGCTGCCCTGGCCCTGGGTGTCGACGGTGTACGCCGTCAGGTTGGCGGCCGGGACGACCGCCGCGTCGGCCGACAGGGGCGCCACGAGCGTGCCGACCCCCAGCGCGGCGGTGGACAAGGCGATGACGAGCTTGCGCATGGTTTGACCCCCCGGAAATGGACTGAGCAGGCGCAGCCTAGGTCTGCGATGGCCGGCTCGTCATGGTTTCTGCATGATTGCCTCTGATCGACCCGGATGAGCCACGATGGACCCCCGGGCGGGCCGCACCCATCCAGCCGCACCCATCCACCGGACACCCGATCTACGAATCACCCTTTGCGACATGACATGACCCAGATGGTGACCCAATACCCGCCGGGAAGAACGCGGCGTGCTTGACTGTTGACAACGGCACCGGACGGGCGACCAGGGAAGTATTCCCACGGTTGATCAACCGAAGTCCGGGGTAGGACGTCTCATAGAGACAAAGCGCCTCCGGGCGCAACGAAAGGAAGGCTGACGTGACCACTGCACTGGCACCCTCATTGAGCGCGGCGGACCGCTGCGACCGCTGCGGCGCCCAGGCCTACGTGCGCGCTCGCCTTCACGTTGGTGGCGAACTGCTGTTCTGTGCCCACCACGGACGCGAGCACCTGCCCAAGCTGCGCGAGCACGCGGACATCCAGGACGAGACCGAGCGCCTCCACGAGACGCCTCCGGTCGCTCCTCCCGAAGAGCGGTAGGGAGCGGCACCGGACCTCCCGCCGTGGAGGCCACCCTCTGGGTCCCCGCCGTCCTGATCCTGATCGGGATGGTGGGGATCGTCCTTCCCGTCATCCCCGGGCTGCTGTTGTGCCTGGCCGCCGTGTTCCTCTGGGCCCTCGACACGAAGGCCACCCTCGGCTGGTTCGTCTTCGGGGTGTGCGCCGTGCTCTACCTGGCCGGGCTGGCGCTGCAGTATGCCGTGCCCGGCCGGCGGCTGCGCGAGGCCGGCGTCCGCCGATCCACCCTCGTGCTGGCCGTCCTGCTGGCCATCGTGGGGTTCTTCGTGATTCCCGTGGTCGGTGCGCTGGTCGGGTTCGTGCTCGGGATCTACCTCGTCGAGCTGGGGCACTCCCAGAACCGCGCGGCGGCCTGGACGTCGACGAAGGCCGCGCTGAAGGCGGTGTTCCTGTCGATCGGGATCGAGCTGCTCGCTGCGCTGGCCATCGCCGTGACTTGGGTCGTCGGCGTGCTGGTCAGCCGGGCCTGACGGCTCGAGTCAGTAGCCGTCGTCGCGACGACGGTCCCAGCGCTCCTCGATGCGGTGCATGAACGAGCCGGCCGACTTGGGAGCCTTGGGCTTGGGGGCGGGCGTGGCCCGTCGCACGCTGCCGTCCGGCTGGACGGTGCCGAGGGCGGCCTTGCGCCGCGGCGGGGTGAGGGCAAACGCGACCGCGCCGACCATCAGGGCGAAACCGCCTGCGCCGATCCACATCGTGGTGTTGACCCCGACCAGCACGAGCGCGAGTCCGGCGACGACGCCCACCACGCCGATGGCCATCCGGCGACGCGCTGACGCGCGGGCTCCGGCGCCTTGCATCTGCGACGCGAACTTGGGGTCCTCGGCATACAGCGCCTGCTCCATCTGCTCAAGCAGCTGCTGTTCGTGCTCGGAGAGCGGCACGGTGACCTCCTGGACGTTCGGCGTGCACCCACTAAACGCATCAGGCCACGGAATCGTTGCCGCAATTGAGCATCGTTGCCGGTCAGTGGCCATCCGCTGACTTCTTCAGGATATGTCGCCGCGCGTGGTTGCACTACCCGTTCGGCAGTCCTGGTCCCCGCTGACCGCGTTCCTGGCCGAGTTCCTTGTCACGTTCCTTGCCACGTTGCTTGGCAGGGCCCTCGTCACGACGCTTGTCGCGGTACCCGTCGGGGATCAGGCTGGCCGGTCGCACGCTGCCGGCACCGAACCGGGCACTGGCCCGGTCGACGGCTCTGTCGGCGTCGCGCCAGCCGTGGTCGGGCTCGTCCAGGGTGCCCTGGATGGGGGCGCCGACGCTCTCGACCAGTCCCTCCATCCGCACTCCGACCAGCCGGATCCGGGCGCGCTGCAGCCCCAGCGCGTCGTAGAGGCTCTTGGCCGTGTCGAAGATCTCGCGGCTGACGTCGGTGGGGTCGCGCAGCGTCCTGCTGCGGGTGATCGTCGTGAAGTCGGAGAACCGCACCCTGATGGAGACGGTCCGGCCGAGCATCCCCGCGGACCGGACGCGCGCCGCGGTGCGGTCGCTCAGCTTGAGCAGCTGCCGGTGGATGTATGCCGGGTCGTCGACGTCGAACTCGAAGGTCTCGTCCGAGCCGATGCTGCGTTCGCGACGCTGGGTCTCGACGTGGCGTGGGTCGCGTCCCCATGACAGGTCGTGCAGGTGCGGCCCGGCGCTCTCGCCCAAGGCCCGGCGCAGCGTGTCGACGGGGGTGTGGGCGATGTCGGCGACAGTGTGCAGCCCGAGGCGCAGGAGCGTCTCCTCGGTCTTGTCCCCCACTCCCCACAGGGCCCCCACCGGCAGCTGTTGGACGAAGGTGACGACCTCGTCGCGCGGGACGACGACCATGCCGTCGGGTTTGGCCAGCCCCGAGGCAAGCTTGGCGACGAACTTCGTGGGGGCGACCCCCACCGAGCAGGTGATGCCCTGCTCGTCGTGGACGGTGTCGCGGATGAGCTGGCCGATCTTCGCCGGGTTGCCCAGCCGGCGCAGGGAGCCGGACACGTCGAGGAAGGCCTCGTCGAGCGAGAGCGGTTCGACGACGGGGGTGATCGTCTCGAAGGTCGCCATGACGGCGCCCGAGATCTGGCTGTAGAGGTGGTGGTCGGGGGCGATGACGGTCGCCCTGGGGCACAACCTCCTGGCCCGGGACATCGGCATCGCCGAGGCGACGCCGAACTTGCGGGCCTCGTAGGTCGCGGAGAGGACGACCCCGCGGTTGCCACCGCCGCCGATGATGACCGGGGTCCCGACGAGCTCGGGGCGGCTCAGCAGGGACGCCGAGGCGAAGAACGCGTCCATGTCGACGTGCAGGACGGTGCACCCCGTGTCGTCGGGTGGGTGCTCGGCCCCGCGCTGCGGGAGCGCGTACTGGCGCCGGCTCATCGGTGGCCTCGGCCCACCGTCAGCGTCGGGCGAGGACGTGCACGGCGGCGCCGAGCTGTCCGAGGAAGCCGAAGTCCGGATGCCGGCTGGCGACCTGCTCGAGCTCGAGCAGGGCAATGCGGTCGGCATCGGAGTCGATCAGGGCCGAGGGCACGAGGTCGCTGAACAACCGCACGCCGTGGACGTCCTCGACCACCAGCCCGGTCTGCTCGACGAGGGCCTGGAGAGCTGCGGCGTCGAACCGGCGTGGCAGCGGGTCGGCGCTGCCCCAGCGGCCGTCGGCCGACGTCAGGGCGGTGTGGGCCTGGGCGAACTGCCCGGCGAGGGCCCGGGCGAGGACGACGGCGAGCCGTCCTGCGGCCACCAGGCTGAGGTAGCCACCTGGAGCGACGACCCCGGCCAGCGCCGCGAGCGTGGCCTCGGGGTCGTCGACGACCTCGAGGGTGCCGTGGCAGCAGACCAGGTCGACCGGCTGGTCGCCCACGAGGTCGGCCAGCGAGTCGGCATCGCCCTGCAGCGCGGTGATCCGGTCGGCGACGTCGCGCTCGGCGCTGCGCCGGGACAAGGAGGCGAGGGCGTCCGGACTCGGGTCGACGACCACGACGTCGTGGCCGAGCTCGGCCAGGGGCACGGCGAGGCCGCCCGTGCCGCCACCGAGGTCCAGGACGCGCAACGGACGGCCCAGCTCGGCCTGCTGTCGCTCGATGAGGGTGCGCACTGAGGCCCACACCGCCGAGGTCCGCAGGGCTGTCTCGACGCCACCGCGTCGGGTTCGCCACTGCTCTTCGGCCACGGCGGCCACCTCCTGTGCTGGGTCTGGGGATCGGTGGCCAGCCTAATGGCCTGAGCTGGTCCGGTCGGGTGCGGCTGGAGTGCCGGCACGACCATCTCGCTAGTGGCCACTGCTGCCGGGACTTGAGTGCCAGAGCTTGCGTGGCGGGGTGAGCTGGTCGGCCCCTCCCGGGTCGGGCACCACCACCCCCTGACCGAGCCGGTGCGACCCCCGGACATCCTCTCCGGGCGGTCTGGTGTCGGCGTAGGGCGACTGCCGGAACCCCGACGCGTGCACCAGCACCCGCCGGCCGCCGTTGACCTGTGCCTGGTGGGCAGCCTCCAGCTCCTCCGCCTGCTCGGTCGCGGCGCGTTCGGTGGCGTCCATCGCGGCATACACCGCCTCGAGGCCACCACCACGCCATGCCTCCCACAACGGGGTGAGCTCCCACGCACCCGTCGCGCGCAGCGAGATGCCCCGCGGGCCGGTGCGGCGCACGACACCACGCACGAGCAGCATCCACGAGTGGAAAACCGTTTCGGCGTAAGGACCTTGGACATCCTCGAAGAAGGTCGCGTCGATCGGTCCGGTGGAGTCGTCGAGGGTGAGGAAGACGACCCGGCGCCCTGATCGGATCGGTGGCGTCTGGGTGGCGACCTTGACCCCGCACGCCCACACGGTGGAGCGGCTGCGCGCCCGCAACAGGTCACGACTGCGGGTGACCCCGAGCGCGTCGAGCATCGGGGCGTAGAAGTCAACCACGTGGGCACTCGCGTCGAGGCCGAGGATGTCGAGCTCGGCGCGGACGCGCTCGGGACCGCTCAGCTCGGGCAGCCCGGTGCCGCTGGTGAGCTCAGGCCGGTCACCGAGGTCGAGCGCGAGCTGGGTCGGCTGCTGGTCGGCCGTCCGCACCGGCAGCGCCGCCTGGGACTGCGCCGCTGCCCGGGCCCGGACCTGCCCACCCTCGAGCGTCTGGTCCGACACCGCCAGGGCCCGGCTCCCCCTCCGGCGTGGCGCCGCCCGGCGCGCGGACCGGTCCAGCGCCCGGCCGTAGCGGTCGAGCTCGGCGACGTGCAGCAGCAGGTCACGACGGGTGGTCCGGCCCCGGCGCCCCAGTCCCCCGGCATCGATGCCGGCGGAAGCCACCTGCATGCCGTAGAGGCTGTCGAACCCGCCGGCGAGCACGAGGCGTTCGGCGATGGGGCGGGAGACGTGGGCGCGGTGCCAGAAGTCGGCCAGCCCGGCATAGGGCGCCCCGGCGACGATGCGGGCCACCTCGGCCTCGTTGATGCCGCGGACGTCGGCCAGCGACAGCCGGATGCCGTAGTTGCTGGCATCGGGCAGGTCGGGGTGCGCCGGGACGAACCCGCCGCCACCACCGCCGTCGCCGTCAGCACCGTCGAGGCGTTCGATGCGGTAGCTGCCGGTCGAGACGTTGACGTCGAGCCCGAGCACCGCGATGCCCAGGCTGCGGGCGTCGTCGAGGATGAGCCGCTTGGGGTACATGCCCGGGTCGTGGGTGAGCACCCCGGCGAGGAACGCGGCGGTGTGGTGGGTCTTGAGCCACGCGGAGTGGTAGGTCGGCAGCGCGAAGGCCGCGGCGTGGGCCTTGCAGAACCCGAACGACGCGAACGCCTTGAGCACCTCCCAGATCCGGTCGACATCGGCCGGCGCGTAGCCGCGGGCCGTCGCCGCCGGTCGCCACCAGGCCTCGATCTCGAGCTGCCCCTTGGGGGTGCCGAGGGCGCGGCGCACCTCGTCGGCCTGGGCCAGCGACACACCGGTCGTCTCGGCGACGATCATCAGCACCTGCTCGTGGAAGACGACGACCCCCTCGGTCTCCCGCAGCGCCTCGATCAGCGTGGGGTGCAGGTAGCTGACCTCCTTCCAGCCGTGGCGGGCCTCGAGGAACGGCGTGATCATGTCGGACTTCACCGGGCCGGGCCGGAACAGCGAGATGTCGATGACGAGGTCCTCGAACCGCTCCGGGCCGAACTTGCCGATCAGCTCGCGCTGCCCGGGGCTCTCGATCTGGAAGCAGCCGAGGGTGTGGCTGGTGCGGATCAGCCGGAAGGTCTCCTCGTCGTCGAGCGGCACCTGGGTCTGGTCGTCGAGGTCGACCCGGATCCCGTCGACCCGCTCCACCTCCTGCACGGCGTGGGCCATCGCCGACTGCATCCGGATGCCGAGGACGTCGAGCTTGAGCAGCCCGAGGGTCTCGACGTCGTCCTTGTCGAACTGGCTCATCGGGAAACCCAGCCAGCTCGCCTCCACAGGGGTGCGGTCGAGCAGGCTGCCGTCGGACAGGATCACCCCGCACGGGTGCAGCGCGATGTGGCGGGGCAGCCCGTCGAGCCGCTCGACGAGGTCGAACAGGGCTCGCAGCCGAGGACTGTCGAGCCCTCGCGAGCGCAGCTCGGGCAGCTCGGCGATGGCGTTGCGGGCGTCTCTGGCCCGGATGTGCGGGAACGCCTTGGCGATCTCGTCGATCTCCACCGGCGGCAGCCCGAGGGCTGATCCCACGTCACGGATGGCGTGCCGCACCTTGTAGGTGTCCATCATCGACACGCAGGTGACCCGCTCGCCGCCGAACCGGTCGAGGATCCGCTCGTAGACCTCGGTGCGCCGGGCCGACTCCACGTCGATGTCGATGTCGGGCAGCTCGGCCCGCAGCGGCGAGCAGAACCGCTCCATCAGCAGGTTGTAGCGGATCGGGTCGACCCCGCTGATGCCGAGCAGGTAGTTGACCAGCGACCCCGCCCCCGAGCCGCGCGCCGCCACCCGGACCCCCATGCCGTGGATCAGGTCGACGACCTCGGCGACGGTGAGGAAGTAGGTCGGGTAGCCCAGCTCCGCGATGACCTTGAGCTCGTCGGTGAGCCGGCTCTGCACGGCCATCAGGTCGCGCTCGCTCGCGCCGGGGTAGCGCGTGGCCACCGCCCCACGGCACCGCTGCTCGAGCACCACCTGGGCGCTCATGCCGGGGTCGACGCCCACGCGTTCGGGCTCGGGCAGGTGGACCGAACCGATGCCGAGGTCGTGGCGAGCGCTCTGGGCGCAGCCGAGCCCGAGGGCCAGGGTCCGCTCGAGCAGGGCGTCGGCCCGGCCGAGGTCGCCATCGGTGACCTCACGGGCGATGGCGTGCATCGTGTCGGTCGTCGCCAGGTGGGCGGCGTCGGTGACCCGGTCGAGGTGCCGGGTGTCGAGGGCGACCAGCCGCCGCGCGGCGTCGAGCACGTCGACGACCGCCGACTCCCCCGGGTCGACGTGCCGCACCGCCGCGGTGAGCACCGCGGGGACGCCCTGTTCGTCGGCGAGCCCCAGCAGCCGCCGCGCGTGGCTGCGCGAGGCCGGGGTGCCCTCGGGTCCGCCGTGGCAGACCACCTCGATGACGACGGCGTCCGGCGGCAGCCTGCGCCGCCAGGCGGCGAGCAGCTCGCGTGCCCGGTCGGTGCGCTTGGCCAGCAGCGCCCGCCCCACGTCGGAGTCCGGGCCGAGCAGCACCACGAGCGGGCTGGGCTCCCCACCCCCTGCTCGATCAGTTCCGGTTCCACGACCGCCGCCACCACCACCGGGGCCGCCGCACGCGACTGCGAGCACGGCTGCGGAGCTCACCGGTACCCCTCGCTCACCGCGCAGGTGGGTCTGGGTGACCAACCGGCACAGCGCGGCCCACCCCACCCCGGCAGGCACCCCGGCCGCGCGCCCCCGCGCGAGGACGGTGACCCGCGGGTGCCGGGCATCGCGGTCGGCGCCACCCCGGACCGGGGTCCGCGTCGGCGCGGGCCGCGCCCCCGACCCCCCGGGGTATGCCGGGTGGCCGGCCTGGGTCGGTTGGTCCGAGCCCACCGGGTCCATTACGTCCGGACCCACCACGTCCGGGCCCACCGCGAGGTCGACGCCGAGGACGGGTGCGATGCCTGCCGCGGTGGCGGCCTGGACGAAGCGGACCGCGCCGTAGAGGCCATCGCGGTCGGTGAGCGCGAGGATCGGCTGGCGGTGCTGGGCGGCGCGTTCGACCAGCGCCTGCGGCGTCGCGGTGCCGTAGCGCATCGAGAAACCCGAGGCGACGTGCAGGTGGGCGAACTCGGCCGCGCTCATGGGGCTGCTCTCGCAGCCACACCCGCAGCGCCCACTCCCGCAGGGGTCAGGGCGGTGGGCACCAGCAGGTGGTCGTGCGGCGACACCGGCACCGGCAGGCCCAGCGTGCGGCAGACGAGCTCGAGGAAGAGCTCGGACTGGCGCAGCAGGTCGTCGGCCTCCCGCGCGCTGTGGTCGTGGTGGCGGCGGGCGCCCACGACGTCGAAGAACCCGGCCCACTCGGAGAGCTCGGGCGCGACGCTGGGCAGCAGCTCCCACAGGCTGCGCGGGCCGGACTGGCCGGTGGACGGGTGGATGGGCGTGATCCGGGTGGCGACCACGGCGGCAGCTGCGCGCAGGGCGCCGAGCTGGGCCTGGTCATAGCGCCGGGCGACCTCCTCGCTCTGGCAGGCCTCGAGCAGCGAGTGGCGGGCCCGGTCCAGCAGGTCGAGCGTGGCGCCGGCGCCGGTGGGCCCCTGGGCGTTCTGGGCGCCCATCAGTCCGCGACCCTCAGCAGGCGCCACTGGCTGGCGCGGTCGGCGCACAGGTCGTAGACCCCGACCCCGGCGGACCGGCCGGCGCTCGCCTCGACCCGCCAGACCTGCCGTTCGCGGGCATCGGTGAGCACGTCGCTGCCCTCGCGTTCGCGGGCGTCGCGCCACCACGGCCGGCGCTCCTGCCAGCGGTCGAGCACAGCCCGGACGACGTAGAGCCGGCCACGCCAGACGAAGGCGTCCGGGCCCGGTCCCGCCACACCTCCCAGCCCGGGGGTCAGGTCCTCGCGAGCGCCCTCTCGGACCTCGATGGGCTCTTCGTAGCGGCGGACCACGGGTTGCTCCTTCACATGTCTGGTGCTGGGTAGTCAGGGCAGGCTGGAGCGCCGCCGGTGGCAGGCGCGACGGCGCGCTGGAGGTGATGGGCTCTGGCCCTGTGAGGGGCGGGGTCGAGGCGCCTGCTCACAGGGCCAGAGCCGCAGTGGTCCGCGGGCGACCGTCCGCCACGGTGTGGGGCCGTGACCGGTGGATCAGTCGGTGTCGTGAACCACGAGTTCGAACATGTGTTCGATACGTTGAACCGTACACCCCGCCACGGACAGCCCGTCAAGCCCCTTCGAACGACTGGTGACAGGCATCCCCGGGCGGCCCTAGTCTTCGGCCATGACAGCGTCCGACGCGCCGACGTCGGCCCCCGACCTGACCGGCCACCCCGCCGTCCGCAGGGTCCTGCAGACCCTCGCGGTCCACCACGTCGTGCCCGAGGTGGTCACCCTCCCCGACGCCGTGCGCACCGCTGCCGCGGCCGCTGCCGCGCTGGGCATCACCCCGGCCGAGATCGCCAACTCGCTCATCTTCCGGGCGCACGCACCCGACGGCTCGGTCAGCCCGATGCTCATCCTCACCTCGGGCGCGCACAAGGTCGACCTGGTCAAGGTCGCCGAGCTGGTCGACGACGTGGACCACCTCGACCGGGCCGATGCCGACTTCGTCCTCGAGGCGACCGGCTTCACGATCGGCGGCGTCGCCCCCGTGGGCCACCACCGCCAGGTCCGCACCCTCGTCGACGTCTCACTCAGCCGCTACAAGCACGTCTGGGCCGCTGCAGGGCACAGCCACACCGTCTTCCGGACCACCTACGAGGAGCTGCTCCGGGTGACCGGAGGTCACGCCATCGAGGTCGCCTGAACGGCCGCCCCGTGTCTGGACAGGGGACGACCTGGGGACCTCCCGGCTGTCGGGTGCCGCCACCCGAGCACGGCCCACCGGTGCATATTGGGTGCCATGACAACCAGCCCCGCCCAGGAGTCCCGCAGGCACCCGGTGACGACTGCCATGACCGCCCAGCGAGCCGAGAACCTTCAGGTCAGGGTGGCCGATGCAATCACCGCCTTCGCCGGGTCGATGCTGTTCGTCTACCTCCATGCCGTCGCGTTCACGCTGTGGATGCTGTTCGCCGAGCGAAGTCCTTGGCCGACGCTCACCCTCGTCGTCTCCCTCGAGGCGATCTTCCTCTCGACGTTCGTCCTGATCGGCCAGAACCGGCAATCGGCCTTCCAGCAAGCCAAGGCAGACCACGACTTCGTCGAGTCCGAGCTCGAGCTCAAGACCAACACCGAGCTGACCCGTCAGATCCACCGCCTCACCACGGAGCTGCACCGTCGCGTCATTCCCGAGGGCGACCACGGCACCACGCCTTCCCTTCCGGGATAGCGCGAGGTCCATGAACCGCAACTCGGACACAATGGGCCCATGACCACACCCAAGCCCGTCGAGTGCTGGCTCACGGACATGGACGGCGTGCTCGTCCACGAGGAGAACGCCATCCCCGGCGCGGCCGACTTCATCACTGCGCTGCAGGAGGCCGGGCGACGGTTCCTCGTCCTGACGAACAACTCGATCTTCACCCCGCGCGACCTGCGGGCCCGGCTGCTCGCCACCGGGCTCGACGTGCCCGAGGAGGCGATCTGGACCTCCGCCTTGGCGACGGCCCAGTTCCTCGCCGACCAGCGCCCCGGTGGCAGCGCCTTCGTCGTGGGCGAGGCCGGGATGACGACCGCGCTCCACGAGGTCGGCTACACCATGACCGAGCGCGACCCGGACTACGTCGTGCTCGGCGAGACCCGCACCTACTCGTTCGAGTCGATCACCAAGGCGATTCGGCTGATCGACGCCGGAGCGCGGTTCATCGCGACCAACCCCGACGTGAGCGGACCCAGCCCCCAGGGCACGCTGCCCGCCACCGGGTCGGTCGCGGCGCTCATCTCGGCGGCCACCGGGCACCAGCCCTACTACGTCGGCAAGCCCAACCCGCTGATGATGCGCAGCGCCCTGAACCGGATCGACGCGCACTCCGAGTCGACGGTGATGATCGGCGACCGGATGGACACCGACGTGGTCAGCGGGCTCGAAGCCGGGCTGCGGACCATCCTCGTGCTGACCGGTTCGACGCGGCGCGACCAGGTGCAGCGCTTTCCCTACCAGCCGACCCGGGTCGTCGACTCGATCGCCGACATCGTGCCCCTCGTGACCGAGCTGCGCCCCCTGACGGGGCCGTCGAGCGACTGAGCGCCGCCCGCGGCCGGCCCTCAGCAGCTCCGGGTATGCCGCGTGGCCGCGTCATGCGGGCCGGCTCAGGTGCGTCGGTCAGCCGCGCGAGGCGCCGAGCACGCTGTCGAGCAGGCCGGGGAAGGTCGCGTCAAGCTCCTCGCGACGCAGCGACACCAGCCGCTCACGACCACGGGGCTCGTTGCGGATGACGCCCGCCTCGCGTAGCACCTTCATCAGGTGCGACTTGGTGGACTTGGGCAGGGTCGGGTTGGTCGCCCCGCACTGGGCCATCTCGAGCGGGCCGGACGAGAGGTCGCGGACGATCTGCAGCCGCGCCGGGTCGCTGAGCGCGAACAGCACGTCGGTGAGCGCCACGTCCGCGATGTCGGGGTGCGGCAGCTCCTGGTTGGCGGGCATGGTTCGATAATACTCGAACCAATTTCGGGAGATCGGGAATGCCTTGGCCGAATCCATAGTTCGACAAATATCGAACCGTTGTTTTCGTCCGAGAGGCCCGTCATGAGTGCAGTCAGCAGCACCCCGACCGGAACGACCACCCCGGCCACGAGCCCGACCACCGGCTCCGCCACCCACGCGGGCGACGCGGCGACGACCAATGCCACGACCGCCGCCACGAGCGGCACCGGTGGACGGCAGCGCCGCCTGCACGGCAGCCCGGCCTTCGTGCTGGCGCTCTCGTCCGTGGTGGCGCTCATGGTCGGCGCGAGCGCACCGTCGCCGTTCTACCCCGTGCTGCAGGCGCAGCTCGGCTTCTCGGCCGGCACGATGACCACCATCTTCGGCGTCTACGCCGTGACCCTGCTCGCCACGCTGCTCGTGACCGGGTCGCTGTCCGACCACGTTGGGCGTCGGCCCGTCCTGGCCGGAGGGTTCGTCGTCCTCGCCGTGAGCATGGTCGGGTTCTGGCACGCCGACGGCGTGGCGACCCTGATGGCCTCCCGGGCGGTCCAGGGCGTCGCCGCGGGACTGCTGATGTCGACCATGTCCGCGGCGGTCGTCGACCTCGAGCCCGCCAGCCGCCCCGGTCTGGCCGCGACGCTCAACAGCGTCACCCCGCTGTTCGGTCTAGCGGCCGGGGCGCTGGTGGCCGGCGCGGTGCTCGACGCCACCCCGCACGCCCTGCCGATCGTCTTCGCGACCCTCACTGTCGCCTACCTCGCCCTGGCAGCGGGCGTCCTCGCGCTGCCCGAGACCTCACCCCGTCACGAAGGCTGGCGCCGCTCGCTGCGGCCACAGGTCGGCATACCCGCTGCTGCCCGACCCGCGTTCCGACGCAGCGCCCCCGCGCTGTTCGCAGGCTGGGCGACCGGTGGCCTCTACCTCTCCCTCGGTGCACCCATCGTCGGCCAGCTGCTCGGCGGTCGCAGCCACGTCGAGCAGGGCGCGGTCGTCACCGTGCTCACCGGGGTCGGCGCCCTCAGCTCCTACCTCGGTCGGCGTCGCTCGCCGCGGCAGATCACCCTCTACGGCACCACGATGCTCGCGGTCGGGACGCTGCTGACCCTCGTGGCGCTGCACGCCGAGTCGCTGGTCGCGTTCCTGCTGGCGGCCATGGTCGCGGGGTCGGGCTTCGGCACCTCCTTCCTCGGGATCATGCGATCCATCACCCCGACGGTCGGACCCGAGCAACGCGGGGAGCTGTTCTCCAGCGTGTTCGTCGTCAGCTACCTCGCCTTCGGGCTCCCTGCCGTCGCCGCCGGCTTCGCGGCACCACACTTCGGCCTGGAGACGACCGCGACGGTCTACGGCCTGGCCGTGGTGGTGCTGTCCGCTGCGGCGGCCCTGGCCCGGGCGTTCACCACCCGCGACTGACGACGGGCTGCCGAGACGCCGGAGCCCGGATCTGAGTACCAGTACGGATGCCGGACGCCTCGTGAGCACGGCAGACTCGTCCCGTCGCTGTCGGGGGATGCGCGGCACAGCGGGACACGAGACGTGTGGCAGCCATGAGGGGAGACTGCGACCGGCTCGTGTCCCGCCTCCGCGTCCGGATGCTGCGCACCGAAGCGAGGTCCGGCGCTAGTCCCGGGGTGTGCGGGTGCGGGCAGCGAGGTCCAGGTTGCGGTAGACCTCGAGCGTCGCCGTCGAGCGGTTCATCGTGATGAAGTGCAGCCCGGGAGCGCCTTCGGACAGCATCCGGTCGGCCAGCTCGGTGGCGATCTGCACGCCCACCTCGCGGGTCGCCGCAGGATCCTGCGCCACTGCCTCCAACCGGCTGACGACGGCCTCCGGCAGCGGGGTGCCCATCAGCTCGGACATCCGGGCCACCTGCTTGAAGTTCGTCACCGGCATCAGCCCGGGCGTGATGGGCAGGTCGCGGCGGGCGGCCACGGCGTCGCGCAGCCGCAGGTAGCTCTCGGCGTCGAACACCATCTGGGTGATCGCGAAGCTCGCCCCCGCGTCGGCCTTGCGGACCATCACGTCGACGTCGTGCTCGAAGCTCGGCGAGGCCGGGTGCACGTCGGGGAAGGCCGCGACGCCGATGGTGAAGTCGCCGAGGGTCCGCACCAGGGCGACCAGGTCGGTCGCGTGGTTGAGTCCCTCGGGGTGCGCCACCCACTCGCCGCCGACGTTGCCGGGCGGGTCACCCCGCAGGGCGAGGATGTTGCGGACTCCGCTCGCGGCATACAGGCCGACGACCTGGCGCAGCGCGGCGACGGACGCGCCCACGCAGGTGAGGTGGGCCAACGGCGTCAGCGTCGTCTCGCGCGCGATCCGCTCGGTGACGCGCACGGTGCGGTCCTGGTTGGTCCCGCCCGCGCCGTAGGTGACCGAGACGAAGTCGGGGCGCACCGACTCGAGGCGCCGGATGGCGTCCCAGAGGGTCGACTCC
Source organism: Pedococcus bigeumensis (assembly GCF_006438965.1). Classification (GTDB taxonomy): domain Bacteria; phylum Actinomycetota; class Actinomycetes; order Actinomycetales; family Dermatophilaceae; genus Pedococcus; species Pedococcus bigeumensis_A. The sequence goes on from NZ_RCZM01000002.1 coordinate 604,800, forward strand.
CCCGCGTCGTCCTTGGGCGGGAAGAACTCGAAGCTGATCGACGGACGCGGCGACGCCAGCATCCCGGGGATCGACTGCGGCTGCCGCGTCAGACGATCCACTCGCGAGGTGTGCCCCAAAGCCATGGCGGTGAGACTAGTCGAGGCAGCACGCCGTAGGCTCAGTGCCAGCACAGGATGAGACATTCCTCGGACCGACGGACACCTGGGAGGAACGCGTGGTGACCAGCCCGCTCGACGCTGCCTCCCTGCGTGACCGCGTGCAGGGCACCGTCGACGACGTCCTCGCCCACCAGTCCGAGGTCCTCGCCGAGGTCGGCCCCGACGCGCAGGAGCTGCTCGGCGCCGTCGCCCGGCTGCTCACCGGCGGCAAGCGGCTGCGGGCCGCGTTCCTCTACTGGGGCTACCGCGCCGCCGGACAGCCCGACTCCGACGCGCTGGTCCGCGTCGCCGCCGCCATGGAGTTCTTCCAGGCGGCCGCCCTGATCCACGACGACGTGATGGACGACAGCGACACCCGCAGAGGTATGCCGGCTGCGCACCGTTCGCTCGCGGCCCGCCATGAGCGCGAGTCCTGGGCCGGCGACGCCGACCGGTTCGGGGTGGCCGGCGCGATCCTCGCGGGAAACCTCTGCCTCAACTGGACCGAGGAGATCTACGCGACCTCCGGACTCGACCCTGACCACCTCGCGAGGGGGCGCGGTGTCTTCGACATCATGCGAACCCAGCTGATGGGCGGCCAGTTCCTCGATGTGGTCGAGTCCGCACGGTCGTGGGACGGCGTGTCCACCCAGGAGCGGGTCGACCGGGCCGAGCACGTGATCCGGTTCAAGAGCGCCAAGTACACCGTCGAGCACCCGCTCCTCATCGGCGCCACCGCCGGCGGTGCCTCCGCCGAGGACCTCGCCGCCCTGTCCCGCTACGGGCTGGACCTGGGTCAGGCCTTCCAGCTGCGCGACGACCTGCTGGGTGTGTTCGGCAACCCCGCTGCGACCGGCAAGCCGGCCGGAGACGACCTGCGCGAGGGCAAGCGCACGGTGCTGATCGCGCACGCGCTCGCTGGGGCCGACGATGCCGGACGCGAGCTGATCGAGAGTCGGCTGGGCGACCCCGCGATCGACGACGAGACCGTGCAGTGGCTGCGCGAGGCGATCACTGCCGCGGGTGCCGTGGACGCCGTCGAGGCCGACATCGCCCGTCTCGCCGGATCGGCCCGGATGGCTCTCAAGTCGACCCGCGACCTGTCCCCCGAGGCGGCCGGCGTGCTCGACCAGCTCATCGACAGCGCGACGACCCGGGCCTACTAGCCCGGCAGCAGACAGGGCTGGGAACTAGAAGGCCTGCTCCATGGCCCGGCGCCGCACCTCGGTCTTGAAGCCGGCTGCGAGGTTGTCGACCGGTGTCCCGCTCACGCGCAGGGTCTCATCCGGGGTGAACAGCCACCGGAGGATCTCCTCGTCGTCCAGGCCGCCGTCCGCGAGCACCGTGAAGGTGCCTCGCAGGTGACGGAAGACCTCCTCCTCGATGAACTGCGTGGGGACGGCGACGACCCTGCGCTCACCGATGCGCAGGCTGAGCAGCTCACGGTCCTCGATCAGCTTGCGCACGGCCGAGAGGGGTATGCCCCACCGCTCGGCGATGTCAGGCACGGTCAGCCAGGAGCCGACCAGGTCTTCCAGGGGGATCTCGGCGGAGGCCGTGGGCTGATCGGTCACGGGACAAGAGTGCCAGCGAACTCAGGCAAAGCAAATTACATCGATGTAAGTCGATATGGAGCGCCCGAATGGTGTACCTTTCACAATCGTCACAGTCGTCCCACTGTTCACTCGCGCACCTGCACCCGCACCTGTACCAGCACCCGTTCCAGCATCCGTTCCACCACCCGTTCCAAGCCCGGGCCGCACGCCCAGCGACTGGACCGCCCGAAAGGCAGCCACCGATGTCCCCAGTGATCGCTCCCGCAGCGCTCCCTTCGGCCACCCTCTCGGCGCCGGCCGCCGTGGTCCAGAAGGCCAAGCCTGCTCCGCACGGCTGGACGACCTACACGGTCCGTGCCGGAGACACCCTGGCCGCCATCGCCGCGCGAACCAGCACGACGACGGGCGTCCTGGCCTCGCGCAACCACCTCAAGAACGGTGGCAACCACCTGTCCCTCGGACAGCACCTGTCGGTGCCCAAGACGGCTGCCCAGGCCCGCGCCGAGGCAGCTCGGGCGAAGGCGGCGGCAGCCGCGAGGGCCGCAGCGATCAAGCGCTCCACCTACGTCGTCCGGTCCGGCGACACGCTGAGCCACATCGCGGCACGCAAGGGCGTCTCCCTCGCCGCGCTCCTCAAGGCCAACCGGCTCTCCAGCCGGTCGGTCCTGCAGGTCGGCCAGAAGCTCCGGATCCCCGGGGCCGGGGCCGCCAGCGCCCACCGGCCGGCCGCGGCCGCCGTGTCGACCACGACCTACCGCGTGCGCAGCGGCGACACGCTCAGCGCGATCGCGACGCGAACCAAGACCTCGTTGGCGACCATGTACTCCCTGAACCGGCTGAACCCCCGCAGCGTCATCCATCCCGGTCAGGTGCTCAAGGTCCGTGGCACCACGCCTGCGGCCACCCGCCCGGCGGGCACCGCGGCATACCAGGTCCGCGTCGGCGACACCCTCAGCGGGATCGCCACGAAGAACAGCGTCACGCTCGCCGCACTGCTCAAGACCAACCGGCTGTCCGCAGCCTCCGTCATCTACCCGGGCCAGCGGCTCAAGGTGCCGGCCAAGCCCGCCAAGAGCGCGGCGAGCGCCAACTCCTTCGCGGGTCGCACCTATCCGAGCTCGATCGTCAACGCGGCCAACCGCAACCGCTCGGCCCTGGCCCACCGGGGGGTCCCCAGCCGCAGCCAGACCAAGGCGATGATCGTCGCCACCGCCCGTCGCCATGGCGTCGACCCCAAGCTCGCGCTGGCCGTCGGCTGGCAGGAGTCGGGCTGGAACCAGCGCCAGGTGTCGGTCGCCAACGCGATCGGCGTCATGCAGGTCATCCCGTCCTCCGGACAGTGGGCCTCAGAGATGGCAGGGCGCAAGCTCAACCTGCTCAACACCCAGGACAACATCACGGCGGGTGTCGTCATCCTGCGCTCGCTCACCCGTTCGGCCGCCAACCTGGACCAGGCGATCGGTGGCTACTACCAGGGGCTCTACTCGGTGCAGCACAACGGGATGTACGCCGACACCAAGGTCTACGTCGCCAGCATCAAGGCCCATCGCGGCCGGATGTGACCCGGCGGCAGGCCGCGGTTCGGGACGGCGCGGATGTGAGCCCGGACACCGCCCACGGACCCGCCTGCGCGAGATGACCAGCGAGACCTCCTACACTTTGCGGGTGTCTTCCGGTGTCACCGAGTCGTTGCTCGGACGTGTGCTCGACGGGCGTTACCGCGTCCTGTCGCACATCGCCGACGGCGGAATGGCGTCGGTCTACCTGGCCCTGGACACCCGTCTGGACCGCGACGTCGCGCTGAAGGTGATGCGCCACGACCTCGCCCAGGACGAGGCGTTCGTCAGCCGGTTCAAGCGCGAGGCGCGGTCCGCCGCCAGGCTTTCGCACCCCAACGTCGTGTCGGTCTTCGACCAGGGCGAGGACGACGGCCTGATGTTCCTCGCCATGGAGTACGTCCCCGGGCAGACCCTGCGCGAGGTGATGAAGGCCGAGGGGCCGCTCACTCCACGGGCTGCCCTCGACATCATGGGCCCGGTCCTGCAGGCGCTGGGCGCGGCCCACCGTGGCGGCATCATCCACCGCGACGTCAAGCCGGAGAACATCATCCTGCGCGAGGACGACGGCACCGTGAAGGTGGCCGACTTCGGGCTCGCCCGCGCCGTCTCGACCCAGACCACCGCCTCCCAGACCGGCGTGCTGCTCGGGACCGTCGCCTACCTGTCCCCCGAGCAGGTCGAGCGCGGCATCGCCGACGCACGCAGCGACGTCTACGCCGCCGGGCTGATCCTGTTCGAGATGCTCACCGGGACCAAGGCCTTCACCGGTGACACCCCCATCCACATCGCCTACCAGCACGTCCACGGGTCCATCCCGGCACCGTCGTCGCGAGTCACCTCGGTGCCCGCCGAGCTCGACGCGCTGGTCGCCCTCGCAACCTCACGCGACCCCGACCACCGACCCCACGATGCCGAGGACTTCCTGGTGGAGGTCCGCAAGTCGCGGGCGATGCTGACGCCCACCGAGCTGGACCGTCGTCCTGAGGGCCCCGCGGCCCTGGCCGGCGGCGCCAGCACCGTGGCGGTCGAGCGGACCAGCGCACTGCCGGTGCCCGCTGGGCACGCGCCGCGCCATGCCGCCCAGGTGGGCCGCCCCGTGCCACCGCTTGCGCTGCCCATCGACCGCACCCCGACCACTCCCCCCGTGCTGCACGGCCGGGTGGTCGACACCATGGGCGGCGACGACTACGACGACCGACAGCGCGGCCCGTGGCGCTGGATCTGGATCGCCCTCGGCGTCGCGCTGGTCGCCGGCCTCGCGTCGTGGTGGTTCCTCGCAGGTCCCGGCTCACCCACCGTCGTGCCGCCGACCACCAGCCTCACCTATGCCCAGGCCGAGACCAAGCTGGCCACGGCGCACCTCGGGGCGGAGCGGATCGACAGCTTCGACGAGTCGGTGCCCAATGGCGTCGTCATGTCCACCGATCCCGGCGCCGGCGCTCAGGTGCGACGCGGCACCGACGTCAAGGTCACCGTCTCCAAGGGCCCGGAGCGGTATGCCGTGCCCGACGTGGTGGGCAAGTCGCTCGCCGAGGCGCGTGACCAGATCGTCGCGAACAAGCTCGCCGTCGGGACCAGCAAGGAAGCCTTCGACGAGAAGACCGCCGCCGGCCTCGTGGTGAGCGTCGACCCCAAGGTGGGCGCCTCGCTCAAGCGCGGGACCAAGGTCAACATCGTCGTGTCCAAGGGCCGGCAGCCCATCACGGTCACCGACTTCACCAACAAGCCGGCCACCGCCGCCGTCGACGCCCTGTCGAAGGCGGGCCTCACGGTCGACGCGACCGAGCAGGCCAACAGCGACACGATCGTCAAGGGCAACGTCATCTCGCAGTCGCCTGCGGGCGGCACCCTGTTCAAGGGCGAGACGGTCAAGCTGGTCGTCTCCAAGGGCCCGGTCCTGGTCCCCGTGCCGGACGTGCAGGGCAAGCAGGAGGCCGAGGCGACCCAGATCCTCAAGACCGCGGGCTTCGAGGTCAAGGTCGAGCGCTTCATGGGCGGCATCTTCGGCACCGTGCGCAGTCAGGACCCGGGCGCCAACTCCCAGCAGCCCAAGGGCAGCACCATCACCCTGGTCATCGTCTAGCGCCACCACCGCCCGGTCGTCCGGTCGTCCGGCCGCGCTCCCGGCGCGACCCCGCGGCATACCCTCGCCGACGCTCTGCCACGCTGGGACCCGTGACCTCACGCCTGCCCGCCAGCCGCGTCGCCACGCTCCTGCTCATGTCGGTCACCGCGGTGTGGGGGTCGACGTTCTTCCTGATCCGCGACCTCGTCGAACACGTCCCGTCGGCCGACTTCCTGGCCGTGCGGTTCGCCATCGCCGCGGCGGTCATGGCCGTGCTGTTCCGCCGGCAGCTGTTGGCGCTGACCCGCCGTGAGGTGCTGATCGGCGTCGTCCTCGGCGTCCTCTACGGCCTCGCCCAGCTGCTGCAGACGGTGGGGCTCGAGCACACCGACGCCTCCGTGTCCGGGTTCGTCACGGGCACCTACGTCGTCCTGACCCCGGTGCTCGCCGCCGTCCTGCTTCGCGACCGGATCCCGGGTTCGACCTGGCTGGCCGTCCTGCTCGCCACGGTCGGGCTGGGGGTCCTGTCGTTGCGCGGCTTCTCGGTCGGGCACGGCGAGCTGCTCACCCTGGCCGCGGCGGCGCTCTACGCGCTGCACATCATCGGGCTCGGCAGGTTCTCGACGGCGCAGTCGGCAACCGGGCTGGCCACCGTCCAGGCAGCGGTGATCACGGTCGTGGCGCTGGTCGGCGCCCTGCCCGGTGGCGTCACGCTGCCAGCCACCGGCGGCCAGTGGACCTCACTGCTCTACATGGCGCTCATCGCGGGAGCCGTGGCGCTGTGGGCCCAGACCTGGGCGCAGTCGCACCTGCCCGCGACCCGCGCCGCCATCGTGATGACGATGGAACCGGTCTTCGCGGCGTTCTTCGCCGTGCTGTTCGGCGGTGAGTCGCTCACCGGCCGGATGATCGTGGGCGGCGCCCTGGTGCTCGCCGCGATGTACCTCGTCGAGCTGCTCGGGCGCCGCGCCGGCGCCTCGGCCGAGGACGACCGACCCGCCGAGCTGCTGCACCACGAGGTCTGAGACCTAGGTGCTGAGAGGTCCCCGTTCCAGCAACGGGACCAGCTCCGCGATGGCTCGGTCCGTGCCGGCGTCGTCGACGTCGAGGTGCCAGACCAGCCGCACCGCCGTGGTGCTGACCGGATAGAGGCGGATGCCGCGTCGGCCCGCCTCCTCGACGAACGCGGCGGGGGTCCACCCCGCGCCGGCCACGTCGAGGACGACGATGTTGGTCTGCACCCGCTGGGGGTCGATCGAGCCGGGGGCCGCAGCCGCTGCGGCCTCCGCGAAGCGACGAGCCCGGGCGTGGTCGTCGGCGAGCCGCTCCACGTGGTGGTCCAGCGCGTGCAGCCCGGCTGCAGCGAGGATGCCGACCTGACGCATGCCGCCCCCGAACCGCTTGCGCCAGATCCTGGCCTTGGCCATGAGGTCGCCGGATCCCACGAGGACCGAGCCGACCGGTGCTCCGAGCCCCTTGGACAGGCAGACGCTCACGGTGTCGAACAGCGCGCCGTAGGTGGCGAGCGGGACGCCGGTGGCGATGTGCGCGTTCCAGAGCCGGGCACCGTCGAGGTGCATCGCGACTCCTCTGGGCTGGGTGCCCGCGCGCAGCGCCTCGATCTGGTCGAGCGGCTGGACCGTGCCACCACCGAAGTTGTGGGTGTTCTCGACGACCACCAGCCGGGTGTTGACCTGGTAGGTGCCGCCGTCGGGAATCATCAGCGCGAGTGGCTGCGCCGCGTCCAGCAACCCGTGCTCGGCCACCCACGACCGCGAAGAGATCCCGGACAGCACTGCTGCGGCACCCATCTCGGCGCGCAGCACGTGAGCGAGCGAGTCGGCGATGAGCTCCTCGCCATGGGCGACGTGCAGGCGCAGGCAGAGCTGGTTGGCCATCGACCCGGTGGGTGCGAACAACGCGTCCTCGTGCCCGAGCAGCTCGGCCACCCGCTCCTCGAGCCGCCGGACCGTCGGGTCCTCGCCGAAGACGTCGTCGCCGACGGGTGCGTCGGCCATCGCCCGCCGCATCGCGTCGGTGGGCTGGGTGAGGGTGTCGGACAGCAGGTCGACCACGGGCGCAGCAGGCATGCGAACCAGCCTAGGAGGTGGGGGGCTTCGGCGGCCGGCGACCCGGCGGCATACCTGCTCGAGGCTCATTCGTCGGCAGGCCAGGCGGCCCGCCGCGGACGTCACTCCTTGGCCAGCATCTCCGCGACGAGGAAGGCCAGCTCGAGGCTCTGCTGGTGGTTCAGCCGCGGGTCGCAGACCGTCTCGTAGCGTTTGTTGAGATCGGCGTCGAGGATCTTCTCGGCGCCCCCGATGCACTCGGTGACGTCGTTGCCGGTGAGCTCGACGTGGATGCCGCCGGGGACCGTGCCGAGGCCCTGGTGCACCTCGAAGAAGCCGCGCACCTCCTCGACGACGTCATCGAAGTCGCGGGTCTTGTAGCCGCTGGCCGACTCGAAGGTGTTGCCGTGCATGGGATCGCAGATCCAGGTGACCTGCGCGCCGCTGCCGGTGATCTTGTCGACCAGGGAGGGCAGGGCATCGCGCACCGTCTTGGCGCCCATCCGGGTGATGAAGGTCAGCCGGCCCGGCTCGCGGTCGGGGTCGACCTTGTCGATCAGCCGCAGGACGTCGTCGACCTCGGCCTTGGCCGACAGCTTGATGCCGATCGGGTTGAGCACCTTGGAGACGAAGTCGATGTGCGCGCCGTCGATGTCGCGGGTGCGCTCCCCCACCCAGATGAAGTGCCCGCTGGTGTCGTAGAGCTCACCGGTGCGGCTGTCGACCCGGGTCAGCGGTCGCTCGTAGTCCAGCAGCAGAGCCTCGTGGGCGGAGAAGAACTCGGTCGTCCGCATGGCGTCGAAGTCGGCGCCACAGGCGGCCATGAACTTCATCGCCTTGTCGATGTCCTTGGCGAGGCGCTCGTAGCGGCTGTTGGCGGCGTTGGCGACGAAGCCGCGGTTCCAGTCGTGCACGTGCCGCAGGTCGGCGAACCCACCCTGGGTGAAGGCGCGCACGAGGTTCAGGGTGGCCGTGCTCGCGTGGTAGGCCTTGACCAGCCGCTGCGGGTCGGGCGTCCGGGACTCGAGGGTGAAGTCGAAGTCGTTGACCATGTCGCCGCGGTATGCCGGGAGGCTGACCCCCTCGCGCGTCTCGTCCCCGCTGCTACGCGGCTTGGCGTACTGCCCGGCCATCCGACCGACCTTGACGACGGGAACTGACGCGCCGTAGGTGAGGACGGCAGCCATCTGCAGGATCGTCTTGACCCGGTCGCGGATGTTGTCCGCGGTCGCGGACGCGAACGTCTCGGCGCAGTCGCCACCCTGCAGGACGAACGCCTCACCGCGTGCGGCGGCAGCCATCCGGGACTTCAGGACGTCGCACTCACCCGCGAACACCAGCGGCGGATAGGACGCGAGCTCAGCCACGGCGCTGGACAGGCGGTCTGCGTCCGGCCACTGCGGCTGCTGGGCAGCCGGGAGGTGCGTGCCGGCCGCGAGGCTGGCGAGGGCGTCATGGTGCTGCGTGGTGCTCACCGCTCAAGGATAGGTGCGACACCGCACCGGCCTCCGTCCAGCCCAGATCCCGATACCGTGAGGTCGCACGCTGGCGACCCCGTCGAGCTCGGTCGACCCTTCGATGGGAAGGATGGTGACCATGGCCGATCGACTCAGCCTCCCAGGCAACCCGTTGGCGCACCCGGACGCGGTCGTGACCGGGGACCGCTGGCGGGTCAGCGTCCTCACCCCCGGGCTGCTGCGGCTCGAGTGGTCGGAGTCGGGCGACTTCGAGGACCGGGCGAGCACGTTCGCGGTCAACCGCGCGCTGCCGGTCCCGGATGTGCAGGTCCACCGCCAGGGTGAGCGGGTGGAGCTGTCGACGGGCTGCCTGCACCTCGCCTACGACGGCGAGCCGTTCAGCCCCAGTGGCCTGGTGGTCACGGCCACCTCGGCGATGGGCGAGGCCCACACCAGCGAATGGCGCCACGGGCAGCCGGCCGACGGGCTGGGTGGCACCGCGCGCACCCTGGACGACGTCGACGGGGCCGTCCCGTTGGGCCCGGGAGTGGTGTCCCGCAACGGGATCGCCGTCATCGACGACTCCGACTCGTTCCTCATCGAGGACGGACGTCCGGCCGTGCGTCGCCCGGGCACCCAGGACCTCTACGTGTTCGCGCGCGGTCACGACTACCGCGCCGCGGTCGCCGACCTCTACGCCGTGTCCGGGGCCGTGCCGATGCTTCCCCGCTGGGCACTCGGCAACTGGTGGAGCCGCTACCACCCCTACTCCGCGGACGAGTATCTCGAGCTGCTCGACACGTTCGACGCGGAGGAGGTGCCGGTGTCGGTCGCGGTGCTCGACATGGACTGGCACCAGGTCGACATCGACCCGCGGTACGGCACCGGGTGGACCGGCTACTCGTGGAACCGCGAGCTCTTCCCCGAGCCCGAGTCCTTCCTCGCCGAGCTGCACCGGCGCGGTCTGGCCGTGACGCTCAACGTCCACCCCGCCGACGGTGTCCGGGCCTTCGAGGACGCCTACCCGCAGGTTGCCGAGGACATGGGCATCGACCCTGCCAGCGAGCGTGCCATCGCCTTCGACCCGACCGACACCCGCTTCATGGACTCCTACTTCCAGCGGCTGCACCACCCGCTCGAGGACGAGGGCGTCGACTTCTGGTGGCTGGACTGGCAGCAGGGGTCGTTCAGCCGCACACCAGGCGTGGATCCCTTGTGGCTGTTGAACATCGAGCACTTCAACGACTCGGCCAGGCGCGGTCAGCTGCCCATCACCTTCTCCCGGTATGCCGGGCCGGGCAGTCACCGCTACCCCGTCGGGTTCTCCGGCGACACCCACATCACCTGGGACTCCCTCGCCTTCCAGCCCTACTTCACGGCAAGCGCCTCGAACATCGGCTACGGCTGGTGGAGCCACGACATCGGGGGCCACTGGTACGGCAGCCGCGACGACGACCTGACCGTCCGCTGGGTGCAGCTGGGCGTCTTCTCACCGATCATGCGGCTGCACTCGACCCTGCACCCGTTCATCCGCAAGGAGCCGTGGACCTTCCCCGCCCAGGCCCGCGCCACCATCGACGCCTTCCTGCGGCTACGGCACCGGCTCGTCCCCTACCTGCACACCATGAACGCGCGCGCCGCGCGCGACGGGGCACCGCTCGTCGAGCCGATGTACTGGGGTGACCCCAGCGCCGTCGAGGCGTATGCCGTGCCGACCCAGTTCCGCTTCGGGACCGAGCTCGTGGTGGCCCCGATCACCAGCCCGCAGCAGGAGGTCCTCGGGCTCGGCAGCGCCCAGGCCTGGCTGCCCGACGGCACCTGGACCGACCTGTTCACCGGCACGCGATACCGCGGCGGCAGGCAGGTGCGGCTGCACCGGCCGCTGGAGACCTTGCCGGTGCTGGTCCGCGCCGGCGGGCTGCTCCCGCTGGCCGGGTCGGAGGACGCCAGCGTGGACACGGCACTGCCCGAGCACGTCGAGCTCGTCCTGGCCGTCGGGGCGGACGGCCGGTTCGACCTCGTCGAGGACGACGGGAGCACCGAGGCTCGCACGGCGGTCACGCAGATCACGTGGGACGAGGCCACCGGCACCCTGGTGGTCGGGCGGACCACCGGAGCCGTCGAGGTCGTCCCGTCCGCACGCACGTGGACGCTGCTCGTCCTCGGTGCCGAAGCCAGCGCCACCCGGTCTGCTCCGGGCTCGGAGGGCACGACCCTCACGCCCGAGCCCGCCACTGCCGGCACGCGTTTCGTCCTGGGCGGCGTCGCCACCGTTGACGGCCTGACGGTCACCGTCGGCGACATCCGGTCGTTCGGCTGGACCCGCACGGTCGGGCAGGTGCGCCAGGTGCTCGACCGGGCGCGGATCGACTACAACCTGAAGCGCACGGCATACGACCTGGTCGAGTCGGCGGACGGACCCACGGATGCGGCCGCGCGGCTGCGCGGCCTCGAGCTCGACCGGGAGGTGGAGGCCGCCCTGCTGGAGCTCGTGCTCGCCGAGTACTGAGCCGCGCCGCGCTCGGGCCCGGTCCTACGGTTGGCGATCCTGCTGTTGGCCATCAGCGGTTGTCAGGCGCTGCCTCGCCGCGGACGATTGACCCATGGACGCTCCGGCCTACCGGATCTGGCCACCGCTCGCGCTGGGGGTCCCCCTCGTCGCCGGCCTGGTGTTGACAGCGGTCCGGGGCGATCCGGTTGCCCTTGCTGGTGATTCGACGCGAGTGGTGGGCATCGTGCTGGTCGTCGCGTTCATCCTGTGGAACGGCTGGGCGTTGTCGGTCATGGCGGCCAACCGGACGTCGATCCTGCCGGGCGGGGCCACGACCGCGGTGCTCCACAAGGGGCCGTTCCGCCTCAGCCGCAACCCGCTGTACGTCGGGTTGATCGCACTCGATGCCGGCCTGGCGTTGGTGATCGGGTCGTTCTGGGCGCTGCTCTTGGTGCCGGTGGGGATCTGGGCGTTGCTCTGGGGAGCGATCTGGCCAGAAGAGCGTTACCTGACAGGCAAGTTCGGCGACGGGTACACGACATACCGTGCCCGGGTTCGCCGCTGGCTCTAGGACAGTCCTCGCACGGTCCGTGCGTTGTTGCCGACCGCCATCGTCGGTGTCAGCGCGCCACCCGCCAGACGCTGGGGGCCATTGTGTGCTCGCGCTTGAAGGCGCGACTGAAGGCCTCTTCCGACTCGTATCCCACCCGGGGAGCAATCGCAGCGACCGGCAACGTCGTCGTGCGCAGCAGGTCCTCCGCGACGTGCATCCGCCAGCCGGTGAGGTAGCGGATCGGCGCAAGTCCGAGCACCGAGCGAAACCGTTCGTCGAGGACCGTGGACGAGGACGTGGCCTCGCGGGCGAGGTCCGCGAGGGTCCACTTGCGGCCGGGGTCGCCGTGGATCGCGGCGAGCGCGGGGGCGACGACGGGGTCGTGCAGTGCGGCCAGCCAGCCGGTGTCGGTGGCAGGCGCGTTGGCCAGGTGCAGCTTGAGCACCTCACGAAGCAGCAGCTGCGGGATGTCGGTCGGTGCAGCGAGGCGGTCGTCGGTCACCTGGCTCGTCTGCTGGAGCACCAGGTCGCTGCTCGCCCTGACCCACGAACGGACCGGCCCCTCCGGCGGGGTGACGACGAACACCGGCGGAAAGACGCCCAGACCCGGGTCGAACAGCCGGTCGTCACAGGCGAGGTAGCCGCACACGAGCTCGCTCCGCGCTCCGCCTAGGCCGTGCACGATGTGCGGCAGCGCAGTCCACGGCGGCGGGTCGATGAGCTGCGAGATCGGGACGATCTCGGCCGCCTCGTGGCCGCCCATCCGGTGCTGGTCGTTGTAGGGCAGCACGATGACGTCACCCTCGTGGGCCCAGACCTTGTCGGACCCGGCCTCGATCCAGCAGCTGCCGGACACCACCACGTGGAAGATCACGATCCGCACGGCATCCGGGGCCAGGACCGCAGCCATGTCCTGCGAGGCCATCGACTCGTAGGCCCACGGCCCGGTGAACTCGCTGTGCAGGAAGATCGCGCCGGACAGCTGGATCTGCGCCAAGGCACTCGAAAGCGCGGCAGATCGGTCAGCTGCCGCGGCATCCCAGTCATGGTCCGGGGGCACGCTCCTCATGAGACTGAGTTTGTCAGCACTACTCACCGAGGAGACAGCAATGCAGCTCTACCTGGACGTTCACGAACAGCTGCCGGAGGGCGCCGGGGCCCAAGAGGTGGCCCACGCGCACGGCCTGGTCCCCGATCGGATCTATCCGGTGGTCGAGGGTCTGTGATGTCCCGCGCCGACCTGTTCAACGCGACCGACTTCTCGCGGTGGGTCAACGGGCCGTCCGGCCGCGCCTTCCGGCTCGTCGCCGGCGTCGCCTGGCTCGCCTTCGCAGTGACGTTCCGCGGTCAGTGGTGGGGGCTTGCCGCAGGGGTGTGGAGCTTCTTCCCGCTCACCGCGGGTCTGTTCGACGTCTGCTGGATCAGTGCCGCGCTGGGCGGCCCGCTGCGCGGCAGGACGATCCGCGCTGGGCAGGCAGTGCGGACCTCCTGACCCGCGGAGCCCACGGCGACCTTCGCGCACGGCCCCCCTGCGACACCTCCCCCGGGACAGCTCCCGCTGCGACAATTCCTGCTGTGCTCGGCTCGTACCTCCCCCAGTCAGGCGCCGCGAACCTGGTGTTCGACATCAGCGTCGGCGCCTTCGCCGTGGGAGAGCTCCAGCAGGCGTTCCGGGTCCGTCGAGCCGCCTCCCACAGCAACGTGGCTGCGGAGCTGCTGTTCAGGGCGATGTTCTTCGGCGCAGTCATGATGATCCCTGCTGGTCGCGTCGTCGCCCCGGGCGCCGTCATCGGGGGCGGGGTCTGGTCCTTCTCCGGGGGCGTGGCGGTCGGCTGGCTGGGGCTGCTGCTGCGGTGGTGGTCCTTCGTCACCCTCGGGAGGTACTTCACGGTGGTCCTGCAGACGAGCGCAGACCAGCCGGTCGTCGACCGCGGCCCGTACCGACTGCTGAGGCACCCGAGCTACACCGGGCTGCTGCTCGCCTTCGTCGGCTGCGGCCTGATGCTCGGCAACTGGGTCAGTGCCGCAGGCTCGGTGGCCCTCGTGCTGCTCGCTCTGCTCTTTCGCATCCGGATCGAGGAGCGCGCCCTGACCGCCACCCTCGGAACGAGCTACGGCGACTTCGCGGCCGGCCGCGCTCGCCTCGTCCCGTTCGTCTGGTAGCCGTGCCTACCGAGCCGCTGGACCCACACCGACGGCGGAAAGCGTCACCGGGTGGGTCGGATGCTCCTTGACAACAATTATTGTCAAGGAGCATGGTGGACGCCATGAACGACGTCGAGGTCATCGAGAACGCAGCGGCAGCCGCCTCCGCGCTGGACCCGGTCCGGGCCCGGCTGCTCAGCGAGCTCGCCGTTCCGTCCTCCGCCGCCGGACTCGCTGCACGGGTTGGCATCGCCCGCCAGAAGGTCAACTACCACCTCAAGGCACTCGAGGCGCACGGCCTGGTCGAACTGTCCGAGGAGCGCCGGCACGGAGGCATCACCGAGCGCGTGCTGCAGGCATCGGCGGCCTCGTATGTCGTGTCGCCGGCTGCCGTGACCGCGTCAGCGGCCGACCCGGGCGCCAACGACGACCACCTCTCGGCGGCATACCTCGTCGCGTTGGCCGGCCGGCTGGTGCGGGAGGTGGGTGCCCTGTCGCGCCGGGCGGGCGCCGCCGGCAAGCGGCTTCCCACCCTCACGATCGACACGCAGATCGGCTTCCGGTCCGCTGCCGACCGGGCGGCCTTCGCCGACGACCTGACCGCCGCGGTGCTCGACCTGGCCGCGCGCTACCACCATGACGACGGGCGCCCACACCGGCTCGTCGTCGCCGCGCACCCACTTCCCGAGGAGAGCTGATGAGCACCACCCCGAACGTCCCCTACCGCCTGGAGTTCAGCGTCGAGGTGCCGGGCACCCCGGAGCAGGTCTGGGCGGCCATCGCCACCGCCAAGGGCATGAGCGCCTGGTTCGGGCCGACCGAGATGGAGGAGCGCGAGGGCGGCACGCTGCACTTCACCATGGGCCCCGACATGGGCTCGGACGGCCGGGTCACCGGCTGGGACCCGCCGCGCCGCCTCGTCTACGAAGAGGACTGGGCCGCCCTCATGGGCAAGGAGCCGGACGAGCTCAGCCCGCTCACCTCGGAGTTCCTGGTCGAAGCCCAGTCCGGCGGCACGTGCCTCGTGCGCGTCACCAGCAGCGGCTTCGGCATCGGCGCCGACTGGGAGTCTGAGTTCTGGGACGACATGGGCCCCAACTGGATGCCGTTCTTCGACAACCTGCGGCTCTACCTCGCACACTTCCCCGGCCAGGAGGCCACCCAGCTCGAGGTCACCGCCTCCTACGCGGGCGACTCGGGGTCGGTCTGGGCAACCCTGCGGGACGCGCTCGGCGTGGGGGCCGAGGGATCGGCCGTCGACGTGCGCGGCGCCACCGGCACGGTCGAGCGGGTCGGCGAGCGTCAGGCCCTGGTCCGGCTCACCGGGCCGGTGCCCGGGATGCTCATGGCCTTTGCCCATGCCGACGGCGAGGGGAAAGCGACTGCGGTGGTCAGGGCATTCCTCTTCTCCCCTGACGCCGCCGACTACGTGCGGCGCGAGGAGCCGGGCTGGGATGCCTGGCTGCGAGGGCTGTCCATCCCGGCCTGATCCGGGCACACCACCGCGGCGCTCTCCGCACCCACTCAGCGGGTGACTCGCTGCAGCACGACGAAGCGGTACGACATCAGCGACACCACCGAGATGATCGCCGCGAGTCCGGCCCCGGTGGCGTTGAGCAGGACGTCGTCGATCGAGGACACCCGATCCAGCCGCAGGACATACTGCGCCGTCTCGATCAGGGCCGAGCCTGTCGCCGCCAACGCCGTGACCCGCGGAACCGATGCCAGCGCGGGGAACCGCAGCGGGGCCAGCAACCCGAAGGCCGCGAAGATCAACAGGTTGCCGACGACCTGCACCGTCGACATCGTCTCCAGGTCGCGCAGCGGCACCAGGCTCACCGCTCCGGTGACCTCGCCCGCCCGCATCCCCGGCAGCATCGTCATCCACACCAACGGCACCGTCCCGTAGGCCATGCCCACGTCGGCGAGCGACGAGCGCCAGGCCCAACCCGGCATACTCCCCCGGGCAGCTCGCCTGCGTGCCAACGCACACACTGCCTGGACCACGATGGGGAAGGCGGCCACGGTGAGGACCACGACGCCGGTGTAGGTGCCGAACAGGCCATGCCAGACACCCGTCCTCATCGGTGCATCCTCGGGTCCTGCGTGGGGTCGGCGTACATGGCCGGACAGCCGTTCAACGCGGCGCCCTGACGCAGCTCGTAGTGCCAGGGCTCGTTCCGGTAGATCTGGCACAAGCCGTAGGCCGCACCATGGCGCGACAGCCAGCTCGCGGCGGACGAGGGCCCGAGGTCGACGGCGTCACCAGACACGTGGGCCGAGGTCTCGGGGGTCGCGACCCAGCGTTCCGCCTCGTGTTTCGAGCCGTACCTGGCGATGGCTTCCCGCAGGAGCTGGCGCTGGTATGCCGCCGAGCGCCACCCGCTGTTGACCTGGAACTCGACTCCGTCGTCACGTGCCGCTGTCGCAGCCATCCGCAGCGCACTGAGCAGACCGGGATCGAGGTTGGCCACGGCAGGGCTGCCGTCGTCGAAGACGCCGGCGCCATCCCCGCGGGTGCCTTCGCCGGGGAGGGAGGTCGGCCGGGTGGGCGGTAGGCGCCCCGGCCGACCAGCGGGGACCATCGTCGCCCGCGGCGTCGACGCCCGCGACGACGCGCCGGCACCCACTGCCGCACCGGGGTATGGCCTGTGTGTCGCCTTGTCGTGCGTGAGGTCCAGCGGCGACACCGCGACGACGACCGCCGCCGCGGCGAGGAGGGCCAGGGTGACGACGATCGGCAATGCCCTGGGCCTGGCTGGGGTGGGTGGAGGTGGTTGTCGGGTCATGCCGTTACCCAAGCCAGCCCGATGTTGTGAGGGCGTATGCGGTTTTGGATACACCGGCGATATGCCCCAACTCGTAGCATCGGTCTCACCATGCGCGTGTTGGTCGTCGAGGACGAGCCCTACCTGGCCGAAGCCATCCGCGATGGACTGCGCCTGGAGGCGATTGCGGCCGACCTTGCCGGGGACGGCGACACAGCCTTGGAGCTGTTGAGCACCAACGCCTATGACATCGCCGTCCTCGACCGCGACATCCCGGGTCCGTCCGGCGACGAGGTGGCCAGACGCATAGTCGCCTCCGGCACCGGCACACCAATCCTCATGCTCACCGCCGCGGACCGGCTCGACGACCTGGCCACCGGCTTCGGGCTCGGTGCCGACGACTACCTCACCAAGCCGTTCGAGCTCCGCGAGCTGGTGCTCAGGCTGAGGGCGCTGGACCGCCGGCGGGCGCAGAACAGGCCACCGGTGCTGGAGATCGCCGGCATCCGGCTCGACCCGTTCCGCCGCGAGGTCCACCGCGACGGTCGGTACGTCGCCCTCACCCGGAAGCAGTTCGCCGTGCTCGACGTGCTCGTCGCCGCAGAGGGCGGGGTCGTGAGCGCCGAGAAGCTCCTCGAGCGGGCGTGGGACGAGAACGCCGACCCGTTCACCAATGCCGTCCGCATCACGGTCTCGGCGCTGCGCAAGAGACTCGGCGAGCCGTGGGTCATCGTCACGGTGCCAGGCGTCGGCTACCGCATCGGTCCCGGGCCCACCGCTCTCGGTGGCAGTGTCGAGGGTGGCGTAGCCGACGGTGCAACAGTCGACGGTGGCGGAGCCGGCCGTGGCGGAGCCGACGGTGGCGGAGCCGGCCGTGGCGGAGCCGACGGTGGCGGAGCCGGCCGTGGCGGAGCCGGCCGTGGATAGGGCGCCCGGCCTGAGTGTCCGCCTCAAGCTCACCCTCAGCTATGCCGGGTTCATCATGGTCGCTGGCGCCCTGCTGCTGGCGACTGTGTGGGTGTTCCTGCTCCGGTACGTGCCCACTAGCGCGACGTTCGGACCCGGCCCCTTCAGCCCTACCCGGCGGGACCTCCTGGACGCTTTCGTACCCAGGGCGGGTCAGGCACTGGTGTTCCTTCTCGTGTTCGGCCTCGTCGGCGGGTGGTTCCTCGCCGGACGCATGCTCGCTCCGCTGGCCAGGATCACCGATGCCACTCGCTACGTCGGCACCGGCTCGCTCTCCCACCGGATCCGCCTCGAAGGACGCAGCGACGAGTTCCGCGAGCTCGCCGACGCCTTCGACACGATGCTGGCGCGGCTCGAAGCACGGGTCGCGGAGCAGCAGCGGTTCGCGGCCAACGCCTCCCACGAGCTGCGCACCCCGCTCGCCGTCACCCAGACCCTGCTCGACGTGGCGCGCAAGGACCCCGACGTCGACCACCGCGAGCTCGTCGACCGCCTGCGAGCCGTCAACACCCGGGCGATCGACCTCACCGAAGCCCTGCTCACCCTGAGTCGCGCCGACCAGCGGGCCTTCACCCCGGTGCCCGTCGACCTGTCGCTCCTCGCCGAGGACGCCGCGGAGACGCTCCTTCCCATGGCAGAGAAGCGCGGTGTCACGATCGAGACCTCAGGCGCCGCGACCCCGACCGTCGGGTCGCCCACCCTCTTGCAGCAGATGACGACCAACCTCGTCCACAACGCGGTCGTCCACAACGCGGCCGAAGGCGGCACCGTCTGGGTCACGACCAGCGCGCCCTCGGGCAGCGCCGTGCTCACCGTCGAGAACACCGGCACCCGCCTGACCCCAGCCCTCGTCGCCACCCTCGTCGAGCCGTTCCAGCGCGGGACCGGTCGCGCGCGCACCGACCACGCCGGCATCGGTCTCGGCCTGGCCATCGTCGACAGCATCATCCGAGCGCACGGCGGGACCCTCACCCTCGCCTCGCGTCCCGCCGGGGGGCTCGGCGTCACGGTGCACCTGCCGGGGGCACCCGTACTGGACCCATGAGTGCGGCCATCCTCCCTGGTGGAAGGGATGCCGCAGCCATGGGTCCAGGCTGACGGATGCAGATGGTCCGGCGGTGTCCCGAAGGTCCGTCCTCACCCTCGGTGCGGGCTCACTGGCGCGGCGTGCCGCTTACGGCTCTTCGCCACCACCGGCGAGGAAGCCCCGGTGACCATTGCAGGAGTCGCCCGGCTGGAAGCCGGAAGCCTTGAGGTCGGCCGGAGTGGCACCCGCGGCACGCTCTGCCTGCTGGACGTGTCCCCAGTTCTGGGGCGGTGCCCCGCCGGGCCCGGGGAAGCCGGCGCCGTCGCCGTCCTCCAGTCCCGAGAAGGCGCAGATTGAGTGGGCGTGGGCCGAACCGAGGCCTTCGCCCCCGGCTGGCTTGCCATTGCCGGTGATCTCGCCGGCACTCGCCGACGACAGTCCAACCAGTACAAGAGCTCCGGCAACGGCCGGGACGACGACAAGACGCTTGAGACGCATGGATGCTCCTTGGAGGCTCGCGGTTGGCCAACGCTGGAGGCGTGGTGGAACGACGCTAGGGTCTGCGTCCGCTGGACGCCTCCGCTCGGATGGCTAGGACATGTGCGGGGTACTCGGGGAGCCAGCTCGACCGGACCTCAGGCGGCACCCGCGGAGCTCGCGTGTTGACGTCGGGGATGGCCACGGCCCCGTCCGGCGCACAGTCGCCGGGCCGAAGACCTCGATCGCGCCCTGGGCTCGAACCAGCGGCCGTTGCCGAGGTTGACACCGGTCACCGACAGGTCGACCTTGGGGTGATCTGCGAGAGCCCAGCCTGAGGAGGGTGTCATGGCCAGCTCGATCTTCGCCAGGATCGGCACGATCAAGGGCGAGTCCCGCGATGCCAAGCACAAGGACGAGATCGAGGTCCTGTCCTGGTCGTGGGGCCTGGCCCAGTCCGGCAGCTCCGGTCAGGGCGGTGGGGGCGGTGCCGGGAAGGTGAGCTTCCACGAGTTCACCTTCACCCACCACGTGGACAAGGCCTCGCCGCTGCTGATGAAGGTGTGCGCCACGGGTGAGCACCTCAAGGATGCGACGATCACCCTCCGCAAGGCAGGCAAAGGGCAGCAGGAGTACCTCGTCATCACGATGACCGACCTCCTCGTGACCAGCGTCGCCACGAGCGTCAGCGCCGAGGGTGACGCGACCATCGAGAGCGTCGGGCTCGCGTTCGCAAAGGTCGACCTCGAGTACAAGCCGCAGAAACCGGATGGGTCGCTGGACGCCGGAGTCCACTTCACGTACGACCTGAAGACGCGCAAGGTCGGCTAGTTGGGCCGTCGTGGCGAGCAGGTCCGCTACATCAGCTCTGCGAGCCTGGCCAGCCCGGGGCCGGTGTGCGTCGCCAGCCGTTCGCGGACCTCGTCCAGGGCGGCCGACTCGGGATAGCCGGGTGGGGTGCGCGCAGGGTTCAGCGACACTCCCGCTGACCACTCCTGGATGTCGGGCTCGGCCGAGAAGGTCAGGGTGTTGCGGGTGCCCAAGACGTTCATGCTCGCCCACTCCGACAGCGAGTTGCCGTACTGCGACGGCGCGCAGACCCGGTTCTTCTCGTCGTCGTCATGGCGGGTCGCCTCGACATAGCCGGTCAGGGCCGCGGCGAAGGACGGGAAGCCGGCCCGGACCGTCTGGAGCGTGATCGCCTCGGGGCTCCAGACCGGAGTCGTTCCAGGCGTCCGCAGGCCGTCCGCTGCACAGTGCACGACGACGGCGTCCGGTGCGACGGCGACCGAGCCGTCGGCGAAGTTGAGCCTTCCCTTGTCGACGGTCTGGAGGTGCCCGCGTCGGACGACGTTCTCGAGGGTGCGCAGCTGGTCGAGCTCCCAAGTGGCGAGGGTGGGTGCCTTGGCCATCGTGGGCGTGACCGTGCGGTCGATCCGGAGCATGATGTCGAGCGCCTCGAGCCGCAGGAACAGCTCGTCGAGCGAGGGCGTGTCCCGCGCTGCCTTCATCAGGTCGGCGACCATGCCCAGGAAGATCGCGGGATCGGGCTGGATCATCGCCCGGTTGAGCATCCACGGGTCGCGGGGCCGCACCCAGCAGATCGCATCCGGGTCCACGCCACGCGAGAGCAGCCAGATGCACGTGTCGGTCGCGGTCTTGCCCGACCCCACGACGACGTACTGGCTCGGCGCCTCCTCGAGTCGCGCGAGGTGGTTGACCGGCACCACCCGGGCGTCCTTCGCCACACCGAACGGTGCCGCCGTCTCCGCAGGGATGCTCGGGGACAGGTAGTGCGCGTTGACGACCCGGCACCCCGGGCGCACCTCGAAACGGTCGCCCGAGATGCGCGAGACGAAGGTGCGGTCGCCGGCATACTCACTGTTGGGGAAGAACTCCACGCGTCCGCTCTCCACCAGGCGCTCGAGGACCCGGGCGTAGTACGCGCAGATCTCGGGCTGGGAGGCCCGCTCCTGCAGGCCCTTCTCCGGTCCGCGCTGCTGCAGCTGGCCGTCGCCGAGCAGGGTGGAGGCGACACCGTAGAACACCGAGGACTGGTGCAGCCGAACGAAGGGGTAGGCCTCCAGCCAGTGCCCGCTCACCCCGTGACGGCGGTCGACCAGGGCAACGCGGACGTCGGCATGGTCGATGAGGGTGTCGGTGAACCCCATCCCCATGGCGCCAGCCCCCACGACGAGGTAGTCGGCTTCGACGGTGCGCGTCACGAATCCACGCTGTCACCTTCCGGGCGGCGCGTCCATGGGTTCGGCTGCAGCCGCTGCACGCGGCCGGAATCGGTTGCCCACCAAGGCACTAGTCTCGGCAGGTGAGGATCCAGGAGCTCGACTGGGGCGACACCCCATGGGGTGCGATCAGCCTTCGCCAGCGGTGGGACCGCATCACCGAGCGCGATGTCTACGAAGTCAAGCTCGGGGACGACTTCCTCATGTCCAGCCAGTTCACCACCGGCGAGCAGGAGCTCTCGAGGATCGGCCTCGCGGCCGCGACGGGGACGTCGCTGACGGTCCTGGTGGGCGGCCTCGGCCTCGGCTACACCGCGCTGGCTGCCCTCGAGGACGACCGGGTCACCGAGCTCACCGTGGTCGAGGCCCTGGAGATCGTCCACTCGTGGCACGAGCGCGACCTGCTGCCCGATACCGTTGGCCTGGCAGCGGATTCGCGCGTGCGGCTGGTGCTCGACGACTTCTTCGACGTGGTGCGTTCAGGTCGCGCCGACCGCACCTACGACGCCGTCCTGGTGGACATCGACCATGCACCCGACTGGCTGTTGCGCGACGACCACGGCGACCTCTACACGGTCGAGGGCTTCGCGCGGGTCGGCGCGATGCTGGCCGACGACGGGGTGTTCGCCCTGTGGTCCGACGAGCCGCCCGAGCCCGAGGTGGTGCGGCGGATGGGCGAGGCCTTCGAGCATGCCGACGCCCACGTGGTGCCGTTCCCCAACCCGCTCACGGGCGGCGAGTCGGCCAACACCGTCTACCTGGCTGTCCGTCCGCGTCGCTGAACATTCCCGGGGATACCGGCCGTGCTGCGGCTTCGCGACCGTTGGCTATCACGTCAGGGTCAGGTGCAGGTCACGCCCGAGGATGCCGGCCAGCCGTGCCGCCTCCGCTTCGATGGCGGCATCAGGTCGGTGCCCCTCGTCGAGCCAGCTGACCGTGAGCTCGTCACCCTTGCGCGCCCACGTCCCACACACCACCCCTCCGACGATGACCGGGTTGGCCTTGCGGGTCACCGGTTCCCGTCGGGACGTCGGCGTGACGTGGACGTCCTTGGTCCCTGGACCGATCACCCACTGGTCGTGCCCGGGAAGCAGCCGGACCGCCTCCGATGGCTCTGCGGACTGCAGTGCGTCGACGTCCTCGCGCAGGACGTATGCCGTGCTGCCCTCGACATCGACCGCCACCAGCCGGTCTCCGAGTCCCGCGACCCAGCCGCCCAGCCGTTTGCGGCCCGCGCTCAGGCCATTACCGAGCCAGTAGTGGACATGGTCGACGGTCGCCGGACCGTAGGTCCGGAAGTACGCGGCAACAGCCCGCGGGCCCGCGTCCTCGAGGTCAGGTATGCCGCGCCAGCGTGGGTTGGTGTCGAGACGCTGGAACGTCGCCACTCCGTCGCGTGGCGGACCGAAGCTCATGTCGCCCTGCCAGGTGAGCGGCTTGACCAGCGTGCCGGCACCCTCGTCGAAGACGGCCTTCAGGTGCCGGTAGGCGCGGTGCCCCGCGAGCACCTCGCCGAGCTCGGCAACGGTCAGGGGTCCCTCGCTCAGGGCAGCGCGTACCGCGGCCCGGAAGTCGGGCCAGTCAGCCGCAGTGAGCCGGTAGTAGTCCACCCAGCTCGGAAGCTCCCACTGCCGGCCTGCCGACCTGAGGGCGAGGTAGCTGCCGCCGTCCTCCGGGGACAGGTAGTGCATCGAACCGCGGAACGCGAACACCTTGATGACGGCCCCGTCGACCAGCGCCTGCGCGAGCTCGCCCGGACGGGAGGTCGAGCGGCGGGTCCGGACAGCCAGCTCGGCGAGCGACTCGTCCATCGACAACACGGCGCCCAGTCGGCGGACGACGCCGGCCACCGACTCGGATCCCACGGGGGCGAGCAGCTGCCGCTCCATCCGCCAGGCCAGCGCCTGGGCCCAGGTCACCGAGATCTCCGTCGACGTACTCATGTCGGCAGACTCGCACGGGTTGCGGACGAACGACGTCCTGTTGGCCGACGTCGTCCGAGCTCAGAAGCAAGCGGGGTGAAGGTGTCGCCGGTGGCTTCGTGCAGGATGCTGTGGTGATGTCCGGACCGCCTCAGCAGCCGTCGTTCGACGGGGCTCCTGACGCCGCGCCATCGCGCGTCGACATCGAGGTCGCAGAGCGACTGCGCGAGGAACGGGACGAGGTCCGCGCTCGACTCGCCAGCATGACCAGGGATCTCGAGGCCCTCTTCGCCGCGTCGGCTGACTCCAACGCCGATGACGAGCACGATCCCGAGGGTCAGACGATCGCCTACGAACGGTCCCAGCTCTCGGCGCTCATCCGGGTGGCTCAGGAACACCTCGCCGGTATCGAGGCCGCCACTGCTCGACTGCACCAGGGCAGCTACGGGATCTGCGAGGTGTGCCACCAGCCGATCGCCCCTGCCCGGCTGGAGGCCAGGCCGACGGCGCGGACCTGTGTGCGTCACACCGCACCCGCCAGGCGGTGAACGGGTCTGCGGGGAACGGGTCCGGGCCGGCGGATCACTGGCGCAGGGCGTAGACGTACGCGTGCACCACCCTCCTGCTCCCGAGCCTGACGGGGGCCAGCACCCTGTCGTAGCCATCGCCCTCGAAGAGGTCGAGACGCTCCCAGTGCTCACCCAGCTCCTCGGACCTGAACAGCAGTCCGTCGACCTCTGGCTCGTCGTCGTCGAGGACGATGGCAGGGAAGCCCGCCGCGGCGCCCCACCCCTCGGGCAGGAGCCTGCCCCTGACCGTCCCCGGCTCCCAGGTGCCGGGCACGCCCTCCAGGACATGCGCGTTGGACCGGCCCGGCGCGAGCGTTCCGTAGACGAAGAGCCGATGCGTCATCCAGGTGCCTCCTCTTCCGAGCATCCGTCCACCGGTTTGCCTCCAGCCGCCACCGTTTTGCCTCCAGCCTCCACAGTTTGGCTCCAACGGTAGGCCGCCGCGTGGCCCGCCGCGTTGCTAGGTTCGCTCCAGGTGCAGACCGGCTGACGGAGGGGACGCAATGCAGCAGGAGCACGAACGTGAGCTGGCCCACGACACGGGCCCGGCGGTCGCGGCACGCAGGCTGACCGTCCCCGTCCCCGGCAACCGGGTCCGCCTCGTCCTCGCCAGCGCGCTCATGCTGTTCGTCGAGCTGGCCCTGATCCGGTGGACGTCGTCCAACAACCTCTACCTCGTCCACATGACCAACTTCGTGTTGCTGGCCAGCTTCCTCGGCATCGGGCTCGGCTTCCTGCGGGGCAGAGCTGGCCACGACCTCTTCCCGTTTGGGCCGGTCCTCCTCGCCGTGCTGATCGCGTTCGTCCTGGTGTTCCCGGTCCGAACGGGAACAGGCCGCGGCGGCCAGTGGCAGCTGGTGGGGCTCTTCGACTGGGCGCCCCTGCCACGCTGGCTCAGCCTGGCCGTGATCTTCGTGCTCACCGCGGCGACGCTGATGGCGCTCGCTCAGGAGGTGGCCCGGACCTTCAGCACCTTCGAACCGCTCGAGGCCTACCGGCTCGACGTGATGGGCAGCCTGGCCGGCATCGTGACCTTCGCGGCGTTGTCGTTCCTCCGGCTCCCACCACTCGGCTGGGGCCTGGTCGGCGCCGCCGTGTTCGTGGTCCTCCTTGGCCGTCGGCTGCGGATGGTGCGGCGGCTGCCGGTCCTGGCCCTCGGCGCCCTCGTGCTGATGCTGGGAGCCGAGTCGGTCGTCGGGTCCTTCCAGTGGTCGCCCTACTACAAGATCCACACCACACAGCTCTCCGGCGGGCTCTTCCGGGTCGAGGTCAACAACACTCCGCTCCAGACCGCCCTCCCGGTGTCCGACATCCGCCGCGACTCGCCCTTCTACCTGTACCCGTACACCTACGCCGGTTCGCGCGACGACGTGCTCGTCATCGGGGCGGGCACCGGCAACGACGTGGCCGTGGCGCTCGCCCAGGGCGCCAAGCGGGTCGACGCCGTGGAGATCGACCCGGCCATCATGCAGCTCGGTCGCGACCACCATCCCGACCGGCCGTACTCCGACCCGCGCGTGACGACCCACGTCGACGACGGCCGGGCGTTCATGGAGCGCACCGACCGGCGCTACGACCTCATCCTGCTCGCGCTGCCAGACTCGGCGACCATCGTCACCGGCCAGTCGGCGCTGCGACTGGAGAACTACCTCTTCACCACCCAGGCTCTCACCCAGGCCCGTTCTCTCCTCAAGCCCGACGGCACGTTCGCCATGTACAACTACTACGAGCCGTGGCTGCTCGACCGCTACGCCAACACCGTCCGCACCGTCTACGACGCGGCGCCGTGTGTGCAGCTCGGCCCCAGCTACGGTCCGCGCCAGCAAGCGGTCCTCACCCTCCGCAAGGACGCCAGCACCGGTGGGTGCACGACGACGTGGACGCCGCGGACCACCGCCCTCGAGCCCTCCGTCGACGACCGCCCGTTCCCCTACCTCGGGTCCCGCACGATCCCGTCCTTCTACCTCTGGATGCTCGGCCTGGTGCTGCTTGCGTCCGTCGTGGCGGTGCGTTCGGTCGCAGGACCGCTGCGCACCATGCGCCCCTATGCCGACCTGTTCTTCATGGGCACAGCGTTCCTGCTGCTGGAGACCAAGAACGTCGTCCAGTTCGCACTGCTCTTCGGCACCACCTGGGCGGTGAACGCAGCCGTCTTCGCCGGCGTGCTGCTCAGCGTCCTCGCCGCGATCGAGGTGGCCCGCCGCGTCACCATCGGTCGCCCGATCCTCCTGTATGCCGCGTTGCTCGCCGCCCTCGCGGCCGCCTGGCTGATCCCGCAGGATGCCTTGCTCGACCTCTCCTTGGTGCCACGGTTCCTGGCCGGCGTGACCATCGCCTTCGCGCCGATCTTCATCGCCAACCTGCTCTTCGCCGTGCGGTTCAAGGGCGTCGGCTCGAGCACGGTCGCCTTCGGGGCGAACCTGCTGGGCGCCATGGTGGGCGGTGCCTTGGAGTACCTCGCACTCATCTTCGGCTTCAACGCGCTGCTCGTCGTGGTCGCGGCGCTGTACGGGCTGGCGCTGCTCACCGGGCGCAGGCACCTGGTCGTCTCCAGCACCTGAGGCCCTCCCGCCGGGCGGACGGACACCGCGCCGACGGGGTGGGCGCTCAGGCCTCGGGGGTGTCCAGACCCTTGGCGATGGCGAAGCGCACCAGCTCGATCCGGTTGTGCAGCTGCAGCTTGCCGAGGGTGTTCTGCACGTGGTTCTGCACGGTCCGGTGCGAGATGAACAGGTCGGACCCGATCTCCTTGTAGGACATGCCGGTCGCGACGAGCTTGAGCACCTCGGTCTCGCGCTCGGTCAGCTCGGGGATGGGCCGCGACGGGTCGGTCTGCGGCTGGGTCGACATCTTGCGGAACTCTCCCAGCACCAGACCAGCAAGCCCCGGCGTGAACACCGCGTCGCCCCGCGCGGTCGCGTGGACCGCGGCGACGATCTCCTCGCGGGACGCGGACTTCACGAGGTAGCCGGTGGCTCCCGCCTTCACCGCCTCCAGGACGTCCTGCTGCTCCCCCGACGCCGACAGGACCAGCACCCGGGTGGCCAGGGAGCCCAGCGCGGCGCACACCTCGTGGCCCCGCATGCCCGGCAGGTTGAGGTCGAGGACGAGCACGTCCGGCCGGGTGGCCTTGGTGCGGTTCACCGCAGCAGGTCCGTCGTCCGCCGTGGCCAGCACGGTCATGCCGGCCTCGGCGAGGTCGCGCGCCACGGCGTCCCGCCACAACGGGTGGTCGTCCGCGACCACCACGCTCACTGGTGCCGCATCCGGAGTCCCGGCTTCGATCTCGGTCTCGTGCTCGGTCATCGCACTCCTTGGTTGTCGCGTCCGCCATCCTTCGGCGCCCGCATCCGCACGGTCACCCCGGCACCCTCCCGGCCCGAGTACTCGGCCGTCCCGCCCAGGTCGCTCAGCCGGCCCCGGATGCTCGACGAGGCGCCCAGCCGCCCAGCGGCAGCGGCCTCGTCGAGGCGGCCAGCCGGCATACCCACGCCGTTGTCACGCACGGTCAGGGCGACCTCGCCGCCCTCGTCCTCGACGAGGACCCACGCCTGAGCCGCCTCACCCGCGTGCAGCCGCACGTTGTCCAGCGCCGCCCCCACCGCTGCCACGAGCTCACCGGCCACCCGTGGCGGCACGAGCACCGGGTCGGCCGGGGCCACCAGGTGCACCCGTCCCCCGGCGAACCTCCCGAGCTGCTGGCGCAAGTCGAGGTCGCCGGTCACGGTGGCTTCGGTGTCGGCCGACGAGGTGCCGCTGACGAGGGCGCGCAGCAGTCGCTCCTGGTCAGCCGCCATGCCCCCGAGCTCAGCAGCCTCGCCGCCCAGCTGGGTGCCGCGGCGGTTGATGAAGGCCAGGGTCTGCAGGACGCCGTCGTGCACGGTGCGGGCCAGCCGCTCGCGTTCGCGCACCTGCGCCTCCAGCGCCAGCGCCTCGCGCAGCTTGGCGTGGCCCTCCCGGGCCAGGTCGCAGGCGTAGCCGATCAGGGTGCCGATGAGCACCAGCAGCACGATGTTGTTGACCGTGTTGGGCGTTGCCTTGCCGACCTCGACCACGTCGACGATGCCGATGAAGACGGCGGCCAGCAGGCCACCCTTGCGGCCGAACAGCACCGCCGCCGACACGACGCCGGCCGCTGGCCAGATGGTGGGAAGGGTGCGTGACCCCTCCTCGATGGCCGTGGCTGTGTCGACCAGGAGAGTGGCCATGATCGCGGCGGCGCCGAGCAGCAGCTCGACCACGACCAGCCAGAGCCGCCGCCGCCGGTAGAAGACCAGGAAGACGGTCCAGACACCGAGCAGGCCGAGCACCGCCCAGCCGAGGGCGGGTCGCGCCAGGTCGTGCGGACGGTCCGCGAGGGAGTAGGCGGCATACGCCAGCGCAATCGGGCGGAAGGCGTCGATGCCCTTCCAGAAGGCCGACACGACTTCGGGCTGGGAGTCCGGTGCCGCGATGGCCCGGCGCGCGGACAGGCTCAGGTGCCGCGCCACTGCGAAGGTGCCCTCAGCTCGCCGCGCGGGCGCCCGGGGGGACCTCACCGGACGCGTCCCCGGCGTCGACGCGGACACCCTCCTCGACCACGACCTGTCCGCGGTCGAGCGAACGGTCGTCGTCGTCGCTCTCGGTGTCCTCGTCGATGTCACCGGCGGCGTCGTCGACGCTGGGGCGCACCTTGAGGGCGGTCTCGTCGTCGCCGGCGTCGAGGGCCTCCTCGAGCTCCTTGGCGGCCGAGCCCGGCAGGGCAGCCTCCTGGAGCTCGCGGGCCTTGGTCTTGGCAGCGGCGAGGATGCGGTCCTTCATCGACGTGGCGTACATGTCGACGTACTCCTGGCCGGACAGCAGCATCAGCTCGTACATGATCTCGTCGGTGATCGAACGCAGGACGAAGCGGTCGTCCTCCATGCCCTCGTAGCGAGAGAAGTCCAGCGGCTTGCCGATCTTGACGCCGATCCGGATCAGCTTGGGGATCTTGGTGCCGGTCGGCTGGGCCTTGTCGGTGCCGATCATCGCGACGGGCAGCACCTTGACGTGACCCTCGAGGGCCATCCGGGCGACGCCGGTGCGACCGCGGTACAGCCGGCCGTCGGGGCTGCGGGTGCCCTCGGGGTAGATGCCGAGCAGCTCGTCGCGGCGCAGCACCTTCAGGCCCGAGCGCAGCGCCGCCTCACCGGCGCGACCGCCGGACCGGTCCACCGGGAGCTGACCGACGCCGCGGAAGAATGCTGCCGTCATCCGGCCCTTGATGCCTCGCCCGGTGAAGTAGTCCGACTTCGCCAGGAAGGTCATCCGGCGCGGGATCACCAGCGGGAGGAAGATCGAGTCCGAGAAGGACAGGTGGTTGCTCGCGAAGATGGCCGCGCCGTCGTCGGGAATGTTCTCCTCGCCCTCGACCCACGGGCGAAAGAGCAGCTTGAGGATCGGGCCAAGAACGACCGTCTTGAGCACCCAGTAGAACACCAGCACACCTCCGAAGTGACGCGGTGAACTCTACGGTACCCAAGGGGCTGTCGTGGCCCGTGCGAGAATGCGCCACCCCCAGATCTGTTCAAGTGTTCAGTGCGTTCAAGTATCTGATCAAGCACCCGTCTGTTTCGGCACCCGCCCCAGGAGTCCCCCTTGTCCGTGCTGCCCGGCGCTGAGCCCTACTCCCACGACGGATCCGACACCGGAGTCCTGCTGGTCCACGGCTTCACGGGCACGCCGCAGAGCATGCGTCCGTGGGGTGAGCACCTCGTCGAGCGGGGCTACACGGTCCGCGTGCCTCGGCTGCCCGGGCACGGGACCACGTGGCAGGAGATGAACCGGACCCGCTGGGACGACTGGTATGCGGTCGTCGACGCCGCGTTCCGCGAGCTGCACGAACGCTGTGCCCGGGTCTTCGTCGGTGGGCTCTCGATGGGTGGGGCGCTCGCCCTCGCCCTCGCGCAGGAGCACGGCCCGCGCGTCTCCGGACTGGTCCTGGTCAACCCGGCCGTGAAGTTCGAGGACTGGCGGGTCCGGCTGGTCCCGGTCCTCAAGTACGTCATGCCCAGCGCGGCCGCCATCGCCAGCGACATCAAGAAGCCCGGAGTCGTCGAGCTCGCCTACGACCGGTCGCCGGTGCACGCCGCGCACTCCCAGTTCACGGCGTGGAAGAACGTCATCCGCGACCTGCCCGAGGTGACCCAGCCGGTGCTCCTGCTGCACTCGCCGGAGGACCACGTGGTGCCGGCGTCGAGCTCCGAGCTGGTCCTTGCCCGCATCTCCAGCGAGGACTCCACCGAGATCCTGCTCCACGACAGCTACCACGTGGCTACCCTCGACAACGATGCGCCACGTATCTTTGAGGAGTCGGTGCAGTTCATCGAGCGACTGAGCTAGTCCGAGTCCGCCCGAAGCTCGTCCGAGCTTCGGCGGGGGCTGGTCCGAGCCAGCCACTCGATCAAGACCAAGGGGCATTCCATGAGCGACCGCGACGTCGACGCCGAGTTCGCGGACATCATCGCGCGCTGGGACGAGGTTGCCTCGCTCCCCGACGCCCCGGAGTCCACCGCCTCAGGCAGTGGGGCCGACACGGACCTGGACGCTGGCTCGGAGACCCGCGCGGGCAACGACAGCGCCGACGGTCCCCCGTCCGAGGGCTCCGGATCGCGCGCCACCGGGGTCAACCCGCCGTTGCAGCCGCGCACCAACCCGCCGCCCACCCGGCCGTTCGTGGTGTGGCGCGGTGCCGAGCAGCCCGACCCCGCCGAGGCCGAGCAGGTTCCCGACCCGGTCGAGCTAAGGGACCTGCGGGACGAGGACGACGACGAGCACTTCCAGCCCGGACCGACCGCCCCGCTCCCGCCACAGGAGGACCTGCAGTTCTGGGGGATCATCGTCGGCCTCGTCGCCGGACCCCTGGTGCTGCTCTGGCTGGTGCTGTTCCGCCCCAACGTCAGTGACTGGTGGACGCTCGGTGCCCTGGGGTTGACCGTCATGGGGTTCGTCCTGCTCGTGATGCGCCAGCCGCACGACCGCAACGAGGACGACCCCGACAACGGCGCCCGGGTCTAGCCGGTCCAGCCCCGGCTAGCTCGCAGACTCGTTCCCTGCCGCGTCCTCGGCAGCCGCCTCGGCCTGCTCGACGGTGGACTCCGACACCGCCGGACCCGTCTCGGTCTCGGCCGTCGGGACCACCTGCGGGTCGAGGTCCACGTCGACCCACGTCGGGCGGTGGTCGCTCGCCGCCACCAGGTCATCGACCGACAGCGCGACCTCGCGATGCGGCAGCACGGTCAGGTCGGGCGAGGCGAAGATGACGTCGAGCACCTTGCGCGGGGCCTTGGCCGGATAGGTCGGGATGGACGCCGAGATGAGGCGCAACGGCGAGGCGAACAGCCGCCAGGCCTTGCCGGTCTCCCCCTCGTTGAGGTCGCCGGCCAGCAGCACCGGTCCGCCCCCCGACACCCGCTTGAGGATCTGCACAGCGTGCCGCTCACGTTCGTCGGCATCGAGGCTGAGGTGCACCGAGGCCACCACGAGCGGCTGGTGGCCGGCGGGTCCGACGCGCAGCACGGCATACCCGCGGGTGCGTTGGAGGGCAGCCACCCGCAGCCGGTAGTGGCGCGACTCGGGCACCTGCACGCGCAACGAGGTGAAGACCGTCGTGCCGCCGCTGCCCCGGTGCCGGCCGGACCAGAACATCCCGCACTCCTGCGCGAAGTCGGACACCCGCCACGTGGAGAACAGCCGGCGCGGCACCTCCTGGAGGCACAGCACGTCGGGGTCGATGGCGCGGATGACGCGCGCCGCCGCGTGGCGGTCGAGGGTGAAGTCCTTGAGGTTGTAGGACGCCACCCGCATGGTGCTCATGCGCCCTCGGCGCCCGCGCGTCCCAGTGCGTCCCGTCGGGCCAGGTCCGCGGCCCCGATCAGCCCGGCCTCGTTGCCCAGCGCGGCCGCGACGATCCGCGCCTCGGGTCGGTAGCCGCGACCCGTGAGGTGGCGCCGGAACGTGGTGCGCGCCGGCTCGAGCAAGAGATCCCCTGCCGCGCTCACACCGCCACCGATGACGAAGACGCCCGGGTCGAAGGCGGCGGCCAGGTTGGCGATGCCGACCCCGAGCCACTGCCCGATCTCGCCGAGCAGCTCGGTGGCCGTCGGGTCGCCGTCGCGCGCGGCCTCGGTGATCATCGGTCCGGTCAGCGCCGACGGGTCGCCGTCGGCGAGGGCCAGCAGGTCGGTGGCCATCGGGCTGTTCGCCGTCATCATCGAGCGCGCCTCGCGCACGAGCGCGTTCCCCGACGCGTACTGCTCCCAGCAGCCCTTGTTGCCGCACTCGCAGCGCTGACCACCCGGCACCACCTGCATGTGGCCGAACTCCCCCGCGATCCCGTAGCGGCCGCGGATGATCTGCCCGTCCATGATGATCGCGCCACCGATACCGGTGCCGAGGTTGACCATGACGACGTGCGAGTCCCCTTGTGCCGCACCGAATCTCCACTCCGCCCATGCAGCCGCGTTGGCGTCGTTGTCGACCGAGATCGGCACCGGGACGCGGCGCTGCAGGTTGGCTTCGAGGGGTTCGTCGCGCCAGGACAGGTGGGGGGCGAAGACGACGGTGGCCCGGTCTGCGGCCACGAACCCCGCTGCCCCGATACCGACCGCGACCACGTCGTCACCGGCGATGTCGATGAGCTCGGCGACCACGTCCACGATGGTGTCCTCGACCACGGCCGGTCGCGTGGAGCGGTGCGGGGTGTCGCGTCTGGCCCTGGCGACGACGGTGCCATCGGCGTCGACGACTCCCCCAGCCACTTTGGTGCCGCCGATGTCGATGCCGACGGCCAGCCCGGAGCTCATGAGCCGACGCCTTCGGCGGCGAGTGCTGCCGCGCCGATCAGGCCCGCGTCGTTGCCGAGCCGGGCCGGCACCATGTCGGCGACCGGTCGGTGGCCGCGCCCCGTGAGATTGCGTGCGTATGCCGCGTGGGCGGGTCCGATGAGCAGGTCACCGGCCGCGACGACGCCGCCACCGATGACGATGAGCTCGGGGTCGAGGATGGCGGAGACAGATGCGGCACCCTCGCCCACCCAGCGGCCGAGGTCGGCGAGCAGCTCGACCGACGCCGAGTCGCCGGCCTGGGCGGCAGCGGTGATGTCGTCGCCCTTGAGGGCCGCAGGGTCGCCACCGCAGGCCTCGGCGAGGGCGGCGGCGCTGAGCGCACCTGACGCGACCAGCTCGCGCGCCTCGCGGACGAGCGCGTTGCCGGAGGCGTAGACCTCCCAGCAACCGCGGTTCCCGCAGCCGCAACGGATCCCGTCCGGGACGACCCTCATGTGGCCGAGCTCGCCGCCGACGCCGTAGGCCCCGCGCAGCAGCCGCGAGTCGACCACGACACCGCCACCGATCCCGGTGCCCACCGTGATGAGCACCATGTCGTCGGCCTCGGTGGCAGCTCCGTACCGGAACTCACCCCACGCCGCGGCGTTGGCGTCGTTCTCGATGGTGACGGGCTGGTCGACGAGGGCCTCGAGCCGCATCTTGAGCGGTTCGTCGCGCCACGCGAGGTTGGGGGCGAACAGCACCGTGGAGCCGGTGCGATCGATGAACCCCGCGCAGGCCACCCCGACGCCGCGCACGTCGCTGCGATCGGCGGCGAGCTCGGTGACGAGGTCCGCGACGTCGTGGGCGATCTGGTCCGGGTCCTGGGCCGGCGTGTCCCGACGGGCGCGCGCCAGGATCTCGCCGGTCGCGGACACGACGCCCGCGGCGATCTTCGTGCCGCCGATGTCAACACCGATGGTCACACTCATGAGGTGGCGCTCCCCGCTGTGCCGGGGTGCTCGTCCTCGTCGTCCACGACGATGTCCTGCACCCGGGTCCGGGAGGCTTGGTGCGACGACTTCTTGGTCGGCGGATCGCCCGCATCGGCGCGACGCTGGCCGGCCATGTCGCGCAGGGTGGCCGCGAGCGCACCGGCGAGGTCAGCCAGCCGGTCCACCGTCTCGGGTCGCACCGAGCGCAGCAGCCCGATGCCCTGGCAGACCGGGCACAGCTGACAGGTGACGGCCTGCCCCACGCCGTTCTCCGCACCACAGGACTCGCACCGGGACGCGTGACCGTCCGCGTGCGGGGCCGAGGCGTTCTCGGTCGAGCCGTTCCCGCCCGAGCCGGCCGCCTCTGGAGCACCCTCGTCGGGCGACGCCGGGCTGGGAGTCGTCCTCGCGGCATACCCGGCCTGGGTGCTGCTCGCCCACCCGCCGAGGGCGTCGAGCAGCCGGGCGGCCTCCTCGGCCACCGTGCCCACGGCAGGGCGTTCGTCGTCAGCCACGCGGCCAGACCTCCTCGTCGGGGACGAAGCGCACCCGCAGCAGACCATCGCGCACGGAGGCACCTTCGACCACGCATCGTTGCAGAGCGGCCGGAAGGGTGAGCACCCGGCGGTGCTCCCCCACCGTGACGACCAGCTCGTCGTCACGGCGTTGCAGGCCGAGGTCGGCCGCGTGCGCGAGGGGCAGCGGCAGAGTCATCACGAAACCCTCGTCGGTCTGCTCGACGGTCAGTCCCCGGTGGGTGACCGGCGACAGGACGTCGGCGCCACCCTCCTGCGCCGCGGCGAGGTCGGCCAGCGCGTCGGCCCCGATCGGCTCGGACGGCAGATAGGGGGTCACGACGACGGGCAGCCCAGCGAAGGACTCCCGGACCTCGACCAGACCCTCCTGCTGCGCGGCGTTCCACGAGGCGCGCCAGGCGTCGGGGGTGTGCGGACCGGCCTCGGCCGCGGCGTCCGGGAAGACCCGGTTGACGACCACGGCGTCGACGACGAACCCGTAGAGCGACAACGACGTCCAGGTGCGCCGGGACTCGGCGATGACCACCCGCTCCGGGGTGAGGACCAGGCGCACCGAGGTCTGGTCGCCGGTGAGGATGCGGTGCACGTCGCGCATCTGGCGCTGCCACCCAGTCACTGCCTCGACCACCGCCACGTCGGGAAGCGGCACGCCGGCAGCCGCGGCGGCGGCCGGGCGCAACGTCCGGATCAGCCCGCGCTGGGCCGGGAGCAGCCGCTCGAGGTGCCAGGCGAGGGCTTCGGGCAGGGCCAGCAACCGGAGCGTCTCGGCGGTGGGCGCGCAGTCGACGACGACGAGATCCCACGGACCGGACTCGACCTGCGAACGCAGCTCGAGCAGCGCCGCGATCTCCTCGGCACCTGGCAGCCGGGTCAGCTCCTCGGCCACCACCGGGTCGATGCCGACCGTGTCCAGCACCGAGAGCAGGTAGTCCTGCACCACCCGCCAGGACTCGCCCAGCAGGTGCGGTGGGCTGATCTGGAGGGCGGACAGGCCTGGTTCGACCTCCACCGGGGCGCCACTGCTCGCCCCGCCGAGGCCCACGCCCAGCGCGTCACCGAGCGAGTGCGCCGCATCGGTCGACATGACCAGCGTCTTGACGCCGGCCCGAGCGGCGTGGACGGCCGTGGCCGCGGCCGTGGTGGTCTTGCCGACACCACCCTTGCCGGTGAAGAGGATGACTCGCATGGCTATCGGCGCCCTGGGGCGACGACCTGCCTCAACCCTCCACCCGCTTCTTCAGCGACTTCAGCGCGGTGTCGATGATGACCTTCTCGGCCTTTCGCTTGAGCATGCCGAGCATCGGGATCTTGACGTCGACCGCGAGCCGGTAGGTCACCGTCGTGGCGTCCTTGCCCTTGGCCGCCAAGGTGTACGAGCCGTTCATGGCCTTGAGGACGGTCGCCTCCACCAGGCTCCACGAGACGACACCGGTGCCGTTCTTGGCCACGTCCCACTCGTAGTCGAGGGTGTAGGTGTCCTTGATCGCTCCGGCGTCGAGGGTGAACTGGACCTGGTCGGCCCAGCCGTCGCCCTCCTCGGTGAGGATGGTGACGTTCTTGACCTCGGTCGCCCACTGCGGATAGCTCTCGAAGTCGGCGATGACGTCCAGGACCTCACCCGGCTTGGCGTCGATGTCGATGCTGGATTCGGTGCGGTCGGCCATGCGCCGAAGGCTACAACGCCCAGCCTTTCCCCGACGACCGCGACTAGCCGTTCGCCGCCGTACCGCCTTCGAGCCGGTCCTTCAGCTCGTGCACCGCCCGCTTCCACCGCAAGGTATGCCGCGTGGCCACGTCCCGCGGGGCCCGTGGCCCGCGCGTGCCACGCACGTAGTGGTGCACGACCACCCCGTCCCGGTACGGCTCGAGCCAGACCTCCATCTCACCGACGACCTGACCGGTCACGCTCCATCGCACCCCTTTCACGCCGCGGTCCCTGAGGACCGCACGGGTCAGGTGCGGCCAGATCTGCGCCGTCCACCTCTCGTCGTCGAGGCTGTCGCGGACGACCTCGGGGGCAGCCCGGATGAACGTCTCGTCGACGATGTCGATCCTGGGGTCCCGCACCGGAACAGTGTTCCGCACGTCACGCCGGGATGTAGACGGGCACTCCCCCAGCACCCCTACCCACCGGTAGTCTGTGCGTCACTGAGGCACTGCTGTCACTGAGGCACAGATGCCGTCGTCAAAGGAGACTCTGTGCAGGAACACGTCGCACCCCCACTCGTGCCGCCCACGACCGAGGGGAGCCTTGCCGATCTCCCGGGCCGTAACGCAGTCTCGAACCCCTCGCGCGTGGCGTTCTCCCGCAAGGAGGGGAGCCGCTGGATCGACGTGACCGCAGCCGAGTTCGACCAGGACGTCCAGGGCGTCGCCAAGGGCCTGGTCGCCGCAGGGATCGCCCCCGGCGACCGCGTGGCCATCATGTGCAAGACCCGCTACGAGTGGACCCTCACGGACTTCGCGATCTGGACCGCCGGTGCGGTCACGGTCCCGATCTACGAGACCTCGTCCGCCGAGCAGGTCAGCTGGATCCTCACCGACTCGGGCGCCAAGGGCATCATGCTCGAGACCCCGGCCCACGCGGCCACCCTCGCCGAGATCCGCGACCAGGTGCCCGACCTGGCGCACGCGTGGCAGGTCGACGACGGCGCCATCGCCGAGCTCAAGACCGCAGGCGAGACCGTGAGCGACAGCGACCTCGAGGCCGCCAAGGGCGCGCTCAACCGGGCGAGCATCGCGACCATCATCTACACCTCCGGCACCACGGGTCGCCCCAAGGGCGTGCAGCTCACGCACGACAACTTCCTGGCGCTGTCCGAGAACGCCATCACCAAGCTCAAGTCCGTGGTCAAGGCCGAGGGCGCCTCGACCCTGCTGTTCCTGCCGCTGGCGCACGTCTTCGCGCGGTTCATCCAGGTCCTGTGCGTGACGGGCGAGGCCAAGATGGGCCACAGCGCCGACATCAAGAACCTGCTGGCCGACTTCGCGGAGTTCAAGCCGACCTTCATCCTGTCCGTCCCGCGCGTCTTCGAGAAGATCTACAACTCGGCCGAGGCCAAGGCGACCGCCGAGGGCAAGGGCAAGATCTTCGCCACCGCCGCCGACACCGCCATCGCGTGGTCGAGCGCCCAGGACACCGGTGGGGCCGGCCTCGGGCTCAAGGTGCGCCACACCGTCTTCGACAAGCTCGTCTACTCCAAGCTGCGCGATGCCATGGGCGGCCAGGTCATGTATGCCGTGTCCGGCGGCGCCCCGCTCGGCACTCGCCTCGGCCACTTCTTCCGCGGCATCGGCGTCACCGTCCTCGAGGGCTACGGCCTCACCGAGACCACGGCCCCCGCCACCGTCAACGTCCCGGACCGGGTCAAGATCGGCACCGTCGGCGCCCCCCTGCCCGGCGTGGGCATCCGGATCGCCGACGACGGCGAGATCCTCATCCAGGGCAACAACGTCTTCGCGTCCTACAACAACAACGCCGAGGCCACCGCGGGTGCGGTGCTCGACGGGTGGTTCCACACCGGCGACATCGGCGAGCTCGACGAGGACGGCTACCTCAAGATCACCGGCCGCAAGAAGGAGCTGCTCGTCACCGCCGGCGGCAAGAACGTCGCACCGGCCGGCCTCGAGGACCGGCTCAGGGCGCACCCGCTCATCTCCCAGTGCATCGTCGTCGGCGACCAGAAGCCGTTCATTGGCGCCCTGCTGACCCTGGACGAGGAGATGTACCCCGGCTGGGCCAAGAACAACGGCCTGGCGGGAGTCACCTTCGAGCAGGCCCGCACCAACGAGACGGTGCTGGCCGAGCTCCAGAAGGCCGTCGACGACGCCAACAAGTCGGTGTCCAAAGCCGAGTCGATCCGCAAGTTCGCGGTGCTGCCGGGCGACTTCACCGAGGAGAACGGCTACCTCACGCCGAGCCTGAAGCTCAAGCGCAACATCGTCATGAAGGACTTCCACGACGAGGTGGAGTCCCTCTACGCCGGCGGCGGCAAGGAGTAGTCGGCCGCCCCGTAGGGTCTAGCCATGCGTAGCCACCGCCTCGGACCGTCCACCCGGTCCGGGGCGGTGTCCGCTTTCCTGTTCGCCCTGGGGTGGCTGCTGTTCTTCACCGCGCTGCAGTGGAGCGTGGTGCGCTACCGCATCCCCATCGTGGCCACCCTGACGGCGGCCACCGCGGCCCTGGCGCTGTGGCAGTGGCTCGGGTGGCGGGTCCGGCTGACCCGCCCGGCGGTGGCGGTCATGCTGGCCGGTTCGGCGCTCGCCACCCTCGCAGTCCCCCTGTTCAGCTACCTCGCACCGACCGGAATCGCGCTGGCCACCACCCTGCTCGTCGTCGCACCGCTGGTGGCCGCAGTCCTGTTGTGCACCAACGGTCCTCGAGCCGCGTGGGCTGCCGGGATCGTCGCCGTCACCGGGTATGCCGCGTGCGCGGCCATCGCCGTCGTCTCCTCACCGCGGCCACGCATCGACGTCTGGGTCACCCTGCAACAGGCAGCCGACGGCCTTGCCCGCGGGGAGAACTTCTACGCCATGAACTGGACCGGCTCCCCCGGCATCCAGGACGCCTTCACCTACCTGCCCTGGACCGCCGTCCTGCTCGCGCCGGGACGCTGGCTGTTCGGCGACGTCCGCTGGGCGCTGGCGTTCTGGACCCTCGTGGCGGTGGCCGGGGTCTGGCTGCTCGCGCGCAGCCCTGCACGACGGCATACCGGGTCGGGTGCCCAGCCCGGCTGGGGCTGGACGGCAGCGGCGGTGACGGCGCTGCTGGTCTTCGCACCCGGGACCCTCACCCAGCTCGACCAGGCTTGGACTGAACCCCTGCTGCTCGCCGGCATCATCGGCTGGGCCGTCCTGGTGCAGCGCGACCGGGCCTGGTGGGCCGTCATCCCACTGGCCCTGGCGTGCGCCAGCAAGCAGCACCTCGCGCTGTTGCTCCCGGTCCTGCTGCTGTGGCGCCCATTCGGGTGGAAGCGGAGCATCGCGACGGGCGCGCTGACTGGCATCCTCATCGCACCGTGGTTCCTCGCGAGCCCGCCTGACTTCGTCCACGACACGATCAGCCTGCTGGTGGGCTTCCACCCGATCAAGTTCGCCAACACGCTCTACCTGTTGGCCCTCAACACCTTTGGCGTGACGCTGC
The DNA here is from genome assembly GCF_006438965.1 of Pedococcus bigeumensis. GTDB lineage: Bacteria > Actinomycetota > Actinomycetes > Actinomycetales > Dermatophilaceae > Pedococcus > Pedococcus bigeumensis_A. The sequence continues at coordinate 644,264 of NZ_RCZM01000002.1, forward strand.
CCCTCGCCGTGACAGGGATCGCCGTGCTCGGCACGCTCGCCGCCGTCTGCTGGACGGTGTGGCGCCGCCAGCCTCCGCTGGCCGACGTGCTGCGCTGGCTCGCGCTGGTGCTGCTCGTGGCCAACCTTGTCAACAAGCAGGCCTTCTACAACCAGTTCTGGCTGGTCGGCGCGCTGGTCGTCGTCTCTTTGGGCGTGGCGGAGCTGACGCGGAACACGCCGGACACGGGGAGCGCGTCGGACGCGGGGAGCGCGCCCGCCGACACGGACGGGCGCGCTCCTGCGCGACTGGGCGGACCCAGCTGAGACCGGGCTGTCAGCCGACCTTGGAGAACGTGCCCGAGGCAGCAAACCCGTTGCGCCACAGTGTGTCCACCTCAGAGGCCTCCACCGAGTCCGGGTAGGGGTTGGTGCACGACGGGCCGGGGCCGCCACCGGACATCAGCTTGGAGCACGGCTGGGTGTAGCGGTCCGGCAGGCCGAGCGCGTGCCCCGTCTCGTGGGTGACGATGCGCAGCGGTGCATAGACATTCGCCTGGTCGTAGTCCAGGAAGACGTAGCCGCTGCCGTGCCCGTCGCCGTAGTAGTACGAGCCGCTGGGGTCGGTCCCCTCGTAGTAGCTCAGGCTGGCGTTCGACGAGTTTCCCTCGACCAGCCGCACGTTCGTCACACGGGAGTTCCAGATGGCCGCCCCCTGGTCGATCAGCGAGTCGAAGGACGGCGCCTGCGAGTCGTCGTAGTACACCGTCACGGCAGCCGCGAGCGGCTTGCGCTGACCGCTGGCCTGCTCCTTGGCGGCCTGCGCGATGGCGGTGTCGAGGTTCTTCTGGAGCCGGGCGTTCTGCGCCTTCTCGCGCTGGTTCGGCAGGTAGCTGCTGCCCCGCGCCTGGCCTGGTTGCTCGCTCTGCTGCGTCCACGAGTGCTCCGTCGGTGCGGCGTCGGTGCTCGCCGGCGCTGCGGCGAGGGTGGTGGCGGCGAGCGCCGCGGTGCTGGCGGCGATGAGGGTCAGTCGGGCTTTCGACATGTCCTGCTCCCTTGGAGATGGTCGGTGTCAGGTCGGGTGCCGCGACGGGTGCCGCGGCACTGCCTTCCTTCCTAACCGCGGTGAGGTCGGGCGTTCGCAGGGTCCGGGTCAGGTCTTGGCCAAGTCCCGACAGGTCGGTGTATGCCGCGTGTGCAGCACGTCTGGAACGTCTGGACCCGACAGGTCGGCGCGCGTCCAGCGGTCGACAGAGTCGCCGGTCAGCGCGCGGCCAGGGACCTCAGGTAGGACAGCCACTCCTTGGTGAAGGCGGCCGGTGAGGTGCGCAGGACCGTCCTGAAGGCGGCGGCGACGTTCGCGTCGGGGTCGCTGGTCGCGCTCGATGACGGGTCGGTGGTGGTGGCCGCCGCGAGGTAGAAGCGGATCAGGGCCGCCGAGCCGTAGCGGTCGACGATGCGGTTGACCGCCAGCCAGGCGGCGTTGTAGCTCGGTGCGATGGTGGTGTGCGCCGGGTCGAAGTCACCGGCAGTCGGCAGGGTCTTGGGGCCCTTGCCGGCACGGACGCGGTCTAGCAGGGCGGCGGCGACCTGGGTGCGTGTCGCGCCGATGTCCCGGTAGCCGACGTAGTCGGCCATGCCCTCGGACAGCCACAGGGGCACGGGCCGGTTGGTCGTGGCGCGGATGGCGACGTGGGTCGTCTCGTGGGTCACGACGACCTGCTTGCCACGGGTCTGGAGGTTCGCGAAGGCACCGGGGTTGACCACCACCCGGTCGGCACCGGCACGGCCCTGGAGGTCGAACGGACCGTCCGTGACGGCTGCGACCTGTCCGACACCGTCCTTGTCCGCACCGACCTGCTCGGCCATCTGGGTGGCTGTCCCCGGGACGACGAGGACCAGCCGCTTGTTCCAGGGCGCGGTCCAGACCGCATCGACCCGCTTGACGGCGAGGTTGCCCAGCGTCAGGTACGGACGTAGCCGGCTCGCCGGACCGGAACCGACGACCAACGTCGTCGCGCTGCGCACCACGGTGAACTTCGGCAGGTCCCACAGCTGCACCTGCGTGCCACCGTCAGTGTCGTCGATGAGCCGCCACTCGTCCCCACGCCTGACCACGGTGAAGTAGGACTCGAAGTCCCGCGTCGCGGTGTCGAAACCCGCGAGGCTGTAGCGGCCGGCCACCCGCGAGACCCAGGCGTCCGGCCCGAGCTGGGCCACCCGTTCGACGCTCAGGGCCGGTGCCGGCTCAGGGGTGCCGTAGCTGAAGGTGCCCAGCGGGAGCTGGGCGAGGGCGTCGTACTGGGCGAGCTGACGCAGCCCGAACCCCGAGGAAGGGTCGTCGAGGGTGGCCGAGAACGCCCTCCGGTCATGGTCGCGGACCGCGGCGGCCCGCTGGGCGAGCAACGTCGCGAGCGCGTCCTCGCGGACGGTCGAGGGCTGCGGCGCGTTCTGCTGTGAGGAGGGCGACCAGGTCGTCGAGGACCCGTCCGGCCCGGGCGCCTTGCTCGGCGAGCAGCCGACCAGTCCGAGGCCGAGGACCAGCACGCCGACCAGCACCGCTCCCGCCACCCCGCGGTCCGGGCGACCGCCGCGGGACGTGGTGGGCCGGCTCATCCAGCCATCGTAGGAGCCGCTCAGCCGACGGCGCGGATGTGGGCGGCCCACGGCTCGCGCCGGGCGCTGGCCGAGGTGGCTTCGTGGGCAGTGACCAGCCCGGCCTCGGCGAACCGCGTGACGGCCGCCCGCTCGGCGGCATCGAGGGGCAGCTGCGCCCCCTGGGGCACCAGCAGGGCCGTGACCATGCAGTCGGCGCAGTGCAGGTCGCGCACCGGGCAGCTCTGGCAATCGATGATCATCGCGACCACCTCGCTCTCTGTCGGGACACTTCTGTGGAGAAGTACGGTTGATGGTTTCTCACCTGACGACGACGCTAGGTGAGGGCACTGACAACGCCGGCAACGCGGCATACCGAGCACTGGTCTGCGCCCCGGCCCGAGCCCTGACGGCCGGACACGGAACTGACCCGAGGCAAGGGCGCGCCTGCCGCCGGCTGTCACACCACCGGCCTACCGTCGGGTCCATGCAGATGGCCGGCGACCAGATGGTGCAAGGCACCTTCGACGACTTGGGCACGGCGCTGGCCGATGTCACGTTCGTCGTCGTCGACCTCGAGACCACCGGTGGCAGCCCGGCTGACTCCGCCATCACCGAGATCGGCGCGGTCAAGGTGCGCGGCGGTGAGGTGCTGGGCGAGTTCCAGACGCTGGTCAACCCGCACCTGCCGATCCCGCCGTTCATCCAGTCGCTCACCGGCATCACCACGTCGATGGTGGCCGACGCGCCACGCATCGAGTCCGCGCTGCCGGCGTTCCTCGAGTTCGCCCAGGGCGCGGTGCTGGTCGCCCACAACGCCGGGTTCGACGTCGGGTTCCTCAAGATGGCGGCGCGCGACCAGGGCATCGAGTGGCCCCGGCACGCGGTCCTCGACACCGTCCACCTCGCGCGCCAGCTGGTCAGCCGGGACGAGGCACGCAACCACAAGCTCTCGACGCTGGCCGCCCTGTTCGGCGCGACCACGACGCCCGACCACCGCGCGCTGCACGACGCCCAGGCGACGGTCGACGTGCTGCACGCCCTCATCGGCCGGGTGGGCAGCCTCGGGGTGCACACCTTCGAGGAGCTCGCGAGCTACACGTCGCGGGTCAGCCCCGCCCAGCGACGCAAGCGCTGGCTGGCCGACGGCCTCCCCAGCGAGCCGGGGGTCTACCTGTTCAAGGACTCCGACGGCCGGGTCCTCTACGTCGGCACCTCGGTCAACATCCGCACCCGGGTGCGCAGCTACTTCACCGCGTCCGAGCAGCGCACCCGGATGGCCGAGATGGTGCGGCTGGCCGAGTCGGTCACCCCGATCGTCTGCGCCACCACGCTCGAGGCCGAGGTCCGCGAGCTGCGCCTCATCGCCGAGCACAAGCCGCGCTACAACCGCCGTTCCAAGTTCCCCGAGCGGGCCACCTGGGTCAAGCTGACCGTCGAGGCGTTCCCGAGGCTGTCGATCGTGCGTGAGGTGCGCGGCGACGGCGCCCGCTACATCGGTCCGTTCGGCAGCCGTGGGTCCGCCGAGGCGGCCGTCGCCGCGGTCCACGAGGTCATCCCGCTGCGTCAGTGCGTGCAGCGGCTGAGCCCCACCCGCCCGGTCGGTTCGTGCGTGCTCGCCGACATGGGTCGCTGCGGCGCTCCCTGCACCGGCGCCCAGAGCGTGCAGGAGTATGCCGCCGTGGTGCAGGACGCCGTCCACGCGCTGGCCGGTGACTCCCGCAGCGTGGTCACCGCGCTGCGCACCCGGATGGGGTCGCTCGCCGACCAGGAGCGGTTCGAGGACGCCGGCACGCTGCGCGACCGCATGCTGGCGCTGGTACGCGGCATGGCCCGCGCGCAGCGGATCGCACCCCTGGCCGCCAGCCCCGAGATCATCGCCGCCCGGCCCGCCGTGCCAGGTGGGTGGGAGGTCGTCGTCGTCCGGCACGGACGCCTCGCTGCGAGCACCATCTCGCCGCGAGGTGCCGATCCGATGCCCTACGTCGACGCCGTGCGCACCAGCGCCGAGGTCGTGCTCCCGGCCCACTGGCCGGCCCCTGCGGCCACACCGGAGGAGACCGAGAAGATCCTGCGCTGGCTGGAGTCCCCCGGCGTCCGCATCGTCGACCTCGACGGCGAGTGGACCTGCCCCGTCGGTGGCGCCGGCGGTGCCCGCGCCGAGCTCGAACCCCAGGCGGTCGCCCGGCACGCGGTGGCCGGCTTCGTCGCCGCGTCCTGACCAGGCGGCTCAGTCAGGCAAGCTGCCGGGTCTCGGCCGGTGCCAGGGCCACGGCGAGGTCCACCGCCAGGAGCAGCAGCACCACTCCGGCCGCGAACCGCTCGGCGCCCAGCCCGGCGAGTCGGTAGTGCTCGGGGCTCACACAGAGCACATGTCCCCGGGACACAAGCGGATACGGACAGCCTGGCCTGGCGTCCGCAGGCGTCCCACCCGGCGCAAGCCTGAGACCCGACCATGCCGCGAGCAGCCCTGCCACGGCAATGAGGGCCAGGGCCGCTCCTCCGGGCGAGGCGAACGCACGCGCCAGCCGTCCGACGCTGACCCGGCTACGGGCGCGGCTGGTCAGCCGCAACCTGCCGGCCACACCCACCTGACCGGCGAGCAGCAGCAGGACAGCCGGCACGACCAGTACCGGACTGGCGGGCAGGGCTTCGGGCTGCGTGCAGGTCCACGCGACGACCGCGGCCGAGCCCAGCACACCCACCCCGAGGGCAAGGGGCAGGACGCGCAGCCCCTGCTGCGGCACCACGGTCCCCGTCTGGCCCACCCGGACATGATGATCCAGGACTGCCCGAGATGTGCCGCGTTCGGCAACAGATCCCCCCACGCGGCGTGCGGCAGCGCCGATACAGTGACCCTGTGATCTCCGCCATCGTGCTCATCAACGCCGAAGTCGACCGCATCCCCGAGGTGGCCCAGGCCATCGCCGAGCTCGAAGGTGTCACCGAGGTCTACTCGGTCGCCGGTGACGCCGACCTGATCGCGATGATCCGGGTCAAGGAGCACGAGCAGCTCAACGACGTCATCGCCGACCGGCTCAACAAGGTGCAGGGCGTCATCGGCACCAACACGCACATCGCGTTCCGCACCTACTCCAAGCACGACCTCGAGGCGGCCTTCAGCCTCGGCCTCGACGGGGGCTGACCAGCCGCACCTGCAGCGACAGCTGCAGGACCTGACACCTCCCCGCGGGCCTGCCTCGGCCGCCCGGCCGATCTGAGTAGCAACGCGCATTCGCGACACCCCTGCTGACCGGCACACTCGGACCACCGAGCGCTGCCGCGCCTGCACCCCCCCGGAGGACCGATGTCGCCGATCCCCTGCCCCGCCTGTAGCCGCTTCCTGCCCGAGTCACCGACCTCGTGCCCCGGCTGCCACCTGCCGCTCACCGGCCCCGACGCCGCCCGCCTCTGGCAGGTCGACCAGAGCCTGGCGGCCCTGCAGGTCGAGCGCACCTCGCTCATCGCCGCGCTGCGCAACCAGGCCACCTCGGCCGCGGGCGCCGTCGCTGCGTCCACCGAGGCCTCCCCGACCCTCCCGGCGCAGGTCCCTGGCCTGTCGACCATGGCCGCCCCTGCGCCGCGCCGCAGCTGGACCACCCAGCAGACCCTGCTCGCCGTCGGTGTCCTGCTGGTCCTCGTCGCCGCCTCGATCGCGCTGGCCATCGCCTGGTTCCTCATCGGCCGGACCGGCCAGCTGGTGGTGATGGGTGGTTTCACCGCCGCGGCCGTCGTCGCCGCCCTCCAGCTCTCGAAGCGAGAGCTGCCCAGCAGCGCCGAAGCCCTGGCCGTCGTCTCGGGTGGCCTCCTGCTCCTGGACGTCAGTGCCGCCCGGCGGTTCGGGCTAGCTGACCTCGACTCCCTCGACGGCCGCACGTATGCCGCGATCACCGGCCTGCTCGTCGCCGCCCTCCTCGCGGCCCTGCACCGCCGGGACCGGCGGATCGCCGGCTTCGCGCTCCTGTCGCTGACGGCCGCCTCGGTCGGCTGGGCGGGGATCGTGGCCTTCGCCGACACCGCCGCCGGCGTCGCCGGCCTGTCCCTTGCCGGTGCCGTGCTCTTCGGCCTGGCCCACCTGGTCATCCCCGCCTCGTTCGGGTTGACCCGGCGCGCCGCGACCGGGCCAGCGGCAGGCTGGATTGCCGTGACGTTCGCCAGCGCTGTGGTCGGTGCCCTGGCGGCCTCGACCGACGCGCTGGGTGCCACGACCGGTTCCCGACTCGGCGACCTGACGGTCGACGGCATGGCGTGCGTCGCCATCCTGGTCACCCTGGCCACCGCCGGTGCCCTCACGACCCGGCGGGTCGTGGCGCTGCGGACGGTCCGGATCGGCAGCCGCGCCGCGGTGCGGGCCGACTGGAGCGGCCGCCCGGTCTCCGGGGACTGGCGGGCCCTGGGCGTCATCGCCCTCGTCGCCTCCTTGGCGGCACCGACAGCGGTACTCACCCTGGCCCTGCAGCTCGGCGCGTTCTGGACCGCCGTCCTGGCCGTCCTCACCGCCATCCTCGCGACCGTACTGGCCGTCTCACGCGTCCGGACGACATCGGTGGGCACTGCCTGGTGTGAGGCCCAGACGGGAGTCGCACTCGCCGTCCTCGTCCTCGTCAGCGTGGCCCAGGACTCACGACCGGCGACGATCACCGCCCTCACCGCGACGGCACTCGCAGCCACGACGGCTGCGGTGAACCGTCCGACCTGGCGGGTGCCCGCCACCGCGGTGGCCTCGGCCGCCTTGGTGACCGCGGTGACGCTCGGCGGAGGCCTGCTGTCCCCGAACGTCGAGGTGCTGGCCGCCGCCGCCACCGGGGCCGCCTTCGTCGCCGTCGCACTGATCCGGCGCTCGCTGCCCGAGGAAGCTCCCCTCGTGGTCGTCGGCTACCTCAGCCTCGCGGGAGCCCTGCTCCGTGCGCTGGAGGGTGGTCGACCCGACGGCGTCGTCATCGCCGTCCTGGCGGCCATCGCCGTAGCTGCAGCCGCCACTGCCGTCCTGCGGCCCGTCCTGCGCGCCGGTGCTGCGGGCGTCGCCGCCCTGGCGGCAGCCTGGGCGCTGTGGCTGACTGGCGGCCTGGTCGGCGTCCAGACCCAGTGGGCCCTGCTGGTCGCCGCGGCGCTGGCCCTGGCTGCCCTCGCCCGGTGGCGGCGCACCGAACCCGAGGAGATCGTCCTCGGCGTCCTCGCCTGCCTCGTCGGCCTCACCACCGTCCTCGTCGCAGTCGACCGCTCCTGGCCACACGCCGCTGCCGGCGCCGCCGCGGCCTACGGGCTCATCGCCGTCGGGTATGCCGCCCTCCCGCGCCGTCGCGCGGTGGTCGCCCTCGCGGTGGTGGCGCTCACGTCGGCCACCTGGCTCGAGCTCGCCCACGCCGACGTGACGACGCTCGAGGCCTGGACCCTTCCGCTGGCCGGCCTGCTCCTCGCCGCAGGGCTGTGGTCGCACCGCGAGCTGGGTGACCACACCTGGCTGACCACGGGCCCCGGCCTCGCGGTGGCGCTGCTCCCCTCGGCGCTGTTCACGACCGTCGACGACGGCCTGCTGCGCCCCCTGGTCACCGTTGTCGCGGCCGTGCTGGTCCTCGTCGCCGGGGCGCAGCGTCGCTGGCAGGCGCTCGTCGTGCTCGGCGCGGTCGCCACCATCGTCATCGCGCTCACCCAGCTCGGGCCCTATGCGGTCCAGCTGCCGCGCTACCTCACCCTCGGCACACTCGGCGTCGCGCTGCTGGCCGTCGGGGCCAGGTACGAAGAGCGCCGGGCCGACGCCCGCCAGGCGGTGAGCTGGCTGGCCTCCATGTCCTAGCGCGTCCCCGGCCGACGTCTCATCCCGGCGGCGGAGGCTGTCAGGGCAGGGGCGGGCGTACCTTCGCGGACATGGATGATCTGACCCTCCTCTTCCAGCGGGCGGCCGAACTCGCCGCGCAGCACCGGTCAGGACTGGCCGAGGCACCCGTGCGTGCAGCCGTCGACGCGGCCACCCTGCGCCAGCGCGTGGACACCGCCATCCGGGACGCCCCCACACCGGCGGGTGCGGTGCTCGAGGAGCTCGTCTCGGCTTTCACGCCCGGGCTGGTCGCGACGCCGGGGCCGCGGTTCTTCGGCTTCGTCATCGGCGGCGCCCTGCCTGCCGCCAGTGCTGCCGACGTCGTGGCGGTCGGCTGGGACCAGTGCGCCTTCAACGCGGTCCTGTCCCCCGCAGCCGCAGTCGCCGAGGAGGTGGCCGGCGGCTGGCTGAAGGAGCTGGTGGGCCTGCCCGCCGACGCGTCGGTCGGCTTCGTGACCGGCGCCCAGGGCGCCAACACGGTCAGCCTGGCCACGGCGCGGCACCACGTCCTCGCGGCGGCCGGGTGGGACGTCGAACGGGACGGTTTGCCCGGCGCTCCCGTCGTGCGCGTGGTTGCCAGCGTCGAGCGACACGCGACCATCGACCGCGCCCTGCGACTGCTCGGGTTCGGCACGTCCGCCGTCGAGGAGGTGGCGGCGGACCGCAACGGCGCGATCGACGTCGCCGACCTCGAGGCGGTCCTGGGTCGGGGTGAGCCGGGGCCGACGATCGTCTGCCTGCAGGCGGGCAACGTCAACACCGGGGCGTGCGACGACCTCCGCGCGGGCACGGCGCTGGCCCGGCGTCACGACGCGTGGGTGCACGTGGACGGCGCCTTCGGTCTCTGGGCGGGCGCCTCCCCCAGCAAGGCCCACCTCGTCGATGGCGTCGCCCTCGCCGACTCGTGGTCGTGCGACGGCCACAAGTGGCTCAATGTGCCCTACGACTGCGGTTTCGCGATCTGCGCGCACCCCCAAGTGCACGCCGGATCGCTGTCCTACACCGCGTCCTACCTCACCGGTCAAGGTGGCCCGACGCCTGCCCTCGGTGACCTTGTCCCTGAATCCTCAAGGAGGGCAAGGGGTTTCACTGTCTGGGCTGCCCTGCGCGAGCTCGGCCGAGAGGGCGTCGCCGATCTCGTCGACCGGTGCTGCACCCTGGCGCAGCGGTTCGCCGACGGGCTCGGGGCCGGCAGCGTCGAGGTCGTCAACGACGTCGTCCTCAACCAAGTGCTCGTCAGCTTCGGCAGCGACGCGAGGACCGACCGGATCATCGACGGCGTGCAGCGCGACGGCACCTGCTGGCTCGGTGGCACGACCTGGCGTGGACGGCGGTTGATGCGGGTGTCGGTGTCGAACTGGTCCACCACGGAGGCCGATGTGGACCGCTCGGTCGCGGCGATCCTGCGGGTGGCCGCGGCAGATGCGGAGCAGACGCCGGCAGACTGACCGCCGGGTGGCGGCGGACCTAGGCGGAGTCGGTGCGCTGCGTCGCTGCGGCCCAGCGCTCCAGCTGTGCCGCCGCAGCGCCGGTGTCCAGCGCAGCCTCGGCGCGGTCCATGCCGACCCGCACCGCCGCGGCGAAGGCCTCGTCGGAGAGGTCGTGCTCGATCCGGTCGCCCGCCGCGCGCTCGGTGGCTCCGAGGTCCGGCCCGGCCAGCGCCAGGGCCATTCCGGCGTTGAGCACGACCGCGTCACGGACCGCGCCGCGGTGGCCGTCGAACAGGTCTCGCGCGACCTGGGCGTTGTGCGTGGCGTCAGCGCCACGAAGGGCTTCGATGGGCTGCCGCTGGAGGCCGACGTGGAGGGGGTCGAAGGTGCGCTCGGTGACCTCGCCACCCCGCACCCACCAGATCGACGAGGTGGTGCTGAGGGTGAGCTCGTCGAGCCCGTCGTCGCCCCGGAAGACCACCGCGTCCTTGCCACGGCCGGCGAACACCCCGGCCATGAGCGGTGCCATGCGGGGGTCGGCAACTCCGACCACGGCATACGTGGGCTGTGCCGGGTTGGTGAGCGGACCGAGGACGTTGAAGGCGGTGCCGACCCCGAGCCCGCTACGGGCCACGGCCGCGTGCCGCATCGCGGGGTGGAACGCCTGGGCGAAGCAGAAGGTGATGCCGGCCTCCGAGGCCACCTCCGCCACCCGTTGGGGGGTCAGCGTGAGGTTGACGCCGAGGGCCTCGAGCACGTCCGCCGAACCAGAGGCCGACGACGCGGCGCGGTTGCCGTGCTTGACCACGCGGATCCCGCTGGCCGCGATGACGATCGAGGCCATCGTCGAGATGTTGACCGTGTTGGACCGGTCGGCGCCGGTGCCCACGATGTCCAGGCTCGGGCCGGGGACCTCGATCCGGTTGGCGTGCGCCAGCATGACGTCGGCGAGGCCGCGCAGCTCCTCGACGCCCTCGCCCTTGGCCCGCAGCGCGACGAGGAAACCGGCCACCTGCACCGGTGACGCCTCGCCACGCATGATCTGGTCCATCGCCCAGGCGGCCTGGTCGGTGGACAGGTGGTTGCGCGCGATCAGCAGGGTGAGCAGGTCCGGCCAGGTGTAGGCGGCGGGGTCCGGTGCAGCCACCGGATCAGGAGACGCTGGGGCGTCCGCCACGACCCAGCTCGGCCACGGCGGAGGCCAGGGCGATCGGGTCGAGGGGGTGCGGGACCGCCTGGTCGGCCAGCGACCACGTCGCGAGCCAGCCGTCCTGAGGTCGCCCGGTGAGGACCAGGATGGGCGGGCAGTCGAAGATCTCGCTCTTGAGCTGGCGACACAGGCCCAGGCCACCCATCGGCGCCGCCTCACCGTCGAGGATGAGGACGTCGAAGGCGGCGTTCTCCACGGCCTCGATGACGGCGGCCGCGGTCGCGCACTCACGCCACGACACGACCTCCACGTCACGGGCCGGACGACGTCCCACGGTGACCCTGACGGCGTCCCTCGTGGTCTTGTCATCGCTGTACAGCAGCACCGAGATCTGGCGGCCCGAGGACCCCGACGAGGTCGGTGCGTCGGCGGCGGTCGCGTGCGAAGCGGTCATGTCGCAGATGCTACCGGTGCGGTGATCTGCGGCGTCCATCCACCCATCGGGGGGTCGACGGTGTGCCGCGTCGTGAATATGGCTAATCTGGCGGACGTGGCGACCGCATCCCCTGTGACTTCTGAACCCGCCCGTTCGGCCGGCAGCATCCCCGGCCACGGGCCGGTGTCCCGACCCAACATGGTGTCGGTGGGCACCATCGTGTGGCTGGCCAGCGAGCTGATGTTCTTCGCGGGCCTGTTCGCGATGTACTTCACGATCCGCTCGGTCGAGCCGGAGCTGTGGAAGCAGTCGACGGGCGTCCTCAACGTGCCGTTCGCCTCGGCCAACACCCTCATCCTCGTGATCTCCTCGGTGTGGTGCCAGCTCGGCGTCCACGCGGCCGAGCACGGCAAGGCGCACCGCGGTGACGCAAGCCTCCTGTCGGTCCCCAGCTGGGGCATGCGCGAGTGGTACGTCCTGACCTACATCTTCGGCGCGATCTTCGTATCGGGGCAGGTGCTGGAGTACTCCGAGCTGGTCCACGAGGGCATCACCCTCTCCTCGACGGCCTACGGCTCGGTCTTCTACCTCACGACCGGGTTCCACGCCATGCACGTCACCGGTGGCCTGCTGGCCTTCCTGCTGATCATCGGCCGCACGTTCACGACCCGGCACTACAGCCACGCGCAGGCTGCCGGCGCCGTGGTGACCTCCTACTACTGGCACTTCGTCGACGTGGTGTGGATCGCGCTGTTCGCGACGATCTACCTGCTGAAGTGACCAGCACGATGTCCTCCCAGCCCGCCCTGCCCGCCTCCATCGACAGGACCGCACTGTGAACGCCTTGGCCGCCCGCCGCCGTCACCCGGCCGCGATCGCCCTGCTCCTGCTCCTCGGCCTGATCCTCACCGGGGTCGCCTACTCGGCCCTGGCGCCCAAGCAGGCCGACGCCGCGAGCACCGCCGCCAGCTCCGTCGAGGACGGCAAGAAGCTCTTCCTCGCCAACTGCGCGACCTGCCACGGCCTGCAGGCCCAGGGCACCAAGGCGGCCCCGAGCCTTGCTGGGGTCGGCGCCGCAGCCGTGGACTTCCAGATGGGCACCGGCCGGATGCCGATGGCTGCCCCGAACATCCAGGCTCCCCGGGCCGACGAGGTCCGGTTCACCCAGGAGCAGATCTCCTCGGTCGCCGCCTACATCGCGTCGCTGGCCCCCGGACCCGCCGTCCCCGAAGCCGAGTACACCACCGGCCAGGGTGGCGACGTCGCCCTCGGTGCCGAGCTGTTCCGCGTCAACTGCGCCATGTGCCACAACTTCGCCGGCTCCGGCGGCGCCCTGACCCGCGGCAAGTACGCCCCGAGCCTGCGGGACGTCGAGGGCAAGCACATCTACGAGGCCATGGTCAGCGGCCCGCAGTCGATGCCCGTCTTCAGCGACGACAACATCTCCCCCGACGCGAAGAACGACATCGTCGCGTACCTGCACGAGGTGGACAAGCAGGAGAACGTCGGCGGGATGGCCCTGGGCAACCTCGGCCCGGTGTCCGAAGGCCTGTTCGTCTGGATCTTCGGCCTCGGCATCATGGTCGGCTTCGCCGTCTGGCTCGGCAAGAAGGCCGCCTGATGTCCGTGATGTCTCGGTCACACCCGTTGGCCGAAGCCACCACCTGGGGCGACACTGGAACTGACCACCGCGACTCGACAGGATCGACGACACGATGAGCGAACACGACACGCCGCACGGCGAGGTCGTCGGCACGAGCGACGGCCACGGGAATGGCCACAGCGACGGGCACAGCGACGGCTACGGCTCGACCGCGGTCCGGCTCGACCAGGGTCACGTGGAGGGTTCGGGCGGGCTCCCGGAGCGCTTCGCGAACCCGGGACTGCCCCCGCACGTCCCGCGGATGTCAGACCTGGACGAGAAGGGCGCCAAGCGCGCCGAGAAACAGGTCGCAGCCCTCTTCGGCCTGTCCAGCCTGGCCACCGTGCTGTTCATCGTCGCCTACTTCGCGATCGACCCCGAGCAGTCCGGCTACATCCCCGGCATCGGCAACGCGAGCCTCTACAACGTCGCGCTCGGCGTGACCATGGCCCTGGCCCTGCTGGGCTGCGGCGTCGGAGCCGTGCACTGGGCCAAGACCCTGATGCCCGACACCGAGTCGGTCGAGGAGCGCCACCCGCAGCGCGCCAAGGACGAGGACCGCCAGCGGGTGGTCAGCGAGCTGATGGGTGGTGGCGAGAGGGCCCAGCTCGGCCGTCGCCCGCTCATCAAGTTCTCGCTCGCCGGTGCGCTCGCCCTGCCGCCGCTGGCGATCCTGCTGCCGCTGGTCGGCGGACTCGGCCCAATGCCGAAGGACACGCTCTCCACGACCATGTGGAAGAAGGGCGACCGACTGGTCCGCGACCCGGAGCGCACGCCGATCCGCGCCGACCAGGTGACGATCGGTTCGGTGTTCCACGTGCTGCCCGAGTCGATCAAGGACTCCGAGCACGTCCTGGAGGACAAGGCCAAGGCCGCCGTGCTCCTCATGCGCCTCAACCCCGACGACATCAAGCCCCAGAAAGAGCGTGACTGGGGCCACGAGGGCATCGTCGCCTACTCGAAGATCTGCACCCACGTCGGATGCCCGGTGGGCCTCTACGAGCAGCAGACGCACCACCTGCTCTGTCCCTGCCACCAGTCGACCTTCGACGTGACGCAGGACTGCAAGGTCATCTTCGGGCCGGCCCACCGCCCGTTGCCGCAGCTGAAGATCACCGTTGACTCACAGGGTTACCTGATCGCCGACGCCCCCTTCCGCGAGGCCGTCGGTCCGAGCTTCTGGGAGCGTGGTTCCGCATGAGCACCGACCGCACCGTGTCCGGCGCCGACCCGATCGGGCGCCTGCGCAAGGACGACGCTGAGCCCGAGGCCCCCACGAATCCCGGCCTGAAGGCCGTCGGTGGCGTCGCGGGCTGGCTCGACGATCGCACCGGAGCCGCCAAGCCGGTCGGCTACCTCATGAAGAAGGTCTTCCCCGACCACTGGTCCTTCATGCTTGGTGAAGTCGCCATGTACTCCATGATCATCTGCCTGCTCTCGGGCACTTTCCTCACGTTCTGGTTCGTCCCCAGCGCCGGTCAGGTCGTCTACGACGGCTCCTACCTGCCGCTGCGTGGCATCACGATGTCCGAGGCGTTCCGCTCGACCGTCGACATCTCCTTCGACATCCGGGGCGGCCTACTGATCCGCCAGATCCACCACTGGGCCGCACTGATGTTCATCGTCGCGCTCTCCGTGCACATGCTTCGCGTGTTCTTCACCGGCGCGTTCCGCAAGCCGCGCGAGATCAACTGGGTCATCGGCACGATCCTGTCGATGCTGGCCCTGATCGAGGGCTTTGCCGGCTACTCCCTGCCGGACGACCTGCTCTCCGGCACCGGGCTGCGCGCCGCCGAGGGCTTCATGCGCTCGGTGCCCGTGCTCGGGTCCTACCTGTCCTTCGCCCTGTTCGACGGACCGTTCCCGGGTGAGGCAATCATCCCCCGCCTCTTCTCGATCCACGTGCTGCTGCTGCCGGCCATCCTGGTCGGCCTGTTCACGGCCCACATCGGCCTGGTGTTCGTGCACAAGCACACCCAGTTCCCCGGGCCGGGTCGTACCAACGACAACGTCGTCGGCTTCCCGGTCATGCCGGTCTACGCGGCGAAGGCCGGTGGCTTCTTCTTCATCGTCTTCGGCGTCATCTCGCTCATCTCGGGCCTGGTCACGATCAACCCGATCTGGGCCTACGGTCCCTACGACCCCTCACCGGTCACGGCGGGCTCCCAGCCAGACTGGTACATGGGCTTCGCCGACGGTGCGTTGCGCCTGCTGCCCGGGTGGCTGGAGTTCACCGCCTTCGGCTTCACGTTCTCGTTCAACGTGATGATCGGCGCCATCCTTCTGATCCCCGCCATGTACGGCCTGATGGGCGCCTACCCGTTCCTGGAGAAGTGGGTGACCGGCGACAACCGGGAACACCACCTGCTCGACCGGCCGCGCAACAACCCGACCCGCACGGGGCTGGGGGTGGCCGCGCTCACCTGGTACGGCATCCTGCTCTTCGCCTCCGGCAACGACCTGATGGCGATCAAGCTGCACCTGTCGATCAACGACCTCACCAACATCTTCCGGCTCGGCATCTTCGTGTTTCCGCCGCTCGCCTTCTGGGTCACCAAGCGGATCTGCCTGTCCCTGCAGCGCAAGGACCGCGACCTGGTCCTGCACGGTCGCGAGACGGGGCGCATCGTGCGCACGGCCGACGGGAAGTTCTTCGAGCAGCACGAGCCGCTCGACGAGTTCACCCGATGGAACCTCGTGCAGCACGACCGACACGACGTCCTCACGCTAGAGGCGGGCACCGACCAGCACGGGGTGGTCTCCCCGACGGCGCGCAAGGAGAAGGCTCGCTCGGCGTTGTCGCGGTTCTACTTCACCGACAGCATCAACCCGGTCACCCCGGGCGAGCTCGCGGCTGCGCACCACGACGGCCAGGGCCACGAGGCGATCGAGGCCGCGCCGAGCAGCGAGAGCCGCCCGGCCCTGGAGAGCTCGCGCAGGGAGCCCCCCAAGCGCCCCTGAGCCACCACCTCGACCTCTATGCCGCCCACTCCACCGAGTGGGCGGCATACGGCGTTCTGGGGCCCGTTGGTGACATGGCAGGCTGGGCGCGTGGTCGAGATGGAGGCAGCCGAGTTCGAGGAGGCGGTGGGTGATGCCCTCGACGCTGTGCCGGCGGAGCTGATGGCGCTGCTCGACAACGTCGTCTTCTTCGTGGCGGACGAGCCACCACCGGGCGACCCCGACCTGCTGGGCGTCTACGACGGCACGCCGATCACCGAGCGGGGTGACGGCTGGGCCGGCGCGCTCCCGGACCGGATCACGATCTTCCGTGGGCCGCTGACCCGGATGTGCGCGGACCGGGACGACCTGCTGGACGAGATCGCCGTGACCGTGGTGCACGAGATCGCCCACCACTTCGGGATCGATGACGCCCGGCTGCACGACCTCGGCTGGGGCTGAACCAGGCCGCCGCCCCGGACGGGCGGCGGCGACGCACGGGTGCCGTGCCCCGATGTCCGGGACACGGCACCTGTCGTGCTTGCTGCTACAGCGGTTGCTACTTCTTGGCGCCGCTCAGCTGGACCGTCTGCTCGGTATAGCCCACTGCGCACTCGAAGGTGCCGCAGGCGAAGGCGAAGGTCACGTTCGCTCCCTTGCCGCCCTTGAAGACACCGTTGTCGGTGAACGCCGTCCCGGACCAGCTGTGGGTGGCCCTGTCACACTGGATCGGGTTGACGAAGAACGAGCCGTTGATCTTCACCCGGCCGACCTGCTGGGTGAGGGAGCCCTCGATGTCGCTGAAGAAGTCGTCGGCGTTGCTGCACGAGTAGGTCCCGCTCAGGGTCGCCGAGCCGTCCTTGTTCGCGACTCCCCTGGGGTTGACCGTCACGGTCGCCTCCGGCGGCGGCGGGGCGTTGTCGAAGGTGACCACCAGGTTGCCGCCCTGGGTGGCGGTGTCGCTGAAGGCGACCACGTAGTAGGTCTGCCCAGCCGTGGTCGCGAACCCGACCGTGGTGGGACCGCACGCGATGAGGTTGCCGCCGGCCGGGTCGCCCTCGGTGACCAGGAAGCCGCCGGTGTAGCTCGAGGCCGACATGTCGGCGATGACCCCGCCGTCAGCGCTGGCGGTGTAGCGGAACCAGACGCTGGCGTTGGTGAACGGTGCCCCGCACTGCGCGTTGAGCGCGGCATCGGTCGCATCGGTCGTGGCGCCGGTGGTGTCCTGCTCGATCGTGCTGGGCAGTGCCGAGACGACGGTCGCCGTGGCGGCGGTGTCGTTCGGGGCGGGTGCCGCGCTGGCGGCGGTGGCGAGCAGCGGCACCAGGATCAGTGCGGCCGCCGCTGACAGGGCAGTGCGCTTCATCAACAACATGTGAATCCCCCAGCTGTGTGATGGGCCATCCCCCGTTGGATGGTCACACCCGGATTGACTCCGGCAAGCGGTCCCGAGGTTGCTTCGTTGACCAAGAAATGGGCCAAGGGCTACCAAGCCTGTGCCGGCGCTCGGTCAGGGCAGCGGGAGGTCGAAGGCCGTGGCCATCGACGCTGCCTTCGCCCCGTGCCCGAGCGGGGCCGTCCCGGTGACCTCGGCGTAGAGCCGGGTGAGCGAGTAGTGGTCGAGCCGGGTCGTGACCACGGCGCCGTGCTGGCTGGGGTGCACCACGACCGTCAGCACCCTGTTGCCCGCGGACCTGTCGTCCTCGTCCGCGGTGAGCACCACCAGCAGGTGACCCGACCTCCAGTCCGGGCCGGCCTGGATCCTGGTCATCCAGTCCTTGAACCAGGCGTCGGCGGTCGAGAGGCGGCAGTCGTGCGCGTCGTGGCACAGGTCCGGGACGACCATGCCCGCGTCGGGCAGTGACCCGGCGGTGATGTCGGCCGCCAGGGCGCTCATCGGCAGGTCGTGCTGGCGGCACAGGGCACGCTCGTCGACGAAGTACGGCCACGGGTTGTGCTTCACGGCGTACCGCCCGGAGGGAGTCAGGGCGCACGGCTGTGGCATGGCGTCGGCATACACCCCCGCGGTCCGACCTGCCGCGATGGCGCGGCCGAACACCGACTCCCCGGTGACGGGGACGTTGTCCCCAGGCGCCGCGTCCGTGGTGACGCCGTGGGTGCTGCCCGACGCGATCGCGAGGTAGTTGGGCAGCGAGGGGTGCCGGGTGGCGAAGTAGCTGGTCGCGTAGCCGTAGGTCCTGGCCAACCGGTAGGTGTAAGGCATGCCGGCCTTCATCTGGGCCAGGGAGTGGTTCTCGACCACGAAGACGAGCAGCTTGGTGACCGGTGTGCGCACCGTGCTCGGCACCGCGGTGGTCGTCGTCGTTCCGGCGGTCGTACCGGTCGCCGTCCCGCTCGGCGGGAGGGCGGGAGTCGACGACGACGCGGCACTGGTCGTGCCGCGCTGGCCGGAGACGCCGTCCGGCGTCGAGGTCGCGCACCCGCTCAGGGCAACGACCAGGCCCACCGCTGCGAGGAGCAGCCCACGGCAACGGGTTGTCGTGGACACCACGAACTCACCACCTCAGGCTTGCCGTGGGGCGACCCACCATCAGACGAGGGCGCTCTGCGCCTTCCAGTTCGCGAACGAGTACTGCCAGACGCCGATGCCCTCGGAGGGCTGGAACACGCGGGACGAGCCGGTGAACTTCACGATGTCGCCGGCCTTGGAGTTGGCGTACATCCAGGCAGCGTTCGCCGGGGACATGTTGACGCAGCCGTGGCTGACGTTGGCGCTGCCCTGGGAACCGACCGACCACGGAGCGGAGTGGAGGTACTCGCCCGTCCAGGTCACGCGCATGGCCGACTGGGTGGTGATCTTGTAGTAGCCGGGCTGGCCCTTCTTGATCCCGATGGTGGTGGAGTCCATGACCACGGTGCCCTCCTTGCGGATGATCACCTTGATGCCGGAACGGGTCTCCGTCTTCGGACCGGGACGTCCGGCGCTGATCGGGATGGTGTTGATCACCTTGCCACCGCGGGTGACGGTCATGACGTGGCGCTTGATGTCGACCGTGGAGATCATCGAGGAGCCGATGGTGAAGCTGGCGCTGTCGTCGTTGCCGATCCACTTGCCCTCACCCGTCTGCACGCCCGTGAGCGGCGCACTGATGGTGACCTTGGTGCCGGGCTGCCAGTAGCTCACGGGGCGCCACATGAGCTGGCGGTTGTCCAGCCAGCCCCACGCGCCGGGCTGCTTGGGCGAGGTGCTGACCTTGACCAGCCTCTCGACCTCGCCGCGCAGCTTCGCGGTGGCGACGGGCGAGTCGAACTGGATGCTCGCCGGCATACCGACGCCCACGGTCTCACCTGAGTTGAGGATGCCGTAGGTGGCGGTGACCTTGGGCTTGAGGGTCGAGAAGGTGGAGGTGGTCGTCGAGGGCGTGCCGTCCGGACCGGTCGCGGTCGCGGTGACGGTGTATGCCGCACTGGGCGCCAGGCGCGCGCTGGAGGTCCACGATCCATCGCTGCCGAGGTCGCCGGTGACCTTGCGGCCCTTCGCGTCGGCCACGGTGACCTCGCCGAGCGTGCCGGTGGTGGCCTTGACCACGACGGACTCGCTGGGCAGGACGTCGGTGGCGTCCTTGGCCGGGCTGATGGTGAGCTCGGCGGGCGTCGCCGTCGCGGAGGACGAGGATGACGAGGAGCTGCTGCTGGAGCCGGCAGCGACGTTGTCGGTCGCCGGGCTGTCCACGCTGCCTGAGCACGCCGCCAGCAGGGTCACGGCGGTCAACGCTGCCACGGTCATGGCCAGTCGTGACCCTTGTGTCCTACCCACCACGTGTGTGCTCCTGTGCTCTGCGCCACCGTGGCGCCCTGTGCGTGAAATGTCTCGTGTCTGCCGGCTGGACCGGTCGGACGGTGTCCGATGAAGTCCATCACCCGAACAGACGCCGGGCAGCCGTGATTGGTTGGCTATGCAACTGTGTCCGGCCGGGCGATCACGATTTCGCGCCAGGCCCCCTGAAGGCCCGCCCCTGCGCGGACCTGACCCCAGTCTACCTGCTCGGCGTGGATGCCCCGTCACGACGAACAGCCGGGCGCGTCACCCCGGGTGGGGTGACGCGCCCGGCTGGGCGATCTGCGAGCCGTCCTCAGACGGCGTGCGGGCCCTTGAAGTACTCGAACGTCCAGCCCACGAGGGCGACGACGCCGAAGGCCGCACCGATGATGAACAGCCACATTCCGACCGCCAGGCCGAGGAAGCACACGGCAGCGGTGGCGGCGAGGGCCAGCGGCCACCAGGAGTGCGGGCTGAAGAAGCCGTACTCGCCCTCCTGCTCGGCGATCTCACCGCTCGGGTTGTCTTCCGGACGCTCCGGAAGACGTCGGGCAGTGGCCCACAGGTAGAAGGCGATCATCGCGCCGAGCCCAGCGGACAGGAACAGCCCGGCCGGGCCGACCGGCTCCTTCCAGTGGGTGAAGATGCCGTAGACGACCCCGACGGGGGCGAAGAAGGCAGCCAGGATGACGAAGAGCTTGTACTCGATCTTCACGGGTCAGTCACGCTCCTCGTGGAACCGCGGGTGCTTGTCATGGTCGAGCTCGCCCGTCGCGTGGTGCTCGGACGAACGGGTCTCGGCCATGATCCGGGTCAGGGTGTCCGGGTCTGCGTAGACCCCACCGAGCTCGGATGCCTCGGGGTGGTGCAGGTCGAAGGCCGGGCGTTCCGAGCGGATCCGCGGGAGGGTGTCGAAGTTGTGCCGCGGCGGCGGGCAGGACGTGGCCCACTCGAGCGAGGCGCCGTAACCCCAAGGGTCGTCGGTCTCGACCAGGGGCGCGGTGCGCCAGGTCTTCCAGACGTTGTAGAGGAACGGCAGGGTGGACGCGGCAAGCAGGAACGCACCGGCCGTCGACACCTGGTTCATCCAGGTGAAGCCGTCCTCGGGCAGGTAGTCGGCGTACCGACGCGGCATGCCGTCCACGCCCAGCACGTGCTGGATAAGGAAGGTGGTGTGGAACCCGATGAACAGCATCCAGAAGTGGATCTTGCCGAGCGTCTCGTCGAGCATCCGCCCGGTGAACTTGGGCCACCAGAAGTAGAAGCCGGCGAACATCGCGAACACCACGGTGCCGAAGACGACGTAGTGGAAGTGAGCCACGACGAAGTAGCTGTCGGACAGGTGGAAGTCCAGGGCCGGGCTGGACAGGATGATGCCGGTCAGGCCACCGAACAGGAAGGTGACGAGGAAGCCGATCGCCCAGAGCATCGGCGTCTCGAAGGACAGCTTGCCGCCCCACATCGTGCCGATCCAGTTGAAGAACTTCACGCCGGTCGGGACCGCGATCAGCATGGTCATCACCGCGAAGAACGGCAGCAGCACCTGGCCGGTGGCGTACATGTGGTGGGCCCACACGGTCACCGAGAGGGCGGCGATGCCGATGGTCGCGAAGACCAGCGTCTTGTAGCCGAAGATCGGCTTGCGCGAGAACACCGGCAGGATCTCGGAGATGATGCCGAAGAACGGCAGCGCGATGATGTAGACCTCGGGGTGGCCGAAGAACCAGAACAGGTGTTGCCAGAGCATTGGCCCACCGTTGTCGGCCTCGAAGATCTGCGCCCCGAACTTGCGGTCGGCACCGAGCGCGAGCAGCGCCGACGCCAGCACCGGGAAGGCCATCAGCACGAGCAGGCTCGTGACCAGGATGGTCCAGGTGAAGATCGGCATCCGGAACATCGTCATGCCGGGCGCGCGCATGCAGATGATCGTGGTGATGAAGTTGACGGCACCCAGGATGGTTCCGAAACCACCGAGCGCCAGGCCGAAGACCCAGAGGTCACCGCCGAGGCCCGGGGTGTTGGACGCGTCCGACAGCGGGGAGTACGCGAACCAGCCGAACGACGCGGCACCCGTGGGGGTGAGGAAGCCGGCGGAGGCGATCAGCCCGCCGAACAGGTAGAGCCAGTAGGCGAACATGTTCAGCCGCGGGAAGGCGACGTCGGGGGCACCGATCTGGATCGGCATGAGCGCGTTGGCGAAGCCGGCGAACAGCGGCGTCGCGAACAGCAGCAGCATGATCGTGCCGTGCATCGTGAACAGCTGGTTGAACTGGTCGGGGTTGTCCACGACCTGCAGCCCCGGCTGGAACAGCTCGGCTCGGATCAGCAGGGCGAGGATGCCGCCGAAGATGAAGAAGATGAACGAGGTGATGAAGTAGAGGTTGCCGATCACCTTGTGGTCGGTCGTCGACGCCCACTTCACGAAGGTCTGGCCCTTGGTGAGGCGACGGGTCGCCGTGGCCTCGGTGGAGCGGTAGTACATCCCCGCCGAGGTGGACTCGGTTGCCGCTGCCATCAGTTGCTCCCTGCACTCGGAAGAAGGCCTTGGTCTTCGTCCATGACCTTCGAGGGGTTCAGGCTGTTGTCCAGCTGACCGGTGTTGCCCTGGGCCTTGAGCTCCGCGATGTGCTGCTCGTAGGCCGCCTGGTCGACGACCTTGACGTTGAACAGCATCTGGGAGTGGTAGGCGCCGCAGAGCTCGGCACACTTGCCCTTGAAGTCGCCGGTCTCGGTCGGGAACACCTGGAACTTGTTGACCCGCCCGGGGATCATGTCGAGCTTCTGCAGGAACGCCGGCACCCAGAACGAGTGGATGACGTCCCGCGAGGTGAGCACGAACTCGGTCCGCTTGTTGACGGGCAGGTAGAGGGTCGGGAGGTTCTTCTCGGCGCCCGGCTTCCCCGTCAGCTCGGCCTGCGTGCCGCTCTCGAAGGTCTGCTCGTTGACGTAGTTGAAGTCCCAGCTCCACTTCTTGCCGACGACGTTGACCACGACGTCGGGGTGCTTGGAGGTGTCCAGCAGGGCCGCCTCGTCACGCGCGGTGTAGTAGAAGAGCACCGCGATCATGAAGACCGGGACGATCGTGTAGAGGATCTCCATCGGCACGTTGTAGCGCAGCTGCACTGGCAGGGTGGTGTCGTCCTTCTTGCGGCGGTAGGCCACGACGCACCAGCCGATCAGGCCCCAGACGATGACGCCGACGATGAGCGCGGCGATCCAGGCTCCGTTCCAGAGCGTGGTCACCCGCTCCCCGCCCTGGGTCACCGCGCGGGGCAGGAAACCGTCCTGCACGCGGCCGGCACACCCCGAGAGGGTGAGGGCCACGAGCGACAGCCCTAGAGCCGTGGTCGTGCTCCTGCTGAGGGGCCGCCGCCGGTGTGGGCGCGGCGCAGAGACGTCGTGCTGACGCAACGGTGCACCTTCTTCGAAACAGTGATGGGCCATCGCGCCAAACCCTACTCCAGAGGGTGCCTGCCGTCCGGTCAGGGTGGGACTAACGTCGAGGTGTGGCGAACCCCTCCCCGGACATCGATTTGAACAGCCGAAATGACCGTTCTTTTCAGCGCACGCTCCTGGACGCCGCGCCCGGCCCGATGCACCCTCGCGCGAGGGACACCTTGGTCGCGGCCATCGACGCCGGATGGGCCGATCCGCGACGCCTGCACAGCGAGGCGAGGACGGCCCGCCGGCTGCTGGACCAGGCCCGGGAGGTGCTCGCGACCGGCCTGCAGGTGCGCCCCTCCGAGGTCTCCTTCGCGCCGGACGGCCCGACCGCGGTCCGCTGGGTGGTCGACGGCCTCCGGTATGCCGCCCGCCGCCGCGGAGCGCGCGTCGTCGCCTCCGCGGTCGAGCACTCCTCGGTGCTGGTGCCCGGGCGGCACGCTGCCGACTCCTCGGGGGAGTCGACGGCCTTTGCGACCGTCGCGGTGGACCGGACGGGCCGGGTCGACCTCGGGGCGTGGGCGCAGGCCGTGACCGGTCCCGGCACCGTCGGGGCAGCCCTCCAGCACGCCAACGGTGAGGTCGGGACGGTGCAGCCGCTCGAGGAGGCCTGGGCCGTCTGCCGGGCTGCCGGTGTGCCGCTCGGCGTGGACGCCCAGGCATCGCTGGGCCGGACCGTCTCCCCCACCTCCTACGACGTCCTCGCGGGTGACGCCCAGTCGTGGGGCGGACCCGGCGGCCTGGGGCTGGTCGTCCTCCCCGAGCGGACCAGGTGGCTGCTTCCGGGCGCGCCGGACCCGGACGCTGCGCTGAGCGGTCCGACCCGGCACACGCCCTGGATCCCCCTGG
The DNA here is from genome assembly GCF_006438965.1 of Pedococcus bigeumensis. GTDB lineage: Bacteria > Actinomycetota > Actinomycetes > Actinomycetales > Dermatophilaceae > Pedococcus > Pedococcus bigeumensis_A. The sequence goes on from NZ_RCZM01000002.1 coordinate 668,321, forward strand.
CCCTCGCCGCGGCCGAGGCCTGGCAGCAGACCGAGGCGACCCGCGAGGCAGACGCGCTGGAGGCGTTCGCCCTCGTGGACCGGATCCGCGCCGCAGCGGCCGCCGTCGCCGATGTCGAGGTCGTGGGCGACCCGGTCGACCGGCTCCCCCACGTCGTGACCTTCTCGGCCCTCTACGCCGACGGTGAGGCCCTCGTCCGCGAGCTCGACCGCCGGGGCTTCGGGGTGGCCTCCGGCTCGGCCTGCACGGCCAGCACCCTCGAACCCAGCCACGTCCTCGCGGCCATGGGCGCCCTGACCCACGGCAACATCCGCGTCACCCTCCCCCTCGGGGCGGTGGCCCCCGACCGCGCGGCGCAGGTGGCGGCCTTCTGCTCGGTCATCGCCGAGGTGGTGGCCTCGGTCCGGGCCGAGCTGGGCGCGCACCGGCTGTGAGCCCGACCTTCGAGGCAGGCGACGGCCAGTCCGCGCCCATCGTCGTCGACGCCCGCGGGCTGCGGTGCCCGCTCCCCGTCATCCGACTGGCCCAGACCGCCCGCGATGCCGCAGTGGGAGCCGTCATCGAGGTGTGGGCGACCGACCCTGCGGCCAGGGCCGACATCCCGGCGTGGTGCCGGATGCGCGGCCAGGACTTCCTCGGTGAGGTGCCCGCGGACGGCGGGCACGCGGCATACCGGGTGCGCACTGTCGGCTGAGGCTCAGCCTCAGGAACCCGCGTCGAAGGTCGGGGGCGCCAGGTCGACGGCATCCTTGAGCAGGCTCAGGTAGTCCGGCCGCGACACCGTCACCACGCCCAGGCTGCGCAGGTGGTCGGTGGCCCACTGCACGTCGATGAGCCGCCGCGGGTCGCCGTCGGCGAAGACGTAGGCCGCGGTGGCGACCACGGCTGCCTTCGACGCGTCGGTCACCCGGTGGAACATCGACTCCCCGGCGAACAGCCCGCCCACGTTGATCCCGTACAACCCACCGACGAGCTCGCCGTCCTGCCACGTCTCGATGCTGTGCGCCCAGCCCAGCGCGTGCATCTCCGTGTAGGCGTCGGCGATCTCCTCGGTGATCCAGCGCCCGTCGCGGCTCGGGTCGGCGCAGGCGTCGACGACGTCGCGGAACGCCGTGTCGACCCGCATCTCGAAGCGCCGCAACGACTTCTGCAGCGAGCGGCTGGCATGCACCCGACCCGGCAGCAGCACGCCGCGCGGGTCCGGCGACCACCAGGCGAGCGGCCGGGCGCCGTGCTCGCCCAAGCCCATCGGGAAGACCCCGCTGCGGTAGGCCTCCACGAGGGTGCCGGCCCGCAGGTCGCCACCCACCGCGACCATGTCCTCGCCGTCATCGACCTCACTGACGTCGAACACCCACGTCGTCGGCAGGGGCTCGACCGGTTCGGTCACCACGGGGTGTGCGCCCGGTCCCTAGGGCGCGACGCAGGCGATGTGGGGTTCGATGGCGTCGGCCGATGCCTGGCCGTAGGCCTCCGCCAGACGCTGCAGGAAGCTCGCCTTGCCGAGGGTGTACTCCTGCGTGCCGACCGTCTCGATGACGTAGGTCGCCAGCATGGATCCGAGCTCGGCGCTGTGCCGAAGGCCCAGGTCTGCCGCGAGGCCGGTGAGGAACCCCGCGCGGAACGCGTCGCCGACCCCGGTCGGGTCGGCGCGGCGGACCTCGCGGGCCACCGACACCTCGATGGGGTCCTCCCCCTTGCGCTCGATGGTGACGCCGTCCTTGCCCTTGGTGACCACCCGGGTGTTCACGCGGTCGGCGATCTCCGCGGCGCTCCACCCGGTCTTCTGCTCGGTCAGGGCGGCTTCGTACTCGTTGGTGAGCAGGAAGTCGGCGCCGTCGATGAGCTGGCGGATGGTCGCGCCGTCGGCGAAGGCCAGCTGCTGGCTCGGGTCCGCGGCGAACGGGATGCCGCGCGAGCGGCACTCGCGGGTGTGGCGCAGCATCGCCTCGGGGTCGTTGGCGCCGACGAGCACCAGGTCGAGACCGCCGACGCGCTCGGCGATCGGGCCGAGCTCGATGGCCCGCGCCTCACTCATCGCACCCGCGTAGAAGGTGGCGATCTGCGCCATGTCCTCGTCGGTCGTGCAGACGAAGCGAGCGGTGTGCTTGGACTCGGACGTGTGCACCGAGGCGCAGTCGACGCCGTGGCGCTCCAGCCAGCTCCGGTAGTCGCCGAAGTCCTCACCGACCGCCCCGACGAGGATCGGTCGCTGTCCGAGGTTGGCCATGCCGAACGCGATGTTGGCGGCCACCCCTCCCCGGCGGACCTCGAGGTCGTCCGCGAGGAACGACAGCGAGACCTTGTCGAGCTGCTCGACGACGAGGCTGTCGCGGAACCTGCCCTTGAAGGTCATCAGGTGGTCGGTGGCAATGGATCCCGTGATGGCTATCTGCACGGTGGAAAACCTACCCCGTGGGCGCGACGTGCGGCATCGCAGGGAGTTACCTCCTGGTAGCGGCGTGTCCCCGACAGGTCCGGCCTAGCGTGGGTGCATGACCCCGCGCCGGATGGTCCCCGCAGCCCGCCACGCTGCCATTCCGGGGCCCTTCCCCGGGCCGCGTGACGCCCTCGACAGCGGCAGCGTCTCCGAGCTGGTCGAGGACGGCCGCGGCGTGCAGCTGACCGTCGCCCGGGCGCGTCCCTGGCCGGTCCAGCACCACGACATCGTCGTCCCGACCGGCGCGCCCTCGCTGCTGGACGGTCTCGGGAGCTACGGCTCCTGAGCCGCCTCGGCGCACGCCGCTCGTGCGGACCTGCCAGCTGGCCGCCTGCCGCCTGCCGTCTGCCGAATGACCGCCTCGTGACGCTTGCCGGGGACCGGCCGAGCGGGCACAGTCGGTCGCATGAGTGATCCCGAGATCAGCGCCTTCGACTTCAGCGGCCTGCGCGCGACCTTCGTCAACTGCACGCTCAAGCGGTCGCCGGAGCCGAGCAACACCCAGGGCCTGGTCGACATCAGCGCCGCCATCATGCGCAAGCACGGGGTCGACGTCCAGGTGATCCGGGCGGTCGACCACGACATCGCCACCGGTGTCTACCTCGACATGACCGAGCACGGCTGGGAGCGCGACGAGTGGCCGACCCTGTTCGCGCGGATCATCGACTCCGACATCCTGGTCGTCGCCGGACCGATCTGGCTGGGCGACAACGCCAGCATCACCAAGCAGGTCATCGAGCGCCTCTACGCCGGGTCGTCGATGACGAACGCGTCGGGCCAGTACGTCTACTACGGCAAGGTCGGCGGAGCGATCATCACCGGCAACGAGGACGGCATCAAGCACTGCTCGTCCAACATCCTCTACAGCCTGCAGCACATCGGCTACGCCATCCCGCCTGCCGCCGACGCCGGGTGGATCGGTGAGGCCGGACCCGGCCCGTCCTACCTCGACCCGGGCAGCGGGGGCCCGGAGAACGAGTTCACCCAGCGCAACACCACGTTCATGACGTGGAACCTGATGCACCTGGCTGCCCTGCTCAAGGCCGCCGGCGGCTTCCCCGTCGGCGGCAACCAGCGCACCGAGTGGGATGCCGGCGCCCGGTTCGACTACCCCAACCCCGAGTACCGCTGACCGACGTCCCACGACGGAGGCGGGGCACGCCCCGGAACGCACGTGGCCGGCATACCCCGAGGGGTGTGCCGGCCACGTGCGTTCCCTGGGTGCGATGCCCAGGTCAGTCTTGGTCGATCAGCTGCCGTGCTTGCTCAGCTGAACGAGTCCCCGCAGGCGCACGAGCTGCCGGCGTTGGGGTTGTCGATCGTGAAGCCCTGCTTCTCGATGGTGTCGGCGAAGTCGATGCTCGCGTCCACGAGGTACGGGGCGCTCATCCGGTCCACCACGACCTCGACACCGTCGAAGTCGCGCACGAGGTCACCGTCGAGGGTGCGCTCGTCGAAGTAGAGCTGGTAGATGAGGCCGGAGCAGCCACCGGGCTGGACTCCGACGCGCAGGCGCAGGTCGTCACGCCCCTCCTGCTCGAGCAGGGACTTGACCTTGGCAGCCGCAACATCGGAGAGGAGCACGCCGTGCGTGGTCTCGGCAGGCGCCGCGGTCGCGTCGGCGGTGGTCGCCGTAGCGGTCTGGTCCTGAACACTCATGGGATGAGTCCTTCATGTCGGTGGAGGTTGGCCACCAGTGCCAACCTGCGGTTCTCGCGAAATGTTCCCCGCGCACCTCCCACTGTACGACCTGGTCAGCTCCGAGGGGACCAGGTGGCCGCCACCCGGGCAGCGCGCGCCGCCAGGGTGCCCACCGGATCGGACATCGCGGCCTCGACCTGGGCGGGCGTTTCGGCCACCGCATAGCTGCCCGACAGACCGAGCGTCATCGCCTCACGACGCCCCACGGTGGCCTGCCCGGCGATGACCACGCTGGGCGTCGCGGTCTCGAGGGCCAGCCCGGCCACGCCGGCCACGACCTTGCCCTGCAGGGACTGCCAGTCGAAGCAGCCCTCCCCCGTGACCACCAGGTCCGCCGCGCGGAGCAGCTCGCGCAACCCGACCGCCTCGAGCACCTCCGACACGCCGCTGACCCGGACGCCTCCGAGGAGGGCCAGGCCGTAGCCGAGACCACCCGCGGCACCTGCCCCGGGTGTCTTGTCGATCCGGCGAGCGGTACCGGTCAGCAGGTCGGTGTGCTCCGGAACCGTGCGACGGACCACCTCGACGAACCGCCCGAGCGCCCCCTCCAGAGCCTGGGCGACCTCTGGCGAGGCGCCCTTCTGTGGGCTGAACACGGCACTGGCGCCCTGCAGCCCCAGCAGCGGCGACTCCACATCGGTGGCAAGCACCAGCTCGACCCCGGCGAAGCGCTCGCGGGTCGTCGCGAGTCCCGGCAGGGCCGCGTCGGAGATGTCGGCCAGGGCCAGCCCACCCCGCGCGAGGTCCTTCGGTGCGCCGGCTCCCAGCGCCGCGAGCATCCCTGCGCCGGCGTCGTTGGTGGCGCTGCCACCGAGACCGACGACGATGCGGGTGGCCCCTTCGGCCAGGGCCGCCTCCACGAGCTGACCCACCCCCCAGGTGCTGGTGACGGCCGGGTTGCGCTCGTCGGCGGCGAGCAGGTGCAGCCCCGCTGCCTGCGCCGACTCGACGTATGCCGTGCGGTCGCCTTCCGCACCGACCACCAGCAGGGCGGCGGGCACGTCGCGACCGAGCGGGTCTGCCACGGTGACCGCGAGGGTCTGCGCGTCCGGGAGCGCTGAGGCGAGGACGTCGAGGAACCCCGGGCCGCCGTCCGAGAGCGGACGCAGGGTCAGCAGGTCGTGCGGCGCGCTGGCGGCCCACCCCTGGGCGATGGCCTGGGCGGCCTGCTGGGCGGTGAGGGTGCCGGTGAAGCAGTCCGGCGCGATGACGACGTGCACGCGGTCATCCTTTCAGCCTTCGCGCCCGGCGCCACGGCGGGTTTCTTCCGTGCTCCTGAGCACGGGCGCGCCGGAATCCGCATCGCGGTGGAGGCCGCAGGGGCAAAACAGGTCCACAATGGATGGATGCGCCCCCGCCAGCCCGCCAAGAAGCCGCATCTGCCTAACAGCCCGTTCCGGGCCGCTCCGGTGCCCGACATCCCGGACTTCGCCGTGAACGACCGCGTGACCCACGACCGGCACGGGCTCGGATCGGTCGTCCGGATCACCGGCGACCGGATCCACGTGAAGTTCGGTGAGAACACCGTCAGCGTGGCGATGTCCAGCAGCAAGATCCACCCGCTCTAGACCTACCCGCCCCACGGTCCGCTAGGGCACCAGAGCAGCAGCAAGGAGCCGACGGGCGGCAGCCTCGTCACCGTCGGTCACGAGCACCGCTGAGTCCGCGCGGTGCCACAGCGCAAGGTAGAGGTGGGACGCCGGTCCCCTGACCCGGGCGACCGCCTCCTGCGCCACGCTGTCGATGACGCGAACCGCTCCGTCGACCACCCCTACGGTCCACGAGGCGTCGGTGTCCGTGCACGCGAAGGCGATCGGTTCCCCGGCCGGGACCACCTCCAGCGGCGGACGGTCCGCGTGCCGGACCAGGCTGCGCGGGGCCATCACCTCGAAGACCTCCGTGACGCCGTCGGCAGCCTGCTCCGTCGTCATTCCGGGGATGCGGTCAACGAGCCCGGTCGTGGGCAGCAGACCGCCTGCCTGCAGCGCGTCGACGTGGTGGACCGTCGTCTCGTGGAGCTGGCGACGCCGCCAGAACCGGACGTCCTGGTGACCCGGCACGGCGGAGAAGCTCCACGACGGGTGGTCGGGCGACAGCTCGGCCAAGGTGCCCACGACCGTGTCGGCGGTTGCGGCATACCAGTCGGGCAGCGGCTGCTCGCGGTCACGACGCGGGTAGGGATCGGGCGGTGCGCCGTGGCGTGCGCAGTGCGCCGCCCACAGGTGCACCCGGCCGAGGTGGTCGACGAGGTCGGTCACGCTCCAGCCCGGGCAGGCCGGGACCGGTGCGTGCGGGTCGGCACCTCGGACGGTGGCTCCCATCGCGGCGGTGGCCGTCCGCAGGGCTCTCACGAGGCTCTCGTCGTCCATGGCCGCGACCCTAGGGCACCGGACGGGGGCCAGGTCGGCCGTCGACGACCACTGGGCGCTGGCAGTGCTCCGGTTGCCCACGGCATACGATCGAGGACGTGAGCACCCCTGTGACGCAGTCGGACTCCCGGCCCACCACTCCCCTGCCGTTGCTCGTCCTCGGACGCGGCACGGAGCTGCACACCGAGCGCGGGGTCGAGTGCCCGGGTGATCTGCCGGCACCCTCCGACCCCGGGCTGGTCGACCGCGCTCGCGCGGCCAAGGCCGCCCTGGGAGACCAGGTGTTCGTGCTCGGGCACCACTACCAGCGCGACGAGGTCATCGAGTTCGCCGACGTGACCGGTGACTCCTTCAAGCTGGCCAAGGACGCTGCTGCCCGGCCCGACGCGCCGTACATCGTGTTCTGCGGCGTGCACTTCATGGCCGAGTCGGCCGACATCCTCACGGCCGAGAACCAGACCGTGATCCTCCCCGACCTCGCGGCCGGGTGCTCGATGGCCGACATGGCCGCCATCCGCCAGGTCGAGGACTGCTGGGACGACCTGGTCGAGGCGGGGGTCGCCGACGTGACCGTTCCGGTGACCTACATGAACTCCTCCGCCGCCATCAAGGCCTTCACGGGTCGGCACGGCGGCACCATCTGCACGTCGTCCAACGCCAAGACGGCACTGACGTGGGCGCTGGACCAGGTGGGCGCCGGCGGCAAGGTGCTGTTCCTGCCGGACCAGCACCTGGGGCGCAACACCTTCGTCCGTGACCTCGGCGGCTCGCTCGACGGCTGCGTGGTGTTCGACCCGCACAAGCCGATGGGTGGGCTGACCAAGCAGGAGCTCCAGGACGCGACGATGATCCTGTGGCGCGGTCACTGCTCGGTGCACGGCCGGTTCAGCCTCGCGGCCGTCGAACAGGCCCGCCGCGAGATCCCGGACGTCAAGGTGATCGTCCACCCCGAGTGCCAGCACGAGGTCGTCGAGGCCGCTGACGAGGTCGGCTCGACCGAGAAGATCATCCAGACCATCGCGGCCGCTCCCGATGGCACGAAGTGGGTGGTCGGGACCGAGCTCAACCTGGTGCGGCGACTCGGGACACTGTTCCCGCGCCAGCAGATCTCGTTCCTGGAGAAGAACGTCTGCTACTGCTCGACGATGAACCGCATCGACCTGCCGCACCTCGTCTGGACCCTCGAGTCGCTCGTGGCCGGCCGCGTGGTCAACGCGATCAAGGTCGACGACGAGGTGGCCCACTTCGCGCGCCTCGCCCTCGACCAGATGCTGGCGCTGCCGGGCGAGACCTCGAAGGACTAGTCCTGCTGGCGGAGGCCACCGCAGGCCAGCCCCCGCAGACTGATTGGTTTGCAGGGGTCCGCAACCCGCCAGGAGGATCACCCATGGTTCGCATCGTCGACCCACGAGGACGAGGACGTCGCACCCTACTCACGTTGACCGCCACGGTGGCTCTGGTCGCCGCCGCAGTGGCTCCCGCCCAGGCCCACAGCAGCCACGGACACCCCACTCCGCCGCCGACGAGGGTGGCCAGCGGCCTGGACAACCCGCGGCAGCTCATCGTCAACGGCCACGGCGACCTGTATGTCGCCGAAGCCGGACGGGGCGGCAGCACCCTCTGCATCACGGGCCCGGAGGGTGACGACATCTGTCTCGGGTCGACCGGCGCGGTGACGCGGGTGACCCGGAAGGGCACGCAGTCGCGGGTCGTCACCGGACTGCCGTCGCTCGCGGCTCCCGACGGCTCAGCAGCCATCGGACCCTCGGACGTCGAGTGGCTGGGCGGGCGTCAGCTCGCTGTGCTCATCGGGCTCGGCGCCGACCCAGCGGCCCGCGACGCAATGCCTGCTGAGGGCTCCCGCCTGGCGACGTTGCAGCTCGCCAAGGTCGGCTCCACGCACACCCGGACCATCGCCGACCTGGGCGCCTACGAGGCCAAGGCCAACCCGATCCACGACCCGGACAGCAACCCGAGCTCGTTGATCCGGGTCGGCGACAAGTTCGTCATCACCGACGCCGGGGGCAACGACCTCGTCAGGACGGGACGTCATGGCCTGTCGACGGTGGCCGTGTTCGACGACCAGATGGCCGACGCCCCGCCATTCCTGGGCCTACCTCCCGGTACCCAGATCCCGGCTCAGGCCGTGCCCACAGCGGTCGTTCGCGGACCTGACGGCGCGTACTACGTCAGCCAGCTCACCGGCTTCCCGTTCCAGCCCGGCCTGGCGAACATCTACCGCGTCGTGCCCGGACACGCCCCGACCGTGTGGGCCTCTGGGCTGACCAACGTCACCTCCCTGGCGTTCGACTCACGTGGTTCGTTGTATGCCGTCCAGCTCGCCAAGGACGGTTTGCTCAACGCGCCGCCGGACGCGCCGCCGGTCGGTTCGCTCGTCAAGGTGTCGCGCAGCGGCGCCCACACGGTCGTTGCCGACAACCTGGTCGCGCCGTACGGCATGGCCATCAGCGGGCACCAGGCCTACGTGTCGACCTGCTCGGTCTGCCCAGGTGGCGGGGAGGTGTGGCGAATCACGTTGTAGGAGAAACTGGTCCTGGACCAGCTGGATTCCGTGGGCGAGCGACCCGACCGTGAGTTTCAGGGGCGGTCGGGCAGCTCGTCCACGGTCAGCGTGAAGGCCTGCGCGCGGAGTCGCTCCACGAGCGCGTCGCCCATCGCGGTGGCGGGAGTGAGCACTCCCGCCGCCTCGGGCAGCTTCTCGCCGTCCAGGGCGAGGCACAGAGCGGACTCGCCGAGCATGACTGCCGTCGCGGCATACCCCGGGTCCCCCTGGGCGGACACCGTCGCGAGGTAGCGTCGCCCGGTCTCCGTGGTCGTGCGGATCTTCATCGCGAACCAGCCGGAGCGCCGGTTCTGCTCGCTGGGACCCTCGCCGGGCGACGGCGCGAGCCGGTCGAAGATCGGCCGCGTGCGGGGGTTGGCCAGGCCGGCGATGGCCAGACCCATCACACCGGTGAAGACGGTCGCCTGGCGACGTCCACGCAGTCCACGGCCGTAGGCGCTGACCTCGCGGTAGCGGAACCGGCGTCCATAGGCGTGGTCGCGCAACGCGTTGCTCCGCCTGACGATTCGCGTGTTGAAGCCAGCCATGATGAACGGTCCGACCCACTCGCCCGTCTCGGCGTCGGCGAAGACCGACCTGACGTCGCGCTCCTTGCCCAGGTCGGGCTCCGCGACCCGGTCGGGGCTCAAGGCGTAGGGGTCGAAGATGACCTTGCTCAGCGCCTTGTCCTCGCTGACCGCCTCGAGCTGGGCCCTCGACGAGTCGATGGTACCGCCGCTCAGGCCACCCTTGGACTTGGCGTGCAGGGTGGTGTCGAGCAGACCACCGGCGGCGTCGGCGACCGCGCGCTCGTGCAGCAGCAGGACCCCGAGGTCGGAGGGGATCGAGTCGTAGCCGCACGCCGTCACGATGCGCGCGCCGGTCTCCTTTGCCCTGGCGTCGACGGCGTCGATCGCCCTGCGCACGAACAGGACCTCGCCGGTGAGGTCGGCGTAGTGGGTGCCTGCCTCCGCGCACGCCTGCACGACGGGCAGGCCGTAGCGGAGGTAGGGGCCGACGGTGGAGGCCACGGCGGTTGTCGACTCGGCAAGCGCACGCAGCGAGCTCGGATCGGCCACGTCGGCGACGACCAGGGGCCAGTCCCGGGCGCGCGGCGGCAGCGTGGCGCGGACCTGCACGAGGCGCTCGCGCGACCGGCCGGCCAGGGCGACCCGGACGCCATCGGGGGCGTGCTCGGCGAGGTACTCCGCCACGAGCCGGCCGACGAAGCCGGTCGCCCCGAAGATGACGACGTCGTGGGGGCGGGTGGGGTTGGTGGCTGCACTCATGATGGCGATCCGTTCGCTCGGGTGTGCGCGATCAGGTCGCGGTACCAGTGGTAGGAGTCCTTCGGCGTGCGGACCTGCGTGTCGTAGTCGACGTGAACCAGGCCGAACCGCTCGGCGTAGCCAGCAGCCCACTCGAAGTTGTCGGTCGCTGACCAGGCGAAGTATCCCCTGACATCGACGCCGTCGGCGATCTCGGCCGCGATGGCCCGGAGGTGGGCGTCGTGGTAGGCGACGCGTCGCGGGTCGGCAACGTGGCCGTCGACGGGGTCCGCGTCATGGAAGGAGCACCCACTCTCGGTGATGTAGACGGGCGGCAGCGAGTCGCCGTAGCGCTCGCGAAAGGTCCGCACGATCTGGGCAAGACCCTCGGGCACGATCGGCCAGTCGAAGTCGGTGCGCTGGTAGCCCTCGATCCGGCGGTTCTCGAAAGGCAGCCCCGGCGGGAGCTCGGCACCGTCGAGCTGGGAGCTGTCCTGGCCGGCGCCGGGCGCCCCGATCAGCGCAGGGTTGTAGTAGTTGATCCCGAACCAGTCCAGCGGCTGCGCGATGGTGGCGAGGTCTCCGTCCCGGTAGGTGGGAAAGCCCTGCTCGGTCCCCTCGACGGGGTAGCGACCGAGCAGCACCGGGTCGGCGAACATCCAGTTCCACAGGTTGTCGTACACCTGCGCCGCCTCTTGGTCCTCGGGTGACGTGGATGCGGGCCAGACGGGCGAGTGGTTGCTGGCGATCCCGATCTCACGGCAGCCAGCGGCGCGCAACGCCTGGGTCGCGAGCCCGTGACCGAGCAGGAGGTGGTGGGCGACGGGGAGCGCCTCGAACCCGAGCGACCTTCCGGGCGCGTGGTTGCCGATCGCGTACCCGAGCATGGTGACGACGTTCGGCTCGTTGAGCGGCACCCAGCGCGCGACCCGGTCCCCGAGCCGCTCACCCACGATGCCGGCGTATGCCGCGAAGTGCTCGGTGATCTCGCGGCCGGTCCAGCCGCCGAGGTCCTCGAGTGCCTGAGGAGTGTCCCAGTGGAACAGGGTCGCGGTCGGGGCGATCCCGGCTTCGAGCAGCTCGTCGACGAGGCGGTCGTAGAAGTCGAGACCTGCTTCGTTCACCGCACCGGCGCCGGTGGGCAGGATGCGCGGCCAGGCGATCGAGAACCGGTAGCTGTCGACGCCGAGCTCCTCGAGCAGGGCGACGTCCTCACGGTGGCGGTGGTAGTGGTCGCAGGCCACGGCACCGCTCGCGCCGCCGACGATGGCGCCGGGGCGGTCGCAGAAGGTGTCCCAGACCGACCTGCCGCGTCCGTCTTCAGTGACGGCGCCCTCGACCTGGTAGGAGGCGGACGCCACGCCGAAGGTGAAGTCCCTTGGGAGAGTGGGGAACTCGGTCACAACCGCCTCCTCAGGCAGGTGTCTGTGTGCGTCAGGCAGGTGTCGTTTCGTCCAGCAGGTGCCGCTTCGGCAGGTGCGCTTCCAGCGAGGCCGTCATCGGGCGGGCGGGAGCCGCTGGCGGTCAGCGAGGCATGGCGCCGAGCCGTGCGAGCAGCACCGCCTCGGCGACGCAGACCTTCTCGAACTCGCCCAGGTGCAACGACTCGTTGGCGCCGTGGGCTCGGGTGTCGGGGTCTTCGACGCCGGTGACGAGGATCGCGGCATCGGGGAACTTCTCGGCGAACGACGCCACGAACGGGATGGATCCGCCCACACCGATGTCGACCGGCTCGACGCCCCACGCGTCCGTGAACGCAGCGCGCGCCTGGTCGTAGACCGGCCCGTCGGCGTCGGCGTCGAAGCCCGCGCCCTGGTCGTCGAGGTGCACCTCGACCCTGGCACCCCAGGGGATGTTGGCTTCGATGTGTCGCTGCATCGCGGCATACGCGTCCATCGGCACCTCGTCGGGGGCCAGCCGGATGGACACCTTCGCGCTGGCAGTGGGGACCAGGGTGTTGGAGGACTTGGCGACCGAGGGCGCGTCGATGCCGATGACGGTGGCAGTCGGCTTGGCCCAGATCCGGTCGAGGAGGCTGCCGGTGCCGATCACCTCGACGCCGTCGAGCAGACCGGACTCTTCGCGCAGCCGTGCCTCGTCGAAGGCCAGGTCGCTGGCTTTGCCTGACTTGAGGCCCGCGATCGCGACGTCACCGGCGTCGTCGTGCAGTGTCGCGAGGATGCGGATGAGCGGGGTGATCGCGTCGGGGACGGCACCGCCGAACATGCCCGAGTGGACCCCGTGGTCCAGCGTCGTGACCGTGACGACGACCCGGATCAGGCCACGCAGCGTGGTGGTGAGGGCGGGCTCCCCGATGGCCCAGTTGGTGGAGTCGGCCAGGACGATGGCGTCGGCGCGCAGCTTCTCGCCGTGCTTCTCCAGCAGGGTCGGAAGGGAGTCGGAGCCGATCTCCTCCTCGCCCTCGACGAAGACGGTCACTCCCACGGGCAGGTTGCCGGCGTGGGCACGCAGCGCAGCGAGGTGGGCCATGATGCCCGCCTTGTCGTCAGCGGCACCGCGGCCGTAGAGGCGACCGTCCCGCTCGGTCGGCTCGAACGGCGGGCTGTCCCAGTCCTTGTCGTCACCGGGGGGCTGCACGTCGTGGTGGGCGTAGAGCATCACGGTGGGTGCGCCCTCGGGCCCGTCGATGTGCCCGATGACCGCGGGACGACCTCCCTCGCGGACGATCTCGACGTCGAGACCCTCGGCGCGCAGCAGCGCAGCGGTGGCTTCGGCACTGGCTTCGACGTGGGCCTGGTCGAACGCGTCGAGGCTCACGCTGGGGATACGGGTGAGGTCCTCGAGGTCCTTGCGCAGGCCGGGCATCAGGCCCGCGACGGTGGTCTTGAGGGCGGAGATCTGGTCGGTGGTCAGCACGTCGTCAGTCACGTCGGCGAGCCTAACGCGTGGCTCCGCCACGACCTCGAGGTATGCCGCGTGGCCAGCGTGACTGCCCACAAAGGAGGCGCAAGACGCCTGGCTGGCAGTGCGGGCGGCGGCCTTGTGGCTACCACATGGCACCGACATCGGATGTTCGAATTCCGTTTACTGTCAACACTATTCGTTCCCCTGGGTCTTGCACTGATGTTCGAACAGGTGTACGATTGAGACATGTCCATCACCGCCGCAGCTGTCGTCGCTCACGAGGCGACGACCAACTCCCTGTGGGAGCGGGCTGCGCAGGTCGCCGGCAGGTTGAACCTGGCACACGGCGAGCTCGTGGACATCGCGGCCGAGCTGGTCGAGGGCGGCCACTGGGGCGATGGCGGCTTCAGCTCGCCAGAGCACCTCCTCGTGGTTCGCGCCGGCCTGTCCCCCGCCCAGGCGGGCGACGTGGTGCGGATCGCGCGCCGCCGTGCCGAGCTCCCCGATGCCGTGGCCGCCCTCGCCGCAGGTGAGCTCTCGATCGGCCAGGCCGCCGTCGTGGCCAGGCATGGCCGCGCCGACCACCAGGCCGGCATCGCCAAGTTCGCCCGCACCGCGACCGTCCCCCAGCTGAGGCGGGCGCTGTCGACGTCGGTGTTCCTCGACCCCGACACAGGACTGCCCTCGACCGCGCCCGCGCCCGATGGCACCGACTCAGCCACGGGCGACGATGCGCACAGGGACGTGTCCGACGGGGTCGTTCAGGAAGCGACCAGGCAGCACGATCCACTCGCAGCCCTCCGTGCTGCGGAGGCACAACGGATCGCTGACAGGGCATGCGCGCGCCCCGACCTGTCCATGCACTTCGACGAGTCCGGTCGATTCCACCTGCGGTACTCCGCGCCCGCCGAGATCGGGGCTCTCGTCGAGCAAGCCGTCAAGGAAGCCAGGGATGCCTTGTTCACGGCAGCGTCCGGCGCCGACGGGGCCTCACCTGCCCAGGGCGCTCAGTCTGGCGACCTGCTCACAGGTGTGACGTCGTCGCGACCGAGCTACGCCGGCGCGATCGCGGAGATCGCCAGCCGATCCCTTTCCACCATCAGCTCCACCAGCCGGGCCAGCCACTACCGCGTCTACCTCCACCTCGACACCAACGGCGGCTGGGTCAACGGCGGCGGCGCCATCACGCCGCGGATGGCTGCACGGTTCAGCTGCGACGGCACCATCACCCCACTCTGGGAGACCGAGGGACGTCCGATCTCGGTCGGCCGCGACCAGCGGATCCTCCCGGCCCGCACCCGTCGCCTCATCGAGGACCGCGACCGGGGCTGTCGCATCCCCGGGTGCAGCACCACCCGGTTTGTCGAGATCCACCACCTCGACCACTGGGCCGACGGCGGCGCCACCGACTACGACACCCAGGTCAGCCTCTGCCCCTTCCACCATGACGCCCACCACCGCGGTGACCTCACCATCACTGGCGACCCGACGAGACCGGACGGGCTGACCGTCAGCAACCGCTATGGCATTCCCATCCGACCGCCCGCAGCGGCCGAGCTCGTGCCGGCCGACCCTGGTGCGGCTGCAGCTGATCCTCCTGGGTGCGGGCCGTACCCCAGTCCCAGCGGCGGACCGATGCGTGCCCGCGACATCGAGTTCGTCCCCGACGCCTGGCAACGCTGGCGAGAGCCCGCCGTGGAAGGTCAACCCGCGCCGCTTCGCCTCGTCCGCCGGGATCTGAAGTCTGGCGTCTGAACGCCCGTTGCCTCGAGTAGCCAGGAGCTCGCGATTCAAGGGATGGCTGCCACACGGCATACAGTGAGGTCGTGTTTGGACGCAACAAGACCTTGAACGAGCAGCAGGCCGAAGCGGTCGGGCATGCGCCCCGTGAGGGTGCCAAGAACCGGCCCACGCCCAAGCGCAAGGACCAGGAGGCAGCCAACCGGCGTCCGCTGGTCGTCACCGACCGCAAGGCGGCCCGTGACACCGACAAGGTCAAGCGTCGCGAGGCACAGCTCAAGCAGCGTGCCGCGATGGCCACAGGTGACGACGCCCACCTGCCCGCTCGTGACAAGGGACCGGTGCGGCGCTACATCCGCGACTACATCGACGCCCGCTGGAACCTCGGCGAGTTCATGCTGCCGGTGATGATCGTGGTGCTGGCGCTGTCGTTCATCCGCATCCCTGCGCTGTTCGCCATCGTCTCGATCTCCGTCTATGGCCTCCTGCTGGCGGCAGCGGTTGACGGTTTCCTCATGTGGCGCCGCCTCAAGAAGCAGCTCATCGCGAAGTTCGGCGAGGACAAGGTCGGTCGCGGACTGGCGATGTACGCCGTGATGCGCGGTTTCCAGATCCGTCGCTCGCGGATGCCCAAGGCCCTCGCCAAGCGCGGCGACTACCCCACCTGACCGGGCGTTCGGCGCCCTACTCGGCCGCGCGCAGGCTCATCGGCCCGTACACGAGGGCACCCTCGTGGAACAGGTTGACCGCGTCGACCCCGAGGTCGGTCAGGTCGTGCCACGACTCGCCGAACCAGTTCTCGGCATCCGACTGCGACGGGAACGCCGTCGTCACCAGCTCGTCGCCAGCCATCGCGTTGCCCTCGGCATCGACATAGGTCCAGGTCCACGCATCGCTCATCCCTCCACTCTAGGGTTCGCTCCGTGATCGTGTCCGAGGCAGTGACCGTCGCGCATGCCGGCGTGCCGGCCTTGCGCGACGCCTCCTTCACGGTCCCCGAGGGTGAGCTGGTCCTCGTGGTCGGTCCGACCGGATCGGGCAAGACCTCCCTGCTGCAGTGCCTGGGTGGCCGGCCGGCGGCCGCGGCGCAGGTGACCGGTCGCGTCCTCGTGGACGGGGTGGACCTGAGGGACCGAAGCGCCGACGGGAGCCGAGCCCTCGTGGGCCTGGTTCGACAGGATCCTGCCGCCGAGATGATGAGCGGCACCGTGGAGTCCGTCATCGCCGCAGGGGTGCGACCACGCGCCGACGACCCGCACGCGGGCCAACGCCAGGTCGAGGAGAGCCTCGACCTGCTCGGCCTCGCCACCCTCCGTGACCGTCCTGTCGCCGAGCTGTCCGGCGGCCAGCAGCAGCGAGTCGCCATCGGTGCCGCCCTGGCCGCCGGACCCCGGGTGCTGGTGCTCGACGAACCCACCTCGGCGCTGGATCCCGTTGCGGCAGAAGAGGTGTTGGCGATACTGCACCGCCTGGTGCATGACGTCGGCATCACCGTGGTCGTGGCCGAGCACCGGCTCGAACGGGTGGTCCACCACGCCGACTCCGTGCTCCTCGTCGAGGACGGGCTGGTGACCGGCCCCTTCCACCCGGCAGCCGGGATGGCCAGGTCCACCATCAGGCCACCCGTCGTGGAGCTGGGCCTGCGGCTGGGTTGGACCCCCCTTCCCCTGTCCGTTCGTGCGGCCCGGCGTCAGGTTCGTGGTCTGCGCGCCACCCTCGCAGCTGCACCAGCCGCACCAGCCGCGCTAGCCGCACCCACTGCACCCGCGCCGCCCGCTGCCGGCACCCAGGTCAGGGTCGAGGTGCAACGGCTCAGCCTGGTTCGCGGGGACGTCGTCGCGCTCCGAACCGTGACCCTTCAGGTTCGCCCCGGCGAGGTGGTCGCCCTGATGGGTCGCAACGGGGCCGGCAAGTCGAGCCTGCTCGGCATCCTCGACGGTGCCCTGCAGCCCACGTCCGGTCGCACCGCTGTCTCCGGACGATCGGGGCTGGCCCCCCAGGACCCGAAAGCCCTCCTGACCGACGCCACCGTCGACCATCAGCTCTCCGCCAACGACGAGGCGTTCATGCTTCCCGCCGGAGCGACTTCGGCTGTCCTCGAACACCTCGCGCCGAGGCTGGCCCGGGACCGTCGCCCTGCTGAGCTGTCCGAGGGGCAGCGGATGTGTGTCGCCCTGAGCCTCGTGCTGGCTCGCGGCAGTGAGGTGGTCCTGCTGGACGAACCCACGCGCGGGCTCGACTACCCGGCCAAGGCGCGCCTCACCATCCTGCTCACCGACCTCGCCGAGGCCGGGAGGGCCATCATCGTCGCCACCCACGACGTCGAGCTGGCCGCGGAAGTCGCCACCCGGGCCGTCATCCTGGCCGAGGGCGAGGTGGTAGCCGACGGTCCGGCGAGACGGATCCTGAGCGACTCCCCCGCGTTCGCACCCCAGGTCGCCAAGATCATGGCCCCGCTCCCCCTGCTGCGGGTCTCGGACGTGGCTGCCGCCGCCACTCCCTAGCCGGGTGGCCCAGCCTTCACCCTGCGTCGGATCTCGGCCAGGCCGGCTGGACCGGGCTGCACGCTCCACCAGCTCTCGACCCACCAGGTCGCGCCGATCGTGGCCCACTGGTCAGGCGTTCCCGCGGACTTGACGAACTCACCCGTGCTGTCGCCCTCGATGACCACGTCGTAGCCGTCCCACGGCATCCCGGCGCCCTTCCGCAGCTCGCGCACGACCCCCAGGGCCTCGGCCACGGAGTCAAGGGTGAGGTGGGGACTGCCCGGTTGGGCGTCCGGGACGGCGACGGTGGGCAGCACGCCCTGCCACCGCGAGGCACGCTCCAGGGACGGCTGGCTGGCCCGACCGGGTCGGTAGGCGCCCACCACCCACACGGGCGGGTGCGGACGCTGGGTCGGGGGCGGCGGCAACGGCGGAGCGCCCTCGCCCTCCGGACCGACCGGGTAGTGGACCCCGTCGAAGGTGAAGGGCTGCCCGGACAGCAGCCCCCGGTAGACGGCGAGCGACTCGTCGAGCTTGGCCGCCCGCAGCGCCCGCCCCTCGTCTGGCTCGAACCGGGTCCACCCGGGGTGCAGCGCACCCAGCCCGACCGACATCACGACGCGGCCCCCACTGAGCCGGTCAACGGTGCTCACCATCGAGGCGAGGTCCCACGGTCGGTGTCGCGAGGCGGGCGTCAGCAGCGTGCCGAGCCGGATGCGCGAGGTCTGCATGGCCGCGGCGGCCAGGGTCACCCAGGCGTGCTCACCGTAGAGGCTCTCCCAGGTGAAGACGGCGTCCCAGCCGTGCTGCTCCCCCAGGGCGGCCACCTCGGCGAACTCGCGGGCCTCTGCGTACGGGACGACGAAGCCGTATCTCATCGTCCGAACGTAACCCCGACCCCTGACACCGGCCGGCACCCGCTCACGTCTGTGCACAGATCCAGGTGGTTCTGCGCAGAGAGCGGGTCTCTGCGCAGCCTGTCTCCGGTCTGTGCACAGACCGGAGATCAGACCGGAGATCAGGTCAGGTCAGGTCCGGACGACGATCTCGGGCTCGACGACGACGTCGGTGGTGAGCGAGTTCGCGATGTAGCACTGCTCGTGCGCCTCGTGGGTCATTCGCTCGACGGTCGGCAGGTCGGTCCCGGCTGCGACCGTCACCACCGGGCGCAGCACGATCCGGGTGATCCGTTGCGGCACGATGTCGTCCGGCATCTCGCCCGTCGCGTCGTCCGCATAGCCGAGCACGTCGACGCCGCCCCGTGACGCGACGGCGAGGAACGACAACAGCTGGCACGACGACGCCGCCAGGACCAGTAGCTGCTCAGGGTTCGGCAGGTCCGGGTCACCGCGGAAGTGCGCGTCCGAGCTCAGGTCGAAGCCCTCGGTGGCCGGCGGCGTCCACGCCGTGTGGGCGCGCGGGTAGGCCCGGTAGCCCATGCCCGTCGACCCGCTCCACTCGACCCGCGCGGAGTAGACGTGTCCGCGAAAGTCCTTGTCCGGCATACCGATCCCTCCCGGCCCGACCAAGCGTCCGGCCGACCGCTCAGTCCTCGCGGACGTCGACCTGCACGAACGGGGGCTTCACGACCGTGGCCGTGACCTCCCGACCACGGACGTCGATGACGACCTCGTCGCCGGCGGCGACCGACGGCGCCAGCAATGCGAGCGCGATGCCGTTCTTGAGGGTCGGGCTGAACGTCCCCGACGTCACCTCACCGACCACCTCGCCGTCGACCTTCACCTGACAGTGCGCGCGAGGTATGCCGCGTCCGGTCGCGAGCAGACCCCAGGCCGCCCGCGCGGGACCGGCAGCCTTCTCGGCGACCAGAGCCTCGCGACCCCAGAACGCCTCCTTCTTCCAGCCGACCGCCCAGCCGACGCGGGCCTGGACGGGGCTGATCGTCGGGGACAGCTCGTTGCCGTGCAGGGCGTAGCCCATCTCGGTGCGCAGGGTGTCGCGGGCGCCGAGGCCACACGGCAGCCCGTCGAGCGGGGCGGCCGCCTCGAGGAGGGCGTCCCACAGCTGTGCGGACACCTCCCACGCAGGCACCAGCTCGTAGCCACGCTCACCGGTGTAGCCGGTGCGGCAGACGATGACCGGGTGGCCGTTCCAGTCGGTCTCGACGAAGGACATGTACTCGTGGCCCGTGGGCAGGCCCAGTGCCTCGAGAACCTCGTCGCTCTTGGTGCCCTGGACGGCGATGACGCCGTAACCCTCGTGCAGGTTCTCGACCGTCAGCCCCTCGGGCGCCGCGGCGGCGAGCAGCTCGACGACGGCGCCGGTGTTGGCGGCGTTGGGGATGAGGAAGACGTCGTCGTCACTGCGCAGGTAGGCGATCAGGTCGTCGACCACGCCGCCGGTCTCGTTGCAGCACAACGTGTACTGCGCCTTGCCCTCGTGGATGCGGCCGAGGTCGTTGGCCAGGCAGGAGTTGACGAACTCCCTGGCTCCCGGCCCGGAGACGCGCGCCTTGCCGAGGTGTGACACGTCGAAGACCCCGACCGACGTGCGGACCGCCGAGTGCTCGCGGACGACGCCACCACCGGGGTACTCGATGGGCATCTCCCATCCGCCGAAGTCGGCCATCTTGGCCCCCAGGGCCACGTGCCGGTCGTGCAGGGGTGAGGTCTTCAGGGCTCCATCGGTCATGCGCCGAACGCTACCGCCCTCGACCGCGACTCCTCACCCGCACGGCTATCCTGCGCTGTGCAGGTGCCAACCAGCCCCCACACGAAGGATGAGTGCGTGACCACCGTCAACGTCTCCGACCGCCCCGCCCACGACCTCAAGGCGGACGTCCTCGTCCTCGCCACGGTCGACACCGACGGCAAGGCGGCTCTCGCCGCCGGCCACGGTCTTCCTCGGGGCGCCGCCACCCATGTCGCCGCCCAGCTGGCCGCGCTGCACGCGACCGGCGCCGCGGAAGAGGTGCTCACCATCGCCGCAGTGCCCGGCGTGGCCGCTGCTCGGGTGGTCCTCACCGGCCTCGGGAAGGCGTCCGCGCGCACGACAGCCTTCGACCACGAGGTGCTGCGACGCGGTGCCGGCGCCGCCTCCCGCTCGCTCAAGAACGCCACCAGGATCGTCGTCGCCCTCCCGACGACCGGTGCCGAGTCGGTAGCCGCCGTCGCTGAAGGCGCCGCCCTCGGCGCCTACCGGTATGCCGGGGTGCGCGGTCCGTCGGCCCAGCCCACCAAGGGCGTCACGACGGTCACCGTCGCCACCTCCGACGCCCGCGTCAAGGCAGTCAAGGCTGCGGCCACCCGCGCAGGGATCCTTGCCGACGCCAAGGCCTACGCCCGGGACCTGGTCAACACTCCCCCGAACCAGCTCTTCCCGCAGTCCTTCGCCGACTCGGTCAAGGCGCGCAACGCCGCCGCGACCGCCAAGGTGACCATCAAGGTGCTTGACGAGAAGGCGCTCGAGAAGGGTGGCTTCGGCGGCATCGTCGGCGTCGGCCAGGGTTCGGTCAACCCGCCCCGCATGGTGACCCTGACGTGGAACCCGCCTCGGGCCAAGGCCTCGGTCGCCCTCGTCGGCAAAGGCATCACCTTCGACTCCGGCGGTCTCAACCTCAAGCCCGCCGCGTCGATGCTGGGCATGAAGTCGGACATGGCCGGGGCAGCCGCCGTTGCCGCCACCGTCTTCGCCGCCGCCGAGCTCGGGCTGCCCGTGAAGGTGACCGGGTACCTCTGCCTGGCCGAGAACATGCCCAGCGGCACCGCGCAGCGTCCGAGCGACGTCGTGACGATGCGCAACGGCACCACGGTCGAGATCCTCGACACCGATGCCGAGGGACGGATGGTCCTCGGTGACGGCATCTGCCTGGCCGGCGAGGCCAAGCCGGACGCCATCGTCGACATCGCGACCCTCACCGGCGCGCAGATGGTCGCCCTCGGCGCCCGGGTCGCCGGGATCATGGCCAACGAGGACACCTTCCGCGACCGGGTCGGCACCGCGGCCGCCTCGGCCGGCGAGTCCGCCTGGCCGATGCCACTGCCGACCGACCTGCGCAGCCAGCTCGACTCCAGCGTCGCCGACCTCGCCCACAAGGGCGAGCGGTGGGGCGGGATGCTCACGGCCGGCCTGTTCCTCAGGGAGTTCGTCACCGAGGGCACGCCGTGGGCCCACGTCGACATCGCCGGGCCCTCCTACAACGAGGGCTCCCCGTGGGGCTACACCCCCAAGGGCGGCACCGGCTTCGGCGTCGGGACCCTCCTCGCGCTCGTCGAGGGCTACGCCGGCTGACCTGGCTCTCCTCAGCGACTCCCGGCCACCGGTCGCACCGCGAGCGCCGACATGCCGGCCGCTGGCGCATGAGTGGCCAGAACTGCTGAGAAGCAACGCCAGAGGGGCCCGTCCGATGCGGACAGGCCCCTCTGGCAGATATATCTACGGCTGCATCTGCTGCGACTTCTGGTGCAGTTCAGCCACCGCTCTTGCGACGGAACATCTGCTGGGTCGCCGTGGTCGCCGCCGCCTGGGCATGGTCGACCTTGCCGTGCTCGGTGTCGTCCGAGACGTCCTTGCCGGCGTGCGACTGCTTCTTGTCGAGGGCCTCGCGGAACTTGCGCTTCATGTCCTCGCTCGGTCCCTGCCCCGCTGGCTTCTTTGCGTCACCGGACTTGGCCATGGTGTCTCCTGCTCCTCGTGCGGACGAGCCGGTTCCGGCCCGAAGGTCTACCTCAACTGTGTCATCCCGCGGCTGGTCGGACCACCGGGTTTGACCCGGTGCGGCGACCACGCGGCATACGGTCACTGCTTCTTGCGCTGGCGCGAGTTCCACTCGCGCATCCGGTTGGGATAACCCGTCTGGAGCACGTCGTAGACCGGCACCTCGAGGCTGCGCGCGAGCGCGAACGCGGCGTCGCGCGAGCCTGCCGCGCGACGGGTCCACTCGCCGTCGAAGGCGATCAGGATGACGGTGGTGGCGGTGACGTTCGTCGGCGGCTCGACATAGGCCTCGACGCCTCGGCGGCTCGTGGCGAAGTCGGTCAGGTGCTTGCGCACGGCCTGTTGGTCGACCGCCATGTTCGGGCCGTCGCGCGGACCCCGTTCCGCCCGCTTGCCACTCCGCTTCCACCACGCCATGGGGCAACGATACGGGGAGCGTCGCCGCGAGCCGACGCCATTCGCGGGACCGGAGCGCCGTCGCCTTCCGACCCGTGGGCCATCGGTCGACCTGCTTGCGCCCCGATGTGCAATCAGTGACAAGATGCTCTGTGTCGATCCGGACCGGCCACGAACTGACCGCGACCCGTGAGCGACGCGACCGTCCGACGCACACGACGCAAGGGAGCGAGCATGTCGGCTGACGCCGAGACCACCGAAGAGACCACGTACGACGTGGTGATCCTGGGTGGAGGCAGTGGCGGCTACGCGTGTGCGTTCCGGGCTGCCGAGCTGGGCCTTCGTGTCGCGCTCGTGGAGAAGGACAAGCTGGGTGGCACCTGCCTGCACGTCGGGTGCATCCCGACCAAGGCGCTGCTGCACGCCGCCGAGGTCGCCGACACCGCTCGCGAGGGTTCGCAGTTCGGCGTGAAGTCCACCTTCGAGTCCGTCGACATGTCCGGCGTCAACGCCTACAAGGACGGTGTCATCGCCCGTCTCTACAAGGGTCTGCAGGGCTTGGCCAAGGCGCACAAGATCGAGCTGGTCGAGGGCGCCGGTCGCCTGGTCGACCGCTCCACCGTCGAGGTCGACGGCCGCCAGATCCGCGGACGCAACGTCGTGCTCGCCACCGGTTCCTACGCCAAGTCGCTGCCCGGCCTCGAGATCGCCGGCCGCATCATGACCAGCGAGCAGGCCCTGACCCTCGGCTTCGTCCCGCCGCGTGTCGTGGTCCTCGGCGGCGGCGTCATCGGCGTCGAGTTCGCGTCGGTCTTCAAGTCGTTCGGCTCCGAGGTGACCATCGTCGAGGCCCTGCCCCGGCTCGTGGCTGCCGAGGACGAGGCCATCTCCAAGACCCTCGAACGGTCCTTCCGCAAGCGCAAGATCGCCTTCAAGACCGGCGTGAAGTTCGCGGGCGCGACGCAGTCCGGTGACACCGTGACCGTCTCGCTCGAGGACGGCAGCACCATCGAGGCCGACCTCCTGCTCGTGGCCGTGGGCCGTGGGCCGGTCACCGATGGTCTCGGCTACGCCGAGGCGGGCGTGACGCTGGACCGTGGCTTCGTGACCACCGACGAGCGCCTGCGCACCGGCGTCGAGGGTGTGTATGCCGTGGGAGACATCGTCCCCGGCCTCCAGCTCGCGCACCGCGGGTTCGCGCAGGGCATCTTCGTGGCCGAGGAGATCGCCGGGCTGTCGCCGGCCGTGATCGACGAGGTCGGGATCCCGCGGGTCACCTACTGCGACCCTGAGATCGCGTCCGTCGGTCTCACCGAGGCGCAGGCCGGCGAGAAGTACGCCGAGATCGAGACCTACGAGTACAACCTTGGTGGCAACGGCAAGTCCCAGATCCTGCAGACCCAGGGCTTCGTGAAGCTGGTCCGCGAGAAGGACGGCCCGGTCGTCGGCGTGCACATGATCGGCGCCCGGATGGGCGAGCAGATCGGCGAGGCCCAGCTGATCTACAACTGGGAGGCGCTGCCCTCCGACGTGGCCGCCTTGATCCATGCCCACCCCACCCAGAACGAGTCCCTCGGCGAGGCCCACCTGGCCCTGGCCGGCAAGCCGCTCCACGCGCACAACTAAGAGGAGAAAGACCAGATGTCTGAACGCGTGACCATGCCAGCCCTGGGTGAGTCCGTCACCGAAGGCACCGTGACGCGCTGGCTGAAGAACGTCGGCGACACGGTGGCGGTTGACGAGCCACTGCTCGAGGTCTCGACCGACAAGGTCGACACCGAGATCCCGTCCCCGGTAGCCGGTGTGCTGCAGGAGATCCTCGCCCAGGAGGACGACACCGTCCCCGTGGGCGCCGACCTCGCCGTGATAGGCGATGGCTCGGACACGTCCGGGGGCGGCGAGCAGCCCGCTCAGCAGGACGGCGGACAGGACGGCCAGGCGCAGGACCAGCCAGACGGGGACCAGCAGGAGCAGGCGCAGGAGCAGCCCGCCGAGGAGGCGCCGGCTGCCGAGGCACCCTCCACCGAGCAGGAGCCGCAGCCCGCGACCTCCGAGCCCGAGCAGCACGAGGCGTCCGGTCAGGACGACTCCCCCGCCGCCGGCTCCGACTCCGGTTCGGACGCCGGGTCCTCCGGGTCCTCCGGCGGCGAGACCGTGAAGATGCCTGCACTCGGTGAGTCCGTCACCGAAGGCACCGTCACCCGCTGGCTCAAGGCAGAGGGCGACAGCGTCGAGGTCGACGAGCCGCTGCTCGAGGTCTCCACCGACAAGGTCGACACCGAGATCCCCTCCCCCGTCGCGGGCACCCTCACCAAGATCCTGGTCCAGGAGGACGACACCGTCCCGGTAGGTGGCGACCTCGCCATCATCGGCGGCTCCGGTGGGGGCGCGGCTCCGGCCCAGGAAGCCCCGGCCCAGGAGGCGCCCACGCAGGAAGCGCCCGCGCAGGAGGCTCCCGCGCAGGAGGCCCCGGCCCAGGAAGCACCCGCGCAGGAGGCCCCGGCCCAGGAAGCACCCGCGCAGGAGGCCCCGGCCCAAGAAGCACCGGCCCAGGAAGAGCCGACGCAGGAGACCCCGGCCCAGGAGGCACCCAAGCAGGACGCCCCCGCCGCAGCCCCGGCGCCGGCTCCCGCAGCCGCGGGCTCTGACGACACCGACGCCTCGGCCTACGTCACACCGCTCGTGCGCAAGCTCGCGTCCGAGAACAACATCGACCTCGGCTCGCTCAAGGGCACCGGCGTCGGCGGGCGGATCCGCAAGCAGGACGTCCTCGACGCGGCCCAGGCCGCCAAGGCAGCCAAGGAGGCCGCCGCTGCACCCGCACCGGCCGCAGCGCCCGCTGCCGCACCTGCTGCCGCCGCACCCGCGGCGTCGGCTGCCAGCGCTCCGGCTGGCGTCTCGCCCAAGCGGGGCACCACCGAGAAGATGTCGCGGCTGCGCCAGACCATCGCCAAGCGGATGGTCGAGTCGCTCCAGGTGTCGGCCCAGCTGACCACCGTCGTCGAGGTCGACGTCACCAAGATCGCCCGGTTGCGGGCCAAGGCCAAGGCCGAGTTCGAGCAGCGGGAGGGCACCAAGCTCAGCTTCCTGCCGTTCTTCGCCCTCGCCGCGGTCGAGGCGCTCAAGGCCCACCCGTCGGTCAACTCCAGCGTCGACGGCACCGAGGTGACCTACCACGGCACCGAGAACCTCGGCGTCGCGGTCGACACCGAGCGTGGCCTGCTGGTCCCGGTCATCAAGGACGCCGGCGACCTCAACATCGCCGGGCTGTCCCGCAAGATCGCGGACCTGGCCGAGCGCACCCGCACGAACAAGATCGGTCCGGACGAGCTCGGCGGTGGCACCTTCACGCTGACCAACACCGGCAGCCGTGGCGCCCTTTTCGACACCCCGATCATCAACCAGCCCAACGTCGCCATCCTCGGCACCGGCGCGGTCGTCAAGCGTCCGGTTGTCGTGTCCGACGGGGACGGCGGCGAGACGATCTCGATCCGCTCGATGGTCTACCTCGCGCTGTCGTACGACCACCGGGTCGTCGACGGTGCCGACGCGGCCCGCTTCCTCACGACGATGAAGGCGCGTCTCGAGGACGGCAACTTCGACTCCGACCTCGGTCTTTAGGAGTCGAGACCCAGGAGCAGCTCATGCCGCAGCGCGTTGCCATCACCGGTGCCTCCGGACTGATCGGCGGCGCGCTGTCGGCATTCCTGACCGCCCGCGGCGACGAGGTCGTCCGGCTGGTCCGCCGACCGCCCTCGGCACCGGACGAGGTCCAGTGGGACCCGACCAAGGGTCGTCTGGACCCCGCCGACCTGGCGGCCGTGACCGCTGCGGTCCACCTCGCCGGTGCTGGCGTCGGGGACAAGCGGTGGACGCCGTCCTACCAGCAGCAGATCCTCGCTTCCCGCGTCGACGGCACCACGACCATCGCCACGACCTTGGCGACCCTGGCGGCCCAGGGGCAGCAGGTCCGGCTGGTCAGCGGTGCCGCGGTGGGCTTCTACGGCGACCGCGGCGACGAGGTGCTCACCGAGGAGTCGACCGCCGGCGAGGGCTTCCTCAGCGAGGTCGTCCGCGCCTGGGAAGCCGCCGCCGATCCGGCCCGCGCCGCCGGGCTGTCGGTGGCCACCACCCGCACCGGCCTGGTGTTCGCGCCCGACGGCGGCGCCCTGTCGCGGATGCTGCCGCTGGCCAGGCTCGGCATCAACGGTCCCCTGGGCAACGGCCGGCAATGGTGGCCCTGGATCTCGTTGCGCGACACCGTCGCAGCTCTCGCGCACCTTGTCGACCACCCCGAGATCCAAGGCCCGGTCAACGTCGTCGGACCACACCCCGACCACCAGGTCGACATAGCACGGGAGCTCGGCCGGCAGATCCACCGCCCAGCCGTGCTGCCGGCCCCGGCCTTCGGGATCAAGCTGGTCCTCGGTGGCTTCTCCGACGAGGTGCTCACCAGCAAGCGCGCCGTCCCGGCCAAGCTGACCGATTCGGGCTTCATCCACCAGGACCAGAGCGCCGAGTCGGCGCTGCGCTGGGTGCTGTCCCAACAGCCCTAGCTCGCAGCCCCGGTGATGCTCGCGACTCGCCACCGACCCGCCGACCAGACCAGCGCGAACCGCATCTCCTCCCCCGCCACCGCCGGCCGCTGTTGCGCGCGTCCCGACCTGTCGACGAGCCGGTATGCCGACGTCTGCACCACCGCATCGACAGTCGCCGACGTCGCGGTGTGGGTCACGGCGCGGGCCGAGGTCACTGTCAGTACCACGCCCTGCCAGGACTGACCCGACGCAGCGAGGCCCTTCAGGAGTGCCGTGTCCTGCGCGAGAGCCTCAGAGCCGGGAGCGTCGAGCCTGGCCAGATCGGTCAGCTCTGCCGAGGTCATCAGGTCCGCCCTCAGCGTCGAGAGGGCCATCATGAGACCGCGCGGATCCCGTTGCGGGGCATCCTGATCCGTTGCAGGGTCAAAGCCCGACGCAACCGGCTCGAGGATCGAGGGCCGGCCAGCGGCGCGGTCCTGCGACGGGTGGACCCAGTCCGGGGTCGTGAGGCGCCCAGCCGCCATCAGTCCACCCACCCCCAGACCGAGCACGAGCAGCACCACGGTGACGAGGGCCGCCGCGCGTCTCGGCTCAAGCCCCCACCGCGCGACCGCCGACACGGAGCGCAACGGCGCCGACATCCAGGACCACATCAGGGACGACAGGAGGGCTGCCGCCAGGACGACAACCCGCCGTCCGCGCTGGCGCAGGGCTGAGACGCCAGAACTGGGCGGACCAGCTGGCTCCAGTGGTGGCGCGGCGCCGGTCTGTCGCAGCCGCTGGGTCAGCAGCGACGTCTCGTCGCTCCCGACCACCAGTCGAAGTGGTTCGCACGGAGCCGAGTCGTAGTAGGCCAGGGCGAGCTCGGCTGCCGTCGGCCGGGCCTCCGGGTCACCACGCAGGGCTTGGCGGGTGATCTCGGACCAGGCCTCGGGCAGGCCGGGCGCCAGTTCCTCGAGCGGCCGCCGGAGCGCCACCGGTGCCGGTGCCGAACCCGTCGCGCACCACCACGCGAGCGCGCCCACGGCATACACATCGGAAGCGGTCGTGACCACGCCGCGATCGAGGACCTCGGGCGCGACGAAACCCTCTGTGCCATAGAGCTGCCCGGGCACGTCGCCGGCCAGGGAGGCCACCCCGAGGTCGGCGAGCAGAGGGCGTCCGGTGCGTTCGAGCAGGATGTTGCCGGGGTGCACGTCGCCGTGCACGACCCCGAGCCCATGCAACCCGGCGAGGGCGCGCGCGACGGGGGCCAGCATGGTGACCGACTCCCCCACGCTCAGGTGGCCACGCGCCCGCACTATGCCCTCCAACGAACCACCGCCCACGTGGTCGAGGACCAGGGCCACCGACGCCGGCTCACCCGCGAGCCCGACCGCCTCGTGGAAGCCGACCAGCCCCTCGACGTCGACCCTGGCGAGGACGGCGATCTCGCGCGCCAGCGAGTCAGCCTCCGCCCCGGCGCCGAGGGCCACCACCTTGACCGCCACCGGCGCCCCGTCGCTCACGCGACTCGCAGCCCAGACGGTGCCGGAGCCGCCGCGCCCGAGCGGCTCCCCCACGTCGTAACCCGGCACCTCCGGTGCGTGCAGGGCGAGGTCCGCGCTCATGCCGCCACTATGCCCAGTCGCGCGGGACCGCCCTGAGAGTTGTCCACAGGGCCTCGTAGGGTCGAGCCATGCCAGCAGACCAGCCGACGATCCTCGCCACCTCCGGTGGCTACCGCTACGCCCAGCGCACCCGTTTCGAGTTCGACGCCCTGGTGCACCACGCCGTCGAGCTCTCCGGGGCCGGCGGCACACCCAAAGTGACCGTGCTCGGCACAGCGAGCGGCGACCCGCGGAACTTTGCAGCCGACATCGACGAGGCCGGCCGCGTCGCCGGCTTCGCGGTCACCAACCTGCACCTGTTCCCCATGCCCAACACCGAGGACATCGAGGGCCACCTCCTCGACCAGGACGTCGTGTGGGTCAACGGCGGTTCGGTCGCGAATCTCCTTGCGGTGTGGCGGGTTCACCAGCTGGAGGAAGCCTTCCGTCGCGTCTGGGACGCCGGGGTGGTCCTCGCCGGCGTCTCCGCCGGATC
Organism: Pedococcus bigeumensis; assembly: GCF_006438965.1. Classification (GTDB taxonomy): domain Bacteria; phylum Actinomycetota; class Actinomycetes; order Actinomycetales; family Dermatophilaceae; genus Pedococcus; species Pedococcus bigeumensis_A. Next base: position 697,449 of record NZ_RCZM01000002.1, read on the forward strand.
GATCTGCTGGTATGCCGGCGGCACGACCGACTCGTTCGGCCCCGAGCTCCGCGCGGTGACCAACGGCCTGGGCTTCCTGCCCTACGCCAGCGGCGTGCACTACGACTCGGAGGCCCGTCGGCGCCCGCTCGTCCACCGCCTCGTCGCGGACAGCACGCTCCCGACGACGCACTGCACCGACGACGGGGTGGGGCTGGTCTACCGCGGTACCGAGCTCGTCGAGGCGGTCACGGAGCAGGACGGCAAGGGTGCCTTCATCGTCACCCGCGACGGAGACCAGGCCGTCGAGGAGCGCATCGAGCCGCGGCGCCTCCCGACGCCCCGGTGACGGGTCGCTAGTCCTTGCCGCGGGCCAGCGCGCTGGGCGCCCAGATCCGTCGGCCGATGTCATGGCTGAGGGCCGGCACGAGCAGCGATCGCACGACGAGCGTGTCGAGCAGCACCCCGAACGCGACGATGAACGCGATCTGCACGAGGAACAGGATCGGCAGCACGGCGAGCGCGGAGAACGTCGACGCCAGCACCACCCCCGCACTGGTGATCACGCCCCCGGTGACCGCCAGCCCCACGAGCACGCCACGCCTGGTCCCCTGCTCGACCGCCTCCTCACGCACCCGGGTCATCAGGAAGATCGAGTAGTCGATCCCCAGCGCCACGAGGAAGACGAACCCGTACAGCGGGGTGGACGGGTCCGACCCCGGGAAGTCGAGCACGTGGTTGAAGACCAGGGCGGCCACACCCATCGTCGCCGCGAACGACACCACGTTGGCCGCCACGAGGACCAACGGCGCGACGAGTGACCGCAGCAGCAGGGCCAGCACGACGAAGATGACGACGAGGATCGCGGGGATGACCGTGCGCAGATCTCGGTTGCTCGCCTCGAGCACGTCCAGACTCATCGCTGTCTGACCCCCGACGAGCACGTCGTCGCCGACCGTGTCGAGGTCCGCCCGCAGGCGCTTGACGACGTCGGTCGCCGCAGGACTGTCGGCTGCCTCGGTGAGGGTCGCCTGGACGAGGACCTGGCCGTCCACGACCTTGGGCGGGGCACCCGGTGCCGCGCCGGCATACGGGTCGTTGACGCCGTCCTCGCCGCGCAGGGCGGTGAGCACCGCCGCCACCTTGGCCTCCGGAGTGAGCACCTGGATGGGGCTGCCCGAGCCCGCCGGGAAGTGCTTGGCCAGCACGTCCTGGCCGGTCACCGACTCCACCTTGTCGAGGAAGATGTCGGACTGGCTGACGCCGTCGGCCTTGAGGGTCGGCAGGAACGCTGCGAGCGCAAGCAGACCGGTGAGGGTGAGCACCCAGGTACGCCTGGGGTGGCTGCCGACGAGGGCCGCTACCCGGCCCCACAGCCCGCGCGTGCCGATCTTGTCCTGGGCGTGGACGTGGTCCAGCCGCGGGACCGCCGGCCAGAACGCGGCCCGTCCGATGAGCAGCAGCACGGCCGGGAGGAAGGTCAGCGCCGAGACCAGCGCACCGGCGATGCCGAGGGCGCCGACCGGCCCGAGACCCGAGGTGTTGCCGAGGTCGGACAGCAGCAGGCAGAGCAGTCCGAGGATGACGGTGGCAGCGCTGGCAACGATGGGCTCCACCGCCCCGCGCCAGGCCTTCTTCATCGCCACCCAGGTGCTCTCCTCGTCGTGCAGCTCCTCCTTGTAGCGGGACACCAGCAGGAGTGCGTAGTCGGTGGCGGCGCCGACGACGAGGATCGACAGGATGCCCTGGCTCTGCCCGGACAGCCCGATGACGTCGTTCTTGGCCAGCGGGAAGACCACGAGCGCGGCGGCGGCGAGCCCGAAGACGGCGGTCAGCAGCACCGCGATGGGCAGGATCGGGCTGCGGTAGACGATGAGCAGGATGAGGAAGACCACGCAGAGGGCGACCACGAGCAGGATCCCGTCGATCCCGGCGAACGCGGTCACGAAGTCGGCCGTCACTCCGCCAGGTCCGGTCAGGTAGGGCGTGAGCCCACTGGGCACCAGGTCGGTCTTCGCGGCTGCCCGCAGCGCGTCAGCCGCGGCGAACAGCGGGGCGGTGTCACCGATGGTCTCGGCAGACGTGACGGCGTTCATCGGCACGACCAGGAGCAGGGCCGAGCCGTCCTGGCTCGGGATCGCGACCTTCGGCGTCTCGGTGAGGTAGTCCAACAGCTTCGGCTCTCCCGGCAGGTCCAGGGTGAGCCCGGGCAGGGTGGCGACGAACCGCTGTGCAGCCGCCTGCTGCTCGGTGCTGACCGTGCCGCGGCCCTCCATGACGATGATGAACGGCAGTGACTCGGTGTCGCTGAACTTCGCGACCTCGTTCATCACCTCGGTCGACTCCGCCTTGGCCGGCAGGAACGACGCGTTGTCGTTCTTCTGCACCTCCGAGAGGCGACCGACGAGCGGGCCACCGATGCCCGACACCGCCAGCCAGACCAAGAGGGCGCCGAGCGCCACCAGACGAACTGTCCAACGTGACCGCATCGGTGAACTCCCCCTGCTCGACGGTGTGTGCAGTCAGCCTATGCACCGGGCGTAGGCTTGCCGCATGCGGTTCGAGCACGTGGGCTTCGCCCCCGACTTCGTCGACTACGAGGCGGCCTGGGCGCACCAGCGGGAGGTGCACGCCGCAGTCGTCGAGGGTGGCGAGGACACCGTGCTGCTGCTCGAGCACGCCGCGGTCTACACCGCCGGCAAGCGCACGGAAGCGCACCAGCGGCCGTTCGACGGCACGCCGGTCATCGACGTGGACCGCGGGGGCCTGATCACCTGGCACGGCCCGGGTCAGCTCGTCGGCTACCCCATCGTCCGGCTGCACGGCGTACCGATCGACGTGGTCGCCCACGTGCGCCGCCTCGAAGAGGTCATGATCCGCACCTGCCGCGAGTTCGACGTCGAGGTCACCCGGGTCGAGGACCGCAGCGGTGTCTGGGCGCTGGCCGACGACCACCCGGGCGGTCGTCCGGACCGCAAGCTCGGCGCCATCGGCGTACGGGTGAGCCACCAGGTCACCATGCACGGCTTCGCCCTCAACTGCGACGCGGACCTCTCGTGGGCGGACAACATCGTCGCCTGCGGCATCGACGACGCGGGCGTGAGCTCGCTGAGCCGCGAGGCGGGGCGCGTGGTCACCGTCCAGGACGTGCTCCCGTATGCCGAGAAGCACCTCGGCGACGTCCTCGCCTCGGGCGCGTGACGGGCGCCGTCGGCGCTCGGGCACCTCGCAGATCCCCTTGACCACGAAGCACACCGCTCCCGCAAGCCTGTCGCGACGCCTCGTGCAGCTGGTGCTCTCGTGCATCGTCCTGGGTGCCGGCGTCGCCTGCCTGCTCGACGCGGCGCTGGGCTCGGACGGCTACTCCACCCTCATCTCCGGACTCACGAAGACGTCCGGGCTGCCGTTCGTGGTCGTCAACGCCAGCGTCGGGGTGCTCCTCATCGCGCTGGCGTGGAGCCGGGGCACCCGGCCGGGTGTTGGCACCATCGTGCAGACGGTCGTCGTCGGAAGCACGGTCAGCCTGCTGCTCCCCCTCCTGCCGACACCCGACGCGCTGGGTGCACGGTTCGTCGAGCTGGCCATCGCCTTTGCCCTGCTGTCCCTTGGCGTGGCGGGCTATCTCGCCTCGCACACCGGGGCGGGTCCCGCGGAGGCCGCCGCGATCTCCTTCGACCCGCCGATGCCGTTCAAGTGGAGCTACACGGTGCTGCAGGCGATCAGCGGCCTGATCGGCTGGGCGCTCGGGGCCGCGGTCGGGCCCGGCACGCTGCTCGTGTCGCTGTTCGTCGGGCCCACCGTCGACCTGCTCACCAGGGCGCTGTTCCACAGCCGCAAGGTCAGCGCCTAGCCAGCACACCGGGCCGACCCGTCCGACCCGCCCTGTTGGAAGCGAAACTTCCGGATATCGGGAAGTTTCGCTTCCAACAGGGCGGGTCGGGGCGCGGCGTGAGGGCACGGGAATACCCGTGGAGCCACAGGCGTACCCTTGAAGGACGCCCGGTGACCTCCGGGCGCTTTGGTGAGTGAAGGGGATCGCGCGTGACCATCGCACCCGAGGGCCGCCGACTGCTGCGCGTCGAGGCGCGCAACGCCGAGACGCCGATCGAGCGCAAACCCGAGTGGATCCGGACCACCGCCAAGATGGGGCCCGAGTACACCAAGCTCCACTCGATGGTGAAGACCGAGGGTCTGCACACGGTGTGTCAGGAGGCCGGTTGCCCCAACATCTTCGAGTGCTGGGAGGACCGCGAGGCGACCTTCCTCATCGGCGGTGACGTCTGCACCCGCCGCTGCGACTTCTGCGACATCGCCACCGGCCGCCCCGAGTCGCTCGACCGGGACGAGCCGCGCCGGGTCGCAGAGTCAGTCGCCCAGATGGGCCTGCGCTACTCCACCGTGACCGGCGTCGCCCGTGACGACCAGCCCGACGGCGCCGCCTGGCTGTATGCCGAGACGATCCGCCAGATCCACGCCAAGAACCCGAACACCGGCGTCGAGATCCTGCCGCCCGACTTCGGGGCCAAGCCCGAGCTCGTCGGCCAGCTGTTCGACGCACGACCCGAGGTGTTCGCCCACAACCTCGAGACCGTGCCGCGCATCTTCAAGCAGATCCGGCCCGCCTTCACCTACGAGAAGTCGCTCAAGGTCCTCTCCATGGCCCGCGACGCCGAGCTGGTGACCAAGTCCAACCTCATCCTCGGCATGGGCGAGGAGGACCACGAGGTGGAGCAGGCGATCGGCGACCTGCACGACGCCGGCTGCGACATCCTCACCATCACCCAGTACCTCCGCCCGTCCAAGCTGCACCACCCGATCGACCGGTGGGTCAAGCCCGAGGAGTTCGTCCACTGGAGCGACGTCGCCCAGGAGATGGGCTTCAAGGGCGTCATGGCCGGCCCGCTCGTGCGCTCGTCGTACCGGGCCGGACGGCTCTGGGCGACCGCCATGAAGAAGTGGGGCCGCGACATCCCCGAGCACCTGCAGCACCTCGCCGAGGCCGCCGGGGACCCCGCCCGCCAGGAGGCTTCCTCGCTGCTCGCCGCCCGCCAGCCGGGCGCGTTGGGCGCGTCCGCCTGACACCCGTATCCTGACCCTCATGGCCCGCAAGGAAAAGCAAGAGTCAGACACGCCCAAGAAGCCGGGCCGGTTCGCCCAGATCCGTCAGGTGTTCACCGCATCGCGCAAGGCGGACCCCACCATCCCGTGGTGGATGCTGCTCGCCTTCGTCGCTGTCCTCGCGGTCGGCGTGGGCATCGGCGTGCTCCTGGGCCACTGGAAGTACGCCCTGTTCCTGTCCATCCCGATGGGCCTGCTGGCTGCCACGCTCGTGCTGTCCCGGATGGCTGAGCGGGCGGCCTACAAGTCGCTCGAGGGTCAGCCCGGCGCGGCTGGCGCCGCCCTGGGCGGCCTGCGCCGCGGCTGGTTCTTCGACCAGCAGCCCGTGGCCGTCGACGGCGCGCGGGGTACGCGTCCCGAGGACGTCGCCACCGCGGCGTTCGTCTACCGCGCCCTGGGTCGTCCCGGCATCGTGCTCATCGGCGAGGGTCCTGACGCGCGTCGCACCAAGCTGCTCACCCAGGAGCGCAAGAAGGTCGAGCGCGTGGCTCCCGGCGTTCCGGTGATCTCGGTCGTCGTGGGTGACGGTGCGGACCAGGTGCCGATCCGCAAGCTCAGCGGCAAGCTGACCCGGATGAAGCCGGTCCTCACGAAGGAAGAGGTCTCGGCCGTCAACAAGCGCCTCAAGTCGCTAGGCGGCCTGCGTCCGCCGATCCCCGCGGGCATGGACCCGATGCGCGCCCGTGTCGACCGCAAGGCGATGCGCGGCCGCTGAGGATCTAGCGGGGGAAGGGTAGGCCCGAGAAACGAGGGACCTGCCCGGAGGAGCGCTGACGAAGCGGCCACATCGAGTGCGGCCGCTGAGGATCGAGCCCGCTAGCTAGAGGCGCGCTCGACCAGTGAGGCGTCGAGCACGAGGTGCTCCGGGGCCGCGACGCCCCCGCTGCTGATCTGGGCGAGCAGCATGGTGGCCATCTCGCGACCCAGCTGCTCCATCGGCTGGTGCACCGTCGTGAGCGGAGGGTCGGACACGGCGGCGAGCGGCCCGTCGTCGAAGCCCACCAGGGCGACGTCCGTGGGCACCTTGAGCCCGGCTTCGCGCAGCACCCGCAGGGCGCCGAGGGCCATCAGGTCACTGGCCGCGAAGACGGCGTCGATGTCGGGCCGCCGGTCCAGCAGGGTCCGCATGGCTGCCGCCCCGCTCGCCTCGCTGAAGTCGCCGACCTCGACGAGCGAGTCCTCGACCTCTCGACCGGCAGCCCTGAGGGCGTCCCGGTACCCGTCGAGGCGGTCGCGCCCAGCGATCATGTCCTGCGGCCCGGCGATCAGGGCGACGGCGCCACGTCCGCCGGAGACCAGGTGGGTCACCGCGTCGCGGGCTCCCCCGGTGTTGTCGACGTCGACATAGCTCATCCCGGCGAACTGTCCGGGACGTCCACACAGGACGATCGGCAGCCCGCGGCCCTGGATCCGGCTGGGCAGGGTGTCGGAGTCGTGGGCCGAGAGCATGAGCACGCCGTCGACGTGCTGCGGCGTGAGGTAGGTGTCCAGCCGGTCGACCTGCTCACGGGTCTGGGCCAGCGCGAGAACCAGCTGACGGGACGCATCGCCCACGACGGTGGTGATGCCGCGGACGACTCCGGCGAAGAAGGGCTCCCCGAAGATGCGCTCCTCGGGTTCGCTGATCACCAGGGCGATGGCCCCGGTGCGACGGGTCACCAACGCGCGTGCCGCCATGTTCGGCACGTAGCCCAGCTCGTCGACCGCCCGCATGACGCGCACCCGGGTCCGTTCCGACACCTGCGGAGACCCGTTGACCACCCGCGAGACCGTGCCGCGACCCACGCCCGCCCGTGCCGCCACCTCTTCGAGCGTGGGCTGTCCGCCGGTGCTGTTGCTCACGAGCTGCGCCTCATGGGGTCAGTATTGCGTGCGGTCCCCGGCGAGGAACGCGGCATACCAGCGACCGCTGTCCTTGACCGTCCGCACCTGGGTCTCGAAGTCGACGTGCACGATGCCGAAACGCTTCGCATATCCCTCGGCCCACTCGAAGTTGTCCATCAGGGACCACGCGAAGTAGCCCTGCAGTGGCACGCCGGCAGCAACCGCCCGACCTGCCGCCTCGAGGTGGCCAGCCAGGAAGTCGATCCGCAGCGGGTCGTGGACCAACCCGTCCGCGCTCAGCTCGTCGTCGAACGCCGCGCCGTTCTCGGTCATCACCAGCGGCAGGTCGCCGTAGTCCCGCGTCACCCGGGTGAGGATGTCGAACAGGCCGTCGGGGTCCACCTCCCAGCCCATCGCCGTCGTGGGCAGACCACGGTCGGCGAATTCGACCACGCCTGACCCGGGGAAGGCGCCCGGCCCCACGATGTGGCGGGTGTAGTAGTTCACGCCCAGGAAGTCGAGGGGGCTCGCGATCGTCCCGAGGTCGCCCTCCGCGACGAACCCGAGGTCGCTCACGTGCGCGACGTCCTCGACCACGTCCTTGGGGTAGGCCCCCCGCAGCACCGGGTCGAGGAACCAGCGGTTCGACAGCCCGTCGATGCGCCGGACCGCGTCGTCGACCCCGTGGCCGTCGTGGACGCCCGCTACCGGATAGAGGTTCAGGGTGATGCCGACCTGCGCGTCCGGCACCAGTTCGCGCAGCTGCTGGACCGCCAGCCCGTGTCCGAGCATGAGGTGGTGGGCCGCCGCGAGGGCGTCCGCGCCGTCGGCCCGTCCCGGGGCGTGCCGACCGCTGCCGTAGCCGAGGAAGGCCGAGCACCACGGCTCGTTGAGGGTGATGAAGTGCTTGACCCGGTCGCCGAGGGCATCGGCGACGTGCCCGGCATACTCCGCAAACCGGTATGCCGTGTCGCGGGCCGGCCAGCCGCCGGCATCTTCCAGCGTCTGCGGGAGGTCCCAGTGGTACAGGGTTGCCCACGGCGTGATGCCCTGCGCCAGCAGGGTGTCGACGAGCTGGTCGTAGAAGTCAATGCCCTCAGGGCTTGCCGGGCCCCTGCCGGTCGGCTGGATGCGCGGCCACGCGATGGAGAAGCGGTAGGCCTCGATCCCGAGCCGTGACATCAGGTCAACGTCGTCACCGAAGCGTTTGAAGTGCTCGACCGCGACGTCGCCGTTGTCCCCGTCGATGACACGCCCGGGGGTTGCGGCGAAGGTGTCCCAGATCGATTGGCCCCTGCCGCCCTCGGCCGTGGCCCCCTCGATCTGGTAGCTCGACGTGGCCACGCCCCAGGCGAAGTCGGTCGGGAAGTCGTTGCGCGACAGTGAGTTGTGGATCGGCATGGTCATCCCTTGACTCCGCCCTGCATGATGCCGCCGATGATCTGGCGGCCGAACACGATGAACACGATGACGAGCGGCAGGGTCCCCAGAAGGGTGCCTGCCATGACCAGCGCCTGGTCGGTGTAGTAGCCGCCGGAAAGCCTCGACAGCGCCACCTGAACGGTGGGGTGTTCGGCGTCCAGGGTCAGGTAGGGCCACAGGAAGTCGTTCCAGCGCTCCATGAAGGTGAGCAGCCCGAGCACCGCCGCGGCCGGACGCAGGATCGGGAAGACGACCGAGAAGAAGATCCGGAATGTCGACGCTCCATCGACGCGCGCCGCCTCGATGAGCTCGTTGGGGATCGCCTGCGCCGCATACTGCCGCATCATGAAGACCCCGAAGCCGCTGACGAGGAACGGCAGCAGCGCCGACGGGAGGGTACCCGCGAGACCGAGCTTGCCCATCAGCATGTAGAGCGGCACGAGGCCGAGCTGGACCGGGACCATCATCGTGCCGATCACGATGAGCAGCAACGCATTTCGCCCGCGGAACCGCAACTTGGCAAAGGCGAAGCCGGCCAGGGCCGACAGCACGACGACCGATACGGTGGCGACGCCGGCAACGAGCACCGAGTTCACCATCGCCTGGCCGAACATCACGTCCTGGTTGTCGAACACCCGGGTGATGTTGGCGCCGAGCTGGTTCCCCGGAGTGAGCGGCGGCGGGGTCGAGGTGATGTCGCTGTTGGGCCGGGAAGCCATCACGACCATGTAGTAGAGCGGTCCGGCGGCGAGGAGCACCGAGATCGCGAGGCACAGGTAGATGAGCTTGCCCGCAGGGGTGGCTCCGGTGCTCTGCGCGGCCAGGCGAGCGAGCGATCGGGTGTGGCGCGCGCTCGGTGGCTTCGACGGCGCGGCCACCGGTGGCACCACCGCAGGGATCTGGGTCTGGGTCATGTCCGCCTCACTCCGCCGACCGGATGCGGCGCAGCAGCAGGACGTTCACTGCCGAGAAGACCGCGATGAACAGGAAGAGCACCCAGGCGATCGTCGCGGCATACCCGAACCGTTGGCCGGTGAAGGCCTGCTGGACGAGGTACATCGCCGCGGTCTGGAACTGCGCGGTCGTGCCGCCGCCGATGGAGTTTGCTCCCGGGTTGAACAGCAGGGGTTCGGTGAACAGCTGGGTGCCACCGATCGTTGCCACCACGGACACGAAGATCAGGGTCGGGCGCAGCATCGGCACGGTGATCGACCAGAAGGTGCGCCAGCCGTTGGCCCCGTCGATGCGGGCCGCCTCGTAGATCTCGACCGGCACCGACTGCAGAGCCGCCAGCAGGATCAGGGCGTTGTAGCCGGTCCAGCGCCAGTCCACCATCGTGGAGATCGCCAGCCAGGACGACCAGCGGTGGTCCTGCCAGGCGATGGGTTCGACCCCGACGTGGCCGAGCACCCAGTTGAACAGCCCGAAGTCGCGACTGAACATCAGCGTGAAGATGATCCCGACCGCCGCCACGGACGTGACGTTCGGGAGCAGGATGCCCATCCGCCAGGCAGTGGCACCCCGCAGCCTGGCGTTGAGCATCTGCGCCAGGACCATGGCCAGGACGAGCTGCGGCACGGTCGCGATGACGAACATCGCGAAGGTGTTGAGCATCGCGTTCCAGAAGTCCTTGTCCTGCATCAGCTCGCTGTAGTTGCCGAGCCCGAGCCAGCCCTGGTCACCCGCCAGCAGGCTCCAGTCGTGCATCGACACCCACGCGGTGTAGACCAGTGGGAAGAACCCAAAGACGGCGAACAGCAGGAAGAACGGGGAGACCATGGCGTAGGGCGACAGCCGGGTGTCGGCCCGCCTGAGGCGCTGCCGCCAGCGCGGTGTCGAGCCCGGCGCTCCCGGCGCTCCCGGTGAGCCGGGTGCCCCGGGCGTGGCCGCGCTCGTGGCCTTGCCCGTCGGCGTCGTGGTGGTCACGGTGCTCCCTGTGGTGTGGTCGGCGAGGTGGTGCTCGCTGGTGACGCTCGGGTGCCGGCCGCGAGAAACGCCGGCACCCGAGCGCGGTCAGGTGGTCCGCTGGGCTACTTGGCGGCCTTCTGGGCCGCCGCGAGGGCCTCGGCCCACCCTGCTGCCGTGGTGCGCTGTCCGCCTTCGACGGATCGCAGGGCGTTCTCGACAGCATCCCGCACCGGCTGGTTCTTCGCACCGAGGTAGACCGGCTTCAGGTTGGCCGCTCCGGCGACGAACAGCTCACCGACCGGCGCGTTGTTGAAGTAGTCGTTCTTCGCGTCCTTCAGGGCCGCTTCGGTGTAGAGCTTGGGGTTCGACGGGAGGTTGCCCGCCGCCTTGAACGCCGCCAGCTGGCTCTCACCGGTGGTGAGGAACTTGGCGAGCTCGACGGCTTCCTTCTGGTGCTTGCTCTGCGTCGGGACTCCCAGCCAGGAGCCACCCCAGTTGCCACCACCGCCGGGGACCGTCGTGATGTCCCACTTGCCGGTGTTCTCGGCGCCCGCCTGGTCCTTGATGTAGCCGGTCATCCACGCGGGGCAGGCCAGGGTGGCGAACGAACCGTTCTTGAACCCGGCGTTCCACTCCGGCGAGAACGCCTTGAGCTTGGCCGACAGGCCGGTGCTGACCATCTTCAGCGACTCGTCCCACGCCGACTTCACGGCGGGGTTGCTGTCGATGACGAGCTTGTCGCTCCGGTCGAAGTAGGTGTGGTCGCCGGACTGCATGAGGATCGAGTTGTAGGTGTTGGTGGCGCTGTCGACGAAGTGCGACTTCGCGTCCTTGATGCCGGCCTGGTACTGCTGGCCGGTCGCGATGTAGGCATCCCAGGTGGGCCAGAGCTTGCCGACCTCCACCCGGTCGGTCGGGAGGCCGGCCTTCTCGAAGAGGTCCTTGCGGTAGCACATGGCCAGGCCACCGACGTCGGTGCCGAGACCGATGGTGGTCGCACCGTCTGCGGTGGTGGCGTTGGCGTACTTCCAGGGCAGCCAGTTGTCCTTGAGCTCGTTGCTGCCGTACTTCTGCAGGTTCACGAACTTGTCGGCGCTCTGGAGGAAGTTGACGACCTGCCCCTCCTCGATGGCGACGACGTCGCCAGCACCGGAACCGGCCGCGATCCGCTGGATGAGCTGGGTGTTGTACTTGCCCAGGTCACCCTCGGCGGTCTCGACGACCGTGACGGTGGGGTGGTCCTTCATGTACTGCTTGTACAGGTCCGTGTAGCCGAACTTGCCGAACGTGCTCACCCGCAGCGTGACCTTCTCGCCGGATGAGGTGGAGCCGCCGCCGTCGCCGCCGCACGCGGCGGTGAGGGCGGCCGTAGCGATCATTGCGGCTGCGGGAACCAGCCAGCGAGAACGTGAGTGCACCGTTGCACCTTTCGTCGGGCCCCCTTATGGGAGCGCTCCCGAACAGAGTGGGACCGAGTCCGCGGTCGGGTCAAGAGTTCCGTGGGAGCGTTCTCATTTCGTGACCTTCTCGTGACCTTTGGTATGCCGCGTGCTCACTCCGGCGCGCGGAGTCACCCCTGCAGCTGGGCCGCCACCGCGACAGCGAAGCGTTCCACCGACCCCGGGGCGGTCCGCAGGAAGAGATCGGGCTCGATCAGCTCGAGCTCCATCAGGGTCGGCTGGCCCGTCACGTCGAGGAGGTCGACACGGGCGTAGACGAGCTCGTCGGGCGCCATCGCCATCGCCATGGTGGCCACCTCGAGCTCCTCGGACGTGGGCTCGTGGTCCTCCTCGGAGCCACCGTGCATCGCCTGGACGCGGTAGTCGCCGGGCTTGGGGACCTTGCGCACCGCGTGCGAGAAGGTGCCACCGAAGAAGAACAACGACGTCTCCCCCAGCTCCACACTGGGTGCGTAGGCCTGGACGATCGTGTCGCCGGCCTCGACCAGTCGGCTCAGGTGGTCCGCGGTCTCCGGCGAGATGGCTGGACCCTTGAGCGCTCCCCGGGCGCCCCCATCGACGGCCGGCTTGATCACGACCTCGCCCCACCCCGTGGCCAGCATCCGCTCGACGGGGCGCGCCGCCCCCTTCGCGAGGGCGAGACTGGGCAGCACCGGTATGCCAGCCTCCCCCAGCTGTGCGAGGTAGCCCTTGTGGGAGTTCCAACGTATGACCTTGGGGCTGTTGATGATTCGTGACGCGGAGTCGACCCGGTCCGCCCAGTCGAGGAACTCCTCGAGACGGTCGAAGTAGTCCCAGGTCGAGCGGATCACGACGAGGTCGAACGACGCCCAGTCGACCTCGTCGTGCCAGACGACGACCTCCGCCTCGAAGCCCATGTCGCGCAGCACCGCAGCGATCTGCGGGGGCTCGGGGTCGAGGTACGACGGGTCGGACCAGGTGCACAGGGCGATGCGGCGCGTCGTCACACACGGATTGTTTCAGGCGCAGCGCCGGCTCAGCAGGGGGCGCGCCCGGGGACTTGCCCACGCGGCATTCGCGATATAACGTGAGTCTCGACACGCGATATAGCGCGAGATGAAGAACAGCGAAAGGACATCCCATGAGCGAGGAATGGTCGATCGACACCGCCAGGGTGCTCGACATCGGTGGCGACGGTGAGCGGGTCCGCCGGCTCAGCGTGGCGATCGTCGGCGGTCGGGTCGACGTCGTGACCCACACCGACTCCCCCACCGCCCGCGTCGAGATCGCCAAGGTCGAGGGCATGCCTCTCAAGGTCGTCTGGGACGGGTCGAAGCTCAAGATCACCCACGGCGTGGACTCCACCCGGATCCTGGACAAGGTGCGCCAGGCCTTCGACGGCCTCGACCGCAACCGGGTCGCCCTCAGCATCTCGATCCCCGAGGACGCCGAGACCACGGTCAGCACCGTCAGCGCCAGCGGACTCCTCGCCGGTATGCGGTCGGGCGCCAGGGCCAACACCGTCTCCGGCTCGATCACCATCGACGACATCGTCGGGGCGGTCGACGTCAACACCGTCAGCGGTGAGGTGGAGTGCGGCAACGTGCGTGGTCCGCTCAAGGTGCACTCGGTCTCGGGCGCGGTGACCGCCCAGCACAGCGACGTGCCCGAGGTGAGCATCAGCACGGTCAGCGGCGATGTCGCCCTCGACCTGGTCAACGGTGCCGCCACCATCAAGTCCAACTCCGTCTCCGGTGACGTGACCGTCCGCGCCCCGCACGGTGGCTACGACGTCCAGGTCAACACCGCTTCGGGCCAGGTCGTCATCGACGGCCACACCATCGACAAGCACTCGCGCCAGTCCGGCAACCGGCTCACCGAGGGTGACGGCAGCCTGCGGCTGAAGGCGAATGCCGTGTCCGGCAACGTCGTGGTCCTCAAGGCCAGCCCCGCGGCGCCGGTGGACGAGGCGTCCGCATGAGCCCCGTCTTCGCGCACGGGCAGCTCCGGCTCTACCTGCTGGCTCTCCTGAACGAGGGCCCGCGGCACGGCTACGAGGTCATCCAGGACCTCGAGCACCGGTTCAACGGGCTTTACACCCCCAGCGCCGGGACCGTCTACCCACGGCTGGCCAAGCTCGAGGAGGAAGGGCTGGTCGAGCGGTCCGATGAGGGACGCAAGGCGATCTACCGGATCACCGACGCCGGTCGCGAGGAGGTGCGAGCGCGCCAGGACGACCTGTCCAGCCTCGAGTCCGACCTCGACCTGTCGGTGCGCGAGCTCGCCGAGCAGGTCCGTTCCCGGGTCCGCGGCCAGACCAAGGACCTGCGCGCGGAGCTCAAGGCTGCCGCGCAGGAGGCCAGGCGGACCGCGACACCGGTCGGCGGGCCCGAGCCCTGGAATGGCTGGAAGGGCAGTGACCCCAAGGCAATTCGCGACCTTGAGCAAGCTGTTGCCGAGCTGCGCTCCGAGGCGCGGGGCGCGTGGAAGCGGCACGGGCTCACGAGCGACCAGAGCCGGGAGATCATCGAGATCCTCAGCGAGGCGACGGGCCGGATCCGCGACGTGATCACCCGTCGCTGAGCTGACGCGCCCCCGCCGCCCGTCAGCCCCGTTGGTCAACCCCTGGCGATGAGGGTGCCCGCGGCCTTGTCGTGCAGGCCGCGGCCGTCCTTGTCCCAGAACAGCGCCGGCAGGAACAGGCAGAGCAGGACGGTGCGCACCAGCACCTGGAACGGCCGCGCCCGCTGGCCGTCCAGGGACAGCACGCGCAGGCCGACGATGCGGTGGCCGAGGGTGTAGCCGGTGGTGCTCAGCAGGAGCAGGTTCTCCAGCGCGAACAGCGCCAGCAGGATGGTGGTGTCCCCACGGGAGGCCACCCCCGCGAACGGCAGCGGCACGCTGAACAACGCGGCCGCGATCAGCTGGCAGGCGGTCCAGTCGATGATCGCCCCGAGCAGGCGGCGCCCGAACCGGGCCATCGAACCGGCGCCGTCACGCGGCATACCCAACCGCTCACCGGGGTATGCCGAGGGCGCACCCGAGCGCGAACCCGGCCCCTCGAGCCACGAACCGATGTCCTTGCGGTCGACCACGAGGAAAGCCTATGTGGGCGTAACACCCGCGAAACATTCGGGTCATGGGTGGGTAATCCCCAGCCGTTAGTGTCGTGGTCGACACCAAGTCAGTCAGTCGTGCGTGGACGCTCTGCGCCACCGCCCCACCAACAGGAGGATGCACTTTGTTCAGCAATGCTGACGAGGTCCTGAAGTTCATCAAGGACGAAGACGTCATTTTCGTCGACGTGCGGTTCTGTGACCTGCCCGGCGTGATGCAGCACTTCAACGTGCCGGCCAAGAGCCTCGACGCGGACTTCTTCAAGGAAGGGCAGATGTTCGACGGATCCTCGATCCGCGGCTTCCAGGCCATCCACGAGTCCGACATGAAGCTGATCCCGGACCCCACGAGCGCGTACCTCGACCCGTTCCGCAAGGAAAAGACGCTCATCCTCAACTTCTCCATCGTCGACCCGTTCACGGGCGAGGAGTACTCCCGCGACCCGCGCAACATCGCGGCCAAGGCCGAGGCCTACCTCAAGTCGACCGGCATCGCCGACACCGCCTACTTCGGTGCCGAGGCCGAGTTCTACGTCTTCGACGACGTGCGGTTCGAGACCAAGCAGAACGCCAGCTACTACTACATCAACTCCATCGAGGCCGCGTGGAACACCGGCCGCGAGGAAGAGGGTGGCAACAAGGGGTACAAGACCCGCTACAAGGGTGGCTACTTCCCGGTCCCGCCGACCGACCACTTCGCGGACATGCGCGACGCGATGACCCTGGCCCTCGAGGAGGCCGGCCTGTCCGTCGAGCGCGCCCACCACGAGGTCGGCACCGCCGGCCAGCAGGAGATCAACTACCGCTTCAACACGCTGAAGCAGGCTGCTGACGACGTGCTGAAGTTCAAGTACATCGTGAAGAACGTCGCGTGGGATGGCGGGAAGACCGTCACCTTCATGCCGAAGCCGATCTTCGGCGACAACGGTTCGGGTATGCACTCGCACCAGTCGCTCTGGAAGGACGGCGAGCCGCTGTTCTACGACGAGCGCGGCTATGGCGGTCTGTCCGACCTGGCTCGCTGGTACATCGGTGGCCTGCTCAAGCACGCCCCGGCGCTGCTCGCCTTCACGAACCCGACGGTGAACTCCTACCACCGCCTCGTCCCGGGCTACGAGGCTCCGGTCAACCTGGTCTACTCGGCCCGCAACCGCTCGGCGTGCATCCGGATCCCGATCACCGGTGACAACCCGAAGGCCAAGCGCGTCGAGTTCCGCGTTCCGGACCCGTCGGCCAACCCCTACCTCGCGTTCTCCGCGATGCTGATGGCTGGTCTCGACGGCATCAAGAACCGGATCGAGCCCCCGGAGCCGGTGGACAAGGACCTCTACGAGCTGCCGCCGGAGGAGCACGACGCGATCGCGCAGGTCCCCGGTTCGCTCCCCGAGGTGCTGGCCGCCCTGGAGGCCGACCACGAGTTCCTGCTCGAGGGTGACGTGTTCACCAAGGACCTCATCGAGACCTGGATCGAGTGGAAGCGCAAGAACGAGGTCGACCCGATCCGGTTCCGCCCGCACCCGCACGAGTTCGAGATGTACTACGACATCTAGGCGGCCACGTCACAACTCGAGACAGCACCCTCGCCACTCAGGCGGGGGTGCTGTCTTGTTGATGGGGTTGGGGGCAGGACTCCCCCCACCTCAGATCGTGGTGGCAGCGCCGTTGAAGATGCCCGAGATGTTGTTTCCGAGCAGTGTCACGGCGCCGATGATGACAAGCGCAATGAGGGCGACCATCAGGCCGTACTCGACGGCGGTGGCGCCGCGCTCGGTCCGCTTTGCCTGCAACTTGATGATGTAGCTGGTCATTGTTGGCTCCGTCCCTGGATCGATGGCAGGGACGTCCGGCCCTGCTGGGGCAAGCGTGACAGTCATCGCGCCTGCTGCGGTCGTCCGTTTGTGGGAGTCCGCCATCCGGCCTACAGCGGCCAGTTCGGTCCGCTACCGTCGCCACGTGTCCGACCTCCAGGTGGAGCGCTGGGAGCGGCGAACCAGCGTCCCCCTGCTTGTAGCGGCTGGGTTGTTCCTCGTGGCCTATGCCTGGCCGATCCTCCAGCCCGGCATCCCTCGGACTGCTGGCCACGTCTGCTCCGCAGTCTCGTGGGCCGTCTGGATCGTCTTCGGCCTCGACTTGATCGCGCGTTTGACTCTTGCCGAGCATCGCTGGGACTTCCTGCGCCGCAACTGGCTCGACGTCGTCACGCTGGCCGTCCCCATGCTGCGCCCACTCCGAGCGCTGCGCGCCGTGGTGGCACTCAACATCCTCAGCCGCCGAGGGAAGGGATTCGTCCGCGGCCGGGTCGTGGCGTACGTCGTCGCCGCGGTGGGCATTGTCGGCTTCGTCGCGGCGCTGGCGATGCTTGACGCCGAGCGCACCAACCCCGAGGCCAACATCGACTCGTTCGGCGATGCCCTCTGGTGGGCGGCCACGACCGTGACCACCGTCGGCTACGGCGACCAGTTCCCCACCACCACAGAGGGGCGCTTCGTGGGGGTCGGACTCATGCTGACTGGAATAGCCCTGCTTGGTGTCATCACGGCCGCGTTGGCCTCATGGTTCGTCGAGAAGGTGGCCGAGGTGCAGGCCGCAGAGGAGCGCACCGAGGAAGGCGTGTCCGACCTCGTCGCCGAGGTCAGGAGCCTGAGGCTGGAGATGGCACAACTACGACGGGTGAAACCACGGCCGTGATCCGTGGCAAGGGTTCAGTGCTGCGTACGGGTGGGGCTCTGCGGACCGGTGTCAACGTACGAGCGTCGCCACCTCAGCTCCTCGTGGAAGCGCGCAACGCAGGAGCGAGGGCCGGTCCGCAGAACCACATGGGGCGGATCGGACCAAGTCCTTCAAAAGGGCGCAAAACCTCCGTCCGGCCGATCTAGACTGCGGTTTGCCTGGACCCCCTGACGAGGGTTCGGCATTGGTCACCGTTGCCGCGCTGTCGGCCCGAGCTGTCGAGGTTGATGTGCGCCGAACTCTCCGCCTACTTGTCCCTGTCCTCCTCCTGTCGTTCATTCAGCTCGGGAACGCCACGGGAGCGATGGCCGCCACGCCAACTTCCTATGTCCCCCTGGCGCCGTCGCGGGTGTTGGACACCCGGGCTGGTGTGGGTGCGCCGAAGGCTGCGGTGGGCCCGGGAGGCATGGTCGACCTGCAGGTTGTCGGTCGAGGCGGGGTGCCTGCCTCGGGGGTCGGCGCTGTGGTGTTGAACGTGACTGCCGTCGCGCCCACTCGGAGCGGATACCTCACCGTCTTCCCCTCCGGTCAGGTGCGTCCGACCGCGTCGAACCTGAACTTCGTCGCAGGCCAGGCGGTGGCCAACCTGGTCATCGTCAAGGTCGGCGCCGGCGGCAAGGTCGCGTTGTACAACTCCAGCGGACAGACCCACCTCGTCGCGGACGTGATGGGCTGGTACCCCAGCGGTTCGGAGTACGCCGCACTGGCGCCGTCGCGGGTGTTGGACACCCGGGCTGGTGTGGGTGCGCCGAAGGCTGCGGTGGGCTCGGGAGGCCTGGTCGACCTGCAGGTTGTCGGTCGAGGCGGGGTGCCTGCCTCGGGGGTCGGCGCTGTGGTGTTGAACGTGACTGCCGTCGCGCCCACTCGGAGCGGATACCTCACCGTCTTCCCCTCCGGTCAGGTGCGTCCGACCGCGTCGAACCTGAACTTCGTCGCAGGCCAGGCGGTGGCCAACCTGGTCATCGTCAAGGTCGGCGCCGGCGGCAAGGT